>CBDEGK010000003.1:0-724210 GCA_965237855.1 Halieaceae bacterium | reverse complement strand
ATGTTATCCCAAACAAGAAGTGTATGGGGTCAGGTTGACGCCGCGTTAACAATCTCGGCCGATCCATGATAAGAGTGCTCATATGAGCGAGCGATTTCTTGAGCAAGGCGCACTTCTACTCTGGCGACTCCGTCCTTAATAATCTGTTGGTCTTCTACAATGACATTGCCTTTTGCTGTTAGGTTTTTGCTCAATATTGCATTGAAATATCGAATTATTTGGCGAGGGAGTGACTGCGTGTGCCTCACTATATAGTCAATCGGCCTTTCGACGAATTTGTGATGCTTGTTGCTTCTCCCGTTTTCCAGCGTGCATGGCATAAGTAAGTCAAAGAATTTCTTAGTTTCTTCTCTGTCGTACAAGTCAAATGAGGCTAGTTCGTGATGAAGGTTTTCTGGGAAGAACTCAGGATACCCTGTGTGTCAACCTGACCCCATACACTTCTTGTTTGGGATAACATAGATTTCAGGGCCACAGGTACTGGACACACAACATGCCAAAATCACCATCAGAACGGCCTGACACACAAGTTACACCGGAACCGGTGCTGGAGAAACGCACTCGCCGCCAGTTCAAGACCGAGTACAAGTTACGTATTATCGCTGAAGCCGATGCCTGCCAGTACGGTGAGCTTGGCGCGCTGCTGCGCCGCGAAAAACTCTACAGTAGTCAGATCTCGGAATGGCGACGAGAGCTTGCGGAAAATGGCGTGGCTGGATTGAGCAAAAGCGCTCCCGGCCCTGCACCCTTGAAAACGCCAGATCAGCGGCGCATTGAGCAGCTTGAGAAAGAGAATAGTCGCTTGGACCGCAAGTTGGAGATTGCCAACGACTGCCTGGATTTGCAAAAAAAAGCATTGTCGATGCTCGATCATTTACGCAGTGGGAAGGATGTGTGAATAACGTGATGATCCACCGCCCCGTAAGACTGCCATTGACGCGAGCGTGTCATGCGCTGGGCCTCAATCGAAGCACGGTCTACGTTTACCAAAAGCGTGCCGCCAACGATGAACCACCGCGGCGCTCACGGAAGCAGTCGGTGCAGCCGCGCGCCCTCAGTGACCAAGAGCGTGCTGCTGTCGTCGAGACACTGCACAGTGAACCCTATTGTGATCAGCCGCCTGCTGAAGTCTATCAACGCCTGCTGGAACAGGATCAGTATCTGTGTTCGGTCAGCACCATGCACCGTATTCTTCGTGGCTTAGGGGAGACCGGTGACCGTCGGCAGCAGCGGCCAGCCCAGCATCATGCTGTTCCCAGACTGAAAGCCTGCGCCCCTAACGATGTGTGGACATGGGACATTACCAAACTACCGCTGGTGCGGCGGGGCCTCTATTTGTCGCTGTATGTGGTGCTTGACCTGTTTAGCCGTTTTGTCGTGGCCTGGATGGTCTCGCGCAAGGAGAGCAGTGCATTATCGAAACAGCTGATGGACGAAGCCACGGCCCGTTACGGTATAGCGCCAGGCCAGCTCACGCTGCACCAGGATCGTGGATCGCCAATGATTGCACACGGGTATTTGGACCTGATGCGAGAACTGGACGTGACCTGCAGTCACAGTCGCCCACGGGTGAGCAATGACAACCCGTTTAGTGAAAGCCAGTTCAAGACGCAAAAGTACCAACCGGATTATCCGGGCCGTTTTAGCGATGCCTCGCATGCCCGGCGCTGGTGTGAAGCTTACTTTGATTGGTACAACTTCGAGCATCATCACAGCGGCCTGGGGGGCTTTACCCCGGAACAGGTTTTTACGGGCCGTTATCACGAGGTTGCCAGGCAAAAACAACGAGTTCTTGATGAACGCTATGAACGTCATCCGGAACGCTTTGTCCGTGGGCGACCGACTGTACCCATGCCGGCAAAGACCGTGGCCATTAACCCGATTGCAGAATCTGGTGATGACACAATGATTGATGATCGCGTTAACTTCCCAACTTTATCAGCCGCGGGCTACATCAAATAGAGTTTATCTTTGAAATGACTGTCCATTTGAGGTTGACACGTTCCGGGACTTGATCTCTATTAGAAGTGGTTCAGGAAAATCATCGAGCGCGGCCACTGCAATTTGTCCATAGAGATTAATGATTCGCTGTGCAGGTTCAACTGCTTCCTCAAATGCTAAGTCAAGACCCAGTTCCTTTGCCCTCACTAAGCTTGATGCATCAAACTCCTTTATTCGTTTGATTGCGGCAACCGTTTGCTCTAGTTCTGATTCAACTTGTTCCTGGTCACTCATTTCACTTCCTCTAATTGCCGCTTCTTAGCGGCGAGATTATCTTCCGGGGTATAGCTAACCTTGGTTTGTCGCTAAGCAAATCGCTTTTGTCAGGTAGGCACATGTGCAGCTTTGAGTCGCTAGAGGCGCGGCTAAGCCACGCTTAATGCTCTAGAGGGTCAGCCGCTGAAGACCCCTCTGCCACCCACGTGTTCAGTGCTGCCTCAAGTTCGGCAATGTCATTAATGATCGCGTCGAACGAAGGAGCTTCGCCGAAGATCATGCCCGACATGGCGCGATAGTCTCGCCGAAGGTCATCAAGCATTTTTCCCTCGGGACGAATAGAAAAAGTGGGCGCTACAGCTGTCGCGAGGTCGAAGGCGGGACGGTTGAAGAACATTCGGGCATGGGCGACGCAGTCGGCTCCCAATTCATGATCTTGCAGCGCCTTCTGCCCAGCGTCCGACGCAAATAACTGACAGATGTCATAATAGTGGCGCGATACACGCTGCCCGTTGCCCTTCAGTTCACCGCGGATGTCGAACCAGCGCCGAAGCCCGTGCAGGATCACGACCTTATCCCAGAAGGTGCGTTCCGCATCGACTATTGTGATGTTGCCTACACTCAGGTCGATGTCGGGAACGTCGTCTTCAAGATATGGCCGAATAGTATGTTCGGAGTTGGGATCGAGAGCTGATTTCGCCCCCGACTCTATCTTCACGGCTTTGGCAATATAGGCATCGCCAGGCGTCGCGGTTGGGTAACGCAGATAGAGAGCTTGACTGTCTTCAGGATCGGGCTCAACACTAAATTGTGCAGCGTCAAATCCGTTGCGATTAGCCGCCTCACTCACGATCACAGCCAGCTCCCCTAGACAGGGTCCATTGATGTAAGTCTCGCAGGCCGCCTTGATGGCATCCAGCACCTTGCCGCGTTTTTTGCCGCTTAGTGCTGTAAGCTGTTCAATCGATGCCGCCTCGCCCAGATCATCTCGAAACACCGTGACGTCGATATCTTCTGAGAAGCGTTTGATCAGGCCGAACCCTTTGGAGAGGGACGTGCCGCCCTTGAACAGAAACCGTGGTTCGTCTGGCAGTCCGTTGAAAAGCGCATCGAGAGCCCAACAGACCCAAAAGTCCTTTTCGACATTCTGGGGAGTGGTACCCAAGCGCTGCGCCGTTGTTGTGAAAAGGCCCAGCCTGGTTTCATCGTCGGTCGCCATGATCTGATCGAACGCAAGATTCATCACGTGCTTGTCCCTTCTTTCAGAATCGGCCGCAATATGTCCTGCATCCACGTCGGCAGTGTTGACATGCCTTCCGACAGATCCTTACAAAGGTTTCGTCCATTATCCGGATGATGAAGAATTGTGTTCAGGCGACGGATCAGAATCTCGTCTTCGTCCACTTGGCCCATAGTGTCCCGCAACCAGTGCAGCGCCTGGACGATACGCATGGCCGGTCTCCCGGCCCAATATAACTTACTTGCGGCAGTTGGTTTGAAGATGATTTCCAGCTGGCCGAGAGAGATTGATTTGAGGCGTGCATCGGTATGCACAACGATCTTCGCAGGAACCGCATTTGTAAGCCCGAGGTCATTGGCTGCGGTCATGCCGTCGACAAGCACGCGTATCTGATCTCGCCGCGCTATGGCATCAATGACCTGTCGTGGATCGGGAGGATTGTTTTTTTGCGTCAGACTGTTGAGGGAGGGCTTGTCGTAGAGACCACGGTCGACCCGTCGTAGTATTCCGGCGCGTGTCAGCCGCTGCAGGGTCTTATCCACGGAATCGCGTGCGCCGAGATCGAGGAAATCTCGTGGCGTCCATACTCCTCGTGACTCACCGTCTTCTATATGAGCCAGGATAGCAGTCTTTAGGTCTGATGCAGCCTCAATCATGTCCGATATATGTAGCATTATTTCGGACAATCGGCAAGCGAGAAGTCCGAAATAATGCTACATATTTCAGACATGGCACAATTGCCGTCTAATCAGGGGTACTGATATGTTGTGACCTATCAATCGATGGCATCAGTCTTTCATCTTTCTCTCCTTAAGTAAGCACTTGGGACAGGACAAAGACAGCATTTAACGACGGTTGATCAATCTGATATTCGCGGGTCGAAACCGCCTGACAAATCTTCATCGTGAAGCTGCCTCACTCTAAGTTCAAGGATCGTTCCGCTTACTTGGACGCCTCTCAGAGTACCCCCCGAGGGTTCTCCCACCGGGCCACCTCTGCCCTGTTCAAAAAACTCACTTTATTTTCAATGGTTCCGAGCGCTCAGCTATGCGTTTGCAACAACTGCAGTACCTGGCATCGTTTCGCGGGAAATTGCCCAGATAAACCCCACTAACTCCCATGCAATCGCTGTGACAGTTTTTTGCGGTTGCAAACCACGCTGGTTTAATCTGCGATACCGACCACAGAGCCGCTTCTGTGCTTTCCACGCGATAGCTTGTACCTCATCAGAAGTTTGTTCGGCTCGACGTTGCAAGGTTGCCGTTTTACGCGCTGGAAACCGATAACGCCACTCCGCTTCCACGAGTACCCTGCGGACGTGACCATTACCTGTCTTCGTAATCCCTCCGCGTTTTATTTTCGGGCCACTTGAGGATTCGCTGGGTACTAAGCCCAGATAGCCCATCAACTTTCGAGGGGAATCAAAGCGAGTGATATCACCCAGCTCCGCGACAATTGTCATCGCCGTAATCAAACGACAACCCCGTAGAACCATCAAACCTTCAACCACTGGCGCAAGAGGCCAATCAGCCAGCGCTTCCTGCATAGCCGCTTCAAGATCAACTACTCGCTGTTGCTATTGCTATTGCTTCACACTGTCAATGTATTCCTGGAATACGATTTGTTGAACGCAATGACCCAATTTAATGCTCTCTAACCAGCGCCAATAGGCCTGAGTCCATTTGCTTTTCCCGTTGTCATACCTCTGGCCATGGCGTAACAAAAATGCACTTAAGCGCTGTGGGGCTTGGCGCTCAAGGTGCTTCATGTCCTCCCTCGCACGGGTCAGATCCCGTATCGCTTCCTGTTCCTGATCGGGCACCCAGACCTGTGTCAATTCACCCACTCGATGCAAACGCGCCAGGTTTTCACTGTCACGCCGATCCGTTTTAACCCTATCGCCTGGCTTGGTGGGTATCAGCGAGGGCGCTACGACACTGCAATCGTGACCCGAGTCACTGATCTGACGGTAGATTCCGTATCCACACGGCCCCGCCTCATAGCAGTAGGAAATAACTTCTCCGTCGGCGCTAATGTCTTTTATCAATTTGGAAAGCGCCCTGGGCGTATTCGCTATCTCACCATAGAATCGTGGCCGTCCACCCGAAGCGTCGGCAATGGCGACTGCTATTGTGTCCTTGTGTGTATCGAGTCCGACATACTTGATAAACTGGTTCATGACCTATCCTCCTCAATGATGGCTCTGGGCCGAAGGTGTTCCATCCTCAGCTTAATCCACGGCCTTGAGGACGGGTAGGTCACTACATAATGTCTAAGGATTTTCCGTCCAAAAAACGACAACAATCTCTGTAGTCCATGTCATTCATGGCCCCCGTTGTGTTGTGGTCTACTAAAAGTGGACACCTTGTATAGACTGTAAAAATCAAATACGAGGTGAACAATGACAAGTAGACAAAAACGGAACTTTCCTGATGATTTCAAGCAAGATGCCGTGGCATTGGTGATTGAGCAGGGCTATACCATAGTCGCAGCTGCACGGAGCCTGGATGTTGGCCCAGGGCTACTCGGGCGTTGGAAGCGAGAGCATGAGGCTAATTCCCACATCAATGCACTTGCTAAGGACGAACAAGAGGAACTAAAGCGGCTGCGCCGTGAGGTTCGAGAACTCAAAATGGAGAAAGAAATTCTAAAAAAGGCGTCGGCGTATTTCGCAAAGGAAATGAAGTGAAGTACGCCTTAGTGCAAGGTAATACAGCTCAATATCCAGTAACAATGTTGTGCCGGGTCATCGGTGTAAAGCGTAGCTCCTACTACGCCTGGAGGGCCCGTGGAGGCAAGGTGATTGGTCCTGAAGAGCTGGCTGTCAGGCGGCGAATGAAGTCCCTGTTTACAGATTCTCGGCAGAGTATGGGGAGTCGTAGACTGAGCCGTCAACTTACTGCAGAAGGCTTCTCCATTGGTCGTTATCGCGCCAGGCGGCTCATGAAATCTATGGGCCTCGTCGTCAAATCTAAACGTAAATACAAGGTCACCACTGACAGCAAACATCGATTACCTGTGGCTGACAATGTGCTGAATCGAGCATTTTCACCCGCAAGCCCCAACCAGTGCTGGGGGTCCGATATTACTTATCTTTGGACTCAGGAGGGTTGGGTCTACCTGGCCGTGGTGATTGACCTTTACTCTCGACGAGTTGTTGGCTGGTCTATGGATCGCCGCATGACCAAGGCGCTGGTCATCAGGGCATTGATAATGGCCGTAAGCCTAAGGAATCCACCGCCAGGCTTGATCCACCATTCAGATCGTGGCAGTCAATATGCCAGCCATGCTTACCAAGCACTGCTAAAGCAGCATGGAATCATAGCGAGCATGAGTCGAAAAGGTAATTGCTGGGACAATTCGCCAGTTGAACGATTTTTCAGCAGCCTAAAGCGCGAATGGACGTGTGACCAGGGATATTGCACTCGAGAAGCTGCGATCGCAGATGTCCGGGAGTATGTGGCGGTGTATTACAACGCGAAGCGGCTGCATTCTACGCTGGGATACAAAACGCCGATGGACTACGAATTTAACTTAAGCAAAGTGTCCAAAAATAGTTGACCACAACATTGTGACGTGACGGCGACAGCACTCGCACCGAATTTAGGTTAGCACCCAGGCAGATACCTAATGCCTATAGCGTTTGTGTAAATCGATACCGACCACCGTCAAAGCCTCCACATGCGAATGCCTTTTCATGAGCGCTCCAGCATGCAGGTTAAGCTCTTTCACCAAATTTTCAAAATCAAGTTTCTTCTTCGTTTCAGAATCCCGCCAGGACCTGCTATCCACAGTCAGCACCAACAAAAATATTCCATGTGTGGATTGTCGGAGATATTGCCCGACCAGCTGGTTTTTCATACGCTCTTTTAGCGTATTAAGTGTCCATCCCTTCTTCTCGGCCAGTTTCAGCTCCACAGGAATTGGGTTGTCGACGCAGGTAGAATGAAACCGAAAATCCGTTCGTTTGCCAGCGGCGTTCTCCTCTTCTGGTGACACGGTATACATACCTTTAGACTCCCTACTAAGCTCATCTACTAGAGCATTTCGCATTTCGGTTTCCAGTTCTACTCGACGCCATAGTCCCGCGGTGCTGTAATCACTCTGCTCTAGGTGTTGTTTTAAGTCATCTAGTCGGTTGCAAGCAATATCGAACAGTTCTCGTTCTGACCTTGGCGTCTTGACCCCGTGTTGTGAAAAATTGACCACATCCTGGTCAGACCAGGCTTGAAACTCGGCGTCCGCTGCCGCTCTCTTGCGCGCCAAATCAACGAACCATTCTTCGCGCCACTTCTTAGAAAGCTGCAATAGAAGATCATAAGTACCTTTACCTGGAATTTCGGTGAGCTTTCCAATCATATTGTCCCGGCATCTTTGCGCGTCATCTCTGGCAACAGGGCTGTAAACACCTCCGCCACTTCGGTCAATGTCATCCATCGGGTCAATGTAGGTAAAAATGAGAGGAATGAGCTTTTCAAACACCTCTAGTGTGTCGTAGCTCTTCGTGTCGTCGTCTGGCGCTTTCCAGTGAGAGGAAGCTAGTGATACCACGAGAACTTCCATGAGAGAGCCCTTTTCTGAGGCAGTTTTCCGGTTCGCCAGCGCCTTTAACAAGCTGCCCACGCCGGCCAGGCCATCGACATTGAACAAAGCGCACAACCACAGCGCCTCCTCTTCTGGTGGAAGACTTCTGTCCAAATGCGTGAGAGCTCTATTTTTTACAACCTGTTGACTTCTCTCTTCTGAGTCATTCGACAATAGAATAGAGAGGATATCCCTTAGTAATTTCTTATCCATTGCCTCACTAACTTGGAGCAGATCACACAACGATGGGACGTACCAACGCCTTATCGAGCGATCCATGCGCTCAAGATGGCCTGTAATCCCTGATGAGTAACCTTCAATTTGGGCGGCTATCTCCTCGATGAGCACGGAAGAAACCTCGTGCGGGAAATGCGTATGCAGAGATTCAAACCATGCAGGAAATCCGTTCATCTCCAGCACGCTGTAACTTGCCGCCCGCCTTACCTCGTCTGATGTAAAGTGGGTACACCAGTTTGGATTGTTGTCATATTCATAGATCAACCCGGATAAGCCGACGATCCTTGCCCATGGAATGGAATCACTCGTCCGATAGCCGGGGTATGAAAGAGGGTCATATTCTCGCCAATAGGACTGACACGCCCGTTTATAGGTAGTGGCTACAGCCTCTCCAAAGTCTGCCAGTAGTATTTTCCAGTCGGGTAATCCCAAGCGATCTGCACCATCGGATTTCTTCTTTATTTCCCTACTTAGCCAGGCAGCGTGATTTGTTACCGTTCCTTCCCTGGGATCGCCAAGGCTTTCAAGTTGCGAGGGGTTATTTTTCAGTTTTTGAATCCAGCCAGCGCGGATTTTTTCCTCGTCTTTGATCTTTTTGTCATGGCTCGCACGAAGATTGATCTCTCGCTCATCGGTGGGATCTGGCGGAGGGTTCAGCCACCGGTTGAGCATACCTTCCAACGCAGCATCACCAGATACTGCGCGCGTCATGCTATCTAGAAGCTTGTCTGGTTTGTCGTGATCTCTATAGACGGCAAATACTGCACTGAGGGCCACCAAGCGATCATCTAGTAATGATTTAGCCGTCAGATCATCGAGCAGGGACTCAACTTGCCCAATCCCTGGTTGCCAACATTGATCGATACGCCAAGTCGCCAGGTGCCAAGAGTCTACGGTCTTTCCCCCGGTATTCCGTATCGCTTCGACGACATACCAAAACAATTTGTGCCCCAGTTCGGGCCAGGCATTGATTAGCTTTGAAGTATCTTGAACATCGACATGAACTATCTGCGTGAAGTCCCGAAGTGCATAGGAGCGATAGATAAATCCAAGAACAGTAGTCGAAAAACACAAGGCCTCCTTACGCTCCAACAACTGGTTGATCAATAATAGCGCGTTGGGTAACAGCCACGCATAATGCTTGGACACATGGCACCACTCGTCTTCGACGTAAGGTTTTCTCTGTGTGAACGATTCCAGACCATGAAGGAGATATTCCGCTTCTATGTTTGATCGTTCGTTAGAGGAGCAGAGTCTTTCTACAGCGTGCACAAAGGCGTCTGTTGGGAAGGACTCCGGTGTAGGGAATTCCTGGATAAGGGAAAGAATCTTATCGGGCGTAACAATATCAGGGAAGAGTTCGGAGCACATATCTCCGAGCGCGTCCCAGTGACGTGAGTCCACCGGTTCTGCGGTTAAACTATCCAGCAGCTTTCCCTTGTTGAGTGCTTCACCGTTAAAAATAATAACCCTGGCAGCACACTGCCTCGCAAATTTATCCTTGCTGGTGTCCAGGGAGTACTTGAGCGCGCTATTTACACCATCGCGATAGCCACCGTGCCAAAGTAGTCGAAGCATTAAGATGCTTACTTCCCTGTTGTCTTCGAATTCCTCCAGTAGCGAAACGATGGTCGCACCGAGATCTCGATGTGCAAGGCGCTGAAGCATTGTCACACTAATGCTCGCGCTCCGCTTTCCGCTCTCAGCAAGCGATCGCGCGTGTTTTTCAAGTAGCTGCTTGCGAAAATCCGGCGGTAAAGACGCGGGATCACCATGCTGGAAGAGCGTTTCAGGGGATATTGTCGCAACCTTTTCGCGGACAGTGCCGTCAAAAACAGCCAGCCAGGCGGCAATAGGGGCCATCGACGGAATTACACATCTTTCCCCATATCGCTCCGCAAAAATAAAGGCTTGAATGTCCCGTTGTGATTTTCCTTGCCTAATTAGCTCACTAAGCCAACTCGCCGCCAGATATTCTCGGGACGAGCGGTGATGAAAGCGCAAGGTCCCAAAAGACGGCTGGTCATATAGTGCGCGATTCAATAACGAAGCTATTTCCTGCCCGCTCCACTGTGGCAATACTGCAGTTGGATTTACACACGGCCCTATGAGTCCAGGCTCAGGGTTGGCGCCCTCTAGTAAGATGCTGCTTCTGCGCTGAAAGGTCACCGCCGCGGCCAATGTCTCCGCCCCAGCCCGCAATTTTGCTACACCTAGGTTCTGCGAGTTTTTATACGACGGGTTGGATTCCTTGAGTTTCGTGCCGATGGTAAAGCTCAACATCTCTTTGTGGCAATCCAACTGTTTGTGCTCTGACCAATAGGCAATGAGCTCAATCAAGTCCTGGGGCCGTTCAGTAAATACTGAGTCTTCCGCGCGCTCGATGGCGCTCACTAATCCGGCAGCATTGTCTATTGACGAATTTTCGATGAATGTCACCATCTGGCGGTGATTCAGGGGAAGAATTTTTAGAACGGCGATCTCACCAGTCTCCGTGTCTACTTCAATATCGGACGAACCCTCTAATTCGCTAACGCCATCGATATTAGCTCTGCTGTGCGTCGGTGGCGGGAACATAGCTTCAAATTTTCTCAGATCGTCGTCCCCCCGCCAGTCTTCCGCACGGCAGGAAAGCACTATAGTCATCCGTTGTTCGTGGTGATGGGTCTCCGCATAAAACTTACGCAAGGCAACGTCATACGCCGCCTGGTTCACCAGGCGCGCCTCATCAACGGAGTCCAAGAAGAAGTAGCCATGCTCAATGCTCTGCAACCACTCCGAATAACTACTGATAAGACTTAGATCATCTAGCGCCGATGGCACATCCAAATCAAGAAGTAGTTCAATGCGAAGAAAGAAGGCAGCCGACCCACTCTGACTTAATCGTTGCGCCTGCGATTTCAGCTCAGATGTCTTTCCCGCACCAGGTTCAGCCAGTATTACCACACGGTTGTGACCTTCAATAAGATCCTGCCAGGACACCTCGTTTGAAGAGTAGGAAAGCAAGTCCGCTTCGTCTGATGTTTCATGCTTCTGCACAGGGAGAAGTCTGCGATTTAGTTCAATGTATTGGCTCAATTTTTGGGCGCCCGGTATTACACTTGGCACTCAAGTATATGCTGGGCAGGTGCACATTGTATTGCCCCAGTCAATGTGCAGTTCTCATGTCGGATACCCTCCAAGTGGGTCATTTTTGCACGCCGGTTTACAGACGTGACTAGGAGTTCAGCGCGGGTAACTATCCCGCTGTCTATGGGCGGGATTTCGGGATCCTGTATTTCGGTCAGAGCAACAGCTTGGCGCGGAGCAGCTGAAACACGATGCCTAAAGAAAGCCTACTCGGATCATCACCCATTGTGGATGGCCTTCAAGACGAACACAGGAACCGCCGATGACGGACCAGCAGGTTTATCGCTCCAGCATCCCGCGCTGGCGTAGTTTGTCGCGACCACTTCCGGAACGAAGTTCCACCTACCCCACTGCCACACGATTCGAAACCGAAACCCGTCCAGGACCTGGGCGTCGAAAGAGGCCACGGTGGGTGCGCGTTTGGCCCCGTGCAGTTTGTGCCAACCTTAACCAAACACGCATGACCATCACTCTGCATTCACCAGCAGAGTGAAGCCAGTTTGCTTTGCCGCTTTCTTGTCGAAAGTAACTGTTGTGTTACACCCACAGGCTTCATGGCTCCTGGCTACCAGGTGATCGGCAAAGTCCGCATTGGATTGGCGAAAATCCTCTAGCGCCCGCCACACGACATCAGGTGACATAACTTCAATATTGCCGACCTGCAGCAGTAGTTCAATCACCCCGGCGATCTTATCGCGCGCCTGGTGATAGTTGCTTTCCAACACCCATGTGATTTCACACAAAACCACATGGCTTATAAAACCAGGATCCTCTTCTGTACACACGGTCTCAATAAAGTGATTAGCCGCTCGAACCTGCGCCGCGTCATCCTGCACCAAGTACCGGACAAGGACATTGGTATCGATGCCTTTCACACACGCCCTCCCCGCTTTTTAGTGGTCTCATTCATCGCCTGCACCGAGACCGGTATCACCGGGACCGGGACAATTCCCTTAAGTACAGAAACATCTTTGGTGACGGGGATAAACCGTACTTCGCCGGCACCATCAATCACAAAGTCAACCTTGTCTCCGGCCTGCAGATCGAGCTTTGCGCGAATGTCCTTGGGAATGGTGATCTGGCCCTTGGTAGTCATCGTTGCTGCTGTCATTGGTTGCACCTCTTTTACTCCTTACATTATATATTGTTCCTTACTTCTAGGAAAGCCGGTATATACCAATCGAGCGGCCATCATAATCTGTTGTCATTCTTATAAATACAGTGTATAAATACCTCATTGGATTGCGAGGGCTTAGCATGTTTGAATATCGATCTATTGTGTTGGGCATCTTTAACCAGAAGGGTGGCGTCGGTAAAACAACGGTCGCTGCAATAGTCGCCGAGTACGCCGCTGTCGTACATAAAATGTCGGTGTTGTTGGTAGACCTAGACATGCAATGTAATAGCTCGGACTACTGGGTCGGCATGGAAGACGCACCCAATGAGCCTGGCGGACAACTCCCCCCGCTTCATCCAGAGTATGAAGATGACAGCGGGATCGAGGCCAGATCTACCATTGCCGATATTTATTGGGGTAAAGGGGTTATGCCCTATGAGACCTTTATCTGTGAGGACAACGGCTACGAAGGATTGGTTGATGTCATGCTGGGACACCCAAGGCTGCTGGAGGAAATCTGCACAGAATATGACAACGCAAGTGGCCGCATCGGAAGTGAAATAGTCACACGGGTGGCTGAATTTCTACACCTGCCAGAGATGGCGGACGCTTATGACTTGATCGTACTCGACACTGGCCCCACTCGGAATCCAGTGTTCAGATCCGCTCTACGCGCGGCTACACATGCGCTGGTGCCATTTGAGTTAGAGGAAAAGTCCAAGCAGGGCATCAATGCAATGCTGCATGTCATCCAGAATGAGAACTACGCTCGACCAGGGCAAGGGAACGAGCTGAAGCTAATAGGGCTGATGCCAAACAAAGTGCGGAGTCAAACCAAGCTGCACGGCGAATCACTCCGTGAATTGCATGAAAAGCTGCCCGGCATCATATTGCCAAAAGGCGTACATCTCCCGCTAGCGACCGCGTTCCCCGAGCGCGACGTGAAGGGCATTATGCCAAAGTCAATTTTCCATATCGCCGCCTCGCACAAAGCACGGCAAAGTGCAGAGGTTGTGGGCAAATACGTGCTATCAGCCTTGGGGAAATTGTCGCCAGAAGTTCCTTCACTCCCCGAAGAGAGCAATTCGGAACAGGCGTACCACCCTGGTACACCCGAAGCACAAACTGGGAGCGCGTCATGAGTCGAAAGAAGAAGATTTTTGGAACAGGTGCCGTTATCACTGAGGAGAAGGAGGAATCCCAAGGCTCTTCTGTTACGCCAGGTTGGGCAGATGCGGTTAGTGAGCGCAGCAAACGACTGGAAGGCGTCCAGAATATCAACAGCAAGACACTACCGGTGGACGTAATAACCCTTGATCCAGGAAACCCCCGGCAGTTGGTGGTTACCAGAGAAGGCATTGAGTCCTTAATAGAAAAGAAGCCACTCCCCGCGAATTTCTCCGAATCCGCTGACTGGGTGGAAGCATATGCCCTAGAAGCTACCAAGAGTCTTGCAGCGGGCAAACGGGCCGTAAAGGAGCTAACCACCCTCCTCCGCTTTGCTTCATCTTTGGGTTCTGCTGACCGCCTGATTAACCCCATTGCTGTTTACCCCCACGACGGTGTTTATCGAGTGGCCGCAGGTGAAAGGAGGCTCCTAGTTTGCCTGTTGCTAGGAGCAAGCTATGCCCCGGTAAGAATATTTGACCAACGTCCTGAAGAGCTGGAGCTGTTGTTGCTGCAATGGTCCGAAAATGAAGAACGGGAGGATCTGCGGCTTTTTGAAAAACTCGAAAACCTGAAGCGAATAATAAGCGCCTGGAAGACACAGACAGGCAAGCGGGACGTAAGTGTTCGTGAATTTGCATCGAAAACGGGGATGGGTAAGACGACAGCTCAGCGCTATTTATCCGTCATTAAACACGCCAGCAAGTCACTTTGGGAATCCATAAACTCGGGAAAGGTTAACAGCATAGTATTGGCACATAATTTATGTATGGAAAGCAAAAACCCGAAGGAGATACCCAAGCAAGCGACGCTCAAGTTTTCAAAAGGGGAAGACATCAGTGGCATTGGATTTATGGTGCAAGCCACCGCGGACAAGCTAGAAGACCCGACCCTGGCAGAGCATATTTCAAAGCTGAAGTTGGGTGATGAGAAAGAATTGAAAACCGCATTGAACTTGGTGTTCGAGTTTTTTGGAGAAACTGAACTGTGAAGAAAAAGGTATTTTCACCGACACCCACAAAGCCAGTGGTGAGGACGAGCATACGAATGTCTACAGGTATGGCTCAGGATATGGAAGCAGCACTTGTTGAAGACGGAATAAAGAAGCGGGGACGCTCTACGTGGCTGTCCGGGGTGCTACGGGTGTTTCTGTCCGAGGAAGGGGCGCCGGAGCTACTGGCTGAAGAATTCTACGAAACACAAGGAGGAGGGAGCACCACCGTGTCCCTGACGATAGATGTAGTGCTAGACAAGGGCATAGAGGCGCTTCTAGACCGCACCAAACTGCAGTTTGGTGCAGTGAAGGACCGCAGTGCCGTTGTACGCACCGCATTAACACAACGCTTATTAGTTACCGTGTGACGCAAGTGTACCAGGGTGGTACATCACAGGAGATAGTATGCAGACATCCGTAGAGGCGCTTCCATCGCAGACAGTTACCGTGGAGTCCCCTGAGGACCAGCTAGACCTCTTTGTCGCCGACCTGGTGGATGTGACGACGAAAGGCGAAATGTCGAGCATGGAGTATCCTATATTCGCGATTTCAACTCGCCCAGACAAGGAAATCTACCGCTTCGACAACCCCGCAACCAAGGGGTGGATTGAAATTATCCCTTCGGCGAAGGGTAGGGCGACCATATTCGACAAAGACCTCCTGTTGTATGCCATTTCCCAGATTGTAGAGGCGCAAAATCGAGGCTTACCTGTCAGCCGAAAGGTTCGTATTACGGCATACGACTATTTAAAGGCGACGCGAAGGAACACCGATGGCAGGAGCTACCAAATACTCCAAGAATCACTGGTACGTCTGAGAGGCACAACTTTTAAATCGAATATCACAGTCGAAGGTAAGGTTGGGAAAACACAAAAGGGTTATATCTTTGGGTTCATCGACGATGCGATGATTCAGGAAACCAACGGCCGCATGAGCAGCATCGAGATAACACTGAGCGAACGGCTAGCACAGGCCGTCTACAAGCGGCAGGTGTTAACCTATGACAAACGCTATTTTGACCTACGCTCTCCCATTTCCCGCAGGCTCTACGAGCTGTGCAGGAAATACTGCGGCAATCAACCTATCTGGGAGATCTCCATCACTAAACTGTACAACAAATTTGGCACGCGCTCGTCGGTGAGAGAGTTTAGGAGGAAAATTAAAAACGCTGTCGCAGAGCAGGGCATCCCAGGGTATCTCCTGGACCACGAAAAGGCATGTCCAAAAATGAATGCCCAGGAAAAACTGATCGTAGTGAAGAGAACCCCGGAAGATAAACTCCCTGCGTTATCGTGAATCGAGACACACTTCGGACTTAGAAAAGTAACCGCCCATTTGCCCGCAAAACTTAGCACTTTTGAATACCGTATGCGGGAAGTGTATTCCACAAATTGGCAGCTCTATGTCACAAAAAACATCACCTTGGAGGGATTCCCGACCTCTGGTCTGTGGATAAACCTGCGGATAACCTGTGAATTGGCACGTGAATCGAGACACAAACTATCGTGAATCGAGACACAAACTATCGTGAATCGAGACACAAACTATCGTGAATCGAGACACAAACTATCGTGAATCGAGACACAAACTATCGTGAATCGAGACACAAACTATCGTGAATCGAGACACCTTACTTCGTGAAATGGGACACGAACTATCGTGAAACGAGACACAGAAAGTGGCTTATCTCTTTGTATTTAAACATGTTTTTTGACCGGTAACGTACTAACTCTCTAACTTATTACTAACTACTATCTAACAGTATATAACTAACGTAACAGGAGCCACTGCCGGCTTTTTCTAAACCTCACTAAATGTTATGGGTCCCCCCGTATATTTTTTCAAAGCACAGAAAGAGGTTACAAAAGACGAATAGGAGTGCTACACAGAAGCTGCAGTTCTTGCTATGTTTTACTGTAGTAAAACAATCTGCGGAATTTCCATGATTACAGTGACGATTCGCCAATCAGGCGATGCAGAAATAGTTGACCTTTCCCCCAGATTTCGGGCCATGACAATGGTGAAAAATCTCCTAAAATTGTTAGATAGGAGATTTCACTATGAAGGGCAAACGATATACGGAAGAACAAATCATTGGAGTACTGAACCAGCATGAGTCTGGGGTCACGGTCGAGAGCATTTGCAGGGATATGGGCATCGCCCAGGGCACCTTTTACCGCTGGAAGTCTAAGTATGGCGGCATGGACGTCTCTGATGCCAAGCGACTCCGGGAGTTGGAATCGGAGAACGGCAAGCTGAAGAGACTGCTGGCGGAAGCCGCGTTGGACAACGCCGCGCTCAAGGAGATTGTGTCAAAAAAGTGGTGACGCCAGCGGCTCGACATGCAGCGGTATCGCATTTAGTAGAGCATGACCTGGCGAGCGAGAGGAAGGCCTGTAGATTGGCTGGTGTGAGCCGGTCGGGTTATCAGTATCAACCCAAAGGACGTCAGGACGAGCAGCTACGGGCCCGACTAAGAGAGCTGAGCACAGAGTATTCGCGCTACGGCTATTTGATGCTACATGGCTTGCTCAAGGCTGAGGGCTTGGTGGTGAATCGGAAGCGCACCTATCGGATCTACACGGAAGAAGGGCTACAGGTCAGAACCAAGAAGCGGAAGAAGTTGATTCGCCCCAGAGTGCCTATGTCCGTGCCGACAAAAGCGAATGAGCGGTGGTCATTGGATTTTATCAGTGATCAGTTAACGACGGCGCGGCGCTTCAGGGTGCTTAACATCGTCGATGACTTCACCCGAGAGTGCGTGGGTCAATTGGTGGATGTGTCCATTTCAGGCGCACGTATGACCCGGTACCTGGAGGAAATATGCAGCCAAAGAAGGCAGCCTTCAATCATCGTTTGCGACAACGTTCTAAGTCTGGAGTCAAGTTATCTACACACAAAAGATCTCCCTCCACCGCCCTAGGCGGCGTTGCGAGCAACCAGGCACCATATTCCCAGGTTTCCTTCCGCCCATTTATGGATAGTTCTCGCCCATTATAAACACAGGATCTGACTAGCAGTCCTCACCATTCCCAACACGAGATACAGGTCCAGGCAGAAGACCCAAACATTGTCTACGAGGTCAAAACGCCTCTACGGCCCCACAGAGAGGGTTCATCCGCCTGGTTATCTAACCCCATAAAAGGGTCGATAATCGGTCTCGTGCTTGATCACGGAATATGCAACTCTTGCCATTTTGGCGGCAACAGCTGTTAACGCCTTGCGGCGTAGATCTCGATTTTCTCTATCGCGCGCTATGTACCTTTGGAACTTGTCGCGAAAGCTATTTTCTCGCTGTCTGACGGCTATTTGACCGGCCATCCAGAATGCACGTCGAAGGCGAGCGTTCCCGTATTTGGAGAGTTTGCTCTGACCACGAAATTGCCCGGATTGGCGTGTGGCAAGATCGAATCCGCAGAACTTCAAAAACTGTCGATAGTGTCCAAATCTGCGAAGGTCCCCAGCCTCAGCGAGGATGGTTAAGGCATGTATAGGCCCAATACCGGGCAGCTGCTGCAAGCGAATAAAGTCAGGGTGAGCGCCCAATTGTTCTTGTGCATGTGCTTCTATCGTATCGCGGTGTTTAATCAGTTGTCGCATCTGGGTGATAACTAGCCGATACATCACTATGGCAGAGGATGACTCCGATATGGGCAAACCTGTAGAGGATGCGGCCGTGTCATAAATATCTGATAACACACGTGTTTTAGCGACTTTTCGACCCACGAGGTCCCACGCCGCCATAATAAATTGTTCTCGGCTGAGCGCCTGTATTGTGCCGGGTGTAGGGAACTCATGAAGGAATCTGAAGAACCAGTCGGAGCGGGAGTTATGCCGAAATCGGTCAATCTCAGGAAAGTACAACGGCAGATAGTGCGTCTGTAGTCGATGCAGGACTTCAGTCTTATCTTTGGATATCGCATCATGGGTTTTGGACATTTCTTGCCAATCGTTGATGCCGACTTGAAGCGGATCCTGATATCGCTGCACATTCCCAGTGGCCAACATATACAGCATCACCTGGGCGTCCTTGGGGTCGTTCTTATCCCAACTGTTATGAAGGGCCTCTCGCGTCCGAGCCAAGGCAACGGAGGAAATCAAGTGTACGTTGAATCCGGCGGATACTAATCTCCAGGCAATGGCTCTATGGTAGTTTCCAGTCGCTTCAAAGCCAACATCAACAGGATCTTTGAAGCTGGAGAGCAATTGAATAAATCGGTCGTGGTCTACGCGCTCATTTGTAATGCTCATCTTGTACCGATTCCTTCCCAGCTCCTGAATCAGGATGTCGTTCCTGCTCTTGGAAATATCGATGGCTACTAATGTACTGGTTTTAGATATATCGTGAATTACGGTCATGGCAACATGCCTCCTGTTGTGAGAGTTCGCATTCTTACTTTAGGAGATCTACATGTTGCTGTGGCCACTACGAGCACTCTATTGGAAGCTCTGACCAGTTAAGAGCTCTGTTCCATATGTACAACGGCCCAGAATTTATTAGCCAAGACCTGGAGACATGGACGGAAAAACACGATATCCAGCTTGAGTTTATTCAGCCCGGCAATCCGCAGCAAAATGCTTACGTCGAACGTTACAATCGCACGATACGATACAGCTGGCTGAGCCAATACATATTCGGGTCAATTGCAGAAGTGCAAGACTATGCCACGAAGTGGCTTTGGTTTTACAATAACGAACGGCCTAATAAGGCCAATGGTGGCTTACCACCGAAACAAGTGCTGATTGCAGCATGACATCTACTTTTGGCGTCGGTTAAAAAGGGGATGATTACCGCCTTGAACGTAAAGGCCGAGCATCTCGGCGTCACTGGAATCGAATTCCGGACTCTGTTCGGAAATTTTTTGTGGATGTTGCCTTGGATTGTCCCGATTTGACGCCCAGGGAACTGGCCTGGCATATCACCGATACCCATGATTACTTCGTCTCGGAGTCCAGTGTTTATCGCATTCTCAAGGGGCATGACTTGATCACGAGCCCTCAGTTTACGGTACTGAGCGCGTCGGATAAGTTCCAGCACCCGACCAGCCGGGTGCATGAGCTTTGGCAGACGGACTTCACCTATTTCCGAATTGTGGGCTGGGGTTGGTATTTCCTGTCGACGATTCTGGATGATTACTCGCGCTATATTATTAGCTGGCGACTGACCACAACGATGGCTGCTGCCGATGTTACCGATACGCTCGAAGACGCCCTCAAGGCGACGGGATTATCCGAAGCACGGGTACGGCACAAGCCGAGGCTTTTGTCGGACAATGGGCCGTGTTACATCAGCGGAGAGCTGAAGACCTGGTTGAAAAATCAGGGTATGGAACATACGCGTGGCACGCCCTATCACCCTCAGACCCAGGGCAAGATTGAGCGATACCATCGCTCTATGAAAAATGTGGTAAAGCTGGAAAACTACTACTATCCCTGGGAGCTTGAAAAAGCCATTACGGAGTGGGTTGCCCATTACAATCATGAGCGGTACCACGAGTCGCTTGATAACGTGACGCCCGCAGATGTTTACGAAGGACGGAGAAATGAAATACTGGATCAGCGTGCCCTTGTGAAAATGCGCACTCTAAACAAACGAAAAGTACACAACCTGCGATTAGCAGGCTAGAGTGGAGGAAGAACCGGCAGAAAAGTGTCTCTTAGAAAATGGATTTAACTGTCCCAAATGGTCTGACGACGTACAAGTCCTGCGGATCACCGAGACGAAAGGTGTGCGTACCGGCGCCGACACGCACGGTTTTGTTGGTCTCACCGTTTTTTTGATCGTCTATGTAGACGTCTCTCGTTTCGTCAAAATTCACCACGACGTACTCCATGGCACATCTCCTGTGTTGTTGTTCTTAGTGACGCGGGGCGTGCCGGCCTAGCCAAACTCCACTGTGTATTTTTCTGGGAAAGGACCGCCTTCAAAATCGATCGTACCCGTGGGGCGAAGATTGGGCAGCTTCAGTAAATGCTTGACGATTTCCGGCACTTGCACCCGGCTCAACTGATCACCCAGGCAGGTGTGTAGGCCATAGCCCAGGTGCATGTAGTGATAGGCCGGTCGGTCCGTGCAGAAAGTGGAGGCAACATCCAACTCTCGGCCATCTCGCATGGCCGAGCGAGTGGACACCAGTACCGTAGTGCCAGCGGGCACCACCTTGCTGCGCCAGGTACCGCTGGCGATGCGGTAATCCTTTACACAGCGCCGCACCACGAAGGGGTTAATGGGATTAAATCGCAGCGCTTCCCAGCAGTACTGGTACATCGCCTCGTCATCGTTGGCCTGGGCGGCCGCTATGGCCTGTTGTAACTCTTCAGGTCGTTTAAACAACTGATCTAATATTTGTACAATCGCCTGGGAGGTAGTTTCAATGCCGCCGACCAGGGTGCCCATGGTGTTGGTAATAATCCGCGCATCGTCGAAGTGAATACTGTCGACGAAGCTGGAGCGCATTATGCGCGACAGTATATCGTCGGGTGTGGCACCGGCCGCGATCTCGGCGCGGCGTTGCGGCAGCAATTGCTCTAAGTAGGCCTTCATTTCCTGGCCGGCGTCGATATTGTCATGGTGGACCTTGGCGTTGCCCTCGACGTTGTGGAACATATCGTACTGGGTTGCGCGCGACCAACGAAACATCGATGCCGTGTCGGGGCCGGGAAAGCCAAAGTAGCTGCCGGTAAGTAACACCGGCACCATGCGCGAAATCTGGCTGACCACCTCAATGCATTTGTTGTCGCGCTGCCCATCAATAGCGCTGCGCGTAAGCTGGCTGACCTGCTCCCTGATCGTCGGCAGGTCCTCGCGCTGCATCATGGCGCGCATAATGCCCTTGTCGCGCTGGTTGTAGACGGTATTGTCCCGGGCCAACATAAACGGACCCACCGACGGGTTCATCATCGGTGCATAGGTAACCTGAAATATCTCGGGGCGCGACAGGGCTTCCTGTACATCTAAAAAACGCGTGATAAAAACCGCCTTGGGTGTTACCAGAATCGGCTGGATATTGCGCAAGATGGCAAAAAACAGATCCGGTTTCTCGGTCAGCATATAGGTGATCAAACGCGCCACCAATCCTGGTTTTTCCTGGGGAGCGGCCATTAGTAACTCTCCTTCACGGGGACGTCCGACAGGGTTTTCAGATACTCGAGGATGGCCAGGCGTTGCGGTTCATTCAGGGCCGGGCCAATGACGCCCTTGATCTGCTTTTTGTAGTGCTTGGCTGGATCATAGCGTGCAGAGAATTCATGGCCCGCGTTGCTGTTGCCCATCAACGTGGTGTCCAGGATAAACAGGCCTTCGTCGGTGTAAGACTGGTGTTTCTTCGCGTCGATAGTGACCGGTTGTACCAACCCGAGCTTGTTCACATCAAACTCGGTACGGCCGAGCAGCACCTTCGGCGGGCGATCTTCTACCGGGCCTAACAAGTCCATGATGGTGGGCACAGAACCGTTGTGCAGGAACGGCGCGGTGGCCCAGACGCCGTTGAGAGGTCTGGCCTTGTAGCCCCGGCCCGGTTCCAGACAGTTGGGTCGATTGCCCTCGAAGTCCCTGCGCTCGCCCTCGGAAGAAGAATGTTCATCGAACCAAGCATCATTCGCCTGCTGGACAATTGCGCCCAAGGCCAGGCCAAAGTTGAGATTGGGTCCATCGCTAATGCTGATTTGTTTAAGCCGACCGTTCTGCAGGGTACAGATTGTGGTGTGTATCCCAATACCCTTGGTATTGTCCAGGTGCGATTTATCCCCGATACCCGCTGTATTGATGGTTCGCTCTTCAAGAATTTTGGACTGCCCGTCGTCGGTTCCAATTTGCACCACGGGGATAATTTTTACCCCCAACAACTTGTCCTTGGTCTCCTTTCGTTTGCCGTCTACGTAGTATTCAAGTTTTTTGAAGTGCGCCCAGATACCCTCAGTATTGGTGGGGGGAAGATGACAACCCTGACAGTGTAGTGAATAAAGGTCCGCCCCGGTCGCCGCCAATTGAGTGTCTATCGGCGGGAATGCATCCGGCCACGCCGGTGCCTGCAGTCCGTCAAAGCGCCGCTTCTCGGCCGGGGGGAGCAGACCCGCCAATGCACCTTCTATCCAGTAGAGCTCTTTTAATGGCACCGCGGAAGAAAAGCGCCCTTCCTTGAGCGGCGCGCTGGTGTTGAGGCTGGCATTTACACCCAGTGCCTCACCGGCGTTGCGAATAAGCGGCTGCATAATCGACCCGTCGTACTGCACCCAGTCGAACCAGGAGGTGGTCCACAGGTGGGGGTAGTTGACCGGCGCCTGAATGGGCATGTAGTTGGCGGTTCGGTGCGGCCCTACTGCAAACACCTGGTTACCGATACGGTTGAGGGCGTCAAGCCGGGCAAATCCCTCCACGGTCTCGATGCGACTAGGCTTGGTTGCTAGTGCTCCCAATACCGATTCCAGTTGTGCGGCCAGTTTGAGTTTCTGACCTTCGGAGTAATCGGACTTCAGCACGCGTCTGGAAAAGCGCTTCCAGCGACCGTTTAAGATAGGCAGCTTGGAGGAAATAACCGTCTGACCGATGGCCGCGCCCAGGCCCTTAGTGAGCAGGCCCAGGTCAATGGCTACCGAACCGCCCTCGACAATGTAATCAACACCGTCATAGGTGACGCGGCCGGTGTGGCAGGCAGCGCAGGTGAGACCCACGGCGGTGCCAATGTGGCTGGCGCCTTCAATGGACTGAAACTCGGTAATCGCAAAGCCCACCGGCAGGCCATGGGGATTGTCAGCACTCTTTTCATCGCGGATGAAACCCATGCGGCGCAGGTAGTCAGGCTGGGTAAAACGTTTCTCCCGCCCATACAGAGTGCTAAAAAGCCCCGGGCGCGGTTGTTCCAGGGCCAAAAACCACTTCAAGGGGATGGGGATAGTCTGGGTGCCCTGTGAGGCGTGGTGAAACCGTGACTCCTGGCCTTTGTTCCAGTTCTGCTGCAGCCATACCTGCGGCCGCTCCTCGGTGGCGGGGGGTAGTTGCGGCGCCGCCAGGCCCTCTCGTATCTGGCCAAACTTGGGGCCCGTGAGAAAACTGTAAAGAAGAATGAGCAGTACGACGACAATAAGCCACCATACGCGCTTGAAGAACTGCAATATTTTTGCTTCCACGACCGTTACCATGACTGCGCCCCTTACTGGTTATTGGCCGGAAATACCGCGCCGGCGATCCGTCACCGTTTGTAACTAGAACACTTCGCCTCCAGTGATAGAGGGAATTCTGACTTGGTCAGTGTAGGAAGCACTAGTGCCGCTGTACATTACAACCCATTACATGGTTTACCACCGGGCGTTAGGGGTCTTCTGGCGGGGCGGGGAGGTCGACCGGGTTGTGGGTATCCAGGAGCATGTCGATCGCGATTAACATCTGCAGACTGGTATACAATAGCGCGAGTTGGCTACCAGTTGCTGGACTTGATACTGAGTCGCACCGATGCATGGAATTGTTGATTTGCATACTGAATTAACCCACTTAACAAGGTGTTTGCATCGAATAATTAACCCAGGAAAAATCAGGAATAGGTTGTATTCTCAACAAGTAGGGCGAACCCTAGCGGGTCAGAAATTCGATACAAAAGTGGGTTAATTCAGTATGCAAATCAACATGAAGATCATTGGTTAGACTAGACGTGCCGCAATTCGCTTCATTTATTCGGGCATGCACCCATGCTTGCTTTTTACCACTGCGAGATGTGCGGGTGTACTACCCACTACCACACCACTGAACGTTGTAATGAAGCACTGACCGCAGTGAACCTGCGCATGCTGCACCATAGGAAGCGACCACTGCGGAGATCAGCATGTCCAAACACAAGGAACAATTCGATTATGTCATTCGGGTGTTGGATGGCAATTTACTGGCAGCGTTCAACGCCCACAACACCAGGCACAATGCGGAATCTGGAAACGGCGATGTGTATTTCATGCCCTTTGAGGCCGACGACCCCAAGCTTGAGAAGACCTTAACCAAAAACGATCTGGCATCCACCATTGGTGAGCCAGGGTGGCGGCAGTGGTTTGTTGCCTGCCAGAACAACACCATCGTGGGTCATGCCTCCCTCTGGAGCGGGCACCTTGAAAGCGAGCAACACCGCTGCACACTCGGCATTGGAATTGAGAAATCTCACCGAGGTACCGGTCTAGGCAAGCGATTGCTGGATGCGGCCATTGAATTCGTGTCCGATCAGCCGGGAATAGATTGGCTGGATCTGGGTGTATTTGTATATAACGACAGGGCCATCAAGCTTTACCGAAGCGCGGGGTTTCTAGTGACCGGGAGTGTACCCGATCGTTTCAGGGTAGGCGACGAACGCATCGAGGATATCAGCATGAGTTTATGGGTTGGGAAGGCTTCGACATAAACGTATGCGTCCGATGAAATGCACCTGGCATTTATACTGTCAATGTGCAATTCGCTGGTCGGATACCGAAAAACTACGAGCGCTCGAATATGGACACTTGTGAACGAAGGAAAAGCCAATGTTGATTGTTACACCGGTAGCGGCATCCGCACTGGGTTTCTTGTACATAAGATTGTCTCTAAACGTTATCGGCTACCGACGAAAGCATGGCGTCAGTATCGGAGATGGTGGTCACGAAGATCTACTTCGCGCCATCCGGGCACATGCGAACCTGGCCGAATATGCACCGATCGCTTTGATACTAATAGCATGTTTAGAACTAAATCAGACACCGCAGTGGATAACTTCTGTTTTGGCGGCAGTATTCATAATTGGTCGCCTATTGCACCCCATCGGCATGAAGAGCGCCGAATCTCCATTGCAACCAAGGGTGAGAGGGATGCAACTTACACTATTGTCACTAATAGCAATTGGGGTAGCCAATCTTGTTGTTGTCGCAATGCATGTACTTGTTCCGTGAATGCCCGATCAACTGCGCACTGACAGAAGAATTCCCAGGTGCATTTCATCGGACACATACCTGCATCAGACAGATCTGAACACGCTCTTCATACATCATATTTTTAGCCAAAGAAAAGCTAAATCTTAACCAAAAATTCTCTAAACAGGAGCTTCAGGAATAGTAATGTTAGATTCAAAAGTACTGGCAGGCTTAGTGGGTTTCGTATCTATGATATGGATGTCGTGTTCAGCAGCTGATGTTTTGACTGTCTACAACGATGCCAAGGACGATGTGTACGTAAAACTTGGACAGCCGGGCAATGTAGGCGATCAGATCCTCTGGCATTCCGATATACAGCTTGCCGACGGAACTAAGGTTGGCACCGGGTCGGGCAAATGCGCCCGATTAGATGATGCTGGCAATCATTTTTGCTCATTCGTGATCGAGCTAGACAGCCGCGGTACGCTCGCTGGTGTTGGCGTACAACGTACCGAACCCGCCATATCCCGATTTCCAATTGTCGGCGGTACCGGCGAGTTTCGAAATATACGGGGTGAGATTCGTTCCTGGCCGGTGGAGGAACGAGCGCGCTTCCTATACGAGATTGAATTTTAGGTTCTGCAGGTGAAAGGCAAGCGCAGGGCCCTTCGGCGCAGCCTAGCGTCTTACAGCTAGGCAGAGGAGATAGGAGCTTGGGAGATTTTATGCCAGCAGCGGATTTTTTGGAGATAGTCATGCCCGGATGGTAGCAAAAACCCTCCAACGGTAAGGTCGGCAACCTTAGGGCCGTACGTTTATTGATTACCTCCGCCTATCAATTGAACAAGCTAAAGGCCTTGCCAATAAATATAGCGGCGTTCAGTTCTTCCTCCCTTGAATCACCTCCGAAAACCAGATCCGTCGTTAAACTCTTGTCCTTTCCCATGACCAGGTAGATGGGAAAGCGGATACCGACAATATCTTCATCCATGTCCCAGGTCAGGCGTGGCGCAATTGCCCACCTGTTCCCAAATAGTTCGAACGCACCCTGCCGATCACTCACGTACAGCTCACGATATTCCAGGTGCAGAAAATCAGCCTTTTTCTTGGTGGGTTCACCAATACGCACACGGTCGCAGGTAAATGGTTCTGGAATCGGGGGCGGCACACAAAGAGTTGCTTCGTCTTTCTGGGTATAGCTCTGCTCATAGCGATAGCCCAGGTTCCACTGTCGTAACCCCGCAGTTCGGCTTACGGAAAGAGCCAGGTCATACTCCTCGGAATGCAATTTGCGTCCATTTGAGGTTCAAAGACCGGCCATAGATCGAGCGTAGCCTGATGCGTCTACCGGTTCCGCCACTATCCGATCGTTGCTGGAACACAGCATCGGTCGGGTTGCTCCGGGTTCCGCTGTAATACATCCTTAAGTAAGTGGTTCACAAACTACACATTGATCTCAGCCACCAGCCATGGCATTGGCGCTTTGGCATTGAAAACATGAGAATAATATGAGCCTTTGTGCCTTGTCTCCGGGTAGTGTGAAGTCTCAAAGAAATACACTATCTTTGGAATCAGAACTTACGGGCGGAACCGTGCCCACATTGTGAAGATCTGTAAGACCAATGAGATTAATCCACAGGGTTTCCGGCACATACTCTTGATCAGCTGCTTGCGGTAAAAATCGAAGAAGAACTAGAGCAACTGCTGTCATATATCGAGGGTATCGACAGATACCTTTAACTTTCATAACAACGGATAAAATTGATGAAAAAATATTCATTGCCTTTAGCTTTGGTTGGCGTTATTGGCTTGCAGGCCTGTAATGAGCAAATTGGCGCTGAGCCTATAAAAACAGCCGTAGGGGCACCGGCACCTGCCGCCGAAAGTTCCGAACAAATCTTGAGCTATGGTATCGCCTATAGTCTGGGTGGACGTTTTAAGCAAGACAATATACCCCTGGACATAGACACCTTCACTCAGGGCCTGACTGATGCTCTCGCTGGTAAAGAACCGGCTGTCAACCAGGAAACCTTTAACACTGAGATGCAGGCCTACCAGGGGAAAATTGTTGCCAAGCAGCAAGTTGTCCAGGAGGCAATCGCAAATGCCAACGTTGCCGCAGCAGCCACGTTCCTGTCTGAAAACGCCAAGCTTGAAGGCGTGGTTGTGACGGATTCCGGTTTGCAGTACCAGATTGTAGAAGCGGGAGACGGCGAATTGCCCCGCGCGAAGGACACAGTGGAAGTTCACTACCGCGGCACCCTACTGGACGGCACTGAGTTCGATTCTTCCTACACCCGTGGCCAGACTGTCTCCTTCGAGGTAGGTCAGGTTATCGCAGGATGGACCGAAGCCCTGCAGCTGATGCCTGTAGGTTCCAAATGGAAATTGTTTATCCCTGGTGATCTGGCTTATGGAACCGGTGGTGCCGGTGATTTGATTGGGCCTAATGCAACATTAATATTTGACGTTGAATTGATCGCGATAGCTGGTAGTGGATAAATTTACTTTTTAGCTCTGGGATCAGAGCGGTGACGAACAGCGGTCAACCTTTACAGCCTGGTGGAGGAGACCTGCAAGGCCGATGGCACTAACCCAAAGGATTACCTGACCGATGTATTGGACAAGCGACCTGCTGCAAAAACAGATGAAGAACTAAGGAACAAAGAATGAATTCATGGGCTGACATATATAGCTTCTGGAAAGCAGCTTCTGTTCCAGAAGTCGAGATCAAGGCATTTGATGTCAAATTACATCATGATAGTTACCCATGGTTCTGGAAAGAAGACAATACTCAATTCTTTCATCAAGGTAATCCCGTCAAGCACACAGCGTTTCATCTTGCGGCTTATCTGAAAGGCAAGGATAGCGAGTTAATTTCGGCCTACAAAATACTTGCCTATGCCAGGAGCATTGGCGCTAGATATGCCCTATCACGACCACTCAGAGAGGCATTTTTAAAATTTGACGAAACACCAGGCTGGTGGCCCTATAACCCAAAGCATGTTCTACCCAGTATCTCCTATGAGATTCAGTCTGATTTGTATTGGAAAGAAAACCCGACATCAGAGGACATAGTTATAGGTGCCATTGCCACATAGGAAGATATTGCCCGGCGGTGGGCAATATTATTTCTGCCGGTGTATGCAAAATATGAAAAAGAAAAAATGGCCTTATCAGAAGATCGGGGTGACGAGAATATTCGCGAATAAAGGTAACAGTGTTGATTTGCACCCAATAATGGCTCAATCCTGGGTCAGTTTTAAGCGCAAATCAACAGCAATACCCAGCAGCGAGCTTAATTAGGCAAACGTCACTTCTAGCTTCTTTCCAATTGCCTGACTGACCTGTCCCATAGTCTGCAACGTTAAACTGGTGTTAGTCGGATCCAGGAGGCGGTCTACCACGGAACGACTGGTATTCATCTTTTTGGCCATGGCCACCTTCGTCAAGGAGTTTTCTTCCATGTACTGTTCGATTTGCCATGCGACTACGCGCTTAATAGCCGCGGCCTGAGTTTCAGCGAGAATCCCGTCTTCTTCCAAGAATTCATTGAAGCTACTACCAATATGCTCTTTTCCCATGATTACCACCTCACCTATGTACATCGTCCCGTCTTGATTTCGCCAGATCCAAATCAGATTTGGGTGTCTTCTGGGTCTTTTTGATGAACCCATGTAACACCACCATGGTGCTCCCTTTCACGGTAAACAACACCCGTGATATGCGACTACCGGACAGGCTTATTCTGACCTCCCACAAATCAGTGTCCAGTTTACGGACTACGGGCATACCCATAGGCCACCCAAATTCTACAACTGCAACCTCCAGGCCGATAGCGGCCCGATCATCCTTGTTTAATCCACGCAACCATCCCCTTACGGGCTCATTACCTGTATTGGTCACATAGAAATTGACTGTAATCTTCTTCATGAACTCCCAGTTTGAATATTAGCACATTATGTACCAATTTTGGTACAAATTAGGTAGACCTGATGGTTCCGTCAATTCATATAAGCGATGTAAGTAACGCAGATTGACAAGGAAGAAATTCAGCGCATGGTGTCACAGCCTCGCCAATATGCAAAAAATTCTCTATAAGCGGCAAATGGAGACCAACCGTTCCGATAATTTTAACGGTTTTATTGCGGGATCCTGGATAATAGTCAGCCAGTTTTGATTGTGTAACGTTTTGACATGCCTTGATTTTACTGGTATTAATCGGCAGATGGTGTGGCTTATTGCGCTTACTTTATGTCGGCAAAGGTAAGATTTCATACCTGTTTTTATTCGTTATTGCCCGACCACTACACCTAGACTTGTATATACAACACTTAACGGAAAACCCACCCAGCAATCTTTCAGGCTTCTACCGTAACTCATTGTTTCTAATGCTAATGATCGCTTAGGAGGTTTGTGTTTGATTCTCTTCGGGGTCAACCAAGCTGGGGCGTAGCTTCCAAAAATAGAACAGTAACGCTGCCATACCACTTAGTACGAACAGAAAAACAAACCACAGCCAACGTATCTTCACGACATCATGCGTCCAGACCGCCACCATCATCCAAATAGTAAACACGGACATCGATAAGACGCAGAAAATGGCGATAATCAGGTCATAGAAAGCAAGAAGAAGCTGCGGATCTGGCACGTATCGGATATAGCTGAAACTTATCAGGAAGAAGAGAATAAGTCCGTCTCCCAATTTTCGCATTGCAGGTTTTGTCATAAAATGCCTCCCAATTTCCGTTACTGCCTTAATCTAAGGATCGTCAGAAACCTTTGCCCTAAGTTCTTCGACCCATTGTTGAAAGGGGCTTGTTAGATTAATTTCAAAATCAGCGCCGCCAACCAGCGCAACTGGAAGCATCCACTTAAATGGTTTGAACCTTGATAGAAACCACTCGTCTCTGGTCATGCGAGCCCTCTAACAGCTGGGAGCACCGGGCGACCGGTGTTCCTACCATGACCATTTAACTTTATATCCTATGTTCTTTGTCATCACTACTTTCAGAATATCCTTCTCGAACTCAGTACTCGGATTCTTTAGCCCAAGAGTTACCTCTACCATGGTCTGCTCTTCAGAAAAGTAGGCGTCGACTGCCTGAGAATTATCTCCTGAAATACACTATTCGATCTCAGATTCCTTATCACTTAACATCTCCCCCCAGTTAAAACCGGGGGGAGATGTTAACGCAGAGTGTCACACACCTGAAACGCTATACCCCAAAGTGATTCATTGCCCCCGGCCGGAACACCCCATTTAATCCCGATCCCGATTGATTCCGGAATTTAAGTGCTGCAGAATAAATTAAATCTCTAAGGGTTTGATGCGAGCTTGTCCCACCTATCTTTTAACCTGTTGATACGGCAGCCATAATCATTGATATACTTGCGTCGTGTCTTGAAGTATCGGCCAAACCAGATCGTCAAACGATTTTTAAACCCTGGTATTACCGACGGCTTTTTCCCCAGTGCTTCGAGTGCGGCCCGGGCTACTGATTCAACCGGCATGCCAAAGTGAATACGCTCCGTTTTGGTGGCACCAGGTGAGAGCACCAGTAAGTCAACGCCCGAAGCCTTCAGCTCATAATGCAGTGCCTCGCCAAAGGTAAGTTGGTAGGCTTTGCAGGCACTATACTCTGCCATGTAGGGTATCGGCCCATATCCAGCATACGAGCCAACCATAATGATCCCTCCGTGTTGGTGGTCAGCCATTAGCCGGGCAAAGTGATGCACCAGCTTAACCTGGACCTGGGTATTGAAACGGAGCATCACCTCAATCTCATGGATAGGCCTGTCAATAAAACTACCCATATGGGAAGGGTGGCCCGCGTTGCAGATAAACAGACTGATTACCAGATCCTGGCAGGCCTGTTCTATCTGGTTCAGGAAGCTTTCTTTATAGAGATCAATGCGAGCGATTTGTACCTGAACGCCATGCTGTGTTTCAAGTTGGTCGGCGAGGTTAGCCAGTTTGTCTTCGCGCCGCGCGACCAATATGAGATTCATGCCTCTGGCTGCTAACTGCCGTGCAAATTCCTCACCGATACCTGCTGAAGCACCTGTAATCAAAGCCCAGTCTTCGGGCGTAATCGCACTTGTCATAGATTTAGTACCTTAATTTATTTGTATCCGACCAACGAACTGCACATTGATTTTGTGCGGTGATTATTGTTCATCGATTGTATCCGTTGTTATAAAGTTAAAGGTTCTGTCGCATACTCAACATCGGCGCGAACTCAACTGGATAGTGCGTTGAAGTTACGCAGCCAGTGCATAGCAAAGCTCAGCGGGGGGTTTTGAAACCCCCGACTGATTTCGCATCTGTCCCTTCTTCGTATCCGGCAGGGGAACTGCACGTTGATTTTTTCCTGGATTGCCGTTCATCTTTTCGCCATCGGAAACGCTCCGCCGTGCCGCTAGCACTACGGCCATACTGCAAACAGAGCCATGTAGAGTTGTTTTTAGGGGTCGAGACAATGTCTCGCATTTCCTCAAACGGTGCCCTGCTTCTCCTGAATGAGAACATGCAACTGAGCGAGATTGTCTGTCTGTAGGTGTACCGCCTTCACGGCGTTACAGTGAATGCCTTGGATGGAATAATCCTCAGGCTTTTCTCATCAACAGGTTGAATGCCAATACTGTCCGTGGTGTGAATTGACGGATCGAACTAGGAGGGCCATTCATAATAACAATCTGACAGGAAGCCAACGGACACCTAGCACTGGAGACTGGCATCCATAGGGTGGGCTGTTAACCACCTTGTATGGAGAAATAGCATAAGGCCGTTAACATTTTTTCTAATTGCACTTTGTCTTGATAGACAGAGGTGGTCCCTGAGATCTGAACAGCAATATCCGATTCTATAGATTGCTGCCCATGAGTTGAGCTGCAAATTTATTCCATGTGATACAAGCCCTCCACAAACTAAGTATTCGGAGCGTGACTTGCCTTCTCATATCTCAACATCTAGGCATTTACGCAAATTCTCTAGCTGCTCGGCGTGTTTTGATGGGTTTTTTTTCAATAAAGAACAAACATTGATTAGCTTCCACCTGATTGCTGGCATATGTTCGATACTCTGGATTGGATATAAATTCCAGTCGGGTTCCCCAGACTTGAAACCCAGAATTAGCTTGCGATCATTTTCTGTGAGAACTGAATGTATTTCCTCCACTAGCTGCTTCCTGGTTGACTCATAATCACTGTAGTCGAACGGCAGAATTGTCATTCCCAAAAACTGGTTGTCGAAACTTGTTCTGTGATCCTGAAAATTTGGGGTTAGCATTTCGTGAATGGGCCGACTGCCCTGTGTGTCAACCTGACCCCATACACTTCTTGTTTGGGATAACATAGATTTCAGGGCCACAGGTACTGGACACACAACATGCCAAAATCACCATCAGAACGGCCTGACACACAAGTTACACCGGAACCGGTGCTGGAGAAACGCACTCGCCGCCAGTTCAAGACCGAGTACAAGTTACGTATTATCGCTGAAGCCGATGCCTGCCAGTACGGTGAGCTTGGCGCGCTGCTGCGCCGCGAAAAACTCTACAGTAGTCAGATCTCGGAATGGCGACGAGAGCTTGCGGAAAATGGCGTGGCTGGATTGAGCAAAAGCGCTCCCGGCCCTGCACCCTTGAAAACGCCAGATCAGCGGCGCATTGAGCAGCTTGAGAAAGAGAATAGTCGCTTGGACCGCAAGTTGGAGATTGCCAACGACTGCCTGGATTTGCAAAAAAAAGCATTGTCGATGCTCGATCATTTACGCAGTGGGAAGGATGTGTGAATAACGTGATGATCCACCGCCCCGTAAGACTGCCATTGACGCGAGCGTGTCATGCGCTGGGCCTCAATCGAAGCACGGTCTACGTTTACCAAAAGCGTGCCGCCAACGATGAACCACCGCGGCGCTCACGGAAGCAGTCGGTGCAGCCGCGCGCCCTCAGTGACCAAGAGCGTGCTGCTGTCGTCGAGACACTGCACAGTGAACCCTATTGTGATCAGCCGCCTGCTGAAGTCTATCAACGCCTGCTGGAACAGGATCAGTATCTGTGTTCGGTCAGCACCATGCACCGTATTCTTCGTGGCTTAGGGGAGACCGGTGACCGTCGGCAGCAGCGGCCAGCCCAGCATCATGCTGTTCCCAGACTGAAAGCCTGCGCCCCTAACGATGTGTGGACATGGGACATTACCAAACTACCGCTGGTGCGGCGGGGCCTCTATTTGTCGCTGTATGTGGTGCTTGACCTGTTTAGCCGTTTTGTCGTGGCCTGGATGGTCTCGCGCAAGGAGAGCAGTGCATTATCGAAACAGCTGATGGACGAAGCCACGGCCCGTTACGGTATAGCGCCAGGCCAGCTCACGCTGCACCAGGATCGTGGATCGCCAATGATTGCACACGGGTATTTGGACCTGATGCGAGAACTGGACGTGACCTGCAGTCACAGTCGCCCACGGGTGAGCAATGACAACCCGTTTAGTGAAAGCCAGTTCAAGACGCAAAAGTACCAACCGGATTATCCGGGCCGTTTTAGCGATGCCTCGCATGCCCGGCGCTGGTGTGAAGCTTACTTTGATTGGTACAACTTCGAGCATCATCACAGCGGCCTGGGGGGCTTTACCCCGGAACAGGTTTTTACGGGCCGTTATCACGAGGTTGCCAGGCAAAAACAACGAGTTCTTGATGAACGCTATGAACGTCATCCGGAACGCTTTGTCCGTGGGCGACCGACTGTACCCATGCCGGCAAAGACCGTGGCCATTAACCCGATTGCAGAATCTGGTGATGACACAATGATTGATGATCGCGTTAACTTCCCAACTTTATCAGCCGCGGGCTACATCAAATAGAGTTTATCTTTGAAATGACTGTCCATTTGAGGTTGACACGTTCCGACTGTGCCCTAACAAGGCAGCGATAAAACCTAACCTAATTTCTTCCGTTATCCCTTCATTCTCAAAAAGATGAAATACATCGAATAGATCACGTGGGTGCTGTCGATCCAGCGCCGCGCATATTTTCCCACCATACAGCTCACCCTGGGAAACCACGTTAATCGCTGCAAACAGTCCGAACTCATTCTGCACGTTTTCTGTTACTTGCATCAGCCGGGGTTCCTGTAGATACCCTCTAATTGTCGTATTTACCTCTATCTTGATTTGCGCACCTTCAAGCCTGCAATCCAATTTGGCCTCCTGCCCATCATTTTGCCGTTTCGAGGTCACCTGGATACCGGCTATACCGTCAGCTATGCTCTCATTTATACGCTCAAGACCAGCCGCTATACCTTCCATCGCCGTTTTCCTTTCGTCCAGTGGCAAATAGGTCAGGTCAATATCCACTGACAACCTTGGCAAGTCACGAACAAACAGATTGATTGCTGTACCACCCTTGAGTGCAAAAATTTCCTCTTTAGCCACATAAGGCATGACGCGCAGAAGTAGCTCTACTTGTTTTCGATATACCCGGGAAATCATAATGAAGCTAACTCCCGCGGTATGCTGATACGATATTTAGCTATATAGACACCACCTTTCACGATGCTCCGATCACCTTTACCTATGTCTATGTTTGACAGGTCGACAAACTGTAACCACTGATGCTCTGATTTTTCGGCCATGTATAAAAATAATCTTTTTACTTTTATTGATGTGCAGTTTTCCAAGAGTAGCTGTACTAGCCGCGGACGTAGATTGACCAAGCTATGCATCGCCAGAAAGCATTCCATAAGGTCTTGCTTATTTGGTGCTAGATATAAGCACTCGAGGATGGCTCTTTCCGGGCTTGAAGTATCGTTACCAACAAGCCCATCTTTTACAGATAACTGTGCCTCTATTGATATTTCTTGCTTCTTAACCTTGGGAAGAAAATTTGTTCTGGCATGCTCTATATCGACACCCCAGTGATACTTTTTAAACCAAGCTGGCAATGAAGTTCCAACTGGAGAAAAAAGATATACCTTCTCGCCGCCAAGCCGTAAGTAGTGAGAAAAGCCCCGCATTGAAAGAGCTGTTATTCCTCCAACATGCACAGCAAGATCTGCTTGCTGCTGAAGGGCAAATACCCCGCCACGCCAGTCCACTTTGTCTCCGGGCCTTTTAAATGCACCGCGCCCAACCGATTCAAGCCATCCACTCCGGGTGTAATATTGCTGTAAATCTCGCGATATTCCCTGCGCCGTTAGCCAGGAAGCCAGACACACCGTTCCCGGCTTGTGTCGCTCCAGCAATATCTTTAATTTTTTGTCACTACTCGTAGTCATACTACTTATAGTGAATTATATATAATGAATATCAAGTTAAATATTTAGATTACGTCAGTTACTAACATTAGTTATATGCAAAAAATAGTAGTGTAACTACTAGTTAAGTATTATTTTTAATGGGAAAGGCCGTTCTGGGTCGCCCAGACTGGTGTTGGAGTTGGCGGAATCGGGGTGCCCTAAAGTGAGGCAAAGTATAGGGTACTACAGCTGTATTTACGCACGAAAAAAATTCAATAAGCAGTAAACTGAAACCAGCATTTCTGATAATTTAGGCGCTTTCACTATGGGATTCTGGACAATAAGTTATCCAGCTTTCTTACGTAACGTTTTGACAAGTGTTGATTTTATTGATATTAATCGGCATATGAGTGTGGTTTCCCGCACCTTTGAGTTTGAATAAAAGCCCGACCACTACACCTGCTCTGCTTTGGGCGCGTATTATAAGGGCATCCACAAGCGAAGTGTGAATTCCATACTGACAGCCGCCTCGCCAATCATCAGGCGCACCAATATGGAGCATAATAGCACCAATGTAGTGCAGACGAGTTCGCCGTACTTGCTCGCTGACGAAATAACCTTGAAATAACAAGTACTTAGCAGCGGCACCATTCTGGCACAGCTTTTGCTAACCTAATCTTGCTTAGAGTATACGCTGTGCACTTGCTCTTCTATAACGGAAGCAGTGACAGCCCCAGGTTTTATTAATGATCCAATTGGAGGAATAACAATGTCAGAGCAGACTCTGAACTTGATAAAAGAAAACGAAGCTCGCTGGGTAGACTTGCGCTTCACCGACACCCGGGGCAAAGAACAACACGTCTCTATCCCGTCCACTGAGGTCAAAGCCGACTTCTTCGAAGGCGGCAAAATGTTTGATGGCTCATCCATCGCCGGCTGGAAAGGCATCAATGAATCAGACATGATCCTCATGCCAGATGACAGCACCTCCGTACTCGACCCCTTCACCGATGAGCCCACTGTGATCTTGCGCTGCGATATTGTTGAGCCCACCACCATGCAAGGCTACGAGCGCGACCCACGCTCGGTCGCCAAGCGCGCTGAAGAATACCTGAAGTCCACCGGCATCGGTGACACGGCTTACTTTGGTAACGAGCCAGAATTCTTTGTCTTTGACGACGTCAAATGGCATGCCGATATGTCCGGTGCCGGCTACTCCATCAACTCCGAAGAGGCCGCCTGGGCTTCCAATCAATCTTTCGATGATGGCAATATCGGCCACCGCCCCGGCGTCAAGGGCGGCTACTTCCCAGTTCCGCCTGTTGACAGCCTGCACGATATTCGCGCCGCCATGTGCGCCGCCATGGAGTCTATGGGCCTGGATATCGAAGTACACCACCATGAAGTAGGTACCGCTGGACAGTGTGAGATTGGCGTTCGCTTCGGCACGCTGGTCAAGAAAGGAGACGAAACCCAGATCCTCAAGTACTGCGTACACAACGTGGCCCACGCTTACGGCAAAACCGCCACCTTCATGCCCAAGCCCCTGGTTGGCGATAACGGCAGCGGTATGCACGTACACCAGTCGGTCTCCAAAGACGGTGACAATATATTCGCTGGCGACAGCTACGCCGGCATGTCTGAGGATGCGCTGTACTACATTGGTGGCATCATCAAGCACGCCCGCGCGCTGAACGCTTTCACAAACGCTTCTACCAACAGCTACAAACGTCTGGTGCCAGGCTTTGAAGCCCCGGTACTGCTGGTCTACTCGGCTCGCAACCGTTCGGCCTCCATCCGCATTCCATACGAGCCCAGCCCCCGCGGCAAGCGTATTGAAGTTCGCTTCCCGGATCCCACCGCCAACCCTTACCTGGCTTTTGCAGCCATGCTAATGGCAGGTATCGACGGTATCCAGAACAAGATCCACCCCGGCGACCCCGCCGACAAGGATCTGTACGACCTGCCCGCTGAAGAAACTGCTGATATGCCGACAGTCTCTTCCAGCCTGGAAATGTCCCTGGCCGCCCTCGATGCCGATCGCGGCTTCCTGACCGCTGGCGGCGTCTTCACGGATGACATGATCGATGGCTACCTGGAGCTGAAGGAAGAGGAAATTGAAAAACTGAACATGACCACTCACCCCGTTGAGTTCGACATGTACTATTCGTTCTAATCAAAACTTGCACTTGAAAAGGGGGCCATCGGCCCCCTTTTCAAGTGCAAGTTTTGATTAGAATCGGCTCGAGGTGGGGTCGGCGGGTGATGTGGATAAGTTGCTTTTTACTTATCCACACTCCACCGACCCCTTCTGTATACTAACCCCATGAAACATATACTAATTGCGTTGCTGTTCCTGCCAGTCTTGGCCCTAGCCCAAGTCTACAAACACGTGGATGAAAACGGCAATGTAACGTTCACCGATAAACCGCCAGAGGGTTCTCAGAAAATCGAGATCAGACCCACCAACACTTCCGCCCCGCCGCCGGTCATAGCATACCCAGCCCAGGAGGCGACAGTGGAGGTTGCCGCTGTAAAATACAGCCTCGAGATTACCTCACCCAACAATGACACGATCATCCCTCGCGGACCGGGCAATTTTTCAGTGTCCGCCAGCATTACTCCCTCGCTACAAGGCGGCCACAAACTGCAATTGCTATTAGACGGGGTACCGGAGGGCGAGCCTCAATCACATTCATCCTGGGCCCTCACTAATGTCTTTCGTGGATCACATCTGCTGGAGGTCAAGCTTCTCAACGAGAAGGGCAAAGAGATGGCCAAATCCGGGCCTGTGACGGTCTACGTTTTTCGCCCCTCGTCAAATTTCTGAGTGCACCGGGCTGGACTTCTACAGCGTAAGCGCGCACCATAATGGTGCATGCAGCCGCGCTTCGCTCTGTATAGGCAATGACGCCTGAGGGCTGTTACGACCACAAGTTAAAAATTTCAGCAGTCGCCTCGGCAGAACCCGTCTAAACATCCTTTTCTTGCGGTTTTTGTTCCTGATTTGGCGATTCGTTTGAGGCTGGCTTCATTCTTGCTTAACACTAGGATTGGACCGTAAATACCAGTGGGCTCTACTACAGCGATACCATGACCGGCACCGATTTTCACAAACAGCTTCTCGACCACCTCAGCACTGCGCTGGTGCTAGTGGACGCAGATCTGCGGGTGCGCTATATCAATTCCGCAGCCCAGGCTTTGTTTGAGCTCAGCGATTCCCGCTCTGAGGGAATGAGAATTCATCAGCTATTCCCGAGTCACGAGCAACTCTTCAACGAGTTACAGACCGCATTGCAACAGAACAATCCACACACCCACCGGGATATAACCTTGACCCCCGCCGGCAAGGAGGAACAGCTGCACGTAGATCTGGTGGTAACTCCGCTGATGGATGAACCTGACCCAGGTTTGTTGCTGGAATTCCAGGAGCTGAACCGGATTCTTCGTATTACCCGTGAGGAGGGCCTGATCTCCTCACAACAAACTGCGCAGGCATTGATTCGGGGGCTGGCACACGAAATCAAGAACCCCCTGGGTGGCGTGCGGGGAGCGGCCCAGCTGTTGGCGAGGGAACTGGGTGATTCGTCCCTCGAGGAGTACACCAATATCATCATTGCCGAAGCCGACCGCCTGCGTGACCTGGTGGATCGGATGCTGGGCTCTCACCGACAACCGGAGTTGCAACACCTCAACATCCACGAGGTACTGGAGCACGTACGCTCCCTGGTACAGGCTGAGGTGGGGCCGCACTTGACCGTTGTCCGGGATTATGACCCCAGCCTGCCAGATATTATTACCGGCGATCGCTCACAGTTAATCCAGGCTGTACTTAATATCGTCCGCAATGCCATACAGGCCACAGAAGCCCAGGAAGGCGACCGAATAATTAGCCTACAAAGCCGCATACAACGTCAATTTACCATTGGCACACAGCGACACAAGCTGGTGTGCCGCATCGATATCAAGGATAACGGCGACGGGGTACCGGCTGACCTGGAGGGTTCGCTGTTCGTGCCCATGATCAGCGGCCGCGCCAATGGAACCGGGCTGGGCTTGGCAATTAGCCAATCAATTATCAACCGACATCAGGGCGTGATTGAGTACAGCCGGGAAACTGACTGGACTGTCTTCACCCTATACATACCAATGGATGATACCCATGGAAGTTAACGCCACAGTCTGGATCGTCGATGACGACAGCTCTATCCGCTGGGTGCTGGAACGCGCCCTGGAACAGGCTGGCATTGCTACACGATCTTTCGAGTCAGGAGAGGCCCTGCTGGACAGCCTGCAGCACAGCAGGCCCAACACAATTGTGAGCGATATTCGAATGCCCGGCATGGATGGACTCACCCTGTTGTCGCGAATCAGTGAATCTCACCCAGACCTGCCGGTCATCATCACCACCGCCCACTCTGATCTCGACAGCGCTGTTGCCTCATACCAGAAAGGTGCCTTCGAATACCTTCCCAAGCCCTTTGACGTGGATGAGGTGGTAGCCGTCACTCATCGCGCACTAGCGCATGCCGCGGAGCAATCCGCCGATTTCAAGCCGCCGGAAGACAACATAGGCGCCACCGAGATCATTGGCGAAGCACCGGCCATGCAGGAAGTTTTTCGCGCTATTGGACGACTCGCGCACTCCAGCATTACTGTATTAATCAATGGCGAATCCGGAACCGGCAAGGAGCTGGTAGCCCACGCGCTGCACCGGCACAGTCCGCGGCAGGGCCAGCCTTTTATAGCCCTGAATATGGCGGCTATTCCGAAGGATTTAATGGAGTCCGAGCTGTTCGGCCACGAAAAGGGGGCGTTTACGGGCGCCAATAGCCAGCGCCGAGGGCGTTTTGAGCAGGCGAACGGCGGCACCCTTTTCCTCGACGAAATTGGAGACATGCCCGCAGACACGCAAACCAGGCTATTGCGAGTGCTGGCGGACGGTGAATTTTACCGCGTGGGCGGACACACCCCGGTAAAGGTCGACGTGCGGATCATCGCCGCAACCCACCAGAACCTGGAGAAATTGGTGGCGGAGCACACCTTCCGCGAGGACCTGTTCCATCGCCTCAATGTCATCCGCATCCACATTCCAAGACTGGCGGAGCGACGCGAGGATATTCCCCGCTTGATGCAACATTTTTTCCAGCAGGCTGCGGTGGAACTGGAAGTGGAGCCAAAAATTCTGCTGGCGGAGACCAGCGACTATTTGTGCCAACTGCCCTGGCCCGGCAACGTGCGCCAGCTGGAAAACACCTGTCGCTGGTTGACCGTGATGGCCACTGGCCGGGAAATTCATCGCGGTGACCTGCCACCGGAACTGGGGCAGGAAGAACCAGTGCCAAGCCAGCCCCAGGATAGTTGGCAACAACAATTGCGGCAGTGGGCAGACACCGCGCTGGGCGACGGTCGCCAACAGATCCTTCAGCAGGCCGTGCCCGAGTTCGAGCGGGTGATGATCGAAACGGCACTGGCCCACACCAACGGCCGTAAACGAGATGCCTCACTGCTACTGGGCTGGGGCCGCAATACCCTGACCCGGAAGATGAAAGAACTGGGTATGTCCTGAGGCATCCCGTGTTCAATATCGTCCTCTATCAGCCAGAAATTCCCCCCAATACTGGCAATATCATCCGCCTCTGCGCCAATACCGGCTGTCATTTATACCTGATTGAGCCGCTGGGGTTTGAAATGGACGACAAGCGGTTGCGCCGGGCGGGGCTGGATTATTCGGAGTGGGCCAGCGTCGAAGTACACGCGAACTGGCAGGAGTTCCAGGCGGGCTGTGGTGACGCCCCTATCTACGCCGTCACTACCCGAGGCCAGCGCAACTACGACCAGGTGTCGTACCAGCCAGGTGATTTCCTGGTGTTCGGCCCGGAAACACGCGGGCTTCCCAGCCAGATACTGCAATCGATAGGTGTTGAAAACTGCCTGCGCATTCCCATGCGAAAAGACAGCCGCAGTCTGAACCTGTCAAACAGTGCGGCTGTACTGGTCTATGAGGCCTGGCGCCAGCAAGGTTTTGCCGACGCCTGAGGGATTTTTTACTGGGTTGTTTCGCCCGCCGAGATCTTGCCCTCATCCTGCGCTTGCTGCATGGCTTGAGCAAACAGTGCATCAAAGTTAACCGGCGCCAGCATCAAGGCCGGGAAGGTGCCCTTGGTGACGATACCGTCGATGGTTTCCCGCGAATAGGGGAACAGCATGTTCGGACAAACTGTGGCCAGAATCCGGCGTAAATCATCCCCTTCGATGCCCTTGATGTGGAAAATACCCGCCTGCTGTACTTCAATCAGATAGGCGGTCTCGTCGCCTACCTTGGCCGTAATAGTGATAGTTAATACCACCTCGTAGTCATCGTCGCCGACCTTGCTACTCTTGGTATTCAGATCCACGTTCATTGCCGGCTTCCATTCCTGCATGAAAACGCCGGGCGCCGCAGGCGACTCAAAGGACATGTCCTTGACATAGATGCGTTGCAGCGCGAACTTTTGTTGAGCCTGTTCCTGTTCGCCGGTTGCGGTAATTTCTTCTTCAGCCATAGTTCTTTCCTAGTGTGTTAAGCGGTAGTTGCTGGCCACAGCAACTGGTCGAGCCAGCCTCGCTGGTCCAGCGACCATAATTCATCAAATCCACCCACGTGGCGATCGCCAATCCATATCTGCGGTACCGTGTGACGGCCACTGGCACGCATCATCTCCTGGCGCAGTACCGTATCGTTGTCCACCGCGATGTCGGTGAAGCCCACCCCTTTGTCTGCCAGCAAGCGCTTGGCGCGGATACAGTAGGGACAAAAACGGGTACTGTAGAGTTTTACTTCGGTGGCACTCGGCACTATTTCACCAGCGGCAATTGCATATTACCCCACTCCATCATACCGCCAGTCATGCGATATACCCGGCTGAACCCCTTCTCGGTCAGCTGTTTGCCGGCCGCTCCCGAATGCTGCCCCATCTTGCAGAGCAGGATAATTGGCCGGTCTCGGTAGCTCTCCAGCTCAGCCAGGCGCGCCTCCAGCTTGGTGGCGGGTATGTTCAGTGCATCGACCACATGACCGCGGCCAAACTCGGTACTGTCACGCAGGTCCAGAAACACACCTTCCTCACTGTTCACCAGGTTGATTGCCTTCTGGGGCGATAAACTGGCTCCCGAGCGCCGCGATTCGTGAAAAATAAACATGGCAATGGTTACCGCCAGCGCCGCAAATAGCGTCCACTGCTGAGCCATGAATTCTAAAAATAAAGCCATATCGGGGATTACCGTGTCGAGACCCGGATTAGGGGTCCCTAAAAGGGCGCCAAGTATACAGTGTCTTTTATTAAGTGTCTTTGCCGCGCTGAAAACGCTCCCGGCGGTGATCTCCGGCGCAATAAAGGGTAAAATCTCGCGCTTTCCCAGTGCTACCACGAAGCCATAGTTATGACTGACACACAACGCTGCACCCGGCTGCTGGTGATTCTCGATGGCTGGGGCTATCGGGAGGAAACTGAAAACAACGCGATAGCCAACGCCAACACCGAGGTATGGGATCGCTGGTGGGAGCAACGCCCGCACACCCTGATATCTGGCTCCGGCCTGGACGTGGGCTTGCCGGAAGGTCAAATGGGCAACTCCGAGGTCGGTCACATGAGCCTGGGGGCCGGGCGCGTGGTCTACCAGAACATGACCCGCATCGACCAGGCGATTAAAGATGGCAGCTTTCAGCAAAATCCCGCTTTCTGCAACGCCATAGACAAAGCGATTGCCAAGCAGGGTGCCGTGCATATTCTTGGGCTGCTGTCGCCGGGGGGCGTCCACAGCCACGAGCGTCATATTTATGCCGCCATAGAGATGGCCCATGCGCGTGGTGCAAAACAAGTCTACCTGCATGCTTTTCTGGATGGGCGCGACACACCGCCACGCAGTGCCACGGCCTCTCTACAGGCGGCGGAAGCATTATTTTCCCGTCTCAATTGTGGACGGGTTGCGACTGTGATTGGCCGCTACTACGCCATGGATCGGGACAACCGCTGGGAACGCATTGAGCGGGCCTACGCCTTGCTAACGCAGGGACAGGCGCAATACACGGCAACATCAGCCACCGAGGCACTGCAACAAGCCTATGACCGTGGTGAGGATGACGAATTTGTAAACGCGACCCGGGTTTCTGCCGATGGGGATCCCGCCGCGCTGATTGGCGATGGTGACAGCGTGCTGTTCATGAATTTCCGGTCGGACCGGGCGCGACAGATCACACGGGCCCTTGTCGACCCCGGTTTCAGCGATTTTGACCGCGGCCAGCCCCCCCCGCTGGCGGATTTCGTCATGACTACTGAGTATGCGGCCGATATTACTGCCAGCTGTGCCTATGCACCGGCAAGACTGGAAAATGTACTGCCCCAGTACCTGTCCGATCTGGGCAAAACACAGCTGCGCATAGCCGAAACCGAAAAGTACGCCCACGTAACCTTCTTTTTCAGTGGCGGGCAGGAAGCCTGCTACCCGGGTGAGGACAGGGTTTTAGTGCCTTCCCCGGATGTGGCTACCTACGATCTGCAGCCAGAAATGAGCGCGCCAGAGGTGACCGACAAACTGATAGAGGCCATAGCGAGCGGCAATTACGACCTGATTGTGTGCAACTACGCAAACGGCGACATGGTCGGCCACACCGGCAACTACCAGGCGGCGATAAGAGCCGTTGAAGCGCTGGACGAATGCCTGGGCAGGCTGGAGGCCGCAATTATCGAGCACAGCGCAGAGGCACTGGTGACAGCAGATCACGGTAACTGCGAGCAAATGGTCGACCACGAATCCGGCCAGAATCACACCCAGCACACAACCGAAGCCGTACCGCTGGTCTATATTGGTGGCCGCCGTCTCAGCTTCACCGACCGGACCGGCGTGCTTGGAGATGTGGCGCCCTCGTTGCTCCAGTTGATGGAATTAGAACAACCGCTGGAGATGACCGGCACCAGCTTGCTCTCACTGGAGTAGACACTTTGATTCGAGCCCTATTGCAAGCATTTACCGGGGTTGCCCCGGCCCTTCTTGTCTTGTCGATAGGGCTGATATCAACCGTATCTGCAGATGAGGAGACACAGACCCGAGCCCAACTCGAGCAGCTCAAGCGAGACATGGCCAACCTCAGCCAAGAACTGCAAAGCGACAAGTTAGAACAAGGCAGCCTGCAGCAGACATTGCGCAAATCTGAAATCGCCATTGGCCAGTTACAAACGGATATTCAGCAAACTCACGAGAAGCTGGATTGGACCAGGAATCAGCTGGCTGAGCTGAAAACCCAGCGCGAAGAACTCCTGCTGGCCCGTGGCCAACAGCAGGAGCTGATAACGCGGGAACTGCAGACCGCCTACCAGATGGGTCGACAGAGCCAACTCAAGATACTGTTGAACCAAGAGCAACCCGACACCCTGGCCCGTTCCATGGGCTACTACGAGTACTTCTATGAAGCCCGCAAACAAAATATTGAGCAGTACCTGGGCACGCTCGCCCGTCTCGATGCGCTCGAGCCTGAGATATCGGCGACGGCAGATCAGCTACAGCGGACCGGGCAAATCTTGCAGTTGCAGCGGCAAAAGCTGCTGGCCGGCAAACAACTTCGCCAGCAACACCTGGCGAGTCTGAACGCGAGTATTAAGACCAAGGACGAGCGTCTGAAAAAAATGTCAGCCGACCGGGCGGAACTGGAACGCCTGCTGGAACTCATAATAGAAGCGGTTGCCGATATGGCAACACCAGAAGCCTACCAACCCTTCCCCGAGTTGAGGGGGGGCATGCCTTGGCCGTTGCATGGAAAACCCAGCAACCGCTATGGAGGTCGGCGCAACGGTGGCCTGAAGTGGCAGGGTTTGTCGATCCCCGCCGATGAAGGTGCCACCGTCAGTGCCATTCATCACGGCAGGGTGGTATTTGCAGACTGGTTCCGCGGTTCTGGCCTGCTGCTAATCATTGATCACGGTGACGGATATATGAGCTTATATGCCCACAATCAGGCACTGTTGAGGGAGGTAGGCGAATGGGTTACGGCGGGGGCGGCCATCAGTACCGTGGGTAACAGCGGCGGCCAGAACCAGGCGGCCCTATACTTCGAGATTCGGGAAAATGGCAAACCGACTGATCCCCACTCCTGGCTACAAAACGGCTAAGATGGGCACAATAGGGTAAACTATGCTGTACGCGAGATTGGCATTCACTATGAAGAATTTATTGCCGCGATTTTTTGCCAGCGCCGGGTTCCTCCTGGCGGCTCTGGTGGGCGCCATTCCCCCTCTTTTGGCGGCCAACGAGGCGCCGCAAGCCGCCGCTTTGCCGCTGCACGAATTGCGTACATTTGCCGACGTATTCAACCAGATTCGGCTGGGTTATGTTGAGGAGGTCGATGACAAAACCCTGTTGGAATATGCCATTCGGGGCATGTTGTCTGGCCTTGACCCCCATTCGGTGTATCTTGACGCCGATGACTTCGACGATCTGCAGACCAGCACCAAGGGTGAATTTTCCGGCCTGGGACTGGAGGTCGGCATGGAGAATGGCTTCGTCAAGATTATATCTCCCATTGATGACACTCCCGCGGACCGGGCCGGGCTGGAAAGCGGCGACGTCATTCTCAAACTGGACAAGCAGCCAGCGAAAGGCCTGAGCCTGAATGAGGCGATAGAAATCATGCGCGGCCCCAAGGGCAGCAGCATCGACCTGACGATCGCCCGCGAGGGCTTGAACAGCCCGTTTACCGTGACCCTGGTACGCGACACCATCCAGGTGGTCAGCGTGCGTAAACGTTGGCTGGAGCCCGGTTATGCCTACTTGCGTATTGCGCAATTCCAGAAAGCCACTGGGGATGAACTGGCCAAGGCCCTGGAGACCTTAAAAACTGAAAACCAGCTCAAGGGCATGGTGCTGGATTTGCGTAACAATCCGGGCGGCGTACTCAGCGCCAGTGTTGACGTCGCCGGACACTTCCTCAAAGGGGGAACCGTGGTCTACACCGAGGGGCGCATGCCCAACGCCCAGACCAATTACAATGCCACCCCGCTGGACAGCATTGCTGGTGCGCCTATTGTTGTGTTGATCAACGGCGGCTCTGCCTCAGCCTCGGAAATTGTCGCCGGTGCGTTGCATGACCACCGCCGCGCCGTGGTCATGGGCACGGACAGTTTTGGCAAGGGATCCGTGCAAACAATCATGCCGCTGTCGGAGGAGCGGGCCATCAAATTGACTACTGCCCTCTATTTCACACCCAATGGCCGTTCTATCCAGGCCCAGGGAATCAAGCCCGATATTGAGGTGGAGCGCGCCCGAGTCACCGCCTTCGAAAACCTGCCACCGCGTATCAGCGAGGCGGATCTCAATCGCCACCTGGACAATGCCAATGACAACTCTGACGATGAGAGAGTCAACAGCAAACGAGCGCCCAATGAGTTGCTAAGCAAAGATAATCAGCTGTACGAAGCACTGACCCTGCTCAAGGGTCTGCACATACTGGGTCTGTACAATGCTCAGCAGCAGAATGCTCTCTAGCCTCCTGCGCGCGCTGTCCGCTGGACCCATCATCGGCCTGACCCTGTTTTTGTGGCAACCCCAAACAGCAATGACCGCCGACTCTGAGGCAAACAGCCAGCACCCGGTTGTGGTGATAATTCTCGACGATATTGGCAATCACCTGCTGACCGGCATTCGCGTTCTGCAGTTACCCGGCAAACTCAATCTCGGCGTACTGCCGCACACCCCCAACGCAGAAATCCTGTCCAAGATGGCGCCCGCTGCCGGTAAAGAAGTCATCCTGCACGCGCCGATGAGTAATTCAATCAATAAGCGGCTGGGGCCCGGGGCCCTCACCAGCCAAATGCCAGAACAAGTGTTTCGCGACAGCTTGAACCATTCTATCGCCAGCACGCCGCATGTGCGCGGCGTCAGCAATCACATGGGCAGTGAGCTCACCACCCAGCGCAAGCCCATGGAATGGTTGATGCAAAGTCTGGCCGCCCAGAATCTGTATTTTATAGACAGCCGTACCAGCGTCGATACTGTCGCCGCTGAGGTGGCGCAGGATTACAAGGTACCGCATTTGTCGCGCCGTGTTTTTCTGGACAATGTCCAGGAAGAAGGCGCGGTAGACCAGCAATTTCGAAAATTGCTGGAACTTGCTCGCACGGAGGGTATGGCGGTCGCTATTGGCCACCCCTATCCGGTAACGCTGAACTATCTTGAACGCAAATTGCCAGGACTGGCAGAGCAGGGTTTCAGGCTGGCGCTGGTGTCCGAAGTGCTGGCCCAAGAGTTAGCCGCCAGCACTTTAGATACAAGGGCAAACCTGGACTAGAGACGCACCTCGATGCCGCGTTCGGCCATATAGGCCTTGGCTTCCGGCACGGTGTACTCGCCAAAGTGGAAGATGCTGGCGGCCAGCACGGCATCGGCGCCGCCCTTCAGCACACCATCCACCAGGTGATCCAGGTTACCGACACCGCCCGAGGCAATCACCGGGATATTCACCGCATCGGTAATGGCGCGGGTGACATCCAGTTCAAAGCCATCCCGGGTGCCGTCCCGGTCCATACTGGTCAGTAGTATTTCACCGGCACCCAGCGCCGCCATTTTCTCCGCCCACTCCACCGCGTTAATACCCGTCGGCTTGCGACCACCGTGGGTAAAAATCTCCCAGCGAGGCTGGCCATCGACGTCGGCGACCCGCTTGGCATCGATGGCTACCACGATACACTGGGAGCCAAAGCGCGCGGCGGATTCCTGCACCAGTTGAGGGTTGTGGATGGCCGCGGTATTGATGCTGACTTTGTCGGCGCCGGCATTGAGCATTAAGCGGATATCTTCGATTTTCCGAATGCCACCGCCCACGGTCAACGGAATAAACACTTCCTCGGCAATCCGCTCAACCATGTGCACGGTAGTGTCCCGTTGCTCATGACTGGCGGTAATATCGAGAAAGGTAATTTCGTCCGCGCCATGCTCGTTGTAGCGCTTGGCCACTTCGACGGGGTCGCCGGCATCGCGAATATCGACAAAATTGACGCCCTTCACCACGCGACCGGCCTCGACGTCCAGGCAGGGAATAATACGTTTGGCGAGGCCCATTATGCGGCTGCCCCGACTATTTGATCAGCCAGCTGCTGCGCTTCTGCAACATCCAGGCTGCCTTCATAAATAGCCCTGCCGGTAATCGCGCCGCTAATACCGACCTCTGCCTGATTTGCCAGTGCACGAATATCATCTATATTGGTGATGCCGCCTGAGGCAATTACGGGGATGCTGGAGGCCTGCGCCATGGCTACTGTCGCCTCTACGTTTACGCCCTGCATCATGCCGTCGCGGGCGATATCCGTGTATACAATGGCCGAAACCCCGTCATCTTGATATCTGCGCGCCAGGTCAGCCGCCTGAATTTCACTGACTTCTGCCCAACCATCGGTGGCGACCAGGCCATCTTTGGCATCCAGGCCAACGATGATCTTTCCGGGAAAAGCACGGCAGGCTTCACTGACAAATTCGGGCTCCTTCACCGCTTTGGTGCCGATAATGACATAGCTGACGCCGGCCGAAACGTAGTGTTCAATCGTGGCCAGATCACGGATGCCTCCACCGATCTGGATCGGTAATTGCGGAAACGCCGCTGCTATGGCGATAACCACGTCTCCGTTAACCGGTTCGCCAGCAAATGCACCGTTGAGATCCACCAGGTGCAGACGGCGGCAACCGGCCTCCACCCAGCGTGCAGCCATGGCCACCGGATCGTCAGAGAAGACCGTGGAATCATCCATCAGCCCCTGGCGCAGGCGCACGCAGGCGCCGTCTTTCAGGTCAATAGCGGGAATAATCAGCATGTTCTATACCTCGCCAGTCCAGGCCAGGAAGTTGTGCAACAACTGCAATCCGGCCGTATGGCTTTTCTCCGGGTGAAACTGCACCGCGAAAAGGTTGTCTCGGGACAGAGCCGCATCAATACTCACGCCATAGTCGGTACTACCGGCAACCAGCGACCTGTCGCGCGTGTGAACATAGTAGCTGTGCACAAAATAGAAGCGGGTGTCTTGCTCAATGTCATGCCAAAGCGGGTGCTGCCGATCCTGATGTACCCGGTTCCAGCCCATGTGGGGAACCTTGAGCCGTCCCCCCTCTTGATCTAACAGCGGGTCGCCAAAGAAACGGACCTCGCCGGGGATCATGTCGAGACAGTCAACTCCCTCATTTTCCTCGCTACTACTCATCATGGCCTGCAATCCCACACAAATGGCGAGCACGGGCTTTTGCTGCTCAAGCACGTCCTGCAGCATTTCGTCGCAATGCAGGCGCCGAATTTCCGCCATACAATCGCGGATTGCTCCCACACCGGGGAAAATTACCCGATCGGCATCGCGGATCACGTTGTGGTCATGGGTAACCACCACCTGTGACGCTCCCGCGTGTTTCAACGCGCTCGCAACAGAATGCAAATTTCCCATGCCGTAGTCGATAACGGCAACCAGTTCATTAGCCATGGCTTTGGTTCTACAGCACGCCTTTGGTGGAGGGTGTCACACCGGCCATACGAGGATCTTCTGCCAGCGCCATGCGCAGCGCGCGACCGAAGGCCTTAAACACCGTTTCCACCTGGTGGTGCGTGTTATCACCGCGCAAATTCTCCACGTGTAGCGTGACATTGGCGTGATTAATGAAACCCTGGAAAAACTCGTGGAACAGGTCGACATCAAAGTCACCAACACGGCCACGGGTAAACGGCACATGGAACTCCAGCCCCGGGCGCCCGGAAAAATCGACCACCACTCGCGACAGGGCCTCGTCCAGTGGCACATAGGCATGGCCATAGCGGACAATGCCCTTCTTGTCACCCACAGCCTGGGCCACAGCCTGGCCGATGGTAATACCAATATCTTCCACCGTGTGGTGGTCATCGATATGCGTATCGCCCACGGCCTTGATATCGAGATCTATCAAACCGTGGCGGGCGATCTGGTCGAGCATATGCTCCAGGAAGGGGATGCCGGTATCGAAATTGGCTACACCGCTGCCATCCAGGTTCACGCTAACCGTGATCTGGGTTTCGAGGGTATCGCGCGTCACCGTAGCCGTACGCTGGGCCATGTGCCTCTCCAATTGAGACTATTGTGGGAAAACCCCGCATTATAGAAGAACGCTGGCCCCAATACACGGCCGGGTTCCAGTACAATTCACACCCCTACCTAGAGGAAAAGTAGAGGAATACCAGGTCTTGGGACTGACAGCAGCACAATTCCACGACGCCGTGCTGGCGTGGTACGACGATCACGGCCGCAAGGATCTGCCCTGGCAGCATGATATCAACCCGTACCGGGTGTGGGTCTCAGAGATCATGTTGCAGCAGACCCAGGTGACCACGGTCATACCCTATTTCGAGCGCCTCATGACTGAATTGCCGACGGTGCATGATCTGGCCAATGCGCCCGAGGACCTGGTGTTGCACCTCTGGACCGGGCTAGGTTATTACGCTCGGGCACGCAATCTCCACAAGGCCGCCAAACAGGTATGCCTGGAGCATGGGGGCGAATTCCCCACAGCGCTTGAGGAGTTGGCAGAACTACCCGGAATTGGGCGCTCCACCGCTGGCGCGATCAGGAGCATCGCCTTCGAACAACCGGCAGCAATTCTGGACGGTAATGTAAAACGCGTACTGGCTCGTCACCAGGCGATAGCAGGCTGGCCCGGCAAGATTGAGGTATTGAGGGAACTCTGGGAAGTCGCGGAAAAGTATGCCCCGACAGAGCGTTGCCGGGATTACAGCCAGGCCATGATGGACCTGGGTGCAACCCTGTGTGTACGCAGTGAACCCGATTGCCCCGCGTGTCCATTGGTAGGGACATGTCTCGCACACCAGCATTCGCGGCAGGCTGAATTTCCCGGCCGCAAACCGCGCAAAAAACTGCCGGTGAAATCAACGGTGATGTTGCTCGCGGTCAATCCAGAGTCAGAAATTTTCCTGGAAAAACGCCCGAGTTCCGGAATTTGGGGAGGATTGTGGAGCTTCCCCGAGTTTCCCAGCAAAGAGGCGGCCCTGGACTTCTGCCGGGATCACCTGGGCGAAGAACAATCTGTCTCCGCATTGGCGACTCTGCGCCATACCTTCAGTCACTATCACCTGGACATCGAGCCATTGCAGGTACAAGTGAATCCTGTCAAATCAGGTATCATGGAAGCTGGAACAAAGCTCTGGTATAACCTCAGCCAACCAAAACCGGTCGGGCTGCCGAAGCCGACCTCTAAGCTAATGAAATTATTGAACAATTAGGTTTTTACGATGGCCAGATCAGTATTCTGCAAAAAGTATCAGAAGGAAATGGAAGGGCTAGATGCTCCCCCCTACCCCGGCCCCAAGGGTGAGGATATCTTCAACAACGTGTCCAAACAGGCCTGGACAGAATGGCAGGCCCACCAGACCATGCTGATCAATGAAAAACACCTGAATATGGTGGATGCGGAATCGCGTAAGTACCTGCAGGAAGAGATGGACAAGTTCCTCTCCGGGCAGGAATACGACCAGGCCGAGGGCTACGTTCCGCCCAGCAACCAGGACTCTTGACTCTCCATGCCTCAGCGGGTTTAATACGCGCCTCTCGCGTCCTGCGAGGTCTGTAAGACACGCCCGGGTAGCTCAGTCGGTAGAGCAGTGGATTGAAAATCCTCGTGTCGGTGGTTCGATTCCGCCCCCGGGCACCATTATCAAAATCTCGCGTTAACTCAAGACTTCGATCCGTTTTCATTGGCGCATCAACGGGTTACCGTCGAGCAATTCTCGCCGAAGAAAAGTTCCACCAGGACTATTAGCATTACATCTGCTATAGAGTATCTGGCAGCCGCAAATGTCGATTTGTGTTTCTAATGCCCTGCCAATGCCGCACCTCTATGACTGAGTAGATAGATCGCAAAACTCGCCAGCCAGTGCCCGCCCGCATAGTGCTCCCCAGTGACAGAAGCCAGGCCCGCCGTACTGTGAAGCTCGGCACTGGCACGCAGCGCATTTATGCGCCGATCTGAATCTGGTAAGGAATCAGCAATATTGTGCAGGGCCCAGGCCCTGGACAGGTTGAGTCCATCCAAGTGCACTAGCTTGCCATCTGTAGGGTCCAGAACAACACCGATGGTCAACCAGTCATTCCCGCCATCATCGGGAATCTCAGGAAGAAACTCGGTTAGCCAACGGGAGAAGTCTGCCACCGGCATAACCCGTCGAACCAGATCTGCCTCCATCAAGCACGGCGACAAGAAATCCTCGCCGGAGGGTTCGTAGTCAAGAGGACAGACTCGGTCGTCCAGGTAAAACTCGCGAATTCTGGCAACCAGTAATTGTTCGAACTCCAGGTTTTCTGCGATACGGGCCGAATCAAGCATCAGGCCAAAGGCGAAGGCGGTTTGGCTGTGAGTGCCACTGCGAATGGGATAAGTGAGATTGGGCAGCCAGGACATGGTTTGCTCAACAATCACCTGCTCCAGCGGAAGCAGCGCTTGCAGCCAGTCGCGTGCCTCCGGGCTATCCCACTCGCGCAATTCAGCGGTTAGCTGCAGAAACCAGGCGCGACCATAGGGCCGCTCGAAGCCAGCTCGGTCTTCACCATTGAAATACAGCACTTCACCTGCCAGCCTGTCTTCAGTAAAACTGCCGCTCATCGCGGTCTTGATTTTATGTTGATCCAGGCCCTGGCTATACCCGTTGAGTAGACGCGTCAGCAACCAATGGCCATGCACCGAAGAATGCCAGTCAAAACAACCATAAAAGGCCGGGTAGAGCTCACGGGGCTCCCGCATCTGACCAGAACGAGTAACGTGGTGGAGGATGTGGTTGGGATACTCTTGGTGGATACAACTCAAGGCCAGGTCGGCAAACCTATGGGAATAACTGTTATCCGCGGCGGCCGACAGTGACAAAACTGCCAGCAGACATAAGCTACTAGCTTTCACTATCTATCATCGTAAACCTGGGCAACTGTTTACCATCGAACTCCACAGTCTCCACAAACATGTCCAGGGGTCGCGCCCACAAGCGGCCCTCGCCGTAGAGAGGGCGATAAATGACCAGCAATTCTTCAGTCTCACTGTGGATGGCAACGTCTATGACCTGGTACTTCCCGCCTTTGTAGTGCCTGTATCTTCCTGGTTCCAACTGTTCGCCTGGCATTTATTGACTGCGCTCCATATCCACCGCTTCAACCGCCGACAGAATATCAGGTTTGGCGCTACACACTGCCAACCATTCCTCGCGATGAAGCTCATATGCCGTGCAGGGTGTGACGGCAGTGACCGTGGCGTTGCGCGGCGAACCGTGCAACAGGGCCGCTTCCCCAAAAACATCACCCGCATACAGGCGGGCAACCTCTTCAGAGGCCTGTATTTCCATTGTGACAGACGCGACACCACGGGCAATCATAAAGAGTGAATTGCCGTGTTGATGCTGCTGAATAATCGATTCGCCCTTGGGAAAGCTTCTCATCCTCAAATGCCGCGCTAGCGTTAAAAAACTCTCTTCATCGAGCCCGGAAAACATGGGCACCTTGGCGAGCAATTCCGTGGGGTTTATCTCCAGGAAACGCGTCAGGTCCTCGCTGGCCAGCGAGCGCAAACGTTTTTCTTGATCCTGCATAATCGCGGTCGCCACACCATCAGGCAAAATGCCCAGTGCACCCACCCTGCCAATGGCGTCTTGTTCACTAATGAGCAATAAACGTGAGCCCAGTTTTTCCTGCGAAGCTTCAACGAACTCGGGATAGAGTTCCGCGGTTTGCTCAAGCTCAGCCTGTGACTCCCCGGCAAGAGTTTGATAGCAGTCTCGAATGCTCTGCACGGATTCTGCAGACACACCACTTTCCGCAGCGATCTCATCGAGGTTGCGCAGTACACTGCTGGCGGCGCGGTATCGCGCCCAGGAGACCTGGTAATCTCGCATCATCAACATTCTCTGGTGGTGTTCGCTCCAGCCACCCAACAGGGGCAACATACCCAGCGATTGCACAACCCATACCAGCACTTTCTCCAGCGGGGATACGCCGTAAGTGGCTCCCGGCAATTTCCCGTAATGCTTGGCATCATCCAGCTGGACTCGCACATTGTAAGCAAGCTCGCGAAAAGCCGGTTCGCCAACCAGTCCCCGCCTAAACAGTTCCTGGTAGCGGCTTTTCTCCCGGGAGAGTGTGCGCATCGACAGTATTCTGCCTGAGTCGCTCGCGTGCATTGCCTCGGACAGCCGCGAAATATCTTCCTGAAGCTGATGAATTGAGTGCACGGATTCTTGCCGCAGACGATCAGCAACCCTGGAGGAGAAAAATCCACCTTTTTCCAGACCCTCCAGGCTGGCCAGGCTATGCTCTTTCGCATGCAGGCCGGCTTCCTTCTGGGCAAGTTTCTCTGCCATATCGGGTTCACTGAGTCCGAGGCGGTTGACCAGGTTTTCGATGCTCAAGCCCTGCACCAACAGGGTGAACAACACCGCACCCATCACCACCGCAACCAGGGTGTCTTTGTAGTCAAAGGCAGGTAAGGACAGCACAATTGCCAAGGCAATCGCCCCCCGCAAACCGCCCCAGTACATCACCAACTGATAGGCTTTGCTAACCGGCTCGCTATTGGGGAGCCGAGCCAATTGCGGCACCAATCCAAAAACCACCACGGCGCGCGATATCAGCATGGCAATGGCTACCCACAGGATCAGGTCAATGTTCTGCCACAGCCCAACCATATCCACCTGCATACCCACCAGCAGAAAAATGAGGGCGTTGGCCAGCGCGGCTGCGTAGTCCCAGAAGTGCTCCATGTACTCAACGGTTCCCGGGGAGATTTTTGATGAACCATAGGAGCCCATGATCAAGCCGGCTGCCACCACCGCCATAATGCCACTGACATGTAAGCTGTGTTCGGCAACCAGGAAGGATAAATAGGCCAGTACCGTGGTCAGGCTTATTTCAACGACCGGTACGGCGTGGATCCTTCCCAATAGCTGGGTCGCCACAAACGCAAACAGGCTGCCTATGGCTATACCACCAAGAAATACCACCAGGAAGCGTCCTATTCCCTCGTAGACGGTGTCGCTGGCGAACTCCCCGGACACGGCAATGCCCAACAACAGGGTCGCCAGCACCAACGAGGTGGCATCATTAAACAGGCTTTCCCCCTCGACCAGGACTGTGAGTCGCTCCGGCACGCCCAATTGTTTAAACAGGGAGATAACCGCCACCGGGTCTGTGGCACTAAGGATAGAGCCAAGCAACAGGCATATGATGAGCTCGAACGAGGAGACGCTGTATATTATTCCGCCAATTATAGCTGTCGAGAGCAAGAGCCCCGGCACCGCCAGGGTTAACACGGGTAGCAAATTGCTCTGCAACTCCCTGGCGTCGAGATTATGGGCGGATTCAAATATAAGCGTGGGGAGAAATACGAATAACACCAGCTCCGGGGTCAACTCGAAATCGGTCAGCAGGTGTAGACCAGGAATCCACCCCGACAATTCATGTAGCAGGGCCCCAACCAGGACCAGCGCAACTGTATAGGGCAGTCGCGGTAAGCGGTGGCTTAATAGCTCCGTCATACTGGCTACCAGAATCAGCAGCATCAGGCCCATGACCTGATCTGCCAGCGGTGATATGTGCTCGACAGGGACTTCCATCCCCTAATTATGGCAGCTGCTCGAAAAAGCGCCGCAAAATTTGTGGCTATGCCCTGGTGCTAGTTAGTACCTACAGCCGAGTATTAGTTAAAACTATAGCCCGGTGAGTCAGAAGCTGCTAGCTCACCTACCACCGCGGCACGACTGTAACCCTGTTGCCGTAGTGCAAGCAGAAAACCCTCACTTCGCTCAGCACTCACAGCAAATAGTAGTCCGCCTGAGGTCTGTGGATCGAACATTGGCTGTAGCTGTGGAGCATCAGGCGCCGAGTCGAACGGCAGCAGCTCAGCGACAAGCGCCTGGTTGCCCGGTTGCAAGGTACTGGCAACACCCTGGGCGTAACAGTCCGAAACCCCGTCAAGGACAGGTACGCTGTTCACATCAATTCTCGCCTGCAGCCCGCTTTCACCCAACATCTCTGCCAGGTGTCCGAGCAAACCAAAGCCGGTGATATCCGTGGCCGCAATAAGCTGGTGCTGCCTTGCCAACCCCGCAGCCGCAGCGTTGCTCTGCAGCATGAATTCCAGTGCACTCGATATCCACTCTCCGCGCGCAAGACCCTGCTGCTGAGCAGCAAACAACACCCCGGTTCCCAGCGGTTTACACAGAATTAATTGGTCACCGGCTCTCACGTCGCTCTTCTGCAGCACGCCCTCCTCGGCCAGGCCATTGACGGTGAAACCTATAGAAAGCTCCGGCCCTTCCAGTGTGTGACCACCTGAAAGCACTGCCCCCTCTCGTTGCAGCTCAAAACAAGCCCCTGACAAAATTGCGTACAGCTCAGATTCCTGCATGCGTCGACTCGCGTAGGGCAGGCAGATATGGGACAACACTGAATAGGGCTTCGCCCCCATCGCATGCAGATCACTGAGGGCATGCAACACTGCCAGTCGGCCCATTAGCCAGGGATCGTCGATCAATGCGCGCAGTACATCTACGCTCTGAAATATCACGCCCGCTGCAGGGATGTTCAAGCTGGAGGCATCGTCGGCCAAATTTTGGATATCGACTACGGTTGGATATTCCTTACCAAGCTCCGCAAGTACCGCCTGCAGATTGCTGCCTGGTAGTTTTGCCCCACAGCCCCCACAATGCATCTCGGGGGGGTCAGCTGTTGCTGGCGTCGGCATGGTAGCCGGCAGATCTTCAAACTTACGCATAAAGCGGCTATCGATTTGATTCTTCCAGCGCCATACCCATGCCCCAGATGCCCGAAACAATCCTTTTTCCGCAACAGCCTGTCGATCACCCAGTGACAACATGGACAGGAACTTGCGCTGGGGACGGTAATCTTTCAGCATGTCTCCCGCAAGATAGGCGGCCAGATTTCGTGCCAACACCGGGGCCTGGCGCACGGCAAACACACCCGCTTTGGGTCGAGGATGATTTACCTGGCTGGCCACATCTCCAGCGGCAAAGAGATTGTCCTGGTCGAGGAGCTGCAGCGTATCCCTGACTTGCAGAAATCCCGATTCATCACACGTCAGACCCGACTCTGCCAGCCAGCTTGCACCCGCTGCCTGGGTACACCAAAACACCTCGTCATATGCGAGCTCGGAGCCATCTTCCAGCTGTAAGGAGTTGTCGGTAACTGAGACCACTGGCGCCCGCTCCCGGATTACAATACCGAGTTCGCTACAATGCCGACGGACAACATGACGTGTGCGCTGGTGGTATTCATTCAGCAGTGTGGTGCCACAAACGAGGCTAATGCGTACAGCTTTTTTCGGTAGGGTATGTGCCATCGCCAGTGCCAGTTCGACACTGCCGGCGCCGCCGCCAACTACAGCGAGATGTTTGGGTGTATCAGTAGTGACCTGGACAACCGCCTCGACCACCCGCAGCCAGCGCTGGTAGAAACTGGCTACCGGTTTCACCGGCACGCCATAGTCTAACGCCCCAGCAACCTGCTCAGCGCCAGGTTGAGAACCAATATCGAAGGACAGTACATCGAATGACAAGGGGGCGCGGCCTGCCAACAGAATCCTTTGCTTGCCAAGATCAATTCCATCTGCCCTGGCTCGGATAAAGCGCACACCCAGGCGAGCGCAAAAACGATTCAGATCAATATGAATATGCTCATGGGAGTAATGCCCTGCCACCAGCCCAGGTAACATTCCGGAATACGGTGTGAAGTTGTCCGGGCTTACCAGGCTTAGCCTCACGCCGGCCATAGGCTTCATGGCCAACATGCGCATTGCCAGGACATGCGCATGCCCGCCGCCGACCAGCACTAGATCCCGCTTCCAACTTGAGCTGATCAAGCTGTGCTCCACTTCTCACTCTGGGCGGCATCAATGACAGCCGCACGATCTCCGACATACAACACCTTGCCCTCGCGCCGACTCAACTGATATTCGTACATCGGGTCATAGTATTGCAGCAGAAGTGTTTCTATCCATTGCCCGTGAGCGGCGAGATCGCCTGTGTGAAGCTGCAAGGCAAATGCATCCTGTATCTGTTGATCCACCTGTTGATGTAAGGCGCCGCCTAGCCGCTTGCGGATTTTGGCCACGTCTTCCCGCAACCGCTGCGCATGTTGCAGGGGCCCAAATCCAGGGAAGTGCGCCTCAAAACGACGCCCCAGGTCAATAACATAGTCATCCACCACCACCCCAACCCGACTAGGGATAGGCTCCTCTACCACCAACATCGGTGCAGCCTTCATGGCGAGGCGCAGATCGTCAGGCAGCGCAACTCGGCCAATCAAATGCCCTTCGTCTTCCAGGAAGAGTGTGGGATAACCCGATTCAAGTTTCTGTAAGAACTGGGTTATCAGCGTATTCTCAAAACTGATCTGCGTGGGTTGTTCGATCAAAAGCCGCCCAAACGTCGATCCGCGATGACGGGCAATGCCCTCCAGATCTATTGCTGATTCCAAAGCATCGATAACACGGGTTTTACCGGTACCGGTTTTTCCGGATATCAAGACCAGTTTTGCTAGATCCAGGCAGCGCGGCAATTCCTCCAGCAGGAAGCGTCGCATGGCTTTATAACCACCCTTCACCAGGGGGTAATGCGCCCCACATTCTTGCATCCAGGCCTGTACAGTTTGTGAGCGCAAACCGCCTCGAAAGCAATATAGGTAGCCCTCGCAGTTGTTTCTGGCGAAATTGCACCAGGCATCAAGCCGTTGCTGACGGCCATCGCCACTGACCAGTTCATTGCCAAGCTCAATGGCGGATTGTTGGCCAGATTCCTTGTATCGAATACCGACCAAATGCCGTTCGTCATCGCTCATGAGAGGAATATTCTGGGCGGTTGGAAACGCGCCTTTTTCAAACTCTACCGGCGATCGGGTGTCGAGAAGCGGAACTCCACTCAAAAGCAGCGTCCGGTAATCGGAGGTATCTTCGCGTACAGACACTGGGGTAACCGGCTAGTCTGTATGGTCGCAGGGGTGATTGGAGCTACTGGCCTGATGTGCAGAAACACCACTACCGTACGTCTTGCCCACCAACACTTGCTGAATATCTGCCTGAATAAAGAGCTCAACCAGATCGGAATCCAGCTTGCCCGCTGCCGCCTCTTCTTCAAGAATGCGATAGGCAATATCCTTTGGCACGGCTGACTTATAGGGTCGGTCAGACGCCGCCAGGGCATCGTATATGTCACAGATTGCCATCATTTTCGAACCTATGGGTATCTCCTGGTGGTTGAGACCCCTAGGGTAACCTGTCCCATCTAGTTTTTCATGATGCGCTTCAGCTATCTCGGGTATTCGGGCCAGTTCAGCCGTCCAGGGTATCAGGCGCAGGAAGTTGGCTGTGTGCACCACGTGGGACTCGATCTCTGCGCGCTCCGCCTCGGTCAGGCTACCGCGCCGAATTGACAGGCTCCCAAATTCAAAATCATCAATAAGCGTTCCCGATTGGCCGCGGTCGTCTTCAAATGGATAAGCACGGATGTCTTTTAAGTACTCGAAATCGCCATCATCAAGCAAGGTCGGCTCATTGGCGTGCTCTATCGCGGTAAGAAATGTTTCCAACCGCTTCGCCTCTTGCATTACTGCGGTTTCGACAGCGGCTATTTCCGCCGACTTGCCGCCACTGCGATGGAGCAGAAGTACCTGTTCTCCGGCCTGCCGTCGCAGGCGCTCCTGCTCCAGGCGGATTCGGTAGCGGATAATGTCGTACTGCTTGTCGGGCAGCTTCTTGGCTTTCACCAACACATGTTCCCGCACTCCAACCTTGCCGAAATCATGCAACAGAGCGGCGTAGCGCAATTCCCGGATATCGTCCTCTCGAAAAATCACGTCGCGATATCGAACTATCCTGGCCTGCGGTAGCACCTGTGCCAACTCCGTGGTGAGATCAGCCACCCGAAACGAGTGACCACTGGTGGTCGGATCTCGTTGCTCAATGGCGGTCACCGCCGCCTGCACAAAACCACTAAACAAGCGGTTGATGTTGTCGAGCAGCAGGTTGTTTTCCAGAGCAATAGCAGATTGCCCTGCCAGCGCGCGCAGCAATCGAATCTGTTCCTGGTGAAAAGGCAGTGTTTCAGCCAGTGCAACCTCCGGCGAATCCAGCTTTAATTCGCGGGAGGTTTTTCGATTAATAAATTGCAGCACTCCCACTACTTCCTCTCGATAATTGCTCATGGGTACGACCAGGATCGATACGGTGCGATAGCCCATGGCGGCATCAAAAGCTGGGTTAAAGCTGTAGGGTTCGCTATCAGACAAGGCGTAGGCATCTGGAATATTGACCTCATGGCCAGTTACTGCGGCATAACCCACAATAGAGGTTCGATCCAGTTCAAGTCTTTGTTCGTGAAAATCGGTTCGCAGCGAATCATTGCGAGTCAGCTTGAAGGCCAACCTGTCCGGCTCGCCCTCTTCATGATCCACCAGGAACAAAGAGGCGGCGTCACAACAGGCCAGGTTTTGTGCTTCCTTAAGAATATGGTCCAGCAAGTGATCCAGTTCTTTCTCAGCGGAAAGCGCAATGCCTATATCGGCGAGTAATTCCAGATTGCGCTCGGTGGTAGCCAGGGCCGCCTGCAGTTGTCGATTTTCGCGCTGCAAGACCCAGCGCCTCAACGCCAGGTGTAGAACCCGCATGTTGTCTGCCTGACTAACTCCAGCAGCCAGGACCAGGTCAGCCTCATCACAGGGGACCTCTGCAACGAGCTGCGCGTCCGGGCTACTATTCAATAGCGCTCGGCGCCAGCTCCTGGCATCGGTAACCGCCAACAAGCTGGAGTCCAACAGCAGCAAAGCTGGCTCTGCACCCTCCAGGTCAGACGGCGAGGTGATAGGCAACAGATCAACATTCGCCGTCGCCAAGGCCTCGATAAGCTCACTTTGATTACTCGCGCCGTAGGCCAATTGGACACGCGTGGAAACGCTGGTTTCTACCAAGTTCAGCAACCCCTATCTTTTAGATAAGATTAGTCCTATTTCCGCGGCAAGCCAGTATCGTACTTCTGGGAATTATTGCTCAGCGGCCTCACCTCCAAACAGTGTCATCATGCGGTTCTGTAATTCTGTCACCGCGGAAGACATCAGTTCAAAATCTGCATCAATTTTGGCCAGGGGGTCCTCATCCGCTAAATCCTGGTTCTCCGCGACCAGCTCGTCGGCGAATTTCAATCGCCGAATACAGAGGTCTTCCGCCAGTGTAAAGCTCGCCCGCTCATCCCAGTGAACGCCCAAGCGGACGATCTGACGCCCCGCCTGCAAATGACTCCCCCGGCATCTCCACCCCGCGACAGCGAACAACGCCGCCATCCTCGGTTAGCTCTTTCATTTCGCAATCACCAGACAAGCTGAGGTCTTCCGGCAAATTCCGGTGCACCAACCAGTTCGTCATGGTATTTACCGGGGAATCCTTCACCTGCGGCAATATCAACGGAAAAGAACCCAGGTTGTCCCGCAGCAAATTTAGCAACTCCTCAGCCCGCCCGGCGCTGGCACTATCCACAAACAGCCAGTTCTCGCGCGTATCAATATAGGCAAATACCGTACCCGAGCGGGAAAATGCGCGCGGCAGGCAGTCCTGCACAATGTCATCTTTCAAACTGAGGCGCTCTTTGCGGTAAACTTTTCGACCTTCCTCCTGCTCAATCAGATCCACCTTCTCCGCCAGCATTTCCCTAACCACGGTAGCTGGCAACAGCTTTTCCTCTCGCTTCATACAAATCAGCGTCCGGCCGGCCGCGGCATGGACCAAGGTCTCAGAGTCAGTACCCAGGGGTGATGTCCAGCCTAGTGAGACCGCCTGGGTATTCCCGCAGGCCTGGAAGACACCCGACTGTAGCTGCTCATCGAGCTGCTCAGGACTGAGCTGGAAGGGACTAGTAAGACGGTAGGCGCGAACATTTTTGAACCACATAAGGCGTATTTCACTCACAATAAAAGACGCCGATTGTACCTGAGCGTGTTGCCCTAACTCTAGCGGGCTTCTACTATTGAACCCTATTTGGTTATAGGATCATCCCGTGGAATATCTTCATACCATGGTGCGCGCCACCAATCTCAAGGAATCACTAGGCTTCTACTGTAATTGTCTCGGCTTGAAAGAAGTTAATAGATACGACAGCGAGGCCGGCCGCTTCACCCTGGTTTTCCTGGCCGCACCCGGAGACTTGCCGAACGCAGAAGCCCAGAATCGGCCTTGTCTTGAGATCACCCACAATTGGGATCCACAGGAATACAACGGCGGACGAAATTTCGGTCACCTCGCCTACCGGGTGGAAAATATCTATGAATACTGCCAGCGCTTGCTGGACGCTGGGGTGACTATCAACCGACCACCCAGGGATGGTCACATGGCCTTCGTTCGATCCCCTGATGGTATATCGATTGAGCTGCTGCAGAAGGGTGAAGCGCTAGCGCCCTCCGAGCCTTGGGTATCGATGGAGAATACTGGGGCCTGGTGAGCTAGAAACCCGCCTCGCGCCGCCACACTCCCACGATTCGACGCCAAACACTCGCCAAAAATGACCGGGATTCAGAGTCCAGCACAAGCACACCTGACAAAATGCGATCGCGCACCGGTTCACTAGCTGTCAACAGGATGCGGTAGGTAGCTCGCTGCGGGATGATCGCACCATCCTTGCCATCGCGCACATCCAGGTCGCCAGAAAATGTGGATGCAGCGTAAGGTTGTTCCAGATTCTCCAAGGCAAAATCATCTATCTGCTCAAGCACAACGTTGAAGGGCTGCCGCGTCCCCCCGTACGGATAGAATCGCCCCGCTGCGCCGGGCGATACCAGGTCTAGATCGGACTCTCCGAGATAGGCCACCACTTCTCCCGAGGATTGATCAAGCAGCGTAATCAGCCGGTCTCCCTTCTGCACCCAATCTCCTGCCCGCAGATCCGGCTGCACATCCGTTAGCTTGGCATCAAAATCGGCCCGTAGGTGTGCATCCTCCAACTGCATGCGTGTGTCAGTAGATCTCTTCAGCGCGCCACTCAAGCGAGCCTGAAGCGCCAGCCGGTCCTGTGCCAGGCTGGAACTAACACCGGTTCGCCGAAGCTCATAGCGACTGGCCGTCACATCGTGTTTGGCTTGTTCCAATTCAAAGCGCAGGTCGGGCGAGCCTATGACAAAAACTGTCTCCCCCATTGCTACGAGTGCCTCGACACTCTCAGGCATGGCCTCAACCACGCCTGAGATGGGGGAGTACAGCGTCACAACCTGACGCGCCTGCCAGTAGGCCGGTAGCTCAAGGTCACCATCCAGCGGCGTAGCAAACAATGCTGCGATAAGCAGCACAGCAGCCCCCGACCAGCGGGTGCGGGTTACATCCAGGGCCTCGCGCTTCTCCCACCAAATCTGGACTTCTTTACCAATGGGCAGAATCAACATGCGCGTCACTTGGACCATAGCCATAATAATACCCAGCGCCTTAAAAAAGTATGCGTACAGGACCCAGAAGATGCCGGTGAATATCAGTAACCGGTATATCCAGGTGGCATAGGCGAAAAAGACTAACCAGCGCTTACCCATTTCTGGTGCAGGGTCGTCATACTTGAAAATACGCTCACGTAGCCACCACTTACCCATGGCTCCAGCGCGCTCATGCAGATTTTCGACCCCCGTCATATCTGAGAGTACATAGTAGCCATCAAATTTCATAAACGGGTTGAGGTTGACAAACAACGTCATCAACCACGTGGAGGTCGCCAGCATGAACAGCAGGGTGCGAAATACACCGTCCGGGAAGAAATTCCATAGCAGTAGGGCGACTGACGCAATTGCCATCTCCACCATCATCCCCGCCAGTCCAATCCAGACCCGACCACTTCGCCGTTTTAACCGCCAGGCATCGGTAGTATCGGTATACAAAATGGGCCAAAACAGCAGTAGGGCCACACCCATCGCTCGCACCGAACAACCCAGCTTTCTCGCCACGAGGGCATGCCCAAATTCGTGCAGAATTTTCGCCAGGATGATGGCGATCGCAAAGTAGATAAAACCAATCGGCTTGAAGTAGCTGATAAATGTATTGAGGAAGTAATCCAGCTGGCGCGATGTCAAATATACCGCGACAATCGTGTTCGCCAATACCAACCACCAGATAGCCGGGTTAAAAGCCCAGCCCACGTAAGGAAGCAAACGGTCAAGCATGCTGTCCGGGTGCAGTATTGGTATTCGCAGAAACATAAACTGCTTCACCAATTTCTGAACGAAATCCAGCGCCTTTGATTTCCGCAGATCTAACCGCCCCTTCTGTGCCAACTCCCCCTCAGCCCAGAGCAAACCATTAACATCTAGAAACTCGATGAATTCTTCGATCTGGTTGGAATTACATATCACGTTGGCCCGATTGGCTATAATTTTCGCCAGTTCTGCACTACTCAAAACGTGTTTGGGGTTATTGCGTAGCTCACGCAGAATCTCCAACTCCAGCCAACCCAGGTCGAAAAACTGATTGGCCACCGGGTCGTACAGGCGCCAGCGGGGAGAGCCGTCCTCAAAGGAGGCAACTTCGATTAATTCAAGATCCTGACGTACATTGCGCGGTAGGGGGGGGAAGGTTTCATACACCCAGCCAGCGGCGCACAGTCACCATTGGCTTCCTGAATAAGTAATACGCCAGCACGACATCTTCTCCGTAGATTTTGGCTGTTCCACGCATACCAATGCGCGGGAGTGAATCACTATCTTCAAATTCGCCGCGAACCCTGAAGGCAAGGTCTCCGGTCTCGGTGACCTCCGCCCGGTAATCCATTCTGCTTAGCTTGACCAGAAATTTCTTGTCTGGCGCCACATTTGGGAAAAACTCAACAAGCGCATCATCTGTGAGGCTGATGTCATCGCCAACGGCCAGCCAGGCTTCCAGTTGCGTGTTCTCCGGATCTGCAATGGTCATTAAACGCTCACCGGTGACAACTGGCTTGCCGATCAACTCATCGGGGCTCGGCATCATAACCACACCCGGCTTGGCTGCTTCCACACTGCTTCGATCCAGGAGTGACGAGACGTAAACCACCTCCGCTTTACGCTTTTCACTTTCCAATGCCAAAACCCGCAGGGATGCCTTGGCATTCATATCCCGACTCGCCGACTGCCCCGCCTGCTGGTACTGTGCGCGGCTGATGGCGAAGGCCTGCTCCGCAACATCGAGACGCGTCTGTAGCTCGGTATCATCAAGGCTAACCAACCTGGTACCAGCTTCTACAACCATGTTCGGGCGGACATGCAGGTCGGCTATAATTCCATCGAGGGGTGCTTTAACAATCAGCGGATCCCTGGCAATTATTTCAGCGGGGGCTAGCACCGAAAGACGAACTGGCAGGAACATCAGGAAAAATAGTGCGGCTGCCGCCCCGGCTACAATCCTCTTACGAAGCATGGTCCAAACAAATGGTGTGCGGGAAAACGTTTTCCCGGCCAAAGCGCCCAGACTATAACCCGCAGCACCAAGCCAATTGGCGATAATTCTCTGTTCAGACTCCACCAACGGCTTGTCCCGCCAAAGCAGCATGCCCCCGAGAAGCACTCCCGCACCAGAAACCAGCGGGCACCACTGCAGACACGCGGAACCATGCTTGTCCCAGCCCGGAGCAAGGTTCTCAGGAAGATCGCGCTTAACAATTTCCTTTGCGGAGCTGCCAGCAGACTCGCCGACAAACTTGCAAACAGCTTTCATCCATTGCAGATAGGGCGAGTGCGGATCGTGCGCAACCGCGCCGGAGACGCTGACGATGGACCCTCCACTGGAAGTCTCGGAACGAATACTCCAGACCACCGCGCCGATATATTTGACCAGGGACTGGGTATCGTTGGCGAGGATAAAGCCGAGCTCGGGGATGTTCTGCGCCTCACGCAGTCGCTGCTGCAACAGCAACATGTTGGCCAGCGCTTTGAGTTGTTGCTCAGCACCAGCCTCACTCATTACTCGAACTCCACACCCGTGAATTCCACCTGACCGCTCATACCGGGCAGGAGACCTTCATCATCTTCCAGCAGCCGACCAAATACATTGATAGTCAGGCTAACGGGATCAACGGCTCCACCAATCCGTACAATTTTTCCTGGCATCGCGACGTTCAACTCTTCCACCAGCATGCTGAAGCTGGCACCTTCTCGCAGCCACGCCAGGGAGGTAGAGGGCATCAACATTCTGACTTCCAGGCTATCTTTCGACACAAGTTCCAACATGGTCTCGCCTTCGGCGACGAACTGGTGGGGTTCTACTACCCGCATGGTAATGGCACCGTCGAAGGGCGCCTTGAGCTGGCAATACTTCAACTGGGACCTAACCGCGGCTAGTTCTCCCTTTGCCACTTGGAGTTCTGCCCTGTTCAATTCAACTTCCAGCGGGCCCACACTATTAAGCCGAAGCAGTTCTTCGTTGACCTTCAAGGTGGCGCTGGCGCTGTTAATACGGGCCTGCGCTACAGAGCGTGAAGCCTGAATTCGATCGCAATCGAAATTCAGCAGGGTTTGCCCAGCCTTGACGGCTTCCCCTTCTTGAACGCTGACTGATTGAACGATGGCGGCGATACCCGCGGAAAAAACAGCCTTCTTTAGAGGCGCTAACTGGGCTCTGACAACGTTGGTCTGCAGGCCCGGCAGGGTATTATCCATGCCAAATTCGTCATCGACCTGGGCTGGCGCGAACGACGGCATGAGCGCCAATAAAATTACAATCAGCCTAACTCTCTTCAACGGAGCCTCCTTGAAACTGACGGCAGTGGTTTCGGCTTGTTTGTTATTGTACAGGCTAGAAAGTGGCCAGTGGGATATTTCCGCCCTGCCAGGTCTTGTCGTACACCGATATGACATTGGTCAATTCGTGCATTTCCAAGTCTAGGTAGGCTTCCGGAACCGGGTTCAGACCCAGGGAAACCAACACCGCTCCGTAGGCGGATTGTGCGTTGGCGTACGCTTGCAGCATGCTCAGATCAGTTCGTAGTGCTGCAGCGGAGGTCACTACGCTTTCCACCTTGGATGCCGTACTGGTGAGAGAGGCATTGCGGGTGTGCTTGGCAATTTCAGTATCGATCAGCTTCACTTCCTTGGCAAGATCCAGTCGCCGCTTGGTTACATCGTATTGATAAAGTGACAGGTTGAGCTTGGTGATGACCGCCATACTCACCGCCAGCCTGCGCTGTAAAGATAATTCTTCGCGCAGGTCATTGTTCTCAAGTACTTGCTTAGTGGTGGCGAGATTCAACAGGTTCCAGCTAACCTCCACGCCCACTTCCGACCAATTGTTGTGTACCAGGAACTTGTTACTATCTGAACTACCGGTATAACCGACCTCGATGCCGGGGAGTAAACGCAATAGTGCCTTGCGAGTCTCGGCATGATCAATACGAACGTTATATATTTGCTCGGTTAACTCGGTCGAATTGGTGAGTGCCGTTATCTCCAATTCCGTGCCATCCCCAGGTATGGCAGGCAACATGGGAAGCAGCGACATATTGGCGAAGTCTTCATGTCCCGCATGCAAGCCGACGAGCTCGATTCTGCTGGTGGTAGGCACATTAATAATTTGAGCGAGTTCTATGTTCGCCTCGTTCAGCTCTTCTGACAACGTCTCCAGTTCACGCACAAGATCGAACAACTGCCGCTTGAGACGCAAATTTGGAAGAATGCTGGTGTACTGACGCGTTTCGATGACCTCGGATATTTCGTCATATGCTTTGTTCGCGTCAGCAAGAATCTGATCTACTGTCTCCTGGGTACTCTGCGCGGCCCAGGCTCGCCAGTACAACATGCGTGCCTGCTGCATCAAGTTCATCAGCACACGTTTTCGCGTTTCTCTGGAAATCAGGTAGCGATCAGCCTCCTGTTGAGCTTGGTAGTAACTGACCCCAAAATCGAGGAGATTCCAGGACGCAGAAAAATTGCCGACGTCGCGCTGTAATTCCTGGGAGGTGGAGGGCTCCAGCGATTCCTCTCCGGTTGCGACGGATATACTGGTGGATGCGCTAATCTTGTCCCGATTAAGCCGTCCATAAGAAACATCCATGGATGGCAACATGTCGTAGCGCGCCAATTCATAGCTGCCAAGTGCAACGGCCTGCTCCATCCGGGCCACCCGGTGTTCCAGATTATTAAGTACCGCGCGCGACATCACCTCGTGCAGCGTAATGGGGCCGTTCAGGGGTTCCCTGAATTCCTCAATCCGCTCACGATCCTCCGCCAGCACGTCTGAAACTTCCTGTTCCGACACTGGTTGGGGGCTCACTGCACAGCCCGCCAGCATGCAAATGCCAGCGAGACGCCCTATTTTTACCAACACTCTAGACTAGGCTCCTAATTACCCAAATAAAATGCTCCCCAACATCCTACCTAAGCTTAAAGGTAACTCATTGTTTTAGTTGTAATTATGTGAACAGGTTCCGAATATCATCCAGTAACTGCTCTATACGGTCTACTAAATTATACCGCGAAGCCTGCAGGAGTTGTAAGTCCAGATTATCTTTGCCCTCAGACTGGGCTTGGGGCGCCTCCTCCTCGCTTTGTCCCTCTTCACCTTCGTCGTCGCCCAATGCGTCGATATTTTGTTCATCGGCCCCTTCTTCGCCCTCCGGCGACGTTTGAATGGGCCCATCGGCCGGAGTACCCTGGCCGAGAATTCCGGGTTCGACATTCTCTTGCGGATCTTCAAGTTCAATGACGAATAAGCCCGTTGCACTATTACCCGCTGAATCTTTGCCCACCAGCAAGACAACGATCTGGCTATTCCCCGCCTCTGCCGCTGCCGCCCCGTCGACTTCAAAGGTCATGGTCTCCGGATCAAAATCGACATACTCAGGTAAAGCACCTCCATCTTCGAGTGTTGCTTCAATCTCGATGACTTGCCCGGGATTGGTATGTTCAAAGGTATTGGTTGGCAGGGCAATTGTAGAGGTACCCTCCGTCAACACGCGCTGATCATCCAGGGAAACCGCCAGCCGAATAGAGCTCTCGGCCTGGTCCGCGGGACTACTTGTTGCTACTTCTTCCGCGGATGGTGCCTCCGGTGTGGCTGCCGCAGTGGTGTCTTCTGCGGCCTCATCCTGCGGCCCGGCACCCGCAGCGCCGGGGTCGTCCTCGGTCGGTGCTTCGTCGACAACAAGCTCATCACCAGACACCTCTGTCGACGGCGCTTCTGCCTGAGCTTCGGATTCCAGAATCTCAATGGTGAAGCTGCCCGAGGCACTCTCACCATCATCTGCAATGCCTGTCAGTTGCAATTGGATTTCTTTAACCCCCTCGGCGGCGGCGGCCTCACCGTCTACCACAAAGGTCATACTATCTTCGTCGTACTCAATGTACTCAGGCAAAGCGCTTCCATCCGCCAGCGTTGCCTCTACCTCAATCTGTGCGAAGGGATCATCATGGGTAAATGTTGCCTCGGGTAAAGAGAGCTGGGTCTGCCCCTCAGCTGATACCGGTTGGTCTGCCAGGTCGACAGACAGTCTCAACTGATCATCAACGATGTTCCACAAATCATCCGCAATATCTTCAATGGCTTCAACAGTATTCGAGATATCAGTTAGCGCCGCACTACCTGAGCCTGAATCGCCCTCAGAGCCACCGGTACCACTGACAAATCCAGCTTGTCCCTGATCGTCGCCTCCCCCCGACTCCGCAACCACGTTCCCAGGGTCAATGACACTTGGGGGCAGCTCTGGCTCGGGCTCAGGCTCGGGTTCAGGCGCCGGTTCGGCCGTGGGTTCAGGCGCCGGCTCGGGTTGTGGCACTTCAGGAGTCGCCGGTTCCGGCGCCGGAGTGGGAGCTGGCGTCGGTTCCGGCGTCGGCTCCGGCGTAGGCGCTGGAGTAGGATCGGGCGTGGGCGCTGGGGTTGGTTCCGGAGTCGGCTCAGGAGTCGGTTCTGGTGTGGGCGCTGGCGTCGGCTCTGGCGTGGGTTCTGCGGTCGGCTCTGGCGTGGGTTCGGGGGTCGGCTCTGGCGTGGGTTCGGGGGCTGGCTCAGACGTAGACTCGTTAACGTTCTTCACATCCAGCGTCACACTGGCTTGCGCGCTCTGACCATTGAGATCAATCGCCACGATCGTGCCTGCCCAGCTATTGGCGCCCGATTCAAAATCATTGATATCAGAAGAGACACCCACAGCAGTTAACCGTATTCGACCGCTATCATCGATCCAAACAAGACCGTCCTCACTCTGTTCATTCACGCTGCCATCAGCCCAGCGTATCCCAAAATCTGCTAAACCACTGAGGTCAGATGCAGCTACCGTGGCGAGAACTGCATTCGTTCCCCGGTTTTCGTTAAAGGCATGGGATTGGTCGGCAATCAACGGTGCCGCGCTGTCAACTATCAACTCGTTGGTGGTGCCGTCTGTAGTTATGTTACCGGCAACATCTTCCACTCTTGCGGCAACCTCGTATATCGCATCTATCAACGCCTGCTCGGGCGGCACAGTTAGCGTCCAGCCTGTTCCAACCAGAGTTAGTTCTGAACCACCCTCGAAATAAGTCAGACTGGTAAAACCATTGCTCACGGTGACAGTCAGAATCTCGCCAGCGGAAACCACCGCTGAACCGGTAAGCGTTGGCGTGGAATTATTGGTGGTCAAAGCATTCACCGTGGGTACTGCCGGCCCCGAGAGATCAACCAAGAGTTCGTCGACGGTCGCATCTGCGGTGGAATTTCCCGCACCATCAGTTATCTCCGCGACGACATCATATATCCCCTCAGCAAGCTCATCACCGATAGGAATAGTCAGTTGCCAGTTGCCAGTTGCGAGGTTGTGATCAATATCTGCCCCAGTGTATTCAATGCCATTTACCGTAACACGCAATTGCTCTCCGGCTTGCAAGAAGGCGTTACCCTCAATCGTTGGCAGCGGTGAATTCGTAATTTGCGCAACAACCACTGGAGGAGCAGGTGCAGCAGAATCGACAACCAGTTCGTTGGAAGTAGCATCGCTGATGCTATTGGTTGCCGCATCACGAATGGTTGCGGTAACTTCGTAGGTGCCATCAGCAAGTGCGTCGGGATTGGGTATCAACAGAGTCCAGTTGTTACCCACCAGATCCAGCGCTGCGTCTGCCTGCGTATAGGTCTTACCGTTGACCGTCACAAACAGGGACTCCCCCGTTTCCAGGACCGCAGTACCGGTGAGGAACGGCGTATCATCGCTAGTGGCGATGGCATTTACAGTTGGTGCAATCAGCGGGTCCGTTGTATCGACGATCAATTCACCAGCGGTCAAGTCACTGCTGTTATTGCCCAAGGCATCCGTCGCCACGACTACAACATTATAGGTGGCATCCGGCAATCCAGCGGTGCCATTTAGGTTCAGTATCCAGCTATCTGATATCGCGGTAAGTTCAGGATCTACACCAAGCACATAGACATCGGTCCCGATGGTCACGGTTAAGCCGCCTGGCGAAGCAGTACTATCATAGGTACCGATAATAGTTGGGGTGGTATCACTGGTTACCTGGCTGTTAACCGTTGGTGTAGGCGGGCCAGACAAATCAACAACCAGTTCATCATTGGTATTGTCCTCATTGGCGTTTCCGGCCAGATCGGTGACAGTAGCTGTGACGCTATAGGTGTCTTCAGACAAGGAGTTAGCATCGGGAATTGTCAGAGTCCAATCCGTTCCCACCAGTGTCAGCTGTCCATCCCCTTCTTCATATACAACCCCATTCACGGCGACCGTGAGAGTTTCTCCACTAACTACCGTGGCCGTACCATTCAATGTCGGCGTATTGTCCACCGTCGTGAGCGGGGAAACGCTAGGTGTAGAAGGGAACACCGTATCAACCGTGAGTTCACCAGAACTGGCATCGGTAGCAATATTTCCAGCGCCATCATCAATTTCCGCGGTGACGTCGTAGACGTCATCGAGCAGAAAATCGAGCGCAGGAATGGTTAGTGTCCAGGTCTCTGTACCTGCGTTGTACACCAGGTTACCGTCACCGGCCGTGTACTCGACCGAGTTAATGGTGACCTTCAGTGTATCTCCACCGCCAACTACCGCTGTGCCTGTTATAACCGGCGTCATAGTATTTGTCACCTGGCTGTTCACGGTGGGTTGCGCCGGTGCTGTTAAATCAATAGTGACTTCCGAGTTAGTAAAGTCGGAGGAATCGTTTCCTGCCTCATCGATCAGTACCGCATCGACATCGTAGGACACGCCATCTATAAATGTACCCAGCGCACCGCTACTGGGAGTGCTTGTTCCCGTATCCAGTATCCAGTTACCGCCAACAACCAGGACGTTGTTATAAGTCGCGCCGTTGATCGTGACGTTAAGAGTTTCTCCTGATCCTGGATTAGCTGTGCCTGTAACAATTGGCGGAACCGTGCTGGTGGTGAGGGTATTGACTGTCGGCACCGTCGGCGCTGTAAGATCAATCGTGAGCTCAATGAATGTGCTGTCTGCTATCGCATTTCCTGCGAGATCCGTCGCCGTCGCAACGACCTCGTAAACACCCTCGCCGAGAGCATTTGGAGTTGGTATTGCCAGTGTCCATGTATCATCACCAAAGATTGTAAGGTTGCCATCGCCTTCGGTGTAGGTAATACCATTTACCTTCACTTTGAGTATTTCGTTGGGGCCGAGTATCGCGGTTCCGGTGAGTACCGGTTCTACATTATTGGTGGTAAACGTATCCACCGTGGGTCTACCAGGTGCGGTGGTGTCGACCTCCAGCTCACCCAGAGTTACATCTATCGACACATTACCCGCAGGGTCGGCGACTTTGGCTACGACGTTGTATTCGCCATCAGCCACGGGGCTCGCACCAGGCACAACCAGCTCCCAACTGGTTCCGGTCAGGGTGAGATGCCCGTCTCCATCGGTATAGATGGTGCTGCCAACCTGGACAGTGAAGGTCTCTCCTGCGCCCACCGTGGCTGTACCGGTCAAAGTGGGTGTACTACTGGATGTCAGTAGGCTATTAACCGTTGGTATGTCTGGCGCCTCAGTATCTACCGAGAGTTCGGCACTGGTTGCGTCAGAGGTCGCATTGCCTGCGGCGTCAGTCGCGGTGGCTACAACTTCGTAACTGCCATCGCTCAGCTCGTTACCGACAGGTATAACAAGACTCCATGTCGACCCAGTCACACTCAGATTGCCATCGCCCTCTGTGTAGGTTTCTCCATCCACACTGACGGTAAGTGTTTCATCAGCCAACAGAGTTGCAGAGCCAGTAATCGTGGGTTTGTCTGTGGTGCTGGCCAAGGTATTGACTGTCGGGGCTGTCGGCGGATTCTCATCCGCATCGGTCACCGACAAGGTCAAAGTGGCGGTGTCACTATTGCCCGCAGCATCCAATACCCGAATATCATAATCGTTCGAGTTAAGCCCCGTCTCATAGTCGTTAAGCGCAGACCCCGCCCCCAACGACGTGAGCGTCACGCTACCGGATGAATCTATCTGAAAATAGCCATCCGCACTGGTAGTGCTATTACTGTTGACAAATCTGTAGGTGGATACACCCTCATTGTCACTAGCAACAATCGTTCCCAGGACAGCGCCAGCGATTTGATTTTCTGCGTAATCTACAATTTGATCTCCGATTACCGGGGGTGTGGTATCACCGCCGACCTCAACTACGTCAGTAACATTCAAAGTTACAGAGGCTGTAGCTGTGTTTCCGGCTGCATCTGCTGCGCGGATACTATAGACAAATGCATTGGGTGCAGTTTCGAAATCATTGCTTGCCGCCGTCACACCTGCCGTCGTGATCGTTATATGACCACTTACATCCACCTGGTAAAAACCATCCGCACTGGTCGTAGTGCCGGAATCCACGAACACAAAGCTGGCAATCGCATTGTTGTCCGAAGCAGTCAAAACACCAACGGTATCTCCGGCACTCCGATTCTCCAAATAGTCAAATGCCTGACCGGGGTCAATCGTTGGTGGAATAACATCCCCGGCATCGCCAACAGTGATAGTCAAGGTGGCGGTGGCGGTGTCCCCATCGGCATCGGTAACGGTATAAGTGAAGGTTTCGGTAACACCGCCAGCAGGGACCAACCCATCGGCCGGCGGTGTATAACTGTAGCTGCCATCACCGTTGAGCGTGATAGAGCCGCCCGCAGGGGTGGCGTTGGCCGAATCAATCGTCAGTGAATTGAGATCCTGGTCTACCGCTGAGGTTACCGAGGCGGGTGCATCGCCAGTTGCATCATTGGCCAGAACGTCGCCTGTCGCAGCCGCACCGCCTTCCAGTGCCGAGTCGATGTCGTCGACTGCCAACACGTTTTGATCACTGTCTGCAACCAATATGGTCAGGGTAGCTGTGCCGGTATCGCCGTCGCTGTCGGTCACCGTGTAGATGAAGGTCTCTGTGAGCCCTCCCGGTGGAACACTACCCAGTGGCGGCGGGGTATAACCGTAGCTGCCATCGGCATTTATCGTCAGGAAGCCGCCAGCATTGGTATTGAATACCGCGCCCAGTCCGATCGCGTCGCCAGTGATACCTTCTGTTCCAGCCGTGATTGTAATGGGCGTATCGGATGCCAGGTCATTGGTCAGCAGATTTCCGGCAATTGCGGAACCACCTTCTGCGGCCGCTGCATTATCGTCAATTCCAGTAGGGCCGCCTTCATCGACATTAGTGACCGTGACAGTCACCGCCTGGGTGTCTGTACCGCCAACACCGTCGTTAACCTGGACCACCACCTCGTACACGTTATCGCTATCTGAATCCTCAGGTACTTCAAAGTCCGGTGCTGTTTTGAAGCTGAGGTTGCCGCTGCTGTCTATCTGGAACAACGACGCATCTGCACCGCCGAGGATGGAATATCCCAGGGTGGTTAAATCATCAACATCCGTGGCGGTAATCGTAGTAACCGCGGCAATGTTTTCACTGATGCCCTGGCTAAAGGTATCTCCGCTGCCACTGGTAATCACCGGATCATCATTGGTGCCCGTGATGGTAACCACCACCGCCGCCGTCGTGCCATCGGTGGCCGTGTAGGTAATGTTATCCGTGGTGGTGGCTGCCGCTGCCAGGTTTTGCACCGCACTCTGGTCCAGGGTGTAGGTCCACACCCCACTGCTCAGCTCAAACGTACCCAGGGCCTTACTACCCGCTTGGCTCGGTTGATCGACGAAACTCGGGCTGGCCGTGGCATCATCATCGCCAATAATCAGGGTGCCCGTGTCGGTCTCAGCAGCATCGCCCACATCGCCCTCGGTTACGTCACCGCTCAGATCAGTGCCGGTAGTATCCACCGGGTTGTCATCCAGGTCGTTGAGGTTAAACGTGACCGTCGCCGTATCGCTGCCACCGGCACTGGTTGCCGTGATATCCAGTGTCAAGCTGGATACCGACTCACGATCCAGCTGGTTGCTGTCGATAACCGTGACCGCACCTGTCGTGCTGTCAATACTGAAGGCGGTCTGCCCGCTACCGCCGGTAATGCTGTAGGTCACCGCATTACCATCCGGGTCAAGGTCATCGCCCAGGCCACCGACGTTGTTCACGTCATAGACTTGTGTGGTATTGGACGTGTTCTCATTAATGCTAACGTTGTCATCACTGATCAGCGGGGCATTATCATCCCTGTTTTGTACATTGACCGAGATCAGTTGGGTATCGGTGCGGGTGCCATCGCTGACCTGGACTTCCACCTCGTAGGTATTGTCGCCACCGGTATCGGTCGGGCTCTCAAAGTCTGGGCCGACGATAAAGGTCAGGACACCGGTGCTGGTATCGATGGAGAACTTGGCTGAATCGTCACCACCACTGAGGGAGAAGCTCAAGGCGGACGGGTCGGTATCGACATCGTCAGCCGTGACCGTGGTCACCGCCGTCTCGTCCTCGTCCACATCGATCGAGGCGGTCGCGCCACCGCCGTCACTGCTGATCTCGGGTGTCTCGTCGTCGAAGTCAGTGACGTTCAGGGTGACCGTTGCACTACTGGTGTTACCCGCGGCATCCGTGGCAACCAGGTCATAGTTAAAGCTGTTCGGCGTGGTCTCAAAGTCATTGCGCGCGGCGTTGGCCACACCCGCGGCGGTAATCGAAATCTGGCCGCTGCCATCGACGCTGTAGAAGCCGTCCTGGCTGGTGGTGCCACCGCCCAAGGCGAAGGTGTAACCGGTGACCCCGAAATCATCGCTGGCACTCAGGGTGGCCACTACCGTGCCGGTGGTCTGCCCTTCCACGTAGCCGTGACTCTGGCCGGCGAAGGTCGGGGCCGTATCATCCACGGCGTTGATGGTGATGCTGACCGTGGCGATGTCGAAATCACCATCGGCATCCGTGACCCGGTAGCTGAAGCTATCGGTGGTTGGGGTATCGGTGCCATCGTGGGTGTAGGAGAAGGTACCGTCGGTGTTCAGGATAAAGCTGCTGGCGTGACTGGGGCCAGACTCAACCGTGACGGTCACCGGGGTGTCTTCGACACCGGTATCGTTATCCAGCACGGAGCTGGCCGTGCTATCCAGGACTGAGGCGCTGCCGCCTTCATTGAGCGTGATACTGTCGTTACCTGCGCTCGGCGCGGACTCATCGACATTGGTCACAGAAATGGTTATGGCCTGGGTATCGGTATTGCCGTTACCGTCGGTGACCGTCACCGTCAGCTGATAGGCATTGTCGCCATTGTCGTCAGCCGGGTTCTCGAAGTCCGGGTCGGCATTAAAGGTGATTTCACCGGTACTGCTATCGATGCTGAAATCACCGACATCGGTGCCGCTGAGACTGAAATTGGTAATAGCCTCGTCCGCCGTTATCGCCAAAACGGTCGTTGCCGTACCAAAGCCTTCGGCCACCGACACACTGTTGGTACTGGTGATGTTCGGGTCGGTGTCATCAATCGGGGTAATGGTGATATCAACCGTGGCGGTGGCGGTGTCGCCGTCCACGTCAGTGACTTTGTAGACAAAGCTGTCGATGGTTGGCGTCTCGCTGTCGTCGTGGGCGTAGGAGAAGGTACCGTCCAGGTTCAGGGTGAAGCCATCAACGGCGGCATGACTCGGGCCACTGACCAGCGTCACGGTGACCGGGATATCGCCCTCAATATCATTGCCAAGCACCGAGGTGGCCCCACCGACCAAGCTCGTAGCAGTTGCACCTTCGTCGACAATAATGCCGTCATCGTTGGCGGTGGGGCTGGTCTCGTCTACCGCACTTACCGTGATGGTAATGGTCTGGGTATCTGTGCCGCCTTTGCCGTCGGCGGCCTGAACCTGGATGATGTAGTCGTTGTCGGTATTGGCATCGGCCGGGGACTCAAAGTCCGGTGACGAGGCAAAGGTCAGCGCACCGGTTGAGGTGTTGATGTTGAAATCACCCGCATCGGCACCGCCGATGATGCTGTAGGTCGGTGTCTCGCCATCCACATCGGTGGCATCGACATCAACCACTGTGGTGGTGGTGGCGATGTTCTCCAACACGGTCTTGGTATCGCCACTAGTAATCACCGGATCATCATTGGTGCCAGTGATCGTGACCACCACCGTCGCCGTCGTGCCATCGGTGGCCGTGTAGGTAATGTTATCCGTGGTGGTGGCTGCCGCTGCCAGGTTTTGCACCGCACTCTGGTCCAGGGTGTAGGTCCACACGCCGCTGGTCAGTTCAAACGCGCCCCGAACGTTATCACCCGCCGTACTACCCACATCGGCGAAGCTCGGGCTGTCGGTGGCATCCGCATCGCTAATGACCAGGGTGCCGGTATCGGTCTCAGCCGCATCGCCCACATCACCCTCGGTCACAGTGCCAGCCAGGTCACTGCCCGTGGTATCTGCGGGAGTCTCTTCCACATCATCGAGATTGACGGTGATGGTCGCGGTATCAGTATCGGGCGTAATGCCCGCAGAGGCTTTAACCGTCAGGGTTAAGCTGGACACGCTCTCACGATCCAGCTGGTTGCTGTCGAGCACCGTGATCGCACCGGTGGAGGTGTTAATACTGAAGGCGGTCTGCCCGCTACCGCCGGTAATGCTGTAGGTAATCGGATCACCATCCGGGTCATTGTTAGTCCCGGTAGCCGCATCGCTAACGTCGTATACCAGCGTTGTATCCACGGTGTTCTCGTTGATGTTCACACTCGCATTACTGATCAGCGGCGCTCCGTCATCCCGGTTCTGTACATTGACCGAGCTCAGTTGGGTATCGGTGCGGGTGCCATCGCTGACCTGGACTTCCACCTCGTAGGTATTGTCGCCACCGGTATCGGTCGGGCTCTCAAAGTCTGGGCCGACGATAAAGGTCAGGACACCGGTGCTGGTATCGATGGAGAACTTGGCTGAATCGTCACCACCACTGAGGGAGAAGCTCAAGGCGGACGGGTCGGTATCGACATCGTCAGCCGTGACCGTGGTCACCGCCGTCTCGTCCTCGTCCACATCGATCGAGGCGGTCGCGCCACCGCCGTCACTGCTGATCTCGGGTGTCTCGTCGTCGAAGTCAGTGACGTTCAGGGTGACCGTTGCACTACTGGTGTTACCCGCGGCATCCGTGGCAACCAGGTCATAGTTAAAGCTGTTCGGCGTGGTCTCAAAGTCATTGCGCGCGGCGTTGGCCACACCCGCGGCGGTAATCGAAATCTGGCCGCTGCCATCGACGCTGTAGAAGCCGTCCTGGCTGGTGGTGCCACCGCCCAAGGCGAAGGTGTAACCGGTGACCCCGAAATCATCGCTGGCACTCAGGGTGGCCACTACCGTGCCGGTGGTCTGCCCTTCCACGTAGCCGTGACTCTGGCCGGCGAAGGTCGGGGCCGTATCATCCACGGCGTTGATGGTGATGCTGACCGTGGCGATGTCGAAATCACCATCGGCATCCGTGACCCGGTAGCTGAAGCTATCGGTGGTTGGGGTATCGGTGCCATCGTGGGTGTAGGAGAAGGTACCGTCGGTGTTCAGGATAAAGCTGCTGGCGTGACTGGGGCCAGACTCAACCGTGACGGTCACCGGGGTATCATTAACACCAGTGTCGTTGTTCAGCACAGAACTGAAACCGCCCACCAGCTGCGTAGCAGTACCGCTTTCTGCGACGGTGATACTGTCATTGCCCGCTGAGGGCGTCTGGTCAACATCCGCTACTGTGATATCGAAGGTATCGGTAACCGTCAGCCCGCCGTCATCCGTGGCGGTGACCTTGACGCTGATGGTGCCCACGTCGCCGTTGTCCGGCGTACCGGTGAACTCAGTACCATCGAAGCTCAACCAGCTTGGCAGCGGGTCGCCGTTATCCAGGGTCGCTGTCAGGGCCAGGGTATCGCCAATGTCCACGTCATTAAAGGTGTTGGCTGGTACCGTGAAGTTGAAGGAGCTGGCCTCGGTGGCACCCTGGTCTAACAGGGCATTATCCAGCGTGGGTTGCTCGTTGACGTTGGTCAGGGTAATGGTGATAGCCTGGGTATCGGTATTGCCCGAACCATCGGTGACCCTCACAATTAGTTCGTAATCGTGATCGCCATTGGCATCACCGGCGGGTTCAAAGTTCGGGTCTGCATCAAAGGTGATGTTGCCGCTGCCATCGATACTGAAGGCGCCCGAATCGGTGCCTCCAATAATGTCAAAGGAGGCGATCGACTCGTTGGCCGTGACCTGCAGTACGGTTGTCACCGTGCCAAAGTTCTCAGCCGCCGATACCGTGCTGTCACTGTCTATGACCGGCGGCGTGTCGTCAATATTGTTGACCGTAACCATGATTAGCTGGCTATCTGTATTGCCGTTAGCATCCGTTACCGTGACCTCGACCTGATAGTCATTGTCACCATTGTGATCGGTTGGAATCTCGTAATCCGGTGCACTGTCAAAGACCAGCACGCCAGTACTGCTATCGATTGAGAATGCAGTTTCATCGGCGCCGCCAGAGATGGTATACGTCAGATCACCCTGCGCGGTATCAACGTCGCTTGCATTGACATCCGTCACCGCCGTCGTGCCTTCGTTAACAAATATCGTCGCTGTTGGATTGCCTCCGTCGCTGGTGATCTCGGGCACTGCATCGTCAACCGTCCACACGAACACATCCGTCACCGTCTGGTCACCGTCATCCGCCGTCACCGTCACCGTGTACGGACCCGTATCCGATGCATCATCCGCCAGCGTGCCACTGATCAACCCGCCACTGCTGATACTCAGACCACTGGGCAAGCCCGTCTCACTAAACGTCAACGTGTCGTCATCGGCAAAGTTGCCACTCACATTCACACTGATGACGTCACCATCGGTGTCCGACTGGTCCGCAATCGTCGTATCAACCGTCGGCGCGATATCGCCAACCGTCCACACGAACACATCCGTCACCGTCTGGTCACCGTCATCCGCCGTCACCGTCACCGTGTACGGATCCGTATCCGACGCGTCATCCGCCAGCGTGCCACTGATCAACCCGCCACTGCTGATACTCAGACCACTGGGCAAGCCCGTCTCACTAAACGTCAACGTGTCGTCATCGGCAAAGTTGCCACTCACATTCACACTGATCACGTCGCCATCGGTGTCCGACTGGTCCGCAATCGTCGTATCAAGCGTCGGCGCGATATCGCCAACCGTCCACACGAACACATCCGTCACCGTCTGGTCACCGTCATCCGCCGTCACCGTCACCGTGAATGCTTCTTCGCTGGATGCTGAGACAGTTCCAGATACAACGCCTCCACTGCCAATGCTTAAACCCGTAGGCAGTCCAGTGGCTGTAAAAGTCAGAGGATCATCGTCAGCAAAATTAGTGCTGAGATCCAAACTCACTACATCTTCGTCGTTGTTTGCTTGATCCGTGATCGTCGTATCAAGCGTCGGCGCGATATCGCCAACCGTCCACACGAACACATCCGTCACCGTCTGGTCACCGTCATCCGCCGTCACCGTCACCGTGTACGGATCCGTGTCCGATGCGTCATCCGCCAGGGTGCCACTGATCAACCCGCCACTGCTGATACTCAGACCACTGGGCAAGCCCGTCTCACTAAACGTCAACGTGTCGTCATCGGCAAAGTTGCCACTCACATTCACACTGATCACGTCGCCATCGGTGTCCGACTGGTCCGCAATCGTCGTATCAAGCGTCGGCGCGATATCGGCGACTCCAGAGACGGTAATGGTCACTACATTGGTAGCTGTATTGCCCAGAACATCGGATACCGTGTACGTGAAGGTATCTGTATCCGTTGCATCAAAGGCCAGAGAATCAAACGCCCCATTGGGATCATAGGTATAACTACCGTCGGAATAGACTGTAGCCGAACCACCACTATCCGCCGTGATGCTTACGGAATTTGCAGAGGTGTTAGGTGCTGGCTCCGACATGGTGTCCGAGGTGAAACCACTGGCACCCGACACGAACATGTGATTTGCAGTGGAGACATAGCTGTCGGCAATAGTATTGGCCGAGCCGGGAGAGCCCGCGCTCAGAACGGTGTCGTAGACCCTTACAATCGCGTATTCACCCAGCAGGGCGATAGGAGTTCCACTTATTTGGTCATCGGCTCCCAGGGCGCCTGACGATTTACCTAGAGCCGCGTCGTCATTATCGCTCCAGTCAACAACGGTCGGAGAGCCAGTGCTGCTAAGACCACCGGTTGTACCACTGCCGCCATTAACGTGCAGGCCAATGCCAGCACCCACATCAAGGACAACGGCCGCCTGAATGAATTCTGCGGTGAGATCTATACCGGTTAGGTTGATACTGAGTGTGCTGGTCGTGCCCCCATCAGCATCGTCATAGTAGAGCGTGAGAACATCGTCGGTTGGGTCGGCGTTAGGTGTATAGGTAAGCGCGAAACCGCTGCTGGCACTACCGGTTTCATAAACAATGTACTCAGTACCATCTACAACCGTGTCATAGGCTTGAAACCAAAACTCAAAAGTCGCGTCAGCATCCGTGATGGCGTCGGCATAGTCGGCGGTGGCATCGGCCCCGCCCTGGATATTGTAGGACTCGACGATGCCCGGGTAGTTGGTTACTGGGAATATATTTGGGTTTTGTGAAAAGCCGAACTGGAAATCCACGCCGCTGCTCAGTTCATCTTCGAAGATGGCGTTGTTCGGGGTGTCGTCTTCGGCAATATATTCAGACAGGAGATTACTATTGGTAGAACCGGTCAGGCGCACGTCGTTGCTCAGGACGCCTGAAGCAGACACGGTCACCGTGTCATCCGCGTCGACCGCTTCATTGTCCGGGTTGGCCTGCAAGGTCAGCGAAGAATCAACCTCAAGCTCAACCGTGGAGACGCCAGAGTTGTCCTCGCTCTGACCACCGCCGTCACTGGTAATCGTAATATGGTATTCGTCGTCAGCGAGATTGGGTGGAGATGTCACCGCACTGAGATCCAGGGTCCAGTTGCCGGAACCGTCTGCGCTAAAGCCGGTGTCTCCCAGGGTGAAGGTATGCAGCACGCCACCGGTGGGGCCATTGGCACCGTCATCGAGGAAAATCTCCAGGGTCAGCGTACCGTTGTCCGCCTCATCAAAAGTACCGGTCAACACAGGATTCGATGCCGTGGTCACCAGCGTGTTGACGGTGGGCGTACCGAGCACTTCCACCACCAGTTCGTTGGTGGTGGCGTCGGTGTTGGTGCCACCAAATCCGTCATCGACAAACACGGTTACCGGATAGGTATTGCCAGCGGCCAGGCCCGCTGGTACAGCCCCCCCAGTGGAGAGGTCCAGGGTCCAATTGCCACTGCCATCGGTGCTCAGCCCGGTGTCATAGGTAGGACTACCCTGGAGGCCGGTAACCTCGTAATCGACCCCATTTACCGTGATTTTCAGATCGTCAGCGGCATCTTCATCGAAGGTGCCGGTGAGGGTCGGGGTGAGGTTAACCGTAGTCAGCGAATCGGCGGTCGGAACCGCAATAAAACCCTGAATGGCAATCGTCACGGTGCCGGTTACCGGGCTGGCCTCGCCGTCATCTATGGTATAGGTGAAATCTTGTACCGGCAGACCGTCATAAGTGCCGGCACCCGGCGCGTCATACTCAAGGGCATCCAGCTCCGCCACGGTGATGGTGTCGCTGACGCTGAGGACCGTGCCATCGCCCTTGGTAATAAAGCCGTGATTGGCGCCGGGTACCTGGGTAATGGTGATGGTCAGGTTGGCGTTGGTATCATCGACGTCGATATCTTCGAGAGTCACCGGCAAGGGCAAATTAATCGAGGTATCGAGGTCGTCAACGTCCACTGAAATAGCCTGGTCAAAGGCGTCCGGCGCATCATTGACGCCGTTAATGGTGACGGTAACCGTGGCGGTATCCACCGATGCGGTATCGGTATTGCCGAACACATCGGCCAGCTTGTAGTTGAAGGTGTCGGTGGCTGTCTGGGTTTCGTCGAGGCCTTCGAACTGCCCATTGGGATCGTAGGAATAGCTACCGTCACTGAACACCTCGAAGGTACCGCCACCGGTGCCGGTAATCAGGACCGAGTCAGGCAGATTGCCCGGTTCCGGTTCAGTCAGTGACTGAGCAGCAGCATCGCCGGTAGCCTCAATAACCCGGAAATGATCTGCCACCGCAGAAAAATTGCCCTCCAAATCACCGCTGTCTAGCGCCGCATCATAAATACGGAAAATGGCGATCTCACCGATGAAGTTAGCGCCACCTCCCCCCAGTCCCCCCGCATTGCCGTTGGCGCCACCCAGGGCCATGCCACTGTTGTTGGACCAGTCAAGGTCATCGGCGCCGTTATAGGTATCTGTGACGGTTTCAAACACCCGGGTGCTGTCGTGCACGCCATTTACCTGCAATGTGATGTCCCGCGCGGTATCGTCGATGACGACACTGATCTGAACAAACTCGGCGGTGGCATCGAGGTTGGTGAGGGTAACCGACAGGTCGGTATTGGGATTGCTGTCATCATCGTCGTAGTGCAATTCGACAATATCGGTCCCGGGTGTGGCGCCGGGTGTGTAGGTGATGGAAAAGCCATCGCCGGTGCTACCGGTTTCAAAGATGACGTATTCCGTACCGGTTACGGCGGCAGCATCGGGCTTCACCCACAATTCAAAAGTATAGGAACTCTCTGTTTCATCGATGGAGAATTCCTGGGTTGTGTTTGCCGCGGTACCGGTAAAATCATAGGCTTGGGTAATGCCGGGGAAATTTGAATCAGTGTTGACCTGGGTCTTGGCGCCACCGAAATCCCAGTTCATGCCGGTCAGATTTTCATCTACCCAAAAATCGTTACCACCAAGGTCGGTGGCCGCCACAAACTCCCTGTCCAGGTTGGCATCAACCGTACCGACAATATTGAAGTCGTTGGACAGCACCCCATCGGCGGGCACAGTGTTATCAATGGCCGAGGAGTCTTCACTGACACTCAGCGTATCGTCCTCGGCAGTTTCAACCAGCGACGTATCCACCACCAACTCGGCACTGGTGGCATCGCTCTTGGTGACACCGCCACCACTGCTGCTGGTATCGATATCGTAGGTTTCGACGTCGGCCAGCACCGTGCCGCCACTACCGCCGGCGCCATCGGCAACTGTCAGATCCAGGGTCCAGTTGCCGCTGCCATCGCTGGTAAAGCCCGGGTCACCCAGGGTATAGGGGCCCTCGTCATTGGGACCGTCTGGGTCGGTGATGTCAATGGTCAAACTGGCGCCGTTGGCCTCATCGAAGGTGCCGGTCAATACCGGGGACTGATCATTGGTGAAGAGGCTGCCGGCGGTGGGCGCCTCAATATAGTCGATGACCAGCTCGCTGGTGGTGGCGTCGGTCGACGTGGTGGCACCACTGTCCTTGGTATTGGTGACCTCAACGCTGTGAGTGCCTTCAAGAATGGCCTGCCCGGCAGTATCCAGGTCCAGCGTCCAGTTACCGGCTCCGTCACTGGTGAAACCGGAACCATTGTCGAAGGGCCCGCCCGACAGCCCGGTAACTTCATAGGTGCTGCCGTCAACGACGACCTTGAGGGTCTCCGCATTGACCTCATCAAAAGTACCGGTCAGGGTTGGACTCTCTTCAATAGTGGTCTGGCTGACAATGGTGGGCGGCGGAATGAAGTTGTTGATATCGATGGTGACAGTTCCGGTCACCGGTATGTTGTAACCGTCATCAACGGTATAGGTGAAATCATCGATGGCCGCGCCGCTGTATGTACCACCTACGTCGACAGACTCGGGCGCGTCATATTGCAGACCTTCTAACTCGGCAACGGTCAACTTCTGATTCAGCGTGACCGCAGTACCACCGGCCAGCGTGATTTCGCCCTCGCTAGGTAGTTGGGTGATGGTGATGGTAATTTCATCGGCTTCAGCGACATCGGGATCCGTGCTAATACCCGCTTCCGGGTCTTCATTGTCGGGGTCGAGGCTGTTGTCTACCGAGTAATCAGGGGCAACAATGCCTAGGGCGGCATTACCCGCGTCCACATCTACCGCAATGCCACCCCCCGGTGCAGACGGCGCGTCGGGGACATCGTTAATGCCGGTAATGGTAACTGTTATGGTGGCCGTGTCGGTATTGCCGCTGCCATCGTCAACCGTATAGGTCACCGAATCCGTGGCGGTTTCACCCACGTCGAGATGCTCAAACTCGCCGTCGGGGTTGTAGGTGTACTCACCATCACTGTGAACGGTGAACTCCCCGCCGCCGCCACCAGTTACCGTGTCAAACCCGCCGCTGGGGATAATAACTCCGTCAACATCAATTACTTCCGCACCTGCTGCGGTCATGGCATCGTAGTTTGCCAACACCTCGGTGGTGCCAAACTGTACGGCGCGGGCCGTGGCGTCGTTGACGCCTGCGTAGCCATAGATTCTGATGGCGGCGATCTCACCTTCGAAGTTGACCGGCACCTCGCCGGCGTTATCCGTGCCGCCACCAAAGCTATCTGCAACCCCGCCAATACCGGATTCACCGGGATCACTCCCCTTCTCATGCGACCAGTCATCCAAGTTGGTTCCTGAGCCAGCTGCCAAGGTCTCAGTAACTGTCAGGCTCGCCGCAACCGCGGTCTGGCCATTGATATGCCAAGCGATTTCGTCATTTACATCATCGAAAGTAATGACCAGTTGGAAAAAATCACTGGTCGGATCGAAGGTGTTGGCAAGTTCCAGGGATGAGATAGCCGTGTAGCGATCGCTGGTGTTGCCGTCATCATCGTTGTAGTAAACCGAAAACTTGCCGTTGTCTGAGGCAGAAGGTTCGTAAACAAGGGTAAAGCCTTCATTGCTATCGCCCATGTCCATGATCACGTAATCACTCGCCGCGCTCAGTCCACTATCAACCTTGAGCCAAAACTCCATACTGGCAGTATTTTCCGACACCGAGGCATCGTAGTAACTGTCCAAGGTAGCAGTGAGAGAGCCGTTGAAATCGTAGGCCTTGGTAATTTGTGGTGCCGCGCTGCTGGAAACATTTATCGGTGACTGGTTCCCGCCCCAATTCCATTCGCGATCGATGTTAGCGGTTCCATCGTTCTGCTCATCGTCCCAGGTGGCGTCTCCGGCGGTATCGTCAACAGCAAAGAAATTGCCAATCAATCCTGTCGTGCTGATGGCGGGGGACGAGAACAGATCGTTACCCAAAATCCCGTCGGCGGGAACCGTTGTGCCCGTATCATCCTCACTAACGGTTAGCGTGTCGTCCGTTGCAATAATGGCGGCCGCGGTGTTGACTACCAGTTCATTGGAACTACTATCCGTTTCGTCAGCATCAGCGTTTTCGTTGGTGACCTCGATTTCATAAGTGGCATCAGGCAAAGTCTGGCCGGCGGTCGCGAGATCCAAAGTCCAGGTTCCCGCGCCAGCATCAATCGAAAGGCCGGTACTGGTGGAGGGTGAGGACTGAATACTGGTCGCGGTATAGGTCGCCTCCTCCGCACCACCTGGGTCGACAATGATCGTCAGGGTGTCAGAGTTGGCGCCATCAAAGGTACCCGAGATTGTGGGCTGGTCATTGTCAGTGGCCTGGCTATCCACAGTCGGCGTATCAATCGCCCGCAACATATCAATCGTCGTAGTTGCCAAGCTGGAGTCAGTACCGCCATCGCTCAGATAGATCTGGATGACACGATCATCCGGATCGGTATTGAGGCCGTCACTATTGCTATAAGTGATCGCCTGCAGCGCCGCCTTTAACTCGGCGATGTTATTGGGGTCACCGGTGGTACCGATCCAGTCCAACTCAATATAAGTGCCGGTATCACTGGCGACACTGATATTAGTCAGCCCGGCGGTGTCGATTGAAATTTCATCCGACCCCGAGGGATTTGAGATCTGTACATAAACCTTGGTGATGGAGGTGTTGACCTCGTCGTAGTTGGTGATGCGAACATCGCTGTCGACGATGGCAGCCGGTACCGGCGTACCCAGGGAGGCGTCAAAACTATTGTTGAAGTCAAACCCGGTCGCGCCACTACTATTGTCTTCATCGGCATCCAGACGGATGGAGGAGCCGAAGTAATCAAAGAAAGCGGCAGAATCCAATGAGCTGTCGGTCTGATCTGCCAGCGCGAACTTGACCGTATAACTTTCGCCGCTGCCAAAGCCAGAATAATTGTCGAGATCAATTACCTGGCTTTCATAGGTGGTAACAAAGTTCATCTCGACGTTGTCGCCAGTGTCGAAGAGACTGTTGTCGTTCAGCACGACATCCGGGTTGGCCTGTTGGTGCAGTTCGCGCAGGTTGCTGAACACCAATTCACTGGTGGTCGCGGTAGAATTGTCGGTGATGTAAATGCCGAACAAGTCGGTGTAATCGAAGTTCACCGCCCAGTTATAGGTTTCCTCGGTCGTGAACACATAGCCCAGGGCAATTTTTTGCACGGTGGGAGTGAAGTCAAACTCGAACACCGTAATGTCGCTTTGCGCGAAATCAATGCCGGCATTTGCCGCTGAAGCTGCCAGATCGGCATCTTCCACCGTTGCTGCATTATCGAGATTGGTGGAAAGTTGATTGCCGGCAGTACCGTCACCGGGCAGGTCGGCCACGTTGCCGGTGCTGATAACCACGCCACTGGCCATCAAGTCGCCCGACGCGTTGTCCTCGAGTCCCGTAAATGTACCAATGGCATCATTGTCGCCATCAAAGGTGATTGAATCGATGCCGATACCGGAGGCATCGCCGGCTATGGCCTCCGCGATATCGTCATTGGTAAGATCATCGCGGTCGGTAACTCCCAGTGCTAGCAGATTCCCCCACTGCCTCTGGCTATCCTCCTGAATCGCAACCTCAGCCTCAACGTCGCCAGCGGAAACTTCCAGGTCCCAGTCGCCACCGAGCGCTGACGCGCCGGTGTCATCGACGGAGGCGGCGATATCCGCCCCAGTGACCTCAGCCAATTGCTCGATAAAAGCAATACCCTGCGCACCCTCGGCGACACTGCAACCATAAATGAGAATGTCGCCGGACTCAGTGAGGGCATCTCCCCAACTACCGACATCTTCGAGGGTGTCGCCGGACAAGCTATCCTGTGTCAGCGTGGTATTGCCGAGCTTCAGCTCGCCGGCATCGCCGTGGCTGATAATGTGAATGGCGTCGAAAATTTTGCCGCTATTGGCCAGTACATCGGCAATGAAGGCAGCACCATCTTCCTCGGGATCAATGAAATAGACGTCAACATTACCGGAAAGATTGGCCAGCAGCGCGTCGACATCCTCAATCTGGCTGTCGACGAAAAGTATTTCTGTGGTGGGTTCTTCGCCCTCGCCGGTTTCCGGGTCTTCCTGGGTTTCACCAAGCGCGGCGATCAGGCTGGTGTGATCTTCCAGTTCCTGCTTGTATTCGGCCTGTTGCTGCTCATTGTCTACAGGCTCCTGCGCGTCGGCAACAGTCGCCGCTCCCGCTGCATCCAGCAGGACCCTCTCTTCAAGCCTTCTATACCGTTTCTTCCAGTTCACGGTTTAGCCCTGTTGCAAGCCTTTCTCTGTTGAGGCACAAAAACCCGCACAGTTTTCTAGCTATACTGGGCGGGTGCGAATAGTGTTCGACCCTGTTTCACGGGTCCTAGTCCTTCGATAATAAGTGTTTACAGCGAGCTGATGGGGTACTCCTCCGGCTATAATTGCGCAGTCTGTGACAGCCTTCACAAACATGCAACAATATAACTACACTTTGTGTAGTCACTAGAGAATACGGGGGCTAAGACAGTAAAATGACTCTAAGCTTTACACCTGTTTCCAGCGCACTGGGTGCTGAGGTTAGCGGTATAGATTTACGCGAAGACATCTCCGACCATCGCTTCGCCGAGCTGCGCGAGGCCCTGGTTCATTACCAGGTGTTGTTTTTTCGCGACCAGCCAATTGAACCCGTGCACCAGAAGGCATTGGCCGACCGATTTGGACCGCTGCAAACCCATCCAGCCTATGCAACGGTGCCGGGATTCCCTGAAATTACCATTCTCGAGAGCACCGCAGAACAGCCAACCAAGATCGAAAAATGGCACACAGACATGACCTTCCGTGCTCACCCGCCGCAGGCTACCATGCTCCGATCCCGCATAATTCCTGAGGTTGGCGGTGATACTATGTGGTCAAGCATGACCGCTGCCTTTCGTGGTTTATCGGCAGACATGCAGGAATTCCTGTCGCGGCTGAGCGCAGTGCACGATTTCAGCCACGGTTTCCGGGAAAGCCTGGCTGAAGCCGGCGGCAGCGAGCGCCTGGCCCAGGCCATCATCGACAACCCCCCTCAGCAACACCCGGTTATCCGAACCCATCCCGAGAGTGGCGAAAAGCTAATTTTTGTCAACGAGCTTTTTACCACGTACGTATGTGGTTTGACTCGCAGTGAAAGTGAGTATTTACTTTCATTTTTATTTGAGCATGTCCAGGCAGCTGAATACTGTTGTCGCTTCCGCTGGACCAACGATGCGCTGGCGCTGTGGGATAACCGCAGCACTCAGCACAAGCCGGTAAATGACTATTTCCCCGCCCATCGCCAGATGGAGCGCATTACAATAGACGGCGACCAACCCTACTAGACTCGGAGACCGAATGGCCAACGCCAGCTTCGCCACGCGTTTGTTCCTGATTTTGACCGGCTGCATTGCTGCGGCGGTTACAGTCAGCACGCTTATCGATTACCAGTGGGCCAAGCGCGATATCTTGCGCAACGTGGAGCGACTCACTGAGATCACGGTTGCCGATACCATTGAGGACATGGACTCGCGTATTATCGGAGTGGAAAGCTCCACCCAGATGTTCGCGCGCATCCTCTCACAGCAAGCATTTACTGAAAGTGAGATGCGGCAGATGCTGGAGGCCGTTGTAGGCGGCCGCGAGGACATATTCGGTGCAGCTATCGCAGTGGATCCGCGCTGGTCCACAACTACCGACGGCTACGCCCCCTACTATTTTCGCACCACCGCCGGCCAACTCTCCTATGTCGCTCTGCATGAAACCATGGACTATATTGTCCAACCCTGGTTTCGAGAGGTGCGTGACACTCAGCAAGCACTGTGGGGGGAGCCCTATTTTGACGAGGGCGGCGCCGATGTTCTCATGTCCACTTACTCTGCACCCCTGTTTCGAGAGCAGGACGGGGAGCAGCTATTTTTTGGAGTTGTAACCGCCGATCTGGCCCTGCGCGACCTGAGCCTGCAAATGCGCAGCTTTCAATTGGGTGACTCCGGCATCGCCTTCCTGCTCAGTCGCCAGGGTAAAATTCTGGCGGCACCCAATGCGGCTAACTTGATGCAGCCACTGCTGAGCGTATTGCCCACCGGCCAGGAGATCGACCGTTGGAACCAGGTTCTGGTACAGGCTCAGACTGGCAAGACAGCGAGCTTTACCGGCCCCTGTGCCCGTATGCGCGGAGACTGTGTCGTCAATATATCACCGCTGAAATCCAACGGTTGGCCGCTGGGTGTCATTTATTCGGAGCAGGAAATGCTGGCACCTCTACGAGCCGAGTTGTTGCGGCTGGCACTGACCGGCCTGTTGGGGGTGGCCCTTATTGCCGTTGCTGTTTCCATCGTCAGCCGCCGCCTGACGCGACCGCTGGCGGCGCTGGTCACTGTCACCGATAATGTGGCGGCGGGAAATTTCGATGCACCGATGCCCCGGGTATACCGGCAGGACGAAATCGGCCGCCTGGTCAGCAGCTTTGCCAGTATGCAAAAGAACCTGCGCGCGCACATCGAGCAGCTCAAGGCCGAGACCGCTCGTCGCAATCGACTGCAGGGTGAGCTCAACGCCGCCACTGACATTCAACTGGCGATGCTACCGGACGCTGGCAACAGTCTGGTAGAAGATCCACGCTTTCAACTCTGGGCCTACCAGCGCCCGGCGAAATCGGTGGGTGGCGACCTCTACACCTATTTTCTGCGTGGCGACAACGAATTGATCTTCGCCGTGGGAGATGTTTCCGACAAGGGCGTGCCGGCAGCCCTGTTCATGGCCCGCGCGGTTACCGTTTTGCAGCAACAGATTTACAGTGAACTCAGCCCGGCTCATGCGCTGCAGCGACTCAACAACGAGCTGGAAAAGGGCAATGACAACTGCATGTTCGTCACCCTGTTTTTTGCGGTGCTCGACCTGAATAGCCTGCAATTACATTTCAGCAGCGCCGGGCATACGGCACCCAGCTTGCTGCGTGACCGCAAGTGCCTATCAGTTTCACAGGAGGCGGGGCCGGCGCTGGCGCTGATGAGCGGGCTGGAGTTTCCCGCCAATGTGCTGCAGCTCCAGCCCAACGACCTTTTGGCGGTCTACACCGATGGCATTGACGAAGCCTTCAACGTCAATCGGGAGCAATTCACCACCGAACGATTCAACCGTCTGCTAGAGCAATCTGCCGCCAGGCAGCTGGACGAACTGGGTAGCTCGGTGTTCGAGGCTATCGATCAACACGCGGCCGACATGCCCCAGTCAGATGACATCACCTGCCTGTTGCTACGCCTGCCTACTGTCGCTGGAGAGCGGTCTTCCCTGCATCTTGCCGATGAGCCAGGTGCCATCGACTCCCTATTGCACTGGCTGAAGAGCGCCTGTGCAGAGGCCGGGCTGGATGCCGCAACCAGCAACGATTTGTTGCTAGTCAGTGAAGAGGCGGTCACCAACATATTCAAATACGCCGAACTACCCAAAACCAGCAAGGTTGAGGTCACCTTCGAGGCCGGACTCAATCAGACCTCCCTGACCTTTCGCGATGCAGGCCTCGCCTTCGACCCGCTGGCCGAGGCCACCAGGGCAGTGCTGGGTGTAGCCTCAGAACATGCTGCCATCGGCGGGCTTGGTGTACACTTGCTATTGGCACTGACAGATACCCAGCACTACCGGCGTACCGATGGCAGTAATGTGCTGGCGCTTAGCAAACACAAAAAACGAAGAGCCTGAAAGGAATATCACCATGGAACTGACCACCCTGCTCTCTCTCGATGCGGAAAAATCATTGGCCAGGCTGGCGCTAAAGGGCGCTCTGAATACTGATACAGCACCTGCCTTCGAACTCAGCTTGCAAGATGCCATCGACGCCGGAATGCAGTTGACCGTGTTAGATATGAAAGACCTGGATTACATCAGTTCGGCCGGGCTGCGGGTAATCTTCAAGGCCGCCAAGGGCGTGAAAGCCGATAATCGCCGCCTGGCGGCAGCCAACCGACAACCGCACATCGAAAAGGTCTTCGAAATTCTCCAGGCTCTGCCCGACATGGCGGTGTTTACAGATGACAATGAAATGGACGACTACCTCACCAGTATTCAAAACCAGATCAAGGAAGATGAGGGTTGAGCGAAGGCTAGGCCTTTAGAAAATCCACAATCCAGTGAGCCACCCGCTCCCGGTCCAGGGCTTGGGCTAACGAGGCCGTACCCGCCCGGTAATTATCTTCTCCAATCATCTCGCGACGTATGTTCAGCAGGTTTTCGGAATAACCGTGAATAAATTCCGGATGCCCCTGCATAGTTAGAATATGCTCTCCGAGCTGGCATACGGCGTTCTCGCAGAAATCGCTACCCGCCAGTACCTGCGAACCCGGCGCAGGTGCCACCACCTGGTCCTGGTGACTAACCAGCAATTTGAATTCCGGGTTGCCGCCGTCATGCCAGTCAGGCGTCTCAGAAAATTTCGCCGAGTGCACACCTACACCCCAGCCCTTATCCGATTTTTCTGTCTTCCCGCCCAGCGCAAGCGCCACCAGCTGGTGACCAAAACAAATACCCACCAGTTTCTTTTCGGCCGCGTGTAACGCTTGAACAAAAGCTGCCAGCTCGTGAATCCAGGGTTTGTCTTCATAAACGCTCGATTTGCTGCCGGTGATCAGGTAGCCATCCACCTCATCGATGGACTCGGGCAAGACCCCCGCCTCGGCATCGTAGACCTGAAATTCCAATTCCGGATCAGCGCCGTTTAACAGGGATCGGAACATATCGGGGTATTCCCCAAATTCGTCGACCAACTCCTCGCGCACGGTATCGGTTTTCAGGATGCCGATTCGCATTAGCAACAACTCCTTTATAGAATGCGGCATGGTAATGCAAAATGAAGCCGGCATCGACGCCGCAATTAACGCCGCAATCGAGCCACTGGCGGCGGCAATCTCCTCTTTCATCTTTTATAGCGTCAGCATCGGTTCAGCGGAATTACCGCTGATCGTGCTGTGGCTGATCGCCGCCGCTGCCTTTTTTACCGTCTATTTCGGCTTTATCAACCTGCGCGGTTTCCCACACGCCTTCAGGCTGTTGCGGGGTGACTACGCGCAGGACCAGCACCAGGGTGAGGTTAGCCACTTCCAAGCCCTGGCCACCGCCGTATCCGGCACTGTCGGTATCGGCAATATCGGTGGCGTCGCCATTGTTATCAGTGTTGGTGGCCCCGGTGCTACGTTCTGGTTGATCGTAGCTGGCCTGCTCGGCATGTCGACCAAGCTGGCGGAATGCATTGCCGGGGTCAAGTATCGACGCATCAATCCCGATGGCACGGTCTCCGGTGGGCCTATGTACTACCTGGAGGCGGTCATGCGGGAGCGGGGCTGGGCACCCCTGGCGAAACCTCTCGGCGGCTTTTACGCACTGGCGATCGTCATTGGCTGCCTGGGTATCGGCAACATGTTTCAGTCAAACCAGGCCTTCAACCAATTCGTGTTTATGACGGGCGGCGAGAACAGCGACTTCGCAGATAAAGGCTGGCTGTTCGGACTGGCGCTGGCGACTGTCGTTGGCCTGGTCATTATTGGCGGCCTGAAAAGTATCGCCCGTGTCACCAGCAAGCTGGTGCCCTTCATGGCGCTGGCCTACATTACTTTGGCGCTACTCATTCTAATCATCAACGCCGAGAGACTGCCCTCGGCCATCGGCTCTATTTTCACTGAAGCCTTTAGCCCCCAGGCGACTGCCGGTGGCGCACTCGGTGTGATGATCCTGGGATTTCAGCGAGCCGCCTTCTCCAATGAAGCTGGTATTGGCAGCGCCGCCATCGCCCACTCGGCCGTGCGCACTGACGAACCCAGTACCGAGGGCTATGTTGGGCTCTTGGAGCCTTTCATCGATACCGTGGTCATATGTACCCTGACCGCGCTGGTGATTCTGACCACCATCTACGAACCCGGCCTGGCCGGTTCGGGAATCCAGGGCGTCGAGCTCACCTCGCGGGCCTTCGCCAGCACCCTGTCCTGGTCCACCCTGCCCTTATCGGGCATTGCCATGCTGTTCGCTTTCTCCACCATGATCTCCTGGTCCTACTACGGCATGAAGGGCTGGACCTATCTGCTCGGCGAGGGTCGCGCCAAGGAGCTGGTTTTCAAGGCCATTTTTTGCGGTTTTGGGGCGTTGGGTTGCGCCGTGGAACTGGCGGCTGTGTTGGAGTTTTCAGACGCGATGGTGTTCCTCATCGCCCTGCCCAATATCTTCGGTTTATATCTGCTGGCACCGACACTGAAAAGAGAACTGCAGGGCTACCGGGAAAGGCTCGCTACCTAATCCAGCTCTCGCAGCGCAACCAGTACCTGGTCGGGCTCGAAACGCACTCTGTAATCCGGGTTGATAAATGCCATGTGTATGCGGTGATCCCGATCGAGAACATAGGTCGCCGGTAACGGCAGGGTCCAGCGCATATTTCCATTAATGCGCTCAAGGTCATAACCCATGCTGAGGTACGTATCGACCAGGCTAGGTGGCAATTCATGCATCAGGCCCATGTGCTCTGACAGACTGTTGCCCGTGTCATTCAACACCTCGAAGGTGAGGTTGGCCTTGGCTGCCATGGTCAGGGATTCATCGGGAAGTTGGGGCGAGATCGCCACAAATTCAGCTCCCAGCTCATGAATCTCCCTGAGTATGGATTGGTAGGCTCGCAGTTCAAGGTTGCAATAGGGGCACCAACCGCCGCGGAAGAAGCAGACAACCAGTGGTCCCTGGGCCAGTAATTCCCCCGAACTGATAGCGTCTCCCACCACATTAGGCAACGAAAACTGGGGGAAATAATCATCCACCGCCAAGGCTGACTCCGCGATACCGCTTTCGATAACCCGCTGCACTGAGCGCTCGAGCAGCTTGCGCGTATCTTCAGGCATGTCCTGGTCAACTTCATGCTTGAGCGCTGCTATATTTGCTTTTAAATTGCTCATGGTGATCCGGGTAATCCTCCCTGGGCCAGCGGCGAGGACAGCGCGCTACGAACATAATAGATTTAGTAAACCAGATTGTCTATCAGCCGGGCACCAGCCACAGTTCGCGGGGCCCGCGCAGGACACCAGAGATTATCTCCACCGGCCGGCCCTCAATCAACCGCATGCCCGGAAAACGAGAGAATACGGCTTTGACCGCCACCTCCAGTTCACGTCTCGCCAGGTGTGAACCAAGGCAGAAATGCTCCCCGTGCCCGAACGCCAGGTTCTTGTTGTCCCGGTCGGGGTTAAACTCGCGGGGGTTCTCGAATACCTTGGGGTCGCTATTGGCGGCAGTGATGCCGAACAAAATCCACTCACCCGCCTCTATACTTACACCACCCAGCTCGCGACTTTTACTGCACATGCGCGGCAACAACGCGGTGGGAGGCTGCCAGCGCAAACCTTCCTGCACTACCTCGGCACAACTCTCGTCACTCTCCAGCACTCGCTCTACCATGCCTGGTGTTGACAGCACCGCGTAGATCAATGAGCCCAGGTTTTTATAGGTGGTGTCAGAGCCAGCGGGAAACAACAGACGGCAAAAGGCGAAGATCGCCTCATCATCGAGTTGCTCACCCTCCACTTCTGCGGTTGCCAGCAGCGACAAAATATCATCTCCGGGCTGGTCGCGGCGCTCTGCAACAATAGGTGCCAGATAGTCAGAAAACTCGCTGCGAGCGCGCACAGCACCTTCCGGGTCCCAGGGGTAATCAATGATTTTAACGGCCCAGTGCAGGAACTGGTCGCTGGCTGCCATCGGCAAACCCAGCATCGCCGTGATGACCGAGAAGGGGTAGGGCTGGCAGAAGGTGCGCACAAATTCCACCTCCTCTCCAGCACGCAGGGGCTCGAGCAATTGTTGCGCCAGCGGCTGCAGCAGCGATTCCATAATTTCGCGAATGCGGGCCGGGAAAAACGGTCGTGACACCAGGCTGCGGTTGACCCGGTGTAAGTCACCAGACATGGTCTGTAGTGTCCGCCCCATTGAGGGTTCAGAGTGAATACGATAGGCGGACTCCGAGGAGAAGTGCTCCTCGTCACTGAATGCCTCCCGCAGGATGGCGTAGTCGTTGATCATCCACGCGGGCTCACCGAGGTACTTGACCCGCACCACCGGTCCGGTGGCCCGCAACTCGTCGAGACGGGAGTGAAGGTCTGGCACCTCGTCCAGGCCAAAGTCACAATCCGCCATGTGCAAAGCATAAGCTAGCATGCTGTTCCTCCACAGGCTGCCTCCAGCCTAGCGAGGATTCATCGCAGCATCCAGCCGCGAAGCAACCGTCGCAGCTGTTGCCTTTGCTCTGGTTCAATTAGTTGGCTGTATTGGGCTTCACCCCAGAAGGTCAGCAAGGCCCGCCTGGCACGAACAAAACCACTACTCTGCGACAACAGGTTGAGCAATATCAGGCTGCCGATGGCCCCGCCCTCCAGCCCCAGCTCGCGACAGCGGCTCGACCAGGCACCAAACAGACCAGTGCTCAACTCGTCGGTGCCGGTCGCCAACAGTTGTTGGGTCATGGCTGGCAGCGACGGATTCTCTGACATCAGGGCCAGCAGGTCGTCACCCAGCACCAGCAGATCTGCCGGTGTGACAGCACCACTAACACTGGCGACCAGGCCATCCTCCAGTGTCGTTGCAGTATGGCGCAGCGCGCTGCGATACAACTGCTGTTTGTCGGTGAAATGTCGGTACAGGGCCGGCTCGGTGAGCTGCACCTGCTGAGCGATGCGGCGCAGGCTGGCGCCATCGCAACCAGACTCTGCAAATGCCTGTAGTGAGGCCAGAATGATACGCTCACGGGTCCGCTGGCCTTTGCTGAGTATTTTCATTTAATTATCATATGATTACTTTACTAAACACATTTCATCATTTTTTTAATTGTAATTCATCTATTAAGTTAAAATATGATAACTTTAATACCAATAACTGTCATTGTTCTTTCCCAGGGCGTAATACGCCAGATCCCGCGCAACGGTACACCAGGCAATACCGGGCGGCTGGCAGGTGTCGTCTATACTGGCTCCGGAAAATAACTGGTTGGAATAAAACATGGTTGAAGTCATTCTGGTGCGGGATCTGGATTTCCCGGTCGATGCAGTATGGGATGTGTTGGGCAATTACGGCGACATCAACTGGATGGACGGCCCGCCCAAACATGAAATAGTCGGTGAGGGCATCGGCATGATCCGACGCGTCCTCATGGATGGCATGGATCCCATCGACGAGGTGCTTGAGACTCACGACGATGCGACGATGAGTTTCAGCTACAGCATTCCTCGCGGTATGCCGCTACCGGTAACTGATTACCTGTCCAGCTGTCGGGTGGAAGCAAGGGAATCTGGTCATGCACGGGTGCATTGGAGTTGCCGCTGTACACCCGTAAACGACAACATGAGCGCGGCAGACACACAGGCACTGCTGGAAAGTACTTACAACATGATGCTGGACTGGCTGGAGACCCACCTCAAGTCCAGCTAGGCGGCCGCAAACAGCGAGCTTGCAAGAAGCAGGGACATCAACTAGTTTTTGTGCGACCGGGAAAAAACAACAAGTAAGAAAGGGGGAATTCCATGGGCCACCAATACATATTGGGGGGGTTGCTGGCACTGACTATCACTTTATCGGCCTCAGCCAACGAAGTGGAGAGACCTGACTCTGCCGCCGCCGTGAAGGTTGCCGCGGTTGAATATTTGCCCACCACCAGCCGTGTAAGCACCTATGGCACGCTGGCGCCAAAGACTGAGGAGCTTTCTTTCAAGGTTGGCGGGCGTATTGCCGCCTTTAGCGTGGAGGAGGGCGCTGAGGTCAGCGTCGGCCAGCTTCTGGCCAAACTGGAAACCAAAGATGCTGAGGATGCCCTGGATCGCCAGCGGGTGGAACTGGAACAGGCCCAGCGCGCCTATCAGCGCATGGGGACCCTGCACACCAAGGGTTCGATTCAGCGCTCACAACTAGAAGACGCCGACGCCAGACTGGAACAAGTGCGCATCGCCCATGAGCAGGCCGAGCTGCAGCTGGACCGATGCTATCTGCGAGCATCCAGTGACGGCCTGATTCTTAAGGAATTTCTAGACTCGCGCACCACGATTACCGCGGGCCAGGGCATTTTTTCCTTCCAGAGAAACAGCGAAGAGTGGGTTACCAAGGTGGACCTCACCGATCGCAACGCTTTTGCCCTGGGTGAGGGTGCCAGTGCGGTTATCCGATTTGCCCCCTACCCGGGCGTTAGCTTCGACGGCGAGCTCACCAAGCTGGCGCGGGTCGCCAACCCCGGCGATGCGCTCTATACCGCCGAGGTCACTATCTCCACCGCTAACTACGCCCTGAGGCCCGGGATGGTCGCCGAAGTCGATCTCTACCGCGTCTCTGGCGAGACTTTCGCCACCATCCCCTTCGACGCCATCGTCAATCTGCGCGGCACGCAGGGCACGATTTACTTACCAGATGCGAATAGCGGCACAGCGATCGAGAAAAAGATTACGGTACAGGCAATCCAGGGGGACAAGGTAGCCATTCGCCAGAACCTGGCACCCTACACCCAAATCGTGACCCGCGGCCAGGGCAAGCTGGCCGATGGCACCCATATCCGCATTGTAGAGTAGGGCACCGCCATGGAACGGTTTATCAGGTTCGTTGTTGACAACCGCACCTTCACCCTGATTTTTGCGGCAATAATCGTGATGACTGCCTGGCTCAAATTGCCCACGCTGACCATCAAGCAAAATCCTACCGTCGAATTGCCGACACTGATGATTACCGCAACCCTGCCGGGAGCATCCGCACGGGAAATCGAACAAAGGGTGGTGGCGGAAATCGAGGAAAAACTCGAGAGCACGCGCCGGCTCAAGAAATTCGATGCCAAAATTCGTAATAGCGTCGCCAGCATTACCATGGAATACCAGCTCGGGGTCGATATCGACGACGAGTATACCGACGTCAATTCCAAGATTAACAACCTCAAAGTCGACCTGCCGGAGGACACCGAGGTCATAGTAATCAAGCAAAGTCCCATCGATATCATGGTGGCTTTTGTCCTCGCGGTTGTATCCGACACCGCCACCCAGGCGGAGATGTCGTTGGTGGCCGAAAGCCTGAAAAGTGAGTTGCGACAGGTAAAGTCGATCCGGGACGTCGAGCTCATAGAGCCTGAAGAGGAGGTGCGCATCGACCTGGATATCTCGCGCATGTCTGCCTACGGCATCGACGCACACCAGGTGGGGGATGCCATCCGCGGCAATAACCGTTTCCTGCCCACAGGGAATTTCCGTTTTGGTGACAAGAACGTGGCCGTGCTGCCTTTCAGCGGCGGCTACCAGGACCTGGCGGCCCTGCGCAATACTATCCTCATCAGCCGCAGCGGCAGCGCCCTGGCGCTTGGCGATATCGCCAGTATCTCCATACGCGGCAAACCCGACAGCGTCATAACCCAGGTACAAGGCCGCCCCTCGGTGTGGCTGACTATGCGGCTCAACAGTGAGGCCAATGTCTTTGAGGTAAAACAATCACTCGATGCCATTCTCGATGGCAGGCGCGAGGAGCTATTGAAATCCGGGTATGAGATCAGCTGGTTATTTGAGATGGAGTCCGGCGTCGCCTATAAGATGAGTCAGCTGATCGGCAATATCATCCAGGGCATCATGATTCTCTCGGTGGTGCTGTTGTTCGCCGTTGGCTATCGCTCAGCTTTCGTGATTTCGATGATGTTACCCCTGGCCCTGGGCCTGTCTGTGGTCGGCCTGGCACTGACCAGTTATGGCTTACAAGGCGTTTCTCTCGCGGGTTTTATCATCGCCCTGGGCCTGATCGTTGATAACGGCATCGTGGTGACAGAGAACACCTATAAACTGCAACACTACGGCGGCAAAGACGCCCGCGAAGCCGCCATCGTCGGCACCAGTTCGGTGCTTGCACCTCTGTTGTCCTCGACGTTGACCACGGCTCTGGCATTTGCCCCGTTGTTCTTCATGGATTCAATGACCGGGCTGTTCCTGCGTAGCCTGGTAACCACCATCTGGTTATGCCTGGGCGCTTCGCTGGTGGTTGCCGTGGTGTTTTCCTGCCTGATGCTGTCGCGGATTGGCACGGAAAACAAGTTCTGGCGACTGCCGCCGCCGCCCAGCTTCATGAACGCCTTGCGCCCTTTCAGAGATCAACACTATGCGACCTCGGTGCGCTGGTTCATTGCCCATCCCTGGGTACTCTTACTGTTGGTGATCTTCCTGATGTGGCTGACCGGTCGGGTTGCCGCCCAACTGCCGGTTATCGTATTCCCGGATAGCGAAGAACCCTTCTTTACCGTGTCAATTGAGGCGCCTGCCGACAGATCACTACAATACACCGAGCAACTGACCAACCGCGTTAGTGAGATTACCAGCAATTTCGATCAGGTGGAGTCCTGCAGCTCAATCGTCACCCAGGGCTTTCCATTTGTTGATACCGGCATCAAATTTCTCGACCGGCGGCGTCACAACGCACAATTGTTTTGCACCGTCGGATTTCGTGACAGCGTCAAACTGGTGCAGCTGACTGACCGGGTAAATCTGGCGCTGGACCAGTTCGCCGCGGAGGCAACCGTCAATGCCGCGCCCTTCGCGGTCGGCGGCGAATCCGGCACTGCGGATGTGGAAATACTGGTCGCAGGCCCTCGCATTGAGGGCGTGAGGGAGCTGGCCCGCGCCGCCCAGGATGCGATCCAGGCGGCCAGCCTTAACGGAATACGCAGCTTTTCCAACCCGGCTCGCTCACCCTGGTTTGCCCTCGACATCCGCTTTAAGGAACGCGTGGCCAATGCCCTTGGGGTCAGTCGTGGCCAGGTCGACCAGGTGTTGGTACTGCTCACCCACGGCTCGAAAATTGACCAGCTGCGCACCAGCGAGGGCTCAGACTACGATATCGTCATGCGCGCTGAGAACAGCTTTGAGGAGCCCTTGGCTGTGTTTGATCGGCTGTTTGTCACCTCCAATAGCGGTGAGCATATTCCCCTGAGCCAGCTCATCGAGGTGTCGTTCGTCGAAGATGAATATGACATTGAACATAAACAGTTCCGCCCGCTCATCAAGATTGGCATAGAGGCCCAGCCGGGCGTCGACGTCAACGAATTAACGCGCCAGATCACCGCCGTCACCGATGCCATCGAGCTGCCGGCTGGCTACACGGTGTCCTACGAGGGGCAACTGGCCAAAACCGCACAAGAGTTCAGTAGTGCCGGCAAGTACGTCGGTATCATCGGGCTGACCATCATCGGCATATTTGTCCTGCAGTTTAAATCCCTGTTACAGCCGTTGGTGGTATGCGCCGCCATTCCCCTGAGTTTTATCGGCGCCTTCATGCTGCTGTATGGCTGGAACCAACCGATGTCATTCCTGGCATTTATCGGCTTAACCAGTTTGATGGGAATCGTCGTCAACAACAGTATTCTGCTGGTGGACGAGGGCAACCAGCTGCAGCGCCTGGATCCGGATATTGGCGCCGATGAGGCGGCCGTGCGGGCTGGCGTCAACCGGTTCATGCCGATCCTGCTCACCTCGATTACCAGTATCGTCGGTCTAATGCCCCTGGCCTTGGGTAACTCCATGTTCAAGGCGCTGGCGGTGGTCGTGATCGGCGGCCTCACCACATCGACCTTTCTCACCCTGATCTGCGTACCGGTGTTGTATAGCAAGCTGACCTGGGGGCGGGGGGCGGAACCGGTCACCACCAACTGGTCTGGCAGATCCTCGCTGGGAGAGCGGGAAACTTGATTTATTAATACAAGTGTATTATTTTGTTGTCCCCCTGTAGTAAGAAGCGATCTCTCCGCCTATGACCACTGACACCAATGACATAATTATCGCCGACCTCGGCCAACCCGAGCTAACTGATATCCAGCGGGCAGCCCGGGAATACGGAGAGGGCCTGCAAATTGAGCTCAGTATCGATGCCGTGTTGGGCAAAGCGCGGGAGACCGTAGGCTTGTCGGATTTTGGCGACGACAACTTTCTTGAGCGACTCGGCCTGCTGACCGATGAGTGGGGGGCCGATCCAGGCATCAGCGGTATCGGCAGGCTGTCCTTGTTCAACAAGCTGGTGCAGCACACCACCTCGCGGCTGCTAGTGGAAGACACCCTCAAGCGCCATCCGGAAATTCACGACATAGATATTCGCCAGCCTCTCATCGTCGCCGGTCTGCCACGCTCCGGCACCACTCACCTGCTCAACTTGATGGCCGCCGATACCCGCTTCCGCTCGCTGCCCCTGTGGGAATCTTACGAGCCGCTTCCCCGGCCGGGCGAAGCGGTGAGCGACGACGCTGCCGATCCGCGTTGGCAACGCACCGAGGAAGCGTGGCAGGGCATGCAAATGAGCACCCCTCTGTTAGCCGCCATGCACCCCATGAACCCGGAGCACATTCACGAAGAACTGGAGCTGATGGGGCCCAATATCGCTTCTTACAACTACGAATGGCTCAGCCCTTGCCCCAATTGGCGCGACCACTATTACCAGGAAGACCAGACACCGCACTACCAATACATGAAGACACTGCTAAAAATACTGCAGTGGCGTCGCGGCCCCGAGCGCTGGGTTCTGAAGTGCCCGCAACACATGGAACAGTTGACGGTTCTGCTCCAGGAGTTCCCGGATGCGACTATCGCCATTACCCACCGCGACCCGGTTGAAGTCATCCAGTCGGCGATCACCATGCTGGCTTACAGCCAGCGTATGAATCGCCATGAAGTCAATTTGCCCGGCTTGCTGGACTACTGGTCTGATCGGATAGAACACTTGCTGCGCGCCTGTGTTCGCGATCGCGACCTGATTCCCTCTGAACAAACCATTGATGTGCCCTTCAAGGCGTTCATGGCCAATGACGTGGCCATGGTCGAACGCATCTACCATGTCGCCGGGCTCGACATGACCGACAAAGCAGCGAAGGAACTCAAAGGATTTATGGAGGCCCACCCCCGCGGCAAAGAGGGCAGAGTTGTCTATGACCTGGAAGGGGATTTTGGAATCTCGCAGACGCAATTGCGGCAGCGTTTTGATTTTTACTTTGACCGATTTCCCTTCGCTGCCTGATTCGCGCATCCTCAGCAGATACTGTAGTGTGGGCCGCTGCTTTCGCACGGACCCAGCCATCGTGTTTCGGTACTTTCTTGCCAGTTTGTTGTTCCTCACCGCCAACTGGGGTTGGTGTGCTGACACCCCCCCGCAACAACAAATCAGCACTGGCTTTGTCGGCAGTGAGGTCTGTGCCAACTGTCATGAGCAACAGCATCTACAGTGGCTGGGCTCCCATCATCAGCTGGCAATGCAAACCGCCAGCCCTGAATCCATACTCGGGGATTTCAACGACGCCCGCTTTATCTACGCGGGTATGGAAAGCCGCTTTTTCCGTGAGGGTTCACAGTACCGGGTGGAAACCGAAGGTGCCGACGGCAAGCTGGCGGTATTCCCGATCGAATACGTTTTCGGAGTAGAGCCGCTGCAACAATACCTGCTGGCGCTGCCCGACGGACGGCTTAATGCCCTCAGCATTGCCTGGGATAGTCGACCGCAAGCAGACGGTGGCCAGCGCTGGTTTCATCTGTATCCGAACGAGCAGATCAAGGCCGCAGATCCCCTGCACTGGACTGGCCACTACCAGAACTGGAACAGCCGTTGCGCTGAGTGTCACAGTACAGATTTACAGAAAAATTACAGCCCGGCGGACAACAACTACCGCACCACCTGGTCAGAAATAAATGTCTCCTGCGAGGCCTGTCATGGCCCCGGCTCTGAGCATCTGGCCCAGGCCAGCAGTGGAAAATGGGCTGATGACGGACACTTTGGATTAGCGGTAGACCTGTCCAGCGAGGGCCTGTGGCAGTTCAAGGAAGACGCCACCATTGCCAGCAATCTGGCCAGTCCCGGTCGTGCACAACAAGCGGACAGCTGCGGTCGCTGTCACTCCCGCCGCGGCACCCTGGGAGACTACCAGTATGACAAACACCTGCTGGATACCCACCGGCTGAGCCTGCTGGAGGAAAACCTCTACCACCCGGATGGGCAAATCCTGGATGAGGTTTATGTTTACGGTTCCTTCGCCCAGAGCAAGATGTACCAAGCCGGGGTGGTGTGCAGTGACTGCCACAATTCTCACAGCGGCGAGCTGCGCGCTCCCGGCAACGGTGTCTGCGCCCAGTGTCACCGCAGCGATGTATTCGATACAGCTGAGCACCATCGACACAAAGACAATAGCAGCGGCGCGCTCTGTGCCAACTGCCATATGCCCGAGACGACTTACATGGTAGTGGACCCACGTCGCGATCACGGTATGCGTATTCCGCGACCTGACCTGAGCGTGGTGATGGGCACTCCCAATGCCTGCAACCAGTGCCATGGTGATCAGGATGCCAGCTGGGCACTGGCTGCCTTGCGCGAATGGGACGTGGAATTTTCGGATACGGGCAATCATCCAGCCCGCGCCATTGCCCAATTTCGCCGCGGCGACGGGCGCGCCTTGCCGGGCCTGCAGGAGATCGCGCAGGATCCCAATAATCCCGCTATTTGGCGCGCCTCGGCCATGGTTGCCCTGGGTCAGTTCGCCACCCAGGAATCCTATAAAACCGCCCTGCAAATGCTGCAATCTACAGACCCGCTACTGCGCATGGCGGCAACGCGATCGCTGGAGTTTCTGCCCCCGCAACAGCGCTTTCGGGTGTTAAATCCCAGACTCACCGATCCCTCGCGCGCGGTACGCATGGAGACAGCGCGACTGCTGGCTGACGTCCAGGTCGACCAGCTGGACCCCAGCAACCGCAAGCTCATGGAGAAACTGAACGCCGAGTACCTGGCGGTTCTCAGCATGGACTCGGACATGCCCGGAATACAGTTACAACTGGGTTTGTTCTACACGTCCAAGCAACAGTGGGCGATGGCAGAATCAGCTTATCAAGAGGCCCTGCGAATCAACTTCCAATTCCTGCCGGCCATGCTCAACCTGGCAGACTTATACAGGAGCCAACGCCGCGATAACGAGGCGCGTGATTTGTTAGCGCAAGCCATCGACATCGCACCACAACAGGGTGCGGCTTATCACGCTCTGGGTCTACTGGAGACCCGCAGCGGCAATCGCGAACAGGCGCTGGCCATGCTGCAACAAGCGGCGAGGCTTGAGCAACACGGTACTCGCCATCGCTACGTGTATGCTATTGCCCTGCATGGTGATGGCGAGGTCGCCGCGGCAATCCGCGAACTGCAAACATTAAACCGTAAAGTGCCAGACAATCCTGACGTATTACTGGCGCTGATCAATTACTGCAAAGACAGTGGCCGTCTGCCTGAGGCGCGCCGCTATGCAGACCAGCTCAAACCACTGGTACCGCCCAATCCACAGTTGCAGCAATTATTCCAGAGCCTGCAGGCTCCCTAGACAACTTCCGCCAGGTCGCCTTTCTTTTCCAGCCACTGCTTGCGATCGGGGGAGCGCTTTTTCGCCAGCAGCATATCCAGCATCTTGTTGGTGCCGTCGCCGGCCTCCACCACCAGGCGCACCAGGCGGCGGGTATTGGGATCCATGGTGGTTTCTCGCAACTGCAGGGGATTCATCTCACCCAAACCCTTGAAGCGCTGCACATTTACCTTGCCACGCATTTTCTCCGCTTCAATGCGATCCAATACACCCTGCTTTTCGCTCTCATCTAGGGCATAGAACACCTCCTTGCCCACATCGATCCGATACAGGGGCGGCATCGCGACAAACACGTGTCCCGCGCTCACCAACGCCGGGAAGTGTTTCACGAACAGGGCGCAAATCAGGGTGGCGATATGCAGACCGTCGGAATCAGCATCAGCCAGTATGCACACCTTGCCATAGCGAAGACCGGAGAGATCTTTGCTGGCGGGATCGATACCCAGAGCGACTGAAATATTGTGAACTTCCTGTGAAGCCAGTATCTCCTGGGAATCGACTTCCCAGGTATTCAGAATTTTACCGCGCAGGGGCAGAATGGCCTGGAACTCCCGGTCCCGGGCCTGTTTAGCAGAGCCACCGGCGGAATCGCCTTCGACCAGAAACAGTTCCCCCCGTTCACTGTCCTGACCGGAACAATCGGCCAACTTCCCAGGCAGGGCAGGGCCGGCTGTGACTCGCTTGCGCTCGACCTTTTTGGCCGTGCGCATGCGGCTCTGGGCATTGTTGATACACATTTCCGCCAGCTTTTCAGCCTCTTCCGTGTGCTGGTTTAACCACAGACTGAACGCATCCTTGGCCACGCCACTTACAAAAGCAGCGGCCTCGCGGGAGGACAGGCGCTCCTTGGTTTGTCCGGAAAACTGTGGCTCCTCCAACTTGCTTGAGAGCACGTAGGCGCAGCGATCCCAGATATCGTCCGGTGTCAGCTTCACGCCGCGGGGCCGCAAGCTGCGAATCTCGCAAAAATCACGCATGGCATCCAGCAAACCGGCGCGCAGCCCATTGACATGGGTCCCCCCCAGGGCCGTGGGTATCAGGTTGACATAACTTTCCGCAATGACCTCACCACCTTCAGGCAGCCACTGTATGGCCCAGTCAACACCCTCATTAGTGCCGCTGAAGCTACCTACGAAGGGAACCTCGGGCACCACGGGAAAATCAATGGTGGCGTCCTGCAGGTAGTCGGTGAGGCCATCCTCGAAATACCACTCCTCTGTCTCCTTCTTGGCCTCGTCTTTGAACTTGACCCTGAGCTTCGGGCACAACACCGCCTTGGCCCGCAGCACATGCTTGAGTCGCGGCACCGAAAAATTTACCGAGTCGAAATACTTGCCGTCCGGCGTAAAGGTAATGGCGGTGCCGGTATTGCGTGAACCGCACTTATCGATGGGCTTTAGTTCGCTGGCAGTATCACCGCCTTTGAAACTCATCTGGTAGATCTGGCTGTCACGGCGGATGGTAACTTCGAGTTCTGACGACAGGGCATTGACTACCGATACCCCGACGCCGTGCAGGCCGCCGCTGAACTGGTAGTTCTTATTGGAGAACTTGCCGCCGGCGTGAAGCGTGGTCATGATCACCTCCACCCCGGGCTTCTTTTGTTGCGGGTGTTGATCAACTGGCATTCCGCGACCGTTGTCGGTAATAGTGATGGAGCCGCCTTTGTGCAGCACCACGGAAATTTCGTCGGCGTGGCCAGACAGGGCTTCATCAACGCTATTATCAATCACCTCCTGTGCCAGGTGATTGGGACGAGTGGTATCGGTGTACATACCTGGACGCTTGCGAACGGGTTCGAGGCCGGTGAGAACCTCGATATCTTCTGCGGTGTATTTACTCATGCTGTTGTATTGCTCTCACACTGTAGTGCCTGGCAGCACCTGAACGATTGATAAAAGAATAGGTGGTGCTGCGGTGACCTACATATAACCCTGTGACTCCAGGTCCACTGAAAATTCGACTCCTTGCACCCGGGACACGCCCGTCTCCAACCGTCCATCCTCATACAGGTCCAGCCAACGATAGCCCGGACTGAGGTCGTCAACCTTAAAGTCGTCACAGGAGCGGGCAAACTGGATACAGGAGGAGGGCGTCGACATCAATTGTATAATGCCCCGCGCCAGGTCCATCTGCTGATGAACATGGCCCCACAAGACGCCGCGAACCTGAGGAAAGCAATCGATGATGTTAAAAAACGCATCGTGATTAAGCACCATCTGTTCATCAATCCAGGCCGACCCCATGGGCACTGGTTGGTGATGGAGACAAACCAGGCAGTGTAGTTCACGGGAGCGCGACTCCTGCAGGCACTGTTCCAACCAGGCAAGCTCTTCAGCCCCCAGTTCGCCCCCAACCTCGCCGGGAATCTGTGAGTTCAACATCACGATCTGCCATTTGCCGGCATAGATAACCCGCACCAATTTCCCCGCAGAGCCAAGTATCGCCTGCATACTGGCTAACAGGTCATGATTGCCCGCCAGCCAAGCCACATCGGCACACAGGCCGTCCAAATACTCGCGGGCTCGGTAGTAGGCGTCTTCACTGCCGTGATCTGAAATATCACCGGTGGCCAGTATCAGGTCTATCTGCGGTCGCTCTGCCCGCACCAGCTTGATCACTTCCTGCAGGCTGAAGTCAGTATCCAGGCCCAGCAGTGTGCCGCCAGGTGTGTGATTCAAATGGGTATCGGTTATCTGTACGATTCGCAGGGGATCGGACGCAACCGTCAGCTCAAGAATTTCGCTGCTCATGATGCATCCACGGCCCCGGGCAAGGTGGCGGCAAATTCTTCCACGCTGCAGCCCTGCTCCAGGCAATGCCCCAGCCACTCTGCCAGGAACAGGTTCTGCTGTGCCTTCTCATCCCGAGCATGCATATCAGGGTTGGGGTATTCGTAACGGGCAGCGGCGCGACGACGGGACTGGAAGCCGATCACCTCGGCCATACGCGCGTCATGATAGACGCGCACTTCGAACTGGGGGGAGGTCAGCCAACCGTTGCGGCCGCCCTGCTGCTGCACCTTCATGCAGGTGGTATACCGACAGCGTTCAACTATGTCTATACGCACACGTTCACCACCGCTCAACTTAAACTCGCGGAAGTTGCTGGTTTCATAGTCGGGAAACAACTGCAGCAGCCGGAAGTAATTGCTTTCGCAGGTCGCGTGCAATGCCGACAAGTTAATTGAGTAGTTTGCTTGCGAATGCTTCAAGCTCAACCCTCTCCCTATTAGATCTACGCTGATTCAGCGTGGTTTCAACTAAAAGTGTAGCATCTACAATTGCACATATGACGTAGATATTCCATGTTTTCAGCGTTGCCGGCATCGCGCTATCATAGGCGGCCGCAACGCTGCTACACTGGGTTGTTTAATACCTCTTTTTTCGTAGGGAAATACACCATGAAGTGGTCTACCACAGCCATTATCGGCTGCGTCCTTTTACTGGGCTCATCCATCGCTGGCGCTGACACTCTCAGAGAGATATACGAGCTGGCACTGGAAAACGATGCCCAGCTGAGAGCGCAGGAAGCGACCTACCGGGCCAACCTGGAGTCCGAGAACCTGGGTCGCTCTGCACTACTGCCGCAAATCAATGCAAACTACGATTACACCAACACCGATACCGACACTGAGTCTGAGTCAATTGATTTTGACGAGGACACCGGCCAATTGGGCCCAGTCGACAGCTTGACCAACACTGACATCGATCGGGACGGCTACCAGGTCTCTCTCAACCAGGCACTGTTTGACCTGCCGGCCTGGTTCAGCTTCCAGGCCGGCAAAGAAACCAGCGCCCAGGCTGAAGCCACTTTCGCCGCCGATCAACAGGACTTGATCGTGCGGGTGGTGGAGGTTTACCTCGGTGTATTACGATCCCAGGAGAACCTTGAAGCCTCGCTTGCACGCGAACGCGCCTTCCTGCGGCAACTGGAACAGACTCAGCAACGTTTCGAAGTGGGCCTCATCGCCATTACTGATGTCCATGAAGCCCAGGCTGCCTACGACCTGGCGCAAGTTGAGCGCATTGTTAATGAGAACAACGTCAACGTTGCCCTGGAAAGACTGTCGGTATTAACCAGCCAGTATCATTCCAACCTGCATTTGCTGTCTCCCGATTTTGAAGTCAATAAGCCAGAACCCGAAGCCCGCAGCGACTGGGTCGAATTTGCCCTGCAGAATAATTTCCGCCTGAAGGCCGCCAGCTTCCAAGAACAAGCGGCCCGCCAAAGCGCCAAGGCCAACAAAATGGAGCATATGCCCAAAATTAGCGGCCATCTCTCGTATTCTGATTACGAGAACGAGGGAGATCTAACCCGGGTACCCTCATCAGCCTTTGATCTCTCCCCCAATCAGGAAACCGAGCAGGAGGTCATCTCTGTACGCATCGATCTGCCGTTGTACAGCGGCGGCAGGATTAGTGCGAACAGGCGACAGGCCGCACAAAACTACATCGCCGCCCAGGAAAACCGCATCAACCTGATGCGCAATACCGTGACCAATACCCGCTCACTACACATGACAGTGATCAGTGATGTCGCCCGGGTGGCGGCGCGCAAGCAGAGCATTATCTCTTCCCAAAGCGCACTGGATGCCACCACCGCTGGCTACGAAGTCGGCACGCGGAATATTGTTGATGTGCTCGATGCCCAGAACACCCTGTTCTCCGCCAGGCGGGATTACGCCAATGCGCGCTTTGACTATGTCAATAACATCCTGCGACTGAAGCAGCAGGCGGGCACCCTGAATCCGGAAGACATTTATCGCCTGGAAAGCTTCCTGGTGGCGCCGGCCGCTCCTACCGCCAGCCGCAGCACCGGCACTCCCTACCCCACCAGCAACGAGTAGGTAGCCCTATGTTTAAACCGCCCCTTGACCTGAACCAGGTCAAGGGATTTCTCACTGACGCCGAAGCCGAGACCCTCTATACAATGGCCGGTAACGCCTGCGAACGCGGGCCCGTGCTTGAAATCGGCAGCTACTGTGGAAAATCGACCATTTGCCTGGCTATGGCTTGCGCAGAACACGGCAGTCTGGTTTACGCTCTGGATCACCACGCCGGGTCTGAAGAGCATCAGAAGGGTGAGTTTTTCCACGACCCCGATTTGTTTGATGCTGAAGCCGATGTATTCGACTCGTTTCGCGAATTTCGTCGCAATATCCGTGCTGCGGGCATGAATGAATATGTCATCCCGTTGGTTTCGAGTTCAGAACAGGCCGCCCGCTACTGGAACACGTCGCTGTCCATGGTATTTATCGATGGTGGGCACAGTCTTGAGGCCGCGCTCACCGACTACCGCTGCTGGGCAGGGCATATACTGCGCGACGGCATCCTCGCCATCCACGATGTGTTCCCGGACGCCAGCAAAGGCGGACACGCGCCCTACGCGGTCTACCGCCTGGCGCTGGAGTCGGGCTTGTTCGAAGAAATCGAGAGAGTGGAAACCCTGGCGCTATTGCGCCGGCTGTAGCCTGCGCTGATCTTCATCCTCCAGCTCCAGCAGATTCACTTGCTGGAACAGGGTTGAAGCTGCGGTGTACTCGGTCAGGGCATCTGCCGCCAGCATGATCGCTCCCGCAGTCCAGGTGGGCTTCTCATCAGGCCACATGAGGTCCTCCACAAACTGATAGCCAGTCCAATAGGAACCATCGTCAAGGCGCCACTGATGTAGCCAGCTGTAGAGTTGCACGGCGCGGGCATGGTCGCCAGCGGCCAGCAGTGCCATCACCAACTCGCAGCTCTCAGCAACCGTAACCCAGGGTTCATCGGAGACACAACGACAACCCATGCCATCTTCAATGAACTCATCCCAGCGCTCGGCAATGCGCTCGCGTGCTTCGCGTGGCGTCAGCACCCCGCTCAGGGCCGGGTAGAACCAATCCATGGAGTAGCGCGCTTTACTCTCCCAGGTCCGGTCAAAGCGCTCCGGTTTATGGCGCAGGGCGTCACCCAATGCCGATCTAGCCCGCAGCCATTCAGGTCGTTGATGTCCCAGCGTAACCGCCACGTTATGGGCACATTCGAGGCTCTTATAGATAGAAGAGCAACCGGTAACCAGGGCATCCTCTCGAGCGCTGTTGTCGGCGCTAACCGCCCAGTGAATATCCCCGTGGCGGGTTTGCAGAATGAGTACGAATCCAATCGCCCGCTCCATGACCGGCCACATCTCCCGCAGGAAATCGATATCGCGGCTGATCAGGTAGTGGTGCCAAATGCCGGTGGCAAAGTAGGCGACAAAGTTGGTTTCACGGCGTTCGCCGTTGTCCACTTCCACGCCGCGATAACCCGCCCACCAGCTGCCATCAGCCAATTGCGTGTCTGCCAGCCAGCGGTAGGCGCGCACGGCGGCGTCGTATTCCCCGCCAATGCTCAGGCCCATGGCCGCTTCCACGTGATCCCAGGGGTCACTGTGGCCACCTTCAAACCAGGGTATCTCCCCGCTTTGCTGCTGCGTGCGCAGGATAAAGTCGATGGTGGGCCGCAAGAAATCGTGTGGAAACAAACCACGGCTTAAATAGAGTCCCGACATCAAACAGCTCCCTTGCGGAAATACATCACAACACTCTTGCCCATCAAGGGGTTCAACAAGCGCTCCATGGTACGGGTGAGCCAGGGCCTTTCCATCAGGTCCCATACCAGCAGCCGATGGTACCAACGCAGCAGCAGGTTGTTGTCCTGGGTCGACCAGAACAGGCACTTGAGCCACCAAAATGGCGCATGCAGGGCATGAGCCCAATGGCGGTGGTAATGGCTGAAACCCAGTGTCTCAATTTCACGCCGCAATTCTGGCGCTCGGAATATGCGCAGATGGCCGCCGGGCACCAGGTGATAGGCTTCACTCAAAGCCCAGCAGATGCGTTCCGGCCAGCGCCGAGGCACCGACGCACAAAGCAGCCCACCCGGGCGCAGCACTCGCTCGATTTCTCGCAGTGCGCTCTCGTAATCGGGAATATGCTCCAACACTTCTGAGCAGATCACCCGGTCGAAGGTGTCGTTGGCAAAGGGTAACTCGAGGGCATTGGCGGATGCCAGGCCGAAGCTCTTGGAGAGGTTATCCGGTTCGGCAAAATCCTCGTACTTTTCCGCGGTGGTCTGCAGATCCTCTAGACATAGGTCCACACCGACCGCGTTCACAGCCGCTTCTGCATAGGCGGAAATAACATGACGCCCCTCACCACAACCGAGGTCAAGCACCCAGTCGCCGGCCCGCAAGGGCAAGTGGCTATAATCAACTGTCTGCATGATCTAACACCTGGTAGTAGTAGTGCGTCATTCGCCGGGCCGTCACATGCCAGCAAAATTTTTCAACAATACGCTCGCGACCTTCCCGGCCCATGCGTTCGCGTCGCTCCGGCTTATCCAGCAGGGTGCTGATTTCCGTGACCAAGGCCTGCACGTTGCGGACCGGTACTTGTACGCCGACCTCGCCAACTACCTCGGGCAGGGCGCCCCCGGAGGTGGAGATCACCGGCACACCACAAGCCATGGCTTCTCCCGCGGGCAGGCCAAAGCCTTCATAGATTGAAGGCACCACCACCAGCGTAGCCTCGGCGTAATAGCGGATTAACTGTTCGGTGGAAATACCACTGACAAATTGCACACGGTCGACCAGTCCCAGCTTCTTCAACAGTTTCTCGGTCTCACCACCCGGGCGCGGCCTGCCCACCACCAGCAGTTCCAGTTCCGGATAGTGGCGCAGTAGGCGCGCATAGGCTGTCAGCAGATAGCGTAATCCCTTCAAGGGTTGGTCGGCAGAGGCGGTGGCCATCAGCCGCATGGATTTTCTTGCGATCCCGGGCAGAGGCTGAAATTCCTCGGTATCGATGCCGTTGTAGACCAGCTCAATACCCACGGGCTGGATACCGAAATCCCGGGCTATATCCTGCCGCGAACACTCCGACACCGTCACAATATTGTGCAGCTGGCGCACCACCCGTCGCTGCATCCACAAAAAAGAGTGCCAGCGATAGATCAATAGCTTCTGCCACCACTTACGGGCGGCCTTCACCGCAATCCGTAGGTCACTGGTAATCGGGTGATGCAGGGTGGTTACCAGGGGCAAATCCATTTCTTGCAGCTTCAGCATCCCGTAACTGAGGCTCTGGTTGTCGTGAACAAGGTCGTAATCATGTCCGTGCTGACGCAGGTATTTTACGGCGCGACGACCAAAGGTCATGGGTTCAGGAAAACCCCCCGTCAGCTTGCTCAACCATTCCAGGATATTGGTCCAGGAGCGCAGATGGTGCCAGCGCAGTGACAGCAATCCATTTTCAAACAAGTCCAGACTCGGTAACTCGATCAAGCGTACCCTGGAATCCAGGTGGGGGTAGGGGGGACCTGAGATAACATCCACGCTGTGTCCCGCATCGACCAGGGCTTTGCTCAGGTATTTCACATAGACACCCTGTCCGCCGCCATAGGGATGACTGCGATAGCCGAGAATGGCGATGCGCAGGGGCCGCTCGTCGACGGCCATTGGTAACGGCGTCAATTCGGCCGGGTCGGTATCGACAGTGCTCAGTAAAGCTTGATCTGATTGCATAACTTGGGCGCGCGCGGGGCGCTAGTCTCCTGTGGTGGAGGCGCTATTGGTCGGTTGCGGGCCGCCCGGCAGCCTCACGCATCCAGTACACACCCAAAAGGGGCTAAATTTTAATCAGCTCGCCCCAAAAAAGCCAGTGGCGTAAGCGGCCATTTAGGCCCGGCTGTTTGTTCGTAAGTGTTTGTTATTTCGGCGTATAATGCCGCCTCTCCAGACTATTACAAACCTTATGATTACAGTGGAACAGGTCAACACCTATAAAGGCATCATCCTGGCGGGGGGCTCCGGCACCCGCCTGCACCCCCTGACCAGCACGGTCAGCAAGCAGTTAATGCCGATTTACGACAAACCAATGATCTATTATCCACTGGCTACCTTGATGCTGGCGGGGATCCGCGAGGTGCTGATAATCACCACACCGCGCGACCAACAAGCCTTCGAGGATTTGCTCGGCGATGGCCAGAACTGGGGCATTGATATCCAGTACGCCATCCAGCCAGAGCCTGAGGGCCTGGCCCAGGCTTTTATCATTGGCGCTGATTTTATCGGCGCCAGTCCCGTGAGCCTGATCCTGGGAGATAATATTTTCTATGGCGGAGGCCTGTCGCAGAAACTAACCAATGCCAGTCAGCGCAAAGAAGGGGCATCGGTGTTTGCCTATTACGTGCAAGACCCCGAGCGCTATGGCGTGGTGAGCTTTGACGCCGATGGTCGCGCCATCGATATTGAGGAAAAACCACCGCAGGCCAAATCCCACTACGCTGTCACCGGTCTCTACTTTTACGACAACGACGTGATCGATATTGCTCGTAACATTGAACCTTCAGCTCGTGGCGAACTGGAAATCACCGACATCAACATGGCCTATATGCAGCGGGGCGATCTCAAGGTGGAGGTGCTTAGCCGGGGCACAGCCTGGCTGGACACGGGCACCCACAACAGCCTGCTGGATGCGGCCAACTTTATCCGCGTGGTGGAACAGCGCCAGGGTTTGAAAATCGCCTGCCCTGAGGAGGTGGCCTACCGCAAGGGCTTTATCGACGAGGAGCAATTGCTGCGCCTGGCCAAACCGCTGATGAAAAGCGGTTACGGCGAGTACCTGACCCGGTTGCCGCTGGATACCGAGACCGTTCTTGATGAGGTTTGAAACCACACCGCTGGCGGACCTGGTGCTGCTGGAGCCGGAGGTCTATGGCGACGAGCGGGGATTCTTCAAAGAGAGCTGGAACCAACAGGCCTTTGCTGAGGCTGGTTACGACTGGCAGTTTGTGCAGGATAATCACAGCCGCTCCAACCAGGGCAGTCTGCGCGGCATGCACTTCCAGACGGAGCAGCCTCAGGGCAAACTGGTGCGGGTAACCGCCGGCTCTGTCTATGACGTCGCGGTTGATCTGCGCCAGGGTTCAAGCAGTTTTGGCCGGTGGTACGGGGTGGAGCTCAGCGCCGACAACCACCGCATGCTCTATGTGCCCGCCGGTTTTGCCCATGGTTTCTACGTGCTCTCCCAGAGCGCGGACTTTCTATACAAGACCACGGCCTATTATCATCCGCAATCCGAACTGTCCCTGGCCTGGAATGACCCCAGCATCGATATTGAGTGGCCGCTACTGGACGGGGTGACCCCCAATTTGTCGGCAAAAGACGAGGCGGGATTAGCCTGGCAACAAATCCCCTATTTCGACTGAGTCTGTCGTCTCACTGCAATAACAGGGGTCGCCACCAGCTCTCGTTGGCCAGGTACCAGTCCAGGGTCAGTTCGATGCCCGTTTCAAAGCTTTGCTGTGGCAAGTAATTCAGCTCATTCATGATCTTGCTGGCATCAATGGCATAGCGACGGTCATGTCCAGCGCGGTCGGTCACATAGGTAATCAAGTCTCGTGCAGACTGGCCCCGGGTCTGAGGAGCATCCGGGTAGCGCTGGGCCAGCGTGCTGTCGATGGCAAAGCGGGCGTCCAGGCGATCACACAGTAACTGCACAATATCGATATTGGCCCATTCGTTGTTACCACCGATGTTGTAGGTTTCGCCAACCCGCCCGTCCTGCAACACCAGATCAATGCCGCGGCAGTGATCCTCCACGTACAACCAGTCACGGATGTTCATGCCGTCGCCATAGATGGGCAGCTTCCGGCCGCGCAGGATATTGGTCAGACACAGGGGGATAAGCTTTTCCGGAAAGTGCCAGGGCCCGTAGTTGTTGGAGCAGTTGGAAGTGGTTACCTGCAGGCCATAGGTATGCTGGTAGGCGCGTACCAGATGATCGGAGGCCGCCTTACTGGCGGAATAGGGGGAATTGGGTTCGTATTTTTGCTCCTCATGGAATCCCGGCGCAGCGGGGGCCAGCGAACCGTAGACCTCGTCCGTGGATACATGGTGAAAGCGGTGCGGCAGGCGCTGCTCCAGCCACACCGCGCGAGCCGCCTTGAGCAGGCTGTGGGTGCCCACCACGTTGGTTTCAATAAAGGCGTCGGGGCCGGCGATAGAGCGGTCGACATGACTCTCCGCCGCGAAATGCACGATGCAATCCAGTTGCTGTCGCAACAGCGATTCCACCAGACCCTGATCACGGATGTCCCCCTCCACCAACAGGAGGTCGGGGTTACCCAGTACCGGTTCGAGGTTGGCCCGGTTGCCCGCATAGGTCAGCGCATCCAGCACCACCACCCGCTCACCCGGATACTGGCGCAGGTAGTAGTGCACAAAGTTGGCGCCAATAAAACCGGCGCCGCCAGTTACCAGGAGACCTCTACTCATCGCTTTGCAGTTCTTTCATCATTGCTTGCAGTTGTTGTTCCCAGGGTTCACGCCTATAGCCCAACACACCCTCCAGTCTCTGGCAGTCAAGCACACTGTATGCTGGCCGGGCTGCCGGGGTGGGATAATCCTCTGTGCCAATGGCTTCTATCTCCAGCTCATTGGCAATCAATCCCAGCGCATGCCCATGTCCATAGATTGCCCGGGCAAAGTCATACCAGCTGCAACTGCCCGCGTCGGTCCAGTGATAGACCCCGTGGGCCTCCCGGTGATCGGCCAGCGACCACAGCACCATTGCCAGGCCCCGCGCCCAGGTTGGCGCACCCACCTGGTCGGCCACTACCCGCAATTCGCTGCGCTCATTCATCAGCCGCAACATGGTATTAACAAAATTGGAACCCCGGGCAGAATACAACCACGCTGTGCGTACTATCGCTGAATCCAGCGGCAATATCTCCTGCAGTCGCATCTCACCGGCGAGTTTGCTGTGACCGTAAACTCCCAATGGTCGGGTCTGGGCATCGACACCATAGGGCTCTGTCGCCTCGCCATCAAAGACAAAATCTGTGGAAACATGAATGATCCTGGCACCGACCTGGCTGGCAGCTTTGGCCAGGTTCGCTACCCCCCCGGCGTTTATCTCCACTGCCAGATCCGGTTTGGACTCCGCCCCGTCAACGGCGGTGTATGCCGCACAGTTGATAAGGAGCTGCGGCTGATGATCCTGCAAAAACCTGAGTGACATTTCACGTGCGCAGATATCCAACTCGGCACGACTGGCTGGTACGCAGTTGATGTGCCGGGGACAACTGCGGACAAGCTCGCGGCCCAATTGCCCCTCGGCACCCACTATTACTGCCTTCATTTCCAACTCGCCCATCCCCGTGTAGGGCTATTCTACTGATGCTTGTGCCCGACTGGCGAATATTTTTGCGGGCCCCCGGGGCTTCCTTGTTAGGGCGCCAGTGGCTTCCTTGCTAAACTGTGCACCCATGAATCCAAGCTTCACGTTTACAACAAGTAAAGCGTTGCACAGGCCGGCACGGGGCCGGCTGCCGCTGCGTTGGTTGTGCCTGCTCAGTGTGTCGCTCAGCGCCTGGCTGCTGTACTCCCAACCGGCCTTGCTGGATCAGGACCTGCTCTACCTGCTGGCCAGCCAGGCCCTGACCAATGACGGTTGGATAGCCAGCCAGGCCATCATGCCGCGCCCGGGTTTCCCCCTCGTTATGGCGGGGCTGCACGCCGTAACCGGCTGCACTATGGCCACCGCCGCCATGCTGATTCACGCGGCGATGTACGCACTGTTGGCTGCCTGTTTTGTGGCCACGGTAGCGGCTATGGGCGGCTCACGCCGGGTGCAACTGTTTGCGGCGGTCATCATTCTCCTGCACCCCCTGTTGCTTGAACATCGCAGCCTGCTTCCCCGCGAACTGGGTTTCTGGTGTTGCGCCCTGTTGTCCCTGCAACCGCTAGCCCGTTATTGTCGCCATCCCAGCTGGTCCTGCCTGTGGCAGTGGCTGGGTTGGTTGGCACTCGGGTCTCTGTTCCGCAATGAAGCACTCTATTTAATACTGCTAATGCCATTGGCAAGCTTCCTGGTGATTCCGGTGCGCCAGCGCCGCAATGCCGGCCTGCGCATATTAGGTCTCTCCTGGCTGGTGCTGACGATGGTATGGTTCAGCGGGCTGCAGTCCTGGCTGGAGCTGGCGGACGGTGGCCTGTTGTTTGAGGCCCGCCAGGCCTGGGGTAGTTCGTCTACTCACTTCCAGCTCAACGGTCGGCTCGGCCTCGACCCCGGCACCGGCACACAGGATCAGCCGTGGATCATCGCTGGTGCTCTGCTGGCACTGCTGGCAGGGAAGTTGGTGCAGGGTCTGGGCTGGTTGTCCGCACTGGTATTGTTGCTTGCCCTTCGGCGCCGGGCCTACGCTTCTATTCAACAGCCGCTAGCCCAATTGATATTACTGCAGGTCAGTCTGAGTCTGGTGCCACTGGGGCTGTACGTACTTGCCAGCGGACAGTTGGCGTTGGTGGATGTCGGCCTGGTAGTGCTGTGCTTGTTACTGTTTTTGGCTTTTGCCTTGGAGGAGTTATGGCGCGCCTTGCAGGTTCACTGGCGCCTGCTGGCGACAGCCGTTGTGGTACTGGCGAGCTTGAAGCTGCTGTTTCCCGGCTATCTCGATGCGGGCGCAGAAGACCGTCAACATCTCCTGGCTGGCGCGAAATGGTTGCGCCAGCAACCGACCAATGCCGTACTGCTAACCAATCACCCCCGGCTCGCCTGGGCCGGCGGCCAGCGGGTTCACTATGTCTCCGATGTCGCTGCAACCCTTGCGGACACAACCCTCACAGCGCGAGTTCGCTACCTGGCCCTGCAGCTGGATGCGGACGAATTTTCCATGCTTTACCCGCTCAGCCGTCAACCTCAGTTTGAACTCGCCGCTGAGTTCCAGGGCTCGCGGGGAGATTGGCTGGTGATACTGGAAAACGTTGCACTCTAGCCAGCTTCCAGCAGCGCCTGCCAGGTCTCCATTACCACCGATCGCTCCTCCCGGAAACGTTCGGACCCAACCAGGCCCGGGGCCTGCTGCAGCGTCAGCTGGTGAAAGGCAGAACGATAGCTGATGTAAGCAGCCGCCAGTGTCTGCGCCAACTGCGCGTCGAGCCGACCTACTTCCTGCAGTGTATCGAGGATACGCACCACATCTGACCAGCGGGCCAATTCAGCAGTATGCGAGGTCCAGACCAACACGGCGTACTGCACCAGGAACTCAACATCGACAATACCGCCCCGACCCTGCTTCAGATGAAATTCCCCGCTGCTGGCTTCATCTCCCGACAGCAGGTGGGCGCGCATTTTGTCGCGCATTGCAATTACCTCCCGGGCCAGCGCGCGAGGTTCTCGGGGTTGCGCCAAAAGCTCTCGGCGAAAATCGCCAAACTGCTGCCCCAGCACCGGGTCACCGGCGATAAAACGCGCTCGCACCAGGGCCTGGTGTTCCCAGGTCCAGGCAGAATTGAGCTGGTATTCCCGGTAGGCACTAAATGAACTGACCAACATGCCCGAATTGCCCGAGGGCCGCAGCCGCATGTCAATCTCGTAGAGTTGACCCATAGCGGTGCGGGTATCGAGAATATGGATAATTTTCTGGCCCAGGCGGGTATAGAACAGCGTGTGGTCCAGGGGACGTTCACCGTCAGTCTGCCCCTGTAGCGGAGCATCGTAGATAAACACCAGGTCCAGGTCCGAGCTATGTCCCAACTCGATACCCCCCAGCTTGCCGTACCCAATAATGGCGAAACCACTGCCCTGATGGGCACTGGAAGGAAAGCCATGCTTGCCGGTTAATTCTCTCCAAGCCAGTTGCAGCGCCTGCTCCAGGATAACCTCGGCGAGGAAAGTGAGCTTGTCGCTCACCTGCATGAGTGGCAGACGGCCGCTGATTTCACTGGCGGCCACGTGCAGCTGCTGAGCGCCTTTGAAATAGCGCAGGGCATCCATGTGCGCCTCCAGGTCATCCTCTGGCAGTCGGCCAATTTGCTGTTGCAGAGCCTGCGCCAACGCCAACCGATCTGGTTCAGAATAGAGACTGGCTGCATCCAACAGCTCGTCGAGTAATACCGGTTTCCGTTCCAGCTGCTGCGATATCCACGGGCTGGCCGCACACAGTTGTACCAGTTCCTGCAAGGCCGAGGGGTTTTCCACCAGCAACACCAGGTAGGCACTGCGTCGCACCACGGCCTGTACCAGGGGCAACACCCGCGCCAGGGCCAAGTCTGCATCTTCCGTGGCGAGGCAGGCACAGAGAAAGCGCGGCATAAAGTGATCAAGACGCTGACTGGACTCCGCCTGTAAAAACCTGACCCGGGTGCTCCCGCGGAATTCCGCCAGCGACTCCGCCGCCTGCTCGGCGTCGGCAAAGCCCGCCCGCTGCAACGAATCCGCATCCATTGCCTGCGGCCACAGGGCGGGTCCCGTTGCTTCGCTCTGCTCACCCCCGGGCGTTGCAATAAGCGCAGCGAAGTGCCGACTCACAGCGCGGCGATGCCGCTCCAACTCTTCAGTAAACGTGGACCAATCCGCGAATTCCAGTGCTGCAAGCAAGGCCGCCTGCGCCTCAGCCGAGGCCGGCAGTTGTTGGCTCTGCTTGTCGTCATAACCCTGGATCGCGTGCTCAACATCGCGCAGAAACAGGTAGGCCTGCTTCAGTTCCGCAACCGCCGCCAGCGGCAGACAGCCTTCCTCGCCACAGGCGTCCAGCACCAACAGTAGTTCTCTTTGCTGCAGCGCCGGGCAGCGGCCCCCGCGAATCAACTGAAAACACTGGGCTATAAACTCCACTTCACGGATGCCACCGGGGCCGAGCTTTACATCATCACGTAAACCGCGACGACGCATTTCGCTCTCAATCATAGACTTCATGTCACGCAGGGATTCGATCGCGCCATAGTCAATGTAGCGGCGGTATACGAATGGCCACAGCGCATCCATCAGCGTTTGTTGTTGTATGGGATCACCGGTCACTGGTCGTGCCTTGATCAGTGCGTAGCGCTCCCAATCCCGGCCCTGAGCCTGGTAATACTCTTCCAGCGCCGCAAAATTGAGCACCAGCGCGCCGCTCTGGCCATAGGGACGCAAACGCATATCCACCCGGAAAACGAATCCTTCCGCACTGACCTGGTCCAGCACTGCGATCAGGCGTTGGCCGAGGCGAATAAAAAATTCCTGGTTGCTAAGACCACTGCCCGTGGTAGTACCGGCCTCGGGATAAGCAAAGATCAGGTCGATGTCAGAAGAAACATTCAGCTCCCGCGCACCCAGTTTTCCCATGGCGATAACCAGCATCCGTTGCGGGGTTCCGTCCGCGCTGACAGGCACACCATGCTCCTGTTCCAATTCCGCGTGCAGGTGATCCTGCGACAGGGCGATACAGGCCTCCGCCAACAAAGACATATCGCGGGTGGTTTCCAGGGTGGAGGCACTGCCACCGAGATCGCGCCAGACTATACGAGCCCATTCGCGTCGGCGCAATCGCCGCAAGAGGGTATGCAGGTGATCGCGACTATCACAAGTAAGCAACAGCTGTTGCAAACCCCAACGCAGTTCCCCCTCGTCATAGCTGCGCAGTAAGTCGCCACTGTCCACCAGTTCCTGGAACAAGGCTGGCGCTTGCTGACACTGTCTGCGCAGTACGATGCTGGCCGCCATGACCCGCTGGTAGTTGTCACGTAGCAGAGCATCGGCAATCTCAAGGCTTGCTGGTTCGGTCATCGCTGCACTCAGCGCTGAATAGAGGGCGCGACCCGCATCACCTCTTCGATGGTAGTTTCGCCACTGGCAACTCGCGCTGCACCGCTCAGGCGCAATGTGCGCATGCCTTCTTTCATGGCAATTCTGCGAATTTCATCGGTGTCAGTCTGCGCCTGCACCTGGGCCTGTACAGCCGGTGTCATCACCAACACTTCGTAGACACCCTGCCGTCCGACATATCCGGTATCGCGGCACTCCTGGCACCCAGCCGGACCGTATATCCGGGCCGGGGGTTTGACTTTCCACGGCGCTGTCAGCTGTTTCCAGGCATCCATGTCTACCTCGCCCGCCTGCTTGCAGTTGGGGCAGAGAATACGAACCAGCCGCTGTGCCATAACACCCCTGACCGTGGCCTTGATCAAGTAGGGCGGCACGCCGAGTTCCAGCAAGCGGGTGATGGCATTCGGTGAATCATTGGTGTGCAGAGTTGAGATAACAAGGTGACCCGTCAGCGCAGCCTGTATCGCCATCTCGGCGGTCTCCAGATCGCGAATTTCACCGATCATGATAATGTCCGGGTCCTGTCTCATCAGCGCACGCACGCCGGAGGAAAAATCCAGCTCGATCTGGTGGTTGACCTGCATCTGGTTAAAGGCCCCTTCCAGCACCTCTATGGGGTCTTCGATAGTGCAGACATTAACCTCGGAGGTAGCCAGTTGGCGCAAGGTGGAATACAAGGTTGTGGTTTTGCCGGAACCGGTCGGTCCGGTTACCAGGACGATGCCGTGGCCCATGGCATTCATGCCATGCCAGCGCTTCAGATCTTCCTGGGCCAGGCCCAACTGTTCAAAGGTTTTTTGCAGAACTTCGGGATCAAAGATCCGCATCACCATCTTTTCACCGAAGGCCGTGGGTAACGACGACAGCCGCAATTCCACCTCATTGCCATCCGGGGTGCGTGTTTTCAGTCGGCCGTCCTGGGGCCGGCGCTTTTCTGCAACATCCATGCGGGCAAGAATTTTGAAGCGACTGCTGACCGCGGCAGCAACCTGCTGGGGTAATTCATAGACCTTGTACAAAACCCCATCAATGCGGAAGCGCACATTACCCACTTCGCGACGCGGCTCTATGTGAATATCGCTGGCGCGCTGCTCGAAGGCGTACTGTAAAAGCCAGTCGACGATGTTGACGATGTGTTGGTCATTGGCATCGGGCTCTTTCATTGAGCCCAGTTCAAGCATCGACTCAAGATTGTTTATGCCTGAGGCGGTACTACCTCGACCACTCTTGGCCCGGGCGCCACTCACTGAGCGGGCCATTGTATAAAACTCCGCGGTGTGCCGAACAATGTCGCGCGGGTCGGCCAGCACTCGCTTTATGGGCTTGCGCAGCACATGCTCCAGGTTGCCCACCCAGTTGGACATCCAGGGCTCGGCGCTGGCGATGACCACCTCTGCCTCGTTGACCTCCACCGCCAGAATTTTGTGGCGTTGAGCAAAGGCCAGGGACATGACGTCGGCGATAGCGCCGACGTTAATCTTGAGGGGGTCTATCTGGTAAATAGATTGATCGCATTCGTCGCCCAACCACTTCAGCAAGGCCTCCATATCCAGCGGTTTACCCGTCTGCTCGCTGAGCAGTTTCCGCTCCGCCAAAAACACCAGCGGGTGCACACTGCCAGTAGTGACATCAGACAGCTTGCTGCGATCGCCGTCTCTGAGCAAGCCCGCCGCGTGCAGCTCCTCGAGCAGGCTGCGCAAGTTCAGATTGCGCTCCATCCGCTGTGCCCCAAATGTCGTTGCCATCGCTTCGGAAGATCCCTGAAAGGCCTGTGGTTTCTTCCCTCATGCTATCACAGCGCAAGACGGATTTTTGCGTGCAATAGGCGTTGTCGAGGCGACCGCAATCCGCCTATACTGCGCCCATTGAGATACCTAGAGACCAGCTCTGTGACTGTGCAGGCAGTAACAACAATAGTCAGCCAACCGTGTCGAGGAAATTAAGTGGAAATTATTGCTGAATATGGGCACATCCTGCTCATACTGGCCTGCTGCTTCGGATTTTTCATGGCCTGGGGTGTCGGTGCCAACGACGTCGCCAATGCCATGGGTACATCGGTTGGCTCCCGGGCGCTGACCATCAAGCAGGCGATTTTTATCGCCATTATTTTTGAATTCCTGGGGGCCTACATGGCGGGTGGGGAGGTCACCGGCACCATCCGCAAAGGAATCATCGACCCTGCGATTTTGGCCGATTCTCCTGAATTGTTGGTGTATGGCATGCTCTCGGCGCTGTTGGCGGCGGCCATCTGGCTGTTGATCGCCAGCATGATGGGCTGGCCCGTTTCGACCACCCATTCCATCGTCGGTGCTATCGTCGGATTCGCCGCCGTGGGCATTTCACCCGACGTGGTTACGTGGGGCAAAGTGGGCTCTATTGTCGCCAGCTGGATAGTGTCTCCCGTGTTGGCGGGCACCATTTCCTACCTGCTATTTGTCAGTGTACAGAAGACCATCCTCGACACCGACGATCCCTTTGGCCGGGCCAAGCGCTACATCCCCTTTTATATGTGGGCGGTGGGCTTTATGATTTCCATGGTCACCCTGCTCAAGGGCCTCAAGCACGTCGGCCTGGATTTCGACCTGGGTCTCGGTTCCAACTTCGCCAATGCGCTACCGGTGAGTGCCGCTGTTGGTGTTGTGGTAGCCCTGTTGGGCGCCGTACTGGTAGCCAGGATTAAGGAAACCTCCAGGCAAGATCATCGCTTTGACAGCGTCGAGCGCGTGTTTGCCATCCTCATGATCTTCACTGCCTGCGCGATGGCGTTTGCCCACGGTTCCAACGACGTCGCCAATGCAGTCGGACCCTTGGCCGCTGTGGCCAGTACCATTGAATCGGGTGGCATAATCACCGCCGAGTCTGCCATGCCCTGGTGGATACTATTGCTGGGCGGTGCCGGCATTGTGGTGGGCCTCGCGACCTATGGCTTCAAGGTGATGGCAACGGTAGGACGCAAGATTACTGAACTGACCCCCAGCCGTGGCTTCGCTGCGGAACTGGGTGCCGCCTCCACCGTGGTAATCGCATCCGCCAGTGGGCTGCCGATATCGACCACCCACACCCTGGTGGGTGCGGTGCTGGGGGTGGGCCTGGCGCGGGGAATTGCTGCCCTTAACCTGAAGGTGATCGGCATCATTTTCATGTCCTGGTTGATCACCTTACCCGCTGGCGCGGGCCTGGCGATTCTGTTCTTCTATATTTTCAAGGCCACGCTCGGCTAGGCAGCTATCCTGCACTGCTCTACACTGGGTCAATGTCCAGTTTATCCCTGCCCGGCCCTATTCAACTGTTAGAGCAGCTGGTGGCCCTGCCCAGCGTCAGCTCAACTGACCCGAGTCGTGATCAAGGCAACCGCGCAGTCATCGATCTGTTGGCGCAGTGGCTCGATGAGCTCGGCTTCAAAATACAGATTCAAAACCTCGACAGCGGCGGCAACAAGGCGAACTTGATCGCCTCCCGCGGCACCGGCCCGGGCGGCCTGGTGCTGGCCGGCCATACTGACACCGTACCTTTTGACGAGGCCCTCTGGAACACCAACCCACTGGCCATCACCGAGCAAGACAACAAGCTGTATGGCCTCGGCGCCACCGATATGAAGGGCTTCTTCCCACTGGTGCTGGCGGCGATCAAGGCGCTGCAGGACACACCCTTGCAACAACCACTGATCGTGTTGGCAACGGCGGACGAAGAGAGCTCTATGAGTGGTGCCCGGGCCCTGGCCGACGCCGGCCTGCCGAAAGCGCGACAGGCCATAATTGGAGAACCCACCGGCTTGCGGCCCGTGCGCGTGCACAAGGGTATCTTGATGGAATCCGTCAAGATACAGGGTAGCTCAGGCCACTCTTCCGACCCCGGCCTGGGCAACAATGCTCTCGAGGGCTTGCACGCGGTGCTGGGAGAGTTGATGGATTACCGCAGGACACTGCGAGACAGGTTTAGCCATCCACTGTTCGACATTGAGTACCCGACGCTCAACCTGGGCTGTGTGCACGGCGGAGACAACCCAAATCGAATCTGCGGGCAGGTAGAGCTGCACTTTGACCTGCGGATGACACCGGGCTATAGCAACGACAAGCTGCGCCAGGAAATCGCCGGCAAGCTCTCCGAGATCAGCCGCTCGCGCGAGCTGAACATTGATATGCAATCCCTGATTGGCGGCGTTGAGCCCTTCGAGCAGGCAGCCGACAGCGAAATTGTGCTGCTGGCTGAGAAACTGACCGGCCACCCGGCCGAGGCAGTCGCGTTTGCTACCGAGGCACCCTTCCTGCAGGCACTGGGTATGGACACCATTGTGCTGGGTCCCGGCTCTATCAAGCGCGCTCATCAACCTGATGAATTCATTGAGCTGGACCAGTTCCAGCCCTGCATCGACCTGCTGCAGCAGTTCATTAAGCATTTCTGCGTGGAACGGCGATGAACGAACCAGCACGAGCCGGTGTCAGTTACCAGGCGGCGGATGCCAGCTATTTTGAACAGCGTGGTCTGAAACGCTATGCCGGGGCCTGGTCCCTGTGGGCACTCGGCGTGGGCGCAGTGATATCCGGTGACTTCTTTGGCTGGAACTTTGGCCTCGCGGTGGGCGGCTTCGGCGGACTCTTCCTGGCCACCATCGTGATCGCGGTGATGTACGTGGGTATGTGTTTTTCCATCGCCGAAATGTCTCCGGCACTGCCGCACACCGGCGGCGCCTACTCCTTCGGCCGCACTGCTATGGGTCCCTGGGGAGGATTCGTGACCGGCCTGGCAGAAAACATGGAGTACGTGCTCACTCCGGCCGTTATTGTCGTGGGCATTGGCGGCTATCTCGGTGCCATTTGCAATGACCTGTTTGCCATTGATGTCGCCGCGCCGGTCTGGTGGTTCATTTCTTACTGCCTGTTTGTCGGCCTCAATATCGTCGGCGTTGAGGCCACCTTCAAGTTCTCCGTCGTCATCACACTGCTGGCGCTTGCCATACTGGTGGTGTTCTGGATTGGAGCGTGGTCGTTGTTCAGCCTGGAGTTGGCACTCAATATAGAACCGCAGAGCGGCCACAGCCGCTATCTACCCTTTGGCTGGTCGGGTGTTGCCCAGTGCCTGCCCTTTGCCATTTGGTTCTACCTGGCTATTGAGCAACTTCCGCTGGCGGCAGAAGAATCCCATGACCCCAAGCGCGATATGCCGCGCGGCCTGCTGTGGGGAATACTGACTCTCGTCATCGCCTCCCTGCTTACCCTGTTCCTCAATTCCGGCATCCCACCTGGTGCCGCCGAGGTGGGGCAATCCAATGAACCCCTGTTCCTGGGCTTCAAGGCAATATTTGGTGAGGGCGTCGGCGCTTCCCTGTTGGCGCTGCTGGCGGTGGCAGGATTGATAGCCAGCTTTCACACCATCATTTATGCCTACGGCCGCAACATTTATTCGCTATCCCGGGCCGGTTACTTCCCGAGTTGGCTGTCGGTGACCCACCCCAGCCGTAAAACACCTCATGTGGCGTTGGTTGCCGGCGCCGTGCTCGGCTATGTTGTGGCCCTGCTGATAGAATTCGGCGAGCAGTGGTTCGGCAGCGTGCCGGTGGGTGCCGTGCTATTGAATATGGCCGTATTTGGAGCGGTCATTGCCTACATTATGCAGATGGTGGCCTTTGTTCTGCTGCGCAAAAACTTCCCCTCTATCGAGCGCCCCTATCGCAGCCCCCTGGGCGTTCCCGGGGCGATCGTGGCCGGCGCTATCGCACTGGTGACTCTGTTGTTCCTGTTTTTGAATGCCGATTACCGGGTAGGTGTGGTCGGTTGTGCCATCTGGTTTGGCGCCGGCCTGATCTACTTTGCCCTGGTCGGCCGCTTCAAGCTGGTCTATTCGCCGGAAGAAGATTTTGCCGCGAAGCTGGAGGCAGGACAACGCGGTTAATCCGCCATGTCAGCACAAGTAATGTGAGGCGCCTGCGGGGGGTTATGTAAATAGTTCCCATTGTGCACCTGTTGGCCAATTCGGTAACCTAGGCAATTCCTTTCTTTTCAAACAGTTAGCATGAGCAAGGACAACCGCGAACAGATATTGTGGTTCCGCAACAGTGCGCCTTACATCAACGCGCACAGGGGCAAAACCTTTGTTCTCGTCTTTGCTGGCGGGGCTGCCCAGCACCCCAATTTTGCCAATATCATCCACGATATAGCCCTGCTTAATAGTCTGGGTGTGCGGCTGGTGCTGATTCACGGTTCGCGCCCGCAAATTGAGCAACGACTTCAGAGTGTCGGCATGAGCAGCAATTTCCACGACGGCGTGCGGATCACAGATACGCAAGCCATGCGACATGTTACCGATGCCGCCGGCTCCCTGCGCGCCCAGTTCGAGGCACTGCTGTCGATGGGCCTGCCCAATTCGCCGATGCAAGGGGCCTCGATTCGCGTCTGCAGCGGCAACTTTGTCAGCGCCAAACCCATGGGGGTCGTGGATGGCGTGGATTTTAGTCATACCGGTCGGGTTCGCAGCGTCGATGTGCTCGGCATCCACGAGAACCTGGCGGCGGGGTCTATTGTCCTGCTGTCACCGCTGGGGTACTCGCGCACTGGTGAAATATTTAACCTGTCCCTGGACGATATCGCGGTACATACCGCCGCAGAGATTGGTGCGGACAAGCTGGTCCTGTTTGGCAGCCAGGCGGGTATTCAGTCCAGCAACGGGGAGCTGGTACGCCAGTGTGATCTGGCTGAAGCGCTGCAATTACTGGGCGAACTTGAACCCAGTGAGCAGCGCCGTTTGTTACACACAGCGCGGCAGGCTTGCACCGCTGGCGTGCCCCGGGCCCAGATAATTTCTCATGAACAGGACTGCGCGCTTCTGCAGGAGCTGTTCACACACGATGGCAGCGGCACCCTGGTGGGAAATGACGACTACGAACAGGCGCGGGCAGCGAACATTGAGGACATTGGCGGTATTCTCGAATTGATCGAGCCTCTGGAAGCCCAGGGTGTGTTGCTGAAGCGCTCGCGAGAGCTACTGGAAACAGAGATTGGGCATTTCCGGGTGCTTGAACGGGACGGACGTATTATCGCGGTGGCGGCGCTCTATCCCTTCCCTGAGCAACACAGCGGTGAAATCGCCTGTATTGTCACCCATCCTGATTACCAGGGCGGCAAACGCGGTCAGCGCCTGCTGCGGGAACTGGAGGCAGAGGCGCGCCAACAAGGCCTGTCAAATGTGTTCGTGTTAACCACGCAGACGGCCCACTGGTTTATCGAACAGGGATTTGCCGAGACTGACTTGGTCGACATGCCTGCTGAAAAGCAATCACTCTACAATTTGCAGCGCAACTCCAAAGTCTTCCTGAAGTCACTGTAGAGGCCCCTTCCCGGATGGCGCTTTATGCTATAGTTGCCGCCCCTTAACACCCGCACCAGAGCAGGACAGACGATGCCCGCGTACCGCTCCAAAACTTCCACACACGGCCGCAACATGGCCGGCGCCCGCGCCCTGTGGCGAGCCACCGGCATGACCGATGATGATTTCCAGAAACCCATTATCGCCATCGCCAATTCCTTCACCCAGTTCGTACCTGGCCACGTGCACCTGAAAGACATGGGACAACTGGTAGCGCGGGAAATCGAAAAAGCGGGTGGTGTGGCCAAGGAGTTCAATACCATCGCCGTCGATGACGGGATTGCCATGGGTCACGACGGCATGCTTTACAGCTTGCCCTCCAGAGATATCATCTCTGACTCGGTGGAGTACATGGTCAATGCCCACTGCGCCGACGCGTTGGTGTGCATCTCCAATTGCGACAAAATTACCCCGGGCATGCTCAACGCCGCGATGCGTTTGAATATTCCGGCTGTTTTTGTCTCAGGCGGCCCCATGGAGGCGGGCAAAACCCGGCTGTCTGAGAATAAGCTGGACCTGATCGATGCCATGGTAATCGCCGCTGACGACAGTGTCAGCGATGAAGAGGTAGCCGAAATCGAACGCTCGGCCTGCCCCACCTGTGGCAGTTGTTCGGGTATGTTCACCGCCAACTCCATGAACTGCCTGACCGAGGCCATGGGCCTGTCACTGCCGGGTAACGGTTCCACCCTGGCCACTCACGCCGACCGAGAGCAGTTATTCCTGCGCGCCGGTCGCACCATTGTCGAGCTTGCCCGCAAGTACTACGAGGGGGAAGACAGTTCGGTCTTGCCCAGAAATATTGGCAGTAAGCAGGCCTTTGAAAACGCCATGAGCCTGGATATCGCCATGGGCGGCTCCACCAATACCATTTTGCATCTACTAGCCGCCGCCGAGGAGGCAGAGCTGGATTTCGGCATGGACGATATCGACCGGCTTTCCCGCAAAGTGCCGCAATTATGTAAGGTCGCCCCCAGCACACCCCAGTACCACATGGAAGATGTGCACAGGGCCGGCGGTGTTATGGCGATACTCGGAGAGATCGACCGCGCCGGTCTTCTGCACCGGGATTGCCCGACGGTCCACAGCGCCAGCCTTGGTGAGGCTCTGGACAACTGGGACATCATGCGCACCGACGATGCGGAGGTGCATAAATTTTTCTCAGCCGGCCCCGCCGGCATTCCCACCCAGACCGCCTTCAGCCAGGATACACGCTGGCCGAGCCTGGACACTGACCGCGCCGGTGGTTGTATTCGCTCACTGGAAAATGCCTTCTCCCTGGAGGGGGGATTAGCGGTCCTGTACGGCAATATCGCCGAAGATGGTTGCGTGGTCAAAACCGCCGGTGTCGACGACAGCATCCTGATCTTCGAAGGTCCCGCTTACGTTTGCGAAAGTCAAGAAGCCGCGGTCGCCGCTATTCTCGACGACAAGGTCAAGGCCGGTGATGTGGTGGTGGTGCGCTACGAGGGCCCCAAGGGCGGCCCCGGCATGCAGGAAATGCTGTACCCCACCAGTTACATCAAAACCAAGGGTCTGGGTAAGGCTTGTGCCCTGCTCACCGACGGCCGCTTTTCCGGCGGAACTTCCGGCCTGTCTATCGGCCACGTGTCACCGGAGGCAGCTGCTGGCGGCGCCATTGGCCTGGTGGAGCAGGGCGATATCATCAAGATCAATATCCCCGAGCGCAGCATTAATGTTGATGTGTCGGTTGAGGTGTTGGCTCAGCGCCGCGCCGCCCAGGACAACAAGGGCTGGCAGCCGGTGGAAGAGCGCCCGCGTAAGGTGAGTGCTGCTCTGAAGGCATATGCCAAGATGGTCACCAGTGCCGACAGGGGTGCCGTCAGGGATTTGTCACAGCTGGATTAATTCAGCTCGCGCTAGCTCGCCTGACCCTGGGCGATCAACTTGTCGAGCACCTTGCGGATATCTGCCAGCTCTTTGCGCAGGCGCCGGTCTTGTTTGTCACTGCGCAGATTCAGAACCCCGGCAATTGCCCGGTATATCACTGTCTCGTTGTGTACATAGGCGGCCCGATACTCCTCGCTGCGCTCTTCGTCACGCCGCCCCAGCGCTTCACGCAAGCGCTGTTGCCAGCCTGGCTCACGGCGTAGGTAGTCCTCCATTTGATCCAGCCAGAGTGCTCGCTCAGCCAACCAGGTCTGGTCAAAGCGGGTCATTTCCGCCGCTGCATCACGCAGCACTTGTTCCTGTTCAGTACTAAGCCGGCCCAGCTGATCGCGAAGATTCTCTTGGAGATTCTCATAACTGTAGTCGATAAATTCCTGTTCACTGCGGCCCAGGTATTCCTCCTCCAGCTCGACTTGCTCTTCTCGTAATTCATTGAGGAAAGTCTGAATCTGCTCATCGCTAAGCTGTTCACCGAGGTCAAAGGCCAACGGCAGCCCCCGTTCCTCAAGTCGCTCGTAGGCGGCCATCAGCTGCTCAGCCCAGCTCCTTATCGTGAGCTCACTGATGGGGCCATCAAGGTCGGTTGTAATGCCATCGACGATGACAACATAACTCTGGAGTTCCTCTCCACGGTGCCACTCAAGTATGGGTAACAACTGCTGCTTGAAGCTTTGCTTCTGCGGCCGGGTCAGGTTGACGTAATCCCCGAGATACCAGGGTATCAGCCAATCGAGCTGGTTGTAGAGGAAGGCGGTGCTGCAGGCACTGAGCAGCCAACAGAAAAACACCAGTGTGAGGCCTTGCAGTAACTTCATAACAATCCCTGTAGTCCTGGGCAGGACCTATGCACCGCGGATAACGCTGGAGTGACCGATCAGATCAGGTGGCCGTTTCCGGCGCGGCGACAACCACCCGATTGCGACCAGATTGCTTGGCCTGGTACATGGCCTGGTCACAGTGTTGCAGCCACTGATCGACGCTGTCGGTGTGGCTGACATCGCAGACGCCTATACTCACCGTGATCTTTCGCTCAGGGATGATCTGGGTCGACTCGATCGCCGCGCGAATTTTCTCGGCCACGTGCACCGCTTTCGACTCGTCGGTCTCCAACAGCATGGCAACAAATTCCTCGCCGCCGTAACGGAAAACATGGTCCATGATGCGAAGGCGCTCTTGGATCAGATTAACAATGCCGCACAGCGCCCGGTCGCCCATTTCATGACCAAAGTCATCATTGACGCGCTTGAAGTAGTCCACGTCCACCAGCAACAAAGTGGTTGGTCGCCCATAGCGCTTCCAGGTCTGGTGGGCCTCCAGCACCTCGCTTTGCAAATGCCGACGGTTGAAGCAACCGGTCAGTGGATCGGTGACCGCCAACTCATTGAGCCGCCGCGATTGTTGGGATACCGCGTACATCAACCAGGCGCTGATCAACCAGGTATGCGCCATGCTCAGACATACGATGATAGCGGTATTTGTCTCAAAGCGTATAAACACAAAGGGCATGACGACAATGCCAACCAATACCCCCAGCCAGACCGACACCCGGGTCTTCAGGAGCACTGGCAGGGCCACCAGCAAGGGGTAGATCCAATAGAGGTTATAGGTCTGCCCATACACCAGTGAGGCCAGCACCAGGCCCAGGGTCATGAACAACACCGTGGGCGGAGACAGAAAGGGTTCCCGCTCTCGGGTCAGCAGGTAGATATTCGCAAGAAATGTCACCAGTACAACCAGGCCGGCAACGGCGGGCAGGTAATTGGCGGTATAGAAATTGTGCGCGTCGATGGGGCCCAGCATGACCGCTATTGCCATTAGTACGTAGCGGTAGGCAACCCGGCGATTGAGGGTCATATGCTGCTCAAAGCGATCGGCATCGAACTCTCGGCGAGCAGGCAACAAGTCATCAGAAAAGGCACTGACCAGTGACTTTTTAATTCTGCCCGATATTGCTGAGTCTGTGGTTTCTTCGGTCATAATTTGGAATCATTGATTCTCAACGGCAGGTAGTGCATCCATTCGCTAACCATTGCAGGCGCCTACTTATTATTCTGCATGGTTCTGATTATGCCACAAAAAAAGCAACTTGCTTTTGTGATGAAAGTCGCAGCTTTGAACGTAATTGGTCAGATCAGGCGAATTCCCAGCACTAACAGGTCACCTACCAGTAGTATGGCCAGCGACAGACTTCCCACGATAAAGCCAGGGCCGCGCTTGGCCGGGCTCTGCACGTAACCCCGGGCATACATGACTCGACCAATCAGGAAAATCACACCCAGTACAGCACCGATCTCTTCGTGCACGTAATAGCCGAATATCCATAGGGCAGGGTAGAAGATAATAAGCTGTTCCAGGGTGTTCTGCTGCACCCGGAACACCCGCTCGAATTTTGGATCCCCTGCGCATGTGGGCGCATCGATCCCGGTTTCGCCACGGGCTTTTCCCACCTTGATGGCCAGGTAAAAATACTCCAGGGCTATCAGCACTGTGACCAGGGCTATCAATTCCATTTTTGAACTCCCGCATTTTGTCTGTCTCTAAGCATACAACGTCGTTGGATTGCACCGCCAGCGTCTCAAAAAGGCAGTTTTTCCAGGTCGAGGTTGCCGCCGGAAATCACGCAGGCGACCCGGCGGCCACGAAAGCGCTCCGGGTGCTCGAGGGCGGCGGCAAAACTGACGGCCCCGGAGGGCTCCACCACGGTCTTCATACGACTCCACTGCAACTTCATGGCCTCAATTATCGTGTCGTCCTGCACGGTAACGATGGTATCTACCGATGTCTTAACGATTTCATAGTTCTGCTCACCCAGACTGGTTAGCAGGCCATCTGCGATGGTCTGAGGATTGGTCTGCGGCACCAACTGGCCGAGGCCAAAGGAGCGAAAAGCGTCATCGGCACCGGCAGGTTCCGCTGCCATAACTTCTATGTCGGGGTTCAGTGCCTTCACCGCGGTCGCCACCCCCGCCAGCAAACCGCCGCCGCCCACAGGAACCACAACCATATCCAAATCCGCTACCTGCTGGAGCAGTTCCAGCGCCACGGTACCCTGGCCCGCCACCACGCGCGCGTCGGCAAAGGGGTGAACAATCTCCGCCCCGGTTTCTGCGACCACTTTTTCCAGGGTGTCCTCGCGCGCCTTTTGGGTCGGCTCGCACTCAATGATACGGCCCCATAGCCTAATACTGCGTCTTTCTTTACCTGCGGCGCATTGGAGGGCATCACGATGTGTGCCGCCGCGCCGCGCAATGCAGCTGCCCGGGCCAATGCGGCGGCATGATTGCCTGAGGAATGAGTGGCCACCCCGCGACTCAACTGCTGCTGGGTAAGGCTGAATACCGCGTTAGCCGCACCCCTGGCTTTGAAGGCGCCTACCTTCTGCAGGTTCTCGCACTTGAAGAACAGCGACGCCGCGCAATGCCGATCCAATTGCGCACTGGTCAGCACCGGAGTTCTATGCACGTGATCACGAATCCGCTCCTGTGCTGCCTCAATATCTGCCAGTGTCACATAGCCCATGCCGTCGTCTCCAAAAAACCATAGCGTCCACGCCTTGCAGCCCCTAGTATGCACAGCAGTCATCGTCATAGCCACGGGATCATAGTTTGTTCGCAGATCGACACCAGCGCTGGCGCCTTCCGCTGATCCTCGCTGTCACCACCCTGATAGCGTATCTGGATCGTCTAAATATTTCGCTGGCCCTGCCATTGTTGGCGCAGGAACAGGGCTGGGACACCGAGCAAACACAGTATTATGGCACTCTACTCATGTCGTTGTTCTACCTCGGCTACGGCAGCTCCTGCCTGTTACTCAGCCCTTACGCCGCGCGCCTTGGAGCCAGGGTCAGTATCTTGCTGGTGATCACCCTGGCGTCACTGTTCACCATGCTGGGGGCTGTATTCAGCCAATACCTGGTGTTGTTAATGGCCACCCGGGTCCTGCTGGGAGTGGCAGAGGGACCGCATTTCCCTATGATGAGCACCCTCAACAAGCACTGGTTTCCCCTGCATGAGCGCAGCCGCGCCAGCAGCATGTGGGTAGCAGGTGTCTTTATCGCCATACTCATTGCGCCACTTTTTCTGGTGCCAGTGATGGACCATTACGGTTGGCGTGCAGGTTTTTACCTGTTGGCGGTCGCCGGCCTACTTGTGAGTGCGCCATTGGTCTATCGCTACGTATTCAATACCCCCCAGGAAGACCCACGATTATCACTGGAAGAGCGCGAATTCATTGAACAAGCGCTGACCGAAGAAGTGGATAATTTACCGGAACACCATAGCGGCTACCCCTGGTACCTGTTGGGCCAACTCAACTTCCAGATTCTGCTGCTGGCGGGAGTGCTCAACAACATCGTCGCCCTCGGTCTCAGCAATTGGATTCCCACTTACCTGACCGAAGTCAAAGGTATTCCCTACCATGACCTCAGCTGGATGGTATCTATCCCCTACGGGGCGGGAATAATCGGCCTCTTTGTCTGGTCGCAGATTGGCGATCGCAGCAACCAGCGGGGGCTGTGCGCCGCAATCGGTTTTATGATCCTGGCCGCCTGCGTCTTGATCGCTTTCAACGCCAATTCCATCACCGTCACCATCATCGCCATGAGCATCGCCGTGTTCGCTGCCTCGGCCTTTGCCAGTTGCGAGTACGCCTTCGGGCAACGCATTGTGCCAAGGCAACATATCTCCGCCGGCATCGGCCTGGTCAACGGCCTGGGTCTGCTTATCGGCGGCAGCCTGGGGCCGCTGGTGGGTGGCCTGATATTATCCGGCAGAGAAGGTAACGGCGCCACGATAATGGCAGCTATTGCCGTCGCCGCCGCAGCATCCTACTGGCTAGGTCTACGCGCCCGGTATTAACTATAACTATGACAACCTTGCTGCTAAGTCATCCGGATTGCGAAAAACACGTGATGCTGGATCACCATCCCGAAAGCCCGGCGCGACTGCGGCAAATACAGCAGCGCCTGGATGACTCCGGCCTGCGTCCACAACTGGTCGAGGAACAAGCCCAAGAGATCGACTCGGCCCTGTTCGCTGGAATTCATGCACAGGACTACCTGGCCATGCTGGCAGAGCTAAAGCCCGGCGAGGGCATCGCGCAAATTGATGCCGACACCTCTCTCAATAAGCACAGTTTACGTGCGGCCCGATTAGCTGCGGGCGCCAATACCACGGCTGTCGAGGCGGTCATGTCCGGGCGAGTAGACAACGCTTTTTGCGCTGTGAGACCACCGGGGCATCATGCCGAGGCCGCCATCGGCATGGGGTTTTGTATTTTTAATAACGTGGCACTGGCAGCTGAGAGAGCGCTACAACTGGGCGCGCAACGGCTTGCCATTGTCGACTTCGATGTGCACCATGGCAACGGCACGGTGGAAATCTTCCAGCACCGACCGGAAGTGTTAGTTTGCTCAAGTTTCCAGTACCCGTTTTACCCAGGTCGCTATGACGATGTGAGGCTTCCCAATATCCTGTTGCAACCACTACCTGAGGGAACTGCCGGCGCGGGCTTTCGCGCGGCCGTAGAACGGGGCTGGACCAGCGCCATTCGCGATCACCGGCCTGACCTGATACTAGTATCGGCCGGCTTCGACGCTCACCGGGATGATCCCCTGGGCGGACTACTGCTGGACGATGATGACTACCTCTGGATCAGCCAGTGGCTTATGGATCTATCGCAGGAACTGTGTCAGGGTCGCCTGGTCTCGACCCTGGAAGGCGGGTATAACGTTCAGGCGCTGGGTCGCTGCGTACAACTACACCTTGAAGCGCTGCTAAACACCGGGACAAACCGCTTATGAAACTGGATCGCATTGATCGCCGAATTTTGGAGTTAATGCAAAAAAACGGCCGCATCAGCAACCTGGAGCTGGCGGACACCATCGGGCTCTCACCTACACCCTGCTCGCGCCGCGTCAAACGCCTGGAGGAGTCTGGCATCATTGATCGCCATGTCACCCTGTTAAACCAATCGCAGCTTGGATTAAAACTGACCGCGATCATCGGCATTAGCATGGACCGACACACCCCGGAGCGGTTTGAGAACTTTGAAGCCCGGGTCGCAGAGTTCCAGGAAGTCATTGAGTGCAGCGTCGTAACTGGCCAGTCTGCCGATTACCTGCTAAAAGCCCTGGTGCCGGATATGGAATACTACGAGGCTTTCCTGCTCGGCAAGCTTACCCGCATTGAAGGTGTCACCGGCGTACACTCCAGCTTTGTGCTGCGCAATGTCGTCAACAAAACCGAACTACCACTGGATCACATTGACTCATGAAGACAGCTTATCATTGCGTTTCCTTGGCGTTGGCGCTAACACTGCTTGCCGGCTGCGGACAAATGAACCCCGATGGCATCAACTGGGAACCCAGACTTGATGCCGCTTTGCTGGAGCAGGGGGAAGCCCAGCGGCGCCGACAAACCGTTGCCGCTCTGGAATATAAGCTGCAGATTAACCTCACCCAGGGCGACCAACAATTCTCCGGACGGGTTCAAATTGAGTTCGACTACCGACCCGCCCCTTTCCCACTAACCGTGGATTTCAGCGGCGGCACAATTCAAAGTCTGGAAATCAATGGCGTCGCTGTCGAGGCAGACTACAACGAATTCTTCCTCAGTATCCCCTCTCAGTCCCTGCGCGAAGGTAGCAATGTCATCAATATCGCCTTTAGCCAGCCCTACAGCCAGGACGGCCAGGGCTTGTATCGCTATGTCGATCCCGAAGATCAGCGCGTGTACCTGTACTCGGATTTCGAACCTTACGCCGCTAATCGGTTGTTCCCGCATTTCGATCAGCCCGACTTGAAGGCTGGTTTCAGCCTGGAGGTTCTGGCACCCACTGCCTGGCAGGTGATATCAACCACACGGGAATCATCAATCGAGTCCGAGGACGGCGCCCGTCGCTGGTATTTCCCGCAAACCCTGCCAATAAGTTCCTACTATTTCTCCCTTCACGCCGGTGAGTATCACCTGTGGGAAGGGCCTGAGTTTCGCTATCCATTGCGCCTGTTTATACGTCACTCGCTGGCCGCCTACGTGGATCCCGCTATCTGGTTCAACTACACCCGCAATGGTTTCAATTTCTTCGAACCCTGGTTTGATTACGATTATCCCTTCGAGAAATATGATCAGCTTATCGTCCCCGATTACAACGTAGGCGCAATGGAAAATGCCGCAGCCGTCACCTTCTCCGAGCGATATGTCAGCCGCGGCGACTATACCCGGGAAGACCGCCACGGTATTGCTGGTGTTATCTTCCACGAGATGGCCCATATGTGGTTTGGCGATCTCGCCACCATGGCCTGGTGGGACGGGCTCTGGTTAAACGAAAGCTTTGCCTCGCTGATGGCAAATATCGCGCTCGCCAACGAACCTGAGTTCCCCGATTCCTGGCACAGTTTTTTTCTGGGCTACAAGCAGTGGGCTTACGCGGAGGACGAGCTGGTCACCACCCATCCCATCCAGTTGCCGGTAAAAGATACTGACACGGCCGAAACAATTTTTGACGGTATTTCCTATGGCAAGGGGTCAGCGGTACTCAAGCAACTCAGCAAGCTGATTGGACAGGCCGAGTTCCAAAGGGGCGTCCAGCGCTATATGAAGAAAAACGCTTTCGGCAACACCGAGTTGCAAGATTTTACCGACGCGGGCGGACAGGCGGCGGGCAGAGATTTAACAACGTGGTCTGCCAACTGGTTAGACGCGGCGGGCTTCAATCGCCTCGACGTTGAACTCAGTTGTGAGGCGGGCCTCATTTCCGAACTAACGCTGTACCAGTCGGCAGCACCGGAGTACCCGGTGCTGCGCACCCATGCCATCAGCGTCGCCCTGTTCCAGGTGTCCGAGCAGAACCTGGCGCTGACACAGGTCTTCGATATGGAAATCACCGGTCAGACCAGCGCCGTAGAGCAGGCGCGTGGAGCAGCCTGCCCGGACCTGGTTTATCCCAACTATAACGACTGGGGTTATCTGCAGGTAAATCTAGACGACAACTCCCTGGCGACGGTCCGCCAGCACATCAACAGCCTGCAGGTCCCGCTGCAGCGGTCCATGCTGTGGCAGGATTTGTGGTCCATGGTGACCACGACACAGCTTGGCCTGCAGGATTTTTTGGACATCGCTCACCACAATATCAATGGGGAGACTGACGAGCTGGTGTTGCGCGGTATTCTGCGATCTGTGGGCAATGCCTTCTACTACTACCACTTACTGGGCGGCAATGAGGCAGCGTTGGCGAGTAACGGCGAGCGCTTCGAATCCCTGCTGTGGGATCAGTTACACCGCAGTCACGGTGACATACAACGCCAATACCTGAACAGCTATATAGCCACTGCCAATACCGCCAAGGCGTTCTCTCGCCTGATAGAGGCACTAGGCACCGATCGCGGCCCTGCTGATATGGAGCTGGATCAGGATCTGCGCTGGGACATGATCGCCAAACTGAGACAATTTCATCATCCCCCCGCCGTCCAACTGTTAGCAGAGGAGCGCGAACGCGACGCCAGTGCCAAGGGCCAACAATTGGCGCTGAAGGCGGCAGTGATCGGTTCTGCGGCGGACGAAAAAGACCGCTGGCGGGAAAAAGCCTTACGTCGGGACCAAGACTACCGCCTGGTCAATAGCCGTATCATTCTCAACAACCTGTACCCGATAAACCAGCGCTACCAACTACAAACCGTAGCTGCCGAGGCACTGGCGCGACTGCCCGCGCTGCAGGCCGAGCAGGATATACTGCTTCTCAGGTACACCGCTGGGGCACTGGTGCCGCGAGTTTGCACGGCAGAAAATCATGCGGCGCTGGGCAAGGTCGTAGAGAGCAGCCTTACCTTCACCCCTTCGGTAGAAAAGGCCCTTCGGGTGGCGCGACAGCTGGAACAACGCTGCCTCGATCTGCGCGCTTACAATAATCCTCCCGCCTGAACCCGCACCGCGCAAGCGGTTGTCAGGCAGGGCCGCTAGCGGTAGTATGCCGCGCATCACTAATGACTATTAGTTAATAGGTTTTCGAGGAATACAACATGTCAGATTCCATGCAGGGCAAAATAGCCCTGGTCACCGGCGGTGCCAGCGGCATGGGTCGGATCTGTGCCCTGCGCCTGGCGCGTCAGGGCACGAAGGTCGCCATTTTCGATCTCAATGAAGATGGGCTGGCGGCAACAGCCGCGGAAAACGACAACATCACGCCTTTCCGTTGTGATATTTCCAGCCTTGAAGACGTACAACAACAGGTTAGCGCTGTTGAGTCCCAGTTGGGGCCAGTAGACCACCTGGTCCATGCCGCCGCACTCATGCCCAGCCACGCCCTGGTCGATCACACACCGGCAAAGCTAGCATTTCTGTTCCAGGTCAATTTCTTCGGCACGGTCTATATGATCAAGACCCTGCTGCCTGGCATGATGGAGCGCAATTCAGGACGTATGATTGTATTTGGTTCGATTGCCGGTCACGCCTTTGTCCCCAAGATGGGGGCCTATTGCGCCACCAAGGCGGCGGTGAATGCCTACGTGGAGTGCCTGCAGAACGAGACTCGCGGCAGTGGCGTCAACATCCACCTGGTATGCCCGCCCGCCGTTAATACCCCCCTGGTAGATCAGTCCATTGCCACCGACGCGCCGGGAAGCATCCTCAAGGCAAAAGACAGTGGCCGCCTTGCCGACCCAGAAAAAATCGTCGATGCCATCGACAAGGGCGTGGCCAAGGGACGAGATATTATCTACCCGGGTGAAGCTCGTCTGCTCTACCTGTGGAAGGCGTTGTTTCCAAAACTATGGTGGAAGGTGGTACTCAGCTTCGAGAAGTAAGCCCGGTCTCTCTAAAAGTGATCAGGGTGCAGCGACGGATGTGCTAGCATCGCCCCCCCCATGTCGGCACGCACCCTCTCTAAAGATTCCCCCTGGCTACTGGTGGTCCTGGCCACACTGGTCGCGCTGGGGCCCCTGACCATCGACATGTACCTGCCGGCGCTGCCGGGCATGGTGACATGGTTCGGTACCAACATCAGCCAAGTGCAGCTCACCATCAGCAGTTACCTGGTGGGTTTTGCCCTGTTTCACCTTGTTTGCGGCCCCCTTGCTGACCGATTTGGACGCAAACCCATCCTGCTGCTCGGGCTCGCGCTATATGTGGCCGCGGGTCTGGCCTGCGCCAATGCAGTGACTATCAGCGAGCTGATCTTGTACCGGTTTTTGCAGGGCATCGGCGCCTGTGTCGGGCCCACCCTCGGCCGGGCCATGACGCGGGATTTGTTCAAACCCCAGGATGCCGCCCGCGCACTGGCCTACATAGCCATGATCATGGCCCTGGCGCCGGCAGTCGCACCGGCACTGGGGGGACTGCTACTTAAATTCTTCCAGTGGCCCGCTATTTTTTACGCCCTCATCGTCTATGCACTACTTGCAGCGCTGATAGTCGTCGTGCTTTTACCTGAATCACTGTCGATTCGACAATCCCTGCGCCCGGTTAAAATCTGGCGCAATTACTGGCAGTTGTTGCTCGATCGTCGCTACCTGACCATAACCGCTGCCAGCTCACTGGTTTACTCTGGCATGATCGCCTTCCTGTCCGGCTCGAGTTTCGTTTTTGTCGATATGATGGGTGTTCCCACCGAGTATTTCGGTTTTCTGTTTCTACCTACAGTAGCCGGATATATCATCGGCAATGGACTCAGCACTCGACTGTCCCGGCGCCGCAGCTCCGAACAAATCATGTGGCTGGGAACCAACCTCGCCATACTGGCAGCGCTGGCGATGACGGCGGCTGCCGAAATCTGGTTTACCCCCACCAGCATCATTGTGCCCATGTCATTTTATTCCATGGCACTGGGCCTGGTATTACCCCATGCCATGGCCACTGCACTGCGCCCCTATCCCCATATGGCCGGCACCGCATCAGCTATGCTGGGCTTTCTGCAAATGGGCATTTCCAGCCTCGGCGGTGCGCTGGTAGGCCTGTTGTTGGTGGACTCAGCAACGCCGATGACGGCAGTCATCTTGTCAGTGGTAGTTATCGCCTGGCTGATGCTGCGGCCCCTGCGTAGACACGACTAGATCATCCAACAGCTTGTGGCATACTGTGCCTCCTGTTCCTCCTGTCTATCTATCTGGAGTGTGTTCGTGAGCGCGGCCACCGATGTCACCCAACTAATTGGCAATACCCCGCTGCTGCTTTTGCGCGAGGCCTCCGCCAAAACCGGCTGTCAAATCTACGGCAAAGCCGAGTTCATGAATCCTGGCGGTTCAGTCAAGGACCGCACTGCCCTGGGTATCATCCTCGATGCCCAGAACAAGGGCCTGTTGGAACCCGGTGGCACAATTGTCGAGGGCACCGCGGGTAATACCGGCATCGGCCTGACCCTCATCGCCAATGCCCTGGGTTATCGCAGTGTCGTGGTCATGCCCATGACCCAGAGCAAAGAGAAAATCGATATGTTGGAGTTACTCGGCGCCGAACTACACCTGGTACAAGCCACCTCCTACAGCGATGAAAATCACTACATACACACCGCCCAGCGACTGGCGGGAAAACTCAATGGCAAAGAGGCACACGGAGCGCTGTGGGCGCGCCAGTTCGACAACCTCGCCAATCTGGAGATACATGCGCGCACCACGGCTGAGGAAATCTGGCAGCAGTGTGACGGCAAGGTAGATGGATTCGTCTGTGCCGTGGGTACCGGCGGCACCCTAGCGGGGGTCTCGAATCGCCTCAAAGATCACAATGCCAATGTCCAGATCGCCGTGGCAGACCCAGAGGGTGCTTCCCTGTACGACTACTACACCAGTGGCGAACTCAAGGCCGAAGGCACATCCATCATTGAGGGTATTGGCATCAATCACATCACCGACAATGTGGCCGCCGCCAAAGTAGACCACGCCTTCCAGATTAGTGACACCGAAGCACTACCCTATATTTTTGACGTGCTGCGCCGGGAAGGCCTGTGCCTGGGCGGTTCGAGCGGTATCAATATTGCCGGTGCGGTGAGATTGGCCGAGGAGTTAGGTCCGGGCCACACCATCGTCACCATTCTTTGCGACTACGGCAATCGCTACCAGAGCAAACTATTCAACCCGGTATTCCTAGCCAACAAAGGTTTGCCTGTGCCTGAATGGCTGGAGTGCTAGAGGTTTACTGCTGGCTGGCGCGCTCTTTTTCAACCAGGAAATCCACGATCTTCAGCATTTCTGCCTGACCCCCCGCCATGCGGGTATCGATGCGGTATTTTCCTGCCACCATCACCTCTGGTGTGCCGGTGATGCGAGCGCCGCGCGCGCGTGAGGAGGCCTGGCGAACCTGGCTGCTGACCCCGAAAGACTGAAATACCTTCCGAAAGGCCTCGGCATCCACCCCGTTAGCAGCAAACAGCTGCGCCAGGTCGTCTTCACTGGTCAAACGCTTGCGATCGACATTAATAGCGGCAAACAGGGCGTCGTGCATGACCTCGAGTACGCCCATAGCCTGGGCCGTGTAATAGGCCTGCGCGTGGATTTCCATGGCCCCGTTCCACATTGCCGGAGAGGGTGTAAAGTCGACATCCTCCGCTATGGATTTCTTCCACTGCTTGATTACCGGTTCGAAGTTATAGCAGTGCCCACAGCCATACCAGAAAAACTCCAGTACCTCGATTTTAGACGGGTCGCGGGTACGCTGGACTGGCGTCACCACCTGGTAATGGGTTCCCTCTACGTAGGAATCCACTGCCTGGGCAATACTGGAAACCGGTACAAGCAGCAGGCTAGCGAGCAATAAAAACAGGCGCATCAGGGGAAAGTCTCCAGTACTAGTGCAAGCCGGCTATGTAGCTGGCAACCGCATCGATTTCATTGTCGCTCATACGGGCAGCCACATCGCGCATCATGCTGCCGTCGCCGTCGTTAGTGCGCGCGCTGGGGTCTTGTTCCAGCGTGTTTTGAGCGCCGCTGCGGAATTTACGCAGCTGATCCGCAATGTAGTCCGCATGCTGGCCTGCCAGAGCCGGAAAACCAGCCGGGCTATTACCACCACCTCGGGCACCGTGACAGGCGGCGCACGCGGCAACCCCAGCACTGCTGACCCCGGCGCGGTAGACTTTTTGCCCGAGTGCGATCTTGTCGGCGTCAGCCTGACCACCAGAGCCCGTCTGGGAGGCGTAGTAGGCGGCGATATTGGCCATATCGTCATCGCTCATACTGTCCAATTGTCCGGCCATGGTCGGGACTGGACGCGTACCGCTCTTTATATCATTGAGCTGTTTCAGCAGGTATTTCTCGTTTTGACCCGCCAACTTCGGAAATGCTCCCGCCAGGCTGTTGCCGTCCGCGCCATGACAGGCGGAACAGACCAGTGTCTTGTCCTTGCCAGCGGCGGCGTCACCGGCGAGGGCGAGGTTAACAAATCCCAGCGCCAGGCCGAGCGCGATAATAATGTATTTCATGATTCTTCCAACTATCGTTTATAGGGGGCCCATCGTGCCCCAGTGCTCAGGGACTTACTTGGCCCCTGACATATACTCTATCAGTTGCACGGAATTCAGCGGCGTCGCAGTCAAAACACATGCCTTTCGCCGGCATGGCCCCCATGCCCTCGTCCACGGATTGCACCATTGCATCCATACCCTTGGCCAGGCGCTCTTCCCACTCAGCAGCAACTCCGGTCTTGGGAGCGCCAGCGGCACCCGCCGCGTGGCAAACCACGCAAGTTTTGTTGTAGCGATCTTCCACTGCGTCGGCTTGCGCCAAGCCTGAAACACCCAGTGCCAGAACAGCACTCAGCATCAGTTTGCTCATATTTCTCTCCCCTGTGAGGCCGCAAAATATCCCGAAGCCCGCTTCACTACTGTGTTTCGGCCGCAAAATTCTCGCTGGTCTTAAAAGCTGTGGCATTATATACGACATACTGGGCAACCAAAAGCCAAGCAAATCAATGATTAAACCAGAAATCGAGCGCCTGGATTTTCGTACAGCCAGCTTCCTGACCAGTGCCTCAAAGGTCCATCAATGTCCCGCTGACGAGGGCTGGGAGGTGGCATTCGCCGGTCGCTCCAATGCCGGGAAATCCAGCGCCATCAACACCCTGACCGGCAACCACAAGTTGGCGCGCACCTCTAAAACGCCGGGCCGGACGCAGCTGCTGAATTTCTTCCACCTCAGCGACAACCAGCGGCTGGTGGATCTGCCGGGCTACGGCTATGCCAAGGTGCCAGAGCCCGTTAAACGGGAGTGGACCGAACAGCTGGAGGCGTACCTGGAACAGCGGCAATCACTGCGGGGCATGATAATGCTGATGGATTCCCGCCGGCCGTTGCAGGACTTTGACCGGGTCATGCTGGAATGGGCGGTGTCCGCGACCATGCCGGTACATATCCTGCTGACCAAGGCCGACAAACTGAAAAAGGGGCCCGCGAATAGCACCTTGCTCAAGATGCGTAAACAGCTGGCGGAACATGAGGACCTGGTCAGTGTTCAGCTATTTTCTGCGCTGAAAGGTACCGGCCTGCGTGAACTGGAAAAAAAGCTGAATGCCTGGCTGACGGACGTCAGCGTAGTGGAAGAAACAGGGGAAGAAGCAGTGGAGGCAGCCGACGAAGAGCTCCCGGATCAGTGAGCCTGGTCCCAGTTGTCACCCACCCCCGCTTCAACCAGCAAGGGCACCTCCAGGCTGGCCGCACCTGACATCAACTCGCACAAGCGCTGACTGACATCGTCGACCTCGGCATCTGACACTTCCAATACCAGTTCATCGTGTACCTGCATGATAATCCGCGCATCGGGCCCTTCTGTCTGTAACCAGTCATCTACCGATAGCATCGCTCGCTTGATGATGTCTGCCGCGGTCCCTTGCATGGGGGCATTGATTGCTGTGCGCTCGGCTGCCTGGGCCCGCATCTTGTTGCGGGCATTGATCTCCGGCAAGTACAGCCGGCGGCCAAACAGGGTTTCTACAAAGCCCTGCTGGCGAGCTCGTTCGCGGGTGTCATCCATATAGGCTTGCACGCCGGGATAACGCTCGAAATACAGGTCGATATATTCTTGCGCCTCGTGTCGCCCCAGCTGTAACTGCTTGGCCAGGCCAAAGGCCGACATGCCGTAGATCAGGCCGAAGTTGATGGCTTTGGCCTTGCGCCGTTGCTCGTCAGATACACCATCCAGCCCAACCCCGAAAACTTCTGCAGCGGTCGCGCGGTGGACATCGAGACCTTCCCTGAAAGCGCTCAACAAACCATCGTCTGCGGACAGGTGCGCCATGATCCGCAGCTCTATCTGCGAATAATCCGCGGCCAGTATCTTGTATCCCGCTGGCGCAATAAACGCCTGTCGGATGCGGCGACCCTCGGCGGTACGAATGGGAATATTCTGCAAATTGGGGTCGGAAGAGGAGAGCCGCCCCGTCGAGGTTACTGCCTGGTGATAGGACGTGTGTACGCGCCCGGTATCCGGGTCAATCATCTGTGGCAGCTTGTCGGTGTAGGTGGACTTCAGCTTACTCAGGCTGCGGTATTCGAGTACCAACTTGGGCAGGGGATAATCCAGCGCCAATTCCTGCAATACCTCTTCAGCCGTTGATGCCGCCCCCTTGGGCGTTTTTTTAATGACCGGCAGCTGCAGCTTTTCAAACAGTACCTCGCCCAGTTGCTTGGGCGAACCCAGGTTAAACTCATCCCCGGCCAGGCTGTGGACTTCCCGCTGCAGTTCTTCAATGCGCGCACCCAGTTCTGCGCTTTGCTTGTGCAGCAGTTCACGGCTGAGCAGGGCGCCATTGCGCTCAATGCGCGACATCACGGGCACCAGCGGTACCTCGATGTCTTCATAGACACTGGCCAGGCCGGGTTCCTGCTGCAGCCGAGGCAGTAATGCCCGATGCAGGCACCAGGTGATTTCCGCGTCTTCCGCCGCGTAGGGCGCAGCTTCCTCCACCCGCACCTGGTCAAAAGTGATTTGCTTGGCACCCTTGCCGGCAATATCCGTAAAATGAATGGTGTTGCGACCCAGGTACTTCAGCGCCAGGCTGTCCATGTCATGCCGTGTCGCTGTGGAGTCCAGCACATAGGATTCCAGCATGGTGTCGTGGGCGATACCGCGCAAGGTGATGCCGTGATTGGCCAGCACGCTGGCATCGTACTTGAGATTTTGCCCGACCTTATGTTGCTCTGGATCCTCCAGGATCGGTTTCAATTGCGCCAGTGCCCACTCGCGATCGAGTTGCTCTGGCGCACCGACATAGGCGTGAGCCAGGGGCACATAGGCTGCTTCACCGGCCTGCACCGCGAAGGACACACCGACGATACGCGCCTGCATATAGGCGAGGCTGGTGGTTTCAGTATCGAAGGCGAACAGCTCGGCTTCCCGCAGCCGCGCCAACCAGGTTTCGAAACTGGCCTTGTCCCGCACCGTGTCGCAGCTCAACTCGGCGATTTTCGGCGTCGGCACTTCCTCATCACCCAGCAGGTCATCGAGCCAGTACCTGAACTCCATACGTTGGAACCAATCTAGCAGGGCCTCTTTGTCGGCGGCGCCATTGGCCAGCTCAGCCGGGCCCTGCCCCAGTTCCACATCGGTCTTGATCGTGGCCAGGGTATAGGACATATAGGCCTTGTCTTTTTCCGCCGCGAGTTTTTCACCCATTTTCTTGGCGCCACGAAATTCAAGTTCCGCTACCTTATCAAGCTGTGCATATATGTCATCGAGACCGCCCAGGCCCTGCAGCAAGGCCAGGGCCGTCTTCTCACCCACTCCTTGCACGCCCGGGATATTGTCGACTTTATCCCCCATCAGGGCCAGAAAATCGATAATCAACTCCGGGCCAATACCGAACTTTTCGCTAACACCGGCTGGGTCCATCACCGTATCGGTCATGGTATTGACCAAGGTGACATGCTGGTTGACCAACTGTGCCATGTCCTTGTCGCCGGTGGAGATAACCACCGGTAAGCCCTGATCGCCAGCCTGCGCAGCCAGGGTACCAATCACATCGTCCGCCTCGACTCCCTCAACGCAGAGAAAGGGCAAACCCATGGCCTTGACGATTTCATGAATGGGTTCAATTTGTTCCCGCAAATCATCGGGCATGGGCGGCCGGTTGGCCTTGTAGTCGGGGAACAGGTCATCGCGGAAGGTCTTGCCCTTGGCGTCAAACACAACCGCCACCACGGACTCAGGATAGTCCTTGATCAGCCGCCGCAACATATTGATAACGCCTTTGACGGCACCGGTGGCCTGGCCACGGGAGTTCTGTAGGGGAGGCAGGGCGTGGTAAGCCCGGTAGACATAGGACGAGCCGTCAACAAGAACCAGCGGCGGTGTAGACATGGTCAATCCCAGACTGCGCGTGCGGACCGGTATGTTACCTTAAGTTTACCCAGATCCAGTGGCGCCTTGAAAAATCCATGGTAATCACCCCGCGGGTTAATCAATACCACGTTGGCGCTGTGATCCACCTGGTAATCCTCACCTTGGCCCGGCACTTTTCTGAACGGGGTATTGAGCGCGGTGGCGAATCTGTGGATGTCGAGGAAATCGCCAGTTACCCCGAGGAAGTCAGGGTTGAAATAGGGTACATACTGCGACAATTGCTCAACCCCATCCCGGGCCGGGTCCACGGTCACCATCACCACCCGGGTATCGGCCTGTTCGGGCAGACCGTCCAGCAGCTGCACAAACCTGCCCAGCTCCGCCATGGTTGTCGGGCAGATATCGGGGCAGTGAGTGAAGCCAAAAAACACCAGTGTCCATTGATTCCTTAACGCCGCGTTATCAAATGCCGCGCCGTTGTGATCCGTCAGGGAAAACTCCGGCAGGGCTCGCGGCGTATCAAATATATAAGCGCCGTTGATCTTGAGCTCAGCCTTGGTCATGACCCGCGGCATGCTGATCTTGTTGACAAAACTGCCTACCACAAGGGCAATCAAAATCAACATGCCAATCACGGTAAGCTTCACGCCGCGAGCCTGTTTTTCGGTCATGGGGCTACTCTCGGAATAGGACATAGGCTCAGTAGAGACTCTCAATCGGAAACATATAGTGATCCAGTAGCATCACCACGAACAGTGCCATCAAGTAGACCAGGGAATAGCGGAAGGTTTGCATCGGCGCATCCTCGTCCCAATCAAATAGCAGGGCCAATGACCAGTACAAAAAGCCTCCACCAAGCACGACCGCGCCCAGCAGGTAGAGGGGGCCTGATAGCCGCGTGGCGTAGGGTAGCAAGCTAATGGCGAACATGATGAGCGTATAAAGCAGAATATGCAGCTTGGTAAAGGCCACCCCGTGGGTAACCGGCAACATGGGAATATCAACCGAGGCGTACTCCTCTCGGCGATGTATGGCCAGGGCCCAGAAATGGGGTGGCGTCCAGGCAAAAATAATCAGCACCAACAGCAGGCCGTGTCCATGAATCTCTCCGGTCACTGCGGTCCAGCCCAGCAGCGGGGGTGTAGCACCGGCGAGGCCACCAATAACGATGTTCTGTGGCGTAGCTCGTTTCAGGAACATGGTGTAGATAAACGCGTAACCGACCAGCGATGCCAGGGTAAGCCAGGCCGTGAGCGGATTCACATAGACGTAGAGTACATACGTGCCCACCAGGGCCAAACCCAGCGCAAACAGGCAGGCGCCGGTGAAAGTGACGCGCCCTTGTGCCATTGGGCGGTTATGGGTGCGCGCCATTTTTTCATCAATTTGGCTGTCAACCACATGGTTGACCGCGGCGGCAGCACCCGCACACAGGGCGATGCCGAAATTACCAAATACCAGCGCCGGCCAGGGCACCATACCGGGCACAGCCATAAACATGCCGATGACGGCCGTCAGCATCATCAACATGACGACTCGCGGCTTGGTCAACTCGTAATAATCGCGCCAGGTGCTTGGTTGAAGTGTCGTTTCCATAGAATTATAAATGTGGCTGACCATCATCGCTGCCGACGCGGGCAGTGAGCAGGTAGTAGTTGAGGGTCAGCACCACTAACAGCAACAGGGCGCCTACCGCGTTGTGCGAGACCGATACCAACAGGGGGAAATGGAAGAAAATATTACTCAGCCCCAACAGGAATTGGAGCAGCAACACCGTGCCAACGGCACACCCCACACGCCGCAGCTGCGGTTCACCGCAGCGCAGCAATTGCAGGCTCATAAAACCCACCAACAGCAGGGTCAACATAGCGCCGATACGATGAGCCATGTGGATTGCCACCCGGGCATCATTGTCCAATTGGCCGCCGAGGTAATTGGGCCCCACTTCCTGGAGCACATCAAAGCCACTGGCGAAATCCATCTGCGGCCACCACTGGGCTTGGCAGGTGGGGAGATCGGGACACGCCACTGCCGCATAGTTTGACGTCGTCCACCCGCCCAGTGCTATCTGCACAACGACCACGCCCAGCGCCAACAGCGCCAAGCCCTTGAAGCGCGCAACAGTCCCTGCCGCTAAGTGCCAATGGCGGTTATTGAGTCGCAGCGTCATGATCCAGAACAAGCAGAGGGTGGTAAAACCCCCCAGCAAATGGGCCGTAACCACTTGCGGCCACAGTTTCAGGGTAACTGTCCACATGCCAAACATACCCTGCAGTATAATAAAGCCAAGCAGAAACAGGGGTAGCTTGAAGGGTTTGCCGGGGCCTCGATGGCGCAGAGCGACCACCACCAGGGCTATACTGAACAGGCCCAGGGCTGTGGCAAAATATCGGTGCACCATCTCTGGCCAGGTTTTGTCGGTTTCCACCGGCGCATCGGGAAAGGCCGCGTTGGCCCGAGCGATGTCTTCAGTCGCCGTGGGCCACAGTACATGGCCATAACAACCGGGCCAATCCGGGCAGCCCAGGCCCGCATCCACCAGCCGCGTGAAAGCGCCCAGCACGATAACCACAACAGCCAGGACGACGGCGGCGAGGGCGAGGCGAAAGCCAGTTTTACGATTTTCGGGCAGGTTAAACATCAGCCACTACTGTTCTTGAGTAAAAATTTGAGATCGGCCATAACGTCTTTGCCGTCTGCCTCAGGCTGGTAGGACATCATGATCCAACCCTGCGGATCCACCAGGTAGTAACCCGGTGCAACATCTCTGGATTCAACATCATCCATTAGCTGTTGCCAACGTGACTGCGGAGTATACAGAAATTCCAGGTTGGGGTGCTCTGCCTCCAGCCGCGCCGCAAGTTCTGTTGCCAGGGCTGGGTCAAACACCAGCGCGCCAAGGCGGATGCGCTTGGTGTATTTACCCATGGCGGTACGTATCTGGCGGGTGTAATACAGCAAATGTTCGCATTGCCGATCACAGGTGTTGCGGGCCGGAATCAGGATGGTCCAATCGGCATTGTCCACAGCGGGTGCCGGTATGCCCAGTTCAGCCAGGGCCCGGGGCGGGGCCACCAGCTCGCCTCGATTAGCGGTACCGAGTATGTCTACCAGGTCGATATCGCCTTGTTCGACATACACCCAGAGCCAAGTGGCTGCCAGGATCATGGTCAGAGGTAGCCCGGCAATGAGCAACAACACCATGCGGTTGTTGTTGTTTACATCAGCCATTGTCGGCATCTCCCGTTGACCGATGCCGCCACCACACAAACAGATTGCTGCTGTGAGCGAGCCAGGCAATGAACAGGGCCACAGCCATGGTAAACCACTGTACCGCGTAGCCCGTATGCTTCTCGGGCGTGATATTGATCAGCGGCCAGTCCACGCTGAGCGCCGCTGGACTGTCTGCATCGAGACGAATCGTAAACGGATATACCGGCTCCCCGAGCACCTGTTCCATCCAGGCAATGTCCAGGCTGAGGATCAACTGCGGCCATTCAGCCTGGCGCCTCTCATCGCCGAGACGGTATGCCTCTCCGGGGGGAACGTAAACGACCCCGTGCTGCTTCTCACCCGCCGCCATCGGTACGTCCGGCAATCGCCGGCGACCCGGATCACCGGCAATCCAGCCGCGGTTGACCAACACCAGCAGGGGTTCGTCGAGCAGTCGTAAGACGCTGATGACCTCAAATCCGTATTGTCCCCCCTGCACCCGGTTGTCCAGCAGAAAATCGCGCCCCGGGACAAAACCGCCTTCCAGTATTACCTTGCGGTGCGCCAACTGGCCGGCACTGCCATTTAGTTCCAGCAGGGGTCGGGCGGGCTGGTGCTGACGTTGTTCCCAGTCACTGGCGATCAGTGCCTTTTCCTCGGCGCGTTGCAGCTGCCAAAAACCGAGACCGACAAACACCGGCACCAGCACCAGCGCAAACAGGGTGGTACGCCATTCGGCGCACCATACCAGGCCAGTCTCTTGTGTTGCTGTGGGCGGGGTCATGCTCAGTTATACTCGCTCTGTCTCGTTTAGGTTATGGGTTTAGGTTCTGGTGAATTTCTTATGGTACTGAAATTTCTGATCGTCGTACTTTTATTGGGTCTGGTGGTGAGCCTGTTCAGTGGCTTCTACTACCTCATGGTAGACCAGGGTGACAAGAACAAGCGTCGAACCCTGCACTCACTCGGCGTCCGGGTGAGCCTGGCGGCTGGCTTGATCAGTCTGATTATCTACGGCGTGGCAACCGGGCAAATACGCTCACAGGCCCCCTGGGAAAAGCCGCGACCAGTGCAAGCAGAGCCGTCAGCGCCGCAAACAAAGCCGCAAGCGCCATTACCGACTCCTGCAATACCCGAGGAATAATTCTGCTGTTACAGGATGTAAACAAACAGGAACAACATGACCCAGACTACGTCGACAAAGTGCCAGTACCAGCTGGAAGCCTCAAAACCAAAGTGGTCATCGGCAGTGAAGTGTTTACCACTTACCGAACGCAACCACTGCACCAGTAGCATGGTCATACCCATGGCCACGTGGAAACCGTGGAAACCGGTCAACATGAAGAAGGTTGAACCGTAGATGCCGGAGTCCAGGGTCAGGCCGAAGTGGGCGTAAGCTTCGTAGTATTCCTCGTACTGCAAAAACAGGAAGATCATCGCCAGCAGCACAGAGATGCCGAGCCAGATGTTGAATTTCTTGCGGTTGTCATCGAGTAGACCGACGTGGGCGATGTGAACCGTGACGGAGGAGGTGATCAGGATGATGGTGTTCCACAGGGGCAGCCACTTGTACCAGGCACCGGCCTCTGACATCGCCATACTGGTGTTGGGGCTGATAAATTCACCCTGGTTGGAGATCAGTTGCGCGCCGGCACCACCGACGGCCTCCTGCGGGGTTGTCATCATCGGCCAGCTGAACTCATAGCCTTGCCAGATCAGGTGGCTGAATGCCCCGGCCTCGCCCTCACCACCGAGCCAAGGGCCCGCCAGCACACGCACGTAGAACAGTGCGCCGAAAAAACAGAAAAAGAACATCACTTCAGAGAAAATGAACCAGAACATACCCAATACATAGGACTTCTTGAGCTGTGCGCTGTTCATGCCGGCAATGTTTTCCCGGATCGCGGTGCGGAACCACATGAACAGAGTGCCCACGAACCAGAACAGCCCGACGATAAGAATTGTCCACGAATTAGTCTCCGCACCGGGCTCACCGAAGGTCATATCATTGAGCACACTGGCAGCACCAAAAATACTGAGTACCAGGCCAATGGTGGCACTGATGGCCATGCCACTGCTCTCGGGTACGTAATATTCTTCGTGCTCGGCTGTATCGTGAGTAGCCATTTTATTTCTCCGTTAGCGGGACGCCAGCGCGTCCTTCTTTAACATATCGGTGACATCAAAAATCGTGTAGGACAGGGTAATCGTGCCGATGTCCTTCGGCAGATCCTGGTCGACAATAAACTGCAGCGGCATTTCTGCCGCCTGACCCGCGTCAAGCGGCTGCTGCTCAAAGCAGAAACACTCGGTTTTGTGGAAGTACTGGGCCGCGCGCGACGGGGAAATACTGGGAATCGCCTGCGCAATCATCGTATACGGCCGCGGGTTGCGGGCCAGGAACACCGTGTCATTCACGGCACCCGGATTTACCTTCATCATGGTTTGCGAGGGACCAAAGTCCCAGGGCATGCTCTGGTTGTTGGTGGCTACAAACTGCACGGTAACGGTGCGCTCAGTATCCACGATGATGGCGGCCGCCTCGTAGCGGCCACCGGTTTTACCATTGATGCCCAATACATCACACAAAACATTGTACAGCGGCACCATCACCACGAACACAAAGGCAAACATGGCGACCACCACCAGCGCCGACTTGAAGACGGTGCGGTAGACAGGATTGTCGCGAGTAGTCATGTGTCAGCTGCCCCTACCTGAACTGCGGGGGAACCGAGAAGGTGTGGAAAGGTGCCGGTGTCGGTATGGTCCACTCCAGGCCCTCTGCACCTTCCCAAACTTTTTCATCGCTTATCGGCTTGCCGGCGATGATGGTCGAGATCACGTTGTACAGGAACAGGATCTGCGAGCCGCCGTAGATGAATGCACCAATACTGGACATCATATTGAAGTCAGCGAACTGCAGGGCGTAATCGGGAATACGACGGGGCATACCCGCCAGTCCCACGAAGTGCTGAGGGAAGAAGGTCAGGTTAAAGCCTATAAACGAAATCCAGAAGTGGGTTTTACCCATGGTCTCGTTGTACATCCTGCCGCACCATTTCGGCAGCCAGTAGTAGACTGCCGCCGTCATGGAAAATACCGCACCGGCCACCATAACGTAGTGGAAGTGGGCTACCACAAAATAGCTGTCGTGGTACTGGAAATCACTGGGCGCGATAGACAGCATCAGACCCGTGAAACCACCCAGGGTGAACAAGATCACGAAGCCAATGCAGAACAGCATCGGTGTTTCAAAGGTCATGGCGCCGCGCCACATGGTGGTGATCCAATTGAATACCTTCACCCCGGTAGGGACAGCGATCAGCAGGGTGGCGTACATGAAGAACAGCTCACCGGCTATCGGCATGCCCACGGTGTACATGTGATGCGCCCATACGATAAACGACAGGAAGGCGATAGATGCGGTGGCGTAAACCATGGAGTCATAGCCAAACAATGGCTTGCGGGCAAAGGTCGGGATGATCTGGGATACCACACCAAAGGCCGGCAGGATAATGATGTAGACCTCGGGATGGCCGAAGAACCAGAACACGTGCTGGAACAGCACCGGGTCACCGCCGCCCGCCGCGGAAAAGAAGCTGGTACCAAAGTGGATGTCCATCAGCATCATGGTCACCGCGCCCGCCAATACCGGCATCACCGCGATCAACAGGTAGGCGGTAATAAACCAGGTCCACACGAACAGGGGCATTTTCATCCAGGTCATACCCGGCGCGCGCAGGTTCCAGACCGTGGCCACGATATTAATCGAGCCCATGATGGAGGACAGGCCCAGCAAGTGCACGCCGAATATGAAAAACGATACCGACGGCGGTGCAAATGTCGTCGACAGCGGCGCATAGAAAGTCCAGCCAAAGGCCGGCGCACCGCCTTCCATGAACAGTGTGGACGCCAGCAGCAGGAAGGTCGGTGGCAAAATCCAGAAACTCAGGTTGTTCATCCGCGGTAAAGCCATGTCCGGCGCACCGATCATCAGCGGGATCATCCAGTTCGCCAGGCCGACGAAAGACGGCATGATGGCACCAAACACCATGATCAAGCCGTGCATGGTGGTCATTTGATTGAAAAACTCAGGTTCCACCAGTTGTATGCCGGGCTGGAACAGCTCGGCACGAATGATCATGGCAAAAGTGCCACCGAGGATAAACATGGCAAAGCTGAACCACAGGTACATGGTGCCAATGTCTTTATGGTTGGTGGCAAACAACCACCGCTTGAGGCCCTTGGCTGGACCGTGATGATGATCTCCCATAATCAGAGCCTCCCTTATTGGCCTTTCTTGAAGTTGTAGACGTCTACCGGCTGCACCATATCGCCCATGTTGTTGCCAAAGGCATTGCGTTGGTAGGTGATGACGGCGGCCATATCGACGTCGTTGAGCTGACCACCGAAGGCCTGCATGGCCGTGCCCGGTACGCCGTTAAGAGTGGTGTTCATGTGCGCTGCAAGCTCACCGGTGGCGATATCACTGCCGGCAATAGGGGTACCCACACCACCCTCCCCGTCGGTGCCATGGCAGGCCAGGCAAGAACGGGCATAGACCTGTTGGCCGCGCTCCACCAGTGCATCCAGGCTGAAAGTTTGCGCCATCAGCGCTTTGATCTCAGTGGCTTCCGTTTGCTTGTCACTCAGCCACTCTTCATATTCGGGCTGGCTGACGACATTGACGACGATGGGCATAAAGCCGTGATCCTTGCCGCACAATTCGGCGCACTGACCACGGTATATGCCTTCCTGTTCTGCCTTGAACCAGGTTTCGTTGACAAAACCAGGAATCGCGTCCCTTTTCACCGCCAGCTCCGGCACCCACCAGGAGTGGATCACATCATTGGCCGTGATCAGCAGCCGCACTTTCTTGCCCACCGGCACCACGACCGGCTCGTCCACTTCCAGCAGGTAGTGCTCGCCCTTGGCCTCGGTGTTGTATATTTCTTCCTGCGGGGTGCGCAAATTGCTGAAATAGACCACGTTGTCGCCGCTCTCCTGCAGGTATTCGTACTTCCATTTCCACTGGTAACCGGTTACCAGGATGTCCATGTCGGGATCGCTGGTATCGTAGATATCGATCAGGGTAGTGGTAGCGGGAACCGCCATAGCCAACAAAATGAAGAAGGGGACCACCGTCCAGAGAAACTCGACCTTGGTGCTCTCGTGGAAGGTCGACGGGGTGACCCCACGGGACTTGCGGTGGGCAAACATGGAATAAAACATCACCCCGAATACGGCCACACCGATAACCACGCAGATCCAGAAGATCAGCATGTGCAAGTCGTAAATATTGGCGCCTACTTCGGTGACGCTGACTGGCATGTTGATTTGATTGACCTTGGAGTCTGCAGCCCCCGCATTACTGGCCCACAAGCCCAGCAATCCGAGCACAGGGCCAAGCGTCAGCCTCTCAAGCCGCTTCGCTTTAGAACTCATTCCCGGTGTCTCCCGTTTGACATATGACTTTTACCCCACCGCTTGAACAACTCTCAGTTCAAGCGTAATCCCGCATCCGGTTTTTCTACCGGTAACTGGGAAGTTTAGTTGATTCTTGCAGTGTAGTTGCTAAATCTGGAAGCGCGCTAAAAAAGGCCCACGTCCCCTGCTCGTTGGATTACCACGTGACGTGGGGTGCGACAAAACGCCGCGATTATACCGAAAACCGGGGCAAAGACCAGACTCAGTAGCATTAATGTTATCTTCCCTAAGTACCTGATTATACCGAGATTTAGATGTCCAAAATTGACACAGGACAAGGTCGGGGCGCATGACTGACGAGCGCCACCTGCAGCAGCGGGTCTGGGCCATAGCCTGGCCGGCAATTCTGTCCAATATTTCCATCCCCTTGTTGGGGTTAGTGGACACTGCCATCCTCGGTCACCTGGATAGCCCGGTATTCCTTGGTGCGGTCGCCATCGGTGCCAGTATCCTGTCCTTCTTGTACTGGGGTTTCAGCTTCCTGCGCAGTGGTACCACCGGCCTGGTGGCCAGAGCCTTCGGCACCCGGGACCGGGAGCGACAGTTATTGATACTGGCGCAATCGATGGTATTGGCCCTGGTACTGGCGCTGCTGGTGATACTACTGCACCGGCTGTGGTTGGACCTGGGCCTGGCTTTGATGGACCCCGGTGCCGCTATCGAGCCGCTGGCACAGAGCTACACCTATATACGCATCTACAGCGCACCGGCGGTGCTGGTGACTTATGCGGTAGTCGGTTGCTTTATTGGCCGCCAGAACACCCGCTGGCCCATGCTTATCGTGGTCACCACCAATCTCATCAATATTGGCCTGGATTTTCTCTTTATTGTCGGCTTCGGGCTCAACAGTGACGGTGCCGCCTTGGCAACCGTGATCGCAGAATACTGTGGATGTGCGCTGGCTCTCTATGCGGTGTCGCGCAATTTGCAACTGCAACTAACCGCTGCCTTGCTGGCACAACTGCGCCGCCTGGATGCCTACCGCGAACTGCTCACCAGCAATCGCCACTTGTTTGTACGCACCATGTGCCTGCTATTCAGCTTTGCTTTCTTTACAGCACAGAGCGCGCGCCTGGGGGAAGACCAGCTGGCCGCCAACTCCATCATGCTGAACCTGCTGCTATTGGCGGCTTACGCCATGGATGGCTTCGCTTTTGCTGTTGAGGCACTAACCGGCGAGGCCATCGGCGCCAGACGCATGGCAGATTTTTACCGGGCGGTTCGTGCCTGCACCTTCTGGTGCGGCGTAACCGCAATGTTGATCAGCACGGTGTTTGCTCTGGCAGGGAATCTGCTGTTTCCGCTATTTACTGGTCACGGTCGCATCGCAGGCCTCTTGTTTGAGTATCAAATCTGGTTGGTCCTACTGCCCCTGGTGGCCGCTGCCTCATACCTGCTGGATGGGATATTCATCGGCACCGCCATGACCCGGCCCATGATGATAACCATGCTCGGTTCTGCCCTGCTGGTGTACCTGCCATTGTTTTACCTGTTGCAGAGCTGGGGCTGGGGTAACACCGGTTTGTGGATATCGTTCCTGGTCTTCAATGGCGCTCGCGGTGTCTCCCTGGGTTGGTACTACTGGCTACTGAACCAGCGCCAGGGCTGGTTGACTGCAAGCCACTAGCGAAACCAACGGTTTGTACTAGCCTTAACAGTCCACTCTTACAAAAGCGTGGATCGGCACATGAGCACCGACCAGATTCGCGAGACCATCGCCCTGGCTGTAGACCACGAACAACGCAGCGGGCAGCTTCTACTGAGCTTCGAGCAAAACCTTGAGAGCTTGCGCTCATCCCTGTTGTTACCCGGCACTGACGCACCGGCGCGACTGGTGAGCTTTGTGCAGCGCTATATTGAGTATGTCCCCGAGTTTCTGGACGGCATCGGTGGGGCCTGCTCCAGGCGCAAACCTACAATTACGTGGCGCCGTTTCTGCATATGGCAGAAGATTTTTTCCTGCTGCCCCCATCTGAACTGGCCGAGGCCAGCGGACTACGGGAGCTGATGGACGAGTCCTACCTGGCGCAGCGCCTGTTTGAAGAAATTAACGACCAACATATCCGCCATCGATCCGTCGCCCTGCTGCCGCTCGACATGACCCGGTCCAATATCATCGTCCATCATCTCATTGGCGACCAGCTGGCCAATCGCTTGAACGAGTTGGTTGAACATACGGTGGATCGAATGATCGACCGGGAATCCGTGTTGCGGCAGGGTGCAGAGCTAAACGCGGAGGCTATATCCTGGCCTGAGTTGCCCTGTCTGAGCCGAGATGAGCAGATAGACCTGAGATTGCCGGCAACGGCCAGCTACTAATCTGCCTTCTCATCGCTGTCAGCGGGGTCGATCAGTGTTACCACCTCGCTGGGAGTTTCGGCGCGCCGGGCGGCGGGTCGATTAACCCGGGTTCGCAATTCTGCAGCCGTGCCCTCCCGCGGGCGTTCCTCGCGAAATCCACATTTAACGCATTCACGCAGGTCCGTCTCCGTATCGACCACCAGCTTGTCCTGTTCCCCGCAACGTGGACAAACAGCGCCTGCAATAAATCGGCGCGTCACGCTCCGTTCTCCACCGACATTTCGGCACGCAGGGCGTTGATAACGGGGCCAGTCTGCGGCCGCTGCTGACGCCACAGGTAGAAGCTCTCCGCCGCCTGCTCAACCAGCATACCCAGACCATCTGCCACCGCCCAGGCTGTATTCTGGGCCGCCCAGCGCATAAATATCGTCGGCTCGGCGGCGTACATCATGTCGTAACAGCAGCTGCGCTCGGTCAGCAAATGGTTGGGCAGGGGCGGCAGATCCCCGGCCAGACTGGCAGCGGTGCCATTGATAAGCAGATCAAACTGTCGTCCCGCCAGTGTCTCGTAGCCGCCACCCTCAACTCTACCCATCTGGGCAAAGGAATCGGCCAGGTCGACTGCCTTGTGGGCAGTTCGATTGGCAATCATCAACTCGGCTGGCCGCTCTTGCAGCAATAATTCCAATATACCTCGCACCGCGCCACCGGCGCCCAGAATCAACACACGTTGCCCGCTGATGGTCCAGCCGAGGTTGGCGATCATATCCCGCACCAGGCCGATGCCGTCGGTATTGTCGCCTTCGATCTGGTCGTCATCCTGTCGAATCAAGGTGTTCACCGCCTGCGCTCGTTCGGCACGAGGGCTGAGGCCGTCGGCGTAGGTACAAGCATCACCCTTGAACGGCACGGTAATATTCAGGCCCTTGCCGCCCTTGGCAAAAAAACCGTCCGCTGCCCGCGCAAATTCACCTTCCTTCACCAGGGTCGCGCGGTACTGCATATCCTGCCGGCACTGCTGCGCGAACGCGGCGTGAATCTGCGGCGATTTGCTGTGCCGCACCGGATTGCCAAAAACGCTGTATTTGTCGCTCATCGTCAGCCACTGGCCTCCAGCCATTCACGCCCCTGCAGAAAATGCTCTGTCAGCCGCGCCTCTTCACTGCCGGGCTCTGCCTGGTAATTGTACTCCCACCGTACCAACGGCGGCAGAGACATCAGGATGGATTCTGTGCGCCCGTCTGATTGCAATCCAAACAGGGTACCTCGATCATAAACCAGGTTAAATTCCACGTAACGGCCGCGCCGGTAGAGTTGAAATTTCCGCTCCCGCTCCCCGTATGGCCTGTCTTTACGCCGCTCTACTATCGGCCGGTAGGCAGGCAGGAAGGAATCACCAATGGCCTGAACAAAGTTAAAGCTGGTATCAAAGTCCCATTCATTGAGATCGTCAAAAAAGAGCCCGCCGATACCACGTGGCTCGCGTCGATGGGGCAGGTAAAAATACTCGTCGCACCAGCGCTTGAAGCGCGGATAGACCTCGCTGCCGAAGGGTTCGCAGGCCGCGGCCGCGGTGCTGTGCCAGTGCCGACAATCCTCTTCAAACGCGTAATAGGGTGTGAGGTCATAACCACCCCCAAACCACCACAGCGGCTCCTCCCCCTCCTGATCGGCTATGAACAGCCGGACATTGGCGTGACTGGTGGGGACGTAGGGGTTGCGCGGGTGAATCACCAGGGACACGCCCATGGCCTCAAATCCGCGCTCTGCCAGCTCTGGCCGCTGGGCCGATGCCGATGGTGGCAGCGAATTGCCCATCACATGGGAGAAATTCACACCGGCTTTTTCGAATACCCGGCCATCACTCAAGACCTGTGAGCAGCCACCACCGCCACCGGGCCGGTCCCATTCGTCAACTGCAAAGCCGGCGCCACCGTCGAGCTGCTCCAGACCGCTACAGATGCTGTTTTGCAGCGCCAGAAAATAAGCCTTTACCTGTTCAGCCCGACTAGCTGCCATTAGCCACCTCTCTGCTGTCAGCCATCACGCAATACCTCGCCGGTGCGAACATCGCGAATTGCGCTCGGTAAGTTGGCACCGCCCAGCGCGCCCGGAACCACATAGTCCAGCGCTGCACCAAAATGCCGACGCACCTGGAATGCGTGCAACGCGGGTTGCGTGCCGCTCACGTTGGCCGAGGTGGATACCAGCGGCGCCCCGTGTGCGCGACACAATTCAATCACCACCGGGTGATCGCTAACCCGTAGGGCGATAGTATCAAACGCGCCGCTCAGCCATTGGGGGACCCGCCCCCGGTGGGGTACCAACCAGGTATTGGGGCCGGGCCAGGAGTCTCGCAGTTGCTGCTGTTGCCCCGTATCCAGGTCATCCAGCAACCAGGCAAACTGGTGCCAATCTGCCGCCACCAGAATCAGGCCCTTGCCAATGGGCCTGGCCTTTAGTCGCAACAGGCGCTCAACCGCCTGGTAATTGAACGGGTCACAACCCAGGCCCCAGACCGCTTCCGTGGGATAGGCGATGATGCCGCCGACATTCAGCGTCTGAGCGGCGAGGCGGGCGTGTAAATTCAAGGCCGCGCTCAGTGTCCGAGTTTTTTCTGCAGGGCAGCGTCTTTATCCTGTACAGCCTGACTATTGACGGCCCGCTCGTCGCGCAGGCGTTGACCCAGATCGGGGTCACTGCCCGCCAGTATCTGCGCCGCCAGGTAGGCGGCATTCTTGGCGCCGGCTTTGCCAATTGCCACGGTTGCCACGGGAATTCCCGCCGGCATCTGTACGGTGGCAAGCAACGCATCCAGGCCATCCAGCGATGCCGCCAGGGGCACGCCAATCACCGGTTTAATGGTGTTCGCAGACACCGCACCGGCCAGGTGAGCGGCCATACCGGCAGCGCAAATAAACGCCCCGCAGCCGCGGGCATCGGCATCGGTGACATAGGCATGCGTGACCTCAGGCGTGCGGTGAGCCGAGGTAATTTTTGCCTCGAACCGGATACCCAGTTTTTCCAAAATTTTGAAAGATTCCTCCATGATCGGCAGATCAGAATCGGAACCCATTAGTACCGCCACAAAGGATTGGCTCATTATTTATCTCCGCCGATTCATCGGCCATAATTGCCTGTTGCAAAGACTTACAGGCTGAAAAGCGCGAAATATAACCAAGCGCAGTGGCAAATGGCAAGCCCGAGCCCAACTCAGCTGCGCATATACAGACCTCCTTTGTTTTCCACCAGGCCCCGCAATTGTAATTCAGTCATCGCCTGCATGAGTTCGGCAACCGGCTGTTGGCTGCTCGCGGCCAGTTCATCCAGGCCGATCGGCGCATCCCCCAGCAGCGCCAGCAACGCCTGTATTTCCTGGCTCAAAGCGACCGACTCTGACGGGGCCGGCGCAACCAGCGACCCACTAAATCCGCGCAGTTCCCACAGGATATCGCCGACTTCCCTGACCAGGCAGGCACCCTCTTTTAGCAGTGCATTACAGCCTCGACCCTGGGGATGATAGATAGAGTGTGGCAAGGCAAATACCTCCCGGTTCTGTTCCAGCGCCATACGGGCAGTAATCAGGGAACCAGAGCGCAGGGCAGCTTCTATAATCAAAACACCGAGACACAAGCCACTGATAATTCGATTGCGCTGGGGAAATCGTTCGCGAGTCGGCGGCGCTCCGAGGGGAAACTCTGTTACCAGGGCACCCTGCTTGACGATCTCCTCGGCCAGGCCCTGATGCTGTCGGGGATACACCCGGTCAAGCCCGGTGGCCATTATCCCGAGGGTAACCGCACCCGCCTCCAATGCCGCCCGGTGGGCGGCGGCGTCTATGCCCTGAGCCAGCCCGCTGCATATCGCCAGTCCCGCCGCAGCCAATGCGGCACATAACTCGCCGGCACTGCGCTGTCCCGCCCGGCTCGATTTCCGACTGCCCACAACCGCCAGTGCCGGCGCCGACAAATGACGCACATCACCTTGTACATACAACAACGCCGGCGGATCGGGAATTTCTCTCAATAAAGGTGGATAGTCGGCGTTGGCTATAGGCAGGATCCGCCCGTCCAGCACGTGCAGTTGCTCCTGCTGTCGAGCGACCACATCTGACAGCCGGTGCTGCCAGTTCCTGCGCCGTGCCAACAGCTCGCGATCAGCGCCAGCCTGCATCCAGGCATTTTCGGCGGCAGCCAATATAGTGCCGGGGTTTTCTGACAGCCGGGAAAGCTTTAGCAGCAGTTGGTTACTGCCGCCAAGCAATTGATGCAATACCAGCCAGTGTCGCTCCTGTTCGGCATCCATAGATCATCCTTGATCAGTGGTCAGCCAGGGTGGACCTTGAGCGAATCAGGGATTGCTGACGCGATCTCCCACCACCAGCGGACGATTGCTCTTCAGTACTATAGCGTAGCTCATTTTCTCAAAAGTACGAAAAATCATGAGCAGGCCGGCGCGAACATCAGGCATCTGCAGGCGCTCATTGGCGACCTGGTCGCGAATCGACTCCCCCGACTGGTAGATGGCCATAATGTGCCCGGATGCCATGTTCTCTCTTTCGCCCTTGTTTATTGCCACAATGTCGAGTGTTCCAATTTGGCTGACGCCGCCGTCAACCGCAACCATCACCGCATTCACCTCCCAATCTGGAGAACGCGGCACAAACGAGGCCGAAATCTGACGCGCCTCGTTGGGGATCAGCCTGTCACCATTGCGTACCTCTTCAGTCACCCGGGTCACTTCCAAATGATTGACGTCCATATCATGGCGCTCCAACAGGGTGGCGCTGCCAATATCCCGCGCCTGCAGCCCCAGTACCTCCTTGGTAAACGGATCAACATAGACGTCGCCCCTGCGATAGATGCCGTAACCCAGTTCGTCCTCGGGCAGCGCGCCGCGGGCATAGAACAAGTCGCCGGCCGCGCTGAGAAGATGGCGCTGGGCACCCGCCACCACGTAGGGTGCAGCGGTGAGCTGCTCCGGGCTGATTATGCGGTGCCCACTGAGCCAAGCGCCAATTTGCTCCAACGAAATAGTGGGTATCGCCTTATCCAGCGGCTCAATACGCATATTGGGCGCCAGCTTGACGGTGCGGGATTCCGCTCCGCGGCGTACCCTCAGGCGCGGCCTGCCGTCCTCGTAGACAAGATAAAGTTGGTCGCCGGGGAAAATCAGGTGGGGGTTGTCGAGCTGCAGGTTAATTTCCCAAATTTCCTGCCACTCCCAGGGATCACGCAGGTAGAGACTCGCAATACCCCACAGGGTGTCTGCTTCCTTTACCACGTAAATTGGCGGGGGATTCTCGGTTAGCGCCACCTCATCTGCGACGGCAGTGCCAGGTAGGGCGACCGTCAGTACGAGGCAAAGTGTAACCAGAAGTGTTTTCATAATTATTTCCCAAGTTCCACCCAGACCACCTGTGGGCATAGCTACAATGCTGCCTGTATAATATAGGGCAGCGTGCTACCGCTCAAATCAGCACTTAAGTGTATCACCCATTGTACCGCCTCATTTGAAGGCAACTAACTTTATGGCTCTGTTAGAAATACTGGAATTCCCCGATCCCCGTCTGCGCACCAAGGCAAAACCCGTCGCCAGGGTGACGCCGCAATTGCAGCAGTTGATCGAAGATATGTTCGAGACCATGTACGAGGCGCCCGGGATTGGCCTGGCCGCCACCCAGGTTAATGTTCACAAGCGCCTGCTGGTTATGGACGTGTCAGAAGATAAAGATGATCCGCGGGTTTTTATCAATCCGGAAGTCACGGTGCTGGATGACGAGGTGGGCGAATACGATGAGGGCTGCCTCTCTGTGCCCGGTTTTTATGAAACCGTTTGCCGACCACAACATGTTGCCGTGACGGCCCTGGACAAAAACGGTGACAGCTATACGCTGGAGGCACACGGCCTGCTGGCCGTCTGCATACAGCATGAAATTGACCACCTGAATGGCAAATTGTTTGTCGATTACCTGTCATCCCTGAAGCGCGAGCGCATCCGCAAAAAGCTGGAAAAACAGCACAAGCTGCGCGCTTGATGTCGACCTGCCAACCCTTGCGCTTAGTCTTTGCGGGCACACCTGAATTCGCGGCCACCCACCTGCGGGCCCTGGTCGTTGCGGGGCACAACCTGGTTGCGGTTTATACACAACCCGACCGACGGGCCGGGCGCGGCAAAAAACTGATGGCCAGCCCGGTAAAAACAGTGGCTCTCGAACATGCCATCCCGGTTAAGCAGCCACCCAGTCTTAAAGCAGAAGGCCAGCGTGAAGAGCTCGATCTGCTCAAGGCCGACGTGGTGGTGGTGGTGGCCTACGGGCTCATTCTGCCGCAGCCGATACTAGATACTCCGCGCCTGGGCTGTATCAATGTTCACGCCTCCCTGTTACCACGCTGGCGCGGAGCCGCGCCCATTCAGCGGGCCATCGAGGCCGGTGATCGTCACACTGGTATCTCGATCATGAAAATGGATGCGGGCCTGGACACCGGGCCGGTGTTGGCGACAATGTCCACAGAAATCGACGGCAACACCACCAGCGGCGCATTGCAAGATAGCTTGGCAGCGCTGGGGCCGGGCCTGCTGCTGGAGGTTCTGAATGATCTGGAGGGCCACCTGGCCACGGCAACAATTCAGAGTGAAGGCGCAACCTATGCGCACAAAATAGAACGTGCCGACGGGGAGCTGGATTGGCAGCTGGACGCCGCTGAGCTGCAGCAAAAAGTACGCGCCTTCAATCCGGTGCCGGGGGCCTGGTCCTTGTTGGCAGGTACGCCGATAAAAATCTGGCAAGCGCAGGTCTGCGCCGGTGAGGGCCCTGCCGGAGAAATTCTTCAGGCAGAGAAAGCCGGCATTGTGGTTGCATGCGGCCACGGAGCGCTCAGTCTGCAAACCCTGCAGCTAGCCGGCGGCAAAGCCCTGTCGACAGTGGATATTCTAAATTCGCGGCGGGACCAATTCCTGCCTGGCACCCAGTGGGGTCACTGACATGTCTGCGACTACACGAGCCGCTGCCGCCAGGATCATCGCCGCCGCGGTAGACGGCATTTCACTGCGTGAGAGCCTGCCCGCTCAGCTGGCCAATACGCCGGCGGAGGATCGGGCCCTGCTGCAGCAATTGTGTTACGGCAGTCTACGCAGTTATCACCGTCTCACCCCGATGCTACATAAACACTTGCGTAAACCGCTGAAGAGCAAAGATGCCGACATCCAGGCCCTGCTCGTTTGCGGACTCTATCAATTATTGGAAATGCGCACTCCGGATCACGCAGCTCTGTCCACAACGGTAGAAGCCTGCCGCAAACTAAACAAGCAATGGGCGACCGGGCTGGTGAACGGCGTTCTACGCAACTGCCTGCGTCAGCGAGAGGAATTGGAAACTGGCCTTAGTGAGGCCCAATTGTTGAGCCACCCCGATTGGCTGTATCGAGATATCCTGTCGGCCTGGCCGCAGCAGACGCAGAGCATTGTTAGCGCCAACAACCGTCAACCGCCTATGTACCTGCGCTGTAATCAGCGCCAGACCAGCCGGGAAGATTACCTGGCTGAGCTGGCGGCCGCTGACATCGCCGCGCGCGCCACCGAGCTTTCGTCCAGCTCGGTCTTGCTTGAACAGGCCGTCGATGTCACCCGCCTACCGGGATTCGAGCAGGGCAGGGTCAGCGTCCAGGACGAGTCCGCGCAGCTGGCCGCCATACTGCTGGCCCCCAAACCCGGCGAGAGAATCCTCGACGCCTGCAGCGCTCCCGGCGGCAAAACCTGCCACCTGCTAGAACTTGAACCCGACCTCGCTGAGCTGGTGGCCTGCGACATCGATGCGTCTCGACTGGAACGGGTAGAGGAAAATCTGGAACGCCTGCAGCTACAGGCATCTGTTTGCTCAGCAGATGTCAGCTCGCCACCCGCAGAGTGGACTGCACAGAGCTTTGATCGGATTCTTGTCGATGCCCCCTGTTCGGGTAGCGGCGTTATCAGACGACACCCGGATATCAAATTGCTGCGGCGCGACACGGATATTGCCGCCATGGCAGAACAGCAACTAGAAATATTGGAAGGACTATGGCCATTGCTGAAACCCGGCGGCACATTACTCTACGTGACCTGCTCCATACTGCCCATGGAAAACAGCAACCTGGTCTCGCGGTTTGTTAAAGAACACGAGGACGCCATAGCCGTGGAGCTCAACTCCGCATGGGGGGAAGACTGCCCTGTCGGGAGGCAATTGCTGCCTGATCCAGAGGGCCCGGATGGCCTCTACTATGCACCCATCCAGAAATTGTGAATAGTGGCAGCCCACTAACTCACCGCATGTGTCATTATTGTTTAAACAGACTTCAAGGACGGACCCCGCGCGCGTAATGAAAATAATTATCCTAGGGGCTGGCCAGGTCGGAGGTGCTCTGGCCGAACACCTGGCCATAGAACAAAACGACATTACCGTTGTCGACGACAACGCAGAAAAACTGCGCCTGCTGCAGGATCGCCTCGACATCCGCACCATCACCGGCCATGCCTCTCATCCAGACACCATATATCGCGCCGGCGCCGACGATGCCGATATGGTGATAGCGGTCACCAGCAGCGATGAAATCAATATGATGGCTTGCCAGATTGCTCACACCCTGTTTCACACACCCACCAAAATCTCCAGGGTGCGCTCAGCGAATTACCTGTCTCGGCCCGAGCTGTTCACCTCCGATCACGTGCCCATTGACGTGTTGATCAGCCCCGAGCAACTGGTCACCAAAAGCATTCGCGAATTAATCGCCAACCCCGGCGCCCTGCAGGTGCTGGATTTTGCCGATGGCCTGGTGCAACTGGTTGCTGTGAGGGCCTATTACGGTGGGCCCATGGTGGGGCAAGAGTTGCAGCAGATTCGCAAGCACATGCCCGATGTGGACACCCGCGTCGCCGCCATTTTTCGCCGCGATCATCCAATTGCTCCAGAGGGAACGACCATTGTGGAGGCCGACGATGAAGTCTTTTTCATTGCCGCCAAGAAAAATATCCGCGCCGTCATGGGTGAGCTGCGGCGCGTGGACAACCCCTACAAGCGAATTATGATTGCCGGCGGCGGCAATATCGGTTCACGTCTCGCAGCCGCCATCGAAGACGACTACCAGGTTAAGGTGATCGAGCGCTCCTACAGTCGCTGTCGCGAACTTTCTGAACAGTTAAAACACGCCATTGTGCTCAACGGCTCAGCATCCGATACCGACTTGTTGAGTGGCGAGAACATCGACAAGACCGATGTGTTCTGCGCCCTTACCAACAACGATGAGGTCAACATCATGATCGCGATGCTGGCCAAGCGCATGGGGGCACGCAAAGTCATTACCTTAATTTCCAACCCCGCCTATGTCGACCTGCTACAGGGTGATGAAATCGACATTGCCCTGTCGCCGCAGCAAATAACCATCGGCAGTTTGCTGACCCACGTACGCCGTGGTGATATCTCAGTTGTGCACTCGCTGCGCCGGGGCGCCGCTGAAGCAATTGAGGTCACTGCACACGGTGACGCTGCCTCCTCAAAGGTGGTCGGCCGTCGCCTGGACGAAGTTGACTTGCCAGATGGAGTCTCCATCGGCGCGGTGGTGCGCGCAAACGAGGTGCTGATCGCCCACCGCCATATCGTCGTGGAAACTGATGACCACCTGATTTTGTTCCTGGCGGACAAAACCCAAATCAATGCGGTGGAGCGCCTGTTCCAGGTGGGCTTCAGCTTCTTTTAGGGCGAGACATGCACTTATCTATGACACTTCGCATTCTCGGCATCATGCTCATGCTGTTCAGCCTGTCTTTAATGGCGCCTATGTTCATGGCATTTTTCACCGATGATGGCATGTTGGCCGGCTTTCTGTTCGCACTCGGCATAACCCTGGCCAGTGGTTTTATCATTTGGTTGCCAAATCGCAATGTGAAACACGAACTACGCGCCCGCGATGGTTTTATGGTCACCTCATTATTCTGGATCGTGTTGGGGCTGTTTGGTGCACTGCCCTTCGTGTTGCAGGCGGGTGCTGATCTGTCGGCCACAGACGCCATTTTTGAATCTATTTCTGGCTTAACCACCACCGGGGCCACGGTTATCACCGGGCTCGATAACTTGCCCCTCTCCCTGTTGTTTTATCGTCAACAATTACAGTGGTTGGGAGGCATTGGCATCATCGTTCTTGCCGTCGCTATCCTGCCCATGCTCGGTATCGGCGGAATGCAACTGTATCAAGCGGAGACACCCGGTCCCTCCAAAGACAGTAAACTCACGCCGCGTATTACCGAGACCGCCAAAGCCCTGGCTTTTGTCTACGTCCTGCTAACGCTTGTGTGTGGTCTTAGTTACTGGGCGGCCGGGATGTCTGGTTTCGACGCCATGTGCCATGCTTTTTCAACCGTGGCCATTGGCGGTTTTTCAACACACGATACCAGCATGGCCTATTTCGATAACCCGTTAATCTTATTGGTGTGCAGTTTGTTTATGTTTATCTCCGCCATCAACTTCGGGCTGCACTTTACCGCGTGGCGCCGGCGCACCACCCAGCCCTATTGGCGTGATTCTGAAACCGCCTTTTTCGCCGCAGTAATCACGGTGTGTGTCGCGATCACCTGTTTGATGTTGTTCGTCACCAATACCTTTAATGCCAGTGGCAGCATTATCCACGGCATCTTCCAAGCCATTTCCATCACTACTACCACCGGTTTTGCCACCGCCGATTTTGCCCACTGGCCCAGCTTCCTACCACTCATGCTGCTGATGTTCTCCTTCATGGGTGGCTGCGTCGGTTCCACCGGCGGCGGCATCAAGGCCATGCGCCTCATGCTGATCTGGAAACAGGGGTTGCGGGAGATGAAACAGCTGGTTCATCCCAGTGCGGTCATTCCGCTTAAAGTGGGGAATCGCAGGGTGGACGCGAAAATAGTCAGCGCTGTATGGAGCTTTCTGGCCGTGTATATGGCGGCGTTTATCGTTATTTTGATTTTGCTGGTCGGCACCGGGCTGGACTTTGAAACCGCTTTTTCTGCCGTTGCAGCAGCGATGAATAACCTTGGACCCGGCTTGGGCAAAGTCGCCAGCCACTACGGTGACGTTCCCGATCCCGCCAAATGGTTGTTATCGGCGGCCATGCTGCTGGGCCGCCTCGAGGTATTCACTCTGCTGGTAATTTTTACCCCCGCCTTCTGGCGCTCATGAGTAGCTTGTCCAAGTGGGACAGCCGCTTCACCAATGCAGAAGCGCCCGGCCCGGTTACCAACCTGGTAGCGTCAGGACAAAAATGGCTGCCAGCAGCGGGCCGCGCACTGGACCTGGCCTGCGGCATCGGCGGCAACGGGCTTTTCCTGGCAAGCCTGGGCTTGCAGTCCGAGCTATGGGATAGCTCTGCTATTGCACTGGAGAAACAATCCCTGTGGGCGCGACAACAACAGCTGGAAATTGACACTCGATTGACGGATTGCGAAGCACAACCCCCGCGGCCCGACAGCTATGATGTTATCTGCGTCGCACACTTTTTGTATCGGCCGATATGTACAGCGCTGGCGGCCGCCTTGCGGCCCGGCGGCACGTTGTTTTACCAGACCTTTACCCTGGCCGGCAGCCGAGCAAATACCAGCAGCCCATCTAACCCGGATTTTTTGCTCAAAGGAGGCGAGCTACTGGAGCTGTTCAGTACGCTGGAGGTTTGCTATTACAACGAAGATTTCGACGGCCGAGCCCAACTGATCGCCCAGCGTGGTTGAGTGCAGCCGGTGAACGCTACTTGGAGGTCATCACCCAAACCCCGTCCCATTCCTCGGGTTTAACATTGGCCTGCAGATAGTCACAACGCTCAACATAGACCTGTGAACACTTGTCGTTGGGATTGAGGGCCAGCACCTCTTCGAAGCGACTGCGCGCCTGTTTCCACTGGGCAGCCTGGTATCGCTCCATGCCATCGCGGAAAGCGCCGAGGGCGTCAATCATATTGGGGAAGCTCTCCTCTGAATGGTAATCCAGTAATTCGTAGACAGCCACGGGCTCGGTCTTGCCTTTAACAATGACATTGTCCACCTGGCGATGGCGATAGCTGCTCTTCAGCTCGGCCAAGGTATACTCGGACACCAGGATATGGGCGCCATACTGCTTGGTCGCACTCTCCAGCCGGGCGGCCAGGTTCACCCCGTCGCCAATCACCGTGTAGTCCATGCGCTTGGGACTGCCGATGTTGCCGGTTACCACGTGGCCGGTGTTCAAACCGATACCAATATCAATAGGATTCTGGTTGTAGCTGGCCCGTTGTTCGTTGTACCTGTGCAGCTCTTCCATCATTCGAATCGCCGCTTTGACACCGCGGTCCGCGTCGTCCTCGTGCGGGAAGGGCGTACCAAAGATCGCCATGAGGGCATCACCGATAAACTTGTCGAGCATGCCACCCTCATCGGTAATGACCTCAACCATCAGGGTGAAGTACTCATTCAGCAGGCTGACAATGCCCTGGGCTCCGAGTTCTTCGCTGAGGGTGGTAAAGCTGCGAATATCGGAAAACAAAACGGTTGCCACGCTGTCCTGCCCGCCCAGCAGTTCACCGCCATCGCCCATCAGTTTGTCCGCCAGTCCCGGATCCATATAGCGGGACATGGTCGACTTCATGCGCTTCTCAGTGCTGATGTCTTCCATCAGCAACATCGTGCCCATTGCCCCTCCCTGGTCGGAGGTCAAGGGTAGCGTGGTGACGTTGACCGACACCGATTCTTCCACCAGGGTGATCGTGGCATCGAGGGCAATATCTGCCTCGCGGCTTTCTTCAACAGCCGTAATCTTGTTCATCAACCAATCATTGGCATCGCCAAACAGGGCGCTGGCCTCTGCACCGATGGTTTCCGCCTCCTTGAGCTGTAGGATTCTATAGCCGGCGCGATTGCAGGTAACGATCCTGTGCTCTTCATCCAGGGTAATTACGCCGTTGGACATACTCTCCAACATGCTCTCGTTGTAATTTTTCATCTGCTGGACGTGTTCAAACAGGCTGGCGTTTTCCAGCCCGATGGAGATCTGGGAGGTAAATGCCGTCAGGCGCTGCTCGTCTTCGTCGGTAAACGGGCCGCCGCGTTTGTTCAACACCTGAGTGACACCGATGGTTTTGCCGTCCTTGTTAATAACCGGGCAACACAGCATGGAGCGTGTGAAATAACCCGTCTGTTTATCCACCGAGGGATTGAAACGAAGGTCGGCGTAAGCGTAGGGAATGTTAACGGTTTTGCGAGTGGTGAACACCGTGCCGGCAATGCCCACATTGTTAGGCAGGCGAATATTCTGTGCGCCGAGTCCCTGGCCAATTTGCGTAAACAGCTCTTTGTTGCGCTCGTCGTTGAGAAACAGGGTAGAGCGATCTGCATTGAGCATCTTGGTGATCGCGCCCATGATCATCTGCAGCAGCGGGCCAAGATTGATCTCCGAGGAAACTTCCGACACCACCTGTAAAAACTCAGCTTCTTGGCGGCGCAATGAATCCATGCGCTCAACGTACATAGTACCCTGCAACACTATGGAGGCCTGCGTACAGATGGCCTGCATCAGCGACAGGTCTTCTTCACTAAAATCCCCGCTGGTCTTGTTCAGTACCTGGGCCACGCCGATGACTTCACCTTTGACTGTGGTCACCGGCACACAGAGAATATTGCGGGTGGTAAAGCCCGTTTTCTGGTCAATGCTCTGGTTGAAGCGCGGGTCCGCGTATGCGTCGGGCGTGATCAGTGCCTCTCCCTGGCTAAAGACCCAGCCGGCAATGCCGGTATTGTTGAGGAAGCGAATTTCCCGATTTACGCCGCCCAGCGCCACGCGCGAGTACAACTCGTTGGTGGCGGGGTCATTGAGAAACAGGCTGCCCCTTTCAGAATCGGTTATCCGGGTTACCTCCTCGACAATGATATTGAGCTGATCGTCGAGCAACACCTGTCGGGCGACCTTCTGGGAAATCTCCAGCACCAACTCTGCGGCGTGAATCTTGTTATCGTTGGAGCCATCAGGCATTTTTTTCCTCCAGGTCGGTTCGCAACATCAGAACCGTGTCACGCAGGTGCTGAAGCTCATCTTCGGTTTCACGCTGCTGATGTCGCAGGCGGTCTTCTGAGCGCAACTGACTCAATTCCAATTCATCGCGCAGGGCGGCAGTAGTCTGCTGCAGCTGATTTATCTGAGCGGCATTATCGTTCATCACCTGCTGTTTCTCTACTTCCGCATTGGCCTGTAATTGTTCGAGTTGCTCTCGCAGCGCCTGGGCTGTTTGGCTCAACTGCTGCGCTTCCGAGGCTCCCTCAGTGCGGGTATGCTGCACTGCTTCCTGTCCATTGATCTGCATAGACTCCATTTCGTCACGCAGGGATTGTACGGTGCGCTTCAACTGGGATATCTCGGTGGCGGATTCAGACCGAGTCGCCTGGATGGCCTGTTCTTTTTCCAGTTGTACATTGTCCATTTGCAGCCGTAGGGACTGGGCGGCCAGCTTCAGCTGTTGAATCTCCTGATTGGATTCCCGCAGCGCCTCGGCTACGGCGGTTTCCTTTTCTTCATGGCACAGGTCAAGCGCCGCCCGCAGTGCGGAAATCGTTTCCTTGAGATGTCTTACCTCGCGCAGGTGCTCCTGGTCGGGCTCACCGGCTATGCTTGTCGCTTCAGACTCCATACCCAACAGTTTAGCAGCCGGGAACATCTTCCGAATAGCCGCTATGCTTGAACTTATTCAGACGAGCTGTGTCACAGCTGGCATACATGGGAGAAATCGTTATGCGCTTTGTATTATTGCTGTTGTTGTTGGTGTCAGTTCCGGGTTGGTCGGCAACGGCGAGGACTGTTTCTGTGTCTGCCGATGGCTTTGTCGAAGCAGTGCCCGACTTGTTGCGACTGCAACTGACGGTTAAACAAACCGCCGCCAGTCTTGATGAGGCACAGAGAGCCGTCGGCAAAATCGTACCTAAAATACTAGAGATCGCCCGGCAACATGGTGTGGCGGATGATGACATCGACAGTTCCAGGGTCAGTGCCTACCCAGAATACGAGCATCGGCAGCAAAAACGCCAGTACGTGGGTGAGTCTGTGACACGCCAGGTGAGCCTGACCCTGCGCAATCCCGACAACTACGCTGGCCTCATACAAGACCTGAGTAAATTGCGCCTGAGCCGTATTAACGGGCCTACCATGAGCCATAGCAATATCGAGGAGCTGCGCCTGGAGGCGCTGAAGAACGCCCTGGCAAATGGCAAAAACAAGGCTGCCGTCATCGCCACGGAAATGGATATGATGCTGGGCCAGGTAATCCTGGTGCAGGAGAACGGGGCTGCCAGGCCACAGCCGCGCCATTATCAACTGGAGGCCGCCATGATGAATGACGGCAACTCCGATGGTGGTTTCAGCTATGCCAAGCAGCGCATCAGCGCACACGTTGAAATGAGCTTCGAGCTCAAATAGCCGGCGCAGTTACCGCTTGCGGTAATTTTTAATGGTCTCGTAGGCAGCCTGGATTTCCTGACATTTCTCCGTCGCCAGCTTAACCATGTCTTCAGGTACGCCCTGGGCAATCAGTTTATCCGGGTGATTCTGGCTCATGAGTTTGCGATAGGCCCGTTTCAACTCGCCATCGCTGCAATCACTGGCCACGCCGAGGGCGGTATAGGCGTCCGCCACCATGTCCCGGGTACCGACACCGGGGGCCTGCTGATGAAATTGGTGTTGCGCCTGCGCCATTGATAGCAAGCGCTGAAAAGAATCGCTGTTAAAACCCAGCATTGCAGCGCAGTCCCGCAGCGCCTGTCGTTCGGCCTCGTCTATGGTTCCGTCGGCCTGCGCCATACTAATAAGAAAAGCCAGCAGGGTTTGGTGCACCCGACGATGTCCGCGCGAGGTCTCTAAAAATCGAGCTATCAGGGGCTCGGTCTGAAAATCAACCGCTGCACCCGCCTTAAAAAAGGCAATGGCCTCAGCCCGGTGGTCGCCGGAGACCCCAAGCTGAGTCATGATCTGTTCAGTGTGAGCGATCTCCTCCTCACTGACCCGACCATCTGCCTTGGCAATATGGCCCAGCAGCGAAAAGCAACACTCGAAAAACACAGCCTGTACTTTCTGCAGCTGCTCGGGGCTATCAAAAGCGAAGGTGGCGACGAGCACCCGGTCAAAGGCGTGGCCAATGGCCAGCCCCAGTAGCAGGCCGAGTGGGCCCAGCACCAGGAATCCAATTGCTCCCGCCACTAATTTTCCGTACAACATGTGGATCTCTCTGTGGTTGCGACAGCGTGCCGCAAAGGGCGCGTATTATGCCGTCAAAAGAGTATGTATAATAGCCCGCTTTTTTCATGCCGGTGGACCATAGAGTGACAAGCTCACAACCAAAAATAAATACCTTTCAGGGGCTTATTCATTCGCTCGAGCAATTTTGGGGCAATCGCGGCTGCGTGGTGCTGCAACCACTGGATCTGGAGGTGGGCGCAGGCACGTTTCATCCCGCGACTTTTCTACGCTCTATAGGGCCTGAGTCCTGGAACGCCGCTTATGTGCAGCCCTGTCGTCGCCCCACCGACGGCCGTTACGGGGAAAACCCCAATCGTCTACAGCATTACTACCAGTTCCAGGTATTGCTGAAACCCTCTCCCGACAATATCCAGGCCCTGTACCTGGAGTCGCTGGACGAGTTGGGCATCGATACGACCATCCATGACATTCGTTTTGTTGAAGACAATTGGGAATCTCCCACCCTCGGCGCCTGGGGTTTGGGCTGGGAGGTATGGCTGAACGGCATGGAGGTGACCCAGTTTACCTATTTCCAACAGGTCGGCGGGCTGGAGTGTTACCCGGTGTCCGGGGAAATTACCTACGGTCTGGAACGGATCGCCATGTACCTGCAGGGTGTCGACAGCATTTACGACCTGGTCTGGACCCAGGGCCCAGACGGGCCTGTTACCTACGGCGATGTGTTTCATCAAAATGAAGTGGAAATGTCCCGTTACAATTTTGAAGAAGCCGATGTCGACAACCTGTTCGGGCAATTCGACCAGTGTGAGAAAGAGTGCCTGCGACTCACCGAACACAATCTGCCTCTGCCAGCTTACGAGCAGGTGATGAAGGCCTCCCACGCCTTCAATCTGCTGGACGCCCGCCGGGCTATCTCTGTTACCGAGCGGCAGCGGTTTATTCTGCGCGTTCGCACCCTGGCCCGGGGAGTCGCCGAGGCCTATTTCGAAGCTCGTGCCGAGCTCGGTTTCCCACTGGCACCGGCATCACTGCGCGATGAAGTCCTGGCGGCTCGGGAGGCATCCAAGGCATGAGCACCCAGGACTTGTTGATTGAAATTGGCACCGAAGAACTTCCGCCCAAAGCCCTGAAGCAATTATCTGCCACCTTCTGCGACGGTATTGTCCAGGGCCTGGCAGAACAACAGTTAGAGCATGGTCAGGTTCATCGCTATGCCAGTCCACGCCGACTCGCGATTGTCATCGAGGCGTTAACGCTGCAGGCGCAAGATCGTGCACTGGAAATTCTTGGCCCCCCCGCCGATCGCGCCAAGGACGAGGATGGCCAGTGGAGCAAGGCCGCCGAGGGTTTTGCCCGCAAACAGGGCGTCGCCGCTGACGCCCTGGAGGTGGCCGACACAGAGAAGGGTCCACGCCTGTGTTTTCGCTCTGTTGCCGCTGGCGCTCGCGCTGAGGAATGTATCGAGGCTGTTGTCGATAGCAGCGTGCGCAAGTTACCCATTCCCAAGCGTATGCGTTGGGGCTCCGGACGCACGGAATTCGTTCGCCCGGTGCATTGGGCAGTTGTCATGCTCGGCGAAAATACCGTCGACTGTACGATCCTTGGACTTCAGGCTGGCCAGCTCAGCCGCGGACATCGTTTTCACAGTTCAGGAGAGCTCAAGATCAATAGCCCCGCTGATTACCTTGAAACCCTGCGTCAAGCCCACGTTATCGCCAGCTTCGAGGAGCGCCAGGGGTTGATTCGCGAACAGGTTGAAACCCAGGCCGCCGCACTTAACGCCACCGCCGTGATTGACCAGGCACTGCTCGACGAGGTGACCGCGCTGGTAGAGTGGCCGGTGACCCTGTCCGGGAGCTTCGAGCAACGGTTCCTGCAAGTACCCTCCGAGGCCCTGGTCTACTCAATGCAAGAGCACCAGAAATATTTCCCCGTCGTCGATCAACAGGGTCAGCTATTGCCCCATTTTATTACCGTCGCTAACATTGAGAGTAAAGATCCCGCCCAGGTGATCGCCGGAAACGAACGCGTCATTCGGCCCCGCCTCAGCGACGCAGACTTTTTCTTTACTACCGACAAGAAAACCCCTCTTGCCGGCCGAGTCGAAAAACTAAAAAGCATCGTGTTTCAGCAAAAGTTGGGATCTCTACATGATAAAACCCTGCGCATTGTTGGCCTGGCCAAGGCGCTGGCGACGGATACCGGTGCTGATACCGCCTGCGCCGAGCGAGCAGCACTGTTGTGCAAAACCGACCTGCTGACCGAGATGGTCGGAGAATTCGCCGACATGCAGGGCATTGCCGGGCGCTACTACGCCTTGCACGATGGCGAGGAAAGCGCGGTTGCCCATGCACTGGAGCAACAATATTGGCCCCGTTATTCTGGTGCCCAATTGCCAGACGGCCCGGTCGCCACGACCCTGGCCCTGGCTGACCGGCTGGATACCCTGGTGGGGATCTTCGGCATTAACCAGGCGCCCACTGGCTCCAAAGATCCCTTTGCCCTGCGACGAGCTTCTCTGGGTGTGCTGAGAATTATGGTCGAGGGAAAATTGCCGCTCGATCTTCGTGACTGCCTGGGCAATGCCGCGGCGCAGTACGACGAGGGGATACTGCTGGAAAATACCGTTGAGCTGGTGCTGGACTACATGATCGAGCGATTCCGGGCCTGGTACGAAGACGAGAAAATTGCCACCGAGGTGTTCAAGGCAGTGGCTGCCAAGAAACTTAGCCAGCCCCTGGACATCCATCGGCGAGTGCGCGCCGTGGATGAATTCTCACGGCTGCCCCAGGCCCGCTCCCTGGCCGCAGCCAATAAACGCGTCTCCAATATTCTTGATGATATCAGCCCAGAATCCCTGGCTGGTGAGGTGAGTAAGGACTTACTGCTAGAGTCCGCGGAGCAACGGCTAGCGGCCGCAATAAGCGCCAAATCTGGAGAGGCGCAAACACTGTTCAGTGCCGGTGACTACACCGAGTTGCTGTCAAGCCTGGCGGCGCTGCAGGAACCGGTCGACCAGTTTTTCGACCAGGTCATGGTAATGGCTGAAGATGAATCTGTGCGTAATAATCGACTGCGCCTGCTCAACCAACTGCGGCAGCTGTTCTTACAAGTGGCCGATATTTCCCAGCTGGTCGTCGGTAAATCTTAACTGGCTCCCAAGCCGGCCCGTACTGGGCCGGTATTTATATATCCAGATTGCCAACCGACAGTGCATTGTCTTCGATGAACTCTCGGCGCGGTTCGACCTGATCACCCATTAGCGTGGTGAAAATCTGATCGGCGGCAATACCATCTTCGATGGTAACCTGAAGCAGGCGGCGAACCTCCGGGTCCATGGTAGTTTCCCACAACTGATCCGGGTTCATTTCACCCAGGCCCTTGTAGCGCTGAATGCTGTAACCCTTGGCTGCTTCCGCCATTAACCAGGCCAGCGCATCGGCGAAAATCTGCGTCTGCAGCTGTTTTTCACCACGCTGAACATAGCCGCCCTCTTCTATCAGGCCATCCAGTTGTTCTCCCAGCGCCCGCAAACTCTTGTATTCCGAAGAACCAAAAAATTCATGGTGGTATTCGGTTTCAGATTCGACCCCATAAGAGAGCAGTTTAACCACCGGGTAGTACAGGTCACGCTCTGCATCTCGACGCACGGCGACTTCATAGGAGCTGCCTTTGGGTGACTCCTCTTGCAGTAGCTCGGCCAGCGATTGTGCCCAGTTGGCAACTTCTTGTTCCTGCTGCAGTTGAGTCGTTGCCAGCGTCGGCAAGGCTACCATCTTCCAGAGGACATTGGCCCAATACAAACGGCTCAGACGCTCAATCGTGGTTGAAACAGCCTGGTACTCGTTAACCAGGTTTTGCAGGGCTTCCCCGGTAATAGGCGGCGCGTCGGCGTTGACGTGAATAGCGGCACCATCGAGAGCGCCCTGCAACAGGTATTCATCCAGCGCTTCTTCATCTTTCAGGTACTGGTGATTCTTGCCGCGGGAAATCTTGTACAAAGGCGGCTGAGCAATATAGATATGCCCGCGTTCGAGCAGCTCACGCATTTGCCGGAAGAAAAACGTCAACAACAAGGTTCTAATGTGAGAGCCGTCAACATCCGCGTCAGTCATAATGATAATTTGATGATATCGCAGCTTATCCGGGTTAAATTCCTCTTTGCCAATGCCGCAACCCAGCGCAGTAACAATTGTGCCGACCTCCGCGGACTGCAACATTTTGTCGAACCGTGCTTTTTCGACATTCAAAATCTTGCCCTTGAGTGGCAGTATCGCCTGGTATTTGCGGTTGCGACCCTGCTTGGCAGAACCGCCGGCTGAATCGCCCTCAACCAGGTATATCTCACACAGGGCTGGGTCTTTCTCCTGACAATCCGCCAGTTTGCCCGGCAAGCCGGCAATGTCCAGCGCGCCTTTGCGCCGTGTCATTTCGCGAGCCTTGCGTGCCGCTTCCCTAGCCCGGGCCGCGTCAATCATCTTGCCCACAACGGCCTTCGCCTCCTGCGGATTTTCGATCAGGTACTCAGAGAACTTGGCGGCCATCGCTTGCTCAACGGCGGTTTTCACTTCCGAAGAGACCAGCTTGTCTTTGGTTTGTGAAGAAAATTTGGGGTCGGGTACTTTCACCGAAACGATCGCCGTCAAGCCTTCCCGTGCATCGTCGCCGGTCGTGGAGACCTTGGCGGATTTGCCCATGCCTTCCCTTTCGATGTAGTTGTTGAGATTGCGTGTCAGTGCAGCGCGAAAACCTGCCAGGTGGGTGCCGCCATCGCGCTGGGGAATATTGTTGGTATAACTGAAAATGTTCTCCTGAAAGGAGTCATTCCACTGCAGAGCAACCTCAACAGTAATGCTATCGTTCTGCTCTACTTCAAAATGAAACACCCGGTTGACCGGGGTTTTGTTCTGATTCAGATAAGCGACGAATGCCTCAAGCCCTCCATCATAGTTATATTCCTCGCTCTTACCGCTGCGCTCATCCTTCAATAAGATGGAGACCCCGGAGTTCAGAAAAGCCAACTCTCGCAGCCGCTTGGCCAGCTGGTCAAAGTGAAATTCAATATTGGTGAAAGTCTCGGCAGAGGGTTTGAAGCGCACTTCACTGCCGGTCACATCGGTTTCACCGACTACCGCCAACGGCGCGTCTGGGACCCCGTGGTGATAGGTTTGTTCATGCACCTGGCCGCCACGACGTATCGTCAACAACAATTCCTCGGACAAGGCGTTGACTACGGACACGCCCACACCGTGCAGGCCACCGGAAACTTTATAGGAGTTATCATCAAATTTTCCACCGGCATGGAGTACGGTCATGATGATCTCTGCTGCTGAAACCCCCTCCTCATGCACCTCTGTGGGTATACCGCGGCCATCGTCAGAGACGGAGACAGATTCGTCGGGATGAATAGTAATTGTGACGAGCTGACAGTACCCCGCTAACGCCTCATCAATAGAGTTGTCTACCAGCTCGAACACCATGTGGTGCAAGCCAGTACCGTCATCGGTATCGCCTATATACATGCCAGGGCGCTTACGGACCGCATCAAGTCCTTTTAGCACTTTAATGCTGGATGAATCGTAGTTGTGTTCTTCGTCGCTCATAGTGGTCTCTTTAATTCAAATCCATCAGGTAACCCGCTCGATCACCCCATGTTCCACGTGGAACATTCCCGGTTTTGACGGCCAGTACCGGGCAATATCGTTCTTATCCACACAGGTCAGAAATACCTGTGCATTCATTTCGTCCAACACTTCGCAGACCCGCTCACAATGTTCGGCATCCAGCTCGGATGGCAAGTCATCAACCAGGTAAATGCAGGGAGTCTCTCTTTTCTCTCCCAGGACCTGTCCCTGAGCGAGCTTTAGCGCACATACCACGAGCTTTTGCTGGCCACGGGAAAGTGTCGTCCCCGCGTCGTGACCGTCTATAAGCAGCTTTAGATCGGCGCGCTGCGGACCTACATGTGTGAAGCCCTGCTCCAGGTCTGACCTTTCACAATTCAGCAGTGCCTCTTCAAGCCCTGCCTTGGCTTCCCAGCCCCGCCTGTAGCGAATGACTGTGGCGGACAGCGCAAGTGACAAACGTTTGAGCAATGCCGTAAACGTGGGTAAAAGCTCAGCCAGGTAGGCCTGCCGCATCTGGTCTATCAGCTCCCCCGAATCTATAAATTCCCGACTCCAACCAGCAAGTTCTGACCGGGAAATTTTACCATGCCTTAGCAAGCTATTGCGTTGTTTAATGCAGCGCTGAAACCGGCGCCAGGTCTCATGGTAGCGATGTTCCACGTGGAACACACCCCAGTCGAGATAGCGGCGACGATCAATGGGGCTGCCCGTTAGCAGCTCAAAGCTCTGTGCATTAATTACCTGCACGGGCAATCGCTCGGCCAACTCTGCTGTGGAGGACACGGTACTCCCACCGACCTTGGCTTCAAACCCCCCCTGTCTGTCTCGGCGCACACCAATGCCGGTTTTATGGCCCGGTGCTATCTGCAACTCCCCAAACACTACACACTGTTCTTTTTCGTGATTGATAACTGGTTTAATCTGGGAGCCGCGAAAAGACCGCGCCATCGCCAACATAAACACGCTTTCCAAAACGCTGGTCTTGCCCCCACCATTCTCTCCAAAAAATATGTTGGCCGGCTGCAAATCCACCAGGCTAATATCAACCAGATTTCTTACTGCGTGAATGTCAAGCCGAGCCAGGGTCATAGAACGCCGCTGAAGTGAACACTTACATACTCTCCGCGCTTATAACCGCATGGGCATAACAACATAGAGGGAATCGCCTTCTTCTGACTCCTCCAGCAGCGCGCTGCTATTGGAATCGGATAGAGACAGCTTTATCTTGTCTCCTGACAGGACCGACATAACATCCAGCAGGTAACTAACGTTGAAACCGATCTCCAATGAGTCACCCTGGTAATCCACAGTAACAGCTTCCTCGGCCTCTTCCTGCTCAGGATTGTTGGCCAGTATCTGTAAGTTACCGTCGGACAGTTGTAAGCGCACACCACGATACTTTTCATTGGACAAAATTGCGGTGCGCGAAAACGCTTGCCGCAATTCATCCCGGGAACCCATCACGATCTTGTTCGGCGCCCGCGGTAATACCCGTTCATATTCTGGAAATTTGCCATCAACCAGCTTAGAGGTAAAAGTGAACTCGTCTGTTGTCGCCCGTAGATGATTGGTGCCCATCACCACCGCTATCTCTGCCGCCTCATCCTGCAACAGCCGGGCCAGTTCAATGACGCCCTTGCGCGGGAGAATAACCTGCACGTCACTCTCAATCTTCAAATCAGCTTTTGCAGTGCACATGGCCAGGCGGTGGCCGTCGGTAGCCACCACCCGTAATTGATCGGCGCTCAGCTCCCACAGCATGCCGTTGAGATAATAGCGTACATCTTGTTGCGCCATCGCGAACGCGGTCCGGTCTATCACGCGCTTCAACTGCCCTTGCAAAATACGGAATTGGTGAGTGCCGATGCTGTCTTCCACATTAGGAAATTCGCGGGCTGGCAGAGTTGCCAGGGTGAACCGGCTGCGCCCAGACTTGACCACCAACTTGTCTTTATCGGTGAAAAATTCAATATCGCAGCCCTCTGGCAGCGATCTACAGATATCGACCAATTTGCGAGCCGGCACGGTCACCTCACCGGCATCCCCAGACACATCCACCCTGACCCGGCCCACTAACTCTACCTCCAGGTCCGTACCGGTCAGCGATAACATGCCGCCGTCCAATATCATTAAAACATTGGCCAGGATGGGTAGCGTCTGGCGCCGCTCAACAACTCCCGCTACCAGGTTCAGTGGCTTGAGCAATGCGTCTCGTGCTGTCACAAACTTCATAAAACTGTTTCCCGTTAGGTAATTGCAGTGCGCCTGGTGGCCCGGTTTCCGGTTCAGGTGGTCAGGGAGCGCAATAGATTTTTATAGTCTTCTCTTATATCTGCCTCGGTCTCTCGTAACTCTCTGATCTTGCGGCAGGCATGTAACACGGTTGTGTGATCACGACCGCCGAAGCTGTCGCCGATCTCCGGCAAGCTGTGATTGGTCAATTCTTTTGCCAATGTCATCGCCACCTGGCGTGGACGTGCCACCGATCGACTGCGGCGCTTTGAAAGAATATCCGCCAGCTTGATCTTGTAGTACTCAGCAACAGTGCGCTGAATATTGTCCAGGCTGACCTGCTTGTCCTGCAGGGCCAGCAGGTCTTTCAGGCTTTCTTTAATGAGCTCTACATCGATGGGTTTTGATGTGAAGTGAGCACTTGCTATCACTCTTTTCAACGCTCCCTCTAGCTCTCGCACGTTCGAGCGTATTCTTTGGGCAATGAAAAAAGCCGAGTCGGGGGGCAGGGTTATGCGCGCCTGGGCCGCCTTTTTCATCAGTATTGCTACCCGGGTTTCCAGCTCTGGTGGCTCCACCGCCACCGTCAGCCCCCACCCGAAGCGCGACTTGAGTCGCTCTTCCAGTCCATCGATCTCTTTTGGGTAGCGATCGCAAGTCAGGATCATTTGCTGGCCACCTTCCAACAACGCGTTAAAGGTGTGGAAAAACTCTTCCTGGGAGCGCTCTTTGCCCGCAAAAAACTGAATGTCATCGATGAGCAGCGCGTCGACCGAGCGATAGTAACGTTTGAAGTCACTGATGGCGTTCAGCTGCAGCGCTTTCACCATGTCAGCGACGAAACGCTCTGAGTGTAAATACACCACCTTCGCCTCAGGGTTGCTCTTTAACAAGGCGTTGCCCACCGCATGCATCAGGTGGGTTTTGCCCAGCCCGACACCGCCGTACAGAAATAAAGGGTTGTATGAACCCCCCGGATTCTCAGCCACCTGGCCGGCAGCTGCTAAAGCCAGCTGATTAGATTTACCCTCTACAAAATTATCGAAGGTGTAGTTTTCCACCAGGTAATTCTGGTGTTTTATAGCCCCTTCCACTTCAATCACTCGCCGCGATTGCGGCTGCCCCGCCATGGCTCTGGTTATAGTTCTGGCGCCGCCAAAACTAGCAGTATCCAATTGCGGTGTCGGTTCGTGTGTAATGGGATCGCGGTGTGAATTGCCCCTGGGGGGCTCTGTCTTAGGCAGCTGCGCACCAGCCGGACCGCCGATATCCACCACCACGTCATAGCCCACCAGCGGTTCCATTTCATTGACGAGCTCACTTATCCGCTCCAGGAACTTGTCGTGAACCCACTCTTTCACAAATCGATTTGGCGCTAATAAATGAAGATTAGCGCCGGCGGTTTCAGCCCGTAAGGGACGTATCCAGGTGTTGAATTGTTGTGAAGGCAATTCCTCCTGCAGACAATCCACACATCTTTGCCAAACAACTTCAGGCAAATTATCCCCCTCAGCACTTGCCGGAAGGCGGCGGTGCCCGTAATTTTCTGCTTCACTATAAAATGCGCTCGCCCGCTGTGCGTGACGGCCACAATCTGTTATTTTTGCACTCGTCTTTTTATAAAACCCAGATTCTTATAAACAGGGCTATAATCGCCGATAGCGAGGTCATTCTAACGCCGCTTGCAAGAGTTATCCACAATTATTTTTTCTTTTTGTGTATAGATTAAGTTATTATTTTTCAATAACTTAACAGCTTTTCTGGGGATAAGTCCAGAGGGGAGTAAGGTAATTTTGGAGCCGTTCTTGCCTGTGTATAAGTTGTGGATAAGTTCTTATCAAGGTGTGCGTGAATTGCGCCAGACCAGAGCCTGCCACACATTCACCGCCCAACGCACCTGCGCTTTTTCGCGAGCGCCCCCTCGGCGCAGCTAAACGCCTAGAAATTATGCACTTTTACACAGATCTTTGATTGTATTTACAAGGCTGTTTCACTAGAATACACGGCCTTTTGACTGGGCTACCCCGGACAGGCTTGGCCTGACCGCCGTCCCGTACTTACTTTTTGGACTTACGATCATGAAAAGAACATTTCAACCCAGCGTACTTAAACGCAAGCGCACCCATGGCTTCCGCTCTCGTATGGCTACCAAGAGCGGTCGTCAGCTGATCAATCGTCGTCGCGCTAAAGGTCGTAAGCGCCTGGCTGCCTGAGCTTAGGCTCCAGGCTCTGGTCTCCAGGCCTGCTTTTCAGGCTTAGTCTTCAGGATCAGGGGCCCTCGATTTGTGGGAGATTTCGCATTCAGCAAAGAGCAACGCTTACTGTCTGCACAGGATTTCCGAAGGGTATTTGAGCAGGTAGATGCCAAAGCATCCCACAAACATCTGCTCCTGTTGGCCAGTCGCAACAAATTGACAACGCATCGTCTCGGACTGGTCATAGCTAAAAAACACGTTCGTCTCGCTGTAAATCGAAATCGTATTAAACGGGTTGCCCGAGAGGTCGCTCGCACCAGCTCCCCATCGAGTCCCTGTATGGATGTAATTTTGCTGGCTCGCCCCGGATTGGACCGTATCGACAACGGCGAGCTTTCAGCTATATTGCGTCAGCAATGGCAGACACTGACAGACAAGTTATGCGCACCCTGATTGGCACCTTGATTCGCTGGTATCGCTACCTGTTGAGCCCACTGCTGGGGCACAACTGTCGTTTTTACCCCTCTTGTTCCCAGTACGCCGAGCAAGCCATTGAAGAACATGGCGTGGTAAAAGGCACCGGCCTGGCACTGCGAAGAATTTCCAAATGCCATCCCTGGCACGAAGGCGGTATCGACCCGGTACCCTCCAACCACACGAACTGAAGACCTATATGGATTTGCAAAGAACTTTATTGATTGGCGCCATCGCTGTTTTGTCCTTCATGTTACTGACAGAGTGGGTGGCTTTTTCGGAACAGCGCAATGAACAACCCAGCGCCAGCACTGGGTCAATGGCTACGTCCCCAGCTAAGCCCACTACCCCCGATCTGCCATTCGACCCAGTCAATAGCGACACCGATGAAGACCTGCCGGTTCTACAGCGCGAAGATACGCCCGCTGTTGTCGATGCGCCTATTTTCAATGCAAATTTGATCCGTATAGATACTGATGTTCTGCAGGTGCTTATCGATCCGGCAGGTGGTGATATCGTCCACGTCGCTCTCACCGATTACCACCAGAAACTTAACACCCCGGACAATCCGTTCCTGCTGTTGCAACGGGATGAACAGCGTTACTACGTGGCCCAGAGCGGGCTGGTTGGTGTAGATGGCATTGATAGCAAAGGGCGCGCCACCCTCTCCAGCGCCCAATCCAGCTATCAACTGCACCCGGGTGCGGAAAAACTACAAGTGGACCTGACATACCAGGGGCAGGGCGCCGTCTTGATTACCAAGCGCTTCACTTTCCGGCCCGGTGATTACCTGATCGACGTGGATTATCTTGTCCATAACCAGAGTGAAGAACGCTGGCAGGCGAACCTGTTCGGTCAAATCAAACGTGACAGCAGCGGCGATCCCTCGGCTAGCAGTTCCGGCGGCATCGGCGTGGTGCCATTTCTGGGTACCGCTGTGACACAACCGGACAAACACTTCACCAAGTTCGATTTCGACGATATGGCTGATGAGCCCTTCAAGGCGCAATTACCCGGCGGCTGGATCGCCATGATCCAACACTATTTCGTCAGCGCCTGGATACCAGCCCCGGAACAGTCCCATAACTACAGCACGCGCGTTACGCGTTCTGGCTATAACATCGGCGGATTTACCAGCCCGGCGCTGGTGGTTGACCCAGGGCAAACCGGCACCACCGGTGCCCGCTTTTATGCCGGTCCCAAAGACCAGTACCGTCTCAAGGAAATTTCTCCCTACCTGGAGCTCAGTGTTGACTACGGCTGGCTGTGGTGGATAGCCCAACCCCTGTTCTGGTTGTTGGTCAATATTTTCGATTTTGTGGGCAATTGGGGTGTGTCTATTATCCTGCTGACGGTCCTCATCAAGGCCTTGTTCTTCCAACTTTCTGCGACCAGCTATAAGTCCATGGCCAATATGCGCCGGGTGCAGCCGCAAATGGCGGATATCAAAGAGCGCTATAGCGAGGACAAGCAAAAGCAGTCCCAGGCCATGATGGAGTTGTACAAGAAAGAGAAAATAAATCCCCTCGGTGGCTGCCTTCCTATCCTGGTGCAGATGCCGGTGTTTATCGCGCTGTACTGGACTCTCATGGAGAGTGTTGAATTGCGGCAGGCGCCTTTTTACGGTTGGATACAGGATCTGTCGGCGATGGATCCCTATTTCATTCTGCCGCTGCTGATGGGCGGTAGTATGTGGTTCCAGCAACGGCTCAACCCACCGCCACCGGACCCCATGCAGGCGAAGGTGATGCAGTGGATGCCTATCGTATTCACCTTTTTCTTTCTTTGGTTTCCGGCTGGACTGGTACTGTACTGGGTTTCCAACAACCTGTTATCCATCGCCCAACAGTGGGTGATCACACACCGAATCGAAAAGGCCGCAGCCAACAACTGATGCACAAGCTACACTAGCGGTCATGCCTGAACAGATGACCCTGGATGGAGACACAATCGCCGCGGTGGCCACGCCGCCGGGGCGCGGCGGTATTGGTATCGTCAGACTATCCGGGTCATCGGCGCGTGCCATTGCACAAAAAATCTGCCGCCTGGATCTCAAACCCCGCCACGCGCACTATGGCAGCTTCTATAGCAACTCCGACTCCGCAGAAATTATTGATACCGGCCTGACCCTCTATTTTCCCCATCCACATTCTTTTACCGGTGAAGACGTCGTCGAACTACAGGCTCATGGCGGCCCGGTGGTTCTCGACATGTTACTGCGACGCTGCACTCAGTTGGGTGCGCGCCATGCCCGGGCTGGGGAGTTCTCAGAACGCGCCTACCTGAACAACAAAATTGATCTGACCCAGGCAGAAGCCATTGCCGACTTGATTAACAGCACCACGGAGAGCGCGGCTCGCAGTGCCAACCGCTCTCTGCAGGGTCAATTTGCCGTCGCCATAAATCAACTACTGCAGCAAGTGATCGATCTGCGGGTCTACGTCGAGGCTGCTATCGATTTTCCCGAGGAAGAAATCGACTTCCTCGCCGAGGGGGGCGTGCTCAACAAGCTCGATGCCATCCTGGCACAGTTGCAGAAGGTATCTGCCACCGCCAGGCAGGGCCAGCTACTCAGCGAGGGTATTCACCTGGTTATCGCCGGTAAACCCAATGTTGGCAAATCCAGCTTGCTCAACAGCCTTAGCGGGCAGGAAACAGCGATTGTCACAGCCATTGAAGGTACTACTCGCGACGTATTGAGACAGGAAATACAAATTGACGGGATTCCACTACATGTAATAGATACCGCGGGTCTCAGGGACAACGTTGGCGAGGTAGAGCAGGAGGGCATTCGGCGCGCGTGGCTGGAGATAGAAGCGGCCGATCATGTACTGGTCGTGAGTGACGCCAGTCACTATCAGTCGGGTGAGGAAGATGACTCACTAGCATTGATAGAGCAACGCCTGCCCCCGGGGACACCTATCAGCCTGGTTCATAACAAGTGTGACCTCATAGCAGCAGCACCTTCTATACAACAACAAGATTCGCGAACGTTGATACAACTGTCTGCCAAGACCGGGGCGGGTATAGATATTCTTAAACAACACCTCAAACAGTGTGCCGGTTATTCCAGTGGAGAAGGGGGACAATTCAGTGCCCGCAGGCGTCACCTGGATGCCCTCGCCAGCGCCGCGTCGGCCCTGGTAACCGGCAGGAATCAGCTAACCGCCTCAGGCGCCGGCGAACTACTGGCTGAAGACCTCAAGCTCTGTCAGCATCACCTCGGGGAAATAACCGGGGTATTCAGCAGTGATGATTTATTGGGAGAAATTTTTTCCAGTTTTTGCATAGGAAAGTAAATATGTACCGCTATCTCGGTGTCATCCTCGCGCTACTGGTTGCGACCAGCTACGCCGAGCAGCAAGCTGATTCCCAACTGAATTTCCAGCTCGAGCATCCCCACTACGCAGCTGCCAGCGGACCACGGGTAGCGATAGATGCCGGCCACCATAATTTCCACACCGCGTCGGGGCGATTCCAGGTCTTTGCCCGTCTGCTACTGGCAGACGGCTACCGGGTCACAGCTCTGGACGGGGAGAGTGATGCCGCCACACTCAACGCCGTAGACATCCTGGTTATCGCCAATGCGCTGCAGGCAGATTCCGTCAAAGATTGGTCGAGGCCGCCAAAATCGGCCTTCAATAGCCGCGAAATAGCAACTTTGAACCAATGGGTTGCCGCTGGCGGCGCGTTGCTTCTCATCGCAGATCATCAGCCCTTTCCCGGTGCCGCCTATGAATTGGCCCGCTCCTTCGGCTTCCACTTGTACAACGGATACGCCCTGGATAGAACGCGGAGCAGCAACCAGGGTCAGCTCAGTTTCAGTCGCGCTGAGCACAACCTGCACGAGCACGAGATTACAGAAGGCATCAGCGTCGTCACTACCTACCTCGGTCATGCCTTCCTGGCCCCCGCCACGGCCCAGCCCCTGCTGAGCCTGGATTCGCGACACCACCTGTTCCTGCCGCTGAAGGCGGGCGCTATTGACAACAGCTCACGCCACATTCCGGTCGATAACTGGCTGCAAGGGGCCACACTGGAATACGGCAAGGGCAGGTTGATTGTACTGGCTGAGGCGGGGGGGCTTACCGGGCAAATAAACAGTGAAACCGGCAAGCGCATTGGACTGGCACATCCTGACGGGCGCAGCAATGTTCACTTCATCCTCAATATGATGAAGTGGTTGCATACACCGAAGTAAAGCACAGGCTATCCACAACAAATTCAGGTCTAACGCAACGTGTGTATAAGGAGGTGAAAAATCTTGAACTGGTAGTGGATGATATGAGGGAAAATAAGAAAACTTGGCGTGAAGCCCGGTTATCCCCAATTCAGCCACAGTAGAATCAGCCTTAATTCAGTACTTACCGGCGCAGTTATACTTACTGTATCACCATGAAACAAAAGGATATTCCCCGCTTATCAACAGAAAATGGAGTCCTTAATAATAACTATAAATATCTTCTCTCTATCCACATAACTATATAGATCTATATTGTTAAATAGTCGCTGTTTGATTTTTGATCACTGTTGATTCAAGCCGTATAATGCGCGCCTCTTTTGATACTGAATAGAATGAAAGCTGAACAGACATTTGACGTTATCGTGATTGGCGGCGGCCATGCCGGTACTGAAGCGTGCCTGGCAGCTGCGCGCATGGGTTGTAATACCTTGCTGATCACACACAGCATCGACACCCTGGGCCAGATGTCCTGCAATCCTGCGATCGGTGGTATCGGCAAGAGCCATCTGGTCAAAGAAGTTGATGCCCTCGGCGGCGCCATGGCGAAGGCGACCGATCTGGCCGGTATCCAATTTCGTATTCTCAATTCCCGCAAGGGCCCAGCGGTTAGAGCCACCCGTGCCCAGGCCGACCGGGTGTTATACCGAAATGCCATTCGTTCGATGCTCGAAAATCATCCTGGTCTATCCATTTTTCAACAATCGGTTGATGATCTGATCATTGAAAATGGTCAAGTGCAGGGCGTGGTCACACAAATGGGCCTCAATTTTTATGCTCCAGCCGTGGTGCTCACAACGGGCACTTTTCTCGGCGGCAAGATTCATATTGGCCTGGAAAATCACAGTGGCGGGCGCGCCGGCGATCCCCCATCGATCGCCCTGGCTGAACGTTTGCGGGCGTTGCCATTCAGGGTCGCACGATTGAAAACCGGGACACCGCCGCGGATCGACGCCAACACCGTTAATTTCGATCTAATGGAAGAGCAGTGGGGCGACGAACCACTGCCGGTGATGTCATTTATGGGGGATGTGTCAGAGCATCCTGAGCAGCGTTGCTGCTGGATTACCCACACCAACGAGAAAACCCACGATATTATCCGCGAGGGTCTGGATCGTTCGCCGATGTATACCGGGGTTATCGAAGGCACCGGTCCCCGTTACTGTCCCTCTGTGGAAGACAAAATTCACCGCTTTGCTGACAAGTCCTCACACCAGGTGTTCGTCGAACCAGAGGGGCTGACCAGCAACGAACTGTATCCCAATGGTATTTCCACCAGCCTGCCGTTCGATATTCAGCAGCGCCTGGTGCACTCGATCAAGGGCTTTGAAGCCGCACATATTGTGCGGCCCGGCTATGCTATTGAATATGACTTCTTCGATCCCCGCGACCTCCAGTACTCACTGCAAACCAAAGCGGTACAAGGCTTGTATTTCGCCGGCCAGATCAACGGCACCACCGGTTATGAAGAGGCAGCCGCCCAGGGCTTGCTGGCTGGTACCAATGCAGCGCTGCAAATACAGGGAGCAGACGCCTGGTGTCCGCGCCGCGACGAGGCTTATATCGGTGTGTTAGTCGATGACCTGATTACCATGGGCACCCTCGAGCCCTACCGTATGTTCACTTCTCGCGCTGAATATCGCCTGTTACTGCGGGAAGATAACGCCGACCTGCGCCTGACAGACAAGGGTCGTGAGCTGGGCCTGGTTGACGATCAACGCTGGGCTCGATTCCAGGCCAAGGTTGAAGGCATTGGCGCTGAAGAAAGTCGCCTGGCCAGTAGCTGGGTGCAGCCGGGATCCGAAGCCGCAACGAGGTTGGAGCCGCTAGTGACCAGGCCGTTGACGCGTGAATACAGTCTGGCAGATTTACTGAAACGCCCAGAGCTGGATTATGCGCTGATTGCCAATCTGATAGGTGAAGCTCACGCCGATCCGCAGGTGGCAGAACAGGTGGAGATACAGGCCAAGTATGCGGGTTATATTGATCGCCAGCGCGAGGATATCGAACGTTTGCGCCGCTATGAAAATACCTTGTTGCCCGCCGATCTCGATTTCAACGTGATTGAAGGACTCTCCAACGAGGTCAAGGACAAACTGAGTGAAGCAAGGCCTGAGACCCTGGCGCGCGCCGCCCGTATTCCCGGCATTACTCCCGCCGCCATCTCTTTGCTGCTGATCCAATTGAAGAAGCGGGGCGCGCTCGAGCGTCGCATCGCCTGAGCGCATTGGACTCTATACTGCGACGGGGTCTAACCGAGTTTGGTCTCGATTTGGAGCCGGAATTACGCCACGACCTGCAGGCTTACCTGGAGTTGTTGCAGCGTTGGAATCGCGCCTACAACCTCACCGCGGTGCGCGACCCCCAGCAAATGATTGTACGTCACCTGTTCGATAGCCTGGCGATTGTCGAGGTTTTCAAGACTTTTCCCGGCAACTGTCTCGACGTGGGTACCGGTGCGGGACTGCCCGGTATTCCGTTGGCGCTGGTGTTTCCGCAACGGGAATTCTGTCTGCTGGACAGCAACGGAAAAAAAACTCGCTTCCTTTTTCAGGTGAAAACCGAACTGGGCTTGGATAATATAACTATCCTCAATAGCCGGGTAGAAGCTTTTAAGGCTGAAGGCGAATTCGAAGTCATAGTGTCGCGGGCGTTTTCCAGTCTTGCGGATATGGTAGCTGGTTGTCGGCACCTGCTGGAGCCACAGGGCCGCTTTATGGCGATGAAGGGTGTCTACCCGGAGTTGGAAATAGCACAGCTGCCAGCGGGTGTAGAGTTGGTTACTGTGCATGAATTACAGGTACCAGGGCTGGATGAACAGCGGCACCTGGTGGAATTAAGACTCGCTAATAGCGTGGAGACAGGGGGGTAAGCTTGGCCAGGATATTGGCAATCGCCAACCAGAAAGGTGGGGTGGGTAAAACCACCACCTGCGTCAACCTCGCTGCATCCTTGGCCGCCACTCGCAAACGTGTGCTGTTGGTGGATCTGGATCCGCAGGGTAATGCGACCATGGGCAGCGGTATCGACAAGTACGAACTTACGATGTCGGTATACGATGTGCTGGTACATGGAGCCTCCATAGCCAGCGTGCTCAAAACCTCTGAGGAGGCCGGGTTTGATGTGGTGGGTTCAAATAGCGAATTAACAGCGGCCGAGGTTGAATTGCTGAACTCGGAACACAAGGAGCGCCGCTTACAAGACGCGCTGGCTGCGGTTATCCAGGTCTACGACTACGTGCTCATAGATTGTCCACCGTCGCTGAACATGCTCACCCTGAATGGCTTGATCGCCGCCGACGGTGTACTGATTACCATGCAGTGTGAGTACTACGCCCTGGAGGGGCTGTCGGCGCTACTCGACACCGTGCAGAGGGTTCGCGAAACGGTAAACCCGCGGTTGCAAGTCGAGGGCATTCTGCGCACCATGTATGACCCTCGCAACAGCCTGACCAATGAAGTTTCCGCCCAGTTGCAGCAGCATTTTGGCGATCGCCTGTACCGTACTGTCGTGCCCCGCAATGTGCGTCTGGCAGAGGCCCCCAGCTTTGGCCTGCCGGCGCTTCAATATGATCCCAAGTCCAGGGGCGCGCAGGCGTATCTGGCCCTGGCGGGTGAAATGATTCGTCGCGCCGAGGAAGATAAATTGCAACTAAAGCAACAAGTGGAACAGCAGGATAACGTAGGACCCGAGCATGTCAGTTAAAAAACGCGGTTTAGGTCGAGGTCTTGATGCCCTGTTAGGTGCCCGTACAGAGCTTCCTGCCGGTACTGCCGCAGCGGGAGCCACTTCAGAACACGAGCTCAGGGATGTCCCAATAGATTTGATTCAGCGGGGCAAATACCAGCCGCGCCGGGATATGGGCCAGGAAGCCCTGGAAGAACTGGCCGCCAGTATTCGCGTCCAGGGCGTGCTGCAGCCCATCGTGCTGCGTTCTATCTCCCCTGACAAATACGAAATTATCGCCGGTGAGCGCCGCTGGCGTGCCAGCCAAATAGCAGGTTTGGACAAGATTCCCGCCATACTCAGGGAAGTGTCTGATGAAGCGGCGGTGGCGATGTCCCTGATCGAGAATATCCAGCGCGAAGACCTCAACCCCATCGAAGAAGCCATGGCGTTACAGCGTCTGCAGCAAGAATTTGAATTAACCCAGCAGCAATTGGCTGATGCGGTAGGCAAAAGCCGTACCACAGTGACTAACCTGCTGCGCCTGATGGGTTTGCGCGACGACGTGCGGCGCCTGCTCGAGCACGGCGACCTGGAGATGGGCCACGCCCGGGCACTACTGGGTTTGCCTGAAGATGAGCAACCACCGGCGGCTAAAACGGTGGTCGGGAAAGGCCTGTCTGTTCGTCAAACCGAGGCGCTGGTGCGGCACATCATCGCGCAGAAGAACAAGCCCGCCAAAGCCAGCAAGACCCTCGACCCCAATGTGCGTCAGTTGCAAGATGAGCTCTCCGCCAAGCTTGGTACCCGGGTACAGATACAACATTCCGCCAAAGGTAAGGGCAAGCTGGTGCTGCCCTACAGTTCACTCGATGAGTTGGATGGTATTCTCAAGCACATTAAGTAAACACTACCACCCGAACCACTATATATAGTGGCCAGAAGATCCATGGGTCTAAATATTGGCCGCTGTATCGAGGCTGCATTTGGCTTGCCGTAGGGGGCCTTTACCCCTATAATTCCGCGCGCCTTCCGAGGCTGGTATTGGGCCTATGACTGGCGCGAAAATACATCGACCCCCGGTCCATTACATTACCCTTGCGCAACTAGTGATTCTTAGCGCTTTGGCGGGTCTGCTGCTCTATCAGGCAGAGCCGGTGCGGGCGTACTCGTGGGCGCTAGGTGGCATTGTGGCAGTAGTGGCGCATGCGTATTTTGCCTGGCAGGTATTCCGACACCGCGGTGCGCGAGCAGCGTCGCGGATAGCCAAGGCCAGCTATGCTGGTGAAATTGGTAAGTTTTTATTGGCAGTGGCAGGTTTTGCACTGATTTTTGCCCTGGTCCGACCTATTTCGGGCGGGGCGGTATTCGCCGGTTACGGCGTAATGTTGATCGTTCAACTAACAGGATCCTGGTTGTTGCTCAGGCAACCAGCATCGAAAGACAAGAGTTAGCAAAACATGGCATCAGAAGGTCAAACGGTTTCCGAATACATCGTTCACCACCTGACAAACCTTACCTATGGAAAACTGCCCGCTGGTTTTGAGCGGGTCGGGGAACATGGTGAAGTGCATATACTGACACAAGATACGTGGACCCTGGCCCACGGTGGCGCCGAGGCTTCAGCCATGGGTTTCATGGCTATTCACGTCGATTCCATGGCCTGGTCTATCGGCCTCGGCCTGATTTTCTGTTGGTTGTTTCGCAAAGTAGCGCTGACTGCCAGCAGCGGTGTACCCAGCGGTTTCGTAAATGTCGCTGAGATGATTGTCGAGTTTATCGACAACACCGTTAAAGATACCTTCCATGGTCGTAACCCCCTGGTAGCCCCGATGGCGTTGACAATTTTCGTCTGGGTGTTCCTGATGAACCTGATGGACCTGATCCCGGTTGATCTGATTCCCTATACCTTGGGCCTGATGGGCGTGGGTTACCAAAAGATCGTACCTTCCACCGATCCCAATATCACCATGGGTATGGCGCTGGGTGTGTTTATCCTGATGTTGTTTTACTCCGTCAAGATCAAAGGCATCGGCTTCGTCAAGGAACTGACCATGCACCCGTTTAACCACCCGATTTTCATTCCCATCAACCTGTTCATGGAAGTGGTGGGCTTGCTGGCCAAGCCGTTCTCGCTGGGCCTGCGACTGTTCGGCAATATGTATGCCGGCGAAATGATTTTTATCCTGATTGCCGCGCTCTACAGTGCTGGTGCCATGTGGTTGGCGCCGGCGGGCTTGATGCAAATCGGGTGGGCGATTTTCCATGTTCTGATAATCACCCTGCAAGCATTCATCTTTATGGTTCTCACGGTCGTGTATTTGAGCATGGCCCACGAGGACCATTAATTTTTTAACGTTACTTTTGTTGTATTACTACAGTTGTTTTAACTAGGAGAAAAACATGCCTGAATTAATCTTTGTTGCTGCCGCCATCATGATGGGTCTGGGTGGTCTGGGCGCCGCCATCGGCGTTGGTCTGCTCGGTGGCAAGCTGATTGAAGGTTCCGCGCGTCAGCCTGAACTGGCTCCCAAGCTGCAGGTGACCTTCTTCCTCGGCGCCGGCCTGGTGGACGCTATCCCCATTATTGGTGTGGGTATCGCGATGTACCTGATCTTCGTCGTTGCTGCTTAAGTACAAGTGTCGACTTTTTCTGGTGTTGCCTTCAGCGGCAACACTTTTATGACAGGTATTCTGTGAGGAGCAAGGCGTGAATATTAATCTTACGCTTTTCGGTCAAATGATAGCTTTTGCTGCATTTGTACTGTTCTGCATGAAATATGTCTGGCCGCCGATCCTGGCCGCCATGGCGGAACGTGCAGAGAAAATTGCCGACGGCCTTGCCGCCGCTGATCGTGCAGGCCACGATCTTGAACTGGCCCAGGAGAAAGCTGTAGAGCGTCTCAAGGAAGCCAAGGAAGAGGCATCCGGCATCATTGACGCGGCGAACAAGCGCGCCACCCAGATTGTGGATGAGGCAAAAGACGCCGCCCGCAGTGAGGGTGATCGCTTGAAGGAAGCCGCTCAAGCTGAGATCGAGCAGGAGCTTAACCGGGCCCGCGAACATTTGCGTGGTCAGGTCGCCAGCCTGGCACTGAAAGGTGCGGAGCAGGTGTTGTCGGCAGAAATTGATCAGCAGCGGCACAATGAGCTGGTCGATAAACTGGCCGCAGAGCTGTAGGGCGGGACAATGGCTGAATTAGGCACATTGGCACGTCCCTACGCCCGCGCAGCATTTGAGTTTGCTCGAGATAGCAGCGATTTGCAGGCCTGGTCGGTACAGCTGGCCACGGCGGCAGCCGTCACTGAAGACGAAACCATGGGCCAGGTACTCGGCAACCCATCCGTCACCGCTGAGCAGCAGGCGCAAACCCTCATCGACGTATGTGGGGACGCGGTCAATAGCCAGGGCCAGAACTTTATCAATATTCTGGCGGGTAATAAGCGTTTGGGTCTGATGCCGGAAATCTCCAGCCTGTTTGATCAATACAAGGCGAACCAGGAGAAGACCGTAGACGTTACCTTGTTCTCTGCTTTTGACGTAGAGGAACAAACTCAGCAGAACCTGACCCAGGTACTGAAAACGAAATTGGAACGCGACGTCAAAATCGACACCGTCGTCGATACAGAGCTATTGGGCGGCGTTCTTATCCGAGCCGGCGATCTGGTGATCGACGGGTCTGTGCGCGGACGGCTGAACAAGCTGGCCGAGGCAATGAATTCCTGAGCGTTTGGAACTCTGAACGCGTTAGGACATAGGCATTGAGGAAACAAGCATGCAGCAACTGAATCCATCTGAGATCAGCGAAATTATCAAGCAGCGCATCGAGCAGCTCGATGTGACCAGCGAAGCCCGCAATGAGGGCACGATCGTTTCGGTGACGGACGGTATTATCCGCATTCACGGTCTCACCGACGTTATGTACGGCGAGATGATTGAATTTGACGGCGGCCTTTATGGTATGGCCTTGAACCTGGAGCGCGATTCTGTCGGCGCCGTGATACTGGGTGACTACCTGGGCTTGAGAGAAGGCCAGACTTGTCGCTGTACCGGCCGTATTCTGGAAGTGCCGGTGGGTCCGGAGCTGCAGGGGCGTGTCGTTGACGCGCTGGGTACACCGATTGATGGCAAGGGTCCGGTAACTACCACCATGACTGACGCGCTGGAAAAGGTTGCGCCGGGTGTAATTGCCCGAGTGTCAGTCGAGCAGCCGGTGCAGATTGGTTTGAAAGCCATTGATGCGATGGTTCCCATCGGTCGTGGCCAGCGCGAATTGATTATTGGAGACCGCCAGATCGGTAAAACCGCGATTGCGGTTGACGCCATCATCAACCAGAAGGGCACCGGCATTAAGTGTGTCTACGTGGCGATTGGCCAGAAGGCCTCTTCGGTGGCCGCGGTAGTGCGTAAGCTGGAAGAGCACGGCGCCATGGAGCACACCATCGTGGTCGCCGCCAACGCCTCTGACCCGGCGGCCATGCAGTACCTGGCACCGTTTGCCGGCTGCACCATGGGTGAGTATTACCGCGACCGCGGTGAAGACGCCTTGATTATTTATGATGATTTGACCAAGCAGGCCTGGGCTTATCGCCAAATTTCACTGCTGCTAAGGCGCCCACCGGGCCGTGAGGCTTATCCGGGTGACGTGTTCTATCTGCACTCGCGTTTGCTGGAGCGTGCCGCGCGGGTCAACGTGGCCTACGTTGAGGAGTTCACCAACGGTGAAGTGAAGGGCAAAACCGGTTCTCTGACAGCACTGCCGGTGATTGAAACCCAGGCCGGTGACGTGTCTGCCTTCGTGCCGACCAACGTGATTTCGATTACCGACGGACAGATCTTCCTCGAGGCGGATATGTTTAACGCCGGTAACCGCCCCGCCATGGATGCGGGTATTTCCGTATCGCGTGTCGGCGGTGCAGCCCAGACCAAGATTGTTAAGAAGCTGTCGGGTGGTATTCGCACCGCCCTGGCGCAGTATCGCGAATTGGCGGCATTCTCACAGTTTGCTTCGGATCTGGATGACGCGACCAAAGCCCAGCTGGATCACGGCGAGCGGGTTACCGAGCTGATGAAGCAGACCCAGTACACACCACAGAGTATCGCCGAGATGGGGCTAATGCTCTATGCAGCCAACGAAGGTCAGTTGCAGGATGTGGAAGTTAACAAGATTCTGGATTTTGAATCTGCATTGTTGGCCTACATGCACGCCGAACACGGCGATGTGATGAAGAACATCGTTGCAACTGGCGATTACAACGACGAAATCGAAGCGACCTTTAAAGGCGCTATCGAGAAATTCAAGACTACGCAGACCTGGTAACAAGCTATGGCAGCTGGAAAGGAAATTCGCACCCAGATCTCGAGTATTAAAAGTACTCAGAAGATCACCAGTGCGATGGAAATGGTAGCCGCGAGTAAGATGCGCCGCGCCCAGGAACGTATGCAGGTGGGCAAGCCTTACGCCAACCGCATGCGCGCCGTGGTCGGCCACCTTGCCAACGCCAACCCTGAGCACAAGCACATGTTCATGCAGCAGCGAGAAGTAAATCGCGTGGGCTACATCATCGTGTCGACCGATCGTGGCCTGTGTGGTGGTTTGAACGTCAACTTGTTCAAAGCCACCATCAGGGCCATGAAGGCCTGGAACGATGAAGGGATCGAGATTGACCTGTCACTGGTGGGTGCCAAATCAGCGGCTTTTTTCAATAGCTATGGCGGCAACGTGATTGCTGCGGTGCGCGATATTGGCGAAGCGCCAGCGATTGGCGATCTGATCGGTGGTGTTAAGTCGATGCTGGACGCCTATGCCGACGGCACCATCGACAAGCTGTACCTGGTGAGTAACGAGTTCATCAACACCATGACGCAAAACCCGCAGGTAGAGCAGTTATTACCTCTCGAGCCAGAGGACAATGCGGACATGAAGCACCATTGGGACTACATCTACGAGCCCGATGCCAAAGAATTGCTGGAAGGCCTGCTGACCCGTTATATCGAGTCGCAGGTGTACCAGGCGGTAGTGGAAAATGGCGCCTGCGAGCAGGCATCGAGAATGCTGGCAATGAAGAACGCTACCGACAATGCCGGCGACCTGATTGACGACTTGCAGTTGATATACAACAAGGCCCGTCAGTCAGCGATCACCCAGGAACTTTCTGAGATTGTCAGCGGCGCCGCTGCAATCAGCAATTAACGAGGATACAAACATGAGCAGCGGACGTATCGTACAAATTATTGGCGCGGTTATTGACGTGGAATTTCCACGCGACGCCGTGCCCCAGGTATACGATGCACTGAAGGTGCCCGAAAAAGACCTGACCCTTGAAGTTCAGCAACAGCTTGGCGATGGCGTGGTGCGTACCATTGCCATGGGTTCGTCAGAAGGTGTGAGTCGTGGCCTGTCAGTGGATAACACCAACGCCCCCATCGCGGTTCCGGTTGGTGTGGAAACCCTGGGACGCATCATGGACGTGCTGGGCAACCCGATTGACGAGTGTGGCCCTATCGGTGAGAAAGAGCGCATGGCGATTCACCGCGAGGCGCCGAGCTATGAAGAACTGGCGGCCTCTGATGAGCTGCTGGAAACCGGCATTAAGGTGATCGACCTGGTGTGTCCTTTCGCCAAAGGCGGAAAGGTTGGCCTGTTCGGCGGCGCCGGCGTGGGCAAAACCGTCAACATGATGGAATTGATCAACAACATCGCCACCGAGCACTCCGGTTTGTCTGTGTTCGCCGGTGTCGGTGAGCGTACTCGTGAAGGGAATGACTTCTATTTCGAGATGCAGGAATCCAAGGTTGTTGATGTAGAGAACTTCTCCAACTCTAAAGTAGCCATGGTTTACGGCCAGATGAATGAGCCGCCTGGAAACAGACTGCGCGTGGCACTGACCGGTTTGACCATGGCTGAAAAATTCCGTGATGAAGGCCGTGACGTGTTGTTGTTCATCGACAATATTTATCGCTACACCCTGGCGGGAACCGAAGTATCCGCACTGCTGGGCCGTATGCCCTCCGCGGTGGGCTACCAGCCGACCCTGGCCCTGGAAATGGGCCAGCTGCAGGAGCGGATTACCTCCACCAAGACCGGCTCAATCACTTCTATCCAGGCGGTCTACGTGCCGGCGGATGACTTGACAGACCCCTCACCGGCCACCACCTTTGCTCACCTTGATTCTACCGTGGTACTGAGCCGTGATATCGCCGCGAAAGGTATTTACCCGGCGGTTGACCCGTTGGATTCTACCTCGCGTCAGCTCGACCCGCTGATCATCGGCAGCGAGCACTACGACACAGCACGTGGCGTACAGTCGGTACTGCAGCGTTATAAGGAACTCAAGGACATCATAGCGATTCTGGGTATGGATGAACTGTCTGAGGAAGACAAGCAGACCGTAAGCCGGGCCCGTAAGATTGAGCGCTTCTTGTCGCAGCCTTTCCACGTGGCAGAAATTTTCACCGGTTCTCCGGGCAAGTACGTGTCATTGAAAGACACCATCGCCGGGTTCCAGGGCATTCTGGCAGGGGAGTATGACGATCTGCCGGAGCAGGCGTTCTACATGGTTGGCGGCATTGAAGAAGCCGTAGAAAAAGCCAAAACCCTGTAAGAAGTCTCTGACTAGAGGTCGAAATACATGTCTATGACTATACATTGCGATTTTGTCAGCGCTGAGGAGGAGATTTTTTCCGGCCTGGTGGAGATGCTGGTCGCCAATGGCTCGCTCGGCGAACTGGGTATCAGCTATGGCCACGCGCCCTTGCTGACCGCCTTGGTTCCCGGCCCCGTACGCATCATCAAGCAGGACGGCGACGAAGAAATTTACTATGTATCGGGGGGCTTTTTGGAAGTGCAGCCCGGTGTCGTGTCGATTCTGGCTGATACCGCGATACGCGCTGATGATGTGGATGAGGCAGCTGCCGAGGAAGCACGGCGGGCGGCAGAGCAAGCACTGGCTAATCAGTCCGGTGAGTTTGACTACGGACGCGCCTCATCGCAGCTGGCCGAAGCCGCCGCACAATTGGCCACCATTCAAAAGATTCGCCGCAAAGCCGGCAAGTAAGTTACCGCAGCAGCCCCCTTCAACATGGGGTTCTCAAACGCAGCGTTCGGGCCACCGTTCGCTGCGTTGTTGTTTCTAAGATAGTGCGCTTTAATACCCCCATGGCTGACCTTATTGAATTACTGCAACGCTATCCCGGCGCCGATACCTTCTACTTCGGTGACAGCCAGGAATTGAGCGATGAACTGATTGCGCTGGTGCGCAGTGGCAAGAAAACCGCCACCTGCGGCGCTCTACGAGACTTTGAGCAGGGCCACGAAGCCATGCCGGCCCTGGCACGCTGCGACATTGCCTTGAACTGGGGCAGCGGTCCAGCGCTGGTGCTGAAGACCGTGTCGCTGGAACTCAAGCGTTTCTGTGACGTGGAAGAAGACTTCGCGCTGGCGGAAGGGGAGAACGACACCCTGGAGGGTTGGCAGCAGGATCATCAAGGCTACTTCGAACGCAACGGTGGTTTTGACCCCGAGATGATGCTGGTGTGCGAGCGATTTGAGTTGGTGGAAGACCTGGCCGACTAATAAGCCCATGTCACTGGAAGTTATTATCTTAGCGGCGGGACAGGGCACCCGCATGAAATCTGACTTTCCCAAGGTGTTGCACCCGGTGGGGGGCCAGCCCATGCTGCAGCATATTATCGACACCGCCCAATCTCTCACACCAACTACCTGCCATGTTGTGGTAGGCCACGGCGCGGAGCTTATTCGACAACAACTCGCGCAGCCCGGGGTGAACTGGGTGGTACAAGCAGAACAACTCGGCACTGGGCACGCAGTACAACAGGTATTGCCCCATGTGGCCGACGATGCTGATGTGCTGGTATTGATGGGTGATGCGCCGCTGGTAACAGCCCAGAGCCTGCAACAATTACTGACACAACCCCGGCCAGCGCTACTAACGGCCATACTGACAGACCCAAAAACCCTGGGTCGCATTGTGCGCAATGGTGCGGGGGAGTTTGTTGCCGTGGTCGAACACAAAGATGCTGACGAGCAGCAACAACAGATTAACGAGATTAACTCCGGGGTGATTGCAGCCGCAGCCGAACAACTCAAGCAGTGGCTGCCGCGGGTTAACAACGACAACAATCAACAGGAATACTACCTGCCCGATGTACTACCCTTGGCGTTGGCAGAGGGTACTGCGGTAGCCACCGTGCAGGCAGAAACCGAGATAGAGGTGCTGGGCGTGAATGACAAAGCAGAGCTGAACCAGGTGGAGCGCGAACACCAATTGCGACAGGCCACAGAGCTAATGCAAAATGGCACCACCCTGGCCGACGCCAGGCGCATCGATATTCGCGGTGAGCTCAGCGTGGGCAGTAACGTGTTTATCGATATCAATGCGGTGTTTGAAGGCCAAGTCACGCTTGGCGACAACGTGACCATTGGCCCCAACTGCGTACTCAAAGACGTGACTCTCGGCAATGCTGTCATCGTCAAAGCCTTTTCTCACCTGGAAGAAGTTACGGCGGCCGAGGATTGTGAGATCGGACCCTACGCGAGATTGCGTCCTGGCACCAACCTGGCCGCAGGAGCCAAAATAGGCAATTTCGTCGAAACCAAGAAAGCCGACATTGGCGAAGGCAGCAAGATCAACCACCTCAGCTACGTGGGCGATAGCGAGATTGGCAGCGGCGTGAACATTGGCGCCGGTACCATCACCTGCAACTACGACGGCGCCAACAAGCACAAAACCACCATTGGCGATGATGTGTTCATCGGTTCCAACTCAACCCTGGTAGCGCCCGTGGAGGTGGAAGCGGGCGGCTTTGTCGGTGCCGGTTCTACCATCAGCAAAACAGTGGGCAAGGATGAACTGGCCGTAAGCCGCAGCAAACAGCGCAATATCAAAGGCTGGAGCAGACCCAAAAAAGAAGAATAGAGAGCGAGGCATGAACCCAGAGCTCGATAGTCTTGGCCACATCATAGAATTCTCGATCGGCATCGCCGGACTCGCGGCATTGCCACTCGCTATTGCGGCTGGCGTTATGCACTATCGCCCACACATGCAGTGAAATATTTTCTGACAATTTGATTCAAGAGGGCAGGCTATGACTCAACCAGTCTATGTAATGGCACAAATCGACGTAAAGGATCACCAGGTTTACATGGAGGAATACGGCGTCCTCGTACTCAACCAGTTTGTTAAAGCCGGGGCTGAAGTTCTGGTGGGGAGTGCTGATGCAGTGGTCTTGGAGGGCGAATGGCCAGGAAACTGGACTGTGGTCGTCAAATTTTCCAGCGCAGAGGCGGCCACCAGTTGGTACAACTCGAGGGAGTACGCGCCGCTTAAAGCCGCTCGCATCGAACAATTGAGTAACAGTGGGTCGGTTGTTATGGTTCCGGCATTTAGTGCAGACCCATAACAAGGCCATGATTTTGGCCGTGGGAAAGTTTGGCCTGGGACGCGCAAACAACGTAGAGGATACTAACTAGTGGAACTATTTTTCGAGATACATAGTGGTCTCACCCGCGAAGGGCCGGGTTGTAATTCATCAACGAGAGAAGCCTTCTCAAAAATTTCCAAGATGCCTCACGCTACCAGCCTGCTCGATGTTGGTTGTGGGCCGGGAATTCAATCCTTGGAGCTTTCTACATTGCTCGAAAAGGCTGGTGGCAGAATTACAGCGACCGATGTTAACGAAGAATACCTTAATGCCCTGCGCAAGAAGATTGAAGACGAAGGGGCTACAAACATCACCTGTGAAATAGCCAATATGTTTGACCTACATTATGAAGACGACGCCTTTGATATCGTCTGGGCTGAGGGAGCCATCTTCATAATAGGCTTTCAAGAAGGATTAACTGGTTGGCGTCGGGTACTGAAACCCGGGGGAGTAATGGCAGTCACTGAGTTATCTTGGATCGAGGGTGGTGCCCCCGAAGACGTGGTGAAGTTTTGGGGTAGCGCTTATCCAGGCATGAAGACCGTTGAAGAAAATCTTGATATTGCCAGGGGCTGTGGATTTGACATAGAAGCACACTTCACACTCCCGGAATCTGCCTGGTTTACTGACTATTACATTCCGCTGGAGCGTAAAATTGATAGTCTGAAAGACAAATACGCTGGCAATAGTGCCGCGATTGAGCAACTAGATGAAGCAATGATAGAGATCGATCTGTATAAAGAGTATTCAGCATATTATGGTTACGAGTTCTACATTTTGAAATCCAACGATGCCTAACCGCCGCAGGGAGACAGAAACCCCGCTTGCTCCCTTGTCGTTGCTATAATCATATCGTTTTGTATTCGAACCGGTGAATTCGGGTGCAAATTATTAGCTTTCACCAACAATATGAGTAAAGACAATGAGTAAAGGTACAGTGAAGTGGTTCAATCCGGATAAAGGCTTTGGTTTCATAACCCCAGAAGATGCCGGCAAGGACCTTTTTGTTCATCATTCAGAAATACAAAGTGGTGGTGGCTTTGCAACACTAAATGATGGTCAAGCAGTAGAGTTTGAAGTTGGCCAGGGCCAAAAAGGGCCGTGTGCTAATAAAGTCGTCCCGCTGTAGTAATCAACACATAGCACGCTCATCAACGCGCGTCCCTTCGTTGCTGGCAGTCGGGAATCCACTAGGTGAACCTGAATCAGGTTACATTGCCGGTCAATGATATGGAGCAAGCCACGGCGTTCTATCGCAGAATGGGCTTCCTTCAGATCGTTGATACGCCGCACTATGCCCGCTTTGAATGTACTGAGGGTACATCAACTTTCTCGCTCAGTTTAGCTGGAGGTGGCGTGGTAAATGCCTCGGTCATCTATTTTGAGCACGAAAATCTAGATGCACTTGTATCCGGGTTAAAGACGAAGGGCATTAAATTTGAGCAAGAGCCGACGGATATGGGTCATTTGTGGCGCGAAGCGATTCTGTATGATCCGTCCGGCAATAAGATCAAGCTGTATTGGGCTGGCGAAAATCGTCTGAATCCTCCCTGGCGTGTCGAGCGGGAGGCATAGGAAGAGAGATCTGGAGGCCGGCCCGTGGATATTTTTGTCCGCGCACGCCAATGGCCTGAGTGCAGCAGGTGTGCTTTGGGGGTTTGGCAGCTACCAGGAGCTTTCCGGGGCATCGCCTTTCGTATTCTTCACCAGCCAGAGGAGCTCTGTGGCCTTGTTCGTTGAGAGAGACATCGATATACAGCCAGTCTTAATAGGCAAGCGCATTACTTTGCGCCCACTGCGTAGTGGCGACTTTTCGGCCCTTTATGAGGCCGCGTCTGATCCGAAAATCTGGGAACTGCATCCTGATTCTTCTCGCTATCAACGAGGCATTTTTGAAGAGCGCTTCTTTTTGGGCGCCATGGCAAGCGGTGGCGCGCTGGCCGTGGTGGACAATGAGACAGGCCGAATTGTCGGCTCCTCTCGCTACTACGAATGGAATGCTCAGCTGCAAGAAATAGCAATAGGATATACTTTTTTACAGCGGACGCATTGGGGAGCTGGAACCAATCAAGAGATGAAAGCGCTGATGTTGAACCACGCCTTCGCGCAAGTCAGTATGGTGTGGTTTCACGTCGGTGAAATTAACCTGCGCTCGCGTCGGGCGGTTGAAAAGCTGGGCGCGACCCTCTCACATAAAGAAGACAGGGAACTTGACGGCAAGCCCTACGTACAACTGTATTACAAACTGGATGCTGCCCGATACAGGGCCAGGTAACTACTTTCTGCTCGGCTACGACTGGGCCAGGTGGATTACCCGCAGGAGGGCGATGTGGCAATAACCGGCGAGTGCTTTTGCGGTGAAATAAAGTACATAATTGAAGGTGAACTCGGTGATGCGACGTCCTGCCATTGCTCACGCTGCCGAAAAGCGTTTAGCTCGCAAGCATCCGCTTCCGCACTGGTGGAGGCCAAGGAATTTAGTTGGCTCTCAGGTCAAGACCTGCTGGTCTCCTATGTGGGAGAGCATGGATTTGGCCTCCAGTTCTGTAAAGTCTGAGGGTCTACGTTATGCACGGTTTATCATGGCGATGTTTACCAGGTTGCTTTGGGGGGTGTAAACGGTGACCCAGACATACAGATTGGCAGACACATTTATGTTGGCTCCAAGGCAAGCTGGGAAGAGCTCCCGGATAACATCGTTAAGTTTCAGGAAGGGCCGCCACCATCGAATTAGTACGCAACACAAAGAAGAGAAGAGAAGATGATTAAGGTTGGGGTTTTAAGTGCCACTGGCTATATGGGTGGAGAAGCGCTGCGGGTCTTGTTGGATCATCCGGGTGTGGAAATTGCCTGGTTAACGGGCCGATCAGGCGGTCAGTTGGCGGACTATCATCCGAATCTGTTTGGATTGGACCTCCCCCTTATCCACCCTGCGGAAGTGACACCCTGCGATGTGGTATTTCTGACAGTACCCACGTCTGCCACACTGAAGACCATTGATACACTGCTTGACCAGGGTACCCGGGTCATTGACCTTGGCTCTGCCTTTCGCCTTAAAGACCGGGAAGTTTGGGAGCGAGTCTATGGGCAAGTGCACTCGCATTGGCACCTGGTTGAAGAAGCCGTGTATGGAATCACGGAGTTTCATGGCAGCGAAGTAGCCAATGCCCGTATTGTTGCCAATCCGGGTTGTTTTTCCTCGGCCGCCATTCTTGGCCTGGCACCGCTGGTTAAACACGGGCTTATCGACCTGGAACACATTTTGGTGGACGGCCTGTCCGGCACAACCGGTGCGGGGGCAGAGCTTGCGACACCGGCCCACCATCCGGAAATCGGCAATAACATCGTGCCTTACAATGTGGTCGATCATCGGCATACCTACGAAATGGAGCAAGAGTTGGGATTGTTAGCGGGGCAAAATGTGCCGATACATTTTTCCCCGGTGTATGTGCCGATAACGCGGGGTATCCTGGACATTTGTCACGCCTTCGCCAAAGAAAAAACAACACGAGAAGACCTGCTCGATCTCTATCGCGAATTCTACCGCGACGATGAATTTGTCAAAATTTATGACCGGCCGAAGGAAGAAGGAGCGAGTTGGCAGTATCGCTCTTACCCCTGGGTAAGTGCCATTAGTGGCACCAACTATTGCCAGATTGGCCTTGATTACGATGAGCGACGTAACCGTATTGTTGTCTATTCGGCGTTAGATAATGTGGGTAAGGGGGGCGCTCAGGTTGGCATTGAAAACATGAATTTGATGTTTGGTTTGGAGCGAGGCCTGGGTTTAAGGCGAGTAGGATTACACCCGGCTTAGCGCTCTTTTTGTAGCCCACCCCTGTTTACCATGATGAGGAGATAAGACTTGGAGGAAAATTTAGCTGCGGAATCACGCGCATTGGCTGATCGCATCGTCAACTACTCCGATGCAATCGCCGCCATCGTGTTCCTGGGCGCCTCCGGCCTGGGCATTGCCGTTGCCGATCCGGAGACACGTTCGTCAATCAACCTGATTTCGGGTTGGATGATCGTTGGGAACATCTTTATTGGCGTTGTTTTCTCCTATCTCCTGGTAGTTCTACGTCGTTGGGAGCTAGACCTCAGAGGCACAGGATCTAAAGACAGCAATGTTCGCCGATACTCGCACTACTTTTACCTGGCGCGACATGGTGTTGTTTGGATTTCGGTAACCCAGGTTGCCTTTATCACGTTGCTGAGTCGGCTAGATTGATGCCTTGCGGAGTAGGCCGAACTATCGGCAAATTATGACGGCTGTGGTCAACTTGCGCTGCGCCAGGGAGGACGAGGCAGCTGACCTCAGTCGCCTGACGCAAAGATCGAAGGCCCACTGGGGCTACACGCAGGCATTCATGGATGCGTGTCGGGAGGAGCTCACGGTTTCGGCCGCAGATATCAAGGCAGATCGTCGGCATTACGTGGTAGCAGTCTCTGGAACGACGTTGGCGGGCTTCTATAGCCTCGACAAAATGTCCGACACCGAATACGAGCTGGAAGCGCTGTTCGTTGAACCAGAACATATGGGTCGTGGCATAGGCCGCACACTACTGGGCCATGCCAGTGACCTTGTTACAGCGCGCGGCGGCAACCGTTTGCTAATTCAGAGCGACCCCCATGCGGAGGCTTTTTATCGCGCCGCCGGTGCGGAGAGTATTGGTCATCGAGAGTCCGACAGCGTACCCGGCCGCCTGCTGCCGCTGTTGGTAATCGAATGCGCAAAAGGGAACTGACGACATGATTCTAGAAGTGGCGATACTGGATGTTAAACCCGGCCAGACCAGCCAGTTTGAAGCGGCCTTTGCCGATGCTCAGGCGATAATTTCGAGCATGCCAGGCTATATCAACCACCAGCTGCAGCACTGCATCGAAACCCCCAGTCGCTATCTACTGCTGGTGAATTGGGGAGTCCTGGAGGATCACACTGAGGGCTTTCGCAATTCCGCCGAGTATCAACAATGGAAGGCGTTGCTACATCACTTCTACGATCCATTCCCGGAGGTGGAGCACTACACGCAGTTACTACCGAGAGAATAACTAGGGGTGGCTCTCGATTTCAGAGGCAGTCCTGCTGGCCAATTCTATAAAAATGCGGAAGCTTTCGTCAGCGGCGAGCTTTTCTGCAATCAGTGCATCGAAGGCCTCTTCCTCCAATTTTCTTAGATCAGCCAGGCATTGCTCGCGCGCTTGAGTCGTCGCGCTGCGCCTGATATCCAATACCCGGGCGTAATAGGTGTCGATGCGGTCCTTCTTGCGCCGGGCCCGATAGCGGGTAAACCCGACCACGCCGGTCAATAACAGAAAGGCGACATACACCAGCATGTTGATGGTTTCGGCATAACGCTCGATGGTTGAAGGTTCATCACGGTTCAGGTAGCGGCGGGTGCCACGGTGCAGGGGAAAGTTGAGATCCAGCGGGTCAAAGGAATCATTAATACCCGAAAAAAGTGCCGGTGATATCTTCACAAACCGGGGCTTCTCCTCTAGCAATACCTTGGTGAGCCCGTAGATGACATTCACCGATGCGCCCTTGCGGGTGGCCAGTAACGTGGTTACGGCAACAGTCGTTATATTCCGATCACCGCCGGGCACGTGGTAGGTACCTGCCGGTATAATGAAGGGCTTTAACTGGGGTATCAGGTAACCGATGGCCTCGGGCGCCAGTGCTGAATCGCCATCTGTGCCGCGGAGAGGTTCCAGGTGATATCCTTCGACAAACCAGCGTTGGTTCGCCGTATCCACCGGCCCGAAGTGCACGATGACGTCAGTTTGTCCCGGCGTAAGAGTCGCGGCAATCGTATAGTCATGGTCGGACAGGCCCATGCGGAAAGCGACCAACTCTACGAAACGATGGCCGGTCACGGAGCCGCCGGAAATGTAGATCTCCTTGCCCCGCAGAGGTTGAGCATTCGCCAACATATCGACGTCGTCCCTGATCAGCAGGTGCAGCGCGCTCTTGTATACCGGCAGAATCGCCCGCACACCGGTCTGAAAGGGCACACTGTTTTCCACCAGCGCCAGGTCGGCCTGGTTCTGCACCAGCATCTCGGTGGCGGTGAGGGACAGGTCGACCTCCGCGTCGATAATTTCCAGGCGGGTCTGCTGGTCGAAAATTTCCTGCATTTGCTCGGGATCAGCACGAAAGCTATCCGGGGCATGCATCCTCAGACGGTGGTCATCACCGCTACAGGCGCTGAGTAAGGGAATAATGCATAGAGCCAGGTATTTTTTCATTGGTCTGTCCGCAATGATTGCAGGCCGCGGTTGATTCGTTGCAGGTGGTCGTTCACATTGGGTCCTTTGATCTTGGAAACGCCAGCTGCCAGCACGTCGATTACCGCCAGGTGGGCAATGCGTGAGGGTAGGGGGGTGTAGCTTTCTTCCAGGTTTTGCTGCACATCAATGTGGATGGGCAGGTTGCACTGGGCTGCAACCGGTGTCCCTGAGGGGGCCAGGCCGATGGTGAGGGCTCCCGCTTCGCGCGCCAGTGCCATGGCCTCTAACAGCGCCCGGGTGCGCCCGGTCTGAGAGATGGCGACCACCACGTCTTCATTGGACAAAGACATCGCTGACATGGCCTGGATGTGAGGATCAGAGTGCGCGGCGCTGGAGATTTGCAGGCGGAAAAACTTGTGTTGGGCATCGATGGCCACCGAGCTCGAGGCGCCAAAGCCATAGAATTCAACCCGACGCGCGCTACAAAGGGCCTCGACCGCTGCTTCGATGGCCTCGCTGTCGATGGAATTTTTTTACCGCCGCCAGGGTCTCCATGGTCGATTCAAACACCTTGGCAGTGTATTCCCGCGCATTGTGCAACTCGCTCAGGTCAAAAGCACCCACCTTGGGCGCCTGGGTGCCAGTTTGTGCCAGCGCCATTTTGAAGGCCTGGAAGCCCTCGCAACCCACGGCGCGACAAAAACGCACCACGGTTGGCTCACTCACATGCGCGGCGGCGGCCAGGTCAACAATGCGCATGCGAATGACCCGCTCACTGTTACTCAGCACATAGTCCGCCACCTTGCGCTCGGAGGGGCGCAAGCTGTCGAGACAGGAATTGACCTGTTTGAGAAGCTGCTGCTGTTGCACGGGTCTAGTTTATACACTCCCCATGGCAAAAGGTAATGCGGGCGAGGGGCAGCATTGGATAGAATGTGTCGATGGATGTAACTGCAATTCTCGACCCCCTCAATGATGCCCAACGCGATGCCGTAGCCTGCGAAAGCCAGAACATGTTGGTTCTCGCCGGTGCAGGCAGTGGTAAAACCCGGGTGTTAGTACACCGCATCGCGTGGCTCATCAAGGCCGAAGGATATTCCCCCTGGTCAATCCTGGCGGTGACCTTCACCAACAAGGCGGCCCGAGAAATGCGCTCGCGTATTGAAGAGATGCTGGAAATCGGCACCCAGGGCATGTGGGTGGGCACGTTTCACGGCCTGGCGCACCGACTACTGAAGGCCCACTGGCAGGAGGCTGGCCTACCACAGAATTTCCAGATACTGGATGCCGACGATCAATTACGCCTGGTCAAACGCATTTGCCGTGAGTTGGAGCTCGATGACAGCCGCTGGCCGCCCCGCCAGGCCCAGTGGTTTATCAATGGCCAGAAAGATGAAGGCCTGCGCGCCGACCATCTGCAACCCGCGGGCGACGACATTTATCAGCAGACCATGCACCGTGTGTACCGTGCCTACGAAATCGCCTGTGATCGGGGTGGGCTTGTGGATTTTGCTGAATTGCTGCTGCGCGCCCATGAGCTGTGGTTGAAAAATCCGGAGTTACTAGCCCATTACCAGGGCCGGTTCCGTCATATCCTGGTGGATGAATTCCAGGACACCAACACTATTCAATATGCCTGGCTGCGGGTGTTGGCCGGGCCAAACATGCCCATTGTAGCGGTGGGTGATGACGACCAGTCAATCTATGGTTGGCGCGGGGCCAAGATTGAAAATATCCAGCGCTTTGGCGATGATTTCGCTCCCGCCCGCACGGTTCGGCTGGAGCAAAATTACCGCTCCACCGCCAATATCCTGGAAGCAGCCAATGCGCTCATATCCCATAACTTTGGTCGCCTCGGCAAGGAATTGTGGACCGCCGGCGAGCAGGGTGATCCCATCACCTTGTATGCCGGCTTTAATGAGCAGGACGAGGCGCGCTTTATTGTCGAGCGTATCGAGCAGTGGGTGAATGAAGGTGAGCAGCGCAGCGACAGTGCTATTTTGTATCGCTCCAATGCCCAGTCGCGGGTACTGGAAGAGGCCCTGATTCGTGCCGGTATGCCCTACCGCATCTACGGCGGCCAGCGCTTCTACGAGCGGCTGGAAATCCGCAACGCCCTGGCTTATCTACGGCTGATGGTGAGTCGCGGCGATGACGCGGCGGTGGAGCGGGTCATTAACACACCGCCCCGTGGCATTGGTGGCAAAACCGTCGACAAGTTGCGCGAGGTGGCGCGGGAGCGGGAATTGCCCCTGTGGCAGTCCGTCGCCGTTATCGCGGAAGAAAAACTGCTGCCCGCCCGCGCCCTATCCGCACTGGAGGGTTTCCGCGTGTGTATCAATGAACTGGACTCCGCCACCGATGAGCTGGCCCTGGACGAGTTGATCGACCACGTGATTGAGCAGGCTGGCTTGATCGAAATGCACAAGAAGGAAAAGGGCGAACGCGGCCAGGCCCGGGTGGAAAACCTGGAAGAACTGGTGACCGCTGGCAAGCAGTTCGAGGGCGAGGACGACGAGCTGTCGCCGCTGCAGGAATTTCTCGACAACGCAGCGCTCGATGCCGGTGAGGCCCAGGCCGACGAACACGAAGACAGTGTGCAATTAATGACCCTGCACTCCGCCAAAGGTCTCGAGTTTCCGTTGGTCTTCATGGCGGGGGTGGAGGAGAACTTGTTTCCGCACCGTATGTCACTGGAAGAACCCGGGCGCCTGGAGGAAGAACGGCGGCTCTGTTACGTGGGTATTACCCGCGCCATGCAGCAATTGATCATAAGTTACGCTGAAACCCGGCGCATGCATGGCAATGAAACCTTCAATGCCCCCTCGCGTTTCATCCGTGAAATTCCCCCGGAGCTGTTGCAGGAAGTGCGCCTGCATACCACCATATCCCGCCCGGTCAGCTTTGCTCCCAGTGAGGTGCCGGACACCGACATCAGCCTGGGCCAGCGCGTATATCACCAGGTGTTTGGAGAGGGTGTGGTGCTGAATTTCGAGGGCCGGGGCAGCAGCGCGCGGGTGGAAGTTAACTTTGATGACGAAGGCAGCAAGTGGCTGGTTTTGCAGTATGCCAATTTGCAGTTAATGTAGACCCCCTGATACCCGCTGCCACCTCCAACAGGACTAATAATAATGGCCGTGTCTCGATTTGAATCCCGCTTCACCCCGCTGATTATTCTCGGCTTACTCGCCGCTCTGATGCTGGTCGCCGCGTTGTGGGTATTGGAGCGGGCTGGCGTCAATTCGGCCACTCAAGCACAGCGGTCGGCTGTGACCGAGGGCGAGCAGTTTCGTTGGAAGATGGTGACCACCTGGCCCAAGAATTTTCCCGGCCTGGGACTGGGACCGGAAAACTTTGCCCGCATGGTCGATGAAATGAGCGACGGTCGACTGCAAGTGCGCGTCTATGGCGCTGGTGAGATCGTGCCGGCCTTCGGCGTCTTCGATGCGGTGTCCCAGGGTGTAGCGGAGATGGGCCATGGTGGCGCCTACTACTGGACCGGCAAAATTCCCGCCAGTGTATTTTTTACCTCGGTACCGTTCGGCTTTACCGCCCAGGAAATCAACGCCTGGATGCACTATGGCGACGGCCTGGCGCTGTGGCGAGAGGCCTATGAGCCCTTCAATCTAATTCCTTTTCCCGGCGGCAACTCCGGAGTGCAAATGGGTGGCTGGTTCAACAAGGAAATAAACTCGGTCGATGATCTGAGGGGCCTCAAAATGCGTATGCCTGGCATTGGTGGTGAAATACTCAACCGGGCCGGGGGCACCGCCGTGGTATTGCCCGGGGGGGAGCTCTATACCTCACTGCAAACCGGGGTGATTGACGCCACCGAGTGGGTCGGCCCCTATAACGACCGGGCCCTGGGACTGCATGAAGTGGCCAAGTATTACTACTACCCTGGCTGGCATGAACCGGGTTCCATGCTGGAATTTACGGTTAATAGGAGCGCCTACGAGAGCTTACCCGCCGACCTGCAGGCGATAGTGAAATATGCGACCCGGGCAGTGAACCAGGACATGCTCGATGAGTACACCGCCCGCAACAACGCGGCGCTGCAATCGCTGATTGAGGAGCACGGGGTGCAGTTGCGCAAGTTTCCCGACGATGTGTTGAGGAAACTACAGGAATCGGCGCACCAGGTTTATGCGGAAATGGCAGCAAGCGATCCCATGACGGCGAAAGTCTACGCGTCGTTCAGGACATTTCTCGATGACGTGGAGGCGTACCATCGCATCTCTGAGCAGGCTTATATCAACACCCGCAATTTAAGGACTGGAGACGAATAATGGCGGCAGACAGTATGCTGATACGAGGCGGCACCGTGGTTGATGGCAGTGGTGCGGTAGCCAGGGTCGCCGATGTGAGAGTTTGCGACGGTTTGATTGTTGAGGTGGGGGTAGACCTGCCGGAGGCAAAGGCTGAGCAGGTATTTGATGCCAGTGGTTGTTATGTGACTCCGGGCCTGATCGAAAGCCACACTCATTTTGACGGCACCATGTGGTGGCAGCCTGACCTGGATCCCTTGCCGGGCTGTGGTGTTACCACGGTGATAATGGGCAACTGCGGTTTTGCCCTGGCACCGGTGCACGACGACCCCGAGGTACGCAGCGAGGTGGTCAAGATATTCTCTTTCTTTGAGGATATTCCCACCGAGCCTTTTTTCAGTAAGCTGCCGTGGAATTGGCGCACCTGGTCGGAATACAAAGAGTCGATGATCAACCAATGTGAGGTACCGGCGAATTACGGCACCTTCGTCGGGCATATCGCCCTGCGCCTGGCCGTGATGGGCATGGAGGCCTGGGAGCGGGCCGCCACCGCGGCAGAGATCGAGCGGATCGCTGAATTGCTCGAAGATGCGCTGGCTGCGGGTGCGCTGGGTATGTCGACCAACTTCCTGGATCACGACGGTGAAGACCGGCCAATTCCTTCCATGCTGGCCAATGACGCGGAGTTGACGGCGCTGTTTAAGGTGGTTGAAAAGCATCCCCGGACCACGGTACAGGTGGTGATAGACAGCCTGATGCGCTTTACAGCCGGCGAAACCATGGAGCGATTTGCCCGGCTGACGGAGGGCATGAACATCCGCCTGCAGTGGGCTGGTGTGCCCACCTTACAGTGGCAAAAAGATTTCGGTATCCAACAGCCGCTGGTGGATTTGCACGAGCGCTTTGTTGGGGAAGGCCGCGATTTCTGGACCGGCTATGCCCACGTGCCGGTAACCGTTACCGCCAGCATCCGGCAATCACTGTTGTTCGCTCAATCCAACGAGTACGTCTGGCACAAGGTGGTTACCGCGGAAACCGATGCGCAGAAGCTGGCGCTGTTGGCCGACCCCGATTGGCGGCAGCGAGCGCGCCATTCCTGGGACCACGAATCCTTGGAAACGGCATTCTTTCGCAAGCCACAACCCATGCTGCTGGACAACTCCGAGAATGAAGCTGGCCCCATGGGTATTACCCTGGGTGAGTACGCAGAAGAGCTGGGCGTGCATCCCTCTGACGCGCTGGCGCAGTGGTTTATCAACAATGGCTTGTCGTCCACGGTGACGATGCCGCCCTGGGAAAAAGACGACGACATGGTGGTACGGCTGACACGCGATCCGTACGCCGTGGGCAACATCAATGATAGCGGGGCCCACGGCCAGTTGTTTTGTGGAGCGGGTGATAACTTGCTGCTATACACCGACTATGTGCGGGCGGGTAAACTATCGATAGAAGAGGCGGTCAGATCACAGACCGGCAAACTGGCAGAACATTTTGGATTTACCGATCGCGGTTTCATCCAGGCTGGCAAACGGGCTGACATCACCGTGTTCTCCCTCGACGAGATAGAGCATCGCGACAAGTACAAGGTGTTCGATGTGCCCGATGGCAAAGGGGGAACGACCTGGCGTTGGACCCGCGATCCGGCACCCGTGCGGCTGACCCTGGTGAACGGGCAAACAACGTTTGTCGATGGTGCTGCTACTGGCGCCCGGCCAGGAACGCTGGTGACGCCCCAGGATGGCGCCGCTTAGTTTCCAAACGCACGGGTGCGTCCGTTCTCATCAATGGCGACGAACACAAACTCCCCCTCGGTGACTTTGAGGGGTTCGCCGTCGTGCTTGGAATTGATCCAAACCTCGACCACCACGCGCACGGAGCTGCGGCCGACCTCGAGAATGTCGGTATAACAGGTGACCACCGCGCCCATGTGAACCGGGGTCAGAAATACCATGGCATTCACGGCCACGGTTGCGACCCGGCCGTGGGCAATATCGGCGGCGGCGATGCCACCGGCCAGGTCCATTTGTGATAACAGCCAGCCGCCGAAGATATCACCACTGGCATTGGTGTCCCGGGGCATGGCAACGGTTTGCAGGGCGAGGTCGCCCTGGGGGAGCGGCGTGCTGTCGATGTCGTTCATAGCGCTTCTCTTAATGCGTCAGGGCATCAGTTCTTGAGTGCTGCAGGCAATGAAGTGGCCAGTTCAGGCCAGATGACCAGCAGGCCCAGTACCAGCAGCTGGATGATTATAAAGGGAATAACGCCGCGGTAGATAGCGCCTGTAGGTACCTCGGCGGGGGCGACGCCGCGCAGATAAAACAGGGCAAAACCAAACGGCGGCGTCAGGAACGAGGTCTGCAGGTTGATGGCGATCATAATGCCCAACCACACCGGGTCGATGCCCATGGCCAGCAGGATAGGGCCGACAATAGGCACCACCACGAAGGTTATTTCAATAAAATCCAGAATAAAGCCCAACAGGAACATCACCAGCATCACTACCAGGGTGGCGCCCATGGCTCCGCCAGGCATGTCGTCAAAGTAGTGTTGGATCAATTCCTCTCCGCCAAAACCACGAAATACCAGCGAGAACAATGCGGCCCCAATCAGGATCATAAAGACCATGCAGGTGACCTCGGTGGTATTGAGAACAATCTCCTTCATTCTCTGCCAGTTCAGTTGGCGTTTGGTTGTCGCCAGGATGAGAGCACCAAGGGAGCCCACCCCGGCCGCCTCGGTGGGTGTGGCAGCGCCGCTGAGGATGGAGCCGAGCACCGCGGCAATCAGCGTTAGCGGAGGTATCAGGCCGCGCAACAACTCGGCTGCGGATATGCTCTCATGGTCTTCCACTGCGGGTGCGGCACTGGGTTTGAGCCAAGCGTGAGCCGAGATATAGAGGATGTACAGCGCGACCAGTAACAGACCGGGAATAAGCGCGCCGATAAACAGATCCCCCACGGACACGGTTTTCGGATTAAAGATATTCATCTTCAGCTGCGCCTGTTGATAGGCACTGGAGAGGATATCGCCCAGCAGTACCAGGGCAATCGAAGGGGGAATAATCTGCCCGAGGGTGCCGGTAGCGGCGATTGTGCCAGTGGCCAGGGCGGGGTCGTAACCTCGCTTGAGCATACTGGGCAGTGACATCAGTCCCATGGTGACCACGGTGGCACCGACAATGCCGGTACTGGCCGCCAGCATGGCGCCAACTACCACCACGGAGATGCCGAGTCCGCCGCGCAGACCGGCAAACACCCGCGCCATATTTTCCAGCAACTCCTCGGCGATGCGGGATTTCTCCAGTACCACGCCCATCATGATGAACAGGGGCACTGCGATCAGCGTGGTATTGGTCATGGTGCCGAATAGGCGACCGGGTAACGCAGCCAGGAAAGACGGATCAAAGTGGCCGAACAAAATACCGCCGCCGGCGAACAGCAGGGCGGTGCCGGCCAGGGTAAAGGCCACGGGATAGCCCAGCATCAACAGGAGGCACACGGCGAAAAACAGATAGAGGGAGGTGTAGTTAAGTGCTTCCACTAGCCCTGCTCCTGCTCATGTTCCTGGACAAGGAACAGCGCATTGCGCAGCAGTTCGGCGAACCCTTGCAGGCCCAGGTTCACGGCCAGCAGGGGAATCAGCGTTTTCAGCAGGTAGATTGCCGGGATGCCGCCGGGCTCAGCAGAGGCCTCGCGGATGGCCCAGGCGTCGCCGACAAACTGCCAGCTGGCACCGATCACAAAGGCACAGAAAGGCAGCAGGAACACAATCGCACCAATGCTGTTGATCCAGGCCTGAGTCCGCGGGGAGAATGTCCGATAAAAAATGTCTACCCGCACATGGCCGCCCCGTTTGAGGGTGAATGCGGCGGCCAGCATGAACAGCGAGGCATGCATGTAGGTCACCGATTCCTGACTAGCCACCGAGCCGATGCCAAAACCGTAGCGCAGAAATACCACGCCGCAGGTGACCAGGGTCATGGCCAGGCACAGCCAGGCCAGCAGGTTGCCGCAGCGCTCTGTGTAGCGATCGATGATACGGATCAGGGCCCGCAGGAAGGACATGGTTAGTTGTTGTCTTTTTGATTATTGTTGAGGGGAGTATTATAGCGCGGCGATACCTTTGCTACCCAACCGCAGCTTGCTGAAATTAACCGAACCTGGAATATTCTGATTATGTTGATTGTCATCTCACCGGCCAAGACCCTGGACTATGTTTCCGCGCCGGTCACCCGTAAAACCACACAGCCCCAGCTGTTGGCACAATCGAGGCAGTTGGTGGCCAATGCCCGCCAGCTGAACCCGGAAGGGATCCAGAAGTTGATGGGGGTGAGTGAGAAGCTGGCTCAACTCAATCATGAGCGCTTCATGAACTGGGGTGAGCCGTTTACCCGGGACAATGCCAAGCAGTCTATCCTGGCGTTCAAGGGAGATGTGTACACCGGCTTGGATGCCGATAGCATGAAGGCGGCGGATTTTGATTATGCACAGAAGCACTTGCGTATTCTTTCCGGCCTCTACGGTGTTTTGCGACCCCTCGACCTGATGCAGCCCTACCGGCTGGAAATGGGTTTGAAGTTTGCCAATAGCGGCGGCAAAAATCTCTATGAATTCTGGGGCGAGGAGATCACGGACAGACTGAACGCCCAGCTGAAATCGATCGAGGCGGAGCTGCTGGTCAACCTCGCTTCCAACGAATATTTCAGGGCCGTTAAGCCCAGGTCGCTTAACGCCGATATTGTCACACCGGTGTTCAAAGACCTGAAAAACGGTAAATACAAGGTGATCAGCTTCTTTGCCAAGAAGGCGCGGGGCCAAATGATGCGTTATATCCTGGATAAACGCCTGCAGGACGTCGCCGGCCTCAAGAAGTTTAGAAAGGACGGTTATCGCTACAACAAAGCTGAATCTAGTGCCCGCGAGGTGGTGTTTACCCGCGAGACGGCGTGAGTGCGGTGCAGCGGCCCTTTTCACAAGCCTGCGCCAACAACCAACAACCCATCCTGCAGATATTGGTCGAAGTACTGGCTGATGTCGGGGAAGTGCTGGAACTGGGCAGTGGCACCGGCCAACACGCGCGCTTCTTTGCTGAGCAGTTACCCCATCTAAACTGGCAACCCAGCGACCTGGCAGAAAACCTGCCCGGGGTTCAGCAGTGGTGCGAGGACTACAACGGCACCAACCTGGCTGCGCCGCAGGCCCTGGATGTTCGCCAGCGGCCCTGGTCCCTGCAGATTGGCGATGCCATCTTCACAGCAAATAGCCTGCATATCATGGCCTGGTCTGCCGTTGAGTTATTGTTTGAGTGGTTGGCCGAGCACGCTCGCAGCGGCAATCTGCTGGTGATCTATGGCCCTTTCAACTATGGCGGCGAGTACACCAGTGACAGTAACGCGCGCTTTGACCAGTGGTTGGCGCAGCAGAGTCCGGACAGCGCCATTCGCGACTTCGAGGCAGTGGACGGGCTGGCTCGCAACGCGGGCTACCGCCTGCAGGACGACTTCGCCATGCCCGCCAACAACCGTATCCTGGTTTGGCAAAAGCTCAGTCTGGTGATCTCGGCTGCCTGAAAGGCAGGTAGTCAGAGGCGCTGTCGATATAGCTTTCAATCTGTGGCTGTTCGCGCTCGGTAAAATCCTCGATGGCCGCGCGCAGTCGTTCGTCGGCGATCCAGTGATTGGAGCAGGTTTTAATGGGCGTAAAGCCGCGCTGAATTTTGTGCTCGCCCTGGGCACCGGGGTCAAAGCGCTGCAGCTCGTGGCGAATGCAGTACTCAATGCCCTGGTAATAGCAGGCTTCAAAGTGCAGGCAATCCAGTTCCTGCTCACAACCCCAGTAGCGACCGAACAAGGTGTCTGAGGAGCGAAAATACAGGGCACCGGCAACCGCGCGGTCTTTTTGATAAGCCAGCACCATCACGCAATGCGTGGGGATGGCATCAGCCAGGCCGAGAAAAAATGCCCGATTCAGGTAACCGCCGTGGCCACTGCGTTTGGCATAGGTCATCTGGTAGAACTGGTAGAAACGCTCCCAGTCCACCGCGCTAATAGCCTCTCCCTCAAGTACACGCAGTTCAATGCCCTGTTCTTGTACCCGGCGCCGCTCCCGCTTCAGGCTCTTACGCTTGCGGCTGTTGAAGCTGGCTAGAAAGTCATCGAAGCAGGCGTAGCCCTCGTTGAACCAGTGAAACTGGCTGGCAATGCGCAGGCTGGTGCCCATGCCCTGCAATAGCTCGCCATCCTCGATACTGGGAAACAGTACATGCCAGGACGAAATGCCATTTTCCTGCGCAAATTGGCGAATGGCCTGCAGCAGCCAGGCATAGACCGCAGCTTTATCCTCGCCGGGTGCCAGGCACAGGCGCGGGCCTGTGGCCGGGGTAAAGGGCGCAGCGGTGACTAGTTTGGGGTAATAGTTGAGACCACTGCGCTGCCAGGCATCGGCCCAACTCCAGTCAAACACATACTCCCCGTAGGAGTGGGATTTCAGATACAGGGGCATCAGCGCGATCAGTTGGTCGCCCCGGTATAGGGTGGCGTGACAGGGTTGCCAGCCACTGGCTCGGTCGCAACAGCCGGATTGTTCCAGCAGGTCCAGGAATTCGTGACGCAGGAAGGGGTAATCGGTGCCCGCCAGGGCATTCCAGCGCTGCGCCGATATTTCCTGCAGGCTGGTCAGGAAGTGAATTTCCAGGCTGTCAGCTGGCATTGGCACTGTGTAGCCCGTAGTGCAATACGACGCCGGCAAACACCACCAGGCCGACGTAGTTGTTGTGTAAGAAGGCCTGGAAACAGGCTTCGCTGGCGCGATCGCGAATGAGGTATTGCTGGTAGCCAAACAGACCTGCCGCGATCAACAGTGACAGGAAATAGAACATGCCCAACTCAAAGCGCTGGCCCGCCAGCCACAGGGCCAGGATGGTAAACAACTGCAGCGCGCCAATCATGGCCTTGTCCATGTCGCCAAACAGGATGGCGGTGGACTTGATCCCCGCCTTGCGATCGTCGCTCCGGTCTACCATGGCGTACTCGGTGTCATAGGCGGTGGTCCACAACAGGTTGGCGATGAACAGCAACCACAGCTCCGCCGGGAGTTCATTGCGCGCTGCCGCGAAGCTCATGGGAATGCCCCAGGAAAATGCCGCGCCCAATACCAGTTGCGGTAGATGGGTGATACGTTTCATGAAAGGGTAACTGCTGGCCAATGCCACGGCGGCGAAGGACAGAAATATGGTCAGGTTGTTGGTGAATAGCACCAGCACCAAGGCGAGCAGCCCGAGGGTGGCTGCCAGTGCCAGGGCTTCGCTGGGGCTGACCTGGCCGGTCACCAGCGGGCGCGCCTCTGTGCGCGCCACGCTGCCGTCGAGATGGCGATCGGCGAGGTCATTGACCACGCAGCCAGCTGAGCGGGTTAAAAAGGTCCCCAACACGAAAATTATCAACAGGCTGGTATCGGGAACGCCATCGGAGGCAATCCAGAGAGCGGTCAGGGTAGGCCAGAGCAACAACAGCGTGCCAATCGGCCGATTAAAGCGAATCAGGTCCAGGTATGCGTGCAGGCGGTTGCCAGCTGGTGTGGTGGTGTCTGTCACAGAGCTTAGCTTACACCGAATCGCTTTGCTCCAGCCATGGCTGGAATGTGTGCAGGAACACCTCGCTGACTATCAGGTGATGCCTGTTCACCGTAAAGCGGGAACGTCGACCCCAGGCTGGCTCATCCTGGCGCAAATGGGGGGGCATGTAGTGGTGTTGAGGGGGCAGCAGGGCCAGTTCGAACGGGCTGCGACCGAGGTTGCTGTGTTTGAACAGCAGGCTGCCCAGGGACTGACTCTGTAGTTTACGCAAATACCCCAATGGACCCTGCAGGGTGGCCAGGGGAATAACACTGCGGGCAAAAACCCAGGGTTGTCCCTGGCAGTGCAGCGCCACCTCTCGTATCAGCGCTACCTGGCGAGGCTTCATGTGTAGCAGGCGTTGCTCCGAGAGTTTCGGTACCCGCCAGCCCTGGAACAGGCGCTCGACCCGAAATTGACCGCCGCTGGTTCGAACCAGGTGGTCAGTCAGGGAACCCTGGTCCAGCAGCCAGCGCCGGGTAGTGGCAGGCAACTCGAGCTGGCGGTAGTGGAACCGGGGTCGCCAGGAGGGTTCGCTTTGAGAAAGTTGGGTAGTCACAGCGGCGCCGATTGTGCCATATGCTGAACTGTGAATGCCACTTTTCTGTGCTCAGGGCTGTTTAGCCCTTGCACATTTTTTACACAACATTATAGTGTTGCCTCCGAATTTCTATGGTTTGAGTAAGTGCATGCTCACTTCGCGTGCACAGGAAAAGCGAGTGTCAAAATGAGTAAATGGGAATGTATTGTCTGTGGCCTGGTTTACGATGAAGCCAAGGGTTGGCCGGATGACGGCATTGCGCCGGGCACCAAGTGGGAAGATGTGCCGGAAGACTGGTTGTGTCCAGATTGTGGTGTCGGCAAGGAAGATTTTGAGCTGATCGAAGAGGCGCCAGTAGAGACCATTCCCCACCACGAGGAGCCGGTGGCGGACGAAGTCCACGCGCCGGTGGTGATCCTCGGCACCGGACTGGCGGGCTATGGCCTGGCCAAGGAATTTCGCAAGCACGACAGCGACACGCCGTTAGTCCTGATCACCTCAGATGACGGCCGCTCCTATTCCAAGCCGATGCTGTCGACCGGATACACCAAGGACACCAGCGCCGATGATCTGGCCCAGTTGGATGCCGGTAGTATGGGCAAACAGCTCAAGGCCAGCGTCTGGACCATGACTCACGTCAATCACATCGATACGGAAAACCAGCTGATCAAAGTGGGCGACGCGGAGACAGCGATTCATTACAGTAAGTTAGTGCTTACTATTGGCGCAGAGGTTATACAGCCTCCTATCCAAGGTGATGCTCAGGATCATATCTACTCAGTGAACGACCTGCTGGATTACGATGATTTTCGCAAGGCAGTGGCCAAGAATGAGGTTAAGAAAGTCTGCATCATAGGCGGTGGTCTGATCGGTTGTGAGTTCACCAACGATCTGCTCAACGGTGGTTTCGAGGTAGAAACGGTTGATCCGCTGGCCTATTGCCTGCCGACCCTGTTACCGGAAGCGGCGGGCAAGGCGGTGCAGCGCGCACTGGAGGAGAAGGGCGCTACCTTCCATTTTGGTCCACTGGTGACCGAGGTGAACCAGGCCGATAGCGGTGTGGTAGTGACGCTTAACAGCGGCGACACCATTGCCGCCGATATGGTTATTTCCGCGGTGGGTGTGCGTCCGCGCACCGCGCTGGCCCAGGATGCCGGCCTCGAAACCAATCGCGGCATTGTGACCAACCGCCTGCTTGAGACCAGCGCCAAGAATGTCTATGCCATAGGTGATTGTGCGGAAGTGGCTGGTCATGTGCTGGTGTTTGTTGCACCTCTGATGGCCGCTGCTCGGGCGCTGGGTAAAACTCTGGCGGGCGAGCCCACGGAAGTGGCTTATCCCGCTATGCCAGTGACCATTAAGACCCCGGCCTGCCCGGTGGTGGTATCACCCATAGCCCCCGGGACTGAGGGAGAGTGGGCGATTGAGGAAGAGGGCAACAGCGTCAAAGCGGAATTCCGCAACGGCGCTGGTGACCTGCTCGGCTTTGCTCTCACCGGCGCTGCCACCAAGGACAAGATGGCCCTGCAGAAGGAGCTGCCAGCTATCCTTGGCTGATGCCGTCCAACTGACCCGGCGCTGGCTCACAGATTGTGTGTTGGCGCTGGAGCTCTGCCCTTTCGCCGCACCGGTGGTGCGGGACAACTCCCTAAGAATTGCTGACTCCACGGCCCTCGACGCCGAGGCCTGCCTGCGCGACTTTCTGTCAGAACTGGACCGGATACAGTCCCACTCTGAAACTGAAATCTCCACCACGCTGCTGGTATTTAGCGCCGGCCTGGGTGAATTCGAAGACTACCTGGATTTCGTGGATATGGCTCAACAGCTGCTCGAGAAGGCGGCTCTGGAGGATCAGTTTCAGCTTGCCAGCTTCCACCCCCAATATCAGTTTGAGTCAGAGTCTGCGGGGGCTCTGGGGAACTACACTAACCGTAGCCCACTGCCGGTTCTGCATATTCTCCGCGAGGGGGTGATGTCCCGGGTACTGGCCACATACCCGGATCCGGAGGCCATTCCCGGCCGCAATATTGAGCGCCTGGAAGCGATGGGTAACAGCGCGGTGCAAGCCCTGTGGGCGGGCCTGCAAGCAGACTAAACGGTGGCGAAGCGTTCGGAACTGCCCAGCCAGCGCCGAATCAGTGCGTCGACCTGAGAGCCTTCAGCCCCAATTACAGGACCATCAGCGTCGGCCATTTGTGCGGCCAGCCGCCTGACTTCGTCCAGCAGATGGGCGTGCAACTGTATATTGGCAATGCGGAATTCCATCAGGCCGGTTTGGCGGGTACCCAGTACTTCCCCCGGGCCACGTAATTCCAGGTCCCGCTCGGCGATATAAAAACCGTCACTACTCTCGCGCATGGCCGTCAGGCGCGCCTTGCTGTGTTGTCCGAGAGGCAGTTGGTACAGCAACACACAGTGGCTGGCATCCGCACCGCGTCCGACCCGACCTCGCAATTGGTGTAATTGCGCGAGTCCCAGTCGCTCCGGGTTTTCAATGATCATCAGGCTGGCATTGGCGACATCGACGCCAACCTCGATAACCGTGGTGGCTACCAGCAGCTGGATCTCACCGGTTTTAAAGCGGGCCATGATAGCGGCTTTATCGGCGGCTTTGAGGCGCCCGTGTACCAGGCCGACTTCAATGTCGGGTAGCGCCAAGAGCAATTCGTCACGGGTGGCTTCTGCCGCCTGCGCTTGTAGCGCGTCGGATTCTTCAATCAGGGTGCAGACCCAATAGGCCTGGCGGCCCTCGCTGCAGGCGGCGGCGACCCGCTCGACCACCTGGTCGCGACGATCACTGTCCACCAGCGCGGTCTGCACCGGTATGCGTCCAGGCGGTAACTCATCAATCACAGAGCAGTCGAGGTCGGCATACGCCACCATTGACAGGGTTCGCGGTATGGGGGTCGCGGTCATGACCAGCTGATGGGCGCGCCCATCTCCTGGCGTTGCTTTTTCCGAGAGTTTGAGACGCTGGTGGACACCAAAGCGGTGTTGCTCGTCAACGATGATCAGGCCAAGGTTCTGGAAGGCGACGTCCTCCTGGAACAGGGCGTGGGTGCCCACGGCGAGCATGGCATTCCCACTGCTGAGGGTTTCCAGGGTTATTTGCCGCTGCTTACCCTTGAGGCGCCCAGTCAGCCAAACCAGCTGAATGCCGAGGGGCTCAAACCAGGCCTGGAAGCTTTGCCAGTGCTGTTCAGACAGTATTTCGGTGGGTGCCATGATCGCCACCTGGTAGCCCGCGGCAATCGCCTGCAGGGCAGCGCAGGCGGCCACCACGGTTTTACCCGAGCCCACGTCGCCCTGCATCAGGCGCAACATGGGTACACCGCTGCAAAGATCTGCGCTGATCTCCTGTCGTACTCGCTGCTGTGCTGCGGTTAATTCGAAGGGCAGTTGCTCGACAAATTCCTCTACCGGTGCAATGCCGCGTTCCAGCCTGGGCGCGCCATGAGATTGTTGTTGTCGGCGCAGTTTCTCCAGGGACAGGTTGTGAGCCACCAGTTCTTCCAACGCGAGTCGCAATTGTGCGGGGTGGCGGCCCTCGGCGATCAGTTCCTGTGGTGCATCTGGTGGCGGCGCGTGCAGATATTGAATGGCTTCTGCCAATTCAAAGCGGCTGCCGTCGGGCTCTGGCAGCAGCTCTGCTACCTGGTTCTGCGCCAACAGCTCCAGTGCCTGGCTACACAGTTTGCGAATGCCGGCCTGGGTTAAACCGGCGGTACTGGGATAGACGGGTGTCAGGCTCTCTTCCACCGGGTTTGGCTTGTCTTCGTTCAACAGGCGATACTCCGGGTGATACATCTCCAGGCCGGAGGCACCTGGGCGCACCTCCCCGAAGCAGCGCAGCCGCGAGCCGGTGCGCAGGTTATTTTTCTGGGCCCCGGAAAAGTGAAAGAACCTCAGGGTCAGGTTACCAGTGCCATCCTGGATTCGGCAAACCAGTGAGCGACGCCGGCCGAACGCCACGTCTGCCACCTTGATATCACCCTCTACCACCACGTCTGTGCCAGGTTGTAGCGCTCCTATGGGAGTGACCCGTGTGCGATCCTGGTAGCGCATGGGCAGGTGAAACAGTAAATCCTGGATATTGGAGATGCCCAGTTGCTCGAGCTTGGTCGCCATACGGGGACCCACACCGCGCAGGCGCGTGACCGGGATTTTCGTTACCTCGGTGGTCGGCACGGACAGTGACTGTGCTATCGACGCGCTACTAGACCGCCATAATCATTTCGATTTCAATGTCCACGGCCTTGGGCAGCGCTACGACCTGCACGCACGCCCTGGCCGGGTAGGGTTCGGAGAAGAACCGTGTCATCACCTCGTTGACCGCAGTAAAGCTAGCGAGATCAGTCAGGGAGATGTTGATTTTGACGGCGTCATCAAGAGAGCCACCGGCGGCTTCGGCTATAGCGGCCAGATTGTTGAAGACCCGCTCTGCCTGTACACCGATATCACCAGCCACCACTTCCATACTGGTCGGGTCCAGCGGTATCTGACCAGATACCCACACGGTATTGCCTATCTTGACCGCTTGTGAGTACGGGCCGATGGCTGCGGGTGCCGCCGGTGTGGATATGATTGCGCGGTTGCTCATAGCTTTCTCCTGTACGTTTTTTTAGTGGCGGACCCGGTTGACTCTGTGCACTTCTTTGAGGGTGCGAATACGTTTCATGATGGCGGCGAGATGAATCCTGTTCTTCACAGACATTTCCAGGTCGACAATGCTGAACTGGAAATCCTTGTCCTCGCTACTGATTTTTTCGATATTCACATCCATGCTGTTGATGCGTGTTGCCAGCACGGCAATCATGCCGCGTCGATTTTCCAGTTCGATACGCAGCGCCACAGAATACTCTCCCTCCACCTGCTCATCCCAGCGCAGGGGTACGTGGCGGTCGGGGTTTTCCCGCAACTCCGCCAGGTTATGACATCCTTCCCGGTGCACGATAATGCCGCGTTCGGAGCTGATGTAGCCAGCTACTGCATCGCCGGGGATGGGATAACAGCACTTGGCGTAGTTGACCATGATGCCTTCGGTGCCACGAATAGCCACCGGCTGGGAGGTAATTCGCCCAGCGGCACCGACTGTGGTCTCGGCCACGCCGCCGAGCAGCTGTTGCGCTGTGATGGTGGCCACCCGGTTGCCCTGGGCCAAATCTTCCAGCAGGCGGTCCAGGTGCGAGTATTCAGCCTGCTCCAGGAAGTGCTTGAGCTGGTCTTGCGGCAGTTGTTCCAGGCTGCTGTCCAGCCCGGCCAGGGCCTTGTCCAGCAGTCGCCGACCGAGGGCGACGGAGTCCTCGCGGCGCTGGTTCTTGAGAAAATGGCGAATATTGGTGCGCGCTTTCGCGGTCACCGCGTAGTTGAACCAGGAGGGATTGGGGCGCGCCCCAGGGGCGGTCAAAATTTCCACCGTCTGGCCGCTCTGTAAGGCTTCAGACAGGGGTGCCAGGCGCCGATTGATGCGACAGGCCACGCAGCTACTGCCGACATCGGTGTGTACGGCGTAGGCAAAGTCCACCGCGGTCGCACCCCGCGGCAGCTCGAGGATGTCGCCCTTGGGGGTGAACACATACACCTCGTCCGGGAACAGGTCTATCTTGACGCTCTCGATGAATTCCAGGGAGTTGCCAGCCCGTTGCTGCATTTCCAGCAGGCCCTGCACCCATTGGCGGGCGCGGGCATGGCTGCCGTTGATGGCGCTTGAGTCACTGGATTTGTATAGCCAGTGGGCGGCGATGCCGTTGTTGGCCATATCCTCCATATCGCGGGTGCGAATCTGTATTTCGATCGGTACCCCGTGCATACCCATCAAAACCGTGTGCAGGCTCTGGTAGCCATTGACCTTGGGGATGGCTATGTAGTCCTTGAACTCGCCCGGTACGGGCTTGTAGAGGCTGTGCACTGAGCCCAGCACCCGGTAACAGCTGTCGACGGAGTCGACCGTAATGCGAAAAGCAAAGATGTCCATGATTTCGGAGAAGCTCTTCTTCTTCGATTTCATCTTCTGGTAGATGCTGTAGAGGTGCTTTTCCCGGCCGATCACTTCGGCCTGGTGGCCCTCTTGCTCCAGGCAGGTTTCAATTTGGTGGCCGATTTTTTCGACCAGCTCCTTGCGGTTGCCACGGGCTTTGCGTAGCGCCGCTGAAATGCGCTCCGCCCGCATCGGATGCATGGCGGTGAAACCCAGGTCCTCGAATTCCATGCGCACATTGTTCATGCCCAGGCGCAGGGCGATCGGGGCATACATCTCCAGGGTTTCCTTGGCAATGCGCCGACGCTTGTCAGGTTGCAATACACCGAGGGTGCGCATGTTGTGCAGGCGGTCGGCCAACTTCACCAGGATGACGCGGATGTCTTTGGCCATGGCCAGGGCCATTTTTTGGAAGTTCTCGGCCTGCTTCTCGGCTTGCGAGCTGAATTCAATCTGAGTCAGCTTGCTGACCCCATCCACCAGTTCCGCGACGGTGGCGCCAAACTGGCTGTCTATAGCCGACTTATCAATGCCGGTATCTTCGATAACATCGTGCAGCATGGCGGCCATCAGGCTTTGATGATCCATGTGCATGTCCGCGAGAATGCCCGCGACAGCCAGCGGGTGAGTCACATAGGCCTCGCCACTGCGGCGAAACTGGCCGTAGTGCGCCTGCTCTGCGAAATAGTAAGCCCGTTTGACCTGGTTGGTCTGTTCCGGGCTCAGGTAAGACTGGAGGGTGCTGTCGAGGTGGCTGAGGGAACTGGCTGTCTGCATCAGAGCGTCTGTTCCCCCCTTTTGGATCAGATTTCTACGGGGAGTGGCTCACTGGCAGCCAATTCTTCCAGCAGTTCTTCCTCGGCCTCGGCCTCTTCATCGCGAGTGAGGATATCCGCGGTTACGAAGCCTTCAGCGATTTCGCGCAGGGCGATAACGGTGGGCTTGTCAGATTCTTCCTGGACCATGGGGTCTTTGCCGCCAGTGGCCATCTGCCGGGCGCGCTTGCTGGCAACCATCACCAGTTCAAAGCGGTTGGCGACATTTTCCAGGCAATCTTCAACTGTTACACGTGCCATGTTTCGTTCCTGTACTTTAAAAAGGCCGCGAAGTATAGCAAAAACATTAACTTACGACAGTAACTCTGTGAGTAAAGTTTGCTGACTAATTACCTGTTTTTCGGTAGTCAGGCGGCGGCTCTGCAAAATGCACTCCAGTTCTGCCTGGGCCGGGTCAAAGTTGTCGTTGACCACGATGTAATCTGCCTCGGGATAGTGGGATATTTCGTCCACCGCCTGCGCCATACGCTGCGCAATCACGCTATCGTCATCCTGACCGCGATGTTTCAGGCGTTGCTCCAGTGCCTTGCGCGATGGTGGCAGGATAAAGATCGACACGCTGTCGGGTCGCAGCCGTTTGACCTGTTCAGCGCCCTGCCAGTCGATCTCCAGGATCACGTCTTCGCCGGCGGCCAACTGTTGCTCTACCCACTCCTCAGAGGTGCCGTAATGGTTACCGAACACCCGGGCCTGCTCCAGGAAGGCACTGCGGGAGGCCATTTCGTGAAAGACGGCCTCGGTGACAAAGTGGTAGTTGATACCATCTTTCTCTCCCAGGCGCCTGGTGCGCGTGGTGTGCGACACAGAAACGCGTACCCCGGCATTGCTTTCGGTGAGGGCGGTAACGAGGCTGGTTTTACCCGCTCCACTGGGAGCGGACACGGTATACAGTGTCCCGGGAGTTGTCATGCAGAGGAAACCTATTCCAGATTTTGTATTTGCTCGCGCATCTGTTCGATGAGCACTTTTAATTCTACCGCGTTTTGCGTGGTAGCGCTGGCGATGGACTTGGATGAGAGAGTGTTGGCTTCGCGGTTGAACTCCTGCATCAGAAAGTCGAGGCGTCGGCCAATGGAGCCGCCTTTTTTCAGGGCCAGCTGTACCTCGCCAATATGGGCTTGCAGGCGGTCGAGTTCCTCCTCCACATCGGCTTTTTGCGCCAGTATCACCAATTCTTGCTCCAGCCGCTGGGGTTCGAGCTCGGCCTGTATTTCTGCCAGCTTCTGTTCAAGGCGCTGGCGCTGGTGGGCCAACAGAGCGGGCATTTGCTGCCGGGTTTTATCGACCTCAACAACCACCTGCTCTAACCGGGCCAGGATGAACTGCTTGAGTTTTTCCCCCTCGCGGGCGCGGGCGGCGGAGAGCTCCTCCAGTGCCTGCCCAAATAGATCTGCCGCCAACGACAACAGCTCATCTTCGTCGTCGTCGCCCTGATCCAACACCCCGGGCCATTGCAGCAGCTCCAGCGCACTGGCTGGACGTATATCCGATGCTTGGCCCGACACCTGTTCAACAGCCTGCAACAACCGCTGCAAGTTGTCGCTGTTGAGTGTCAGCTCCTGGGCGCTGGCATCGAATGGTTGCCAGCGCAGCTGGCAGTCCACCTTACCCCGCGCCAGGGCACCGCGAAGTTGTTCTCGCCACTTGGGTTCCCAACCGCGAAACAGTTCCGGCAAACGGAAATTGGCATCGAGATAGCGATGATTGTAGGAGCGCAGCTCTAGTACCACGATGCCGCCTGCACACTCGCCGCGGGTGCTGGCGAACGCAGTCATGCTGTTGACCATGATGGGTGTTCCCGGCAAAGAGGCAGATTTTATCAGTTCCCCGTATACTCTGCCGCCGTTATATCAAGAGAGATACTCAAACATGTCCAGACCCAGCGGTCGCGCAGCCAATGAATTGCGCACCATAGAGATCACCCGAGAGTTTACCCGTCAGGCGGAGGGGTCCGTGTTGATAGCCTTCGGTGACACCCGTGTTATTTGTACCGCCAGTGTCGAGACGGGTGTGCCGCGTTTTCTGCGCGGCAAGGGCGAGGGCTGGATAACCGCCGAATACGGTATGTTACCCCGCTCCACAGATAGTCGCATGGGACGGGAGGCAGCCCGTGGTAAGCAGGGTGGTCGCACCGTCGAGATCCAGCGCCTGATAGGCCGCTCGATTCGGGCCGCTGTCGACATGCAGAAATTGGGAGAGCACACCATTACGCTGGATTGTGATGTCATTCAGGCTGATGGTGGTACGCGCACAGCCTCCATCACCGGTGCCTGTGTGGCATTGGTAGATGCCCTGCGGCATATGCAACGCCACGGCATGATCAAGCAGGACCCGCTGAAGCAGATGATCGCCGCGGTTTCAGTAGGCGTAGTCGCTGGAGAACCAGTACTGGACCTGGACTATCCCGAGGACTCCCGCGCCGATACCGATATGAACGTGGTTATGACCGAGCAGGGTGAGTTCATCGAAGTGCAGGGTACGGCGGAGGGTCAGAGTTTCGCAAGGGCAGAGCTCAGCGCCATGTTGGATCTGGCTGGAGAAGGTATTGCCGGCTTGATACAGTGGCAGAAGCAGGCGCTGGGGTCGGTCGACTGACTCCCTTGAGGCGCCGGGTGGGGCTCAGGTCTGCGGCCCAGGGCCGCTGCGCTAGGCCACCGGTTCGATATCGTAGTCCATGATGACCGGGGCATGGCTTGAAAAGCTCCTGCTGCTGTAGATGGCGCCGTATTCGATGGCGTATTTAAGCCCCTCTGACACCAGCTGGAAATCTGTGCGCCAGCCGTTGTTGCCGGGTTCACCCCCGGGCCACCAGCTGAACTCGTCGCTGCCGGAGTTAATTTCCCGGAAGGCGTCGACGTAGCCGGCCCCTAGCACCTGGTCCATCCATTGTCGTTCTTCGGCGGTAAAGCCCGAGGTATTGCTGTTTTGTTCCGTGTCCTGGACATCGGCAGCGGTGTGGGCGAGCTGCCAGCCGCCGCAAATAATAAATTCCCGGCGCTTGTTGCGAATTTTTTCCAGGTGGGACTTCAGCTGGTCGAGGAAGTCTGTTTTGCGCTGAGCCTCCACGCTACCCGGCTCGCCACCCGCGGGTACCAGGATGCTGCCGACGCTGATATTGCTGTAATCAGCCTGGATATAGCGCCCCTCCATGTCGAAGTCATTGAAACCCAGGCCGGTCATGATGGCCTTGGGTAGTTCTTTGCAGTACACGGCCACGCCATTGGCCTTGCCGTTGACGTCATCAAAGAAGTAGGCGTTGTAGGGTTGTGGAAAGAAACTGTCGGCCTGCAGGTCATATTCTGAACAGGCCAGGTCCTGGATACAGATAAAGTCTGCATCCTGTTCTTGTAACCAGGCGTAAAAACCTTTATCAGCAGCGCCTTGGATACCGTCAGCGCCGAAACTGATGACTCTCATTCATGGCTCCTTAGTGGAAGAGCTTGTATGATTGCCGGGCCCTGCGGTGGTGGCAGATCCCTGTAGCAACATCAAACACACAGTGTAAAGTCGTGGGTGACGGCATTAGTTATTATGGTTGAACGTTCTGCCGCGCCGGGAAACCATTTATACAGCATTATCAGTGCGCGTTAAACCATCACTCCCGGCGATGATGGCAAGTAATTGGAACGGAGCCCGATGAAGGATTACCAGCAAGCATTTATCGACCTGGCCCGGGGCGTTGAAGCCTTGCAATTTGGTGAATTTACGCTCAAATCCGGCCGTGTCAGCCCCTACTTCTTTAATGCCGGCGCCTTTTGTAATGGGGCGGCGCTGTCAGCGCTGGCGAGCTGCTACGCCAATGCCATTGTTGACTCTGGGCTGGAATACGATGTACTGCTGGGCCCCGCCTACAAGGGTATTCCCCTGGCAGCTGCGGTGGCGGTCTGTCTCAGTCGTGATCATGGTATTGATACACCGTTTTCCTACAATCGCAAAGAAGCCAAGGATCATGGTGAGGGCGGTATCATCGTGGGAGCGCCCCTGCGGGGTAGAATCCTGATCATTGACGACGTTATTACGGCGGGAACTGCGGTGCGTGAAGTGATGCAGCTGATTGCGGCAAATGACGCCGACTGTGTCGGCGTCGCAATTGGGCTGGATCGACAGGAAAAAGGTCAAGGGGAACTCTCGGCGATACAGGACATCGAACAGGAGTTCGGCTTGCAGGTGATTAATATCGTCAATCTCGCTGACCTGATTAACTATTTGCGTGAACTCGGCGAAGAAGACAGCGCCTTGCTACACTCTATGGAGAGCTACCGGGAAAAATACGGCGCCTCCTGACTTGTACTAGCGGGCGCTAACTTATATATTCGGAAGTGAAATGAAAGCTCACAAAATTACATTGTTGCTATCGCTTGCACTATGCACCTTGTCCGCAGCGACACTGGCGGTTGAGTTTCTCTACCGCTACAAGAATGACGACGGCGTTATGGTCATCGATTACACGATACCGCCGGAATTTGTCGACCATGGTTACGAGATCCTGAATCCGGATGGCACGGTTAACCGGGTAGTGGATCGTGCACTGACGGATGAAGAGAAAGCCAGTCGATCTTCCGATGAATATCGCCAGCGCGCCGAAGCTGAAGAGGCAGAGCAGCTACGTCAATGGGACGAATCCCTGTTGTTGCGCTATTCGAGCATCGAGGACATTGAGGCGGCGCGGGATCGCGGCCTGAGCGAATTGCGCATTCGCATCAGCATATTACGCAGCAACGTGCGCTCACTGAAGCAGCAGGTGGAGAACAACCAGGCCAAGGCCGCTGATATCGAGCGCGGCGGTGCCAGTGTTTCGGTAGATATTGTTTCGGCAATAGACACCTTGCAGAGCGAGATCGCGGAAACCGAGCGTTCCATTGAGGAGCGTCTTAACGAAGCTGAGGCTGTCGGCGAGTCGTTTCAGCGAGATATTGAGCGCTTCGCGCTGTTGCTGGACAAGGTGGAAATGCGCAAGAGAATTTCGCGCTCCAACGCCGACTGACAGATACAGGGGGTCAGAACCCGTCTTTGTTCAGGCGGTGTAGGAAGCCTGGGCTGTGTCCTTAGCGGGCACAACCGCCTCCCGAAAAAAACCGTCCATCAACTGGCTCAACTGTTCGTTCCAATTTTCAGTGGGTGAGCGCTGGAAACCGCTTCTCACGTATTGAGAGATTCTTCCTTCCGCAGCCGCCAGCAACAAATTGGCGGCGGTATTTACCGGCAGCACCGGTCTTAAACCCTCGCGCATCTCGGCTTCACGCAGCACTTGTTTCAGCTGCGTTTCCAGGCGATCAAACAACTGGGCTACCCGGGCATGCAGGCGCTCTGTCTCGCCGGCCAGGGCGTCGCCGGTCAGTATGCGGGTGATACCAGGATTGCGTTCGGTAAAGCCCAGCAACAACCCCAGCATTTTTTCACAGCGACCGCTGGCGAGGCTTTCCTCGGCGAGGATAATGTTAATGCGGGAAAACAAGGTCTCTTCGATAAAATCGATGAGGCCTTCGAACATCTTCGACTTGCTGGGGAAGTGGCGATAGAGCGCAGCTTCAGAAACACCCACTTCGCGCGCCAGTCCGGCGGTGGTGATTCTTTTTCCCGGCGCGGCCTCAAGCATCTGTGCCAGTGCTTGTAGGATTTGCTGTCGGCGTTGAGACTTTCTAGGTGACATTTACCGGTGGACTGATGCAATGGGTGTGACAAACAATGCTAGCCGCATCACAACCACCCTGCAATAAAAAGCGGTAAATAGTACGGTTTATTTCAGCGCCGGTTTGTAATCAGCGTGCCGACACCATCGTCGGTAAAGATTTCCAACAGTACTGCGTGGGGAACTCTGCCATCGATAATGTGTGAACTGGTGCAGCCGCCCTTGACGGCCTCCAGTGCGCAACGAATCTTGGGTAACATACCGCCGTGAATGGTGCCATCGGCAATCAACTCATCGACTTCGGCGGTGGACAGGCCAGTGAGAATAGTGCCGTTCTTGTCCATCAAGCCTTCGACATTGGTGAGCAACATGAGCTTTTCTGCCTGCAGGACTTCCGCCAGCTTGCCCGCAACCAGGTCGGCGTTAATATTGTAGGAAGTGCCATCGCGACCGACTCCAATCGGCGCAATAACAGGAACAAAATGACTGTCACGAATCATGTCCAGCACCTCGGTATCGATTTGCTCCACCTCACCGACATGACCGATATCGACAATTTCTGATGATTGCAGTTCGGTATCACTTGTTTGAACAGTTAGTTTCCGGGCCCGGATTAATTGGCCATCTTTGCCGGTTACGCCGATGGCCTTGCCGCCGTGGGAATTGATATTCGACACGATCTGTTTGTTAACCGTGGCGCCCAATACCATTTCCACCACGTCCATGGTGGCACTGTCCGTAACACGCATGCCATCGACGAATTTAGAACTGATGTTGAGCTTGTCCAACAGTTCACCAATCTGTGGGCCACCACCGTGTACAACCACCGGATTCGCCCCGACTAACTTCAGCAGCACAATGTCGCGGGCAAAGCTGTCCTGCAGCTGCCTGTCTATCATGGCGTTGCCACCGTACTTGATCACGATGGTCTTGCCGGTGAAGCGCTGTATGTAGGGCAGGGCCTCGGTGAGAACCTGGGCTACATTGAGAGCATTGTCGCGACTGAGTGACATCTGTAGTTCCGGTTGAGAGTTCCGGTGAAAAGTTTCTGCAAAAACTCGGAGTGTAGCGGGAATGAGGGCTAACTCAAAATCCGGGATCTAGCCCGGCGTCGGCCTTGGCCAGCTGCTCCCTAAACTGCTGCTTGATCCGCTCCAGGGAATCGGCATCGCGAGCTTCAAAGCGAGCAGTGAGGGCAGGCACAGTATTGGAGGCTCGTAGCAGCCCGAAGCCATCGTTGTAATCTACCCGCACGCCGTCGAGGGTATTCACCTTGCCGGGGGAGAAATCGCCGTGACTTTGCAGCAGTGCGATGAGGTCAAATTTCTCGCTCTCCTCCACCGGGATAATGATTTCCGGGGTGCTTTCCGTTTCGGGGAAATCAGACAGCAGTAGTGTCAGCGTTGAATCCGATGCGCTCATGATTTCCACCAGGCGGGCAGCGGCATACATGGCATCATCGAAACCAAACCAGCGTTCGCCGAAGAAGATGTGGCCGGAAAATTCTCCCCCCAGCAGGGCACCGGTTTCCTGCATTTTCTCCTTCATGAAGGCATGGCCGGTCTTCCACAAGATGGGGCGTCCACCGAAGCGACTGACCAGCGCCGTCAGGTGGCGACTGCACTTGACGTCGAACACGACATCGGCACCCGGGTTGCGGGAAACGATGTCCTGGGCATAGAGCATCAGTAGTTTGTCGGTGCGTATGATGTCACCTTCAGCGGAAACAACTGCCAGGCGATCGCCGTCGCCATCAAAAGCCACGCCCAGATCTGCTTCTTCCTCCTGCACCCGGACTACCAGGTCCTTCAGGTTGGCTTCCACGGATGGGTCGGGGTGGTGATTGGGGAAGCTACCGTCCACCTCACAGTACATGGGGACCACGTCACAGCCCAGTTCCTCCAGGAGCGTGGGAGCAACATTGCCAGCCACGCCATTGCCGGCATCAATCACAATTTTCAGCGGTGATGCGATAGCCATATCGCCAATGATAGTATCGATATAGGCACTGGTGACGTCCTGTTTGACCAGTCGGCCGGCGCCGCCGCTGAACTTGCCCTCCGCTACACGATCGCGGATCTGTTCAATCTCCCCGGCAGCCAGCGTTTTGCCATTGATGACAATCTTGAAACCGTTATATTCTGCCGGGTTGTGGCTGCCTGTCACCATCACTCCAGACTTGCTGTCGAGGGTGTGGGTGGCAAAATACAGCAGTGGTGTTGGCACGACACCGATGTCGATGACGTCTCGTCCACTGGAGAGCAGCGCTTTGATCAGCGTATTCTTGATTTGCGGACTGGACTTGCGTCCATCACAAGCGACGATGAGCGCCTGCTGTTCGTGATCCAGGGCATAGCTGCCAATGGCCTTGCCGATCTTGGTAACCACCTCTTCGACCAACTCGGTTTCGGCGATGCCGCGAATATCATAGGCACGAAAAATGTGCGCCGGCATCTCGCCGAGATCCAACGCTGGGCTCTTATCTTTCTCCGTGTCCATCTCGACCAGGTCTTCCTCGTGGTCCTCGTCGATCATACTGGTGCTCTGGAACATGGGATCCGAGATATCACTGTCGGCAGATTTGCGGGGCGTCGTGCGTTTACCCTTGGACGCGCCTTGCTGGCTACCGCCGCGCACGGAGGCGCGGCGCAATTGCCGGGCCAGGGGAAGTAATTCGGGAACACCGATTTCCAGGGCTGACTTTTTCTCGGCCGCTTTGGTAATACGCTCGATATCGGTTGCCAGGGAACGTTGGAACCTGAGCAACAGGTAGAACAGGGCGGCGAGGATGGAAAGCAGCGTTACGCCCAACACCGCTGCAACGGGTAGAATACTGATCTGCGTTTGTTGCAGCAGGGTTTTGGAGGGGGTATATACCAGGGTCCATTGTCCCGAGTTGAGCTGTACCCTGGACTCGTACGTTGATTCAGAACCCGAGCCGGCACTGGCTATTTCGTCCTCGCGGGTGAAGTTACCTTTGCGATAGAGCTGCTGCAGCGAAGAGCGACCCTGCTCAGGGTCCAGCACAGCGAGCGTGTCTGCGATCACCTGGTTGTCAAAAGTTGCCAGGATTACCGCATGTTTGTTGGTATCCCGAGGGTGCTCAACTCGCTCGGCCAGGGAAGTAAGCCAGCTGTCTTCAAAGCGGTAGGCTTCCGGCACGGTGTCTTCACCCTCGCCGGTGCGTCGCAGCAGATCCAGTTCAATATGGTTGCGCAGGCCCAATCGCCCCTCGCCGAATTCGGCGGTGCCCATACGCCCGATAGGTACCAGCCGCAGGCTGGCGACGCCTGGGAAATAGTCGAGTAAGGTCTTTTCAATGAGTGCCACGTCGTCGGCATTGGTGGCGGTAATGGCCGACAGCGCCAGCGGTGAGTTTGCCGCTGCCTGCAAGCGGTTCTGCAATTGCTTAAACAGCAGCTCGACATTGGCGGATTGCTGGAGGGCGTAGGTCTGGACTATACGTTCGATCTGGGACTGCTGGATAGTGACTTCTCGCAGCAACAAGAGGAACGCGAAGCCGGCAATGACCGGCACAAGCATGGCCAACAGCGCTCTCAGCCAATACTTTTGCAGGGCGTTTCCGCGGCTGGATATGCCTTGTGGATTGTCGGAATTTGCCGCCGCTTTCTTTTTAAACTTGAACATTTCCAACTGGGCTGTGTTCCCTTAAATGATTAAATAATAGTCGCTATTAGCAATTTTGCTTTCTCATTTTCAGTCTACAGTGGGCCCGAGGACTGCGGCAATGGCCTCTATGAGTATTTCGGCAAGCCGTTGTTTGGAGGTGAGCTCCACCGAACGACGGTTTTTACCCCACAGTATCGTGGCCGCATTGTTGTCGCTGTTGAACCCGGCCTCTCCGCCCGACACGTCATTGGCAACGATCATGTCCAGGTTTTTGTCCTGCAGCTTGCCCTGGGCATAGCGCTCTACCTCTTGGGTTTCGGCGGCGAAGCCCACGGTAAAGGGTTTCTCCGCGAGGGCGGCAATGGAAGCGACTATGTCGGGATTGCGAACCAGTTCGATCTGCATGCTGTCGCCGCTCTTCTTGATCTTTTGTTGCGCCAGGCTAACAGGCCGGTAGTCGGCGACGGCGGCGCAGGCGATGAAGATGTCGCAGTCATCGGCACTGTTGTGTGCGGCTTCGTACATGTCCTGGGCACTGATGACATCAATCCGCTTCACCCGTTCCGGGGTGGGTTGGTAGACGGGACCGCTGATGAGCGTGGTGATGGCGCCGGCCCGGGCGCAGGCGTCGGCAATGGCAAAGCCCATTTTGCCGGAGCTGTTGTTACTGATGTAGCGCACCGGGTCCAGCGCTTCACGGGTCGGGCCGGCGGTGACAGTTACCTGCAGGCCTTCCAGGAGTCGGTTCTCAAACCTGGCGCAGACGCGATCGGTTATAACCGCGGGCTCCTCCATGCGACCTGGGCCCACATCGCCGCAGGCCTGGGAGCCGACCGCGGGGCCCACAAGTTCAATGTTGCGGTCTTGTAGCTGCTTAATATTCGCCGCGGTGGCGGGGTCGCGCCACATGGCCTGATTCATGGCCGGTGCCACCAGAAGCGCCGCATCGGTGGCCAGGCACAGGGTGGTTAGCAAGTCATCGGCGCGCCCGGCAACCAGCCTGGCCAGGAAATCTGCGGTGGCGGGCGCCACACAGACAAGATCTGCCCAGCGAGCCAGCTCGATATGGCCCATAGCCGCCTCCGCCGCGCTGTCCAGTAAATCCAGGTGCACCGGATTTCCCGACAGGGCCTGCAAGGTCATGGGAGTAATAAACTCGGTCGCGCCGCGAGTCATCACCACGCGCACACTGGCGCCCTGATCCTGAAGGTCGCGGACCAGTTGGGCAGATTTATAGGCGGCGATGCCGCCGGTTATGCCGACAATGATATTGCGGTTAGTGAGTTGTGCCATCAACTAGACCTGTGAACTTGACCAATCCGGAAAACTAGGCAATAAATAATTAAGATAGCACTGCGTCAAAGGATTTGACACCAAGCTCAGCCAGTCAGGGAGGATGCCTATGAGCCTGTCCCAATGGCCCGCCGGGGAAGCCCCGCGGGAAAAGTTATTATTGCGCGGAGCTCAGGCGCTGTCCGATGCGGAGGTGCTGGCCCTGTTGCTGGGCACTGGCAGCAGAGGCCGCAGCGTACTGGCCCTGTCCCGACATTTGCTGGACCGTTTTGGCAGCCTTGCCGGTGTTATTGCCGCGCCCAGAGATGAATTGAGTGCTGAGCCCGGAGTGGGGCCCGCCAAGTATGCCAACCTGCAAGCTGCGGTGGAGCTGGCCCGGCGCCAGGCCCGGGAAGGTTTGGAACGGGGCGACACCATGGGCAGTCCGGAGCAGACCAGACAGTTTCTCAGCCTGCATTTGCAGGGCAGTCAACGTGAGGTGTTCTGCTGTTTATTCCTGGACAGCCAGAATGCCCTGATACGCTGTGAGGACCTGTTCAAAGGCACTCTGGACGGTGCGGCGGTCTACCCCAGAGAAGTTGTGCAGCGGGCTCTGCAGCTCAATGCAGCCGCGGTAATATTGGCTCACAATCACCCCTCGGGGGTGGCGGAACCCAGCCAGGCGGACCGGCGTATCACCGAGCGCCTGCAGGCGGCGCTGGCGCTGCTGGATATTCGGGTGCTGGACCATATTATTGTCGGTGCCGGCCAGCTCTATTCTTTTGCTGAGCGGGGCCTGCTGTAGGCCCCGAAATCTCTCGGCATGGCGGCTTACTAGCGGCACAGATTTCCTTGCTATGCGGGGGTGCTTCTGGTATAAAGTCGCGCTCCGTTTTACAGGCATCCTTGACAGGCACTACTGGTCAGGGGTTGTTTGATACTACATTCACTGATTTCCCTTGTTTAGGGAGAGAGAGAACCATGGCTAGAGTATGTCAGGTCACCGGCAAGCGCCCGGTTACCGGAAACAACGTATCCCACGCGAAGAACCGCACCAAGCGTCGTTTTTTGCCTAATTTGCACAACCACCTCTTCTGGGTTGAATCTGAGAAGCGTTTTGTCAGTTTGCGGGTGTCCAGCAAGGGCATGCGCATTATCGACAAAAAGGGTATCGAGCAGGTGTTAACTGACCTGCGCGCCCGTGGTGAAAAAGTCTAAGGAGTTCCGCACATGAGAGAGAAAATCAAAATGGTATCCTCTGCGGGTACTGGTCACTACTACACCACTGACAAGAACAAGCGCACCACTCCCGACAAACTTGAAATGAAGAAGTTTGACCCGGTGGTTCGCAAGCACGTGATGTACAAGGAATCCAAGATCAAGTAGGTGATCACTAACGGATTTGATAAAACCCCGCTTTTGCGGGGTTTTTTATTTCTGCTATAGACTTGAGCACATGCCAGAGTTACCCGAAGTAGAAACCACCCGCCGCGGTATTGAGCCCCACGCCAAAGGACAGCGTATTGAGTCCGTGGTGGTGCGCGAGCGGCGTTTGCGCTGGCCGGTTTCGAGAGAAGTGGAAACCCTGTTGCCGGGAGCATTGATTGAAAAAGTCGAGCGGCGCGGCAAATACCTGCTGTTTCGCACCGATGCTGGCAGCCTGATTGTTCACCTGGGCATGTCGGGTTCGCTGCGGCTAGTGAGCGCTACCGAGCCACTACAGAAGCACGACCACGTGGATATCTGCATGGCGGGGGGACAGATTCTGCGCTATAACGATCCGCGTCGCTTCGGCTGCATGCTGTGGAGCCCAACTGATCCGCTGGAGCATGAGTTGCTGCGCAAGCTGGGCCCGGAACCCCTGCAGTCAGAATTCACCGCAGATGTGCTGTATGCGCGGTCCCGGGGCCGCAAGGCCGCCATCAAAACCTTCATCATGGACAGTCACGTGGTGGTTGGGGTGGGCAATATATATGCCAATGAGGCCCTCTTTCTCGCCGGTATTCACCCGGCCCGGGCCGCGGGGCGAATATCCAAAGCGCGCTACCGGGAGCTGGTAACAGCGATCAAGCAGGTTTTGGCAGCCGCGGTGAAGCAGGGCGGCACCACCTTGCGAGACTTTGTCGGTGGTGACGGCAAGCCTGGCTATTTCAAACAACAACTGCACGTCTATGACCGGGCGGGTCAGCCCTGTTCGGCATGTGGGCGTGAATTGCGCGAGAGTCGATTAGGCCAGCGCAGCACCGTCTACTGTGGGCACTGCCAGAGCTAGTGGACGGCCAGAGCCAGGGATAACGCCGCCAGGGCGAATTAGTAGATAGCAGCTTAACCAAACTTTTCATTCAGCGCGGCGGTGACAGGTGCAGATACAAACTGATCAACATCCCCCCCCATGGACGCTATTTCCCGCACCAGTGACGAGGAAATATAGGACAGGTGTTCCGCCGGTGTCAGGAACACCGACTCAAATTCCGGGTACATGGCGCGGTTCATATTGGCCAGTTGAAATTCATACTCAAAATCAGAGACCGCGCGCAGGCCGCGCAGAACACAGCGGGCGTTCCTGCTCTTGGCGAAATCGGTTAGCAGGTTATTGAACCCGCAGACTTCGATGTTATCCAGGTGGGCCAGTGACTGTTCGCACAGGTCCATCCGCTCTTCAAGGTTGAACAGCGGTGTTTTTTTCTCACTGTAGGCAATCGCGAGAATGACCTTGTCGAAGAGTCGTGCGGCGCGTTCCACCAGGTCTATGTGACCATTGGTAATGGGATCAAATGTGCCCGGGTAGATCACGGTTTTCATAGCCGTCTCACGCATGGTTAATGGCCTCAGGATGTCGAGCGTTGGATGCTACGCAAATATTCATTCCCGCACAAATAGCTGGTAGCGCACTTCACCAGTGGATTTGTCTCGATGCAGATGCCAGCATGGGGGTACCAGCGGCGCGGCTTCGCGGGTGGCGGACTCAATGTAAACTAGCGCCGAGTCGGCCAGCCAGCCCCGCTGTTCGAGCCTGTCACAGATATCCGGCAGCAGCTCCTGGTTAAAGGGTGGGTCGAGGAAGACGATGTCAAAGGCAGTCTGTAGGGCAACCTCTCGCTGCAAATATTCCGCGGCGGTCGTGCGCAGGCACTGTGCCGGCTCAACTTGCAGGGTGGCCAGGTGCCGCCTGATATTGTCTGCTGCCGTGGCTGAGCTATCAACGAATTGGCAGGACCTAGCGCCTCGCGACAGCGCCTCCAGGCCGAGCGCGCCGCTACCGGCGAACAAATCCAGGCAGCGCGCTCCCGGCAGTTCAGCCATCAGCCAGTTGAACAGGGTTTCCCGCACGCGATCCGGGGTGGGGCGCAACCCCTCAGCGCACTCAAAGGGCAGTTTACGGCCCCGCCACTGGCCGCCGATTATACGCAGGGAACCATTCTCCCCGGTCCTTCTTTTCGCCATTACACCGCCTTCTCCATAGGTGTTAGGATACGCGCTTTTACTCTGCCACCGACATGAAATTCTTCCAGCGGGACAAGAAAAAAGACGCCACATCAGAGGCCACGCCAGATGCCACCAAAGAGGCCGCCGAAACCGCGGCAGACGTTATTGTGTCTGAGGCCGTAGCAGCGGAGGACGGCAAGGGTGTGTTGTCGCGACTGAAGGACGGCCTCAGCCGAACCGGCAGTCAACTGGCTGGTGGGCTCGGCAACCTGCTCCTGGGTCGCAAGGAAATTGACGCGGCCTTACTGGAGGAACTGGAGACGCAATTATTGATGGCCGATGTCGGTGTCGACGCCAGCGTGGAGATTGTAGCCAGACTGGCCGAGCGGGTTTCGCGCAATGAGTTGGCCGATACCACGGCCCTTTATTCAGCTTTGAAGCTGGAGTTGGGTGAGATGCTGTCCAGCTGTGAAAACCCCCTACAGATTGATGCGGGCAAGCGTCCCTATGTGATCCTGATGGTTGGCGTTAACGGCGTTGGCAAAACCACCACCATCGGCAAATTGGCGCAGCGTTACCAGGCCCAGGGCCTGTCTGTCATGTTGGCGGCGGGGGATACCTTCAGAGCCGCTGCGGTGGAGCAGCTGCAGGTCTGGGGAGAGCGCAACCAGGTACCAGTTGTGGCCCAGCATACCGGCGCTGACAGTGCATCGGTGATTTTTGACGGGGTGCAGGCGGCTCAGGCCCGCAATATCGATGTGCTGATTGCCGACACCGCCGGGCGCCTACACAATAAAGACAACCTGATGGAAGAGCTGAAGAAGGTGGTGCGGGTGATGGGCAAGCTCGATGACAGCGCGCCTCACGAAGTGATGTTGGTTCTCGATGCAGGCACCGGGCAAAACGCGCTGGCCCAGGCTCAGCACTTTGGTGAGGCGGTAGGTGTCACCGGTATTACACTGACCAAGATGGACGGAACCGCCAAGGGCGGCATCATTTTCGCAATTGCCCGCAAGTTGGGGCTGCCCATTCGCTTTATTGGCGTGGGTGAAACCGCCGCCGATTTGCGTCCCTTCGACGCCGGCCAGTTTGTTGACGCCCTATTTGCCCAGGCTGACCAGCGGTGATTAGCTTTGATCGGGTCTCCAAGCGCTACCCCGAGGGCCTTGAAGCCCTGCGCGAGGTCAGCTTTACCATTGATAGTGATGAGCTGGTTTTCCTGACCGGCCATAGTGGAGCCGGCAAAAGTACCTTGCTGAAGTTGATCATGTTGATGGAGCGGCCCAGCCGAGGCCAGGTGCTGGTTAACGGGCACAACCTGAAAGGCCTGTCGGTGCGCAAGATACCGCAATTGCGGCGCGACATTGGCGTGGTCTTTCAAAATCACCAGCTACTGTTTGATCGTTCGATTTTTGACAATGTGGCCTTACCCCTGGAAATTGCTGGCTACCAGCGGCGCGAAGTGGGCCGCCGGGTGCGCGCCGCTCTGGACAAGGTTGGCCTGTTGTCTCGGGAAAAAGACCTGCCCATTACCCTGTCTGGCGGGGAGCAGCAGCGGGTGGGTATCGCCAGGGCGGTGGTGAACAAACCCTGTTTGTTGTTGGCAGATGAGCCAACCGGTAATCTCGACCCGGCCCTGTCGGCAGAGATCATGCACTTGTTCGAACAGTTCAACCAGGTAGGTGTTACGGTATTGATCGCCAGCCATGACCTGGCCCTGATATCGAGAATGCGGCATCGGATTATGACCCTGCGGGAAGGTCGTATGATAACCGGGGCGGGAGAGAGCTGATGGCACGCAGCTCTGTTGCGGGCGGCAAGGGTGCCAGTCACAGCCGCACCCAGTGGTCAGATGTGCTGAAAGGCTGGATTATCCACCATCGCAGTTCCGCAGGGGACAGCTTGCGTCGACTTATTGCCAACAGCTTTTCCAGTGTCATGACCTGGTTGGTTATCGGCATAGCCATGGCCATGCCGGTGGGTTTGTTGGTAGCCCTGGACAACGCTCGCGCTGTCGGCTCCAACCTGGATAGTCCAGCCCAGTTATCCCTGTTCCTACGCCCTGAAATGTCTGTGCAGGCGGCCCAGCGCCTGCAGAACATACTCGCGCAAAGGGCGGATGTACTCTCCACACGACTGGTTCCACGCGACGAAGCCCTGCTCGAATTTCAGCAGCTGTCGGGCTTTGGCGATGTGCTCAGGCACCTCGACGACAATCCTCTGCCGAATCTGATTGTGGTGTCGCCCGCCAATGCGCGTATGGATAATGAAACCGCGACCACCTTGCAAGCGGAGCTGCAGGCACTGCCGGGAGTCGACCGGGCGGTGCTTGATATGGAGTGGGTGCAGCGGCTCAATAGCCTGATGCAACTGAGCCAACGGGTGGTGACGGCGCTAGGCGTCATATTGGCGCTGGGTGTATTGCTGGTAATCGGCAACACGATTCGGCTGGCCATTGAAAACCGGCGCGATGAAATTGTTATCGTCAAGCTGGTGGGTGGCAGTGATGCCTTTGTCCGGCGTCCCTTTCTCTATACCGGGATCTGGTATGGCCTGGGTGGAGCCGTTGTAGCCTGGGTCATCATCAGCGCCACCCTGTGGTGGCTGGAGGGGCCGCTGGCAGCGTTGGCCGTGCTCTACCAGAGTGGGTTGCGGGTGCAAGGCCTGGGCCTGGAGGGAGGCCTGGCCTTATTGTTGCTGGGTGCCTTGCTCGGCCTGGTCGGAGCCTGGCTGGCGGTATCGCGCCATCTAACAGCGATCCAGCCCCGATAACTTATTGATTTAACTCAAAATATCCGTTTGATCTGTGGGCAATATTGAACTATTTTTGTTTTAGCACTCTAAGATAAAGAGTGCTAATATTGCCCCCCCTGAAATGGAGAGTGTTATGACAACCAGCTTACAGCGCATCGACCCGTTGGTACCGGGAGCCAATCTGGCCGCCTACATGACGGCAGTGGGGTCTATACCGATATTAAGTGCGGAGCGTGAACGGGAACTGGCAGAGGACTTGTATTACAACGAGAACCTCGATGCCGCCCGCGAACTGGTTATGTCACACCTGCGTTTCGTGGCGCATATTGCCAAGAGCTACAGCGGCTACGGGCTGGCGGAAGCCGATCTTATCCAGGAGGGCAATGTTGGCCTGATGAAGGCGGTTAAGCGCTTCGATCCTGAGCGCGGTGTGCGCCTGGTGTCGTTTGCCGTGCACTGGATCAAGGCAGAGATGCACGAGTTTATTTTGCGCAACTGGCGCATTGTCAAAGTGGCCACCACCAAGGCCCAACGCAAATTATTTTTTAACCTGCGCAGCCAGAAAAAACGCCTTGGATGGTTGACCAAGACCGAGGCGGAAGCCGTTGCCGAGGACCTCGGTGTCGATGTGCGCGAGGTGCAGAAGATGGAGGGCCGCCTGGCCGCCCACGATCTGACTTACGATATGCCCACTGATGGGGATGACGACGACAGCTGGCAGGCAGCACCGGTTAACTACCTGGAAGATGGCCGTCAGGATCCGGCAGCACTGGTTGAAGATGCAGACTATCGCAGCAATAGTGAGCAACAGCTGTACCTGGCACTGGCTGAACTGGACGAGCGTAGCCAGGACATTCTGGCCCAGCGCTGGCTGGGAGAGGAAAAGACAACCTTGCAAGAGCTCGCCGCCAAGTATGGCGTTTCTGCAGAGCGTATTCGCCAGCTCGAACAGAATGCCATGAAAAAGCTGCGGGCCAGCATCGCCGTCTGACCGGCCGGGCAGTTCCCATGTCCCGAATATTTATCTCACTGGCCGCCTTCAGCGGCCTCTTAGCTGTTGGCCTGGGTGCTTTCGGTGCCCACGCACTGAAGGCACGCCTGGATGACTATGCCCTCGGCATATTCCAAACCGCCGTTCAGTATCACCTCTATCACAGCCTGGCATTATTCGGGGTCGGCTTGTTGGCCCTTTGGTATCCCCAGTCGGGCTTGTTGCGTGCCAGTGGTATCGCCTTTGCCACGGGTATCCTGGTGTTCAGTGGCAGCCTCTACTTGCTCAGCGTGACCGGGACTCGCTGGCTGGGCGCTATCACACCGCTGGGAGGACTGGCATTTATGCTGGGCTGGGCCTGTCTTGCCTTGGCCAGTTGGCGATTACTGGACTGATCATGTCGGAATGGCCACGGCGGCAGATACGCAGTTTCGTGTTGCGTGCCGGGCGCATGACCGCCGGTCAACAGCGGGCCTGGGACCAATATTGGCCAGAGTGGGGCCGGGATATTGAACAGGGTTTGCTAAACCCCGAGCAATCCTTTGGCCGCAGCGCGCCGCTGGTGATGGAGATCGGCTTCGGTATGGGTGGCAGCCTTGCCGCCCAGGCCCAGGCCCAGCCGGATACCGACTGGCTCGGTGTTGAAGTACACAAGCCGGGCGTGGGCAAGTTATTCCATACCCTGTCCGAACAGGGATCGAACAATGTGCGGGTCTATTGTGAGGACGCGGTGCAAGTGCTGCAGCACTGCGTAGCGGAGTCGAGTCTGGATGGTCTGCAGATATTTTTCCCGGACCCCTGGCATAAGAAACGTCACCACAAGCGCCGTCTGATCCGGCCTGAATTTATTGGGCTGGTTGCCCAGCGCATTAAGCCTGGGGGTTTTTTACACCTGGCCACCGACTGGCAACATTATGCCGAGCAGATGTTGCAAGTGGTGGATGCGGAGCAGGGGTTTAGCAACGCCGGCGGTTTGGGACAGTACAGCCCCCGGCCCGATTCTCGACCGCTAACCAAGTTTGAAAGCCGGGGTCAGCGCCTCGGCCACGGGGTTTGGGATCTTTATTACCAGAGACGCTGAAGGCTTTCGACACGCTGAGGGCTAAAAAAACTCCGCGACCGCGGCATCCAGATGACGTCGTCCCAGGTCGCTGGCCCGAATACGGTTTTCTTCGGCCACTAACAATCCCCTTGCAACCAGGCTGTCCAGCACTGCGTCGATAGAGTCGACGGCCAGGCCCGTGCGGGCAGCAAATTCTGCCCGCTCAAAACCGTCGTGTAGCCGCAAGGCATTCATCATGTACTCGCCAACCAGGTCCTCCTGCCCCAGAGTTTGCTGTTGGATCGCGGCGGGTTGTTGCAGGTAGTGGGCGGGTTGCCGAGGGCGGCTTGCGCGTTTCACCTGCCCGCTTTTGAGCTCGGTCCACTTGCTGTGGGCACCGGCGCCAATACCGAGGTAGTCCCCGAATTGCCAGTAATTGAGGTTGTGATGACAACGATAGCCTGGCTGCGACCAGGCTGAAACTTCGTAGGCGGTGTAGCCCTCGTCGTGGAGTAATTGTTCTCCCTGGTCCTGGATGCTGTGAAGGATATTCTCGGTGGGCAGCCTGGGAGGGCGCTTGTGAAAGAGCGTATTGGGTTCAATGGTGAGTTGGTACCAGGACAGGTGGGGCGGCCGGTAGCTGGCCGCTGTGTGCAGATCGATGCGGGCCATCTCCAGGCTCTGCCCCGGTAGGCCGTGCATCAGGTCGATATTGAAACTGTCGAGCCCGACGCCCTGGGCGATTTCGACGGCCTCAATGGCCTGGTCGCTATTGTGGATACGACCGAGAGCCTCCAGGCGTCCATCATCAAAACTCTGAATGCCCAGTGAGATACGATTAATGCCGGCCTCGACAAAACCCTGGAATTTTTCGGCCTCAGCACTACCGGGATTCGCTTCGAGGGATACTTCGGCCTCGGTCTTGAGGTCTACTCGTTCTGAGACGCCGCGCAGTATCTCGCCGATAGCACTGGCGCTGAAGAGGCTGGGGGTGCCGCCACCGAAAAAGACTGAATGAAGTTCCCGCCCCTGGATACAGTCGGTGACCGCATCGAAATCCTGCAACAGGGCTTCGACATACTCGCGCTCGGGAATCTCCGAAGCCTCGTGAGAGTTGAAGTCGCAGTAGGGGCACTTGCGTTCGCACCAGGGTATGTGGATGTAGAGGCTGAGTGGAGGCAGCCTGATGAGGCTCATGTGTAGGCCTGTTGCAGGGCTTCCAGTAATTTCGCCATGGCTTGACCGCGGTGGCTAATGCGATTTTTTTCAGCAGCGGATAATTCCGCCGAGGTACAGTCTCTAACCCCGACCAGGAACAGCGGGTCATAGCCGAAACCATTGTCGCCGCGGAGTGATTCGAGGATACGGCCTTCCCAGCTGGCCTGACAGATAATAGGATTGGGGTCCTGCCAGTGCCTGAGGTAGACCAGCGCACAGTGAAAGCGTGCTGTCCGCTGTGCCTCTGGTACGTCTTTCAGGGCCTTCAGCAATTTGCGGTTATTGTCGGTATCGCTGGCGTTTGCGCCGGCGTAGCGGGCGGAAAAAATGCCGGGGGCGCCGCCCAGGGCGTCGACGGCCAGTCCCGAATCATCGGCAATAGCCGGCAGGCCGCTGTACTGTGCCGCGGCGTGGGCTTTTAACAGGGCGTTAGCGGCGAAGTTGTCGCCGTCTTCGACGACCTCGGGCACAGAGAAACGCGCCTGGGGAACTACATCACAGTGCCAGCTTTCCAACAGTGCTTCGAACTCCACCAACTTGCCGGCGTTGCCACTGGCGAGGACGACTCTATGGGGGACCGGTGTCGGCCTTTTATTCGACATAAACCTTGTGCTGGAACTTGAGCTGATAGGAGCGGGTGGCCCCCTGGGGGAGAATTTGCACGTCGAAAAACCGAATATCTGCGTCGCTGAATTCAAAGCTGCCGATATAGTAAATCGCGCCCTGCTCGCGGATTTCCCGAAACTCGAAAAACTGGTTCTGGAATAAATCCCAGGTGCGCCCCTCCAGCCTGGCCGCTACAGCCCTATCGGCGCCATCTTCCAATTCCTCACGGATCGAAAGATTCAGAAAGGCGCGATTTTTACCGCGCACGATCTGATAGCGGGCGGCGATCTCAGGATCAACAAAGGTGGTGTTGACCACGCTGTAGTGGACCTTGTACGCACCGAACTGTTGTGCCTGTTCCGCCACTGCCATGGCCCCGACTAGAGATAGCGCAACAACCAGGCAGGAGCGCAGTAGCACGGTCATCGGCTTATGTGATAAATCGCGGTCATGGCAAACAGGCTGGGCCAGAGGTGGGCCAATTGGCCACTGAATGGTCCCTGTCCCACCATGTGCCTGTGCAAGATCTTGATGCTCTTGTTATGGCAGAGCGCTTCAAAATCGCGCACGGTGCAAAAGTGGATGTTGGGCGTGTCGTACCAGGAGTAGGGCATGAATCGGGATACCGGCATGCGCCCGCGAGTACTCAGGTACCAACGGCAGCGCCAGTGGGCAAAGTTGGGAAAGGTGACAATGCCGGTGTGGCCGATCCGCAACATCTCATCGAGTACCAGGTGGGGATAATGCAGGGCCTGCAAGGTCTGCGCCATAACTACTGTATCGAAGCTGTGGTCGGGGAAATTGCCCAGCCCCGTATCCATGTTCTGTTCCAGCACATCCAGGCCGGCGCCAATGGCGGCGCTGATACCCTCGGGATTGATTTCCAGGCCCAGGCCACGAACCTGCCGGTCTCGCTGTAATTGCAACAGGAACTGGCCGTTGCCGCAGCCCAGGTCGAGGACGCGGCTACCGGGCTCGATCCACTGCTGAATATGAGACAGGTCGTGTCGCATCAGCTGCCGCCCCCCACGCGTTTCATATAAGCGCTAAATACATCCACGTAGCGGGGTATTGGCAGCAAAAAGGCATCGTGGCCCTGGTCGGCCTCGATTTCCGCATAAGAAACTCGTCGGCCGGAAGCGATAAGGGCATCGACAATCTCGCGGGAACGGCGTGGGGAAAAGCGCCAATCGGTACTGAAAGACATGACCATGAACGAGGCCTGGGCTCGACTGAAAGCTGCCACTGGGTCGTCGCCGTACTCCCGCGCGAGGTCAAAGTAATCCAGTGCCCGGGTCATCAGTATGTAAGTGTTGGCATCAAAGCTCTCAGAAAACACATTGCCCTGGTGGCGTAGATAGCTCTCAACCTGGAACTCGACGCGCTCTTCGCTGCCCTGCTCGAAACTGCCCGTGCGCAGGTCGCGGCCAAACTTGTCCGCCATGGCGTCGTCCGACAGGTAGGTGATGTGGCCAACCATGCGCGCGATCGCCAGGCCCTGGCGCGGAATCACATCGGCATCTATGTATTTTCCCTGCTGGTAGTCCGGGTCGGAGGTGATGGCCTGGCGGGCAATCTCGTTGAAGGCGATATTCTGCGCACTCAATTTCATGGCCGCCGCGATAACCACACAGTGCTTGACCCGCTCGGGGTATTCCAGCGCCCAGCGCATGGCTTGCATGCCACCGAGACTGCCGCCGATAACTGCGGCCCAGGCCTCAATACCCAGAAGATCCGCGAGCATGGCCTGGGACTTGACCCAGTCGCGAGCACGTAATGACGGAAAATCCGGGCCGTAAATTGCGCCGGTTTCCGGGTTGATGCTGCGGGGGCCGGTTGAACCATGGCAGCCCCCCAGGTTATTCAGGCTGACGACGAAGAAGCGCTGGGTGTCGATAGGCTTGCCCGGTCCAATGCAATCGTCCCACCAGCCCGGTTTGCTATCGGCCTCGCTGTGATAACCGGCGGCATGGTGATGGCCGCTGAGGGCATGACAGATCAACACGGCGTTGCTGCAGTCGGGGTTCAGCTCGCCGTAGCACTCGTACACCAGCTCAAATCGAGGCAGGCGTCGGCCGCAGGCCAGGTCGAGCCCCTGCTCAAATTGCGCTGTTTGCGGCGTGACGATGCCGACGCTGTCAGCAGTGCTGGTCACAGCTTAGAGGCCCATTACCAACAGGGGGTGTAGACCCACGGCGGTGGCAACGTGACGGAGCATGATCTGCAGGATATTGATACCGATAAACAGAAATATGGGCGACAGGTCCAGTCCTCCCAGGGGTGGAATCAGGGCCCGTATCGGCGCCATCACCGGCTCAGTTAGCTGGTACAGAAGACGGGCAGCAGGATGAGCGGTTCCCGGCGCAATCCAGCTGAGAATAATCATGGCGAGCAGGGCAAAGAAGTAAAATTGCACGGTCAGGGCAGCAATGCCGATGACCGACCAGAGAATCAGCAACAGGGGGTTGGGCAGGGCGTAGCCGTTCAGCAGCAGCATGGCGGCAATGCCCGCAATCTGCACCAGCAACAACAATAGCAATATCGCCACATCGATGCCCCAGAGGCCGGGTATTAGCCGTCGCAGCGGCGCAATGAGAGGATTGGTTACCTTGACCAGCATCTGGCTGATTGGATTATAGAAGTCTGCCCGCACCAGTTGCAGCAGAAACCGCAACATCAGCGCCAACAGAAACAGGCTCAGTACGGTTTGCAGCAGGTAGCCAACAATTTCGGTGATTGCCCCCATGATTTCAGATATCCCCTAGCCCAACTCACGTGCCATTTGTTGGGCGCGATCGAGCGCCGCTTGCATGGCTGTTTCAATTATGCCCCGCAGGCCCTGCTCTTCAAAGCTTTCGACGGCGGCCTGGGTGGTACCCCCCGGGCTGGTTACCCGCCGCCGCAGCTCGAGCAGGTCGACATCGCCCTCAGCGGCCATGCGACAGGCACCGAGTCCGGTCTGTATGGCGAGCTGGCGGCTGGTATTCGCATCCAGACCCAGTTTCTCCCCGGCATTGGTCATGGCCTCCATAAACAGGAAAAAGTAGGCCGGACCGCTGCCTGAGAGGGCGGTAACCGCATCCAGCTCTGCTTCCGTGGCTACCCAGTTGGTTGTGCCGACTGCCGCCAGAATCTGTTCAGCCGCCGCCGTTTGGTCCCTGCGGGTGTGTTGATTGGCAAACAGGGCGGTGGCCCCGGCTTGTAGCAATGCCGGCGTGTTAGGCATACAGCGCACAATAGCCGTGGATTCACCCAGCCCCTGTTGCAGGCTGGCTATGGTAATGCCCGCCGCGATGGAAATAACCAGGGCATTTTGTCTCGCCACTGCCGCGCGAATATCGGCCAGCACATCTGTCATGACCTGCGGCTTAACCGCCAGGATAATGACGTCGGCGCCGTCTATCACCTCATTGTTGTTCGCACTGGTGAGTATGCCTGTGGTTTCATGCAGTCGTTTCAGGCTGTCCGGAAAAGGGTCGGCCGCGCGTAGTTTCGTGGCGGGCATGCCCTGTTCTATCAGCCCGCCGACAATGCTGCTGGCCATGTTACCAGCGCCGATAAAGGCTATTTCCAGTTGCATTGTAAAAAACACCTGTCGTTAAAGAGGGGGCAGAGTATACACGTCGAGCTCATGCTCAGCTTCGCGGGCCGAAAATATCTGCGCCCACTCGAACCATGGTGGAGCCCTCAGCAATGGCCGCTTCCATGTCTGAGGACATACCCATTGACAGTGTATCGAGGCCGTGGTGCTGGCCGCATAGTTGCTGCAGGGCGTCGCGCAGTCGGGCAAAGGAATCTCGCTGCACGGCCATATCATCGCTGGCCTGGGGTATGGCCATCAACCCGCGCAGCACAACGCGATCCATCTCCATTACAGCTCCGGCCAATTCTGCCAGCTGCCCGGGCGCTACCCCTGATTTGCTGGCTTCGCCGCTGATATTCACTTGCAGACATATATTGAGTGGCGGCATGGCGGTGGGGCGCTGTTCGTTGAGCCGACGGGCAATCTTGAGTCGGTCGACGCTGTGTACCCAGTCAAAGTTCTCGGCTATGGCGCGGGTCTTGTTGGATTGAATGGGCCCGATGAAATGCCAGCAGATGTCAAGATCAGAAAGCTCCGCCTGCTTGTCCAGCGCTTCCTGCAGGTAGTTTTCGCCGATATGGCGCAATCCCGCTTCAAAAGCGCAGCGGACGGCACCGGACGGGCGGGTTTTACTGACGGCTAGCAGCAATATGTCGGCCGGATCGCGATCACATCTGTGCGCTGAAGTTCGTATCCGTGCGGCTACCTTTGCTATATTGTCTGCGATAGGATTGGAAGTCATAACTCGCGGTCTTGTGCTTGGCTGCCTATTATACGTGAGCAGCCCGCCAGGCCTACTACGGCGGTACGGCGGGTTCGACGCAACGAAGATAATAACGAGGCCGCGACATGGATATTACTGAACTGCTGGCATTCAGCGCTAAACAGGGGGCTTCTGACCTCCACCTCTCAGCCGGCCTACCGCCAATGATCAGGGTCGACGGCGATGTGCGTCGCATTAACCTGCCGCCAATGGAACACAAGCAGGTCCATGATCTGATTTACGAGATCATGAATGACAAGCAGCGCAAAGACTACGAAGAATTCTTGGAGACCGACTTTTCTTTCGAAGTCCCCGGTGTGGCCCGCTTTCGTGTCAATGCCTTCAATCACAACCGCGGCGCCGGCGGCGTATTCCGAACCATCCCCTCCAAGGTGCTGTCGATGGACGACTTGGGTATGGGCCAAATTTTCCGCGATCTGGCGATGATTCCCCGCGGTCTGGTGCTGGTAACCGGGCCAACGGGCTCGGGTAAGTCCACCACCCTGGCGGCGATGGTTGATTACATCAACGACAATAAATACGAACACATTTTGACGGTGGAAGACCCTATAGAATTTGTCCATGAAAGTAAGAAGTGCCTGGTCAACCAGCGTGAGGTGCACCGCGATACCCTCGGCTTCAATGAGGCCCTGCGCTCGGCTCTGCGAGAAGACCCGGACATTATCCTGGTCGGTGAGCTGCGCGACCTGGAGACTATCAAGCTGGCACTGGAAGCAGCGGAAACCGGCCACATGGTATTCGGCACCCTGCACACCCAGTCAGCCGCGAAAACCATAGACCGGATTATCGATGTATTTCCCGCGGCGGAAAAATCCATGGTGCGTTCCATGTTGTCGGAATCCTTGCAGGCAGTAATTTCGCAAACCCTGCTTGAGCGGCAAGGTGGAGGCCGGGTGGCAGCGCACGAGATCATGCGCGGCACCCCGGCGATCCGCAACCTGATCCGCGAAGACAAGGTGGCGCAGATGTACTCGGCTATCCAGACCGGTGGCTCCATTGGCATGCAGACCCTCGACCAGTGCCTGGAGCACCTGCTCGAGCAGCGTGTCATCACCCGTGAGGCGGCCAAGGAAAAAGCCAAGATGCCGGACAACTTCTAAACGCGAGCTAATACAGCGATGGACATCGACAAGTTACTCAAGTTCATGGTCGAAAAGGGCGCCTCCGATGCCTTTCTCACAGTCGGGGCCGCGCCCAGCCTGAAAATCAACGGCAAGGTCATGCCGGTGTCAGAGCAAGTGCTCACTGGTAAGCAGGCCAGGAAGATCGTCACTGGCGTTATGAACGACGACCAGAAAGCCGAGTTCGAGAAGACTCACGAATGCAATTTCGCGGTGGCCCGCGATGACATAGGCCGCTTTCGTGCCAGCGCGTTCTACCAACGCAATGAGTGCGGCATGGTGTTGCGCCGCATTGCAACCACCATCCCCAAGATCGAAGACCTGCAACTGCCGCCCATTGTCAAAGAATTGGCAATGACCAAGCGTGGACTGGTGATCTTTGTGGGGGCCACTGGCACGGGCAAATCAACATCCCTGGCGGCCATGTTAGGTCACCGCAATCGCAATAGCAGCGGCCATATCATCAGTATCGAAGACCCGATTGAGTATATTCATGAACACGAGGGTTGCATTGTTACCCAGCGCGAAGTGGGTATCGATACTGAAAGCTTCGCCGTGGCGCTGAAGAATACCTTGCGACAGGCACCGGATGTCATCCTCATTGGCGAGGTGCGCACCCAGGAAACCATGGAGCAAGCCCTTACCTTCGCCGAGACCGGCCACCTTTGCCTCTGCACCCTGCATGCCAACAATGCCAACCAGGCCCTGGATCGTATCCAGCATTTTTTTCCGGTTGAACGGCACAACCAGGTGTGGATGGACCTGTCACTTAACCTGCGGGGCATGATTGCCCAGCAACTGGTGCCGACTAAGGATGGCAAGCGCCGCCGGGCGGTGATCGAAGTCATGTTGAATACGCCGTTAGTGTCGGACTATATCCGCAAGGGCGAGGTGCACCTGCTCAAGGAGCTGATGGCCAAATCCAATGACGAGGGGATGCAAACCTTCGACCAGGCGCTGTTCAAGCTGGTCAAGGAAGGGGAGATCAGCGAGGAAAACGCGCTGGCTCACGCTGACTCCCGCAATGATCTGCGCTTGATGTTGAAACTGGATGCAAATGGCGGTGATGCCCTGACCCATGTGCCAGAACTCACCGTCGATATGGATGACGATGCGGGGCAGTCCGTACGGCGCTAATCTGATAAATCTGACACCGCCATCACTCAAACAAATGATGCTGAGGCTAGCCAGAGCGCTGCTGTCCTATCTACCTACTGCTTAACCAGCTCTGCAATATCAGCTCGGCCGCGACACCGTCGGCTGGCGATTTCTTGTAGTTGCCCCGGTGCCCCTGTTCTCGCAGCTGTGACTTGGCCTCGTAGCTACTCAGGCGCTCATCCATGTAGTTGACCTTGAAACCAAAGCGGCCTTCCAGTCGGCGGCCGAATTTTTGTGCGCGCCGGGACATTTCACTTTCGCTGCCGTCCATGTTCAAAGGCAGGCCCACCACTAGCTGGTCTGGTTGCCATTCTTGCAGTAGAGATTCGATGTCTTCCCAGCGGGGGATACCGTCCCGGGCGGACAGCGTGGTCAAGGCCTGAGCCGTGCCGGTCAGACCATTGCCCACGGCGGTGCCGATCTGTCGCAAACCATAGTCAAACGCAAGGATGGTTTCGGGTTTTTCTGTTCTCAAGCGTGTCCTGCTTCGCCGGAAATCAGATTGAGGTCCACCCCCAATTGTTTTGCCGCGGCGCTGGCGCGCAGATGACAAGGTGTATCAAAAATGATGGCACTGTCTGCAGGCAGGGTCAGCCAACTATTCTCCGATATCTCAGACTCCAATTGCCCTGCACTCCAGCCGGCATAACCCAGGGCTATCAGGTTGTGCGCTGGCCCGTCGTCATCGGCGATGGCGGCAAGAATGTCCCGCGACGTTGTCAGGCAAATTTCGTCCGTGACCTGGAGACTCGCTTCCCACTCCCGGTCGGTGTGTCGGTGTAGCACGAAGCCCCGGTCCATGTGCACGGGGCCACCTGCCATCACCGGGGTCTCACGCAATCTGCCGCCGGCCGATATCTGCAAGTGTTCGAGAATTTCCTCGACACAGACGTTGAGCGGATGGTTGATCACAATACCCATGGCGCCGTGCTCATTGTGTTCACACAAGTAAGTAATACTATGGGAAAAAATAGCGTCGCTAAGTCCGGGCATGGCTAGCAGAAAGTGATCTCGAAGGCTGGCGATCTCTGCATTTTGGTTGTTTTTTGCTGCGCTCATGAACTCCTGTGGTGCTATCCCGGCGGTGTTTGGTAAGACTAGCTAACCTTGTATTGAGGATAGTCGGTTCTGCTTGAATTTCCACGTGCGAATGATTTCCAGGCGATCTGCCTTGTCCCGCAAATCGGGCGGAAACGGACCGAAAGGTGCCGCCATACGCACGATGCGAATGGCGGCCTCGTCCAATACCGCGTGGCCGGAAGAGGCCAGTATCTCAATCTCATCGATGCTGCCATCGTAGCGAATTGCCACCAACAGGCGCAGGTCGCCGTAGATACCATAACGGCTTGAAACAACCGGGTAGTGACGGTTACCAATGGCTTCTATCTTGGAGCGCCAGCTGTGAAGGTAGGCGGCGTCGACCGCTTGCTTGGCTGACAGAGAGGTCAGCCGGTGCACCTTGGGCCGCTGCGCATATTCTTGTTGTTGTTGGTCCAGGCGCGCTTCGAGGCTGGCGATTGAAGTGCTGAGGCTATGAAGCTTGGGATCAGAGCCGGTTTCATTTACCGGCACCTGTTCCTGTTGCTGCTGCTCCTGGAAAATTTTGTCAGGGGTGGGGCCGGAGGTTGCCAGTAGCTGTTCAGAGCGCGGCGTGGGTGAGACCATCCAAGGGGCAGCGCTGGTTTGTTGAATGCGATTATCGCTGAAGTCTGCTAATTCAGGGGTGGTAATTTCTGAACGTTCACTGAGGGTGCCGCTGCCCGCCTGGTTGACCTGGGCGATAAAACGGGCGTCCTCGGGGCTCTCGTTGCTGGCGTACTGGGCCAGGGTAACTTCCAGCTGCGGCGCCACGTAGTTTTCGCCCTCCCCGCTGAATGCGATCCCCAGTATCAACATCAGGTGCAGTGCGAGCGCCAGGAACAGGAAAAATCCCAGTTGATCATTTTGAGTTGCACGTTGCTGGGCGGTGGCCATATGCCGATCAGCTCTTATCCAGTTGTTCCATTATACAGTCCATAAGCTGACCGCCGATATCCAGCTCATAGGCTTTGTCGATCTCGCGGATACAGGTGGGGCTGGTGACGTTGATTTCGGTCAGGTAGTCGCCGATGACATCCAGGCCGACAAATAGCAGGCCTTTTTCTCGTAAGCTGGGACCTATCTGCCGGGTAATCCACAGATCCCGCTCGGTCAGAGGCTGGGCAACGCCCTGGCCACCCGCCGCCAGGTTGGCGCGGCTTTCTCCCGCCAGGGGTACCCTGGCCAGGCAATAGGGCAGGGCTTCGCCGTCTATCATCAGAATGCGTTTGTCACCGTCTTTGATCTCGGGGAGATAACGCTGCGCCATGATAGAGGTGCTGCCGAACTCGGTCAGGGTTTCGAGAATTACATTGAGGTTGGGGTCGTCCGGCCTCACTCTGAAAATAGAGGAGCCGCCCATCCCATCCAGGGGCTTGTAGATGACATCGCCGTGTTCGGCGTGGAAAGCTTTCAGTTGGGTGTCATCCCTGCTCACCAATACCGGCGGGCAGCACTCGGGAAATTGAGTCGCGAACACCTTTTCATTGCAGTCGCGCAGGCTCTGGCAGCGGTTGACGATCAGGGTGCCCTGTCGCTCGGCCGCTTCCAGAATATAGGTACTGTAGACATATTCGTTGTCGAAGGGAGGGTCCTTGCGCATCAAGACCACGTCCAGATCTGACAGTTGCTGCACTTGTGCCTCCCCCAACTGGTAAAACCGATCGGGATCGCGAAAGACCTGCAGTGGCGCCATGCGGGCCATAGCCACACCTTGCTGCAGCATCAAGTCTCTCTGCTCCATGTAGAACAGCTGCCAACCCCGATCCTGGGCTGCCCAGAGCATGGCCAGGGTGCTGTCTTTTTTGTAATTGAGGCCGCTGATGGGATCCATCACGACGCCTATGCGGATTGTCATATCCATTACCAGGGGCTATTGTTGCGGCTAACTTACGCAAAGGTGGTGACGGGTGCAAGCGTGCGCAATTCCCCCTAGAATAAGAGCTCCTCTCTACCAGTCAGTAATGTCATGAGCTTCCCAGCAATCTATCTCACTCTGTCTCTGCTCAGCCTGCTGTTTGTACTCTGTGCCATGGTCCAGGCGCGGCGCCTGTACTTTATGATGGTGCCGTACTTTTTCGCGGCGTGGCTGACCGCCGAGCTGGCGGTCTGGCACCTCGGTCTGCAAGTACTGTTCAGTCTCCTGTTCATCCTCAACGATGGGCTGGAATCGATGGCCGGCCAATGGGGTCTTAGCTTGTTTGTGTTGTCCTGGCTGGGTCTGCTGTATCTGCATGTTCAGGCCATGGATGCGGGCTCGGTGCTGGAGACCGCGCTGGGAGTGGGTCTGGGCAAGGACTTCCGGGCGGAAATTCCCGCCGACAGGCAGGGTTTATTGCGCTCTTCCATACAATCGGCTGAATGGTTGCGTCCGTTCAGTATGAAACGCCCTGGCGTTACCGTGCATCGCAATCTGAGCTATGGCGATGCCGGGGATCGCAATATGTTGGACATCTACCAGCCCGAGACGCCGCGGGAGGGCGGCTTTCCGATTTTACTTCAGGTTCACGGTGGTGGTTGGATCATCGGCGAAAAGGAACAACAGGCGCTGCCGCTGATGTATCACCTGGCCCAACGCGGTTGGCTGTGTGTGGCCTGCAACTACCGGCTCAGCCCCAAGCACACCTTCCCGGCCCATATCATCGACGTTAAAAAAACCATTGCCTGGATTCGAGAGCACGCCTCGGAATACGGCGGCGACGCAAGTTTTCTGGCCATTACCGGTGGCTCTGCCGGCGGCCATCTGTCTTCGCTGGCGGCGCTGACCGCCAACAAAGCAGACTGGCAACCCGGCTTTGAAGAGGCGGATACCAGTATTTCAGCGGCAGTTCCCTTCTACGGAATCTATGATTTTCTCGATCGCGACAACATCCGCGGCAACATGTCCATGGAGTCTGCGCTGGCTAAGTTTGTGTTCCAGAACAGCCGCGAGGAAGGCTACGACCGCCGCAACGATGGCTCGCCGCTGGTCCATGTGTCGGAACAGGCCCCACCGATGTTTGTGTTGCAGGGTACCCACGACTCACTGGTGTGGGTGGAAGAGGCCCACAAGTTTGTTGAAGCGATGAAAGCGGTCTCAGGTCAGGCAGTAGTATACGGCGAACTACCCGGCGCGCAGCACGCCTTTGAAATATTTCATTCGGTGCGCACCGACCATACGGTCAACGCGGTAACCGAATTCCTCGAGTGGTGTTACGCCCGCCGTTCTGTCTGATAGAGAGTCATGCCACGAGCTTGCAGGTACCAGACGGTAACCTCACTCATGCGGAATTCGGTTCACCGCAGTGATACCAGAGCCAGAAGAAGCCCCCCAATCCGGCCACGATGGAGGCCATGAGAATGCCGGTCTTGGCCATGAGCAGCGCGTCGGCATTGCCGGCAAAACCGAGATCGGCGATAAAGATCGACATGGTGAAACCAATGCCACCGAGCAGGGCGACGCCGAAAATATGACCCATATCCAGCCCCTCGGGTAATTCCGCCCAACCCGCTTTCACCGCCAGCCACGTGCAGCCGGCAATACCCACCAGCTTGCCCAGTACCAGTCCCGCCATGATGCCCAGGCTGATGGGATGGCTCAGGTATTGGCCGAGGTTGGAGAAGTCGATGGGGATACCGGCGTTGGCCAGGGCAAACACGGGGATGACCAGGTAGGCGACTGGCAGGTGCAGGGTGTGCTCGGCGCGCTGGGCGGGCGCTTGCACCAGTTTTACGCCATCGCCCATGGATCCGACCAGGCTGCGAAAGTGGGTGTTGTGGATAATATCCGGTTCGACCTTAACCGAGTGCTCCATTTTGTCGGCCAGTTTACGCACCTCCCTGAGGAAGTGGCCTGGGTTGAACTTGGGGCGGATGGGGATGGCGAAGGCGATGATGACACCGGCAATGGTGGCGTGGATGCCGCTGGACAACATCGCGGTCCACAGCAGGATACCGACAATCGTATAGGGCAGGGTGCGTCGCACTCCACCCAGGTTCAGTGCTACCAGCACCAGGGTAAACACGCCTACCGCTCCGAGAGCAGAGGTGTTGATTTCAGCGGTATAAAACACGGCGATGACCGCTACGGCACCAAGATCGTCGACGATGGCCAGGGCAATCAGGAAGGTCAACAGGGTTTTTGGAATACGCCCGCCCAGCAGGCTGAGGGCGCCAATGGCAAAGGCAATATCGGTGGCCATGGGAATGCCCCAGCCGGCAGCGCCATCGCCGGATTGGTTAAACAGCCAGTAGGCCGCGGCGGGGGCGAACATACCACCCATGGCCGCTATGATCGGCAACAATGCCTGCCGAGGCGAAGACAACTCGCCCACCAATAGTTCCCGCTTTAATTCCAGGCCCATGACCAGGAAGAACAGCGCCATCAGCGCCTCGTTGATCCAGTGATGAACGGAGAGAGAAAACACACCGTCGCCGAAGCCGAGGCTGATCTCGGTATGAAGAATGTGGTTGTAGCGATCGAGATACTCGCTGTTGCCGATGAAGAGCGCGGCCACTGCGCACAACATCAGCAAAATACCGCTGGTGGTCTGGCGGTGTATAAACTCTTCCAGGGGTGACAGGATCAGGTTGAAACTTTTTTCCCAGGGGGCGTGGTAAATACCTTTGGGCATGATGTGGACTACCTCGATTGGGGTTCAGTCAAAAATTTTGCCGGGGTTGAGAATTCCGCTGGGGTCAAAGGCCTGCTTCAGCTTTTTCATCATAGCGATCTCGGTGTCGCTGCGACAGCTGGCCAACCAGGACTTTTTCTCCAGCCCGATACCATGCTCCGCTGATACCGATCCGCCGATGGCTGACAGAGGCTCATAGAGCGTGCTCTCAATTTTAAACCGGTTGGCTGCGTTGTCTTCCCCGACGCTGGCGGCGAAGTGCAGGTTGCCATCGCCAAGGTGACCGAAAACGACAAAGTGACCGTCGGGGAAATCTGTTCGCCACTGTGCCATAACCTGTTGCTGGTAGTTGTCCATTGCCGCGATGGGCAGGCTGACGTCGAACAACATGGCTGGGCCGTACTGAAAAACTTCCGACACGCTGTCGCGCAGTCGCCACAGATTGGCAATCTCCTGTTGCGATTTCGCTATCACCGCATCGACGATCAGCCCGCTGTCCAGCACACCGGAGAGAACTTGTTCGAAGCGCTCCCTATCCTGTTCAGGGTCGGCGCCGAGCGTGTCCAACAACACGTAGAGCGGATATTCCCCGAGTGGCGGGTTATTGCCAGAGCGTGGAGAGCTGACCATCTGGTAAAAACCTTCCCACATCACTTCGAAGGCCGACAGTGTGCCCGCGAATTCTGCATCCAGCCGCCCCAGCAGGCTGACCACGGAGTCGAAATCCCGACAGGCTACCAGGGCCGCCTGGTGTGAGCTTGGGGCCGGCTGCAGGCGCACCACCACCCGGGTAACTACCCCTAAGGTACCCTCGGTGCCGATGAAGAGTTGTTTGAGGTCATAGCCGGCATTGTTCTTCAGCATCTTGTTCATGGAGGAGATCACGGTGCCATCGGCGAGCACGGCCTCCAGGCCAAGTACCTGGTTCCTCACCATGCCATAACGCAACACCCGGTTGCCGCCGGCATTGGTGGCCACGTTGCCGCCAATCGTACAAGAGCCGCGTGCGCCGAGGTCCAGGGGAAATAGCAGTCCGGCTTCTCCCGCATGTTCATGTAACAGCTGCAGGGGAGTGCCTGCCTGGGCGGTCATGGTGCGACCATTGCTATCAATGGACTCTATGGTGTTCATGCGCTCCAGCGACAGCACCAGGTCCGAAGGCGTCGCTATCGCGCCCTCGACCAGGCCGGTAAGGCCACCATGGGTCACTACCGTTTGATTGCGCTGATGGCACAACGCCAGAACCGCCGACACTTCCTGTGTGGTTTTGGGCCGCAGGATGGCCGCGGCCTGTATGGTGTCGTCCCGCCAAATGCCCGCTGAGCGACCGCTGACATCTTCTCCCACCAGCACGCCGCCGTCCCCGAGCAGTTCGCTCAGTGCGTCCAGCAATTGTGGGGAGGGTGTGCCCATCAGCGCGGGCGGACCAGTTTAGCGGTGGTGGTGGCCGTGGCGATGAGTTTGCCCTCGCCGTCATACAGTTCGCCGTTCATAAAACCGGTACTGCGACCCTCTTTGAGAATATGGCCAACGGCTCGAAACTTCCCGGCCAACGCGGGTTCAAGAAAGCTGACCTTGATCTCCAGGGTGGCGACGTTTATCACAGCATCCGCGCAGGTAAAAGCGGCATGGCTCATTGCCGCATCCAGCATCGAGGTGACAAAGCCACCCTGCACCACGTTGACGGAGTGGCAAAAGTCAGTGCTGACATCAAAGGCCAGGGTACAGGATTTTGCTTCGGGATCGACGCCGATCACCTCACCCCCCAACATGGTTAAAAATTGAGGTCGGTGTTCATTGAGTCGGTGAACGATTTCCATTGCGGTCATACAGTTTCCTTGATTAGTTCATGTCTCCCCAGCGGGCCTGCAGTATAGCAATAGCCGCCAGGGGTGCGGTTTCAGTGCGCAGCACGCGGGGCCCCAGGGTCAGGGGGGTGAAGTTGCGGGTCTGTGCAAATTGAATCTCCTGTTCCGACAGCCCACCTTCGGGCCCGATCAACAGGGTTACAGCCGCTGGCAAGCTGTCGGTTTGCCAGTCGTTGTTGCCGCGGTGATGTAATACCAAGCGTGGCTGGGGCAGTGGCTCGCCACACCAACTTTCAAGCTGTTGCAGTTGATTGAGCCGCGGCAGTGTATTGCGACCACATTGCTCGCAGGCGCTGATGGCCACCTGTTGCCAATGGGCGAGCTTTTTATCTGCGCGCTCACCTTTTAATTTCACCTCGGTGCGCTCGGTAAACAGGGGGGTAATTTCGGCGACACCCAGTTCGGTGCTTTTTTGGATGACCCAGTCCATGCGCTCGCCGCGCGAAATGGCGATTCCCAGGTGAATGGATAGCGGGGATTCCTGTTCGCACTCGACATGCTCGACCAGGGTTGCCTGTACACATTTTTTCCCCGCTTCGGTAATAACAGCGGAATATTCGCCGCCGCCGCCGTTAAATACTGTGAATTCATCACCGGCTCGCAGGCGCAGCGCGCCGACCAGGTGTCGACTGGGGCCGGGCTCCAGTTCCAGCGGTTGTCCTGTCGCCAGGGATTGGGAGGTATAAATACGCACCATAGCGGCGCAGCTTATTGGAGGCCCAGATTGTTGTAAATGGTGCGGGTGGGCCCGACCTGGTTCATGGTATAGAAGTGAATGCCCGGACAGCCGTTGTCGATCAGGGTCTGGCAGAGCTGGGTAACCACTTCAACACCGAATTTACGCAAGCTGTCCATGTCGTCGCCATAGCCTTCCATTCGTTGACAAATCCAGCGCGGAATTTCCGCGCCGCAGTTGCGGGAGAAGCGGGCCAGGTTTTCGTAGTTGGTGATGGGCATGATGCCGGCATAGATGGGCTTGTCGATGCCCGCGGCCAAGCACTGATCCATAAAGTAGAAATAAGCGTCGACGTTGTAAAAATACTGGGTGATACCCGCATTGGCACCAGCGTCAAACTTGGTCTTGAGGTAACTGATATCACTGTCGTAGCATTTCCCCTCCGGGTGAATTTCCGGGTAGGCGGCGACGTTAATGGTGAAATGGTCCCCGTGTCGTTCCCTGGCATAAGCAATCAGTTCGCTGGCGTACACCAGCCGGCCACCGCCACCCATGCCGGAAGGTCGATCTCCGCGCAGGGCAACCAGGCGATTTACACCGAGGTCGACATAGCGGTCCAGCAGTTCTCCGATCACCGCCTCCTCATCGCCGCCAAAACTCAGGTGAGGTGCGATATCTATGCCCTGGCCGTGAACGGCCGAGACTATGCCGTAGGTGTTATCACGGGTGGAGCCCCCGGCCCCATAGGTGCAGGAAAAAAACTCAGGCCCCAGAGCATTCAGCGCCGGAGTGGTTTCTTGCAGCAGCTTGTCCCGCCCGGCCTCGGTCTTGGGCGGGAAATACTCAAAGCTGATCAGAGGCTTGTTCACTCAGTTCTCTTCATTAACTTTTTATAGCTACTTATATGACAAGGGCTTAGTACTTGTAGCTGTCAGGCTTGTAGGGGCCATCAACGCTGACATTGATGTAGCCGGCCTGCTCGTCGGTGAGACGGGTCAACACACCACCGAAACCGTTTACCATGTGCGCCGCTACCTCTTCGTCCAGCTGCTTGGGCAGGACTTCCAGGCACAGGGCGCCGGGCTTCATATTGTCTTCCAGGTCGGCGAACTTGCGCTCGAACAGGTAGACCTGCGCCAACACCTGGTTGGAAAAAGAGCCGTCCATGATGCGGGAGGGGTGGCCGGTGGCGTTACCCAGGTTCACCAGGCGACCCTCTGACAGCAGGATCAGGTGGTCATTGCTGGCGCGATCGCGGTAGACCGTGTGCACCTGCGGCTTCACTTCTTCCCAGTCCCAGTTTTCACGCATGAAGGCGGTGTCGATTTCGTTATCAAAGTGACCGATGTTGCAGACCACGGCGCCGCTTTTGAGGGCTTTCAGCACCTGGCTGTCACAGACGTTGTAGTTGCCAGTGGTGGTAACCACCAGGTCGGTATTACGCAACAGGGTTGCATTTGCGCCGTCGGCAACAACGCCATTGTTGTAGGGTGATACCACCTCAAAGCCGTCCATGCAGGCCTGCATGGCGCAAATCGGATCGATCTCAGAAATCTTCACAATCATGCCTTCCTGGCGCAGGGACTGGGCGGAACCTTTGCCAACATCGCCGTAGCCGATAACCAGCGCCTTTTTGCCGGAAAGCAGGTGGTCGGTGGCGCGCTTGATGGCATCGTTAAGGCTGTGGCGACAGCCATACTTGTTGTCATTCTTGGACTTGGTGACCGAGTCATTGACGTTGATGGCCGGCACCTTGAGGGTGCCGGCGTCCAACATTTCCTGCAGACGGTGCACGCCGGTGGTGGTTTCCTCGGTAATGCCGTGGATTTTTTCCAGCATCTGTGGGTAGCGATCGTGCAGCATACCGGTCAGATCGCCACCGTCATCCAACACCATGTTGCAGTCCCAGGGTTGACCGTCCTTGAGGATGGTTTGCTCCAGGCACCATTCATACTCTTCCTCGGTTTCACCTTTCCAGGCATACACCGGTACGCCGGCGGCAGCGATGGCGGCAGCGGCGTGATCCTGGGTGGAGAAGATGTTGCAGGAGGACCAGCGCACGTCAGCACCCAGTTCCTTCAAGGTTTCAATCAGAACGGCAGTCTGAATGGTCATGTGAATACAGCCAATGATATTGGCACCCTGGAGGGGCTGGGAATCGCGATATTTGTCGCGCATGGCCATCAGGGCCGGCATTTCTGATTCGGCGATCTGGATTTCCCGGCGGCCCCACTGGGCCAGGGAGATATCGGCGACTTTGTAGTCGGGGGTTGCGTCTAATTTCTCTACTGTGCTCATAGTTTGTTCCTCTTACAGCGCTGCTTTTAGCGCTTCTGCTTTATCGGTAGCTTCCCAGGTGAAATCGGCGTCTTCGCGGCCGAAGTGTCCGTAGGCCGCAGTCTTTCGGTAAATTGGGCGTTTCAGGTCGAGCATCTCGATCAGCCCTTTCGGGCGCAGGTCGAAGTGTTCGTGTATCAGATCGACAATCTTGTCATCGGCAATCTTGCCGGTGCCGAGGCTGTCGACAGAAATCGAGGTCGGCTCCGCCACGCCTATGGCATAGGACACCTGGATCTCGCAGCGATCTGCCAAACCGGCAGCGACAATATTCTTGGCCACGTAGCGGCCGGCATAGGCGGCCGAGCGATCTACCTTGGAGGGGTCCTTGCCGGAGAAGGCGCCGCCGCCATGGCGGGCCATACCGCCGTAGGTGTCGACAATAATCTTGCGCCCGGTCAGGCCGCAGTCACCGACCGGCCCGCCGATAATAAACTGCCCTGTGGGATTGATGTGGTACTGGGTATCGGCGTGCATCCACTCTTCGGGCAAGACGTGTTTGATGATGTTTTCCATCACCGCCTCGCGAATATCCGCCTGGCTGATGTCTTCGTCGTGTTGGGTGGAGAGGACGACAGCGTCGATAGCAACTGGCTTGCCTTCCGCATAACGAAGAGTCACCTGGCTCTTGGCGTCCGGGCGCAACCAGGGCAACACCCCTTCTTTGCGCAGCTGGGCCTGGCGCTCTACCAGGCGGTGTGCATAGTAGATGGGTGCGGGCATCAGCACCTGGGTTTCATTGGTGGCGTAGCCAAACATCAGGCCCTGGTCACCGGCACCTTGTTCCTTGTCTGCCCCTTCATCGACGCCCATGGCGATATCTGGCGATTGCTTGCCGATGGCGTTCAATACGGCACAGGAGGCGCCATCAAAGCCCACTTTAGAGCTGTTGTAGCCGATATCCAGAATGACGTCACGCACGACCTCTTCCAGGTCGACATAGGTATCGGTGGTAACCTCACCGGCGATAACCACCATGCCGGTCTTGACCATGGTTTCAACCGCGACCCGACAGTTCTTATCGTCTTTCAGGATAGCGTCGAGTATGGCATCCGATATCTGGTCGGCCATTTTGTCAGGGTGACCCTCGGAAACCGACTCCGAGGTAAAAATAGCGTATTCACTCATGATTGATTCATTCCTGTAGGTAAATTTTCATTGGTGGCCAAACAGGCGCACCTGTACTTGAAATCCGTTGCGTTGGGCCAGGTAAACACTGGCTGTTTCAGCGAGACCGGCAGCCTGCGCCCAGGCCTGTAAATCTTCCGGGTCGAAGCCCAGCCAGAGATCGCCGCAAGCCTCCCGTGCCCAGGCCTGGTCGTGTTCACACAAATCGGTCACCAGCAGTCGACCACCGGTCGCGAGGGAGCCGGCGAGGTCTTTGAAGATGTCAGCGGGGGAGGAGGTGTGATGCAGCACCATGTTGACAACAATGCAGTCGGCGGTGAATTCCCGGAGCCGCGGATGAGCCGTGTCACCGTGTACAAACTCTATATTGCGCAGTGCCTCGCGGGCAGCCCGCGCCTCCGCGCTGGCCAGCATCTCCTCGGAACTGTCCAGCGCTATGACGCGGTCGAACAGGGGCGCCAGCTCTGCCAAGAAGCGACCGTCTCCGGGGCCCACCTCCAACGCCAGTGAGTTTTGCTCGAGGCCGGCATCGCGCAACACTGCCGCCACGGTTTCCGCATACTGCTCGTAGCTGGCGATCAGGTCTTGTTGCTCGCGAAACTTATCCGCGTTCTGGCGGAAAAACTCTTCCGAGGACTGAACCCGGCCGCGCTGTAGCTCTGCCAGCCCAATCTGCAGATCCGGCGACAATTCAAGCTGATCGACGGTATCAAACAGGCTCTGCTGCAAAGGGCTGAGGGTGAGAGGCTGTCCGGTGGCCGAGCGACGGTAGTAAATGGAGTTGCCCTCACGCCGGCTGGTGATCAACCCAGCTGCCGCCAGTACCTTGAGGTGGTGGCTGAGGGCAGGCTGGCGTATATCGAACAACGTACACAGTTCCAGCACGCCAAAGGAATCCTGGCGCAGGACCCGCAGAATCTGTAGGCGCAGGGTATCGCCGCTGGCTTTGCAGAGGGCAGTTAGCTGTTCAACATTGAAACCGGCGCTGTCGGCTTCGCTGTCGCTGGCGGTGACAGTACTAAGCATGGCGGGCAAGTCTAGCAGGAGTGACAAACTATATCAAAATATTTTGATATAGGTATTTGAGCGATTAACTGCACTGGATATAGGGGTTTTGATTGCCGTAGACCGTCTGTTACGCGAAAATAGGCGCCTTTTTTGACAGCATCAGGAGTTTGCTTGAATGCCTTCCCGAATTGAACTGGCCAACGCCATCCGCGCCCTCAGTATGGACGCCGTACAGCAGGCCAACAGCGGCCATCCGGGCGCCCCCATGGGCATGGCCGATATCGCCGAGGTATTGTGGAGTGACTACCTGAAACATAACCCCAGCAACCCCAATTGGCCGGATCGAGATCGCTTTGTGCTGTCCAATGGCCATGGCTCCATGCTGATTTACTCGCTGTTGCACCTCAGTGGTTACGACCTGCCTATCGAAGAACTGAAAAATTTCCGCCAGCTGCACAGCAAAACGCCTGGCCACCCGGAATACGGCTACGCCCCGGGTATTGAGACCACCACCGGTCCGCTGGGACAGGGGCTCAGTAACGCGGTTGGTATGGCGTTGGCGGAAAAAGTGCTCGCGGCCCAATACAACCAGGAGGGGCACCAGGTCGTCGACCACCACACCTATGTTTTTCTTGGCGATGGCTGCCTGATGGAGGGTATCTCCCACGAAGTGTGCTCCCTGGCAGGCACTCTCGGATTGGGGAAACTCATCGCCTTTTATGACGACAACGGCATTTCCATCGACGGTGAAGTGGAAGGTTGGTTTACCGACAACACGCCGGCGCGGTTTGAAGCCTATGGCTGGCAAGTCATTGCCGACGTCGATGGGCACGATCCGGCGGCGGTGACTGCGGCAATCGAAGCGGCTCGGGGCGAGGGCGAAAAGCCGACCATGATTTGCTGCAAAACGATCATTGGCAAAGGTTCTCCCAACAAGCAGGGTACCCACTCTGTGCACGGCGCCGCTCTGGGCGAGGATGAAGTGGCTGTGGTGCGCGAGACCATCGGCTGGGCTCACGCGCCTTTCGAAATACCCGCAGAGCTATACGCGGGCTGGAACGCCGGCGACAAAGGCGCGGCCAGCGAGCTGGACTGGGACAGCCGCATGACGGCTTATGCTGAAGCCTATCCGGCACAAGCGGCAGAATTACGACGCCGGCTGGCGGGGGAGCTGCCCGCTGATTTCAGTGAACAGGCAGACGCCTATATCCGTCAGTGCCAGGACGAGGCAGCTAGCGTGGCCAGCCGCAAAGCCTCGCAGAACTGTTTGAACGCATACGGCCCTCTCCTGCCGGAAATCATCGGTGGCTCCGCCGACCTGGCCGGGTCCAACCTGACCATATGGTCGGGTAGCAAGACCATTACCGCCGAAGAGGCGAATGGCAATTATATTAATTACGGCGTACGCGAATTTGGCATGTCCGCCATCATGAATGGCATTACCTTGCACGGCGGTTTCAAATCCTACGGCGCCACCTTCCTGATGTTCATGGAGTACGCGCGCAACGCGGTGCGCATGGCGGCCCTGATGAGCCAGCCCACTATTTTTGTCTACACCCATGATTCCATTGGCCTGGGTGAAGACGGCCCAACCCACCAACCGGTGGAACAACTGGCGAACCTGCGTACAACGCCGAATATGAGAACCTGGCGTCCCTGCGATACGGTGGAGTCGGCGGTTAGCTGGAAAGCGGCCATTGAACGCACCGATGGGCCCAGCGCCCTGATTTTCTCCCGCCAGGGCTTACCTCATCAGCAGCGCGATGACGCGCAATTGGCGAATGTGGCCCGGGGCGCCTACGTGCTGCGCGATGGTGAGGGCGATCTCGATGCGATACTTATCGCCACCGGTTCTGAAGTGGGCTTGGCGATGGACGCCGCCGAGGTACTGGCGGGCAAGGGAAAACAGGTACGGGTGGTGTCTATGCCCTGCGCCGAGCTGTTCTGTGAGCAGGACGCCGGCTACCGGGAAAGCGTTTTACCCTCTGATGTGCTGGCCCGCGTTGCGGTTGAAGCGAGTATTGCTGATTATTGGTACAAGTTTGTTGGACTGGATGGTCGCGTTGTCGGCATGACCAGCTTTGGTGAATCAGCGCCAGCGGGAGATTTGTTCAAGCATTTTGGGTTCACCGTGGACGCGGTAGTCGACACGGTTGAAGAGATTCTTTTGTAGCTGAAGTCTGCAAACCATGATTCGTCTGGCAATTAACGGTTATGGGCGGATTGGCCGCAGTGTGCTGCGCGCCCTCTATGAGGGCGGCCATCGCCAGCGAATGCAGGTGGTGGCGATCAATGAACTGGCTGATGCCCGCACTGCTGCTCATCTGACCCGCTATGACTCAACCCATGGGCGCTTTGGGTTCCCGGTGGAGCAGACCGAGCACGGTCTATTGATAGACGGTGACCCGATCCGGCTTCTGCGCAGCGAAAATATCGGCGATCTGGACTGGACCTCATTGGCGGTAGATGTGGTACTCGAATGCACGGGGGTCCTGGCCAATCGGGCGGCCGCCGAACTGCACTGTCGACAGGGCGCCAGTCGCGTTATGTTTTCGCAGCCGGCCCTGCCCGAAGATGTTGACGCGACTATCGTCTATGGCATCAACCAGGATCAATTGGCGCCGCAACAACGCATCGTCTCCGCTGCCTCCTGTACCACCAACGGTATCGTCCCAGTCATCAAGGTGCTAGACGATGCATTCGGCATCGAGAGCGGTACCATTACCACCATCCACTCCGCCATGAATGATCAGCCGGTACTGGATGCCTATCACCACACGGATTTACGCAAGACACGTGCCGCAGGCCAGTCAATTATTCCTGTCGACACGGCCCTGGCCCTGGGCATAGAACGCATTTTGCCCGAGATGGCGGGTCGCTTTACCGCCCAGGCGCTGCGGGTGCCGACCCAGGACGTATCGGCGATGGATTTGACGGTTGTGGTGGGCCGGGATGTTGAGGTCGCCGAGGTAAACGCGGCATTGGCGATGGGGGCGGAGCAGATCCCGGGGCGGGTGCTGGGTTATACGGAAGAGCCGCTGGCCTCTTGCGATTTCATTCACGACTCGCGTTCCAGCATCGTTGACGCGGGCCAGACCCGGGTTAGCGGGCGTCGCCTGGTCAAAGTGCTGACCTGGTTCGACAATGAGTGGGGCTACGCCAACCGCATGCTCGACACGGTGTGCTACTGGTACCAACTATGACCCCAAACAGGTAGGGAAGGTGTTATGAGATTGCAAGTGACCTTGATGAGTGACCTGGATCTGGCCAACCAAAGGGTGCTGATTCGCGAGGATCTCAATGTGCCCATCAAAGACGGCCGCGTCGGCAGCGATGCGCGGATTCGTGCTGCACTGCCGACCATCCAAACGGCCCTGGGTCAGGGCGCCCGGGTTATCCTGATGTCTCACCTGGGCCGGCCGGTGGAGGGTGAGTACGATGCAGCCCTGTCACTGGCACCCGTCGCTGCACACCTGTCGCAATTGCTGGGCCAGCCAGTTCAGTTGGTGAGCCAATGGAGCGACGGAGTAGAGCTTGAGCCCGGCAGCGCTGTGCTGCTGGAGAATGTGCGTTTCAACCCCGGGGAGAAAGCTGACGATGAGGCGCTGTCCCAGGCATATGCGTCGCTCTGCGATATTTTTGTGATGGATGCCTTTGGCACTGCCCACCGGGCCCAGGCTTCCACTCATGGGGTGGCCAAACTGGCGCCCACTGCCTGTGCTGGCCCGTTGTTGGCGGCGGAACTAGAAGCGCTGGAGCAGGCTCTGTCGGAACCACGCCGACCCATGGTGGCCATTGTTGGAGGCTCCAAGGTGTCGACCAAGCTGACGGTGCTGGAAACCCTGGCGGACAAGGTGGATCAATTGATCGTGGGGGGCGGAATTGCCAATACGTTCTTGGCCGCCGCCGGTAAGCCAGTGGGCAAGTCTCTGTGCGAACATGAGCTGATTCCGATGGCGCAGAAATTGATGGCCAATACGGATATCCCCATTCCCACGGATGTAGTGACTGGCCCGGAGTTTGATGAAAATGCCCCGGCCACTCTGAAGTCGGCCTCGGCAGTGACTGGGGCGGAGATGATTTTTGACCTGGGACCAGACACCATGGCCCGGATTCGCCAGATAGTGTCGGCGGCGGGAACTATTTTGTGGAACGGTCCGGTAGGTGTATTTGAATTTGACCAATTCGGAGCCGGCACCGAGGCCCTGAGTATGGCGATAGCCGAAAGTGAGGCCTTTTCCCTGGCCGGTGGGGGTGACACCCTGGCGGCAATTGACAAATATGGTATTGCGGATAAGGTTTCCTATATATCCACCGGCGGCGGCGCCTTTCTGGAATATGTGGAAGGCAAGACCTTGCCAGCAGTCGCAGTGCTGGAACAACGGGCTCAGTCTTGAGCAGACAGCCCTGAGCGGCTAAACAGACTAAGGAAGGACAGGAACATGGCTTTAATCAGTATGCGGCAAATGCTCGACCATGCGGCGGAGCAGGGCTACGGAGTACCGGCATTTAATGTCAACAACCTGGAGCAGACCCGCGCCATCATGGAAGCGGCGGATGAAACCAACAGCCCGGTCATCATGCAGGCCAGCGCCGGTGCCCGAAAATATGCCGGCGCGCCGTTCCTGCGCCATATGATTGAGGCAGCCGTCGAGGAATTTCCCCATATACCGGTTGTCATGCACCAGGATCACGGGGTCAGCACCGGGGTCTGCCAGCGTTCTATCCAACTGGGTTTTACCTCGGTGATGATGGACGGATCACTGGGTGAGGATGGAAAAACACCCATGGACTACGACTACAATGTAGCAGTGACCCGCCGCGCGGTGGACATGGCCCATGCCTGCGGTGTTTCGGTGGAAGGCGAACTGGGCTGCCTTGGCTCCTTGGAGACTGGTGAAGCAGGCGAAGAAGATGGCATTGGCGCCGAGGGTAAATTGACCCACGAGCAGTTGCTCACCGATGTGGAGGAGGCAGCCAGTTTTGTCGCTGCCACCGATGTGGACGCCCTGGCCATAGCCTGTGGCACCAGTCACGGCGCCTACAAGTTCACTCGCCCCCCCACCGGCGATATTCTCGCCATGGACCGCATTCGCGACATTCACCAGCGCATTCCCAATACCCATCTGGTTATGCACGGTTCTTCATCCGTACCCCAGGAGTGGTTGGCGATAATCAATGAGTTTGGTGGTGACATGCCCGAGACTTATGGTGTGCCAATCGAACAGATTCAGGAGGGCATCAAACACGGGGTGCGCAAGATCAATGTCGACACTGACCTGAGACTGGCCTCTACCGGCGCGGTGCGACGTTACCTGGCACAGAATCCGTCGGACTTCGACCCGCGCAAATTCCTGCAACAAACCATCAATGCCATGAAAGAAATCTGTGTAGAGCGCTACCAGGCCTTTGGCAGCGCCGGGCAGGCCGACAAGATCAAGGTTGTGTCGTTGGATGTAATGCAGCAGCGCTACGCCGCCGGTGAGCTGCAACAAGTAGTGGCGGGTAGCTAAACCGTAATGGACCTGGTCGCTGCCTTTCTCACCATCCTGTTCGTGATGGATCCACTGGGTAATGTGCCGATCTTCCTGGCTGAGTTAAAAGACGTACCGGAGTCGCGGCGACATAAGGTCATTATGCGTGAGCTGCTATTTGCGCTGGTTATATTGGCACTATTCCTGGTGGGCGGGGCCTGGTTCCTGGATTTACTCAAGTTGAAACAGGAATCCATCAGCATCGCCGGCGGCATCATCCTGTTTCTCATTGCACTGAAAATGATTTTCCCGCAGCCGAAGTTTAACGCTGAGGACCAGTTACCCACTGCGGAGCCCTTCCTGGTGCCCCTGGCGACGCCCTGCGTGGCGGGGCCGTCGACGATGGCGGTGGTGATGTTATTCGTGCACAAGGACCCGGCGCGTATGCTGGAAATCGGCCTCGCACTGTTTGGCGCGTGGTTTGTGTCCGCGGTGGTGCTGATGTCATCACCCCTGTTGCTGCGAGTATTGCGTCGGCGCGGACTGATGGCGACCGAGCGCCTGATGGGGATGTTACTGGTGATAATCGCCGTGCAAATGTTTTTCGATGGGATCAACCGCTTCTTTGCCACGCAGGTCTAGCGGTATGAATCTGCAGGCCTTACGAGCCGTTGCCGCCAACTTGCCCGACTACCAGCCTCTCCTCATTAATGCGCTCGGTGATCGCGAGCGGGAATACCTGCAGTTCTACCAGCTGGACCTGGTCAATCAATATCCCGGCTTGCGCCATCAGTTGGCAGCGATTCGGTCGGGGTCTTATCGACTTTGCCTGCACGTCTGGGAGAGGGAAGCAGCGGATACAACCCTGTTGTTGGTACATGGCTACCTGGATCACGTGGGCCTGTTTGCCCACCTGGTGCGCTACGGTTTGGACAAGGGTTTTAATGTGGTGGCGTTCGATTTGCCCGGCCACGGTTTGTCCAGCGGTGAGCAGGTTGCCATCGATGATTTCTCAGACTACAGCCAGGCTATTGATGACGTGGTGAATGCCTGCCGTCATTTGTCGGGGGAGTGGCGGGTTATGGCCCAAAGCGCCGGCGGTGCCGCACTCTTTGATTACCTGCTCAACCGGGGCCCGGCCCCTTTCCAGTCGGCAGTGCTATTGGCGCCGCTGATCAGGCCGAGGGGCTGGAGGTGGATAAAGCCGGCCCAGTTGCTGCTGGGAAGGTTCCGCCAGCAGGTGGGGCGCGGTTTCGCAGAGAATTCCAATGATGCTGAATTCCTCCGTTTCATCCGCAGTGATCCACTGCAGTCGAAGCAGTTGTCCCTGCGTTGGATCGGAGCCTTGCGCCGATGGTTGAATAAACTGCCGGCCTCGGGTGTGGCGCCGTTGCCGATGCTGGTCATTCAGGGTGATGCCGATATGACCGTGGATTGGCGTTACAATATAAAACGACTAGAGCAACTGTTCGCAGGAGTGGATGTGAGAATTTTACCAGGTGGTCGCCATCACCTCGCCAATGAGAGTACGGAAATCCGAGCGCAAATATTCCAGCTTGCGGATACTCAGCTGATGGGGGTAGTCGAGTCGTGAGATTCATTCTGGCAGCCATGCTTCTGGGTCAGCTGTTGGTATTGGCCGCTTGCGTGACGCAGCCAGCCGAACCGTGGGCCGCGCGCTGGTCTGAAGACGTGTTGTTGCAGGGGCCAACTGGGTGGTCGACGCCTGAGCCAGAAGTAGAAGTACTGGCCCTGGATGCAGAGATGCGTGAGTTTCTTGAACGTCACGTTGCCGAGGGTAGCCGCGAGCGAAACAAGACACAGAAGTTGATGCAGTCATTCTTCGGTGGCGAAGGTATTGATATTCAATATGACAATATCCAGACGCATACCGCCATAGAAACCTTTCACCGCCAGAGTGGTAATTGCCTGTCGTTTACCAACCTGTTTGTAGCCATGGCGCGCGAAGTGGGGCTGCGGGCTTCGTTTCAGGAGGTGGAGACGCCTCCGATCTGGAACAACCAGGGTGAACTCTACATATTCAACCGGCACATTAACGTGTTGGTGGAGTATCGCAGGGGCCCCGACCAGGTGGTCGACTTCGATATCGAGAACTTTGACGAGAACTACCCACGCAAAAAGATCAGCGATCGAGCGGCAGAAGCGCAGTACCACAACAATATGAGCGTTCACTGGATGCTGGAAAATGACCCGGGCCAGGCCCTGGCGCATCTACGCAAAGCTATTGAACTGCAGCCCCGGGCCAGCTACATGTGGGCCAACATGGGGGTGCTGTACTCGCGCTTCGGTTTTGCGGAATACGCAGAATCCGCCTGGCTTACCGCGCTGGCAAAAAATCACAGCGAATATGTCGCGATCAGCAACCTGGCCAGGTTGTACACAGGTCGTGGCGAACAGGATTTGGCCGCCCATTATCGCGAGCGGGCCCAGCGGTTTCGCCGTAATAATCCCTATTACCTCTATGCCCAGGCGGAGCACTATTATCAGCGGGGCGATTACGACCAGGCGATGACCGAGTTGCGACGAGCTATCCGGCTGGACGATGGTGAGCACCTGTTTCACCGCCTGCTGGGGTTGGTTCAGCTCAAGCTCGATCAAACCAGTGATGCCCAGGACAGCTTTACCCGGGCCGCTGCGTTGAATGCCGAGCCACGCTACGCAGCGATGTACTCGCGCAAGCTGAAGCTAATGGCGGCAAACTGAGCTTCCCATTGTATGAATAAGAGCAGAGATGCCGACGGCCAACACCCGGCCCAGCCCTGGGACGTCTACTGGCAAGGTACACATGAGAACGCAGCTCACCAAGAGGGCGGCCCGCAAGACAAGTTGCTGGCTGCCTATTGGACAAACTTGTTCACCCTAGAAAAGCTTCTGCTTAGCCAGCCCAGGGTGTTGGATCTCGCTTGTGGCAACGGTGCGGTTACCGGCTTCGCAGTCAGTGTGTTGAGTCAGCATGTCAGTAGTTGCCTCGACTACTCTGCGAGTGCGGTGTTGGAGTTGAAAAAGCGCCATCCGGCATCGCTGTGTGCCGCCGCTGATGTGTTGCATACGCCCTTTGCCGATTCCAGTTTCGATATTGTGGCCAGCCAATTTGGTGTTGAATATGCTGGTGTTGCCAGCTTGGCCGAGGCCGCCCGGTTAGTGGCGCCGGGGGGTGTGCTGGCGGCCGTATTGCATTTGCAGGATGGGGCCATTTATCGGGAGTGCGAGGGCAACTTGCGCGCAGTGCAGTCTATTCAGGATTGCCAGCTTATGTTATTGGCTCGAGAGGTATTCAATGCTGGGTTTGATTTGAATGCCAAAACAGGGACTGTTGAAGCGTTCAAACAGGCAGAAAAAAGATTTACCCCAGCTGTCAGGAAGCTGGAGGAAATTATGGCCAACGGTGGCCAGGACATTGCATCAGGATTGCCGAGAAAATTGTACGACGATATAGCACGCATGTATCAACGCATGTCTGCTTATGATCGTGAGGATATTCTGGGCTGGGTGGGCGGCATGATTGCTCAGCTGGAGGCCTACGCGGGCCGAATGTCATCGATGCTCGAGTGCGCACTGAGTGAGAATGATATGAAACAAGTGCAACAAGACTTGGTTGCAGCACGACTTACAATCGAGACCTGTTCCAAAATGAAGATGGGTGCTAAGCAGGAAGAAGCGGCTTGGATGCTGGAATGTCGACGGAGCTAGCTCAGTCCGCTTCCTTTTCATAGGCGTCCACGGTTTGTAGCATGGCGCCGATCAGCTCGCGTTCTTCCTCGGTTATATCTGGCCGCCATATATCAAACAGGAGTACAACCCGATCCTGTTTCGAATTGTTCCAGGCCTCGTGCTCTATAGAATCATCAAAAACATAGGCGCGACCCTCCTGCCAGTTTTCCACCTGGTTTCCACAACGCAAGCCGCCACAATTCTCTGGTACCAGTAGGGGCAGATGACAGATCAGGCGGACATTGAGCAGGCCGTGGTGAGGGGGGATGCGGGTGTCTCCGGCCAGCCGCGAATACAGGGCATGAGGTGTACTGCCTGGAACATCCGGTAGAGGCATCTGATCAAGTGTTGTCAGCGTGTTGGGGCAGGTCCGCGCATGGGCCTCGTTTAAACTGCCCTGCTCATAGAAGAAGTAGGCACCCCAGTCCTCACTATCCAGATGGCTGGTATCGTTGAACTGCACCACGTCGGAGTCGCTGGTGAGATAGGGCGTGAAGCTTCCGGCAGCGTCCATGACTGACAGCAATTCCTCTCTAATAGACTGTGTAGCCGCCTCCAGTTGTTCCATCCACGGGAAAATACCTTTGGGGAAAAACTGGATTTGGGGCAGTTCAGGATAGTGGAACCGCGTTGGTTGCTGGTGGTAGACCTGGCGTTTGCCAAAGGCAATATCCAAGGCGCGAACAAACCGGGGATGGGCGCTGGCCTCGGAATACCCCTGTGCCTTCAATCCGTCCAGCAAGTAATCCTCGTAGTCATCACTAAAACGTTCCAGGCATTGCTCCGCCCGCATCAGACCCCGCTGCACATCCTCGGGCAATTCCGATTCCTGCGCGGCGATACGCAGAGCGGCGTCGTAGAAAACCATGGCCTTGCGTGAGCGCCCCAGGCGGGCCTGATGGTCGGCTTTATACAGCAGTGCGCGCAAGTTGCGAGGCTCCAGCGCCAGAGCACGGTCAATAGCATCCAGGGTGCGCTGATCTTCTCCCAGGTTGCCGAGAGCGAAGGCCAGGGCGAGGCATATGGAGGCATCGATTACGCCCAAGTCCAGCGCCTGTTGCAGGTGTGACTTGGCGTCTTCGAACTTGCCATCGCGAAGGGCTGCCAAGCCTTGTTGTGCCTGATTTTCTGCTGCAGCTGTCGCTTGGTTCATCGAAGGAGTTCCTTGCTGGTTAGTCTAAAGATGAGGGCGTATTATACGGGATTTCCTACGGTCCCGATGTGACAGAAAAGCAACTCGACACCCGCGAACTCCTACTCTCCGCCCATGACTATTATCAGCGTGGTGATATGCCGCAAGCAGAAGCGGTTTATCGGCGGGCACTCGTGCAAGATCCCGCCAACCGTGATGCGCTGCAAAACCTGATCGCTATTGCCCTCCAGTCACAGGATTTGCAGAAGGCGGCGAGCTGGTTTGCTCTGCTGGTAAGCGCGGCGCCAGAGGAGCCCGCCTATGTAGACAAGTACGCCGGCCTGCTGTTTCGGCTCGGCCGCGTTGACGAGGCATTGGCTGCCTATCGCCACCTACTAGATCAATTTTCGCACCTGGCAAGCTCACGCTATAACTATGCCCGCCTGTTGCGTCGGGCCCGTCGTCCGGAAGAGGCGATTTTCCAGTACAAAGTAGCGCTGACCAACGGTATTGATGACATGGAGCAGGTGCTTACCAATATCGGTGTCATACACGGAGAACAACAACAAACGGATGAGGCGCGCGATGCTTATGATCGCGCCCTGCGCATGAATGGAGAACATGTACCAGCGCTATACAACCTGGCCCTGCTCGAGCAGGAATGTGGTGATGTCGACGCTGCGCGCCATCGCTTCGAGCGCATTCTGGAACTTGACCCAGCGTACAGCGATGCCCTGGCGCAGATAGCGCAGTGTGGCAAAGTGGAGAACCCCGCCGATCCTATTTTTTCCCGGCTGGAGGAACGCCTGCAAAAGACTGAGATAGCCATTGAGCGTGAAAATCTCAGCTATGCACTTGCCAAAAGTCTCGATGACAGCCAGCAATATGAGCGCGCTTTTGCCGCCTACAGACAGGCGAATGAATTGGGTCGCGCTCGTTCAGGTGGTTATGATCGTCAACTCAGTGAAGACCTGTTCAGTCGCTTGCGAGCTTACTTGGCAGACCAGGCGGGCGCTGAGGTAAACGCTGTATCTGAACAGCCACTGATCTTTATCTGCGGTATGTTTCGTTCCGGTTCCACCTTGCTTGAACAGATGTTGGCCTCGCATCCAGCGCTCAGCGCCGGGGGTGAGATCCGATATTTCCAGGAGCAGGCACCGCTGCCGGAAGCGCTTGACTGGCAATCGGACAACATGCGTGAGCTTGGTCAGGGGTATCTCGACAAGCTGCAGCAACTGGTGCCAGAGGTCGGCCGCATTTCCAACAAGCGCCCCGACAACTTCCTTTACCTGGGTTTGATCCTGAAGCTATTCCCCAATGCTCAGATTATCGTCACCGACCGCGATGCTCTGGACAACTGCTTGTCGGTTTATTTTCAGCCCTTCGCTGAGCCCTTGGGTTACGACACTGAGCTGGCAGATACCGCGCATTATTATCAGCTGTTGCAGTCCTTGTTCGAAGCGGTTGATCAGCATCATCCAGGGCGGGTGCACCGTGTGCGGTACGAGCAACTGGTTGCCGAACCCCGTGCCGTTCTGGAACCGCTACTCTGCTTCCTGGATTTGGCCTGGGACGACGCCTGCCTGGATTTTCAGGCGCTTACCAACCGGGTGCGTACCGCCAGTGTCTGGCAAGTTCGCCAGCCACTGCAGCAGAGCTCGCGTGGACGTTGGAAAAACTACATTGACCAGCCCGAATTGGCAGCGCTGAAGCCGTTGTTTGACGGGTAGTTGCTGCCTGGCTATTGCAGGCATAAAAGTAAGCGCTCCATTAAGTGCATCCTATCGGCCTGAGCCGAAGCCTGCCATGCTCGTGTTTTCTCACTGGAGCACGCCATGCCCATCAAACCGATCTCACAACGCCAGCGCTACTGGCTTGACCATCTGAACACCGCTGCCACCAGTGGTGGTTCCCTGGTCGATTACGCCGCCGCACACCAACTCAAGGCCAAACACCTCTATGGCTGGAAAACACGGCTCATCATCGCAGGACATCTGCCGGACACACGCAAAGGCAAAAAGTGTGGATTTGTACCTGTCACCTCAGTGGGCAGCAACACCTCTGCAACACTGGTCATGCCCAATGGCTTTCGGCTAGAACTCCAAGGTGCTGTAGACCGTGCTCTGCTGCAGGATCTCATGAGTGCCGTCCACTCAGTGTCATGATACGGCCCACTGCCGATGCGCGCATTCATCTGTATCGGGACGCCGTGGACATGCGTAAATCGATCAACGGCCTGGTCGCTATTGTGGAAGCAGAGATGGCGCTTGATCCGTTCAGCGCGCAGTTGTTCATCTTCTGCAACCGCCAACGCACCCTCATCAAAATGGTGGCCTGGGAGGGCAATGGCTTTGTGCTGCTGATGAAACGGCTAGACAAGTCTCGTTTTCAGTGGCCCGCTTCACTGCCATTGTCGGTTGTTGAGCTCAATACGCAGCAAATTGATTGGCTGCTTGCAGGTTATGACCTCACCGTGATGCAAGGACACGATGTATTGCCGCACCAACGGGTTTTATAGCGTTGTTCGGTGTATCACCAAACACGCCGATGTATAATCCACTCATGACGAGTCCTGTATTACCCAATGACTACGATGCACTACGAACGCTGTGTGAAACACAGCAGTCCCAGCTATCCCATCAGCAAGACTTTATCCGGAACTTACTGGAACAGATTCGCCTGTCGCGTCACCAGCACTTCGGTGCGCGTAGTGAGAAGTTCAACATTGATCAGTTATCACTGTTAGCCGGTGATATTAGCCTTCCAGAGGCCGAGGCTGTTAGCGGCACCTCCCAGGAGGACGCTGATGCCGATGATTCAATGATTGTGCCGGCCCATAGAAGAACCCGAGGCCGTCGTAAGCCTTTGCCGCCCGAATTACCCCGAATCAACATCGTGCATACCCTGGAAGGCGAGGCCTGCCAGTGCAAGCAGTGCCAAAGCACCCTGACGGTCATCAGCGAACGCAGCTGTGAACAACTGGATATCATTCTCGCGCAAATCCAGGTGCTGCGTCACATCAAGACGGTCTACGGTTGCCCGCAGTGCGAAGGGCAGATCAAGACCGCACCGATGCCACCGCAGCTGTTGCCCAAGACGATGGCATCGCCCGGCACACTGGCGCATATCGTCACGGCCAAGTACGTGGATAGCTTGCCCCTGTACCGGCAAGAGACACAGCTACGGCGCAGTGGCATCGATTTACCGCGCTCTACCATGGCCCAGTGGATGATTAAGGCGGGGATGGCAATCCAGCCGCTAATTAATTTGCTAGGCGAACGAATGCTGGCTGGCCATTACATTGGCATGGACGAGACCACCATCCAGGTGCTCAAGGAACTGGGGCGCAAAGTAAGTCGTATTTGTGGGTACGCCAGGGCGGGCCGCCAAAACACCCGATGGTGCTGTATGACTATGATCCCAGCCGCAGCCAGGCCGTACCTGTGCGACTGCTAGAGGGCTTCGCGGGGTATCTACAGACCGATGGCTATGAAGGCTACGCGAAAGTGTGTGCAGGCTCCGCCATCACACGGCTGGGGTGTATGGCCCATGCCCGGCGCAAGTTCGATGAGGCGTTAAAGTCGCAGTTGAAGCCTGATCCTGCATCACTGCCAGGTGTTGCCTTGAAGAAGATCAGGGCTTTGTACCGCATCGAGCGCGAAGCCGCTGATCTGAGTGTTGACGAACGCAGAGACAAGCGACAGAAGGAGGCCCTTCCCCTGCTGGACGACCTGCGCCAATGGCTGGATGAGCATCTGCCACTGGTGCCAAAACAATCGGCCCTGGGCAAGGCGTTGAACTACATGCATAAGCAATGGCCTGGTCTGATCGTGTATGTTGAGCATGGTGACCTGCGGATCGACAACAACCTGATAGAGAACGCGATACGTCCCTTCGTGGTGGGGCGAAAGAATTACCTATTCTGTGACAGTGTGGCCGGAGCGAATGCCACGGCGAATCTGTACAGTTTGATTGAAACGGCCAAGGCGAATAATATTGAACCGTACCGCTACTTGCGGCACATATTTACAGAACTACCAAAGGCAACGTGCCTTGAGGAAATTGAAGCGCTGCTTCCGCATCATATGGAGTAGAAGTTGCGGTTACATACATGCGCGCTTGCCAGCACCCGTTGGCCGATCGACATCTAAGCGCGCTATGTGCCAATAGCGCGCATGAAAGATAGCAGGATTTATGCCAAAACTGTGGGCTTAACTGATTGCCCGCCGTATCGGGATATAACCCGGGGCGTGCCTGCCGGTGAAGAAGTAAACTTCCACGCCATATAGCCGGTGGTGTTTCTCAAGATGCAGATAAATAGCTTTTGAAATTCGTCTTGGGATGTCGTCATTTGACTGAGGCAAAGTCGCCAGTCTTTCTAGTATTTGTCCTATACAGCCTATTTGGAGAACTATATTCCAGCGGCCATCACAGAATTTCTCTCCGCGTGCCACTCAACAAGGGCACTTCTAACATAGTCGACGTGAAGCCGTTCTTGCTCGAGGCGTGTATGGCCCCAGTTACCCGACCGCAGTAATTTTACAAACTCAAACTCATTGTCTTTAAGGCCGGGCATTTCGCTGAACGTAGAGGTTCCCTCGGAAACGCCAAACCCCAGGTGTTTGGTCAGCGCGCGCTCATCCATCAAAAGGGACTCAATCTGGGGAAGACTAATCCTTGCATCAGATAGCAACTTGAAACCCCACGAATCAATATCTCCCCAATAACCAACGGCGGCCCGCTCAGCCCAGGAGCAGTCAGTCATCCAGGCCAGGTTTGCACCACAACCACCGATAGCGACTGTGCCAATCAATGAGTCAGGTACGAACAACGACTGGAGGTTTTCAACAACCAGAAGGTGGGTGGGTGCGATATTCAGTAAACGAACAGATTTAGGGGGGAGCTGCATCACACTATGACCGCCAAGGCTCTCAGTGATCTCATCACAGAGGCTGCGAATGGTTATCCAGCCTGAAGGGGCCGACTCACACCCCAGCCAGGGAAAAAGACCGCCGGCGCCAGTCACTCTTCCATCATTTAGGTCATCCAAAATGACAGTAACAAGACGCTCATTCACCTCAAGGAATTTGGTGTCGACTCCATTTATGGGAAGGCCCCGGGAGTAAAATCCCCTCCCCATTCCCTCATGCAGCTGCGCAACGACCGATACGGCATTAGCCATAACAGCGGGCGTCATGATTGGATCAAAGGGTATCAGCGATATCAGGGCGTCGATCAATGAAGGCTTGTCTTTTAGGGCAGGAGCAAGAATCTCTTCCCATTGATTCAGAGCGGCGACAGCCTCGTCGCCCAATATTCTCGCCAGCTCAGAAAATGCTTCGATTTCGAGGTGCGTCGGTACCGGCTGTGATCCGGCTGATCGGAAATTTCGATTCTCCCAGATGACCTTGCCATACTCAAAATTCTCCCAGGCCCGCTGGAACGCATGAAATTTATCGACCTCAGAAGATGAGCTTCCAGGATCAAGGGCGCCCAATGGAACACGGATCGGGAAAGGTCGCTCATTGCGTAAACGGGCTCGCAGGTTGGGCAGATTGTCCCATTCCAGCTTCCGTAATTTGATAATAACCTCAGGTGGCAACCGCAATGGTTTCGTCCTCCTTGTCCTGGGCCATATTCCCGGCTTCCTGGTAAAGCTCCTCGGCCTTTTCCCAGCTCAGCTCAGTCAGCCTGGATTCATGACTCTCCTCGTTCTTTTGCACGATCAGAAGGGTCGCCGCGGCATCTTGTGCAATATTGAGGTTCTTCATGGGAGTAATAAGGTTCACATGGAGGTGCAGCTGCTTAAATACCTCCAGTACTCGACGAGCCACAGCATCAGAAGTGTTGGAAAAGGCCTCATCCAGGAAGACCGTGGAATAAACAGGCCTGTCACTGCCATCGGGCGCCAATACGTAGGCAAGGCTGGCTGCAATAATAATCCCGGCAAAGGATTCCTTCTCACCCCCGGATTTTCCGGCACTGGAATCAAGATAGTCCCGGCGTTGATTGGTGTCCTTATACATTTCCTCGGCATAGAACTTCAACTGGTGCCGCGGATCCAGGGTACGCTGTGCCTCCTTGGTTTTAAGGTCAATGTGTTTACGCAGGAGTTCTATCACCACCTTGATGGCGCCGTACAGTGACTCGCTATCATCCCTGCCCATCTCCTCGCGAACCGCCTTGACCGCATTCCTCACTGCATTGACGGATATGTCAGTAATTTTCTTAGAACCCAGACGGAGATAAGTGTTTTCCCGGAAGGTGGTTTTCTGGAGAACGTAGTTGATGATCTCTATACGATCCTCTATCTCAATGTGCTCATTGTCGATCATGCTGACCAGGCTGGTCAGGCTCTGTGAGCTTTGCTGATTCAACAGGGCCTGAAACTCATCTTCAAGCTCAGGCAGGCCCTCCTCAATCAATTTCGCGTGGAAGGCTAGGTATGAGTCGACCGACTCGTCTTTATTCGTGCCCCAGTCCTGGGAGACCTCTGGCCACCGGATGCTAAAGGTGGACAGGCGGCTAATAATGGCGTTGTCGCACCGCTGGACCGTTTGGAGGCGGTTTTCTTTTTCCTGCTCCAGGACCTGACTACGCCGTGATCGCATCTTATCGCGCATTACCAGGTCATCGGCTGTTATTGGGTCAAAATAGGACTCAAGCATCTCCCGGGACGCCTCCTCAATTCCCTCGTGCGCCGCCTCAATATCCTCATCACGAACTTTGACGTGTTGGGACAGCTCATTCTTCGCCTCACCCGCTGCTGTGTACTTTTCATCCCGCAGGACCTCCATTGCCTTAATGCTGGACTTGCACTTGGTGATTGACTGCTCCAGGTCGCGCAATGTCTCGCTGTTGGCCAACAATTCATCATATTCGGCCTTCAGAGACTCGCGCTGGCGCTCAGTAGACTCAACATCGATGTCATCCCAGCTGTAGCGAGCTATCAGCTCCAGCGCTTTCAGTTGATTTCCAAAAGTAATCAGCTCGCCGGAAAGACGTTCAGCCTCACGCTTTGCCTCTTCGTGGACGTGCGTTTGGGACTTCAGTTCATCCTTACGATCAGTCAGAACCAGTTGATTACTAAATCCCAGAGCCCAGCGGCTTTTATCGGAGATCTTGAAGCTATCATCCTTATCCAATTGGCCACGCTTCCGCTGGATCAAGCCTTCCCGGGTTACGCAGAATTCGATATTTGCCATTGCGTCCGCCGAATCCACGCAGTGAAAGTCGCGGCGAACCATGTGATGTTTTAGGAACTCCCGGTAGGGGTGCTTTTTCCATTCCAGCTTTTTGAGAAACCCGTCACGCATAAACTCAGCAGTGCCATCCTCCACAGCATCGACACGCTGTATCGCCACACGCAGACCCAGATGATGGCTGTTTAGATAGTTTCGAACATTACCGTACTGCCCTTTAGGCACCAGGAGGTTGAGCTTGTCGAAACCCAGCACTCGCTCAATGGCACCACGCCACTCAGCCTCACCTTGTTTGACGTCAATAAGCTCAGCGACAAAGGGGAGGGTGTCACGATCCAGATTCAGTGCCTGGCAGATCTCATCACGTACGCGTTGGAAGGCCGGAGCAACGTTGGAGTTTTTGCGCGACTCAATATCCCGGATCTCACCAATAAGCGCTGTGATCCGATTCTCTGCTGTCACCCTGGATAAATTTTCATTGTCATATTTTTCTTTAACAGATGACTCTAACTCACTAATGTTTAGTGAATTTGACTCCACTTCTGCGATTTGTGTTTCAAGATCTCCCGAGGAGAGCGCTTCTTCAAGGCCGGCGTCAGAAACATCCTTACTGTAGTTGCTCCGGCTTTTGATGGCCTGCTCAAGCGTCCGTACCGAACGCTCAAGATCCTGTTTCACCGCCTCTATCCGATCCCCGCCTTCATTGTTGAATGCTTTTTGGAGTCCCTCCAGGCGCGCTTGTTCGTTATCTTTATCGGTAATGAGGCGCTCGGACTCTGCGCGCAACCCGGACAGGTCTTTTTCAAGCTCTACTATCAAAGCACTGACCAGAATCACGGCCTGCTCTGCGATATGGATAGGCAGCGCGCGGATTGCATCAGTAAATGCATCATGTTGATCACGGGCTGTTTGCCGCTCATCCCTTAACCCCGGCAAGGCATCAAGTTGCTGGCGTTGTTCTCGGGCCTCCACCAGGCGCGAGTGGGTATTATCAAGTGTTTCAAAGGACTCAATGGCAGCCCTTGCGGCTCCGGGAACCTCGCTGGGCTCCAAAACTAGATCTCGCAGCAGGCTGGTCAGGTCCTTAATTTCCTTCAGTCCCAGGGCTCTGGCCAGCAATGCCGGGGCGTTCTCATTCTCCAAAGAAAGGACCAGTCGGACAGAGGCCTGGTATTCAGCGAAGCGCTCAAAGGGAGAGCTTTTCACATCACTTTCAAGATAACGCTTGAGGCCAGATGCGCCCTTGTCGCCGGCCGCCCCCAGTATTTCCTGCGCAGGGATGTGTCGTCTGGCAGTGAAATACACCCTACGAACATCTTTAGCCGCATTGCCGGCACCGTTTATCCAGCACATCATGCCAATGGTGAATGTCCGGCCATCATCTTGCCTGAACTGTGCCTGGGCCAGGGAGGCGGTAGCACCTGGTCGTTTATACACACTACGTGAGCTGCCCTCGCCATCATCGTCAGCTTCACTGCCATAACTACCGCGGATATAGGTGACCAAAGAGCGGTCCTCACCACTTTCTTTGGCGGCCGCCGCGTTGTAATTGGCGCTCTTGGTTCCATTGATCAGGGTTATTAGTGCATCAGCCGCCGTGGTTTTACCTGCTCCAGTAACGCCAGTAATCAATGTGCCGCCGGGGTGTATGTCGGCCAGGTGAAGCCCAGAAAAGGTTCCCCAGTTGTACATGGCCACTTGATTCAGGCGGACCTGGCCGGCGCCAAAGAGGTCCGTTGGCGCGGCAAGAGGAGAAGACTCACTCATCGGCAGACTCCTCTGCCAGATCAATGGAATGATCCCCTGCAAGCGACCGGTATTTTTTCTCCAGCTCAGCCAGCATATCGCCATTAACAACGTGTTGAATGACGGGAGTGATTTCGTAGTGCTTGTCCCGGCCTTGAGCCTTGCGCAATATTTTCTGCTCACCGAACCGAGAGAGGGCGGCGTTGAGCTTGCTACGATCCCGGGTTTCACTGCTAGCGACAGGCAATAGCGGAGTTATCGCCTGCTCAATTTCTTCAACATCGATATATACCCCTTCTTCGCCGGCAATGACCTTTTCCTGGTAATGCTTGCGCAGCTGAACCAATACAACACTGTCATACAGTGAAAGTGAGCGAGGCCTGACCAGGGCATTGTGCGGCACGTCGGTGTCTTCTGGCTGAATAATGGCAAGGCCGGAGGAGGGGTTAATGACCAAGACCATAAAAATACTGGCGAAAAAAGCTCCGGCCTCTTCCTCATTGTCACGTAAGGCCTCGAACATGGCAGGCTTATCTTCACGGAAAAACGCGCCCCGGGTTACTAGCAGGGACATAGCCTGTTTGAGGACAACAGGAACAAGCGAATCCTCATTCGCGGTACTCAAATCCGATGGAATGAGGTCCTCGCCTTCGTACTCATCCTCTACCTGATCGTCATCAAACGGCGCATCCTCTGCATCATTTGATTTGGAGTCAAAAATCTGACTCGGCTCCCTATCGGTGCTCATAAACCAATATCCTCTATATTCTCAGGGAACAAGTCTCCGCTGAGCATGTATTTGTAGATGTGGGCCATAAACCGCCTCCCATCAATATTTGAAAAGTACATATCCTGGCGACCCTCCAGCACGGGGGCATTCACGCCATGTGCAACGCGTAGATAGGCCACAACCTCTTCAAGACCCCGGGTCACCGGCAGATGCAATGAGATATCAAGCAGGCTCATCGGACCCTCATTATTCAATAGCTCACGGATGTTGCGGGCCACCTCATTAACACTGATACCAGAAAGGTGTCGAATAACCTCCGGGTCTATATCGTCTTCATCAAAAACCTCAGGTACTACATTGCTGGTATCGATGTGGTCTTCGGGCCACATCGGCTTTATCGTCAGGGGGTGAGACCTACTTGTCTTTCCTGCGGCGATCGAGACCCCGGTATCTGTACGCAAAGAGAGCCCCCCCTCTATAAGAGTAATAGCAGTGCGTTCCAGATCACCAATCAGGTGGTCAATACGCTGTTTTTCCAGGAATGCCCCCGAGGCAATGACGCGCCTCAAATTTTCATTGGTGGTTTGTCGTCGCTCGAAAATGCGTGAGCTTTCCCGGGTCAGGATGGCAGTAAGGCGTCGCAACAGGCGCTTTTCATCTTTAGTGAGCATTTCCTCGGGTGTTGTTTGGCAAATGGAGGCCAGCTGATCGCTGAATTCCCCACTGCGTACATCATCATTGAGCAAATCAAAGAAGCCATTGAAGGCCTGGCCGGCATCGGTCGCGGAGAGTGCGCGTTCTCCCTCAAGCCTGGCGGTTACGGCAACGCCGCGCCCACCCTCACTGTCGAGCAGCCGTTGACGGATAGAACGGTCCATTTCCTCCATATCGCTTTCAACCAAGCGAAAATCCTGGAGTAGGCGATAGCATTGTCCATGCAAAGCCCTAACTGACTCGCGGTGCGCCGCATCGGTCATGGTTTCTACGTGCCCGGCATTCAGATCGGCAATTTTGCGATCAATCTCGTCGCGCTGGGAACTCAGCAGCGTGATCCGCTCTTGTATATTGGGGGACAGCGATATCGCCAGGTCACGAGCCATGGTTTGCGCCGCGGTCAGGTGCGAGGCGCTAGCGGTACTTTCTCGGCGCTCGATATTATTCAAAAACTGAATAGCCACCATCGTTGAGTCGGTTCGGGTAATCATTTGCTCAGATTCACGCAGCCACCCTCGATCAATCCAAGACCTCAAATACATACGAGCGGTAGTTTCTGCCTCGGAAATATGGCCGTTTTCGCGCAGTTGAATAAGGAGTTCGTGAAGTGAAGTCTGAGCGACAGCGTAGACAACGTCTGCTTTTTCGCCAAAAATATCTTGCAGGAATGCCAGTGCCCACCACGCGGTATCGGCACGAAGGATGTCCCAGGCATTTGATTCCTGCCCCAGTGCTTGGTACTGGAAAAGTTTCTGGTTTAGCCCCACTTGGTAGTTGTCCTGTTTAATGAAATCGCCAATCTTGCCCCTGCGATTCGGGTTGCCCCCTTAATATAGGTTTAAAGACTTTTATTTTTCAATAGGAATGTTCAGCGAAGTCTTGTTATGCATCATACAGTCCAGATAGACGATGGGGTACACCTGTAGTGGCATAGTTTATTTGGCCGTTTAATTGTAGGTGATATTATCACCTCTTACATTAAGCGAGCAAAACGATGAGAAGCAAAACACGACGTACTTTTAGCCCAGAATTTCGACTTGAATCAGCACAACTCGTGGTGGATCAAAACTACAGTATCAGAGAAGCAGCACAAGCGGTGGGGGTTGGGCATTCGACCCTGGACAAATGGGTGAGGCAGTTGCGCAAGGAACGTGACGGTATAACGCCGACGACCCATGCGATGACTCCTGAGCATCGGCGCATCAAGGAACTAGAGAAAAAGCTACGCCGTGTCGAGGAGCACAATGAAATATTAAAAAAGGCTACCGCTCTCTTGATGTCAGACTCGCTGAACAATTAGGTATTGTTGAAGCACTTCAAGAGAGCCATAGTGTCGCCGTTCTCTGTGAAGCCTTTGGCATTCACAGAAGCACCTTCAAATATCGTCGATCAGCGGCAGCAAGAATTGATCCGGAGAAAATGAAGATCAACGCGATGGTTCAACATGCACACCAGATCAGCAATGGCTCGGCCGGTGCTCGCAGTATTGCTCATATTGTATCTGGCCAAGGCGTACCGTTAAGTCGCTATCGCGCAAAGGGTTTTATGGCTCGCTTGGGACTTGTGAGTACCCAGCTTCCAGCGCATCGCTACAAAAAAGCGTCACAGCCACATACACTCATTCCTAACACGTTGAATCGAGAATTTACGCCAGTGGCGCCCAACAAAATCTGGTGTGGGGATGTGACTTATATCTGGTCAGGACAACGCTGGTCCTACCTGGCTGTAGTACTTGACCTGTATGCACGTAAGCCTATTGGCTGGGCGCTGTCCAATTCACCCGATAGCGAGCTGACAGCTAAAGCACTCACGATGGCTTACGAATCTCGCGGTCGACCTGAAGGCGTGCTGTTTCACTCCGATCAAGGGAGCCATTATACGAGCATCAAATTCCGACAACATCTGTGGCGTTATCGAATCAACCAAAGCCTGAGTCGACGAGGAAATTGTTGGGATAATTCGCCGATGGAGCGTTTCTTTCGAAGCTTAAAAACAGAATGGGTGCCCGAGATGGGGTATCGATCTTTCGCTGAAGCACAGCGAAGCGTGGCTGACTATATAGCTGGATACTACAGCCAAACTAGGCCACACAAACACAACGGTGGTATGCCACCGAATAAAACCGAGGAACGCTATTGGAGTTCCTCTAAACCAGCGGCCAGTTTTACTTGACCACTACAACCACATCCAGTGGTCGGGATTGCCACTCGGTAATGCCCCCGAGAATTGGCAGAAGCGGCAATTAGAGTTTTCTCACATATGAGTAGAGGATTAAGGCGAGATTCCGAGCCATGCAGACTTCGCCATGCAGACTTCGCCATGCAGACTTCGCCACGCATGCTCTCGCTGGGTTATCCGCAGTGAGATCTTGATGTACGCTCACGGCACATAGCGAACGTCCGCTTATCGGTCAAAGTGGACATAGTCAACCCTATGGCGCAAATGCTAATTCGGTTACAACTTCTCTATTAACCAGCCTCTCTTCACAACGTAATTGAAATATCCGTTATTCTCATGCCTCTCACAGATTGCCGAAGCTTCAATATCGGTGATGTACCCGCTCTCCCCAATCACGGCCTCATAGGCGCGCCACGTTTTGGCGTGGTTGTGCTCTGTGTTTTCTTGGACGTTGTAATCTTTCCCCAATGTGTATTTTGGCATTGCACAGTTCCTCTGTTATCACAGCGTGCAGTTTACGAGGAGCGGCGGGAAACCAGCATGGCCAGCGGCGACAACCTAGTGGCTGGCGGCGCCATTGATAGCTCTCAGAGAGCAGGAAGCTGATAAAGTTACTAAACCTACTACAGTCTGAATGGCCGATACTGGCACAAAGGAGCCTGATCCAGTCCCGAAGCTCCCGCTCTGGGAACGGCTGCTTATAGGTCAAAGCGGACGTCAGCAAGCCATCTGGCAGACGATCAGGAGCCGGTCCAAACGTGCTACGGAAGTTCAAAGATCCGGTGCCGCCCTAGGAGGGGCGTTACCACGACTCGAAGATGGCAAAGCCTAGGATAGTAGTGTCGTTTCCGAAAAAATGATTCTAAATATTTTTATCGCTAGGCACGACGCCTGACGACGTACGGCCTATCCTTAGGGTAAGCGACCTGTGTCAGAGCGGAGGCGTATATGGCCAGAAAACGAAAGACCTCAGGGCCGAAGCCAGAGTACTCATTTTTGGCGGCACAGGTTACACAATTTGATGCCAGCATCGGTGTGGGGTTTAACTTCGATTTGCTGGGCAATGACGGAAGCTACTTGGACCCGACAACCCCGCTATTTGAAGAAAGTAGAAAATTGGAGTTGCACGGGACTTTCATCGACCCCCGGAACGCAGAGGCCATCTGTTTGGATTGACGGTATACGGAGGTAATTCTACCGCTCGCCATTTTCGACGCACTCTAAAGGAGCACCAAGTGCTTGATGCGAAGGGTGATCCGAAATACAAGAAGCGGAAAGGATACCTCCTGCCCGTCTACGGTCTACCACACGGCATCATCACCATCGACAAGCGACGTGGTCAGGACGTCTGGGATATGGCGCTGTTTGCTGAGCATAGTTTGGCGAGGGACTGGATTGCCCTGAGCGCGTTGCGTCCACTCTATCTCTCAGTGCATGAGATAAAGGTGCCCCGGCAGCGATGGGTTAGGAGCATGGCGCTCCAAACAACAAATCCCATGTTCGAGTAGTCGGCGAGCCAGTCTCAAATCGACGACGTTGTGGACCTCGTTAGTTTCTCCGTTCATACACCGGTGATGTACCCTGGAGTGACATTACCTCGACTCTACGGCAGTGAGCGACTGATGGGTGATCAACCGCCCGTCAATTGTTTGTCACTGCAGTATTGCAAGACCTTGCACCTCTAAAGGAGCAACCTCACAATGGCTAGCGGTAAGCGATATGCCTAGCTATCGTTTCGCTCTTTTCGCAGACTAGGTAGTTGAAACACTTCTTCATCGAGCACAGAAAATCTCATAGGGTGTGGTGCTATGCTACTTTCAAGGCCGCTTTGTACCAACTCCGAATGTAATTGTCGTCCAAGAGCGACGGTGTTTGACCGCAATATTCGTAAGCGCTCCATTAAGTGCATCCTATCGGCCTGAGCCGAAGCCTGCCATGCTCGTGTTTTCTCACTGTGACCTTTCCCCCAGATTTCGGGCCATGACAATGGTGAAAAATCTCCTAAAATTGTTAGATAGGAGATTTCACTATGAAGGGCAAACGATATACGGAAGAACAAATCATTGGAGTACTGAACCAGCATGAGTCTGGGGTCACGGTCGAGAGCATTTGCAGGGATATGGGCATCGCCCAGGGCACCTTTTACCGCTGGAAGTCTAAGTATGGCGGCATGGACGTCTCTGATGCCAAGCGACTCCGGGAGTTGGAATCGGAGAACGGCAAGCTGAAGAGACTGCTGGCGGAAGCCGCGTTGGACAACGCCGCGCTCAAGGAGATTGTGTCAAAAAAGTGGTGACGCCAGCGGCTCGACATGCAGCGGTATCGCATTTAGTAGAGCATGACCTGGCGAGCGAGAGGAAGGCCTGTAGATTGGCTGGTGTGAGCCGGTCGGGTTATCAGTATCAACCCAAAGGACGTCAGGACGAGCAGCTACGGGCCCGACTAAGAGAGCTGAGCACAGAGTATTCGCGCTACGGCTATTTGATGCTACATGGCTTGCTCAAGGCTGAGGGCTTGGTGGTGAATCGGAAGCGCACCTATCGGATCTACACGGAAGAAGGGCTACAGGTCAGAACCAAGAAGCGGAAGAAGTTGATTCGCCCCAGAGTGCCTATGTCCGTGCCGACAAAAGCGAATGAGCGGTGGTCATTGGATTTTATCAGTGATCAGTTAACGACGGGGCGGCGCTTCAGGGTGCTTAACATCGTCGATGACTTCACCCGAGAGTGCGTGGGTCAATTGGTGGATGTGTCCATTTCAGGCGCACGTATGACCCGGTACCTGGAGGAAATATGCAGCCAAAGAAGGCAGCCTTCAATCATCGTTTGCGACAACAATGGGCCCGAGCTGACGAGTAAGGCGATGTTCTTTTGGACTCAGGGTCGCCAGATCAAATTGCAGTTCATTCAGCCAGGTAAACCGACTCAGAACGCATTCGTGGAGAGTTTTAACGGCAAGTTCCGGGACAACTGCCTCAACCAGTTTTGGTTCAAGAACCTGGAAGATGCTCGATCAAAAATTGATAGCTGGCGGCAACATTACAACGAAGTTCGGCCGCACAGTTCGTTGGGCTATATACCGCCTGCCGAGTACGCTCGGAAGGTGGCTTAAGTGGGGATTTTTCACCGAGAAGCTGGCCCTAAACTGGGGGAAAGGTCAGTTTGATGGGCATGGCGTGCTCCAGTGAGAAAACACGAGCATGGCAGGCTTCGGCTCAGGCCGATAGGATGCACTTAATGGAGCGCTTACGCATAAAAAAGGCCAGCCCGAAGGCTGGCCTGCTATTCCGGTCTCCCGGGAGAGAGTCGCTTAGAAGCCTACGCTGAAGCCCATGTACCAGTAACGACCCAGGGTATCGTAGATGCCCGGGAACACGTTACCGTTACCGTTGATCTCAGAGCTGGCACCACCACCGGCGATGGGGGGATCATCATCGAAGACGTTGTTCACGCCAACGCGCAGTTGCGCCCAATCGGTGACATCCCAGGTGCTGGCCAGGTCAAGGTAGTCCTGCTTGTCCAGGTCCTGACCATTGCCGTTGCCGTCATCGACGTCAGTGATATGACGCCACAGACCGGTCACCGTTAAGTTCCAGGGAGTGATCCAGGTAGTACGCAGGTTGTTACGGAAGTCCGGAGTCGGATAACCACAGGTTTCACCTACTCCCCAAACACCTTTACAGTCAGTGACGGGGGCGCCGGAGAGCTCCTGGGTATCCCAGGTGTCGATGATTGACATGATGTTATTGAAGCTCAGGCTACCGTACTTGCCGATTTCCCAGTTCAGGTCAGCGACGATGTCCCAGCCCTTAACCTTCTCAATCGCCAGGTTGTCCTGCAGGGCAATGATCTGGCCACTGGTGTCGACGTTGGAACCAATCCACAGGTCGCCGGCGTTACCGCGTCTGACGTTGTCACACTGGCTCAGATTGCCATCGAGACACTCGTTCAGGATAAAGTTGGGGCTCAGGTTGTTAATGCCCTTCTCAATCTCAATGTCGTAGTAGTCGACGCTGATGTTGAAACCGTCTACCCAATCGTTGGTGAAGACCACACCCGCAGTGTAAGTATCCGCCTCTTCCGGCTCGAGCTCCGTATTACCACCCTGCAGGAAGTTGTATTGACCTGCGGGAGAATCAGGAACAGAACCATACTGGGCGGCAGTTACACCGCTGTTCTGACAGTCAGACAGGCTGCGCTCCGGAGATGCACCTGAACAGGGGTCGGCGGTCATGGAGAACAGGTTCAGGCCCTGGGGCAGGAATAGCTCGCGAACATTGGCCGCCCGTACAGCTCGGTTATAGCTGGCGCGCAGCTTCCAGGTCTGGTTGATAGCCCAGGCGCCGGAAATGCCGTAAGTGTCAGTCTGGTGGCCAGTCGAGTAGTCAGAGTAACGATAGGCGACGTCAAGTGTGACATCTTCAGCAGCCTGCTTGCCCTGCACGATAGGCAGGCTGGCTTCCATGAAGAATTCCTTTACGTCGTAACCGCCGCTTACCGCGTTGGTAGCGCCACCTTGGCCGGCACCGTCTCCGGTGGTAAAGCCGGTATCAGGGCGGAAGCTCAGGTTCTCATCACGGTATTCCGCACCAAATACCAGTTGCACGCCGGTTTCTGCTGATGGGATCACCACGCCATACTCGCCCAGATCCACGGACATGTAGCCGGACATGACTGTCTGGTCGGTGGTGCCGCGGGCAAACAGCGGCAGTACCAGGTAGTCGAGCATTTCATCGGTGACGGCCCCTGTCGTGAAGATATCCCAGGGCACACAAGTTGTGTCAGAGCCATCTACGACTGACTGGCACACCGTGTCTCCTGTCACAGGATCTGCCACCGCGTTGAGGGCGCGTTCGATCTTGGTGATGGAGAGATCGTTCAGGTAAGTGTTTTCCATGCTCACTTCGGAATACATGTAGTACGCGTCGTAACTCCAGGCGTCATTAATCTGGCCGCGCGCACCAAATACCGCACGGAATTGGGTGTGGCGCAGGTCTTGCTGACGCTGGCCCCCCTCAACATTCCGACGGCCCAGGTAGGCGTCCTGCACATCGTCTTCGGTTAAGCCGAATTGTCCACAGAGCTGATCGAACTGCTGCTCAGACAACAGCGGGTTGCCGCAGGGCAGGGTGTTGGTAATAAAGAAAGCTCCCGAGGGCGCGATCTGTGACAGTGAACGGTCATCCATGAACATCAGTTCTGAATACACCTCTACCTGGTCAGACACGTCGTAGTGAGCAAAGGTACCGAAGGTGTAGCGCTCATCCGGGCGCTGGAAGAAGTTCTCCGGCCCGTAGTTGTACAGCGTATCGCCGCGGGGCACGAACTCGGTGCCGGCAACCTTGAAGTCGAAGCCCGCGCCAATGCCGAAGTCAGTCACCCGACCGTCGGGAATCGTGCCTGAACCGCCACATGCGTCGGAGCCGTCACTGAGGGCACAACCGGAATAGTCCCGCTGGTCCTGCTTGAGGGATTCCACATCGCGGTAAGTGGCATAGGCGGTAATATTACCCTTGCCGTTGGCGAAGTTGCCGCCAATGATGAAAGAGAGGTCGGTAATTTCACCGTCAGTGTTTGAGCCGGTAGGTACGTCGAACCCTTTTTCGGCAATCAAGCCTTGCATATAGCTGTCGCTGTTGTCGTGGTTATAACCACTGTACTGGTAATCGAACTTGACGCCCTCGAAGTCGTCTCTCATCAGGAAGTTGATTACGCCTGCGACCGCGTCAGAACCGTATACAGCTGAACCACCACCGGTCATGACTTCCACGCTACGAACCAGGGATCCCGGGATCTGGTTGATGTCAGCACCGGTACCGCCCTGTAGCGGCGTACCTACTGGCATGCGGCGTCCGTTGATCAATACCAATGTGCGCTCGTCGCCGAGGTTACGCAGGTTAACGGTGGCCGTACCGGTCGCACCGTTGGATTGGCCGGTGTTCTGCAAGCCGGACCAGACCTGGGGCAGTGTGCGCAGCATGTCTTCCACACGCACCGTGCCTTGATACAACAGCTCATCAGCATCGACCTGGACAACTGGACTGGGACTGACAAGATTGGTTTTTTGTATGCGGGAGCCGGTGACGACCACTTCTTCAAGTGCTGCACCTTCCTGGGCGTTGGCTAGCGGCGTGAGTACCGTGGCCGACATCCCGAGGGCGGCGCTAACCGCCATCGACAGATGGGTTTTCTTCAACATATTGATTCCCCTGTGCTTTTTGATTACTTCTAATTTAGTTATGCAGCAGCAAACATATGCAGCCATTTCACAAGGGTAAACGAAGCGGAAGCCATATGCCTCATAGTTGACAGCGCATATTTGTGAAATATTCACGCTTTTGCCTCAAGTTAGGGCACTTAGCTCGCGAATCGCTGTCTGTGTGCGCTTATTCTATGCGAGAGACTTGAACAGACTTGCCGTTGGCGAGCAAAGTCATCTTGTAGCCACCCATGAAATTCTTGCTGACAGTGACCCGTAGATCCTCGCCATGATGGGCGTATTTGCCGCGCCGCCGCTGCTGCCAGACCTGGCCATTCTCCAGCCGGAAGCGGGTACTGCCGCTCCAACCGTTAAAGGGTAGTACCAGGGTGGAAATGATTTCCTGCTCCTGTGCGGCTTGTTGCACTTCCTCGTTGGTTTCCACCAGGATCGGGGCCTCGCCTACCGTGTAGCGAACCAGCCATTGGTTCAGCGCCTCGCGTTCCCCCGGAGACAGTTTGTCGAGGCCAGCCGCGCTGAATTCTGTCTCGGTCATCAGGGCTTTCACACCGGGAAACTCTTCCCCGGCTGCTGACAGCGTTGACCAGAGTGTCAGGCTGGCGAGTAAAAGATAGCCAAGCTTATCCATAAATGTGCTCCCTAAATGCGCTGACTTAATTTGGCGTACCAATAGCGACCGCGCAGGTCATGGTTGCGCCCATCGATGTTGTCGTTAAATGCAGAGGCGGCGAAGGGTGGCTCTTCATCCAGCAGGTTGTCTACACCCAGGGAGAAACGCAATCCCTTGAGCACATTGAACATGTAGCTGGCCTGAAGGTCGTGAACCACCCAGGCGTCGATCTTGCGTTTGCGTGTGGTATTGGGAACGATTTCATCCATACCGCTGACAAAGTGCAAATCGTAGCTGCCGCGCCAGCGTTGCCGGGCCCACTGTATACCGACATTTCCCTTCCACCGAGGCACCCCGCCGACCCCCTCGGAAGCGGGATCCCGAAAACTGCCCGCCAGGTTCAAAGTCGGCGCGGTGTCATCCAGTTGTAGGGTGTACTCACTGATATAGGCGGCATTGTAGGCAAAAGAGAACTGGCCCCACTCGCGGGTCGGCAACTTGTAACCGAGATGCAGGTCCACCCCTTGCACCCGCCGCTCACCAATATTGAGAAAAGTCGCCTCTATCTGTTGCAGGTCTCCGTTTTCATTGCGAAGGACCCGGTCCTGGAATTTTCCGAAGGCGGCGTTTTGGTTGAGAATAAACTGGGCGCTGGAATCCACCACTTGCGAGGTCTCAATGTCATAGAGATCCAACGTGGCGCTCAGGCCGTCTATCGACGTGGGTGTCCACACCACACCGACGCTGTAGCTGCGGGATTTCTCCGGGTTCAAAGTCTCGTTGCCGCCGGAGACCGTGAGAAACTGGTTGCGGGTGGGGTCTGCCTGCTGCAGACAGCCGGGCAGGAGAAGGTTGCTCTCCTCCAGGGCGCAGGGATCCGTCAGGAATGCCTGGGCTTCGCTGCGACCCTGGAACAATTCGTTGAGGGTGGGTGCCCGAAAGCCCTGGCTGTGAGTACCGCGCAGCATCCATGAATCACTCAGCTGCCAGCGCACGCCATACTTGGGATTGGTGATATCGCCAAAGTCGCTGTACTTGGAGTAGCGCAGGGCGATCTCGATATCCAGTTGCTGGCCCTTATCGACGGAATGCCAGAGCGGGGTGATACTTTCGAAATAGGCCTCGAAGACATCACGGCCACCGTGGGTGGCTTGGAAATTGTTGCCACCGATGCTGCCGCCGCTGACCAGCAAATCGTCCGGCTTTTTACTGGTAGATTCATCGCGATATTCCAGCCCGAGTGCGAAGTCGACAATGCCGTAGGGCACATCGAAGAGGTTGCGGGCGGCGGTGAAACTGTAGCTGCTGAGCTTGGTTTCCCCGTTTATTTTGGTAATGATCTCGAGGTAATCCAGTTGTTCCCGATCGATACTGCCGGGGGCGCCAAACAGGTTGACGGGCACGCAGCCATCCAGTTCCAGCCCCTGGCAACGCGCCGCCGGTCCCACGCCCCGAGCCAGGTTGTCGGCGCTGATGACGCCGCGATACCGCTCCCGGGCCTTATTGCGGCTCCAACTGTGGCTCAACTCCCAGTCCCAGCCACTGTGCAGCCCCTGCAGTATCAGCGCCAGCCGCTCAACTTCTGAGTTGTTGTCCTGGCGGCGCGGTGACAGTTCGGTCAGCCGTCGGCGCAGGTCGGTGATGTCGGTGTCAAATGGGTTGTAAATATTGTCGGCGGCGATGGTCAGCGGCTGTTGTTCGAACGCCGTAAAAACCGGGGTGGGGGCAAAATTGGTCCGCGACTTGGTCTCGGTGTAACTGAGTTCGAAGGCGCCGGTAATGCTTTCACTGAAGTCGTAGCTGGCATGGGCGTAAATGAAATCGCGTTGCGAGGGTACCAGCGAGCTCTTGAAGCGGGGAAAATCGAACAGGTCTTCGTCAGTGGCCGGGCGGTATTGACCACTCAGCTGGTCGCGGATAACCACGCTTCCATCGGGCAAGGTTACCCGAGCGGAGGGTGTGGCACTGGAGCGAAGATCGGCACCACCCAGACGGCGACCGTCGGCGCTGGAGGAAATAGCGCGATCACGGGCGTGAATTTCTCCCTGGTCAAAATGGGAGGCTGAGATAAAGAAAGAGCCATGCTTGAAGCCGGTGCCATATTGAAGGGTGGTTGTGGTGGTCTCACCGTCGCCCTCCTCGGAAGTGCCGTAAAACTGTTCCAGCAGCAGCCCGTAAAAGTCTCGCTTCATGATGATATTGATGACACCGGCGATGGCATCAGAGCCGTAAATGGCGGAGGCGCCGTCTTTGAGGATTTCGATACGCTCCACCGCCGCCGGGGCGATGGTATTGAGGTCGATACTTTCCCCCGCCAGGCCATCGTTGGCGACGCGCTTGCCATTGATTAGCACCAGGGTATTGGAGGCGGGCAGCCCCCGCAGGGTGACGGTAGCGGTGCCGTCACCACCATTGCTGATAGCAGTGCTGACAGAATTGCCGGATACCGCCGGCAGTCGCCGCAATATTTCGCCGATGGTTTGCGCACCACTCAGTTCTATGTCTGGCGCGGTAATCATATCCACCGGGGCACTACCCTGCAGGTGGTTCCGGCGCAGGCGTGAGCCGGTGACCTGGCTGCCGTACACGTAGAGCTCTTCAATACCGGGAATGTAGAGCGGGTTGCGCAGCAGCAGTTGTTCGGCTGCAGGGCAGCTGTCGGTCAGCTCACAGCGTGCGTCGTAGATCGCAATGATACGGTTGTCCACTAGCCGCCAGGCCAGGTTGGTGTCCTGTAAAAGTAATTTGAGCCCCTGCTGGGGGGACATCTGCCCGCGCAATTCTCTGGCGGACAAGCCCCGCGCCAGGTGGTCCGGGAAGACGATGGCCAGCCCACTCTGGTGGCTGAACTGGATCAGGGATTGGGACAGGTTCTGATTTCTGGAGATGTCGAAGTTGTAACCGTCCTGGCCAAACACGGGCGACGCCATAGCCCCGCACAGCAGCGCCATGCATGTCCATGCCGGACACCTCCACGCCGGACATCTCCATGCCGGGAATATCCATAACAGTGAAGTACGGCTGCCCATAGCTCCCGCAAACTGATGCCGCGCAAGACGTGAATAGCCCCACCGAAAGATGCAGGCTGGGTTCAGAGGGGGCGGCTGGCCCAGAGCGAGTTATAGCTTATAGGGTGGTCTTGATCAACAGGATACTGTGGTCTTCCAGTTCCATGGCATTGATGCCGATACTGTGCTCCAGCGCTCTGAGAATGGCGTCGGAATTGTCCAGCGGAAATACACCGGAAACCAGGGTCTGTGCCAGCGCCGGCTCAGCGATGAGAATTTTGAGATCGTGATAACGACCGATCTCTTGCACCAGCTCTGATAGCGGCATGCCCTGGACGACAATTTTTCCGTCCCGCCAGGCGGTGTTGACAGTGATGTCCACGGCCTCGGTCATTGCCAGGCCATTGCTGTCACTGCGAAGGCCCTGCTTGGCGTACAACAGCTCGCTGACCGCCGCGCGGTTGCTCGGATTACCTTTCTCGGTGACGCGAACCACCCCCTCAGTGACCGTAATATCGCTGTGCTCACCCTGAAGATGGATATTGAAGGCCGTACCTATAACCCGTACTTCCGCACTGCCGGCGTCTACCACGAAGGCTCGCGCCGTGTCTCGCTGAACCTCGAAAAAGACCTCGCCGCGGTTCAGTACCACGTGGCGTAGCTCGCCGGCCAGGTTAACCGTGATCTTGCTGTCTGTGTTGAGGGTGAGGGTACTGCCATCCGCAAGCTGCACAGCCCGCCTTTCGCCCAGCTCGGTCTGGTAGATGTCGGCTTGAACGCCGGTCTCAAAAATGGGGGTGAGTAGTGTGGCAAACACGGCACAGGCAGCAGTGGCGAGGCCATACTTCAGCCACCGTCGGCGCCCCGTCTGTGGCAGGTCTCGAGGTGAGACGTCGTTTTCCTGAGGGATATCAAGGTCAGCGGGCATATATTCGAGAACCGCCAGGTCATCCCACAGGTTCAGCATGCTGTCCATGGCAGATTGGTGTTCCGGGCTGGCGGACAACCACAGGGCAAACTCCTGCAGGTCGTTCTCACTGCAGTAATCAGCACGCAGGCGCGCCACCCAGAAGGCCGCACGTTCGTGCATACGCCCCTGGAATTGCGATACCTCTGCGCCATTGCCAGTCAAAACAGCCATTCTTTTTCCTTGTTCTCCATAATATTAGACGAAATAAAGCGGAAATCCCTCATTGTGGTGTTTTTTGGCGCCGGGATGGGGTGCGTCTAGAAGAGGGGCGCCCGGCTGAGGGGCGCCCGGCTGAGGTGCGCCTGGCCGAGGGGTCGTCATCGTAGTACTGGGCCAGCGCCAGCCGACAGTGTTTAAGAGCCTGGAGAATGTATTTCTCTATGCTGGAGACCGATACACCCAACTCGCGAGCAATATCGGAGTAGGACATGCCGGTGTTGCGGTGCAATAGGAAGGCCTGCTGGCATTTATCGGGCAATTCTGCGATGGCGTTGTAAATATGTTGCAGTTTTTCGCGGGCGTCGAGAATCTGTTCCGGCGATACGCCATCTGCGTTGACATCAATGGGCTCATCCATAACCACTTGATTTTGCTCATTTTTCAAGAATTTTTGATGGAGAGCCCGGCGCCGCAATTGGTCGATAGCCAGGTTTGAGGCGACCTGGAACAGGAAGGCGCGGGGATTATCCAGCTGCTGCGGTTCCTGCAGGCGATGTATGCGCAGAAATGCCTCTTGGGCAACATCGGAGGCATCAGCGGGATTGTCCAGTTTGCGGGTGAGAAAGCGCTCCAGCGACTGCCGGTGTTCCCGGGTCAGGGCGATGACAAAACCATCCTTGGTCTGTTTCGGTGTAGAGGCCATGCAGCGTCTCAGCGATCAGTAGAGATGGCAGGCAATCATGCGCTGCTCATCGATGAATTTTGGTGGCGGCGCTTTGTCCCGGCAGGTCTGGCTGACGTGGGGGCAGCGATCGGCAAAGCGACAGCCGGGACCAGGGTTGATTGGCGAGGGAATTTCCCCCTGGGGTGGACTGTGCGGCCGGGCCTGTTCTCGCTTCGGATCGGCCTGGGGGTTAGAGGCAATCAACATTTGCGTGTAGGGATGCTTGGGGTGAAAGAACACTTCTTCAGAAGGGCCTTCCTCCACCACCGAACCCAGGTACATGACCGCCATGCGATCACAAAGATAGCGCACCATGGACAGGTCGTGGGCGATGAACAGCAGGGTCAGGCCCAGGCTTCGCTTCAGATCCTGCAGCAGGTTGATAACCTGGGCCTGCACCGACACGTCCAGAGCCGAGATAGGCTCATCGCAAATGACAAAGCTGGGCTTGACGATTAACGCCCGGGCAATGCCGATGCGCTGGCGTTGGCCGCCGGAAAACTCGTGGGGATAACGAGACATATGTTCCGCCTTCAGGCCCACCTGCTCCAGCCATTGCGCTACCAATTGCCGATAGTCGCTGGAGGTTCCCCCATCCTGTAAGCGTAGAGGTTCCGAGATGATTTCGTGGATGGTCATGCGCGGATTTAACGAGGTGTAAGGGTCCTGGAAGATCATTTGGATATGGGTGGAAAAACGCCTGAAATCGCTGCGGCTGTAGAGGTCTGGCAGGGCTTTGCCGCGAAACAAGATATCGCCGCTGGTCCTGGTTTGCAGCCCGGCCAGGGTTCTACCGAGGGTGGATTTGCCGCAGCCGCTTTCGCCTACCAGGCCGAGAATTTCATTCTCTTCCAGGTTGAGAGACACACCATCAACCGCGTGAACGATTCGGTTCTTGCCGATGTTGAAATGAGTCTTTAGATTGCGAACTTCCAGCAACATGATCAGGGCGCCTCCGCAGACATTTGCTCGCGCACCGGCAGCCAACATCGGCTGCTGTGGCCGCTGCCAGTGCTGACCGTAGGGGCGGACTGACGCGCGCAGATTTGCATGGCGTGCGGGCAGCGAGGGTGGTAAGCGCAACCGCGTGGTGGTGAGAACAGATCTGGTGGGCTACCCGGTATGGCCTGCAAGCGCTCACTCGACTGTGCATGCAGGTCTGGCATGGCCTGCTTCAGGCCCTCGGTATAGGGATGGCTGGAGTGATAGAAAATGTCATTGACGCTGCCGTGTTCGACAATTTCGCCGCCGTACATCACTGCCACGTCGTCCGCCATGCGGGCGACCACACCGAGGTCGTGGGTAATGAGCACAATGGACATATTGTCTTCCCGTTGAATTTCGCGCATCAGCTCCAATACCTGATCCTGAATGGTTACATCGAGGGCGGTGGTGGGCTCATCGGCAATCAACAGCTTGGGTTTGCAGGCCAGGCTCATGGCTATCATCACCCGCTGCAGCATGCCGCCGGAAAATTCGAAGGGGTATTGCTTTACCCGCTGGGAAGCCTCCGGTATGCGGGTGCGATCCAGCAGGCGCGCGGCCTCAGCCAAGGCGTCGACTTTGCTCATACCGCGGTGCACCCGCAGGGTCTCGGCAATTTGATCGCCGATCTTCATGGTTGGATTCAGCGAAGTCATTGGATCCTGGAAGATCATGGTGATATCAGCACCGCGCACTTCATTGAGTTGCGCCTGGTCCAGGTGCAATAGCTCCTTACCCATCAACTTCGCCGAACCGGAGACGATGCGACCCGGCGGCATGGGGATCAAGCCCATAATAGCCTGCACCGTGACTGACTTACCGGAGCCGGACTCGCCCACGACGGCCAGTGTCTTGCCTGCATCTACCTGGTAGGACACGCCTCGCACGGCCTGTACCTTGCCGCCGAAGGTTGAAAATTCGACTACCAGATTGTCTACGCTCAATACCGGTGTGTTCATTCGTCACCCCGCAGTCGACTGTCCATGGCGTCCCGTAGTCCGTCTCCCAGCAAATTGAAGGCGAGAACGGTGATACTGATAAACAGGGCGGGAAATACCAGTTCGTGGGGGTGCGAGAGCATGGTGCGAATACCATCATTGCACATGGAACCCCAGGAAGGCGTGGGTGGCACGACACCCATGCCAATAAACGACAGAAAGGCTTCGATGAAAATGGCGGTGGGTATGGCGAAGGTCAGCGATACCAGCAGCACCCCCATCAGGTTTGGCAACATATGCCGCAACACCAGGTAAGAGGCAGACGCCCCCATCATGCGCGCGGCGGCGATATAGGCTTCCTCGCGCAGTTGTAGGACCTGGCCCCTGACCAGCCGCGCCGTTGCCGGCCAACTCAGCAGCACCAGCGCCACCAGCATGGGCATCACGCCGCTCTCGCCCGGGCCCAGGCCAAAGGCAATTTTAAACAGGATCATGAATAACAGGAATGGCAGGGCGATGACGAAATCAGCGAAGCGCATCAACAGATCGTCGGTGCGACCACCCGTGTAGCCGGCCAGGCCGCCGTACATCAAACCCATGGAGACATAGATAAACGGTGCGAAAATGCCGATAAAGAGTGAGGTCCGGGCACCCCACATCAAGCGGGCCAGCATATCCCGGCCCAGGTAATCGGTTCCCAGCGGATGGATTTCCAGTTGTACGCTGTCGCCCACCTGGATGGGTGCCCCCTCGTCGGTACTGAGCCCACGACGCAGCGCGTCGCTCAGTTTGATCGCCTGCTGTACCTTGATCTCAACGCTCTCGTAGCCCAGTGATGGTTGATCCAGGTCTCTCTGCCCCTGAACTCTCTGTTCCTGAAATAGCGGCACCACGCTGTAGTGGTAGCTGATGGTTTCAAGCCCCAATCGATCCTGGTAGGACAGTGTAGTGGCAGGCAGGGTAACCAGCGGTAGACCCAGGTCCGCCGCACTACTGGGCATCAGCTCGTGTCGGTAGAGCCGGTAGCCGGAGGCACCACGGACGGGGTTCCAGCCAATATTGACCCCTTCGGAGTGGGCGATGCCGAGCAATCGAAGATCGGCATGGGTACTGGCGGGCCTGCTAATGTCAGCCAGGGTCCAGTAGTCGATGATCGGGTCGTCTTCTATCACCAGCGCCTGCAGACCCAGGTTGGGGCCCTGGCTGATCTGCTCCAGATCCTGTGCCGCTGGGTCCACCGGCCACATAACAGGGCCCAGCAGCGTGAACAGCAGTAAACCGGTAACAATATAGAGAGAAGCGATGGCGCGGGTGTTGCCTTTGATTCGGCGCCACACATCCTGCCAGTAGGACATTGAGGGGCGATCCAGGGCCTCGCGCTCGGCTGCTTCCGCCAGCGGCTGAAAATCGTCTTCGCAGGGGTCGAGAACATGCATCATCACTGCACCGCCTTGCCTACCTGGATACGCGGGTCAATAAAGCCGTAGACGATATCCACGACAATGACCATCAACACCAGGAAGGCCCCATAAAACACAGTGGTGCCCATAATGACGGTGTAATCCAGCTGCTGAACTGCCTGCACGAAATAGCGACCCAGCCCGGGGATCGCAAATACCAGCTCAACCACGAAGCCACCGGTAGTAATGGCGGCAATGGAGGGTCCGAGGACGGTGACCACGGGCAGGATGGCATTGCGCAACTGGTGCTTGAAAAATATGCGTCGAGGTGTCAGTCCCTTGGCACGCGCGGTCCGAATATAGTCCATGTCTGCCACCTCCAGCATGGAGCTGCGCATGAGGCGGGTCAGGTAAGCCATGGTGCCGAGGCCCAACACCAGTGCGGGTACAATCATATGGGCAAAAGTGCCCCAGCCGGCTACGGGCAGCAGCGAAAATCCCAGTAGATTGTTGAGCTGGAGGATGGCCAGCTGCCCCAGCGCGGCGAACACGAAGCTCGGCACTGACACACAGATAATTACCAGGAACATAATGAGGACATCGGGCAGGCGGTTACGGTACAGGGCGGTGAGCGCCCCCCAGGTAATGCCCCCTACCGCGGCAAATAACAATGCCAGCACTCCCAGCATGGCCGAGACCGGGAAATGTTCGGCGATGATGTCGTTGACGCGCCTATTCTGCTGGGTGAAGGAGATGCCGAAGTCCCCCTGCAGCATATTGCCCAGGTAGATCACATATTGAACGGGCACCGGTTTGTCCAGACCGTAGGCCTTTTCAAGGTTGGCACGCACCTCCGGGGTCACGGCTTTGTCATTCATTAACGGATCGCCGGGCACCATGTGCATGCCGACGAACGTGGCGGTAGCGATAAACCAGATGGTTACCAGTCCGGAGAGCAGTCTTTTAGCGATATAAGCCCACATGATCAGTGCTGCCGTATCCGCGCATAGTTGTAATTGGGGTCGCCGCCGACCCGACTTCTGCGAACGCCCTCCAGGTCATTGCTTTGCGTGTATATATAACCGCGCTCGTACTGGGGCAGGATGATGACCTCGTCGTGAATGAGTTGCTGCAGTTCACCAAACAGCTGATTGCGCAGGGCTCTGTCATTGGTGGAAAGTGCCTGGGTGACCAGGTCGTCATAGCGCGGGTCTTCGTAGCGGCCCCGGTTGTTGAGGTTCCACGAGGTGAACAGGTCGGCAAAGGTCATGGCATCGTTATAGTCCGGGCCCCAGCCAGCTGCCACCATGTCGAAACCGCCGGAGGACATTTTGGCCAGCCGCTGTTTGAAGGTTTGCCGATCAAGGCGAATTTCCAGATCCAATTTGCTGCGCATGACATCCTGGAAATACTCGGCTTGCTTGATGCTGCCTGGCGTATCGCTGAGTAATAGTGACAGGGGCGGAATGGTGTCCAGCCCCAGCTCACGCTTGGCTAATGCCAGGTAGTGCTGAGCTTTTTTGTCATCCAGAGTCGGTCGGATGGGAGGGTATTCCTCTCTCAGCGTGCCGTCGTAGGTACCCGGCAACCAATCGGGGAAAAGCGAGTAGGCTGGCCTGTTCCCCGCCAATCCAATCACCTTGTAGGTCAATTCCTCCGCGTCGAAGACAGCTTGCATGGCACGCCGCAGGTTCAGGTTGCGGGTGGGTCGGTCATCGCGGTGGTTGAACTCGATGAAAAAGATTGAACCGTCTCGAAAGGAGCGCAAGTTCTGGCGTTTTTGCAGGGCCATCTTGGTGGCCGATGAATCGAGGCCCGTGGCCAGGGCGATGCGGTTGTCCATGTACAGGTTAAAACGCGCGTTGGGGTCCTCGGTGATATAGGGGACGTTAATGGCTTCCAGCTCAATAGCCTCGCCGTTCCAGTACTCGGGGTTTTTTTCCATGCGCAGTGAGGCGCCGTGTACCCATTTTTTGAGGATGAATGGACCATTGGACAACATGGTGTCCGCGTCAGCCGCATAGCGCTGACCGTGTTGGAGGTAGATGTCTTCGCGCACCGGCCGAAAACTGATGAAGGTGACCAGCTCGAGGAAATAGGCGATGGGTTTGTTGAGATAGGCGACCAACGTGTGATCATCGAGGGCCTCGACACCGAGTGTGTCCGCTGCCATGTCGCCACGGATAATGGCCTCGCCATTGGGAAAAGCGCGCATCAGGAAGGCGTATTCCGAGGCATTCCTGGGATTGGCTACCTGCCGCCAGGCGAACACGAAATCGTGCGCGGTCACCGGCTTGCCGTCGGACCAGCGGGCGTCTTTGCGCAGCCAGAAGGTGGCCTTGTCTTCACGCAGTTGCCAGCGCTCGGCGACACCACCCATCAACTGGCCGTTGACATCGTAGGTCATGAGACCTTCGCTGATGTGATCCAGCACCATGAAGGAAACCTGATCCGTGGCTCGAACGGTATTGAGCCACTGCGGTTCCTGGGCCATGACGATGGCGATTTCGTTTCTCTCAAAATCAACGGCAGTCGGTGCTGCAGCGGCGTTGCTGACTATCAATAGCGCCAGCAGAGAAAGCCAGCCCCAGGGCCGGACAAGATGATTTCGGGAGACTCCAGTCATTACCTCAGAATAGCACGCGGGTGCGTAATGTTCCCTCGACGGCGGCCAGCTTGGAGAGGGCAAGTTCGCTGTATTCGGCGTCAATGTCAATCACAACGTAGCCGATCTGGGCTGTGGTCTGCAGGTACTGGCCACTGATGTTGATATTGTTTTCCGAGAAAACCTTTGATGATGGATGACATCACTCCGGGAATATTGCGGTGCAGGTGCAACAAACGGTGACAATGTGCATGCTCTGGCAGCGCCACCTCGGGGAAATTGACGGCTGAGATAGTGGTGCCGTTGTCGCTGTAGCGAGCCAGTTTTTCCGCCACCTCCATACCGATGTTTTCCTGCGCCTCCATGGTGCTGCCGCCAATATGCGGGGTCAGGAAGGTATTGTTGAATGGCCGCAGGGGAGATATAAATTCATCATGGGTGGAACGGGGTTCCTGCGGAAACACGTCGATGCCGGCGCCAGACAGGTGACCCTTGTCCAGTACCTCGGCCAGGGCCTCAGCCAGTACTCCCAATTGCATACCAATGTTGCCGTAGCCGATAATGCCCAGATGCTTACCGCGAATTTCATAGGAGTTGTTGGCAGATTTCTGCCATTCACCGCAGTGTGCGGCGGCGTTCTTTTCCGGGACCCCGCGCAGTAACAATATAGCCTCTGCGATAACCAGTTCTGCCACGCTGCGGGTATTGGAAAAAGGTGCATTGAACACCGCGATGCCGCGCTCGGTGGCTGCCGCGAGATCCACCTGGTTTGTGCCAATGCAGAAACAGCCGGCAGCGACCAGTTTCTCCGCGTGATCGAACACCCCGGCATTGAGCTGGGTGCGTGAGCGGATGCCAATAAAATGAGCGTCTGCGATAGCGCTTTTCAGTTCTTCCTCGGGCAGGGCCTTGGGATGTGTTTCGATGTTGCTATAACCCAGTCGTTCCAGCGTCTCCACAGCGGAATAATGCACCCCCTCGAGTAACAGAAATTTGATCTTGGCTTTATCCAGGGAGGTCTTGTTCATGGGGCTACCGGGTATCGGGTATGGCGGCTACAGGGGGCGCGTATGGTAGCATACGCGCCCCCTGTAGCCGGGGTCGGGAGTTGGCACTTTTACTGGGTTGTGAGACATCGTGAATGCTGAACTGAGGCATGAAATAGCCGCCATTGTGGGGGCAGAACGGATGCTGCTGGACTCGGCGTCGATGGATCAATACGGGCGAGACTGGACCCGATTCAAGACCCCGTCCCCCGCTGCCGTGGTTCTGCCGCAAACCATCGAAGAGGTTCAAGCCCTGGTGCGTGTCGCTAATGAGCATCAGCTTGCCATTGTCCCTTCCGGTGGGCGGACCGGGCTCAGTGGTGGCGCAATGGCGGCGCGGGGCGAGCTGGTCATTGCCATGGACAATTTGAACACTGTCTGCGAATTCAGCGTGGTGGATCGAACGGTGGTGTGCGGTGCCGGGGTGATTACAAAGCAGTTACAGCAATTCGCTGAACAGCAGGGCCTGTTTTACCCGGTGGACTTTGCCTCCAGTGGTTCCAGCCAGATTGGTGGCAATGTAGCTACCAATGCTGGCGGCATCAAGGTGATTCGCTACGGTATGACCCGGGACTGGATTGCCGGGTTAAAAGTCATCACTGGCAACGGTGAGTTGCTGGAAATCAATAACGGCCTGGTGAAAAACAATGCCGGCTACGATCTACAGCAGTTGTTTATAGGTTCAGAGGGAACCCTGGGCATCGTAGTGGAAGTTACAGTTCGACTGATACGACCACCCCGGGAGCTGTCGGTGATGGTGCTGGGTGTGCCAGACATGCCTTCAATTATGGAAGTCCTGGCAAGCTATAGACAGGAAATAGACCTGACCGCTTTCGAGTTTTTCTCCGAGCAGGCCTTGCAGAAAGTTGTGGAACATCAGGATGTGCAGCGCCCCTTTCAGGCCCCCACTGCCTACTATGCCCTGCTGGAATTTGAGAACTCTACAGGAGAGGAGCCAGACCAGGCTATGGCGCTGTTTGAACACTGTGTTGAACAAGGCTGGGTTGTGGATGGCGTCATTAGTCAGAGCGTCGCCCAGGCCCGATCTCTGTGGCGCCTGCGCGAGGATATTTCAGAGACAATTTCTCGCTGGACACCCTATAAGAATGACCTGTCGGTGGTGGTTTCCAAAGTGCCGGCCTTCCTGGAGGAAGTGGATGCCCTGGTTACCAACGCCTATCCCGACTTTGAGATTATCTGGTATGGCCATATAGGTGACGGCAATGTACATCTGAATATCCTCAAACCCGATGATATGGATGCCGAAGAGTTCCAGACTCGCTGCGGCGCGGTTAGTAAGGGCGTGTTTGAAATTGTTGCAGAGTTTCGCGGCAGTGTTTCTGCAGAGCACGGGGTAGGTTTGGCCAAAAAAGATTACCTGACCTACTCGCGCTCGGTGGCAGAGATCGAGTTAATGCGACAGATTAAGCGGGTATTTGATCCGAATGGCATCATGAACCCTGGCAAAATCTTCGACTGAATCAGTCGCTCGCAGTGAGGGTTTTGACACCCTCGCTGGTACCCAGCAGCAATACGTCGGCGGGACGCTGGGCGAATAGCCCGTTGCTGACCACGCCGACAATCGCGTTAATGGCCACTTCCGTGGCAATTGGATCGGCAATCGGGAAATTGTAGACGTCGAGGATGATATTTCCGTTGTCGGTTACCACCCCCTCGCGATAGATGGGATCGCCGCCCAATTTTACCAACTGCCGGGCCACGTGACTGCGCGCCATGGGAATCACTTCTACCGGTAGCGGGAACGCCCCCAGTTCAGTCACCAACTTGCTGTCATCACAGATACAGACAAACTTGCGTGCCACCGCGGCAACAATTTTCTCGCGGGTCAGTGCGGCCCCGCCGCCCTTGATCAGGTGCAGCTGACCATTGCTCTCATCGGCGCCGTCGACGTAGACATCAACCCCGTCGACCGAGTTCAGGTCATAGACGGGGATGCCAAAGCTGCGGAGACGTTCAGCAGAGGCCTCAGAGCTGGCCACGGTGGCGCTGATTTCAGCCTTGATAGCGCCCAGCAGGTCGATAAAGCAGTTGGCGGTAGAGCCGGTGCCAATTCCCACCACGGTATCTTTTTCCAAGCCGGGTCTGATGTGGTCCAGTGCGGCCTGCGCTACCGCCTGCTTGAGTTGATCCTGGTTCACATGTGTTCCTCAGTAGTCTTTGCGAGGCATTATAGGCAGAGCGTGAATTCGGTAGATAGCCGGTTACTGAAAAAACTCGCGTTCTCCAGTACTATGGCCGGCTGATTTACTGCGAGCCTGGATCGGATACTATGCCCCAGTCCTATATTAAGAAAATTCTGGATGCTCGAGTTTACGATGTGGCGCAGGAAACGCCGATCGATGAAGCTCGGCAGATGTCTGCGCGGCTGGGAAACCGGGTGCTGCTCAAGCGGGAAGACCAGCAGCCGGTTTTCTCATTCAAGCTGCGCGGTGCCTACAACAAGATGCACCACCTTAGTGAGGCGGAGCGGGCGCGCGGTGTGGTCGCGGCTTCCGCCGGTAACCATGCCCAGGGCTTAGCACTGGCCGCTCATAAGCTGGGGGTGAAGGCGACCATCGTCATGCCGCGTACCACCCCACAGATCAAGATCAATGGGGTGAAATCCCACGGCGGCAAAGTGGTGCTGGTTGGCGATACCTTCGAGGAGGCCTTCATTCATTCACAGCAGCTGGTTGAAGAACAGGGCTTAATTTATGTCCATCCCTACGACGACCCGCTGGTCATCGCTGGGCAGGGCACCATCGGCATGGAAATTGTGCGCCAGCATACGGACGAGCTGGAGGCCGTGTTTGTGCCCGTCGGCGGTGGCGGGCTGTTGGCGGGCATTGCGGCCTATTTGAAGTACGTGCGCCCGGAGGTAAAAATTATCGGTGTCGAACCGGAAGATGCCGCCTGTCTGGACGCCGCCATGAAGGCGGGCCGACGGGTGACGCTGCCAGAGGTGGGGATTTTTGCCGAGGGTGTGGCGGTTGCGCAGATTGGCAAAGAACCCTTTCGGGTGATTCGCGATACCGTTGACGAGGTGATCACCGCCAGCACCGACGAAATGTGCGCGGCGATAAAAGATATTTTTGAGGACACCCGTTCCATCGCTGAACCTGCCGGCGCCCTGGCCCTGGCCGGTTTGAAGAAGTATGTCGCCGCCACCGGCGCTGAAAACAAAACCCTGCTGGCCATCGTCAGCGGCGCCAACACCAATTTTGATCGCCTGCGCTATATTTCCGAGCGCACAGAAATTGGCGAGAAGCGAGAAGTTGTACTCAGTGTCACTATTCCTGAGCGACCCGGTAGCTTCAAATCATTCTGCAGCGCACTGGGTAAACGCAATATCACCGAATTCAACTATCGCTTCGCCGACGAGCGCATGGCGCATATTTTCGTTGGCCTGCAGATAGCGGAGGGTAGCGAGAGCCGCGAATCCGTGATCGCGGGGTTGGAGAAGAAAGGTTACCCGGTGGTTGATCTGACCAACAACGAAGTGGCTAAACTGCATATTCGCCACATGGTAGGTGGACCCTTACCCGCCAGCGTGGACAATGAAGAAGTCTATCGTTTCGAATTTCCCGAGCGCCCGGGCGCGCTGTTGAATTTCCTGTCTCACCTGGGAAACGACTGGAATATCTCCATGTTCCACTACCGCAACCACGGGGCCGCCTACGGCCGCTGCCTGGTCGGCTTGCAAGTGCATAAAGGGGAACTACGCAAGCTGGAGCGAGTGCTAAAGGAAATACACTACCGCTATTGGCGCGAGACGGATAATCCGGCCTACGAATTGTATCTCAGCTAATAATTTAGTTAGTGCTATCCAAACTGCTTGCAATTTTCTCTATCGGGGCTACACTCGCTAAAGTTTTGTGGCAAATTACCAAAAACAATTATTGTGTTTGCCCGACTTTGGAAAGCCGCGCGCTCCCGCGCCGAGCGGCACCAAAAACGGCTCAGTGAATAGTTCGTGAGGAGCTAAGTGAAAAGAAAACCGGATTTGATGATGGTACTAATGGCCCTGTTTGGCCTCGGCGTGATTGTGACCCTGTTGGTGCCGATGAGTGCTTCCCATTCCGTTGCAGAACCTGCTTCTGCTCTGCAAGCCGGCGTACTGATAGACACTACTATCGCCAGCCCATAGTTAGACAAGAGTCGCTATAACCATTTCAGGCTTTTTTCTGTAACCACGCCATCCAGACGCTGATCCCAGTGCTCTTGGGGCAATCCCGGGCACTCCTGCAGACTGTGCGCTACTCCCAATAGGCGCGGCCGCCCGGCTGTCTCAGTCGCCCCATCAAAACAGCGATCGTAATAACCTCCGCCCATGCCCAGGCGCATGCCACTATCGTCAAAACCGACCAGCGGTACCAGCACCAAGTCCAGCACGCTGACGGCTACTGGCGCGCCGGTTGCGGCGGGTTCACGAATGCCAAGGGGGCCTTCGCGCAGGCTGGCACCGACTGGCCAGTTGTGGAAGTTCATGGCCTGCCTGCTGATGACCGGCAGGTACAGGGCCTTGCCCAGCTCGCGCGCCTTGTCGATCAGGAGTGCCAGCGAGAGTTCACCGTCCTGGGCCAGATAGAGGGCAATATGCTGGCTCTGGTAGAAAACCTCTGACGCTAACAGCTGCTGACAGACCAATTCGCTGGCCTGTTGTTGAATCTCGGGGGGAAGATCGCGGCGGCGTTGCCGCAGTTCCTTGCGTAGCTCGGTTTTGGCTTGGGTAAGTTGGGTCAAAGGATCTGTGTTCTGGACGTCGCCGGCATCAGGATATCTACGAAGTCCAATAGTGAGCGGTTTTATAAAAAGAAAACGGATCCCCAAAGTACCGCTGATGATATGGCCCTTGAACCCGACGGTCCAAGGCGGTGGTGACTGTGCTGAATTAGGCTTCCCGCGGAACGGACATGCACATCATCAACAACGAGTAACCCCCTGATTAACTATTATCGGGTAGAGAACTAACCATCTGGCAAATACACCAGGTATCCAATCGCAGTATAGCGGAGAACACGGGGTGCGGCTAACTGATCTCCAGTTGCCGTAGAGAATAGAGGGCTTCGTCGATTTTACGTGCCAGGCTATCTACCGCGGAGGGCGCCACGTCTCCTTGTGGTAGCGGCTCGTTCTGTTCTGAGGCCTGCAGCAATTCATGACTGATATTCAAAGCCGCCATCACGGCTATACGCTCGAGGCCAATAACCTTGCCATTCTCCCTGATAGAGCGCATTTGCTTGTCCAGGTACGACGCGGATACGATCAGCTCTGCCTCCTGATCGGAAGGGCAGGACACCTGATAGTCCTTGTCGAGGATATTCACCGTTACCGTGTGTACCTTGCTCACTGGTCTTGCTCCATTGCCTTGAGGCGGCTTATCATCGCCTCCACTTTGGTCCTGGCCAGCTCATTGCGTTGTACCAGTTGCTGTCGCTCATGGTGCCAACCGGAAACGTCGGCCTTGAGTTCCACGTTTTCTCGATTGAGGTCTGCGCAGAGGTTGATCAGGTCGTCTATCTTTTGCTCGAGAGCTTTGAACTGAGTTTCTGGCATCGGCTCGACTTTATACGCATTGTGGGTGCCTTTACTATAGTGCTCATATTGGAACAGGTCAACGAAGAAAATTCTATGTATTTCAATAACCTGCTGAAGATTTCAATAAATGATAGTAAGAGTTGCCGCCAGTATTCGACAAAGCGAGCCACCGTGCCCGGAGTAGCCGACAATGATTGAAGAATATTTCGAGGGTCAACAGCCTCTGGATTTTGATGAATTTGCCGATCACCTGGTGGAACAGGGACTGCAGATGTCGCCGTCGAAAATACATGGCGCCCTGTGTGGTTCGCTGGTGGGCAACGCAACCCAGGATGCGGATGCAAGCCTGGCGGGGCTCAGCCAGGCGCTCGAGTCGGATTTGCACGGGGCGCTGGCGGAAGCCTGTGAGCGCCTGGTTCTCGTCACCTTGGACGCGCTGGTGGATGAGGAGTTTGAATTTCACCTGTTTTTACCCGATGACGAGGTAGATCTGCCTTTGCGTGTGGAAGCCCTGTCTGAATGGTGCCGCGGGTTTCTGGCCGGCTACGCCTTTGCCGTGAAAGAGCCGGGGGCCGATACCCTGGCGGAGGAAGTCAGCGAAGTGCTGCGGGATATGGCGGCGATAGCAAGTGCAGAGCTGGACCTGAACGAGGACGAAGAGACCTCGGAACATGACCTGTTCGAACTGAGCGAATACCTGCGCTTTGCCACGCTGAATCTGTATATGGACGCGTTGGTAAAAATTGGCGAAGGCGACCGGTGAGCGCGTCGACAATGGACTGGGACATCGCCATTGTCGGCGGCGGCATGGTCGGCGTCAGCCTCGGCTTACTGCTGGGAGAGCGACTTCAGCCCTCTACCCGAATCCTCTTGCTCGAAAGCTTTCCACTGCCAAAAAGGGATGAGGGGTATGGAAGCACTTACTCACCTTCTTTTGATGCACGCTCAACGGCACTTTCATACAGCAGTTTCCAGCTCTACGGCGGGCTCAATGTGTGGTCGCAGCTGGCGCAACGGGCCTGCCCGATAGAGCAGATACATGTCTCAGAGCGGGGTCGCTTTGGCAGTACGCTGCTGGAGGCAAGCCACTACCAGTGGCCGGCGCTCGGCTACGTGGTGGAAAATGCCTGGTTGGGAACCGCCCTGATCCAGGCTCTTTACCGGCAAGACCGTGTGCAGATGCGCAGCCCGGCTCGAGTTCAACAGGTGGATTCAGCTGCCAATGGTTACCGCTTGCAGCTGGAAGATGGGGACCGTATCTGCACCCGGCTTTTGGTGGTGGCTGACGGTGCAGATTCCAGCTTGCGCCAGTCGCTGGGGATAGAATCAGTGCGGCGTGCCTATGGGCAGCACGCGCTTATCGCCAATGTGGCCCACGACACATCACACCACGGCCGGGCTTTCGAACGGTTTACCGACTGTGGACCGCTGGCAATGCTGCCGCTTCTCGACGACGAGGAGGGCAGTCACCGCAGTGCACTGGTGTGGACCTTGCCAGAGCAACAGGCAGCAGAGTTGGTTGAGAGTGAGGAAGCGGCATTTCTGAAGCGCCTGCAGGATCGCTTCGGCTACCGGTTGGGTCGCCTGCGTAAAGCCGGGGCGCGTTCCAGTTATCCGCTGGCCTTGGTTCAGGCACAAGAGCAGGTGCGCCAGAACCTGGTGTTGCTGGGCAATGCGGCCCACTCTTTACACCCGGTTGCCGGGCAGGGATTCAACCTGGCCCTGCGCGACTGCGCGGCGCTGGGGGAGATTCTCGCCGAAGCCCAACGGCGGGATGAAGCCCTCGGTGAGCTGGCAGTTTTACAGCGATACATCGAGCGACAGCGGCGCGACCAGGAGCGGACTGTGAACTTCAGCGACCAGCTGCCAGGCCTGTTCAGCCATTCCGATTCAGCGCTGGCAAGATTGCGCGACATAGGATTATTTGCGCTCGATCTCAGCCCTGGTCTGAAGCGGCAGTTTGTGTACCAGGCCGCTGGGGTCGCCGCACTGGGCAGGGCTGAGCATGGCTGAATTCGACATTGTCATTGTTGGCGCGGGTATTGCCGGTGGAGCCCTGGCCTCTGCCCTGCAGGACAGCGATTACCGGGTAGCGCTGGTTGAGGCCAACCCCCTGCAGCTCAAGCCTTTGCAACTACAGGTGAGCAACGATGGCACCGGCGTTGACAGTTTCGATAGTCGGGTCAGCGCTATTACACCGGCGTCACAGCATTTTTTAACCCGCCTGGGTGCCTGGGACAGGATATTGGAACAGCGGGTGTGTCCCTATCAAACCATGCAGGTGTGGGATGGCGAGGGCACCGGCGCAATTGATTTCAGTGCTCACGAGGTGCAGGCCGAGTGGCTGGGTCACATTATAGAAAACCGGGTATTAACCAGCGCCCTGTTGTCACAGATAGTCGAGCGCGGACGGGTCAGGGTGTTTCAGCCGGCCCGATTGCAGGATGTTTTGCGGCGTGATGACGGCTCTCCGTCGCTGCTATTGGAGGATGGCCAACAACTGGACTGCAAACTGCTGGTGGGCGCTGACGGCGCGTTGTCGAAATTGCGACAGTTGGCGCAATTCAAGACCCGGGAGTGGGACTATGGTCACCATGCCCTGGTGTGCACGGTGGAAACCGAGATGGCCCATGAGAGTACGGCCTACCAGCGCTTTATGGGGTCTGGTCCGCTAGCTTTTCTGCCGCTACCCGATGTCGATGGACGTCACTATTGTTCTATCGTCTGGTCCATCGATAGTGCGGGGATAGATTCCATTGTGGCCCTGGCAGATGATGAATTCCTGGGCCAGCTGCAACAGAGCTTTGAATCCCGCCTGGGAAGTTTGCGCGCCTGCTCCGCCCGGGTGGCATTTCCCCTGCGGCAGCGGCATGCCATTGACTATGTGCAATCGGGCCTGGCACTGGTAGGTGATGCTGCCCACACAATCCATCCGCTGGCCGGGCAGGGCATCAACCTGGGGCTGCAGGATGTTGCGGTGCTGTCGCAGGAATTGCTGCCAGCCCGCTCCAGCCCGGGTGACCTGGCGTTGCTGAAACGCTATCAGCGCCAGCGCAAAGGTGACAATTTGTTGATGATGGCGGCTATGGATGGTTTCAAGCAGTTGTTTGGGCAGGGCCCGCTACCGTTGCGTGTGCTGCGGGGCATCGGTATGCGGCTGGCGAATCGCGCAGGACCGATCAAACAGGAAATCATGCGCCGGGCGATGGGCATTCGCTGAGATTGTTTTTGTGCTGCGCCGAGGTAAAATGTGCGCCAGATTTCGCCCAAGCACCTATTTTGTCACTGTGAGGAACACCCTTCATGAGCCATACCCCTGCTGAACTTAAGTACGCCAGTAGCCATGAATGGGCGCGCCTTGAAGAAGATGGCACGGTAACCGTAGGCATCAGTGATCACGCTCAGGATGCGCTGGGAGACGTGGTGTTTGTTGAGCTGCCCGAAGTGGGCGCCAGCGTGGCCGCGGCAGATGAAGTGGCCGTGGTTGAATCGGTGAAGGCGGCCTCTGATATCTATGCACCGGTGGGCGGCGAGGTTATCGCCATCAACGAAATTCTCGAAGATGCCCCCGAGACAGTCAATTCTGATCCCTATACCGACGGCTGGTTTTTCAAACTACAACCGACAGATACCAGTGAGCTGGAAAAACTCCTGGGCGCTGAAGACTACGACGCTCAGTGTGCTGAAGAATCCTGAACTGTGGTTGCGCAAGGGCGCTGATCGACGTCTGCGCGGCGGCCATTGCTGGCTCTACAGCAATGAAGTTGATACTGACAAATCTCCACTCAAGCAGTACGTTGCTGGCGCCCTGGTAAACATTCACGGTGCCGGCGGCGAATTACTGGGCACGGCCTACATGGAGCCGGAATCGCTGATTTGTGCGCGGCTGGTATCCCGGCATGCCGATGCCACGTTGGACGCGAGCTATTTCCGCCAGCGCATTAGCCGGGCCCTGGAGTTGCGGCAACGGGTGTACGGCGAGCCCTTCTATCGATTGGTCTACGGCGACAGCGATGGTCTATCCGGTGTGGTGGTGGATCGATTTGGTGAGCAGCTGGTTTTGCAGTTAAACACGGCGGGTATGGACAGCCACGCCGACGCCTTGATAGAAGCTTTAGTGGAGGAACTGGCTCCCACCGGTATTCTGCTGCGCACGGACAGTCGCAGTCGCCGCGAACAGGGCTTGCCCAGTGCTGTGTCCACCGTCTTTGGCCAGGTGCCCGAGCACGTGGAATTATTGGAAAACGGCGTGCGCTTCTCGGCGCCTGTGGTGGCGGGGCAGAAAACCGGCTGGTTCTACGACCATCGCGAGAACCGCGCCCGCCTGCGCGATTGGGTGCCCGGCAAGCGGGTGCTGGACGTGTATTCCTATATCGGCGGGTGGGGGGTTCAAACCGCCGCCTTTGGGGCTGGCGAGGTGACGTGTATCGATAGTTCAGCGCCGGCCCTGGAGCAGGTGATGATCAATGCCGGGCTCAACCAGGTTGCCGATCGGGTCGACACCTGCCAGGGTCAGGCCACGGCGGTCATGGCGCAGATGGTAGATACCGGCAGGCAGTTTGACGTGGTTATCCTGGATCCGCCTGCCTTTATTCAGCGCAAGCGTGACCTCGGTAAGGGCCGTAAAGCCTATCGGCGGATCAATGAACTGGGAATGCGCTTATTGGCCCCCAACGGGCTATTGGTATCCGCTTCTTGTTCGATGCAGCTGTCTCACAGCGACCTGGTGGGGGCCATCCAGGGCGCAGCGGTGCGCACTCAGCGCGAGGTGAGGATAGTTGCCAGCGGTTTTCAGGGTTGTGATCACCCGGTTCATCCCGCCATCCCTGAAACAGAATACCTGAAGGCCATCTACTCGCTGGTCATGCCCGCAAACTGATTACCGGCCAATCCTGGTTGTGCGCGTGGACTTTGAGTTTTTCATCGGGGTCTACCGCTACCGCCCGATCCACTTCGGACAGCAGCGGAATGTCGTTGTGTGAATCGCTATAGAAACAACTGCCATTCAAATCGAGCCCGCGGGGTTGCATCCACGCCCGTAGACGCGTCACTTTACCGGCTCCATAGCTGGGCAGCCCGGCACCTTCACCCGTGTACATCCCGTCCAGAATTTCTCCCTCGCTGGCGATAAGATGCTCAATTCCGTAACGCTGCGCAATGGGCTCGGCGATATAGCGATTGGTGGCGGTAATTACCAGCAATACATCGCCCCTTTGTCTGTGTTGTTCAACCAGGTCCTGGGCCGCTGGCAGTATCATGGCGTCGATTTTCTCGTGCATGAATTGCCGATGCCAGCTGTTGATGGTTTCTTCAGTCTGGCCGATCAAGGGCGACAGCGCGTGGCGCAGGTAGGCGTGAATATCGAGTTGGCCGGCCTGGTAGTCCTCGAAGAAGGCGTCATTGCGGGCCGCAAATTCGGTGCTATCCACCAGGCCATGTTCGCAGGCAAACTCGCCCCATGCATGATCGCTGTCGCCCCCCAGCAAGGTGTTATCCAGGTCAAAAATTGCCAGTGCCATGCCGTGTTCTGCGCCTCCTCTTAGCTTATGGGGCCGCACAGCATAGCCAGTCCAACCCGTACAGTAAATTGCCCAGCCGCTGAAAAGTGTGGAACAATAGAAGGTCGTCTCTATAAAAAGTAGCGGTATCAAAGTGATTGACGCAGACGGCTTTCGCCCTAACGTTGGCATCATTCTAGCCAACGACCGGGGGCAGTTATTATGGGCTCGCCGCGTGGGGCAGGAAGCCTGGCAATTTCCACAGGGCGGAATCAGCTCCGGGGAATCCCCTGAGCAGGCCCTGTACCGCGAGTTGCATGAAGAAGTTGGCCTGACTCCGGAGCAAGTTACTGTCGTGGCCAGTACCCGCGGTTGGCTGCGCTACCGTCTACCCAAGCGCTATATTCGCAAAGGACAACATCCCGTCTGCATTGGCCAAAAGCAGAAATGGTTTCTATTGCGAATGCTGGCCGACGATCAGGAGGTCAGTTTCAACAATGGAGAAAGACCGGAGTTCGATAACTGGCGCTGGGTCAGCTATTGGTATCCCCTCAGCCAAGTGATTTCTTTCAAGCGAGAAGTTTATCGCAGCGCGCTAAAAGAACTGGTCACACCACTGGCCAACATGACCTCGGCGCGAGCGTAGGATTAAGCCATGCTGGAGATGCTCCGCAATATTGTCCAGGAGGTTAATACCGCCGAGGATCTGGCTGCGGCCCTGGGGATTATCGTGCACCGGGTGCGCGACGCCATGGGTACCGAGGTTTGTACGGTCTATATGCGTGATCCGCACAGCGGCCGCTTCGTCTTTCAGGCTACAGAGGGGCTGAACCCTGAGCAAATCGGCCTGGTTAGCTTGGCCAGCGGCGAAGGCCTGGTGGGGCGGGTGGCGGAGAGAGAGGAACCGCTAAATCTGGAATTGGCCACCTCACATCCCAGCTTTCAGCACATTGAAGGACTCGGCGAGGAAGCCTTTAACGCCTTTCTCGGCGTACCTATCATCCACCAGCGCGAGGTGCTGGGGGTGCTGATTGTTCAGCAAAAAGAACAGCGTCGCTTTGATGAGAGCGAAGAAGCGTTCCTGGTCACCATGTCGGCGCAATTGGGCGGTGTAATTGCCCACGCCCGTGTCACCGGCTCAATTGGATTAGATGCATTTGACAGCGGCCAACCGGAAAGCAGTAAGGTCAAGGGTGTTGCGGGCGCGCCGGGCATAGCAATAGGTCGGGCGGTGGTGGTTTCGCCGGTGGCAGATTTGTATGCGGTACCCCAGCGAAAAACCGATGACCGCCGCGGCGAGCTGCGGGCCTTTAAAAAAGCGTTGATAGCAGTGCGTGCCGACATAGAAGTAGTGGCAGAGCAGTTAAGCGGCAAACTGAATCCAGAAGAAAATGCGCTGTTTGATGTTTATCTGCGCATTCTCGACGACGCGACAATAGGCACTGAAGTGGCTGCGCGAATCAAGGCCGGGCAGTGGGCGCAAGGGGCGCTGAGCCAGGTCATGATCGAGCATATCAAGCACTTCGAGGCCATGGAGCAGAGCTATCTGAGAGAGCGCGCTGTCGATGTGAAAGATCTCGGTACCCGGGTATTGGCGTACCTGCAGGCTTCGGATCCAGCGCAACTGGATTACCCGGACAACTGCATCCTGGTGGGGGAGGAACTCACGGCCACCGTACTCGGAGAAATAGCACCGGAGAAATTGGCCGGCCTCATTTCGGTAAAAGGCTCCGGCAATTCCCATGTTGCGATACTCGCCAGGGCTATGGGCGTGCCTACCGTAATGGGGGCAGTGGACTTGCCCTACACCCGGCTACAGGACCACGAGCTCATTATCGATGGCTATTGTGGTGAGGTTTACCTCAACCCCGATGAGAATTTGCGATCACGTTTCGCCAGTGTGATGGCGGAAGATGAGGCGCTTTCGGTCGACCTGGAATCACTGCGCGATGAGGTATGCGAAACCAGTGATGGAGAGCGCCTGACCCTGTGGGTGAATACCGGCTTGATGGCGGATGTGGCGCGCTCACTCAACCAGGGTGCCGAGGGTGTTGGCCTGTATCGAACCGAGGTTCCCTTCCTCTTGCGCGAGCGCTTTCCCAGCGAGGAGGAGCAGCGCCAGATATACCGCAGCCAGCTGGAGGCCTTTGCGCCCAAACCGGTGACCATGCGCACCCTGGACATCGGCGGCGATAAATCACTTTCTTATTTTCCCATAGACGAGGAAAACCCTTTCCTCGGTTGGCGCGGTATCCGTGTAACCCTCGATCACCCGGAGATTCTATTGGTGCAGACCCGCGCCATGATCAAGGCCAGTGAAGGCCTGGGTAACCTGCGTATTATGTTGCCCATGGTCAGCAATGTGTCGGAGTTGGATGAAGCCGTTGAATTTATCAAGCGCGCCTACCGGGAGGTGGTCGACGAGGGCAGTGATGTGACCATGCCGCCGATCGGTGTCATGGTGGAAGTACCAGCGGCGGTATACCAGGCAACAGAGTTGGCCGAGCGGTCAGATTTCCTGTCGGTGGGCAGCAATGACCTGACCCAGTATCTACTGGCGGTGGATCGCAATAACCCCCGCGTTGCAGATCTCTATCACGCCTTTCACCCGGCGGTACTGCGCGCCCTGCACTCGGTGGCTGAAGCTGCCCGCAAGGCGGGTAAACAGGTGAGCATTTGCGGTGAGCTGGCAGGTGACCCCGCGGCGGCGGTGCTGCTACTCAGTATGGGTTATGACGCGCTCTCCATGAACGCCACCAACCTGAGCAAGATCAAGAAGGTGGTCAGGACAATGAGTCGCAGTGAAGCAGACAGCGTGTTCAACGAGGTTATGAAACTGGACTCTTCTCAGGCTATTCACCAGAGACTGGAGCAGTTCATGATAGAAAAAGGGCTGGCTGGTTTCATCCACGCACCACTCGATTGAATCGGCTGGACAGCTCGCCTCAGCGGCACAGTGGACTTCAGGGGAGTAGTAGAAAGTCGCTGTGATTATCGGCTTTGCCACCCGCCAGGAAGCGCGACTCACGAAATGCAATAGTCCCATCTCCATCCACTTTCAGACACGTGGTGGCGCGCGTGCCGTAGTCGGCTGAGACAATAAACTGGGGCGACAGCAGGCGCTCAAACTCGACGCCCACGCCCGTATCCGGCAGCGTATTATCTGATTCGATATCGCGGCAGGACACAGTTGATTGCAGTTGTTTTAGGTCCGGCTCGTCGTAAGCGAGCAAAGCCGTCAACGCTTCCTTGCTACGTTCAACTTTGGGCCAGGGGGTGTCGAGCAGTGCATTGCTGAGCCCGTAGGTCCCTGGCGACAGTCGTTGCACCGCACCTTCAATATTGGAGTAGCAGCAGAGCTCACTGCTATCGCCGACCAGGAGATTGAAGCCTGCATAGTCACCACCGCTGGCGGTGAGTTGTTCCAGGTACGCCGCAGGAGAGGTGCTGCCGCGCAGAAAGTCCAGGGTCAACAGGCCGCGAGAGCGGGGCTGCTCGGGTGTGTTGGGTGGATTGCGGTGGTTGGTGATGGCCGCAAATCTACCGCTGCGAGTAATGCCTAACCAGGTGCCTCCGGCTTCCAGGTCCTTACCCGCCAGCAGCTCGGGATAATCCTGCCACAGGTGGGCAGCAGCAGTCGGTCGACCGTAGTGCTCATCGCGGTTGGCGGCAACCAGCAGGGGAAAACGCGGGTGCTGTCGGTAAGAGAAAACAATCAGGCACATGTCATCACATTGTGTAAGTCAGTCGGCTGGCTGATAATACACGCATTCCTCGCGCAGACGATTGTTGAACGACTATGCTGCAATACCCGGAGATTGACCCGGTCGCCATCGCACTGGGACCAGTCAAGGTGCATTGGTACGGCCTCACTTACCTGGCCGGGCTGGCATTTGCCTGGTGGTTGGCCGCGCGCCGCAGCCAGCGCGCAGATTCTGTTATCAGCCGGGAGCAAGTTGATGACATGATATTTTTCTCGGCCATGGGCGTGGTGCTGGGTGGTCGGGTTGGCTATGTGTTGTTTTACGGTGCGGACCGGTTGTGGGAGGACCCGCTGTGGGCATTCCGGGTATGGGAGGGGGGCATGTCTTTCCACGGGGGTTTGCTCGGTGTTATTTTTGCCAACTACTTGTACGCTCGAGCCCACCACATCGACTTCGCCCGCCTGCTGGACTTTGTCGCGCCACTGGTGCCGGTGGGCCTGGGCCTGGGCAGGTTGGGTAATTTCATCGGCCAGGAGTTGTGGGGCAGGGCCAGCGATGTACCCTGGGCCATGGTTTTTCCCAGGGATCCGTTACAGCTGACTCGTCATCCCAGCCAGCTCTACCAATTCGCCCTCGAGGGTGTGCTCTTGTTCGCGGTTCTTTTCTGGTATTCCAGCAAGCCGCGCCCGAGGTTGGCAGTGGGTGGTTTGTTCGTGTTCGGCTACGGCTGTGCGCGTTTTTTTGCCGAATTTTTCCGCCAGCCCGACGCGCATATTGGATTCGATGCCCTGGGCTGGATGACACGGGGCCAACTGCTGTGTATTCCCATGATAGCCTTCGGCTTGTACTTGATGTACAACGCCTCAGGGCATCGGCGTAACTCTACTCACCCACGGTAAGAGGAAACCATGCAGCAATACCTGGACCTGATTCAGCACATAATAGACAACGGCACCGACAAATCTGATCGCACCGGCACCGGCACGCGCAGTGTCTTCGGTTACCAGATGCGCTTTGATCTCGGCGCTGGCTTCCCCATGCTGACCACCAAGAAATTGCACCTGAAATCTATTGTCCATGAGCTGCTCTGGTTTCTTTCTGGCGACACCAATATCCGCTACCTGAAAGAGCACGGTGTTCGAATCTGGGATGAGTGGGCCGACGAGGATGGAGAGCTGGGTCCAGTGTATGGGCATCAGTGGCGTTCCTGGCCGACACCTGACGGTAGCGAGATTGACCAAATTGACAAACTGATTGCGCAGATCAAAAACAACCCAGACTCACGTCGTCATATTGTCAGCGCCTGGAACGTGGCGGAGGTGGATAACATGGCCCTGCCGCCTTGCCACAGTCTGTTCCAGTTCTATGTGGCAGATGGCCGTCTATCCTGCCAACTTTATCAGCGCAGTGCTGATGTATTCCTGGGCGTTCCTTTTAACATCGCATCGTATGCCCTGCTGACGATGATGGTGGCGCAGGTGTGTGAGCTGGAAGTGGGAGACTTTGTTCACACCTTTGGTGACGTTCATTTGTACAGTAACCACTTTGAACAGGCCCACACCCAATTACAACGGCAACCAGGCAGCTTGCCCGGCATTAGTATCAACCCGGCTGTCACTGATATTTTTGGCTTCTGTTTTGAAGACTTCGAGCTGCTGGACTATGAGGCACAGGCGCATATCGCGGCGCCGGTTGCTGTATAAACTTGGGCGTGAATCTTTCACTGATAGCGGCGGTGGCGGAGAATGGTGTGATAGGGCGCAATAACAATCTGCCCTGGCACCTCTCGGAAGATCTCAAGTATTTCAAACGCACGACCATGGGTAAGTCTATAGCGATGGGGCGGCTCACCTGGGAATCCATTGGGCGACCGCTGCCCGGTCGCACCAACATCGTTATTACACGCAATCCGGGTCAGACCATAGAGGGTGTTAAAACGGTTTCCAGTTTGCGCGCAGCTGTAGAGTTGGCGGCCGCAGTGGGTGAAATCGACGGCAGTGATGAACTGGTAGTGATTGGTGGTGGTCAGATATACGCGGAGGCGATGCCTTTGGTTCGGCGTATGTACCTGACGGAGGTTCACGCGGATGTTACCGGTGACGCCTGGTTCCCGGACTGGAATCCTGATGAGTGGCGTGAAGTTTCCCGTGAACGCCATCCCGCCATAGAGCCCAACCCGTATGACTACAGCTTTGTAGTCTACGAAAAAACCGGCCAAGTCGCGAATTAGCGTTACCGTATTTCGCGGCAGCCTCGCCCAATGTTACCTATATACACACTGCCTCAATGTAGCCGGGCCCGGCTGGTCAATTCGTTGCTTAATTTTTATTAATGTTATTAAATTGCCGTCCTTTGTTGGCTGACTCAGGATTTTCCACTATATATAAGTAAGTAGAGTCAGAAACATAAGCTCTCAAGTGACATTCTGTTGGGTATAGGAAACGCACATCCATGAATATGCATCGAATAAAAGCGGTAGTAATCGCTGCGGTGGTGGCTGGCTCCCTGGTGGGCACAGCTTCTGTCTCGCATGCTGATGAAACCTTAAATGCCATCCTCAAGGTTGGTGAAAATAGGAATGCGGCATCTGCCAAGTCACAAGTCAATATTGACAAGTTGGCTGAACAGACACGCGAGTTGTTGACAGACTACAAGACCGTTATGAAGCAGGTCGATGGTCTGATCATTTACAACAAGCGATTGCAAAAGCAGATAGACAATCAACTGCGCCGTATTACTGACATCGAAAACTCAATCTCCCAGGTCGTGGTGATCCAGCGTCAGATGACGCCGCTGGTGATTCGCATGATCGATGGGCTGGAGCAATTCGTTGAGTTGGATGTGCCTTTCCATATTGATGAGCGCCGTCAGCGCGTCGCCTTCTTGCGCGGCAACCTGGATCGTTCGGATGTCAGCGTGGCGGAGAAATTCCGGCAGGTGCTTGAAGCCTACAAGATCGAGAATGAATACGGCCGCAAGATTGACGCCTACAAGGGCAATGTTGATATTGGCGGTGTTGACCGCGATGTGAACTTCTTCCGTGTTGGTCGTATTGCACTTCTTTACCAGACAACTGACACGGAAGTGTCCGGTGCCTGGGACCAGGCCAGCCGCACTTGGGTTGAGCTGGAAAGCGCTGAGTATCGCAACGCCATCATGAAAGGCCTGCGAATTGCGCGCAAAGAGGCATCGATTGATGTACTGAATTTGCCTATTGCTGCACCGGAGGCTGGTAACTAATGAACAGTTCAATGTTAAAAGCCGCCATTGCTGGCGCGATCATGGCTCTGCTGGCAACCACTGCGGTAGCGCAAGATGCCAAGTCACTGGACGAACTGCTGGGTTTTGTTAAGCAGGGTCAGATAGACGAGGCGAAAGAGAATAAGGCGCGGGAAGCCAAGTTTACCGCCGCCAAGGCCGACCAAAAGCGGATGCTGGAAGAGGCCAAGGCAGAGCGGGCCCGGCAGGAGCGCATCAGCACCAGGCTGGAAAAAACCTTCGAGGAAAACGAGCTGCTGATTGCCGAAAAGCAGAAGCAGTTAAAGGAACGCCTGGGTACCCTGGCAGAATTGTTTGGTCACCTGACTTCAACAGCGGGTGATGCCATCACCAACTTTGAAGGTTCACTGATCAGCGCCCAGTTCCCCGGGCGCGACGCCTTCCTGACAGAACTGATCGAGAAGATGAGTGGTTCCGACCAACTGCCCAGCATCGAGGAAATCGAGCGGGTCTGGTTTGAGTTGCAGCGGGAAATGACTGAGTCGGGCAGGGTTGTTTCCTTCCCTGCTGAAATCTCCAAGCCCAACGGCGACAAGGTGCAGACCAACGTCGTCCGTGTTGGTACTTTCAACATCGTTTCTGAAGAAGGGCGTTACATGCAGTATGTGCCTGAGAAAGGTACCCTGGAAGAACTGTCTCGCCAGCCCAGTGGTCCATATCTGGGGTGGGCGGCCAGTTTTACAACCTCCACCAGCGGATTGCACAAGTTTGGTGTTGACCCCACCGGCCCCACCGGCGGCTCCTACCTGGCGGCGTTGATTAACAGCCCCAACCTGGAAGAGCGCTGGCGCCAGGGCGGCTATGTGGGTTATGCCATCACTGCCGTGGGTGTGGTTGCCTTCCTGATCGCTATCTGGCGTATGATTGTACTGTCGCTGATGAGCACCAGAGTCAGCTCGCAGCTGAAGAGCGACAAGGCCAATCCGGACAATCCACTGGGTCGTGTACTCAAGGTGCATGAAGACAATCCTGCCATGGATACGGAAACCCTCGAATTGAAGTTGTCGGAAGCGATTCTCAAGGAAACGCCAGCAATTGAAAACTCGCTAACCATATTGAAGATCATTGCCGCGGTGGCACCGCTGATGGGTCTGCTGGGTACGGTGACGGGTATGATTATTACCTTCCAGGCCATCACCATATTTGGTGCCGGTGATCCGAAGGCAATGGCGGGTGGTATCTCCGGGGCGTTGGTAACCACGGTGCTGGGTCTGCTGGTAGCAATCCCGACTGTTCTGATGCACACGATTGTGAATGGTCGCGCTCAGCGCATCATCCACATTCTGAATGAGCAATCCACCGGAATCATCGCAGAGCATACTGAAGCCAAGCTGGGGCAGTAATATGTTTTGGTTTGACAATGCGTTTGAGGCCGTCACCCGCTTTATGGAAATGGGCGGGGATGTGCTTTGGCTGATCGCCATATTGTTATTCAGCATGTGGGCGCTGATTTTTGAGAGAGCCTGGTATTTCTACTCGGGCTGGAAACAAGATGCGGCCGTGGCGATAGCCACCTGGGAAGCGCGCACTGAGCGCAAATCCTGGAATGCACACCAGGTCAGGCTCAAATTTATCTCCGAAGCACAGATGCAAATCAAGCAATACCTGCCGGTCATCAAGACCATGGTGGCCCTGTGCCCCCTGCTGGGGTTGCTCGGCACTGTGACAGGCATGATTGAGGTTTTCAATATTATGGCGGTAACCGGTGGTGGTGATGCCAAGTCCATGGCAGGTGGTGTATCGCGCGCCACTATTCCCACCATGGCAGGCATGGTGGCAGCCCTTTCAGGGTTGTTTGCCAATACCTATATCGAGCGTACTGCGAGTCGAGAAAGCACCTTTCTCAAAGACAACTTAACTACGGATCACTAAGAGGCAATCATGCGCGGACAAGTGCAAAAAGCTGCGGAAGACGAAGCTCAAATCGACCTGACACCCATGCTCGACGTGGTGTTCATTATGTTGATTTTCTTCATCGTCACAGCCTCCTTCATCAAGGAAGCCGGCGTGGAAGTGAATCGCCCGGAGGCGTCAACATCCAACCCGGCGGAAAACGTTAACATCCTCATTGCCATAACCGCTAACGACGAAGTGTGGATGACCGGACGGCGAATTGACGTAAGAGCGGTGCGTGCCAACGTGGAGCGCTTACACGCCGAGAATCCAAAAGGAACGGTAGTAATCCAGGCGGATAACGAATCTACCACCAAGACCGTGGTGAAGGTGCTGGATGCTTCCCGTGCTGCGGGTGTCATGGATGTTTCACTGGCGACGGAAGACGACTAGGCCATTATGACTCGAAATTTGATCAGGCTATTTATCGGTAGTGCACTGGCGGTTCCGGTCGCCGGTGGTTTGTTCTTTATTATGCAGTACCTGATAGCTTCAGCAGACCTCAAGCTCGATGAGAGCAAAGCTCGGAAAGTGGCAGATATCCACATGCCCGATCGTGCTATCGACACCAACCTGGCGGAAGCCAAGCCAGACAAGCCGGACGATCCGGAGGAGCCGCCGCCGGACCTGGACACACCGCAATTGGAAATGGACATGAGCCTGGAGGTGGTCAATATGGCGCCTGCCACGTCCTTCGATGTAGCCATATCCACCAGTGGCATCAGTTCCTCCGATGGTGAGTACCTGCCCATCGTGAAAGTAGCGCCGATATACCCGCGCCGGGCCCAGACCCGTGGCATAGAGGGTTATTGTATTATCGAATATGTCGTGACCAAAACAGGCTCCATCCGCGACCCCATTGCGGTCGACTGTCAGCCCTCAGGTATATTTGAGCGCGCCTCGCTGAAGGCCTCACTGAAGTTCAAGTACAAACCGCGCGTTGTGGACGGGGAGGCCATCGCCGTGGCCGGCGTCCAGAACAAGTTCACCTACGAGCTGGAAAAGTAATCGGTTAGCGCACTATGAAATTATTCAAGGCAAACTGGATAAACGCGATCGCCCTTTCTGTGCCAATACTGGCATTGCAAGTGGGCATTACCCAACTGCAGTCAGATTGGGGCAGCCCGGCCTGGGGCAGTGCTGTCGCTGCGGAAGAAGAGAAGAAAAAGCAGCAGGAAACCCGGCGCACGCCGGCCCTGCGCAACAAGGTGTACGAGCGCCTGGCAGAAGCCCAGGAGCATGTTGAAATCAAGGAATATGATGAGGCAATTAAGATTCTTCGCGACATGGAAGACGATTCCGGCAAGCGTGCGCTGAACTCCTACGAGCTGGCCAACCTGTACAAGCTGTTTGCGTTTATTTACTACTCTCGTGAAGACTATAACGGTGCTCTCAGGGCTTACGAAAAAGTTGCCATGCAGCCAGATATTCCGCTGGCCATGGAAATCAACACCCGTTACACCATAGCTCAGCTTTATTTTGTACAGGAGAAGTGGCAACTGGGTATCGATGCCCTGATGAGGTGGTTCGAGGTAACTGAAAACCCCAGCGCGCAGGCCTATATCCTGCTCGGTCAGGGTTACTACCAGATGAAGGATTACAACAACGCCCTCAAGAACACACTGGTTGCCGTCAACATGTACAAGGATAAGGGCAAGGTTCCGAAAGAGCAGTGGTACAGCCTGTTGCGCTTCCTCTACTTCGAGAAGGACGATATGCCCAACACTATCGCTACCCTTGAGGAAATGATCGTTTACTATCCCAAGAAGCAGTACTGGGTGCAGCTCTCACATATGTATAGCGAAGTGAAGGAAGAGAAGAAGCAATTAGCGGCGATGGAAGCCGTCTATGTTCAGGATCTGTTGGTTAAAGATCGCGAGCAGGTAACCATGGCCTACCTCTACCTGAATGCTGATGTACCCTACAAGGCTGCCAAAGTGCTGGATAAGGGAATAGAGGATGAGACTATTGAGGCCTCTTCCAAGACCCTGGAAATTCTCGGTACCTCCTGGCGCCAGGCACAGGAAATTAAGAAGTCGATCCCGGTAATGGAACAAGCCGCCGCCAAGAGCGAAAAAGGTGAGCTCTATGTGCGCCTGGGTAATGTCTATCTGGACAACGATCAGTTCGACAAAGCAATTACAGCGATAGAAAAGGGCCTGAAACGCGGTGGTGTTAAACGGCCCGACAGCGCCAACCTGGCACTGGGCATGGCTGCTTTCAACACCAAGGAGTACAAGAAGGCCCGCAAAGCCTTCACCGAAGCTGCCAAGGATAAACGCTCCAGGAAATACGCTGATCAGTGGAAAAAATACATGGCCAATGAACTGGCCCGGCAGAAGAAGCTGGCTGAAGGTTTCTAACAGTTGGCCAGGCAGTCAGAAAGGAGGCGAAAGCCTCCTTTTTTATTGGGACCATCGAACATCGCGCGATAGTCGGCTAAATGGGGTCAGAGTCCGCCTTGAACGAAGGCTGGGAGTTACCCATAGAACTGCGATCCTCTCGAAATGGACTCTGACCCCTTTTACTCAGGCATCGCACGATGCAAGGCGGACTCTGACCCCATTTAGTCAAATTCAGCACTATTTCATTTATACGTGCTAAGTTTTAGTCATGAGAATTCTTCTTGTCGAAGACGACAATCAGCTCGGTGAGTCGCTGGAGGCGGCCCTGAAGCTGGAGCACTACGCGGTAGACTGGCTGCTCTCCGGCGCCCAGGTGCGTAGCACGTTAGCCAGCACGCCCTACGACCTGGTCATTCTCGACCTGGGCCTGCCGGAAGTGCCAGGCATCCAGGTGCTGCGGCAGATTCGACAGGACAAGCTCGATATCCCGGTACTGTTGTTAACAGCGCGCAATACACTACAAGATAAGGTTGATGGCTTGGACAGCGGCGCTGATGACTATCTCACCAAGCCTTTTGAAATTGACGAGCTTTTCGCGAGAGTGCGCTCGTTGTTGCGGCGCCGTTCCAATATTAAGGCGACCTTGCTGGAGACAGGTGAATTGGTAGTTGATCCCAGTAACCACACGGTCGAGTTTAAGGGCGAGTTGGTCGACCTGACTGCACGCGAGTTTGCAATCCTGGAAATTCTGTTGCGTAACCTCGGCCGATTTGTATCCCGGGCCCGGCTGGAGGAGGGCATCTACTCCTGGGGCGAGGAGGTCGGCTCCAACACGGTAGAGGTGTACGTGTCGCGCCTGCGCAAACAATTCGGCGCCGAGTTGATTCAAACTATGCGCGGTGTTGGCTACCGGGTAAACCCATGACCACGTCGCTTCGCAAACGACTCATTTTGATTCTGCTGCTGCTGATGCTGTTTGCCTGGATCAGCTCGGCTATTCTGACGGTGCTGGCCTCCTCCCGGGTGTTCATCGATCAAGTGGACCGCCAACTCACTCAGTACTCTGACCTCGTCTACTACATGACCCAGATATTTGCCGGCGCTGAAGAAGATCAACTCAGCGAGGCCTATCCCTGGCTTCATGAAGCGCTGCAAGCTGACAATTTGCCCATGACGATCCAGGGCCCGCAGGGAGAAGATCTGTCGCCAGCGCTTAACATCTGGCACCGGGACACCTTGATCGCCAGCCTGGAAGCCTCGCCGCGGTTCAATCATCCGGAAAGAGAGGGGTTTGCCTTTCAGCGCGATCCCGAGGGTGAGAGTGGCTGGCGTATCCTGGTGCGTCACCACGCGGAGAATGATTTGTGGCTGCTGGTGGGGATTGATATGGATCGTGCTCGCTGGGCTATCTTCCAGGCTTTTGGTCGTGCTGTTTTTCCCCTGTTGATCGTTCTACCGCTGACGGTCATTGTTCTCTATTTCGGTGTTTCGCGCGGTTTGCGTCCGCTTGAATTATTGGCCCAGCAAATTGGCCAACGCAATCCCAAGTTGATGGAGCCGATCGAGCAAGAGGGAGTACCGGAAGAAATTACCCCGGTGGTGGAGTCTCTCAATGAGTTGCTAGGCCAGCTCGGTGAAGCGCTGGAAAGTGAACAGCGTTTTACTGCCAACGCGGCACATGAGTTACAAACGCCACTGGCTGCCATTAAGACCGAGGTTCAATTGTGCCAACGACAGGCGGTGGATGAGAACAGTCGACGTATGCTCGAGAGGATTGCCGCTCGGGTTGATCGCGCCTCCCATACAGTTGAACAATTGCTCACCCTGGCGCGACTGGATCCTGGAGTTGGCATTCAGACAGAAGCAGTGGAGCTGCGATCACTCTTATCCGAGGTTATCGCAGAGACGGCTCATATAGCGGTGGACGGCGACCTCAGCTTTAATTTCTCTGATGGCTCCGCGCTGATGGTATCAGCGGAGCGGGAGTCCCTGGCGATCCTGTTGCGCAATGCCCTGATAAATGCCTTTCGTTACGCCACACCGGGCAGTGAAGTGTCAGTCGAGTTGGAGTTGGCGAAGGGTGGCGTTTGCCTGCAATTGAGCAACGATTGCGAGCCGATCTCTCAGCACCATTTCGATCAGCTTCGGCAGCGTTTCTACCGGCTGCCTGGCAGCGCGGGTACCGGTGCTGGCCTGGGTTTGTCGATCGTACAGCGCGTCGCCGACCGACACGGCGTGGCCTTAGATTTATCACCCCAGGACGGGCAACGGGGTTTCAGCCTAAGCCTGCTGTTTGCTGCGGCTTGAGCGTAGGCAGCTAACTCCCAGGACCGACATCCACAGGGCCACCAGCAGAGTACCGCCGGCCTCACGCGCCTCTTCCACCGCTTGAGTTTTCATGCTCAGCGATTCGAATATGGCGGCGGGACTGACCTGGCCCAGAAACTGTGGCAACAGCCACAGGCACCAACCCGTGGCGATGACGCCGAGCAGCGCGGCAAACTGCCAGGTTAGCCGCCCAACATGGTAGGCCAGGCAGCTGGCCGCTGCAGCGGCGTACAGCAGTGACCAGGTCCAGGGATCGGGGTCGTTGAATTGCACCAGTACTGACAGCAGGAAGGCGAGCAGGAACACGATATTCAGATAGCGCATGGCAACTCCGGTGGACAGGCGCAATGTAAACGATTACTTTGCCACTTCCAAGTCGGAGATCGTGTCCCATCTATGAGCAGTGCAGCGGAAGAGGAATTTAAAGGTGCCGCCTGACCAACGCGCATCTATCAAGGACGTCGCGCGGGTGGCGGGTGTCTCCACGGCCACCGTATCCCGGGCACTTGCCACCCCGGACAAGGTCGCGGAACCTACCCGCAACAAGGTGATGTCCGCGGTGGTGGAAACGGGTTACGTGGCCAATGCCATGGCACGCAACCTGCGGCGCCGGCGCACGAATACCGTGGTGGTATTGGTGCCGGATATCTCCAACCCGTTTTACTCCAACATCATCCAGGGCATAGAGCGCATTGCCCACAGTCATCAGTACCGAATACTGTTGGGCGATATACAGGAGCAGGCCGAGCGGGAACAGGCATACGTCAACCTGGTCATGCAGAAACAGGCAGACGGGGTGATTTCCCTGAGCCGAAGCCTGCCTTTTGAGCTGGCAGTCGATCAGAGCGAGCCAGACCCTCATTGGCCCCCCCTGGTAATGGCCTGTGAGTACTACGGACCTATTGATGTGCCGGTGGTGCGAATTGATAACCGCGCTGCCGCCCATGAGGCTGCACAACACCTGTTGCAGCTGGGCCATCGCCGCATTGCCTATATTGATGGGCCCGAAGAATTTCCCATATGCGCTGAGCGACGCGCGGGCTATGAACAGGCCCTTGAGGAAGCGGGTATCAGTGCCGACTCGCAGATAGAAGTGCAGGGTGATTTCAGCTTGCGCTCTGGCGCCGAGGCAATGAATCTGTTGCTAGGCCGGGAGGGCCGCCCCGAAGCGGTATTTGTTGCCAATGACGAGATGGCCATCGGCGCGATCAAGGCCATCAAATCTGTCGGCTTGTCTGTGCCGGCAGATATCTCGGTGGTGGGTTTCGATGATATTCGTTTTGCAGATTACTGTGATCCTCCCCTGACCACGATTCATCAGCCCCGCAATCGTATTGGCGAAAACTTGATGCAGGTGATGTTGGGCGTCCTGGCCGGAGAGCCGCCCGTTGATCATGAAATACTATTGCCCTATCAGCTGGTTGTCAGGGAGAGCACCGCGCCGAGGGCTTGAGAACTTCTCGGCTTGACGGTATTTCAGGTCTCACTAGACCTGGCCTATCACTACGAGGGAATTGCTATGAAAAAACACTTTTTGCTTGTTTGCGGACTGTTGCTCAGCTTTGGCCTGGCGCAAGCCCAGACCGATGAACAGCTCGTCATCGGGGAGAGTGCCGAGGCGGTGATGGACGAGATGGAAAAGGTCAAACGCAGTAGATTCAAGGATACCTGGGTTCACCCGGACGCCGATATTGCTCGCTATTCCAAATTGATGTTCGGCGAGGCCGAATTTGAGTTTCGCGATGTCGGCGAGACCAGGGCTTATCGCAGCACCACTCGCTCCACCAGCTCCAAGCAGGAATTTGGTGTCGCCGAATCTGAGCGCCAGAAATTCAAAGAGGTGGTCGGTGAAGCGTTCATGAAACAGATGGAGAGGAGCAAGCACTTTGACATTGTCGATCAACCTGGGCCAGATACCATTCTGGTGCTGGGTGCGGTGGTAGATATTGTGTCGGCGGTTCCTCCGGAGCATATCGGGCGCAGTTCGGTTTATATGAGCCACATCGGTGAGGCGACGCTGATCCTGGAGCTATTAGACAGTGAGTCGGGTGCGGTGCTGGCTTACGCCGAGGACCGCCGCAAGATCAATACCTCCAGCGGCGGCTCCATTAACCGCATGACCACGCCCACCAATTCGGTGACGGTGTGGAACGATGTGCGGCGCTGGGCCACTTCGGCGGCCAGCCGCCTACGCAAAAGCCTGGATAAAGCAAAAAAGGGTTAGTTGAAGCTATAGTGGGCCGCGCCGAGCAAGCCGGGTTGTGGCTCCCTGATAATGGATACTCCCAACTTCTCCAGGTTGTCGCGTTGGGCGTGTTTGTTTGCCAACCGTGCCAGGAAATCACTGCGCTCCAGTATCGGGACAATGCGTGGAATGATGCCCCCGGCCAGGTAAACGCCCCCCAGCGCGCCAGTGCTGGTCACCATGTCACCGGTGGCCGAACCCAGCAGGGCGCAAAACATCAGCATAGACTCCGTCGCCAGTTGATCACCCTGCTCCGCCAAGCGGGTGATCTCCTCCGCAGAGTCGGCGCAGGCTTGCTGACCACCTATCCTCGCCAGGCTGCGATACAGGCGAAGTATGCCCGGGCCCGACAGCAGCAGCTCGGCATAGATTTCACCGTGCTGCGGTTGCAGAGAAGCAAACAGCTCTAGCTCCAGCTCGTTGCCGGGTGACAGACCCGCGTGCCCGGGCTCGCTGGGCAGTATCTCACCGCCGGCGGTCAGCACGACACCGCCAAGGCCGGTGCCGGGACCAATAGCCAGCAAATGTCGGTTTAGCGGCGAGGCGTTTGAGCGAAGTGTATGCACTTGCCTTGCAGCAAGGTGAGGTAGGGACAGACCGATCGCATGGAAGTCGTTGATGATTGCCAGACGCTGGAATGAAAACGTTTGTGCCAGTGCAGCGCGTGAAAAACGCCAGGGTAAGTTGGTCATGCGAATCTCGTCACCCTCTGAGGGAAGCGAGGCCATGGCGAGACAGGCCTGGGTCGGTGGCGCGCAGTCCAGCGTCTCAAAATAAGCGGACAGCGCCTGCTCCGGTCCCACGTAGTCCGCACAAGCCAGGGTTCGCTCATCGGACAACTGTTGGCGGGCCGGATCATAGCGTGCGATCCGCATATTGGTGCCACCGACGTCGGCTACCAATCGATGTTGTTGTTCGCTCATATTCCCAGTCTAACCTTGCATCAGGAAACTGGTACCCTGTTCGGGGTCACTGCACCATTGCCGCATATTGCCAAACAATTCCCGGCCCAGCCCTGACTGTGCATCGGCAAGATCTAGTTCAGCGAAGTCCCGGTCCGCCAGTTCCTCGGTGGAGAGTAGGACATTGAGTTGTCCGCTGTCAGCGTTCAGTTCGATCATGTCACCATCCTGTAGTTTGGCGATAGCGCCTCCCTTCGCTCCCTCGGGTGAAAGATGTATGGCCGCAGGCACTTTACCTGAGGCGCCGGACATGCGGCCGTCCGTCACCAATGCCACCTTGTAACCCAGGTCCTGCAGGTTGGCCAGGTAGGGGGTGAGCTTATGCAATTCCGGCATGCCATTGGCGGTGGGTCCTTGACCGCGTACGACCGCGACGAAATCCCGATTCAATTCCCCGGCATCGTAAGCGGTCTTCAGTGCCTGCTGGCTCTCAAAGATCACCGCGGGTGCCGATACGCTGCGCTGCTCTTTCGCTACAGCCGAAATTTTTATGATTGAGCGGCCCAGGTTGCCCTCCAGCAATTGCAGCCCGCCACTGTCCTGAAACGCATTGTCGTAGGGCCGCAGTACCGTGTCGTCGCGGGCGGACTCTGCCGGTGCCTGCCAGCGCAATCCCCGCTCATCCTGGACCGGCGCCAGGGTGTAGGCTGACAGGCCATCGCCATACATGGTGGTGACATCATCGTGAATAAAACCGCCGTCCAGCAACTGACGCAGGATGTACGCCGTGCCGCCCGATTGATGGAATTGATTCACATCGGCCTTGCCATTGGGGTACACCTGGGCCAACAGTGGTGTCTGCGCTGAAAGCTCGGCAAAATCTTGCCAATCGATCTGAATACCCGCCGCCGCCGCCACGGCGACCCAGTGGATCGAGTGATTGGTCGAGCCACCGGTCGCAAGCAGGGTGACGATGGCATTGACAATACAGCGTTCATCGACGACCTGTGAGAGGGGCCGATAATCGCGCCCGAGATTGGTGATCCGGCTGATCTGTTCGGCGGCTGTCACCGTTAGCTCATGTCGAAGACCGCTCTCCGGCGCCTCGAAGGCCGCACCGGGAATATGCAGCCCCATGGCTTCCATCAACATCTGGTTGCTGTTGGCGGTGCCGTAGAAGGTGCAGGTGCCAGGGCTGTGATAGGCGGCGCTTTCAGCCTCCAACAGCGCATCACTGTCTACTTCACCGCGGGCGAATTGCTGGCGCACACTGGCTTTTTCACTATTGCTTATACCCGAGGGCATGGGGCCGGCGGGAATGAATATGGTTGGCAGATGACCAAAGCTCAGTGCGCCGATCAACATGCCGGGCACAATCTTGTCGCAGACCCCCAGGCACAAGACCCCGTCGAACATATTGTGACTGAGGGATATGGCCGTTGCCGCGGCAATCACATCGCGACTGAACAGGCTTAATTCCATGCCGGGATCACCCTGGGTAACACCGTCACACATGGCGGGCACGCCCCCCGCAACCTGTGCGGTAACGCCACACTTATGCAGGGTCTCCTTGATCAGATCGGGGTAGTGCTGCAGTGGCTGGTGAGCCGACAACATGTCGTTGTAGGCGGTGACAATGGCGATATTGGCACTCTCGGTCAGGCGCAGGGCTTGCTTGTCGGTGTCGCTGCAGGCGGCGTAACCGTGCGCCAGGTTGCTGCAGGACAGCTTGCCCCGCTGGGGCCCCTGGCCGCGCATGTGTTCACAGCGTAGCAGGTAGCGCGTTCGGGTGGCCCGACTGCGTTCGGTAATCCGTGCGGTAATTTCTTCGATGGCTGCGTTAGTCATGTCAGTTTGCCCAGTAAATGGTCAGTGGTAAGTTCGGAGCCAGTAGTACCCGGACGGGAAGTTCTGTGATGGCACCAGGTTGTTGTGCCGCCTCCAGTACTTGCTTCTTTTCCTGGCTCTCAATGTGCAGTATCAATGCCCCGGCAGCCCTGAAGGCGGCTGGGGTCAAGCTCAATCTTGCCTCTGGTTGGCTGGCGGGGCGCAGTTCACAAATTGAGGCTTCGGTGCTGAGGGCCTGTTCCAACTCAGCTGCGTCGGGGAACAGCGAGGCGGTATGTCCGTCGGTTCCCATTCCGAGTAAGACCAGGTCCAGGCTGCGATCGCCCAGGTCCTGCAGCGGTGAGAAGCGTGCACTCGCCGCCTGACCCTGCAGCAGCGTGTCGCGCACCAGCTTTTCATTACTGCGGGGATGATCGTTAGGCACCAGGCGCTCATCCGCCAGGGTGATATGAACTTTGTCCCAGGGTAATTGTAGCTGACTCAGCTGTTTGAACAGTGGCAGCGGCGTATTGCCACCGGAGACCGCCATCCAGGCCAAACCGCGCCGGGCAATCGCCGTTGTCAGTTCACTGCTTATCCGCTCGCACAGGGCTTGGCGCAAGCTGTCCCGGTCCGTGTAGGTGTTAAGCGGCATCATGTGGGTTCGTGCCAGCTGCGACCATCTCGTTCGATCAGGCTGGTCGCCGCGGAGGGCCCCATAGACCCCGATTTATACAGCTTGGGTTGCTGGCCAGCTTCTCGCCAGCCATCGATGATGCTGTCAGCCCAGCGCCAGGCGTTTTCCACCTCGTCGCGGCGCATAAACAGGGTTTGGTCGTTGTTGATGACGTCCAGTAGCAGTCTCTCGTAGGCATCGTTGCTGCGCCCGATGGGTTTGCTCTGCCCGGTAAGGTCCAGCGCCGTGGGCCGCAGCTTCATGCCTGACTCCAGGCCCGGCGACTTGCTCATGGCGTAGAGTGTGATGTTCTCCTCGGGTTGCAATCGCATCACCAGTTGATTGCTCAACTCCTCCGCGGCATTGAAGGGAAAAATTGAATGTACCTGGGGTTTAAAGGTAATGACGATTTCCGAGTAGCGCGCCGCCAGCCGTTTGCCGGTGCGCAGGTAGAAAGGCACACCGGCCCAGCGCCAATTTGTCACCTCTGCCTTGAGGGCGACAAAGGTTTCTGTGCGCTGGCTGTCCTTGTATTCCGGCTGATCGAGAAATCCCGGCACCGATTGGCCCTCAATCTCGCCGCCGGTGTACTGGCCTGAAACAGAGTTGTCTTTGATGTTCTGAGAATCGAGCCCCTGCAAACTGGTCAGCACTTTCACCTTCTCGTCGCGGATGGCATCTGCATCGAGTCGGTTGGGGGGCTCCATGGCCACCAGGCACAGAATCTGCAGCAGATGGTTTTGCACCATATCGCGCAGCGCCCCTACCTCGGCGTAATAGCTGCCCCGGCCCTCGACCCCAAGACTCTCCGCCACGGTGATCTGCACATTGTCGATGTATTGGTGATTCCACAGGTGAGAAAACATCGGATTGCCAAAACGCAGGGCAATCAGATTCTGCACAGTTTCCTTGCCCAGGTAATGGTCGATGCGAAAGGTCGCGGATTCCTCGAACACCTGCGCCACTGCCTGGTTGATCGACTGACACGATGCCAGGTCGTGGCCCAGGGGCTTTTCCAGCACCACTCGAGAGCCCCGGTTGAGGCAGCCGCTGGCCTGCAGGTTTCCGCAGATGGTGCCGTACAGGGAAGGCAGGGTTGCCAGGTAATAGATGGTAGGTATGTGCTCGTCCATTTCCAGCACCAATTGCTGAAAGGGGGTGGATTCAGTCACATCCATGGCCACGAAGGACAGCCTTTGCTGAAATTGCTGCCAGACGCTGGCGTTCCAGTCCCGTTCCGGCAAATAGCATTGCAGCTTTTCCGCCACCAACTCTTGGTAGCGCTCCGTGTCCAACTCGGTGCGGCCAACGCCAACAATATGTCGAAGCTGGCCCAGCAGGCCCGCTGCTTCCAGGTAATACAGTGCCGGCAGCAGTTTGCGCAGGGTGAGATCGCCGTTGCCACCGAAAATAACCAGATCAAGTTGAAGCTCTGCCTGAGACATAAAGATCACCCCGGGGCCAGCCAGCGCTGTAGTATCGCTACTACAAAAGTGGTCTTTTGCCCTTGTAATACGCCGATGTAATCGTTTACATTAGCACAATGTAAATCAAGCGGCGAGTCGAATAGAACAGTATATGGCAAAAATACGAATGGGCATGGTCGGTGGCGGTGAGGGGGCATTCATTGGCGCCATACACCGTATGGCCGCCGCTATCGATGGCGAGATCGAGCTGGTATGTGGTGCCTTCAGCAGTGATGCCGAGCGCTCTCGCCGCAGCGGGGCCGCCCTGCACCTGGCGGCTGACCGGGTGTATACCGATTACCTGGCCATGTTTGAAGCCGAGGTGGCCCTGCCGGTCGATCAACGCATGCAGTTCGTGTCCATTGTCACTCCCAATCATATGCACTTTCCCATCGCCGAGGCGGCGTTGCAGGCCGGTTTTCACGTGATGTCGGATAAACCCGCTACCCTCAACCTGGGTGAGGCTGTGAAACTGCGTAGCCTGGTTGAGCAGACCGGCCAGCTCTACGGACTGACCCATACCTATACCGGCTATCCATTGGTCAAAGAGGCGCGACAGCGAATTCTGGCGGGAGAGCTGGGCAAGATACGCCGGGTGGTGGTGGAGTATCCCCAGGGTTGGCTGGCGGATCGCCAGGAGGATGCCGATAACAAGCAGGCCGCCTGGCGTTTGGACCCGGCCCAGGCCGGGGTGAGTTCCTGTATGGGAGATATCGGTGTGCACGCCGCCAACCTCGCGGAGTACGTCACCGATTTGAAAATTAGCGAAATGTGCGCGGATCTCGACCCGGTGGTTGCAGGACGCCAGTTGGATGACGACGGCGCCATTTTTCTGCGGCTGGAAAACGGTGCCAAGGGTTTGCTGTTTGCCAGCCAGGTCTGTGTCGGTGAAGAGAATGGTCTCAAGATTCGCGTCTATGGCGACAAGGCGGGTCTGGAGTGGGCGCAACAAGAACCCAACAGCCTGTGGCTGAAGTGGAACGATCGACCCGCGCAACAGCTGCGCACCGGCGGCGACTACCTGGGTCAGCTGGCGCAATTGAACACCCGCACACCCGCGGGTCATCCGGAGGGCTACCTGGAGGCTTTCGCCAATATTTATATGGCCTTTGCCGGCCAGATCCGCGCTCGCGAGAATGGTACGGAAGCAGACAGCCGCAGTGCTGACTGCCCCGGTATCGAGGAAGCGGTACGTGGTATGGCGTTTATAGAGCTGGCGGTCGCTGCGAGTGCCAGTGAACAAAAATGGCATGTGTTTGCAGATGTGTAGAGATGCAAAATGAGGATAAAGCGATGTCAACCATGAAAGGCCCGGCGATATTCCTGGCCCAGTTTGCCGGTGGCGAGGCACCTTTTGACAGCCTCGCTAACCTGGCCCGATGGGCCGGTGACCTCGGTTACCAGGGCATCCAGGTACCCACTGGTGAGGGCGGCCTGCTCGACCTTGAACAAGCGGCCACCAGCACGGACTACTGTGACGAGATCAAAGGTGTTTGCGCCAACGGTGGGGTGGAGATATCTGAACTGTCCACCCATCTGCAGGGCCAGCTGCTGGCGGTTCACCCCGCCTATGATGAGCAGTTCGATGTTTTTGCGCCCAGTTCCGTGCAGGGAAATCCCGCTGCCCGTCGGGCCTGGGCTGAACAACAATTGCTGTGGGCGGCCCAGGCCAGCCAAAATCTCGGCCTGTCGGCGCATGCGACTTTTTCCGGCGCCTTGCTCTGGCATACCCTGTATCCCTGGCCGCAACGGCCGGAGGGACTGGTGGAAACCGGTTTCAGGGAACTGGCAGATCGCTGGTTGCCAATACTGAACGCCTTCGATGAGGCCGGGGTGGACCTGTGTTACGAGATTCACCCGGGCGAGGATTTACACGATGGGGTGACCTTCGAGCGCTTCCTGGAAGCCACCGGTAATCACCCGCGTTGTCATATTCTTTATGACCCGAGCCATTTCCTGCTGCAACAACTCGACTATGTGCAGTTCATAGATTTCTACCACGACCGGATAAAGGCCTTTCATGTTAAGGACGCGGAATTCAATCCCTCTGGCAAGGCCGGGGTGTACGGGGGTTACCAGGGCTGGCTCGATCGCCCGGGCCGGTTCCGTTCGCCGGGTGATGGGCAGATTGACTTCAAAGCAATATTCAGCCAGTTTGCCCGCTACGGCTATGCCGGTTGGGCGGTACTGGAATGGGAGTGTTGCCTGAAGCATCCTGAAGACGGTGCCGCCGAGGGCGCGCCTTTTATTAGAGAACACATGATCCGCACCACTGACAAAGCCTTCGATGACTTCGCCGGTGGCACCGCCGACGAAGCCACCAACCGCCGCATCCTCGGCCTCGACTAATTGTGGCACTACAAAAATAAGAGAGCACTATGAACGAACGTATAGACCGTAAGCGCCTGTATTACGTGGGCAACCTTTCCATCTTCATGATCGGCCTCGGATTTGCCGTGCGCGCCAACATCGCGCCGGATTTGCAGTCCGACATTTATGACCAGATCGACCTGGCCAATTCGGCAGCCATGGTCGGCGAGGCCCTGGGCATCACCTTTACCGGGTTCGCGCTGACCCTGTTGTTTGGCAGCGCATTGGTAGACCTGGTGGGCATGAAGCGCATGTTGTTGTTTTCGGCACTGAGTTATGTGCTGGGTTCTGCCGGTCTGCTGGCCGCGTCGTCGATGCCGGTTTCCAGTACGGTTGAAAGCCTGGTGCTGGTGAGCCTGTTACTTACCGGGCTCGGTTGGGGCGCGGTGGAGGCGGCCTCCAACCCGATGGTGGCGGCTCTCTATCCCGAGGAGAAAACCCATCGCCTGAATATCCTGCACGCCTGGTGGCCGGCGGGCATCGTGGTGGGTGGTTTAATGGGGGTGGCCATTTCCGCCCTTGGCCTGGCCTGGCAATTCAATGTGTTTATCCTGATGGTGCCGGCGCTGGTGATGGCTGTGCTGGTTTGGGGCGCGCAGTTCCCGGTGACAGAACGGGTGGCCACGGGTGTCAGTTACGGGGAGATGTTGCAGGAACTGATCAAACGACCCCTGTTCTGGGTTTTCTGGGGCTGCATGTTTCTCACCGCCACCACCGAGCTGGCACCGGGCCAATGGGTGAATATTTCCCTGTCCAATATTGTCGGCATGCAGGGCATCTTGCTGCTGGTGTATGTCAGTGCCCTGATGTTTGTTGGCCGTCATTTTGCCGGCCCGATTGTTAAACGTATTTCCTCGGTGGGCTTGCTGTTTGTCGGTTGCCTGGCGGCGGGCATTGGTTTGTACCTGCTGAGCCTGGCGACTTCACCGGTGACGGCCTTTGCCGCGGCCACGATATGGGGAGCGGGCATCTGTTTTGTCTGGCCGACCATGCTCGCGATCGCCTCCGAGCGCTTTCCCCGCGGCGGTGCGCTGGCCATGGGCTTGATGGGTTTCGCCGGCGGTATGGCTATACAGTTCGTCCTGCCGATCATGGGTGGCATCTTCGACACCGCCAAGGCTGAGGCAGCGGGTGGGGCAGACAAGCTGGCGACCTTGTCGCCGGAGGCCATGGCAGAGGTGGTGCGTTATGCCTCGGTAGAATCTTTCCAGTCAGTGGCGATTGCGCCAATTATCCTGTTGCCAATCTTTGGTGCGATCTGGTGGTACGACCGCTCCCGGGCATAGCCAGCACCGTTTTTAACGAATTGATGCTTCGGGCAACTCGGCCTTGATGCCCTGGTCAATGGGCATCGGGTCAGGATCTGCGCCAGTTTCTGTCAGCAGTGCGGCCAGGCTGTTGCGCATTTCTTCCAGCTTATGCCGGTTTGCCATGTTCTGAGCCAGGTTGGTTGTTTCCATCGGGTCTGCCACCAGGTTATATAGCTCTTCCATATGCCTGAGTGGGCCGCCATCGCCGTGGGGATAGGCCACGTATTTCCAGTCTCCCTTGCGAATACCCCTGACATTGGGGGTGTAGGGGAATTGCACCTCATAGTTGTACTCGTAGAGCCAGGCTTCGCGCCAGGTCACCTGTTTACCTGAAACCAGGGTTGCCCAGGACTGGCCCTGTACCTTGTCCATGGTCTGGTTGACGGTCAGCGCCATCACTGACGGCGCCAGGTCCAGGCTTAACACCTGTTCTTGAATGACGGTGCCAGCCTCGATGGTCGGCGGAAATCGAACCGCCAATGGCACCCGGATGCTGGCCTCGTGCATGGTGCGCTTATCGATCATGCCGTGCTCGCCAAACAGGAAGCCATTGTCTGAGGCGAAGATAAAGAGGGTGTTGTCCAGTTCGCCGCTGCGTTCAAGTGCTGCATAGAGACGGCCGACACTGTCGTCGACAGAATTGATGGTCGCTACATAATTGCGTACAAAACGCTCGAAATCGGCCACCGCATCGGGGCGGCTGTCGGGGAAATTCTGGCGGAAACCATAGAGCGGCCCGTAAATGCCGTGCCAGGTGGATAGGCGCTCTTTCATCCAATCGGGTTTGTCGTCCAGCGCGAAGCCGCTGGCCGGGTAGGGGTAGGGTACGTGGTCGTACAGACTGGCATAGCGGGGTTCCGGCACAAAAGGCCCGTGCGGTGCCTTGTGTCCCACCACCAACGCAAATGGTTTGTCGCTGCTTTTCTGGGCCAGCCAGTCCAGCGCCATATCCGTGACCCGGTCACTGTAGTAGCCGGCGACGGTTTTGCGTTCGCCGTTCACATTGAAGACAGTGTCGTAATATTTGCCCTGGCCTTTGTGAGTCACCCAGTAGTCGAAGCCGGGACGGCGACTGTCATCACCTTCGCCCATATGCCACTTGCCGATATAGGCGGTCTGGTAACCCGCTTTTTGCAGTAACAGCGGAAAGCTCTGCAGTTCATGGGGGTAGTCTGTGAAGTTGTCGTAGACGCCATGAGTGTGGGTATAGGTGCCCGACAAAAACGAGGCGCGGCTGGGTGAACACAGGGAGGTGGTGACAAACATATTGTCAAAGCGCGCGCCTTCGGCGGCGAACCGATCGATGTGCGGGGTTTCGATGCCCAGCAGTGAATTGGGGTGATAGCCCACCGCATCGGCACGTTGGTCGTCGGTGAGCACGAATACTACATTCGGGGATTCGGCGATTGCCGGGCTGCTGATGAGGACGAAAAATATCAGGGAGTAGCGCGCAAAGGTCATTGGGTTCATACCGAGAGATTATTCCTGCGCCACAATACGCGCAATGTAATCGTTTTCATATACACTTAAGAAGCAATGCCTAGACTTTGGAAAAGACCGACCACCCCCCCTATGAGCAAGTTAAAAAAGATGATTCGCACAACCCTGATACTGGCACTTCTGGCACTGTTCATTGTGCCCGCAGTGCTGTTGTTGAGTTACAGCCAACAAGACAATTCGAGTCATCTGGCGGAGAAGAAGTCGTATCTCGAAAATTTGTCGAACAATGCCGAGCACAGCGACCGTCCCAATATTGTACTAGTCCTGTTGGACGATCTGGGTTATGGCGACGTGGGTGCTTTTGGCGCGCAATCAATTGCCACGCCCCATATCGACTCCCTGGCCGAGGCCGGAACGCTGTTCAGCCACTACTACTCGCCCTCACCCGTGTGTTCGCCCTCGCGGGCCGCCATGCTGACCGGTCGCTATCCACCCCGGGCCGGTCTGGGACATGTGGTTTTTCCCGAGGGGCACCTGATTTCCAACGGGCAGAAGGTGGCCGGTGTGCATACCCGTATTCCCGCCGAAGAAATCATGTTGTCTGATGTGCTCAAAGCGGTGGGTTATAACACCGGCATGGTGGGGAAATGGCATATGGGAGACATTGCGCCCTCGCTGCCCAATGATTTCGGATTTGATAGCTACTACGGCTCACACTACTCCAATGACATGGCGCCGTTTCCGCTGTATCGCAACAATGACATCGAAGAACCGGCCGAGCTGGATCAAACTCGCATGAATGGTTTGTATACCCGGGAGGTGCTGAGCTTCATTGAGCAGCAGGATGCCAGCACGCCGTTCTTCCTCTACTACGCGCACAATTTTCCCCATATCCCGCTTTACAGTTCCCCCGAACAGGCCGGTAAATCGGATGCGGGGCTGTACGGCGACGTGGTCGAAGATATTGATCACAGTATTGGCGCGTTGCTGCAGGCACTGGACAGCAAAGGTTTTACCGACCACACGCTGATTATCTTCACCAGCGACAATGGGCCCTGGTATCAGGGTAATCCCGGCTTTGTTCGCGGTCGCAAGAATCAAACCTGGGAAGGCGGGCAGCGGGTGCCGTTTATTGTGCAGTGGCCCGGGCGGGTCACCCCAGGAGTGCGTAACAGCACACCGATATCTGGGGTGGACCTTTTCCCCACCATCTTGCGCCTGTTGCATATACCGCAGCCCGATGACCGCCTGATTGACGGTGCAAATATTTCAGCACTGCTGCTGGATGTCGGTACGCTGCCGGATCGCCCCCTGTTTTACTTTGCGCAAACGGGAACTATTGTCGATGCTGTGCGAGACGGCCGCTTTAAATATCGTCGCCGCCACGGTGTCCGCGCAACGGCTCTCACCGAGAGTTTTGATATGAAGCAGAATAAGGGCCCCTGGTTGTTCGACTTGGAGAACGACCCGCAGGAGTCCTACGACGTATCCAGCCGCTACCTGTCAACAGCAGTCCAAATCTGACCCACCTTGCCGTGCTAATCAGCAATTTAAAATTGACCCACCCTCAGCGTTTTCTTTCCGTTATTTAACCAATGATTGGCTTGCTGCCGGGACGATACCGGCCGCTTTCTTTCCCTTGAGTCGGTAGCTGCTCCCCGATATCTGGACGATATGTGCATGGTGTAACAATCTGTCGAGTAAAGCCGCGGTTAAGGTCTGATCATCAGCAAACGCAGTAGACCATTGCGAGAATGGCAAGTTGCTGGTCACAATGACACTGCTTTGCTCATAACGTTTAGCAATGACATTAAAAAACAGATTGGCTTCTTCCCGGCCAAATGGCAGATAACCTATTTCATCAATTATGAGCAACTTAGGTGCCTGGATACTTCGTTTGAGGTAAGACTCTAGTCGGTCCTGCTTTTTTGCGGTGGCCAGTTGCAGCATGAGATCCGCCGCCGTAATGAAGCGTGTTTTGATCCCATTCATGACCGCCTGGTATGCCAGGCTGATCGCCAGGTGGCTTTTACCGACACCACTGGGTCCAAGCAGCACGATATTCTCTGCACGCTCGATGAAGGCCAAACTGGTTAATTCCTGGAGTTGCCTGCGCGGTGCACCGGTGGCGAACTTGAAGTCATAGTCTTCAAAACGCTTGACGGACGGCAACCCTGCAAACCTCAGCAAAGTCTCGCGGGTGCGGAGCATCCTGGCGTCTATCTCAACCCGCAGTAGCTGCTCAAGAAAGTCAGCCAGTGATGACTCGTCACCGGAGGCCCTGTCAGCGATAGCGGACCATTCCAATGCCACAGCACCGAGTTTAAGCACTTCGCAGGCTTGCTGCACTCTTTCCATCTGCAGGTTCATACAGCAACTCCCAGCAGCTGGTCATAGGTACTCAGCGGATGCTGGAGACTTTCGATCGGGAGTGCCTGGGCATTGCTTCGCGGTTTGTCCTGAGCCACCAAGCGCTGCGCCAAAGGCAGCGGCATGAGGCTTAATCGCTCATGATCGAGCAATACCTGCGGCTTTTGGCCTGTTGTCCCGTGAATTCGCTGATGTGCAATGTCAGCGAGCCAATGACCCACCTGCCCATTGGCTACCTCCACGTCCAGCGCCAGCCCGGATTGCTTCAGTGACGCGGCCAGTGGTGTGATAAAACTACCTTTAAGATAACCGTTGAATCGCTCGACTTTGCCCTTGGTCTTAGCACGGTAGGGCCGACAGGCGCGCAATCTAAAACCATTATCACGAGCCATGTTCAACAAACTGGCGTTCCACCGATGTTTCCCGGCACCAAAGGCGTCTCGCTCAATCATGATGCACTTGGCATTATCGAATAGCAGTTCCTCAGGCACGCCTCCAAAGTAGTGTAACGCACCTTCAATACCCGCTAACCAATCCTCCTGCCGTTCGTATTGACTGAATCGTACGTAGGTTGCTCGACTGTATCCCAGGGTGGCAACGAAGGCCTTAAGCCTATTTCTGCCTCGCCGAATCGTCGTGAAATCTACCTGTAACTGCTGGCCAGGCGGTGTCTCAAAGCGAACGACTGGATCTTTCGCCTTCGGCTTAAATTGTCGGAGATAATCTCTCAGAATACCTTCTTTGCCTTGGTAGCCTCGCGCCAGAATCTCTCGAAACAAGACTGTCGCCGGTATCCAATAGGGTTTCGCTGCCTCGATACGCTCTCCTAAATAGGGTTTGAACGAGTCCAGTTTAGACGGCCTTTTCTCGCGCTGAGAATAGCGAGGTGTTTTGGCAGCATCGCGCAGATAACGACGTACGGTATTGCGTGATAGGTTCATTTCTTTGGCGATACTGCGGATGCTCGTCCCTTGTCGATGTAAAACGTGTATGTCCACTAATTGCTCCTGATTCAACATCTCATTTACACCGCCTCTCTCTTGATTGAAATTGGCGGTAATTGTGCCTCAGGTGGGTCAGTTTTAAATTGTCGCTAGTGGGTCAGTTTTACACTGCTGGTGACAGCTACCCGGAAGACCTGCAGCGGCTGCAGGAAATATACAACCTGCGTGAGGCGGAAATGGCAAGCAATCCCCGGGGCTGGCTGACCGCAAAATGAGAATCACAGCGGCAGTGCTTTCGGTTTTGTTCCTGTGCATCAGTTGGGAGCATGCATCGGCGGCGGATCGTCCCAATATTCTACTGTTGATGGCCGAGGATCTCAGTCCGCGCATTGGTGCCTTTGGTGACCCGGTGGCGGTGACGCCCAATCTGAACCGTCTGGCTGAACAGGGGGTTCGCTACAGCAATGCCTATACCGCCAGTGGCGTGTGCGCGACCAACCGCGCCGCCACCATTATGGGTATGCACCAGGAGAGCTTTGGCGCCCAGCATATGCGTTCGTATAGCAGCGCCCCTGCTGATTACAAGCCGGTGCCACCGGTGGGTGCGAAAGCGTTCCCCGAATTATTGCGGGCTGCTGGTTATTACGCCTTTACTACCAACAAACTGGATTACCAGTTTTCCGGGCCCATGCCCGGTATGGGGCCTTTTTCTATCTGGGATCGAGAGAGTTGGTCTGGTGATTGGGAGGCACCCGGCAGGAAACCATTCTTTGGCTATATGAACTTTCCCTCCACCCACGAGAGCGGCATTTTTGAGCGCGGCGTATGGCCCAGTGGTATCGCACACCTGGTGGCCCAGTTTAGTCACATATTCACCCACTGGAATACTGAGGACCAGGTGTTTCCAGAGGACGTCGAAGTGCCGCCCTATTATCCCGATACGCTGCCCATCCGCACCGATATCGCGCGCCAGTACAACAATATCATCACCATGGATCGCAACGTGGGTGCCGTATTGCAAGCGCTGAAAGAAGAGGGATTGGCGGAGAACACCATTGTCATCTGGACCACGGATCACGGCGATGGCCTGCCCCGCGCCAAGCGCGAGCTCTATGACTCGGGTTTGCATGTACCGATGATTATCCGCTGGCCTGAGCGCTGGCGCCCCGAGGGCGTTGAGCCGGGAGGCACGGTGACGCGCATGATCAGCTTTGTCGACCTGGCCCCCACCATTTTGTCCCTGGCCGGCGCCCCGGTGCCCGCCTTTATCCAGGGCCAGGCGTTCGCCGGGCCGGCGGAGGAGGAGCCGCGGCAATATATCTACGCCGGCCGCGACCGTATCGACGAGGTACCCGACCGGCAGCGGGCGGTGCGTGATGAGCGCTTCAAGTATATTCGCAATGACAACCAACGGGCCGGCGGGTTTCACCTCGACTACCGGGACACGGCCCGTGGTATGCAGGACTTGTGGCGGGCACTGGAGGCGGGTGAGCTGAATGACGATCAACGGCAGTGGTTCGAACCGCGGCCACCGGAATACCTATTCGATACAGAAGTGGACCCGTACGAGCTCGTCAACCTGGCCGATGATCCGGCCTATAGTGAGGTGCTGCTACGCATGAAAGAAGCACTGGATATGCACCAGTCCATGATCACCGACTACGGGGACATGGAAGAGGTGGAAATGGCAGAGATGTTCTGGCCCGGGGGTGAACAACCCGTTACTGCCGCTGTGGCGATGATCGTCGATAGTGGCGGCCGCCTGGTCCTGCACAGTGATAGTGATGGCGCCTCGATTGGTTATCGCATCGATGGTGGCGATTGGCAACTCTACTGCGCGCCCATAACCTTTTCCGGCCGAGAGCTGGAAGCCAAAGCGGTGCGCTATGGTTGGCAGGAGAGCGAGACAACGGAGTACCGGCCGTGATTAAAAAGATACTGTTGGGATTTCTCAGCCTGGTCGTCCTGGCGGTGGTCGGGCTGTTGTTGCTAGGTTCCGGTCAGTGGGGAGAACGATGGCAATCCAGCCCTGTCGTCGCTGGCCCCAGGCCAGACAGTCAGCCGACCGGGAAATCCAACGAAATTCTGTTTGGCGACCTGCACGTGCATACCACCCACTCCATGGATGCGGCCGTGTTTGGCTTGCCCATGGTCACGGGTTCCGGGGTGGTGATGCCTTCAGATGCCTGTGATTTCGCCCGCTATTGCTCGGCACTGGATTTTTGGAGTATCAACGATCACGCCGAGGGTATGACCCCGGCCAGTTGGCAGGACTCGGTACAGGCCATCCGCGACTGCAATGCCCAGGCCGGCGATCCCGCCAACCCGGACATGGTGTCGCTGGTGGGTTGGGAGTGGTCCCAGGGTCGGGGCGATGACATCCACTACGGCCACAAGAACGTGATCTTCCGGGAATGGGAAGCGGGGCGCACACCCACCCGGCCCATTTCTTCTGAAGAAGTTTACATGATAGTGCAGATGATACCGGTGCCGGCGCGGGCACTACTGTCCCTCACCGCGGAGCAAGGAGAGTTCAGCCGCTACCAGGACTTCTCCCGCTATGCCGAGGCCTCGGGCTCGGTACCCGTTTGCCCCGACAATGTTGATTCCAGTGAATTACCCAACGACTGTCGCGAGGTGGCAAAAACCCCAACCGAGCTGTATCGCAAACTGGATGAACTGGGCTATGACACGATGGTGATTCCCCATGGCCTCGCCTGGGGCCGTACCAATCCCCGCGAGGCGAACTTTGCCGAACAACTGCCTGAGCACAATCCCGCTTACCAGACCCTGATTGAGACCTACTCCGGTCATGGCAACTCGGAGGTATTCGCAGAATTTGAGCGGCGCATTGCCAACGACGATGGCAGCTATAACTGTGCTGAGCCCACCGCAGATTTTGTGCCTTGCTGCCACCGCGCCGGTGAATTGATACGCGAGCGCTGTGAGGATCCAGGGTCAACGGCATGTGAACAACGGGTTCAGGATGCCCGGCACTATGCTGCCGAGGTCGTCGATGACCGTGCCCGCGCGGTTGTCGCCGGTGCCAGCATTGAGGAGTGGGGCAACTGTGGCCAGTTGCTGGATAGCTTCCTGCCCGCCTGGTACTACGTACCGAAACAATCCACCCAGTACAACCTGGCGGTGGCCGATTTTTCCGAGGGCAAGCCCAGGCATGCGCGCATGGGGATTATGGCCTCCAGTGATGGTCACAAAGCCCGCCCGGGCAACAGCTACAAGGAGCACGCACGCACCTATACCACCGATACCAAAAATGTCGGTAAATCCGGTAGTGGGATCAGTTCGCTGTTGGGATTGGATGGCACGCCGGCGAGGAGTCCACAACCAGTGCAGGTATCTGAACAAAGTTTTATGGCGGGCTTGGGGCTGCCCGATCGGATCGGCTCCTTCTACTACACCGGCGGCTTGATCGGCGTGCATAGCGTTAGCCGAAGTCGAGATGATCTGTGGTCGGGCATGGACCGCAAACAGGTTTACGGAACTTCCGGTGAACGCATCATGTTGTGGTTCGACCTGCTCAACGGCCCCAGCGGGGAAATGCCGATGGGCAGCGAAGTGTGGCAACTGCAGGCGCCGAAGTTCCGGGTGCGGGCGCTCGGTGCGTTTAAACAGAAGCCGGGCTGCCCGGAGTACAGCCGCGAGGGCCTCGGTGAAAACCGAATCGATCAGTTGTGCCGTGGTGAATGTTACAACCCCGCGGATGAGCGCAAGCCGATTACCCGTATTGAAGTGGTGCGTATTCGCCCGCAATTGTCGCCACAGGAAAACATTGCCGATTTGATTGAGGACAACTGGCGGGTGTTCGACTGCCCGGCCGATGGCGGTGGTTGTGAGGTAGAGTTTGAGGACGAGGAATTTACCGGTGCCGGCCGCCAGACTCTCTATTATGCGCGCGCTATCCAGGCGGCGCAGCCAACGATTAACGGTGATAACTATCGCTGCGACTACAATGATGCCGGCGAGTGTGTGAAGATCAATTTTTGCAATGGGCCGCAGACACAACCCGAGGACGCCTGCCTGGCGCAGGCGGAACCACGGGCCTGGTCTTCACCGATCTGGCTGGACTTTCAAGGGGAATAGGCAAAGTGAATAGGCGGGGGGAATAACCAGCGTGAAGAAACGTACAAAAATTATTCTGTGGGTGGTTGGAATACTCGTCGCAATACCGCTGGTGGTTGGGGTGGGCACCTACGTCGCCATGCGACTGACCCAACCGCAGATGTTCGAAGAGCCAGTAATCGACACAGTGCCGCCGGAACTGTCGGCGCAGATAAAAGACGAGACGGTGCTGGTTTACTCCAAGACCTCCGGCGGCTTCCGTCACAGCTGGTCCATCGATGCCGCCAACGCCATGATCGAAAAGCTCGCACAGAAAAATGGCTGGAATGTGTTCTACACCGAGAACGCCGCCATCTTTAATCCGGCGCAGCTGGGTCGGTTCAAAGTCGTGGTATGGAACAACGCCACCGGCGCGGGCCTGTCAAAAGATCAACGCCTGGCCTTTCAACGCTGGCTGGAATTGGGCGGCGGTTACATGGGCCTGCATGCAGCAGGTGATGGGTCTCATGAAAGCTGGGACTGGTATACCCATGAAATCATCAAGGCGCCCTATAACCAGCACACCCTGTTACCGGAACACGCGCCCACCGCCAGTGTCGACGTGGAAGATAAAAATCATGCTGCTACGGGACACTTACCGGCGCGATTTGAGACCAGTGAAGAATGGTACGCCTGGCATGAGAACCCCCGCGACAACGGCGCCACCATCCTGGTGACCGTGGACGAATCCACCTATACACCCGGTGCAGCCAGCATGGGGGAGGACCATCCTATGGTCTGGCATCACCAGCTAGGTAAAGGGCGGGTATTCTATTCGGCCTTTGGCCACTGGGCCGAGGCCTACGAAGATGCCCTGCTGGTTCCAATGATGGAGCAGGGCATCCGTTGGGCTGGCAAGCTTGACTGAGATCTTACCAGCGGAAGCGGACTTCACCACCCACGCGGCGTTCGTAATTCACCGGCACGTTGTGGGGGTAAGCGTTAGGAATGAAGATATCGGGTAGTGAACCGATGGCATTGACGTGGAACTCGTCCGTGGCATTCTTGATGTACAGGGTGGCGTCCCAGCGGCCGTCCTTGTCAGACAGGCGCGCCGATAAGTCCAGGATTTCATAGCCATCCTGGATCGTATTTTCATCCTGGGACAAGCTGTAGAGCACATCGTCCTGGGCCTTCAGTGTGCCCTGCAAGACCAGGTCGAGGCTGTTGGTCATGTCCCAGGTGTACTGGGCGGTAATGGCCAACTTCCAATCGGGAGAGTGGGGCATATCCCCGCCGGAGAGATCCTGCACGCCGTCGGGGCACTCGCCGCGGAAGGTCTGGCCGAAGCTGCAATTGCCGCCAGGGTAGTCGGTAATTGCAGCGTCGATTAGGGCGAAGCCGCCATAGAGTCGGAAGTTCTCCGTCAGCAGGGCTGTGAAATCCACCTCCAGGCCGGAGGTCTCCACCTCGCCGGCGTTGACCAGGAGAAAGCCGCCGGGCTCATCTTCCGGGTTACAGCCAGGGTTTTCTGGCGGGCAACCCGAGGGGCCGTCCGGATCAAAGAAGGCCTGGCCCTGGAAGTTTTCGTACTCCGTATAAAAGAGGGCGGCATTGAGGATCAGGCGGCTGTCAAACAGCACGCTTTTCAAGCCGAGCTCATAGGCATCGGAGGTTTCCGGGTCTACCGGCTCCAGGTCGACAGGGTCGGTGCCAAAGGTCACGTCGTAAGCAGGGCCTTTATAGCCCTGGGTGTAACTGGCATACACCATGCCGTCGTCATTGAAGCTCCACTCCAGCGCCAACTTGCCTGAGAGATCAGATTCGTCGGTCTCACCGGGGGTGGCATCCACGGGTTCGGGCACGCCAACGGGGAAGCCCTCGCGGGTACGGCCGAAGACGAAGCTCAGATCATCTTCCGTGTAACGGGCGCCCAGTACCAGCCGCCAGCTTTCATTGAAGCTGTAGTTCATTTCGCCGAAGGCGGCCCAGTTTTCCGTGTCTACAGTAAATGTGGAAATGCCGATGCCGGGGTTGCCCGGAGCGAACTCAAAGCTGCGGAAAAACTGGCGGGTAACTTCTTGGTCGAAGTAGAACAAGCCCACCACGTAGTTGAAACGGTCAGCGGCAGGAGAGGTTAGGCGGAACTCCTGGGTGAACTGTTCCTGCTCGGTGGCACCGCCCTGATCGAAGCCCAGCGGGGTGGTAGGGCGGCCATCATTGTCAGTTCGGACATCGATTTCAAATTCCCGAACGGCAGTAATAGACGTCAGGGTAAAGTCGCCGATATCCCAGTTGATATCCAGGGCATGACCCCAGGATTCGAAGTCATTGTAGGTTTCGGCGTTGAGATTAACCTCCGTATTTTCTTCGCCGGGTATTACGGGGGAGATTTCATCGAGGATGCCATTGACCTGATCGTCGTTGCCACCGAAGGGGTCCATACTGCGAAGGGGCGTGGCGGTGCAGTCACAGTCCATTTTGCTGTAGTCACTGGCCCAGCGCAGGGACAAGGTGTCGGTGGCATCCCATTTCAGTTTGCCGCGTAGACTCCATTCTTCCTTGGCATTCAGATCCTCGCCGTCGTAGTAGTTGTGAATTCAGCCATCGATATCCGAGGCGTAGCCAGACAAACGAAAACCCAACGTATCCGTGATGGGCCCGGCAACGGTTGCACCACCGCGGTATTCGTCCCCCTCAGCAGCGCCGACCATGACCTCACCACTGAATTCAGGCGATGGGTCCTTGGTGATAATGTGCACCACGCCGGCACTGGCGTTCTTGCCGAACAGGGTGCCTTGCGGGCCCCGCAGCACTTCCACACGCTCGATATCCAGCAACTGCATGAATGCCTGGCCGGAGCGGCCCATGACCACACCGTCAAGCATGGTTGAAACGCTGGGCTCGACCCCTGTACTGAAACTCTGGGTGCCGATACCGCGAATATTAAAGGAGCTTTGCCGGGGATTACTGCCTTCCTGGAAGGTCAAGGAGGGTACCAGCTGCACTAGATCCTGTGCCGAGTAGAGCTGTGCGTCGGCAATGGCTTCGGTGGTTAGTGCGGTCACAGCTACAGACACATCTTGCAGACTCTGCTCCCGCTTGCGGGCGGTAACAATGACTTCTTCCAGGACTAGCCCATCCTGGGCTGATGCGCTGGGTAGAGTTAACGGCGCTGTAAAGACGAGCATGCCGATAGCCGTGATGAACGGACGAAATGACATCATTTTACGTACCTCTAGGGTGTTTTTCTGATTTTGGTCAGGCCAATTGTAATCGATTTCATCACTTCTGCAATACACAACACCTCAACAGCCTTCTAATCGGCTAAGATACTGAACTACAAGGAAAAGGAGATAGCTTTGACTAGTAGAATTGTGCTGATTACTGGCGCATCTCGCGGAATTGGGGCCGCGACTGTCCGCTTGCTCGCCGGGCAGGGCTACGCGGTGGCAGTGAACTACCTGCACAATGAACGTGCCGCTGCCGAGGTGGTGGCTGGCGTTGTCGCAGAGGGTGGCCGGGGCCTGCCTGTACAGGCTGATGTTGCCGATGAGAAGCAAGTCGAGCAACTCTTTGCCAGGGTGGAGGCTGAACTGGGCCCCATCGCCGCGCTGGTCAATAACGCCGGCATTCTCGAACAACAAATGCCGGTGGCAGAGATGACCGCCGAGCGGATCAACCGGGTATTACAAACCAATGTGACCGGTTGTTTCCTGTGTTGCCGAGAGGCGGTAAAACGTATGTCCACCGCCACCGGCGGACACGGCGGCGCTATCGTCAATGTGTCCTCGATGGCGGCGCAATTGGGCTCACCTCATGAGTACGTGGACTACGCCGCGTCAAAAGCAGCGGTGGATACCCTGACCCGCGGCCTGGCGCTGGAAGTGGCGGACCAGGGCATTCGCGTTAATGCAGTGCGCCCGGGTTTGATCTATACCGATATGCATGCCAGTGGTGGTGAACCGGGTAGGGTTGATCGCCTGAAAGAGGGGGTGCCCATGAAACGGGGCGGCACCGCTGAAGAAGTGGCAGAGGCTATAGCCTGGCTGGTGAGCGACAGGTCCTCTTTTACCACGGGTTCTTTTATTGATGTATCCGGTGGACGCTAACGGCCTTCGCTAAGATTCAGGGCACCGGCAATATCTTCATGATATTGGTATTGCCGGGCTGACCCATGACCGCGCCCCTGGTCAGGATGATGGCATCGTTGCTGTTCAGGTAGCCGCCACTTTTCAGGTATTCAATGGCCTGGGTATCCACGTCATCGTGGGCGAAGGCCGAGGCATCAAAGTAAAGAGGCACCACGCCGCGGCACAGGGACATGCGCTGCAGGGAATCCATGTTACTGCTGAGCGCAAAAATGGGCCGACCGGAACTGAGCCGTGACATCAGTGGGGTATTGCCTGACTCGGTGAGACAGGCGATACCGCGTACATCTTCATAGTGATTGGCGGCGTAGATCGCGGCCATGGCGATGGAAACCTGGGCGCTGCCAAACTGCTGGCCGGCGCGGTACTTCGAGGTGCGGGCACTCGGGTGTTTTTCGGCACCGAGGCAAGTGTCGGCCATGGCCTTCACCACTTCGACTGGATATTTGCCCACCGCGGTTTCTGCCGACAGCATGACCGCGTCGGTACCATCCAGCACCGCGTTGGCCACGTCGAATACCTCGGCGCGGGTGGGCATGGAGCTGTTAATCATGGACTCCATCATCTGGGTGGCGGTAATCACCACCCGGTCCATTTTCCGTGCCCGTGTAATCAGGTCCTTTTGGATGCCGATCAGCGCGGCGTCACCTACCTCCACACCGAGATCACCGCGGGCCACCATGATGCCGTGGGAGGCCGAGATAATGCCCTTGAGGGTAATCTCGTCACTGACGACCTCGGCACGCTCGATCTTCGCGATCAGGGCGGGGTCCATGCCCTGTTGTTGCAACAGGTCCCGGGCCTGGTAGATGTCCTTGGCGGAGGAGACAAAAGACACCGCCACGAAGTCGGGTCTCACCTGCTTAAGGTCCTCAATATCGAGAATATCTTTGCTGGTCAGGGCCGGGGCCGCCAGGCCACCGCCAAGACGGTTAATGCCCTTGCGAGAACCCAGGGTGCCGCCGATTAATACCGTGCAGTCGATACTGTCTTCATCCACAGCGTCTACCTGGAAGCGAATACGGCCGTCGTCCAGCAACAGGATGTCACCCCGTTGCACTTGCTGGCACAGTTCCTTGTATTCCAGGCCGACACTGTTTTGTGTGCCCGCATCATCGGCGAGCTTCAGATCCAGGCTAAAGCGGTCACCCTGGGCCAGTTCGATTGAACCCTCGGCAAAGGCGCCGATGCGGATCTTGGGGCCCTGCAGGTCGGCCAGTATGCCGACGTGGCGCTGTTCAATGTTTGCCTGCTTGCGGATACGTTCGGCCACGGCGGCGTGTTGTTGCGCCGTGCCGTGACTGAAATTCAAACGGAACACATCAACGCCGGCGCGGATCAGGCGTGCCAGGGTATCTTCAGCTTCGCTGCCGGGTCCGACCGTAGCCACTATTTTGGTTCTGCGCAGCATAGAGGGCCTCATGACTTGTTCGCTCGAGTGTACGCCGCTATTGTGACAGCTCTATGACTACAACGGGAGTATGCAGATGGCAGTTACAGGTGGTTGTTATTGCGGGGAGGTCCGTTACAGCGCCGAGGGTGATCCGGTATTCAATGGTCAATGCCATTGCCGCGAGTGCCAGTATTTTTCCGGAGGCAATCCCAACGTGCTGGTGGGCTTCGAGGCAGACAAACTCAGCTATACCCAGGGCGAGATTCGCGATTTCTTTCGAGACGATCTGGAGGAACCCGCGCATCGGGAGTTTTGCCCCAACTGCGGCACACAGCTATTGACGCGTCTCTCCAATGGCATGGTTGTCGTCAAGGCGGGCACTCTCGATGACCCCTCGGTGTTTCAGGCGCAGTTTGCCATTCAAACTGCGGACGCCCAGCCGTTTCATACGATTCCGGAGGGCATCCCCAGTTTTGAACGCTGGATGGACTAACGCGTTTTAGAAGCCGAACTGGAAGAAGCAGAGCTTGTTGCCATCCGGGTCGCGGAAATAGCCGCCGTAGAACACGTCTTCCACACGCCAGCCAGGATCGCCTTCGTTGGTGGCGCCTAGCTCGAGTGCTTTGGCGTGCAACTTGTCGACCATCTCCATGGAGCCGGGATTCAAGGCAATCATATTGCCATTGCCCGGTGCCGGGTCATTTTCGTTATAGGGAATGCAGACGGCCACGCTGGGCTCCGCCATGCTGGTACCGATAAAGGCGATGCGGCCCATATCTGCTTGCAAGCTGCAGCCCATGTCTGTCAGTAATTCTGTGTAAAAGGCCTTGGCCTTCTCCATGTCGCGGGTGCCGATAGTGGTATATCCAATCATGGTGTAACTCCTCAGTGAAATAGCTGTTCAACGGCGGCGCTTAGGGTAACACCGATTTCCCGGTTTAATACCAGGTCGGCCGCTCGATCCTGGTCGGTGGGATCGCGATTCAAGATCACCAGTTTGGCGCCGGCTTGTTGGGCCAGCAGGGGGAAACCGGCCGCCGGGTAGACCACCAGCGACGAACCGATGGCAATAAATAAATCGCAGTCCACACACTGCCGGTGCGCCAGCTCCATCTCATGTTCCGGCATGGCCTGACCGAAGGAGATGGTGGCAGTTTTGATGATGCCCTCGCAGTCATCGCAGATCGGCAGGGTTTCATCGTTGCTGAAAGCTTCGCGAATGGGCGCCAGCTCGTAGCGTTTCTTGCAGTCCAGACAGGTGGCGTAGGTGGTGTTACCGTGCAGCTCAATCACCTGTTGATCGGGTACCCCTGAGGCCTGGTGCAGACCGTCGACATTCTGCGTGATAACCGCGGGGATTTTCCCCGCCTCTACCAGCCGGGCGATGGCCGTGTGGCCGCTGTTCGGCTTAGCTTTACTCAGGGTGCCGTCGACATTGAATTTGCGGCGCCAGGACTCACGGCGCATCTCCTTGGAGGCGATGAAGTCCCCAAAATCAATGGGTTGGTTGTTGCTCCAGATGCCGCCAGGGCTGCGAAAATCCGGTATACCGGATTCGGTGCTGATGCCGGCGCCGGTGAAAACAATACAACGTTCACTGGCTTGCAGTAATCGCGACAACTCGTTGACTTGTGGGTCCGTTGAACTCACGCGGCTCTCCTCATCATCAATGTGAATCCCGTGGAATTCCGTGGGTGTCGTGGATGCGATGGTATGCGTCTCGCAGTTTCATGTCGGCGCCGGCATCTAATTGGGTAACGGTTTCTCGATAGATCTCCTGCCAGGGAGTTTGGTTTATCGGTTGCGGAGTGACCAGCGTCTGGCGACGGGCAGACAACTCCTCGTCTTCCAGCAGTGCGTCGACCCGGTTGTTGTCCAGGTCTACCTCGATCATATCGCCGGTCTGCAACAACGCCAGTCCGCCACCGACGGCGGCCTCAGGTGAGATGTTCAAAATCGAGGGACTGGCGGAAGTGCCGCTCTGACGACCGTCACCCATACAGGGCAATTCGGTGATGCCGTGTCGTACCAGGTAATCCGGTGGCAGCATATTCACCACCTCGGCGGAACCCGGGTAGGCGACCGGCCCGCAATGGCGAATCACCAGCATACAATGTTCATCGATGTTGAGAGCCGGGTCGTTAATACGTTGGTGGTAATCTTCCGGACCTTCAAAGACGATGGCGCGGGCGCGAAAACAATTGGGCGTGTCGGGGGAGGACAGGTAGCGCTCGCGAAAGGCCTCGCTGATAACCGACTTCTTGAGAATGGCGGAGTCGAACAGGTTGCCCGACAGCACAGCGAAACCGGCCTTTGCCGTCAGCGGCTGACTGGCCGGGCGAATGACCCGGGTATCCAGACTTTTTGCACCGGCGTTATTTTCAGCCAGTGTTCGTCCGGTAACGGTCAGGCAATCGCCATTTACCAGCCGCTCTTCCAGCATTTCCCCGAGCAGGGCGGGTACACCGCCGGCCCGATGAAACTCCTCTCCCAGGAATTCCCCGCTGGGCTGGCAGTTCACCAGCAGGGGTAAGGCTTCCCCATGGCTTTGCCAGTCACTGATTGAAAGCTCGACGCCGACCTGGTTGGCAATGGCTTGCAAATGAGGCGGCGCGTTGGTGGAACCACCAAGCGCGGTAGTGGCGGCAATCGCGTTGAGAAAGGAGGCCCGCACGAGGATATCTGAGGGCTTCAAATCTTCGTCGATCATATCGACGATGCGCAATCCCGTGGCGTAGGCCATTTGCCCGCGCTCTCGATAGGGCGCCGGGATAGCTGCGCAACCCGGCAGGGACATACCCATGACTTCCGCCAGGGAGTTCATGGTCAGTGCCGTGCCCATGGTGTTGCAATGGCCGGCGGAGGGCGCCGACTTTGCCACTTGCTCAATAAAGCCCGGGTAATCCAACTCGCCCGCTGCCAGCTGTTCGCGGGAGCGCCAGATAATAGCCCCGGAGCCGACCCGCTCCTCGCCATCCCAGCCATTCAGCATGGGGCCGCCGGAAAACACGATGCTGGGAATATCCACCAGTGCCGCCGCCATCAACATGGCGGGGGTGGTCTTGTCACAGCCTGTGGTGAGGACAACGCCGTCCAGGGGATAACCGTGGAGAATTTCAACCAGGCCCAGGAACGCCAGGTTGCGATCCAGCGCGGCGGTGGGACGGCGTCCATTTTCAAAAATGGGGTGGATCGGGAATTCCATCGGGATGCCGCCCCGGTCGCGAATGCCCTCGCGAATTCGTTCCGCCAGTTGCAGGTGATGGCGGTTGCAGGCAGCCAGGTCGCTACCGCTTTGCGCAATACCAATGATGGGTTTGCCGCTTTGTAATTCCTCAACCGTCAGCCCGTAGTTCAGGTAGCGCTCAAGGTGCAGTGCGGTGGCATCCGGTCGCTCGGGATTGTCAAACCAGGCGGCGCTGCGGCGCTTCTTTTTTTGTTTGCTCATGGGGCTTGGGCCGAAGCTAATCAGGCGATGGCGTGACTCAGCACTTCCCCGTAGCCCTGGAAGATACGCGTATCATCGTAAAAGCCGCGTTGCTTCAGCAATTGGTGTAACTCCTTCAGGCGGTAGCAAGGCACGCTGGCCATAAAGTGATGTTCCAGGTGGTAGTTGACATAGTTGGGAGCAAAGATAAGACGCTGCCACCAGCTGGGGATAGTGGTGCGGGTGTTATTGCGGGGATCCGGGTCGAACAGGTCGGGTACCGCGGCGTGCTCAGCCACTTGCCGGATACGGACAATGACCATGTAGGTGGTCAGGAATGAGGCCAGCCACAGCAGGTAGGCCCAGGGGGCAAAGACGAGGCCGAGGAAAATCGCGAAGGCAACGTTGACCAGGATCTGGTCGACGAAGGGGCGGGCCCGCTGGCGTTGTTCCGGATCGGTGGAGAATATCTCGAGGGCACTGACCGCCACGTACTTGAGCAGTTTGTAACCGGTCTGCCCGGTCATGTCGCGTATCATTTTCCGTTTGAAGCTGTCGCGTGCCACCGGGTATGCCCGGTAGTTGGACAGGTCAGGATCTTCCTCGGTGCCCGCCTGTTTGTGGTGATAGGCGTGGCCACTGGCGTATTTGTGCATGTCGGTGAAGGTGGGTGCCGCCGCCAGCCACTGGCCGACAAAGTCATTGTAGGCCTGGGTCTGGAACAGGGTGCGGTGACCGCACTCGTGGGTGATGACAGCGAGCCCCAACTTTCTGCCGGCGAGCAGGACAAGGGTCAGCGCAATGGTAAGCGGATTGGTCCAGGTGGTGACAAACCAGAATACGGCCAATAACAGAACCCAGCTCACGACCACGGTTTGGAATGCCAGCGCATCACTGCGGCTGGTGAAGTGCTGGATTTCTTCTTTGCTCAGGTGGTCCGATATTTTCACGGTTAACGATAAACCTCATCTTCTCCGTAGGCGAGCAGCAGGGCTTCGCGCTCAACCTTTTTCAGGCCTTTGACAACCAGGCCATAAGAGCGATCTATCATACGCTCAATTTCCGGGATCGGCACTGAGCCATCCAGCCTAACTGTGTTCCAGTGTTTCTTATTCATGTGATAGCCGGGCAGCACACCGGTGAAAATATCACGCAACATCAGTGCCTCTTCAGGGTTGCATTTCAGGTTCATGCTGGCGAGATCACCCTTGTAAGAGAGGGTGGCAAACATCTTGCCTTTGATTTTCATCACCGCGGTGTCCGGTCCGAAGGGGAAATCTTCGATGGCTTCGGGGCGTTGCAGGAGATATTGGCGGGCCTCTGGGTAATTCATGGTGTCCAGGCAACAGAATGTGATAGAAACTGTAGCACAACGGTCGTAAACAGAGCCCGCTATGGACACGGTCAGCAAGCAGAAGAAAGCCTATTATCGAAAGCTCTATCTCGCCCTGCTCATGGACACGGAGCGCCACGATTTACACAGCCTGGAGCGGGATACCGGCATGCCCCGTCGAACGCTGCAAGACTCCATCAAGGCCATGGCAGACATTGGCCTGGACTGCGAATTTATCCAGGATGGACCCAAACATCGACACGGCTACTATCGAATTGTCGACTGGGGGGATCATCAGCGCCAATGGGTTGAAGGTCATCTCTGCCAGATACAGGCCCTGCTGGGCATCACATGACGCAGACGTATACCCAAGCAGCGGACTTATCCACAGATTCTCATACACCCTCCGCCCCCTTTTAGACTAACGTCCAAAAAAGTTATTCACAAAACCCGTACACCCTCCGGCCCCTTTTGGATTAGAATCTAAAAATGCAATGGAGGGATGAGAAGAAATTGATGATTCGGGGGCGGATTCTGCGCAACGCGCAGGAACTGTTCCTGGCACAGGGGGTAGAAACCACCTCTGTGGAGGAAATTGCCCGGGTTTCGGGGATCTCCCGCGCCAGTTTGTTCAATTATTTTCGCGGCAAGCGGGCGATTCTCGATGCCATGGCCGAGGCCCTGGAGCCCCGTATGGTGCAGTTAGTGCAGCACTATGCTGGCAAAGACCTGTCCACTGAGCAGCGTTTATTGCAGCTGTTTGCCCACAGTGCGCGGGTGGTGGAGCAATCCGGCGACCTAAATCGGCAGTTATTTGTGCAGGGCAGTGCCGTGGCTGGTTTCCCGGCACTACTCCGGGCAATTGTTGAATTGCTGGAGATCGGGCAGGAACAGGGGGATGTACCGGCCTCGCTGCAGCTGCAGATGGCCGCCGAATCGGTCTATTTCAGCTTTGTCGCCGGACTGCTTGGCTGGCTCAGGGACTCAGAGTCAGATTTGCCGGCTCAATTCGCCGACCGCGCCCGTCATCTCTGTGCCACACTACGGGTGCAAGTAGCGAACTCCAAGTGAGGGAAAGCAGTGGCATCATCGTTTGATATAGGTCGTCTGGGTATCTGGTCCTGGCTGGACAGCGGTTCTTTTGGCGAGGCCGCGGAATTCGCCAACAGCATCGAAGAAATGGGCTACGGTGCCCTGTGGGTGCCTGAGGCGGTGGGCCGCGACCCTTTTGTCATGATCGCGCACCTGGTAGAAGCCACCGACAAGCTCTACCTGGCCACGGGCATTGCCAATATCTACGCCCGCGATGCCATGGCCATGAATGCAACCCGTCAATCTCTGAACGAGTTGAGCGGCGGTCGCCTGGCCCTCGGCCTCGGCGTTTCTCACGCGGATTTGGTCAGTGGGCTGCGCCAGCATGAATACAAGGGCCCGCTCTCGACCATGCGTGCCTACCTGGAACAGATGCAGCAGGCTTTTTACATGGGGCCCGCGCCGCAACAATCGGGCCCGCTGCTACTGGCGGCATTGCGGGAAAAAATGCTCGGTCTGTCAGCGGAGCAGGCTGACGGCGCCCATCCCTATTTTGTTACCCCCGAACATACGGCGCGGGCACGGGAAATTTTGGGCCCCGATAAGCTGCTGGCTCCCGAGCAGAAAATTCTCACCATTAAGGACCCATCAGAGGCGCGTCGAATTTCGCGGCTGTATATGTCGACCTACCTGGCGTTGCCCAACTACTGCAACAACCTGTTGACGCTCGGCTTTAGCGCGGAAGATTTTGAGAACGGCGGCAGCGATCGATTGGTGGATGCCATTGTTGCCTGGGGTGATGAAAACAGCATCATGTCGCGCATTGAAGCTCACTGGCAGGCGGGGGCAGATCATGTCGCCCTGCAGTGTCTGCGTCACGATGGTGAACAGGGCTATGACATGGATACTGTGCGCGCTTTTGCACCGCGCCACGGCGGATGATCAGCGCAGCTGGTCGAGCCTGAGCTTCAACTCACGCCATGCAGATTCTGCCAGGATAGCACCCGCTTGCTGAATGGTTTGGGCGGCGACTTCGGCGGCAAATAGCACTGCTGTTGCGGCGTCCAATTGCTGGCAACGAGCCGCGATATAGCCGGCGTTAAACGCATCACCGGCGCCGGTGGTATCCGTCACCACACTCACCCTCTCGACATCAATATGCTGCTGCTCACCGGCGCAGGTCAGCGTTATTCCTGCAGCGCCATCTGTCATGACGATCTCATCTGAAGTTAGCGCCAACATACCCCCATCTCTGTGCAAAACGGCGATATCCTCGGCACTGGGCATAAACCGATCAACATGGTCCAGCACCGCATAATGGGCCTGGCGCGCACTTTCCAGGTCTGGCCACAGGGCCGGCCGGTAGTTGCTGTCATAGATCACCTGTCCCCCATTGGTACGATAACCGGGCAGCCAATTCAGCAGGCAATGGCGGCCTGCTTTCCCGCACAGGGCGAGGGTAATACCGCTGATAAACAGGGTGGGAATATGCTCAATTGCCGCCAGCGCCTGGGCGAGATTTTCCGGGTCGCGCAACATCTGGTGGGCGGCAGAATCTCTGCGCCAGTAGCTGAAATATCGCTCACCCTGGTCATCGTTATCGATCAAATACAGACCGGGTGTCGCACCCTCGATACGCTGAATAAATTGTGTTCCGACCTGGTGTTTTACAGCGTGCTCAAGGACAGTGGCGCTGTGCTTATTTCGGCCCAGGGCCGTGACATATTCGACGGTGACGCCCAGCTGCGCCAGGCCAATGGCGGTATTGTAAGTATCACCGGCCACGGAGAGGTGATAGTCGCCGTGTTGCCCCAGGCTGGGTCTGAGTTCAAGCATGCACTCTCCCAGCAGGGCGATTTGTGTTGGCTTCTTTGTTTTCATTGAGGTGTCATTGGGAATTCATGGGGACATCATTGGAATGTCGCTGTTGCTGCCTTACAATTGGCCTGACCAATTTCACAAGTTAACCGCAGAAGCGCCTGGCAGCAAGACTTAGCTATCAAGATGTCAGGATCAAAGCTTCTGGATTCAGTTGGAAGACGTAATGCCCACACCTCTGCAGTTGCACCCGGACCGCCTGTTGCCCGTCAGCCCGGAGGTGCGCAGCATCGCCCGCCGCCTGTATCAGCATATCGCTGAGCTACCCATTATCAGCCCCCACGGACACACCGATGCCGCCTGGTTCGCCACCAACGAAGCCTTTGTCGACGCCGCAGAATTACTGATTAAGCCAGACCACTATGTGTTTCGCATGCTCTACAGCCTTGGCGTGCCGCTGGCGGACCTGGGAATCGCCGGCCAGGGTGTCGAGTCAGAAACCGACAACCGACAGGTATGGCGGCGCTTTGCCGGCCTCTACCACGCCTTCCGCGGCACCCCCTCGCGAACCTGGCTCGATCATGTGTTTGCCGAGGTGTTCGAGCTGGAACAGGCCCTGGACCAATCAACTGCCGATCAGTACTACGATCACATCAATGAACAACTGGCCACGGAAGCGTTCCGGCCGCGGGCCTTGTTCGAACGTTTTAATATCGAACTGCTTGCCACCACCGAGTCGCCGCTGAACTCGCTGCAACATCACCAGGCGCTGCGCGACAGCGATTGGCAGGGGCGGGTTATCACCACCTATCGCCCGGACCCGGTGGTCGACCCGGAATATGAGGGATTTACTGACAACCTGGCCGAGCTGGGACGGCTGACAGGCGAAGACACCAGCAGCTGGGACGGTTACCTGCAAGCACTGCGCCAGCGACGGGCCTTTTTCCAGAGTATGGGTGCGACCTCAAGTGATCACGGCCACCCAACCGCAGTGACCGCCGACCTCTCCAGTGCCGATGTACAGAAACTGTTTGCCGTAGCGCTCGAAGGCAACCTGTCGGTGGACCAGGCCGAGATTTTTCGGGGCCAGATGCTGACCGAGATGGCCGCCATGTCGGTTGAGGATGGACTGGTCATGCAATTGCACCCGGGTTCTTCGCGCAACCACAACCAGTGGTTGTTCCAGCATTACGGGCGTGACAAGGGAGCCGATATTCCAACGTCCACGGAATACGTGCAGGCACTTAAACCACTACTCGATCGCTTTGGCAATGAGCCCAATTTCACGTTGATCTTGTTTACCCTGGATGAAACGGCCTACAGCAGGGAACTTGCACCGTTGGCAGGACACTATCCCTGTCTGAAGCTGGGGCCCCCCTGGTGGTTCCACGATTCACCGGAGGGCATGCGTCGCTATCGCCAGCAGGTCACGGAAACAGCGGGTTTCTACAACACGGTTGGGTTCAACGACGATACCCGCGCCTTCCTGTCCATACCGGCGCGGCACGATGTGGCGCGGCGCATGGATGCGGGCTTCCTGGCCGAGCTGGTCGCCGATCATCGCCTGGGCGAAGATGAGGCCGCCGAGTTGGCGCTGGACTTGTCTTACGGGCTGGCAAAAAAAGCCTATAAACTTGATATAACCCGCCGCGGCGCCTGATATGACCCGTCTCAGTGATAGCCATCTGCAGCAGCTGGCCACCGGCGATATTGCCCTGCCGCGCTACGATCGCGGGCAGGTGACAATTGGTATTGTGCACCTGGGTATTGGCGCCTTTCACCGCGCACACCAGGCGCTATACACCGAGGCGGTTCTCAATCTGGGCGAGCTCAACTGGGGAATATCCGCTGTCAGTTTACGCCGACCGGCCGTGCGCGATCAGCTGCTGCCACAGGACGGACTCTATACCTCCGTGGTTAAAAAAGATGAACAACAGCAGCTGCAGGTGGTCGGCGCGGTAAAGGAAGTTCTGGTTGCCCCGGAAGATCCGCATGCAGTGATTGCCCGCCTTGCAGGCCCGGCTATCTCCGTCGTAACACTGACGATTACCGAGAAGGGTTACCAGGACCGCGCCGAGGGCAGCGCCGCCGACTATCTGTGTCAGGCGCTGGCGCTGCGGATGGCATCCGGATTGAGTGGATTGACACTGATCTCCTGTGACAACGTCAGCGGCAATGGTCGCAAGCTGGCCGAGCTGGTACTTGGCTTGGCCCGCAACATCAGCGCAGAGTTGGCAACCTGGATAAACGACAACTGTCGCTTCCCGGAAACCATGGTCGACCGGATTGTGCCTGCGACAACCGCAGCGGACCTGGCGATGGTGCAAGAAAAACTGGGCCTGCGAGACGAAGGAGCGGTTGTCAGCGAAGCCTTCAGCCAATGGGTTATCAAAGATAACTTTGCCGGCCCGGTACCCCCCTGGGACAGGGTAGGCGCCCAGTTTGTCAGCGACGTCGCCCCCTATGAGGCCATGAAGCTGCGGCTGTTGAATGCAAGCCACTCGGCGATTGCCTACCTGGGTTGCCTGGCCGGGTGGGAGACAGTCGCCGAAGCCATGGCTCAGCCGCCGCTACGGGATTTTGTGGCGCGCTTAATGGAGGACGTGACACCGGCCCTGTCGATTCCGGATGGCTTTGATGTTGATGATTACAAAGTGCAGTTGTTGCAGCGATTCTCTAATACAGCCCTGCAACACCAGAGCCGTCAGATCGCTATCGATGGCAGCCAAAAACTTCCCCAGAGAATTGTACCAACGCTGTTGTGGCAGCTTGAAAACGATGTGTCCATCGAGAGTCTTACCCTGGTGCTGGCGGCGTGGGTGTTGCTGGGTCGCATAGAGCCGCTGGATGACCCCCTGGCCGACCAGATTTCTACCCTGCATACGAGCTTTTCAGATAATCCCGCCGATTACCTGGATGCCGTGCTTGGCCTTGAACAGGTGTTCCCACCTGAGCTGGCTGCCAGTCAACGCTTCCGGCAGCAATTGTTGTCGGAGTTGCGCAAACTGGGAGTGCAGGGGGTGAGAGTTCGCTTGTCAGAGCTCGGCGGGTAGCAGCATTACTATTCGTAGATTGAAGCGCTAGAATGAGCGCATCGTAAATTACCCTGTCGTCCTGGAGAAATTCTGGAATGAATCGCGCACTCTCTTTACTTGCAGTTCTTCCCATGGCTTTTTTATTCGTCATTCCCGCATCTGCATTGGAACCCATCGGCGATAAAAGTGGCTTCGGTGGATTTGTGAACATCGGTATTTCCGCTGGGGAGATGAGCAGCAACTTCTTTGCCAGCGTCGCCGACGTGGATATCGATTTAGGTGATGACACCATCGATGACCTGGGTGCACCTTCGGCGCAAGACGTGGTATTGCCAGCTGTCGCATTTGAGCTGGGCTATACCTTCGAAAACAAGAAGACCCGCATTTTCATGGGTAATGATTTTGCCGATTATCTCCAATTCGACCGTTCCACCCGCTTCGCCATCCGCCATGACTTTGACAAGTTGGGCACCGTACAGCTGGCCTATCTCCGAGCGGCGGGGCTGGCGACAGAAGTCTGGTCCGATCCCTACCTGGTCGGCTCGCCCCGTGAGAAATCAGACCTGGAAGTGAGCGGGGCGCGGCTGACCTGGGACCGCATGTTTGGGTCGCGCTTTGAACTCAAAATCTCCCTTACCGAGCGCGACATTGACGACGAGCAAAGTGGCGTCAGCCTGCCACTCACGTTTGCGGAGCGGCAGCTGCTGAATCGCAATGGCGATGTCACCCGCATAGAGCTCGGTTACCTGTTTGCCAGTAAAAACAAGCGGCACATCATTCGCCCCGGCATTCGCTATGTTGACCGCGACCTGGACGGCGAAGCCATGGCGCAAGAAGGTGGCGCGGTAGAGCTGACCTATGTCTACCAGGCGGCGAACACCATGCGCTGGGTTACCAATGTGGCTTACAGCGAGACTGACGGGGATGCGGTCAATCCCATCTTTAATCAGAAAAACGATGCCAGTCGCTTCATGTTTACCTCGACCCTGTTTATGCCGGGCACATTTGGCCTGGATAACTGGACCGCGAATATTGGAGTGGCGTGGGGCCGGGACGATACCGACATCAGCTTCAACGAAACCGAGTTGTGGTTGATCAGTGCTGGCGTACTCCGTCGTTTCTAAATTCCGCGAAGCTTAGCCCGGCTCAATCCAGTCGCTGGGAATGCTCTCCTCCACAAGCTGGGAGATGCTAACGCTGACAATATCGTGTTCTGCCGCGACCTCGCTGGCGAAGCGAGAGCCCTTGCTGCTGCGGGCAATCACTTTGGCGTGGGGAAACTTGTTCTTGATCCACAGCGCCGTGCGCAAATTTTCTTCTTCGCGGCCTGTACCTAGCACCACCACGGTATCGCTCTGATCCAGGTCTACTCTCTGTTGTAATTGTTGCCAGACATCGGGGTTGGAAACATCTCCCTCGAACAACTCACGCTGATAATTGCCGCGGAAGGCACGCTGTTCTTCCGCCACCAGTATGCGGCGATGGGCATCGTGGTCGATAATAACCACCGTGTCTATTTCGTTGGGTGCATGATCCTGCAACTCCTCAAGAACAGTTTGGCCAAATCGACCGTAGCCAGCGAGGACAACCGTATCCTTGGGACGGGTATCCTGGAAGTGGCCAACCAGGTGGTTGCGAACCAGGCCTGAGGCAGCCAGGTGATAGGTGTTGAAAGTCTGGCACTGCTGCGCAACCGACGTGGTCGACATGGCGCGCATGAAGCGCAGACTGGTGCAGTGAATGATGACCTTGTGACCAATGCCCGGCACCATTCCCAGGATAATACTGGCCGCCTCGTAACTGCGCAGGCTATTGGCACCCAACAGGAGAATCTTTCGCGCCTTTTTCAGGCGCAGCTGACGCAGAAAAAATTCGTGAGTTATGTCCCCGACAAGTACAAAGGCATTGAAGGCTTCCCTGAGTTCATCCTCGGTGGCTGCATCGAGGCTTCGCCCGACAACGATGATCGGTACTTTCTTGTCGTGACGACGCAATACCCGCAGGTAGCTGAGGGTTAACTCGTCCGCTCCCGCGACGATGATGTGATTCTTGATGCGTTGCAGCTGCCACTGGGACGGTGCCAGTCCCCGAATCAGGGCGTTGATCAGGGTGGAGGCAAACAGGATAGGGGCGCCGAAGTAGGCGATCCAGACCAGCATGCGGGCAGGGGGTGTGCCGCCGATGGGGATGCCCAGGTCGACGCCGCCCATGACAAACAGGCTGAGGCTGTAATAGATTTTTATTGCTAGGCTGGAATCAGCCAGTTCGGGTCGCTCGGAGACGGCTACCCCCAGGTGGAAACCTATCAGTGCACAGGAAAAAAAGGTGAGTGCGCCAACGCTGCGCCAATTAGGCAAATAGGCGTTGATGCGGTTTTCCTGCATATACCGGGTCCCGTGTCCTGTCGCTGTGAGTGCGGTAGTATCTTGCTGGTGAACTTTATCCAATGCGGTGGTGACATGCCATGAATCTTTTCCGGGAGGTGTTCCTGTGAGCTGGCTTGAAAGCGCGCCTGGGAGTGACTTCGCGTCAGTTTTCGGCCTTCGCCCCAACCTCTACAAGGACTTTCGGTCTTTCGCCGACCTGTTTGATCAGCGGCAGTTGCTGCCATCATCGGTGCTTTGCTCCACTCTACGGCGGATTGCCCAATTGCACAATTGCGCCACAGAATTAGCCGCGGCGGAGGCCGGTGCGGTGAAAGACGAAAACTGCGAATGCGTGGCGGCCTGCCTCGAGATCGCAGAACTGTTTGCCCAGGATCCTCATGCAATTCCCGATGCACCCGTTGCGGCGGTAAAGGCCGAGCTGGGTGATGCGGCGGTGGTGGCATTGATGGAGTGGCTGGCGATTTGCGATGGCTTTTGCCGCTTTCAAGTATTGCTGGAGGTGAAGGATGGCGATTGAAGCAAGGGTGGGTACGCCGCCAAATGAGGGTGACGATCCCATCAGTAGCAGCGCCCTGGCCTGGCAGCCAGAGACCCTGGCCGCTTTCAACCAGCTCTATGGCACGCTTTGGAGCCGGGGGGTGCTGGATCACTCCGCCAAGGAAATGGCGAGATTGCGCAATGCCCGCGCCACCAATTGTGTGTTCTGACGCAATGTGCGCTTCGCCGGTGCGGCGAAGGAAGGCATGGACGAGGAACGGGTTGCGCAGATTGAGGATGGCTTTGAAGACAGTGCCCTGCCGGAGCGGGACAAGTTGATCCTGGCCTACACAGATTTGTTCCTACACAACCCGGGTGGGATAGACGACGACATCAAGGCGCGCATGCGCGACACGTTCAGTGACGAGCAGATCGTCGAATTGACGGCAGGCCTGGCCCTGTTTGTGGGTTTTTCAAAAATAGCTATTTCCCTGGGTGGCATGCCTGATGAATTGCCACGTATGGAAATGCCAACACCGGAGTAAAAAATGGATATAGCCTCACCAGATGATCTCATCGGCCCCTGTGCCGGTTTTACCGTACTCGATTTTTCTACCATGGTGTCCGGCCCGCTGGCGGGGCAGAACCTGGGTGACCTGGGCGCAGATGTGATCAAGATCGAAACCACCTTTGGTGATACCGCCCGCTGGGTGGGTCCACCGGAGAGCGGCGGGCTCAATGGTTTCTTCTCCCAGTTCAATCGCAACAAGCGCAGTCTGGCGGTCGATCTGAAATCCGATGAAGGTAGGGAGATTGTGCAAACCCTGGCCAGGACCGCAGATGTGGTGCTGGAGAATTTTCGCCCCGGGGTGGCTGATCGTATTGGCATTGGCTATGAGGAACTGAGCAAAGACAATCCAGGACTAGTCTACGTGTCCGTCAATGGCTATGGCCCCGATGGGCCCTATGCCAGTCAGCCATGCTATGACCTGGTCATCCAGGGCATGTCGGGACTGTTGCCGATCCAGGCCGGGGAGGGCAATAAACCGGAGATGTTTAAAAGTGTGGTGGCGGACAAAACCGCTGCCATTACCGCGGCATCCTCGGCGCTGGCAGCCCTGTTGGCCCGGGAGCGCAACAATGGCCAGGGACAGCACGTGCATGTGCCCATGATCAATGCCTATGCTCAGTTCGCCATGGGGGACACCATGACCACGGAAACCTTTGTGCCCAAGCCCGATCTACCACCGGTGGGTATGGACCTGTTTCGTGTGTGGGAATGCTCTGATGGCTACCTGGTGGGAACCGTGGTGGAAGAGAAGCAGTACCAGAACCTGGTTCGGGTGCTGGGTCGCGATGACCTGATAGAAGATGAGCGCTTTTTGAATATCGCCAACCGCATGGCCAACCTGCATGAAATGAACGACCTGTTGGAGCCGGAATTTCGGAAAAAGCCCTGGCGCGAGTTGTTAGAGGAGTTGCGGGAACACGAGGTGCCTTTTGGCCCGGTGTATGACGTTGAAGGTTTCATCAACGATCCCCAGGTGCGCCACAATCGAACCGTGTTCGAGGCAGAGGAACCCACCGCGGGCACCATGCGTTTTGTGCGTCACCCGGGGGTTTATGAGAAAACGCCGGCCACCCTGCGGCGTTTCCCCCCACGCCATGGTGAACACACCAATGAAATACTCAGTGCGGCGGGTTTCAGTGAGGAGCAAATCGGGCAGTGGCGCGAAGCGGGCATTATCGCGTGAACATCCATCCCCAGTTACTCGAAGATTGCCACCTGCTGGGGCGGTTTGAGAGTTGCGCGGTATTGCTCAACAAGAACGCCCAGCTGCCCTGGTTTATCCTGGTGCCCGATACCGAGCTGGAAGACGTGCTGGACCTGGATGTCGCTAATCTGGCGGTGGTAAACAGCGAGTGCCAACAGATCTCCAGCTTCATCAAACAAGTACTCGGCTACAGTAAGGTCAATTTTGCTGGCCTCGGCAACGTGGTGCCGCAGATGCATCTGCATATTATTGGCCGTAGCAGCTCAGATGCCTGCTGGCCTCAACCGGTGTGGGGGGCCCTGAGGTCATCCAGCAGTTACGCCGATGCGACGCTGACGGAGTGGGTGGGTATCTTGCGCCAGCAGTTCCAGCTGGGAGAATTTTGAATGGCAGATAGCCGCCGCGATGGTGTGGTCCTGGTTATTCAACGGGGAGACCGGTTCCTGATTGGTCAGCGTGCTGCGCACAAACCCGCCGCTGGCTACTGGACCCAGGTGTCCGGCAAGCGCGAGCCCGGTGAAACACTGGAGCAGACCGTTGTGCGAGAGGCCCAGGAAGAACTGGGTTGCCAGGTGCGTCCGCTGCAGAAGCTGCAGGAACTGCCATCGTCCAACGGCAAGTTTCTGCTGCACTACTGGGCCACGGAAATTATTCAGGGCGAGCTGGCTATCTGTGATGATGAGCTGCTGGAGTTGCGCTGGCTGACGGTTGCCGAGCTGGCGGAGCTGCAACCGGTGTTTCGGGAAGACCTGGATTTACTGAGACGTTTAACAGCAGAGGACCGGGCCTGTGGATGACTCCCTGAATGTGTTTGGCGAGGCGCTGGAAGCCTGTAGCGAAGATCCGGTGACCGGGTTCTTCCGGGATGGCTGTTGCAACACCAGTGACCAGGATTTGGGCTCACACACCGTGTGCGTGGAGATGACTGAAAACTTCCTGGAGTACTCCCGTTTTCGCGGCAACGATCTCAGTACCCCCATGCCCGAACATGGGTTTCCCGGCTTGCAAGAGGGGGACCGCTGGTGCCTGTGCGCTGCCCGCTGGGCGGAAGCCTACCAACAAGACATGGCGCCGCGGGTGTTTCTGCGCCGCACGCATATCAAGGCGCTCGACATTGTTCCCCTGGAAATCCTGCGGCAGTTCGCAGCGGATCTGAACTGACCCTTACCAGGGTTCTACAAATGGTCTGAGATCTAGTTCAAAGGTCCAGGCGTTGCGCGGTTGCCGATGTAGCATCAGGTAGTTGGCAGCGATCCCGTTCGGGTCTAAAAGACCTCCCTCCGGTCGCTCCGCTACCAGTTGTGGAAAGCTGGTGCGAACAAATTCGCCATCAATAGGCCCGTCGACGATGATGTGCGCCACGTGTATGCCCTCTGGTCCCAGCTCCCTGGCCATGCTCTGGGCCAGCGCCCGGGCGCCGCTTTTTGCGGCGGCAAACGCTGCAAATTGTGCCCGGCCGCGAGTGGCCGAGGTGGCACCGGTGAAGAAAATACTGCCCCGTTGCCGCGTCTGCATATAGCGGGCGGCCTCCCGGCCCACCAGGAAGGCGGCGAAACAATCAGTCTCCCACAGGTTGCGGAATGTGCTCGCCTTTAACTCGGCGATGGGTTTGCGGGCGCCAATGGCGGCGTTGTAGACCACCACAGCCAGCGGGCCAATGTTCTGTTCGATATCTGCAAACGTCGATAACACCTGGTCTTCCTCCCGCGCATCCAGGCTGTGGCCCGAGGCTGAGCCGCCTGCCTGGCGTATCTCTTCAAGCAGCGGTTCGAGAGCGATGGCATCCCGGCGGGCGGCACACACGTGCAAGCCGGCTTGCGCGAACTGGCGGGCTATGGCGCCGCCTGTGCCATCACCGGCACCGACAATAAGCGCGACTTCAGTGGCGGTGCTCACGGGCATTTCCCCATGTCTATCGGCTCGTGAAATAGTGTACTCATAGATAAAAACCGGATGAACTGATTGTTAATGCGTATGCACATTGCTATCTTTTGTTCCCAGCTGCAAGCAATCCGAACATAAAAATGTCGCAGCAGGAGCTCGCAATGACCATTCTCAAGTTGAAACCTGCCACCCCCAGGCTGCACCTGGACGGTATGGTGCACCCCGGGTTTCACCGGGTAGAGGAAACCCTGCGCCGGCAGCTGCAGAAATACCCGGGCGGCGCTGCGGTCTGTGTCTATCATCGCGGCGAGTGTGTGGCAGATCTCTGGGGTGGCTATCGTGATGGCGAGGGTACGCCCTGGGCCCGGGATACCATGTCACCCAGTTTCTCCACTACCAAGGGCGTTACTTCCACCCTGTTACACATTTACGCGGACCGCGGCTTGATTGATTATCGGGCACCAGTGGCCGAGTACTGGCCGGAATTCGCCCAGGGAGGCAAGCAGGATATAACCGTTCGCCAGGTGCTATCCCACCAATCGGGGCTGTATCACATTCGGCAGATGATAGATCGCGCCGATCGCATGTTGGACTGGGACCACATGGTGGGTGCCATTGAGACAGCACAGCCGGCACATGAGCCCGGCACACGCACCGGCTATCACGGCCTCACCTATGGATTCCTGGTCGGGGAAATCATTCAGCGGGTAACCGGCAAGAAATTCTCCCGCTTGGTGCAGTCAGAAATTGCCAAGCCGCTGGGCCTGGATGGGCTGTACATTGGCGCGCCTGCCCGGGAAATTGAACGCGCGGCCCAGCTGTTGGTGCCGGATGCTACCCGCCGGCTCAGCCAGACCTCGGTTGGCCACTACCTGGAGAAGGGCGCCCACGGTATCAGCCGGATCATGCAGCGCCTGGGCCGGGATACAGACCTGGTCAGCCTGTTCGATGCCCTCGCCCCCAATGGCATCAGCGAATTTGATTTCGGCTCACCGGAAAGTTTGCGGGTCGCCATTCCCGCCGGCAATGGTTTATTTACGGCGCGCTCGCTGGCCAAGATGTATGCAGCCCTCGCCAATGGTGGAGAGTTTGATGGAGTGCGCCTATTGTCAGAAGAGGCCGTTAAGCGGGCCAGTACCCTGCAGCAACCAACCGGCCGTCACTCGGTGATTCCCTTCGATATGCGCTGGCGCCTGGGTTACCACTCGGTGATGACCACACGCGGCATCCCAAAACAGGGGTTCGGTCATTTTGGCTTTGGCGGCTCCGGTGCGTGGGCGGACCCGGAGCGCCAGCTGTCGGTGGCCCTTATAGTGAATTCTGGTATGGGCTCACCCTTTGGCGACGTGCGAACCGCCCGCATTAGCGGCGCGGCGCTGCAATGTGCCAATGCGCGCGAGCGCCATAGCAGGCGCGGAAGCCAGCCTCTGTTAAAAACCGGATGAACTGATTGTTATTAGAAGGTGACTTTGTTACCTTCACCTGCTCATCGCAAGCAGCTTCACCAGGTATCTCATGGACCTCTCCCTCAGCGAAGAACAGCAACTACTCAAAGACAGCGCCGCCAGGTTTGTGCAGGACAATTACAGCGTTGAGCAGAAGCGCCAGCTGCGCGATGGGTCGCTGGGCTTTAGTGCCGAGGCCTGGGCGCAGTTTGCAGAACTGGGTTGGCTGGCGCTGCCCTTTGCCGAGGCCGATGATGGTATTGGCGGTGGCGCGCTGGATGTCGCGGTACTGATGGAGGAATTTGGGCGCGGCCTGGTGGCAGAGCCCTACCTGGTTGACATCGCCATTTGCGGAGGATTCCTGCGCCGGGCCAACAATGAACAACGTGCGGCCTGGTTGCCGGCACTGATGGCCGGTCAATCTCACTGGGCCTTTGCCTACGCTGAAGCTGGCAGTCGCTATCAGCTGAATCATGTGGAATGCTCGGCGACTGCCGATGATGACGGCTACGTTTTGAGCGGCAACAAGATTGCCGTGCTCAATGGGCATGTGGCCGAACAGCTGATTGTCAGTGCCCGCACCAGTGGCAGTCAGCGTGAGGTCGACGGCATCAGCCTGTTTATCGTGCCCGCCAATAGCCCCGGGCTGACCCGTACCAGCTACCCGCTGGTGGATGGCAGTTTCGGCGCCGATATCAGCCTGGACAATGTGCGGGTGGATGAGGCCAGCCTGCTGGGTCAGGTCGATGCCGCTTATGCCCTGATGGAGGATGTGGTAGCGGAATCTATCGTCGCCATCGGTGGTGAGGCCGTGGGCGCGATGGATGCCCTGCTGGAACAGACCGTGGAATATACCAAGACCCGGGAGCAGTTCGGCCAGCCTATCGGCAGTTTCCAGGCCCTGCAGCACCGCATGGCAGATATGTTCATGCAGTGCGAGTCGACGCGATCAGTGTTGTACTACGCGGCGATTGCCCGGGATGAACAGCGCGAGGATATGGTACAGGCTGCATCGGCGCTAAAAGTGAAGTTAGGTGAAGCGGGGCGCTTCGTGTCCCAACAGGCGGTGCAATTGCACGGCGGTATCGGCATGACCGATGAGCTGGGTATTGGCCACTACTTCAAACGACTGCTGTTACTGAACACCCTGTTTGGCGACGGCGAACATCACCTGGATCAATACCTGAAGGCTGGATAAGCTAAGGCTTGATTGAATGGCGGTGGATTGCACCGCTGTCGTCCCCCTCGTGGAAAATTTCTTCCAGTCGGTCGCCCAGGTAGTGAATCATCCGCTCTACGCGTTGGTCTTTCTGGCTGACGATTTGAGAGACGGCCATGCCCTCCATCAGGAACTTGGTGATATCCATGGCGATCACGTAGAGTTCGCCGCGCTCCGCCCATTCCGGAAACAATTTGCTGCTGGATTCGGCCACATTCTCGTCGAAACGGGCGATGGAGTCTTCCAGGATATCCTGCAGTTCCGGATCGGTACGACCGGCCACGCAGAGTTCGTGGTAGGCCACGAAAAAGTCGGAACTCAAATAATTCCAGTAGCCTTGCAGCCCGCGCCGATTGCGTTCGTCCACCGGCAAGTCGTGGGCCTCATCCTCGCCAATGGCCTCGTCAATATTCTTGGCGTAGAGATAGAGTAATTTCCCGTGCAGGTACTCCACCGCCGCCTGGATCAGTTCGGTCTTGGAAGGGAAGTGGTGCAGCATGGCACCGCGGGAAACCCTGGCCTTGTCGGCAATTTTGGCGGTCGTAGTACTGGCATAGCCAATAGTGATAAAGCAATCCAGGGCCGCGTCGAGAATAGTGTCGCGGGTCATAGCGCTCTTCTGGGCTTGCCAGCCGCTCTTATCCCGCTCTTTTCGCACGCTGGATTTGTCTTCTGTCTTCGCCATGGGTCTGTCCCCTTTATTGGCCGGCAAGTTTAGCCACTACTGGCGCAAATTGCTCTACCATATTATTCTCGCCGTCATCGAGCACGGTGATGTAGGAAATACCGTACTTTTCACGCCGCCGTTGCAGTTCTTCACAGATGTAGTCGACACTACCGATCAGGTTATGTGGTCCCTCCAGAAGGGCCTCTACCGGCATGCCGAAGGGATCGGCAATAGCCTTGGCGGTGGCCTCCTGGTGGTCGGTGACGAAAGTCATGTAGGCACCAATCTCAATTTCCAGCTCGTCGAAGCGATCGCCCGCACCGTCCCTGATCCAGCCGATCTTCTTTTCGGTTTGTTCCGCCATGCCCGACATCATGCCATCGGGTCCGAGCATGCCGGCGCGGTTATTGAAGTTGAGGCTGACGATGTCCGCCTCGCACCCGGCTATTTTCAGCACCCGCTTGCTGCCACCGCCAATCATGATGGGGGGACACTGGGGTCGGACGGGTATACCGGAAAAGCCCTGCCACTTGATATACTTACCGTCGATATCCAGGGGCTCTCCGGCCATAAAGGCTTTGACCCCGCTGACCACCTCTTCAAACTTGTCGAGGCGATCCTGAATATCCATAAATGGGATATCTACGGCTTCATATTCAGATTTGATCCAGCCAGCACCGAGGCCCAGCTCGAGGCGGCCATCGCTGAGGTAATCCATGGTGGCCGCTTCTTTGGCAAGAATGATCGGCTCCCTGTAATCCATGCAGAACACTCGGCAACCCACCTTGATGGTGTTGGTTTGCTCCAGCGCCATGGCGATGGCGGGAATAGCGCCCAGCAATTGTGGTGGATGCGCGCTGGCTTCCTGGTTGGGGCCGGGGCCAAAAAAATGATCTGCCAGGTGGTAGGAAGAATATCCGAGGTCCTCGGTTTTCCGCACCATCTCGCGCCAGGCGGCGGGAGACTTCGGGTTAAAGGCCTGCAGGCCGAAGCGGAAAGGTTTGGTACTCATGCGGCTTCCTCTTTCCTTGTTATGTAAACCGGTATGGCGCTTTGCTGGGTCATGCCCGTATAGGGCTGGGTGATAGTCAGGTTATCGATTAACTTATTGGTGTTGGCACCGACCTCGCGCACCCGTTCATCGGCGCCGGGCTCAGGTGCCACCCCCCAGCTGTGGTGCATGGCGATCACGCCAGGTTTGATGCGGTCGTTTGCGCAAACCACTGCCGGAATACGGCCATGATCTGAGTTGATGTAGATCAGGCAGTCATCTTCCAGCCCCAGTGCCGCGATATCGTCCGGGTGGATATAGGCGGGGTTGGTGGTGCCCATCTTCTTCTTCAACAGGGTCAGATTGAGGCCGCTGGAGTTGAGCACGTACTTGCTCCGCGAGCAGATCAGGCGGTGGCTGAACTTGTCATCGATCGGCGCCTTGTGCCGGTAGGCATCAAATTCGGCTGCCAGACCCTCCGGGAAAAACTGCAGCTTGTCAGTGTGGTCTGGGTCGGCGGCTTCCACGATAACCTTGTGCTCCGGGAAGGTGTGCCCGCCCGGATTATCCCGCAACCATTCCAGCGGCACCCGTGAACCCTCGGTTATAGCACTCAGTACCTCGTATTTAGTGGGTTTTATAGGGCCGGCAAACGTGGTGTTGCGAACCTGGACTTCCAGGCCCATGCGGCGACCCAGGCCCCAGTACAGTTCCCACTCCTCAATGACATCGAGATCGGTAGCGATCACCGCTTTTGCGTAGTGACTGTAGGGCGCCTCGTACCAGGGATCTGCCAGCAAGGTAACATCGTCGCGCTCCAGGGTCAGCTTGGGGCCAAAGACGTAGTCGGCGATTTTTGCGGTGGCTGCCATATAAGCGTCGACGCAGATCAACAGGTCGAGGCTTTTCAGTGCCTTGTAGATTTTTTCCTGGTTGGCAAAGGCGGTCAGTGGATTGCCACCAATGACGAACAGGACTTTTATCTGACCCTCGCCGGGGGTGAGAATTTCATCGGCAAGCAAGTTAGAGGGCATTTCCCTGGATTGCCCCATCATGCCATGGACCGTCAGTTCTCCCAGTTCCGGCTTGATGCGGGATCGGTCACCTTCGCCCCAGGCCAGAGGTACCTGCAGTGGTTGTGCCTTTTTAGGTGACGGTGTTGCAAGGACGCCGGGATTGGGGACGGTATCGCCCTCCCGGTAATAGCGTCCACAGATCGAATTGAGGCTGATCAGCAGGTGGTGCATCAGGTTGGGGTCGTTGGACATTTCCGGGCCGGTGCCGGAGATGGCAATGCCCCGGGGCCCAGCGGCAAACAGTCGCGCGGCGCTGGCTATGTCTTCGGCACTGAGATCGGTGCGCTCGGCAGCGTATTCCAGGGTGAAGGGCTGTACCTGTTCGCGCAATAGTTCGAGGCCTTCCGTGTGCTGCTGGCAGAACTCCTGATCATGCAGCTCTTCTTCGAGTATCAACCGAATGATTGCCGCCAGGAAGGCGGGGTCTTCTCCGGGCTTGATTTGCAGGTGCAGATCGGCGCGGCGGGTGAGTTCCGTTGAGCGTGGATCAACGGCGATCAACTTCAGCCCGCGTTTTTTGGCTTCCCGCAATTTCTCAAATGGGCTCACTGAAGGTACGCCGCCGGGAGGTGCGTACTGGGACACCATCGGGTTATTGCCGAGAACCATAGCGACATCGGAGTCGTTGAAGTAGTGAGTGCCGGCGCCCCAGAAGCCGTGGCGCGTGCCGACAAAGACCTTGGCGGGCTGATCAATGGTGACACTGGTGTAATAAGAGGGAGAGCGGAGGGCATTGTGCCAGGCGCGACTGTACATGAGCTGCGCAGAATTCTGGAAGGCGTAGGTGCCGTTGTAAGTCGCCACTGCGCGGGGCCCGTGTTTATCAACAATCTGGCGCAGTTTGTCCGCGATCTCATCCATGGCGGTTTCGCTGGCGACTTTCTCAAAGTTGCCGTCGACCTGCTTGTAACAACCGGAAACGCGTTCCTCCTGGTACATCTGTTCAACCAGGTGGCGCCCCTTGATGCAGGTGTAACCACCGTACATCTCATTGCTGGTATCAGGTTTTACGGCGGTGACCTTGCCGTTTTCTACCTCCGCTTCCACGGGACAGTAGGCGTGGCAATAACGACAGAACGTCTTGTGATTACTCATAATTATACCGACCTGATTTTTTGACGATTAGTATTGGCATAGCTTGCAATAGGGCCCTGAAGCGGGTAATACTAAAAAAAGCAGTACTGATTGTATTTTTTGTTATCCGTGCCGTCCAGCACTATTCCAATAAGCATAGCTGCCTGCAACAAGCCTGCCTAAAGCTTTGTCGCTTTAAGCTCGGCTGCTTGATGCTGTGAAATATTCATAATAAACGCCGATTGATGGCTGACTTAGGAGCTCGTAAGCAATGATGTATAAACACCCCCGTTTTTCACCCTCCCGTATGGCTGGAGGGCTGGCTTTGGCTGGCCTGGCGACCACTGCTGTTCCTTTTGTTCAGGCGCAGGAAGTCCAGGATATCCAGAACGTACAGTCAAGCGCCGTCCTGGAGGAGGTGATTGTCACCGCCCGTAAAACCCAGGAATCCATGCAGAGCGTGCCCGTCGCAGTTTCGGCCTTTAGCGGCGACACCATCAACAGCTTGGTCATGCGTGATATTCGCGAATTGGAAGGCATGGTACCCAACTTTGTTATTGACCCGGTCAGCGTCGCCCCGGGCGCAGCCTCTCTGTATATACGCGGAGTGGGTACCCAGGAAGTGGAGAAGAGCTTTGACCCCGCGGTTGGTGTGGTCGTCGATGGTGTGCCACTGGCTTTCGTGAACGGCTCTATGGCCAATACCTATGATTTCCAAAGCATCGAAATACTGCGTGGACCCCAGGGCACGCTGTTCGGGAAAAACACCACCGGTGGTGTCATCAATATTACCCGCACGCGCCCCACCGGGGAGTTAGGCTTGAACTATGAAATCACCGCCGGCACTGATGACCGCTTCGATGCCAAGGGTGTCTTGAATTTCCCACTGGGTGACAATGTAGCCGGTAAGATCGGTTACTCCAGCCAGAAAGATGGTGGAAGTTTCAAGAATATTACCCTGGACAAAACTACCGGCAATCGCGACAACCAGGAAATCACCGGCACCTTGTTGTTTACACCCACCGAGAGCTTTGAGGCCCTGTTCACTTACACCAATTACACCGATGAAAATGACGGTGTTTCCCTCAAGAATATGAATTCGTTGACGGCGGGTGCTCCGGTTAATGGTCCCGAGGCGACCTGTGCGGCCTTTGGCGTCTTTGGTGGCTGTGTGGGCGATGAGGCGATTGAAGAGTTCACCCAGGACTACTACGAGCCCATCGATTTTGAAGGTGACACCTACACCCTGAAAATGGACTGGGAATTAGGTTTGGGTACCATCACCTCTATCACGGGTTACCAGGAAACCGAGGAATCAGTACCCACGGATTTTGACGCCTCACCGGCGCATTTTTATCATGCGGTGCGGGACCAGGATGCAGAGCAAACCAGCACCGAGTTACGCTTTGCCTCCAACGATTCGCTGAGCGAGAACGTTGATTTTGTGGCCGGGCTTTTCTGGGCCGAGGATGAATATGCAATGGTCCAGAATACAAGTATCGCCTTTGGTGGTCAGCTCAACTTGGCCCATAACAACCACAAGAAAGAGGCCTGGGCGGCCTTTGGTGAGGTACACATCGGCCTTGCGGAAAAGTGGACGCTTACTTTGGGCGGGCGCTATACCGAGGAAGAGAAGGACTACCACGGCGATCTGTATTCCTCGTTTGACGGTGGCGTCAACTATATCTATCAAGAAGATGCTGGTGGCAAGAAGAAGTGGGATGAATTCAGCCCCAAGGCCGGCGTTGACTATCAGATCAATGATGACGTGATGACTTACTTTAGCTACGCAGAAGGTTTTCGCTCTGGCGGTTACAACGGGCGGAACTCCAGCCCCTCAAATATTGGGCCCTATGATCCCGAGTATGTCGATAACTATGAAATCGGTATGAAGGGTGATTTCCTCGACAACACTTTGCGTTTGAACCTGGCCGCGTTCTATGTCGACTATCAGGACAAGCAAGAAGAAACCATCATCGAGTATGAGGGCGCTTCTGCAACGGTTGTGAACAACGCTGCCACGGTTGAAAGCAAGGGCGTTGAAGGCGAGTTGACCTGGGTTGCCACTGAAAATTTCCAGTTGAACGCAAACTTTGGTTATCTGGACGCCAGCTATGACGAGTACCATGCTGACCTCAATGGCGATGGTATTGCCACGGATAACACCCATATTGAGCTGCGTCGTACACCTGAGTGGACTTATGGGGTTAACGGCCTGTACACCGCGTCAATTGGCCCTGGCATGTTGAGCCTGTTCGCTGCCTACCGTTACACGGATGAGTACTGGACCGATACCTCTAATGACCCGCGTGGACTGCTGGATGATCGCGGTGTGGTTGATGCGACCGTCTCTTACGAGTGGGAGTGGCAGGCAGACCGCACCGCCAAGGTCACTTTATACGGTCGTGACTTGACCGATGAAATGGCGTTTAACTCGTCAGTGACCATTCCCGGCCTGATCTCGTTCTCATCAGTGCAGGGTGGTCGTGAGTATGGCTTGCAGATTAGTGGTAATTTCTAGTCTGAGGTATGAGGGGCCGGCGGAACCTTGATCTCCGTGGATAAGTAGAAAGCAACTTATCCACCGATATCTGCGGTACCACCGGCCCCGGATAAAAAAGGGCCCTTGAGGCCCTTTTTTATCCTGTGAAGAAATTCCCGCGGGGAACACCCTCGGGGTCGTATACCGGCTCGGCCAGGTCAATGCGATACTTGAGAATGTCGGTGCCGAGCATCTCGTACTTGCCCAGTAGCTGCAGCATGCCGGAGTAGTACTCGCCCGCCAGGTGGGCGTTGAGGTCTTCTGAGGAATCCCAGTTCTCATACACGTAAACCCGTCCGGGTACGGCGGGGTCCAGGCTCCACACGTAGTGGTTGCAGCCCTTTTGGCTGCGGGTATCAAACATCAATTGGGCGGCCTCTTTCATCGCGGCCTCGGCTTGCTCGGGGCTGAAGTCGACGCAGCCGTTAATCAATACTGTCATTTGTTTGTCTCTCTATTGTGGAGTGCCAATGAAGCCTAGCAAAGGAGCGATATAAAACAAACAAGGCTGACTGATTTTTTTGGCGCGATTCGTTGGGCTAGAATGAGTAGCTGGCGAACACCGACAGGCCGTCAAATGTCATCTCGTACTCAACCTTTTTGTTGCCGGGGTCGTAATCAAGTTCCATATCAGTGTATTGATACGCGGCGCCGAGGCCGAAGCGCTCGGTAAATCGGTACTCAACACCGGCTGAACCGTAGAAGTATCGGCCGCCAAAATCCTCGTATTCCAGGCTGAGCCAGCCGCCATCCAATTTAAGCAATACCTTCTCATTGAAGGCGTATAAGCCAAACAAGCGCAGGTTGGGTACCGGCGCAATCATCTCCTCATTGGCTACGGGAATTCTGTCAGAGACCATGTCCCCCAGACGCGCCTGAGCATCAAGGTTAACCTTCAGGTCGAAGGCGTGCAGCCCGAGGCCGGCCCCAATCTCGTAGTTAGGTTTCTTGATAAACGAATAGCCCAGGTTGAAAATATAGGCATCGGCTCGGGCCTCCGATTCAATCACGGTGCCGACGGGGAATTCCGACTGATCGTAGTTGAAAGGGTCGCCGACGACAGCGTGACCTTCGCGCTCGAAGCGGTTATAAAGAAAGTTGATCGACCACTTTTCCTTGAAGCGCCAGCGGAAAGCGGCCCATCCTGAATCGGTGCTGCCATTAATACCCAGATCGTCCAGCTTGACTGGCGTTTCCGGCAGGGGGGGGCGGTTGTAGGTGAGTTCGCCTTCCGCTTCATTGCTCAGGTAACCCAGCTTGAAGGTGAATCGATCATCCAAACCCGGATGGTTAGACTCCTGCCCCAGCGCCTGCTGAGCCAGGCCGGCTAGAGCGATACAAAGTGTCGGGAAAGCAAACCTGATCACAACCGTGGGGTACGCCTAGAAGCTGTAGGTAAAGTACAGAAGCGCGCCGGTGAAGTTGACATCGAGTTCCTCAAAATCACCGCCGCCGCTGTCGTGTTCAATATCTACATCGGTGTACTGCCCACCAATGCCTACGCCCCAGTGTTCGGTGAAGCGGTATTCAACGTGTCCCCGCACATAGCTGAAGGAGCCATCATAATCCTCGTAGGTCAAGCTGAGCCAGCCCGCATTGAGGCTTGTTGAAACCTTTTCACTGAAGGCGTAAGTGGCAAAAAATCGGATATTGGGTACCGGTGCAATCAGCGACTCGCTGGTCGGATCGAACAAATCAACTTCATCCTCATCCTCAACAAAGAATGTGCTCTTGACTGCCACTTCTATATCGAAGGCATGTAGGCCCAGGCCCATACCCGCCTCGTAATTGTCGGCTTGCCAGATGTTGTAGCTCACGTCAAGGATGTAGGCATCGGCGCGAAATTCGGTCTCCAGGGTGACGCCCGCCAGGTACACCTGGCCATCCAGGTTGAAGGGCTCGGTTACCACACCACCGCCGCTTTGATCGAAGCGATCGAATTGGAAGTTCAAGGCCCAGCGATCCCGGAAGCGCCACTTGAAGTGCGCCCAGGGGCTGCTTTGATTGTCGTCGATACCCAGTATTTTTTCGATATCGACCGGCGTGACCGGCAGGGGAGCGCGGGCCACCGTGATTGTGCCATCAATGGTGTTGTCTATGCCGCCCAGCTTAAAGCTGAACTTGTCATCCAATACTGGATGAATGGCTTCTGCCTGTGATGCCGAAGAATTAAAGGCCAACACTACGGACACCGCCAGGGCTGATATTGCCAGCGCACCTTTACAAAACCCCATAAGTACTCCCAATTCTATCGTTTTTTGTATTCCAAACGATAACGGTTCGACCTCTGGATTTCAACGCGCCTGTCAGGGGCGGTAGGGCGTCAGCTGGGCGCTGTAATCGGCGGCACCCTGGTACATCACGTTATAGTGGCGGCTGTTGAACAACCAGCGGCCATCCACTTTCTTGTAGGTGTCGTCGTAGACACCCAGCACCAGGGCCGGATCGCCTTCGCTGGGCTTGGTGTGCTCGGTGATATACCAGCGGCCCGTGGCGGTATCGCCATCTATTTGAATCGTGCCGGAGTTGAGCATCATGATAGCGAAGTCAAAGCTGCCCATGGCCCCTTGCCACAGGCCCAGAATGGCCTCGGCACCCTTCACCTCCATGCCCATCAGGAACCAGGTGGCATCTTCGGCCCAGGTGGCAATCCAGTCGTCACCGTTAAAGCGGTTGACGGCGTCAATATACTCGGCCACCAGGGTGCGGATAGCCAGTTCGTCTGCGGGGTTGGACATGGTAGAACCTCCGGTGTGGTCTCAGCCTGCAAAAAAGAAACAAACTGGACTGTTTTTTCGTTATTTGGCCTGCTACTATGAATGATTCCACCTACTTTAACAACATTGGAATAACTGCCCATGCCTGCCGAGTCGGTACAACGGCCTATTGCTGAAAATTTATTTACCTGGCCTGCGGCGCAGCCAGCCTTATTGTGCTCTCGCTGCCAGGATTGTGGCCGCGCTGCTTTCCCAATACAGGGTAGCTGTACCGCTTGCTCGTCTACCGATGTGGCGGTCGAAGAATTGCCGGGCCGCGGCACGCTGTGGACCTGGACGGTACAGCGCTTTATGCCGAAGACACCTTACAAAAGCGGCGAGACCCAGGAAACCTTTCAGCCCTACGGGGTGGGTTATGTCGAGTTGCCCGGTGGGGTGCGCGTCGAAGGCAGGCTGACCGAGAACGACCCGGACAAGCTGAAGATCGGCATGGAGATGGAAGTTGTATTCGAACCCTTTCGTCAGGATGAAGACGGGACGGAAGTGATTAATTTCGCTTTCCGCCCGGTACAGGAGAACTGATCGTGGACGTAGCAATAGTCGGTGCAGGGATACACCCCTTTGGACGCACGCCCGAGCGCAGCGGCTTGCAGCAAGGGGCTTTTGCCGTCCGCGCCGCATTGAAAGATGCCGGTGTAGAGTGGAAGGATATGCAGTTCGCCTATGGCGGTAGCGCCAGTTCCGGCTCTGCCGACACCCTGGTGAACGAATTGGGCCTGACCGGCCTGCCATTTACCAACGTGGCCAACGGTTGTGCTACTGGCGGCAGCTCACTGATGTCGGCATACAACGCTATTAAAGCCGGCGAGACCGATATTGGCCTGGTGGTGGGGTTCGACAAGCACGAGCGTGGGGCTTTCAATGCCGACCCCAGGATGATGGGCATCGGTGGCTGGTACGGCGAAGCGGGCCTGATGCTGACAACCCAGTTTTTTGCCATGAAAATCACCAAGTATATGCACGACTTTGGTGTCACCAAGCTGGCCCTGGCCAAGGTGGCGGAGAAGGCTTTTCAAAACGCCTCTCGCAACCCCAACGCCTGGCGTACCCAGCCCATCGGCGTGGAAGAAATTCTCGACTCCATGATGGTCAATGACCCGCTCACCAAGTTCATGTTCTGCAGCCCCTCGGAAGGGGCTGTGGCCTTGATTGTCTGTCGCGCAGACCAGGCCGAGAAGTACACCAAGAAGCCGGTGTACATTAAAGCGGCGGCCTTGCGCTCGCGCCGCTACGGTTCTTTCGAAGTCTTTGCGCCCTCCCAGGCACTGGAGCACATCGGTGGTCCCACCGTGGATACTTCCAAGGCGGCCTTTGAGATGGCCGGAATTGGCCCCCAGGATATTGATGTGGCCCAGTTGCAGGATACCGAGGCCGGTGCCGAGATCATGCACATGTCCGAGAACGGTTTTTGTGAAGACGGTGAGCAGGAACACATGTTGCTCAATGGTGAAACGCAGATTTCCGGCCGCCTCCCGGTCAATACCGACGGCGGCTGCATTGCCAACGGCGAGCCCATCGGTGCGTCCGGATTGCGGCAAATCCATGAAAACGTTATCCAACTGCGCGGAGAAGCTGGCGCGCGGCAAGTACCGAATGACCCCAAGGTCGGTTACACCCACGTGTACGGTGCACCCGGCATTAGCGCTGTGACGATATTGCAGCGCTAGTAAATACAGAGGCAAACAGCATGAATGAGAAAGTAAAACTGACGGACGAGCAGATAGCCGCCCGCAACCCAAGCTACAGCTATCAAGACTTGCTGGACCGGGAGAGTGTGGATGTCCCCGCTTCCCTGCGAGAAAACACCAATACCTACCTGGGCTCGGATGACTTGCCGATTGAGCGCTGGACCTCGCGAGAATTTCACGACCTTGAAGTCGAGAAGATGTGGAGCAAGACTTGGCAGATGGCCTGCCGCGAGAGTCAGCTTAAAGAGCCGGGCGATTACTTTGTCTATGACATCGTCAACAACTCGATCCTGATTACCCACACCGAGTCGGGCGAACTCAAGGCCTATCACAATTCCTGCCTGCACCGGGGGCGGGCGTTAAAGCGTGGCGCGGGGACGACAGACGAATTCAAATGCCCCTACCATGGTTTTACCTGGAACCTGGACGGGGGTTTTGAAGGGCAACCGTGCGAGTGGGATTTTCCCCACGTGAATGACGAAGAATTTGGCTTGCCGGAGGTGCGAGTAGATACCTGGGGTGGCTGGGTGCTGATTAATATGGATGATGATGCGCCTGAGCTGGAAGAATATATGGGCATCATCCCTGAGCACTTCAAGCGCTGGAAGCACGAGCATCGTTATGTCGCCATGCACATACAGAAGGTGATCAATGCCAACTGGAAGGCTTGTGTAGAAGCGTTTATAGAGTCCTATCACGCCATCAATACACACCCGCAGATCATGTCTTACCAGGGCATTGATAACTCCCAGTACGACGTTTGGGGTGACAATGTCAGCCGCACCATTACTCCTGCAGCTATTATCAACCCCAGTCATGAAGGGCAGTACACAGAACAGGATACCGTGGACAGCATGTTGGGCACCTCGGTCCTGGTGGCGGAAACTGATGAAGATGGTGCCAAGGTGGAGCGCAGCGCGCGCGAAAAAATCGCAGAGATCAATATGGAGCCCTTCGGTGACCAGTTGGGGGAAGACATCAGCAATTGGGCAACCCAGTCAGAATTGATGGATGCCAATCTTTACCTGTTGTTTCCCAACTTCGCACCCTGGGCTGGCTTTGGCCCGGTGCTGACCTATCGTCACCGCCCCAACGGCGACGATCACGAAAGCTGCATTATGGATATTTTCTTCATGACGCCCTATCCGCCAGGGGAAGAGCACCCCGGCGATGCCCCGACCACTTACCTGGGCGCGGATCAGCCTTTCTCTGATGCCAATGATGTCATGGGCGAGGGACTGGCGCGGATCTTTGACCAGGACGGATCCAACCTGCCACAGGTGCAGAAGGGCATGAAGGCCTCGAAGAAGGGCACCATCACGCTAGCCAATTACCAGGAAGTTCGTATCCGCCATTTTCACCAGACCCTGGATAAATACCTGCAGGCATGACCGGGCTCTCAACCGAGAGGCTGGCGCGAGATGGCTCGCTCTGGCGCAATACCACTATTGCCCGGGAAGCCTGGCGCAAAGAGCGTGAGCAGGGTGACCGGGTGGCGATATTGGCTGGGTGACCGCCGAGGGCGCGATCCTGATTACCGATCGCAAGAAGGATATTATTATCCGCGGGGGTGAGAACTTGAGCGCCAAAGAGATTGAAGATGTGCTGCATCATCATCCTGCGGTGAAAGAAGCAGCGGTGGTAGGCATGCCCCATGAACGACTTGGTGAAGGCGTCTGCGCCTTGCTCATTCCCCAGCCCGGATCAGACCTGCCAACCTTGGAAGGCATCGCTACATTCACCAACGAGCAGGGCCTGGCCCGACAAAAAATCCCGGAGCGTATCGTTATAGTCGACGATCTGCCTCGCACACCCAGTGGCAAAGTGCGTAAAGATGTCCTGCGCAAACAAATAAAGGAAACCCACATGAATCGTCAAATATTGTTAGATAACCACCCCCGGGGTGATCTGCAGCACTCGGATTTCAAGCACATCGAAGGGGAGAAACCCAGCCCAGACGAGGGAGAGGTGCTGGTTCAAACCCTGTACCTGGCGCTGGAACCGGCGATGAAGGGTTGGATGGAAAATCGCTCGGACTATGTTGCACCGATGAAAATTGGTGATGTGATGCGGGGCAATGGCACCGGCCGTGTCATTGAATCCAACAACCCGGATCTGCCCATGGGTACGGTGGTAGCCGGGGCCTGGGGCTGGCAGGAGTATGCGGTGGTGGGCGGTAAGAATAGCCCGGTGCATGCCTTGCCTGATGGCATGCCTATTCCGTCTGCCATGGCTTTGCTGGGTACTACCGGCTTGACCGCCTACTTTGGCATGCTGGACGTGGGTGAGCCGGTCGAAGGGGATGCTGTTTTGATTTCCGGTGCCGCTGGCGCAACCGGATCCGTCGCCGGCCAGATTGCCAAACTTAAAGGCTGTCGCGTGGTGGGCCTGGCTGGCAGCCAGGAAAAGTGCGACTGGCTGGTCAGTGAGCTGGGCTTTGATGGTGCCATCAATTACCGGGATGACGAAGTGAACGCGCAGGTGAAGGAACTGTTCCCCAAGGGCATTAACGTCTTCTATGACAATGTCGGTGGCGAAATTCTCGACATCGCCCTGGCCAATCTTGCTCAGCATGCTCGCATTGTTATTTGTGGTGGCATTTCCCGCTACAACCTGACCGGCGAGATACCTGGGCCCAAGAACTACTTCAACCTGGTTTTCCGTCGTTCACGCATGCAGGGTTTTATCCTGTTTGACTACCTGGACCGATTCCCGGAAGCCATGGCGTTCCTCAAGGATGGGTATTTGAGTGGTGATATAAAAAGCCAGGAGACCATCACAGAGGGATTCGAACATATGCCAGATGCGCTGATGGGCTTGTTTAGCGGCAGCAATATGGGCAAGCAATTGGTCCACGTATCAGATTGAGAGGAAACGAGAAATGGTAGAAGCAACAAGCAATTACGATGACGTACGCATGTACAGCCTGGATGAAGAGCGCACGGCGGAGCTGTTGTCCAAGCAGAAGGAGTGCACCTTCATCTGGACCAACAAGGCCGGCGACCCGGTCGGGGTGATCATGAGCTACATTTTCCGCAACGGGAAATTTTGGCTCACCGCCACCCGCCACCGGGCCCGAATTCCCGCGATCCGTCGCGACTCCAGGGTCTGTGTGGTCGTCACCAGCACAGGCACGGACATGGACTACGGCAAGGCGCTAACCTACAAGGGCACGGCTGAAGTGCATGAAAGCCGGGAAGTGAAGGAGTGGTTCTACAAGGACTTCGCTGCAGCGATCAGGGCGATCGATCCACCGGAAATCTTTGAAGAGTTTCTCGACACAGGGGAGCGCGTGGTGATTGAGGTTACCCCGACCAAGGCCATTACCTACGACGGTGACAAAATGGCGGAGGCCACCCAGAAGTTTCTGTCCTCAAAGCAGTAACCCCAACCCCTTGATATAGTGGTATGATCGCCAGCTTTGTTTAGCCGCAGGCGCAGGGGAGCCTGTTTCTATGACCCGGTTTTCAGCAACAATAAAATGGATGTTGGTGCCGCTATGGGCATGTTGCTGTCAGGTTTACGCTCAGATCACAGTGGATGGTGTGCTGGACGAAGCCGAGTGGCAGCAGGCCCAGGTATTTACCGACTTTGTCGTCACCGAGCCCATGACGGGCGCGGCTTCGCCCTATGCCACCGAGGCGCGCCTGTATACGGATGCTGAAGGCATCTATGTAAGCTTTAGCAATTACCAGCCGCCAGAGGTGCCCCGCATACAGCGTCGCTTTCCCCGCGATGAATTTATCCAGGCCGATCGCAATATCGTCGGCATCGACTTCGACGGCACCGGCTTGTCTGCCTACGATTTCACCGTTGGCATTGCCAATTCCCAGTCCGATGGCTCCTACCGGGGTGAGAAGGATTTTACCGGTGACTGGGATGGCACCTGGTATTCACAGACCAGCCAGACCGAGGACTACTGGTATGTAGAGATATTCATTCCCTGGACGGTGGCGCCAATGGTGGACCCGGGCACGGCCCGCAAGACCATGAAGATCTACCTGGGACGTTTTGTCTGGGCAGAATCATTGCGCCTGGCCTATCCGCTCGCCAACTTCAGTCGACCGACATTTGTCTCCGACTGGGATCCGATCGAAGTGGATTTCCAGAAGACCCAAACCCTGGATTGGTTTCCCTACCTGACCGGCACCCGTGATCTTGAGGATGAGGAAAGCGAGCTGAAAGCCGGCATCGATGTGGTCTGGCGTCCCAACAGCGCGATTCAGTTCACCGGCACCATCAACCCGGATTTCGGCCAGGTGGAGAGCGACGAGCTGGTGGTGAACTTTTCTGCCTTCGAAACGTTCTTCTCCGAGAAGCGCCCCTTTTTCACTGAAAACAATGCCCTGTTCAACAGCCGGGTGCCGTTGGGTGACCGGCTAGTGCACACCCGGCGCATTGGTGCAGCGCCGGATAGTGGTGACGCGGAGGTGACGGATATTAACGCCGGTGCCAAGCTGTCACATTACGGGGAATCGTTCGATGTCGGCCTGTTCGCCGTTACTGAAGATGACACCGGCGATGCCGACGGCCGCGATTACCTGTCGACACGGATTCAAGCTCGCATCGGCCGGCTGGCCTTCGGTCACGCGCTCACCTATGCCGAGCGGCCCACTCTCGAGCGCGAGGCCATGGTTAATAGTGTTGACTGGGATTACCAGGATCGTGGTGCCCGCATTCGCGGCCAGTTGTTTTACAGTGATGTGCAGCAGGATGCCAATGCGGTGAATGGCGATCTGGATCGCGATGATAAGGACGCGGGAGGCTGGGGGCAATTCGAATATCGCCCCAACGACGAGCACTTGTGGAATGCGATAGTGTATTACTACGGCGACGAATACGACATGAACGACATGGGCTTCCTCAAGCGCAATGACTGGTTGCGTGTGGTCGCCGAATATCAACGGGACTATACCAGCCATCCAGACTCCGCAGCACTGCGCTCCAGTTACTGGAAGATCAAGCCAAACTACGAGGAGAATAACGCGGGGGATACTTTGCAGGGCGCGGTGGACATGACCTACTTCTGGAAGATGGAAAATACCCGCGAGTACAGTCTGAAGGCGCACATCGCGGTGACCGATCCCTGGGACGATCGAATTACCCGCGGCAACGGCATCGTCAAGCTGGAGGCGCAGCATTCTTTCGAAGCCAAGTACGTGAATCCCCGCGGCGGTGACCTTACCTATGCCCTGGCGTACATCGCTGAAAACAAGGGCACTGACAAACTGGCCCACGAATTCGTCTTCCATCCTCAGTGGTATCTCGCCGATCGGGTCACACTCAGCGGAGAAGCATCCTACACCTTAATCGATGAGTGGCTACTGTGGGATTTTGATACCCAGCAATTGGCTACTTATGAGGCCGATGTCTACGATCTCAACCTGCGCCTGGACTGGTACCCCAGTACGCGGCAGGAAGTACGTATCAAATTCCAGTGGATTGGCGCTCAGGCGGATGCCATTGGCGGACAGCAAATAGGCGCCGATGGCAGGTTGACACCGTCGGGTGTGCCGGTCGATGACTTCAGCTTCAGTGATACCGCGGTGCAGGTGCGCTTCCGCTATCAGCTCGCACCCCTGTCAGATATTTTCCTGGTCTATGAGCGCGGTGGATTCTGGAACGAAGATGAAAACGACGTTAGCCCAGGCAAGCTATTCCGCAATGCCTGGGATGATGTCACTCGCCAGCGAGTACTGGCGAAAATCAGGTATAGGTTCTAAGGAAGAGCAGCGATCCAGCTCTTGTCCTCAAACCACTTCTGGCGAAGTTTGCTGAGCAGTCCCATTTTTGCGTAGGTGTCCAGGTAGTTGTCTACCAACTGGGCAAATTGCGCGTCGTGGGCGGGTACAGCAATACCGAAGGGTTCAACTGAAAGTGGTGAACTGAGGGTGGCCAGACCGGCATTCGGATAACGCAGCACCGACAACACACAAATGGGCATGTCCGCCACCAGGCCGTCGATCTCGTCAGCAATCACCATATCAACTGCGACGTCGTAGTCCTTCACTTTAATCAGAGTTGCCTCAGGCGCTACGGTCTCGATAAAGATCTGGCTGGTGGAACCCTCGAGGGCTGCCAGTTTCAGCTCAGAGCGGTTGAACTCACCCGGCTGACTGGCGCGGGACAACATGACACTCTTGGTCAAAATTGACTTACCAGACATCATATAAGGACCGACGAAGGTGTAATCACGGCTGCGCTCGGCGGTGATGGCCATGCCGGACATCACCATATCGATTTTCTCCTCATCCATTGCATTCAGCAGATCGCCGAAAGGCATGGTGACGATTTCCAGGCGGGCACCCATGGCGCCGGCCAGGGCACGGGCCAGGTCTACTTCGTAGCCGATGATCTGGCCACTGCGGCTGTTGGTGTTCATGGGGGGCTGATTGCCGGACATGCCCACCTTGAGAACTTTGAAGTCGACGACCCGGTCGAGCACTGGGGAAGAAGCGTCTGCCAGGGCAATATTGGCCACCAATGACAGCGCTAGTACACCCAGCAGTGATGCTTTTTTGAAAAGCTTTAACATGATGATTTCCTACTTTCTGTTATATGAATTCCTTGACGGGCACTGAGTGTAGCCGCGGAAACACTAGAAAAGCAATCATTGTGATTGGAGTTATACTCAGCCTTTATCTTGATGCTGGCAATTGGATCTAGAGCGCTATGCGACGACTGGTGAGAACTCTTTTAACCGTGCTTATTCTTGTGGTTCCGTTCGAGGCGCTGGCGCGGCCCTATCCGGGCATCAGTGGCCTTGCTGCCACAGCCGATAGTGCCGCCACAGCTGGCAACAATCCTGCGGGTATGGCTCGGTTCGACCAGTCTGCCTTGCAAGCGGAATTCATGACCTTCTACAGTGAGTCGACCTGGGAGGGTCAGATCGGCGATGAACTGACCTATGATTCGGATAACTCCAGCACCATCTTTGTACCCCTCGCTTATTACCTGCGGCCGGTTGGGGAACGGCTGCATTTTGGCTTTACCCTACTTGGGGTGGGCTTCAGTGATGACCTGGGAGACTGGCCCGGCCGTTATTTCATACAGACTTACGAATCTATCACCGTTAGCGCCTTTCCCAGCCTGTCTTTCAAGGTCACTGACAAATTCTCGATCGCCGGGAGTTTGCAGCTCAGCTACGCCAGTTTCGAGCAGGAACGGGTAGTGGCCAATATTCTTGATCCCACCTTTGGTGATGGCCTCTCAACGATAGAGACGGATGGATTTGATATCGGTTGGGGTGCCTCCACCCTCTATCAGTTCAGTGATCGCACCCGCTGGGGTTTAGCCTACCTGTCGGAACTAAATCCTGAATTGGATGGCGACAACAAGTTTTCCAACCTGGGGCCCAACACGGAACAGCTGCTTGGCGCCGCCGGCTTGCTCAATGCTGATATCACGGTTCACAGTGTGTCTCCCCAGAGAGTAGTAACCGGCATATACCACGAATTCGAAAATCGCCACGCGTTTACAGTGGACCTGGCGTGGATGGATTTCAGTAATTTCCAGCTCTCGGAGTTCTATATCAACGGTGATCAGCTGACTCAAAATGAAGAAGTGTATGAAGATATATACGCGGTTAGCGCCAGCTACAGCTTCCCGCTTTCACCCCGCTGGATGCTGGGTATCAGTGCTATTTACACCAGTGACATGATTAAAGATGAACACCGCACCATGACCTTTCGCATGGAGAGCATTCGCGCGCTGGGAATTGGTGCCGAGTGGCAATGGCGGGATGACCGGTTGGTCGAGTTCAGCCTGAGCTACATGGACCTGGGTGAGGCGCCGGTCGAAGCCCCGGATATTGCCGGAGTCGGCAGTGCCAGCGGACATTATTCTGATCGCGCCCTGTGGCAGTTCGTGGTGGGTATCAGCTTCGGTGCCTTATAACTGATCCGGCGGCGTCGGTTTCTCGCGGGCTTTTTTTATTCGGTGGCGGGTGCTTCCAGTAGACCCTCAAGCACCAGCCGCGCCTCATCCGCTAGTTCCTTGAGATTACCCTGCATATGATCCAGCTCCAGCTCTTCGCGTTTATTCTTCAATGATTCGGCCGCAGTACGTTCTACTGCCGCACCTATGGTTTCATCAGTGAGACTGTCGCTGACCTTGGCCTCGATAAAAATGCGCACCTCGCGCTTGCGGCTACCCGTAAGGGCTTTTACGCCACCAAAAACCGCGGCCACTGGCAGCACTTCGTAGCCCTTCATACCCTGGGTTTTAATATCGACGCCGGTGATGGCTACGCGAATCCGCATCACGCCTGCACCGGGTTCTTCAGCCAAGGTAAATATGTCCCCGAGGCGCTCTCGCAGCTTCAGCGTAAAATAGGCCCTGATGGCCTCCAGATTCTCTTTTTTAATCTGGGCGTCTTCCTTGGGTTCCGGATGGAAGATGACGTCTTCAACCAAGAGGGTTTTATAGTTCGCGAAACTGAGCTTGGGCCCGATCCAGCGTTTGACCATGCGCCCGGAGCTGGATTCGACATCCTCCAGCTTTTGATAAATTTCCTCGCCCAGGTAACCACCCGATACTGCGGAGGCCTGAGTTGCGTGTTCGTCAGTCCATGCCGCAGAGGAAAAGATGACTGTCAGTAGCAGTACACCGAGAGTTCGAAATAGAATCATGGCTTTGTTCACCTGCGACGTCTGTGAGACCTAAGCATAGAGCAGGGCATTACTGATCGCCACCGCCCCCGGTAGCGATCTAGCGTGATGTGCCGATCAGAGGGCGTCGATTTCTTCGCGCAGCACGTCGAGGAATTTCGCACCGACGGCACCATCGATCACCCGGTGATCACAACTCAGCGTGGCGTTAATCAGCGTTGCCACTGCGGGGGCGCCATCCTTAACCACGACCTTTTGTGAACCCTTGCCCAGCGCGAGAATCGCACCCATGGGTGGATTGACGATGGCACTGAAGGTGCTGACGCCGAACATACCCAGGTTGGACACTGTGAAAGAGCCGTTGGAGATATCGGCCTTTTCCAGTTTGCCGGCCTTGGCTTTCTCAGCCAGGGCGCCGGTATCGGCGGCTATTTCCGCCGGTGATTTGCCGTCGGCACCGTAGACAGTAGCTGGAAACAGGCCGTTATCCGTGGCAATTGCGACAGACACGTTGGCCTGTTTGAACATGTGGATATCATCACCCACCAGGTTCACGTTGACCTCGGGTACTTTCATCAGTGCCTGGGCTATGCACCATACCAGCAGATCATTCACTGATACCTTCTGGCCACCGTCAGCGTTTAATTTCTCACGATGGGCCAGCAAGCCGTCCAGTTCATACTCGGTCGTGAGGTAGAAGTGGGGGATGGTTTGCTTGGCTTCCGTCAGTCGCTTGCCAATAGTCTTGCGAATCGGCGTCAAGGGAATGACCTCTACACCGTCAGGTATGGCCGGCGCCGCAGCCGAAGACGCAGCCGCCGCGCCACCCTCTTTGGCTGCCAACTCAATATCGTCCTTGGTAATGCGACCATTGCGACCAGTGCCTGTCACCGTGTTCAGATCGACGCCGAGTTCGGCGGCAAGTCGTCGCACAACCGGGTTAACCCGGGCCGCGGCATCATTGGGTGCAATAGAGGTCTTGGCTGCAGCGGCTGGCGCGGCGGCTGCTGCCGGCGCAGCTGGTTCTGGCGCAGCGGCGGGTCCGGCGAAATCGGCAATAAAGGCGTCGATTTCCGCATCGTCCACATCAGCCGCGGCGATAACACCGAGCAGGGCGCCTACCGGCATGGTTTCACCTTCGGCAACGAGTTGACGTCGAATGACACCGTCGGTCGGTGATTCCCAGACATTGACGATCTTGTCTGATTCCATCTCAAACACTTCGTCGTTTTTGCTGACAGCATCTCCAACCGACTTGTTCCAGCTGGAGATAGTCCCCTCAACCATTTCGATGCCCCACTTGGGTACCGCGATGGGGTAAATCTCACTCATGCAACGTACTCCTTATTTCAGGGTCAGCTGAATGGCAGCCGTAATCTGTTCAACTGAAGGGATATAAGCGGCTTCCAGTTCAGGTGAGAACGGCGTTGGGCTGTGTGGTGCACACACTTGCTGCACCGGCGCCTTCAGTGCATGGAAGGCTTTGCTGGCTGCCATGCCGGCAATGTCGGCGGTCAGGCCGCAGCGGGGTGGAGATTCATCCACCACCACCAGGCGGCCGGTGGCATTGATACTCTCTAGGATAGTTTCTTCATCCAGTGGCGACGTTGTGCGCGGGTCAATCAGGTCGCAAGTAATGCCGGTAGCTTCCAGACTGTCGATCGCGGCAGCTGCCTTGCCGACCATCTGGCCAAAGGCCACCACCGTCACGTCATCACCTTCGCGCGGCATGGCTGCCTGGCCGAAGGGAATGGTGTACATCTCGTCCGGTACTTCGCAGGCTTCCTGGTAAAGGGCCTTGGGTTCAAAGAACAGCACCGGGTCATCGTCCTGAATAGCTTGCAACATCAAACCCTTGGCATCGTAAGCGTTGGAAGGAACGACAACCTTCAAACCCGGGAAAGACGTCATCACCTGGTACATGGACTGGGAATGCTGGCCCGCCGCGGAGAAACCGCCGCCGGCGGCAAATCGAATTACTGCCGGGCATTTGCTCTTGCCGCCGAACATGTAGCGGAACTTGCCCATCTGGTTGACGATCTGGTCCATACACACGCCAATAAAGTCGGCGAACATAATCTCAGCCACCGGCCGCATGCCCACCAGGGCTGCACCGGCGGCGGCGCCGACAATAGCCGATTCGGATATCGGGGTGTCGACACAACGATTGGGGCCGAAGGCCTTGTACAGGCCGGAGGTGACGCCGAACACGCCACCGACACTGCCCACTTCGCCCTGGCTGCCATTGCAGCCGGCTACGTCTTCACCAATTACAAACACCGTGTCATCGGCTGCCATCGCCTGGTGCAGGGCTTCATTGATGGCGTCGCGCATTGTTTTCTCTGCCATGATCGTATTCCCCTCAGGCTGCGTTGTAGTTGATGTAAACGTCCTGGGTCACCTGGTCAGGTGTGGGACGGGGGGCGGCCTTGGCTTCTGCCACCGCTTGGTCTATCAGGGCCATGACTTCAGTATCGACCGCGTCCAGCTCAGCGCTGCTCAACTCTCCGGATTCCGCCATTTTGGCGCGGAATATTTTCAGGCAACAGTGATTTTCCCGCAGGTCGTCCAGCTCGCCCTCAGCGCGATAGGTTTGCGGGTCGCCGACAAAGTGACCGTGGTAGCGGCCCTGTTCGGCGAAAACACCTGCCGGCCCTTTGCCGGAGCGAGCGTGCTCTATAGCTTCGCCAGCCGCTCCATAAACATCGAAGAAGTCGGAACCATCGGCGACGAACACAGGGAAGCCAAAGGCCTCTGTACGGGCTTTCAGATCATCGCATCCGACCGCGTAGCTGATATTGGTGTGCTCAGAGTAGTAGTTGTTCTCGATCACGAACACCGCTGGCACCTGCAATACCACCGCCAGGTTCATGGCTTCAAAACAGGTGCCCTGGTTCACTGAGCCATCGCCTGAGAATGAGACGGAGACATTGTTTGTGCCCTTGATCTTCATGCCCAGTGCAGCGCCAACTGAAATAGGTGGGCCGCCGGCGACAATACCGTTGGCGCCGAGAATGCCATTGTCGATGTCGGCGATATGCATGGAGCCGCCCTTGCCTTTGCAAAGACCCTCAGAGGAGCCGAACAGTTCTTTCATCATGCCGATCACATCAGCTCCACGGGCGATACAGTGACCGTGGCCGCGGTGCGTGCTGATAATCGTGTCGTCGCCGTCCAGGTGTTCACAAATACCGACGGCGTTGGCTTCCTGACCGGTATAGAGGTGGGTAAAGCCGGCGATCTGGCCGTTCATGATCTCCGCATGAGTACGTTCTTCGAACTCGCGGATGGTTTTCATCTGCCGATACGCGTGCAGCAGTTGTTCTTTCGATAAGCTCACGGTGTTTCTCCTGTTAAAGGCCGAGAACGGCCTTGGCGATAATATTGCGTTGTACTTCTGCCGAGCCACCGAATATGGAGGCGGCTCGGCTGTTGAGGTAGGTGGGCACCACGTAGGGCGCATAGTCGGGGCCAATGTCTTCCTGCTTGAAGGGCAGGGCGTTATAACCCAGCACATCCACGGCTAATTGGTGGGTGCGTTGTTCGATTTCGACGGTGGTAATTTTCAGCACCGAGGACAGGGCGCCGGGATTGCCGCCCTGGGCGAAGGCGGACAGCACGCGCAGCTCGGAAATTTCCAGGCCCTTGAGCTCGATTTCTATTTTGGCGATCTCACGATCGTAACGGCGGTCTTTGTTGAATTCGGGATCGTCTTTCTGGATATCCGCGACAATGCTTTTGAGGTGTTCCAGGCCCGCCCGGTGGCCGTGGGCCGAGGTGCCACCGCCACGTTCAAAGGTCAGCAGGTGCTTGGCACACTTCCAGCCTTCACCTTCCTCGCCGACCCGGTTTTCGATAGGCACTTTGACATCGTCAAAGAAAACCTGGTTGACCTCGTGGTCCATACCCATGGTTATGATCGGCTCGACCGTCACCCCCGGGGTGTCCATTTCAATCAGCAGGAAGGTGATGCCCTGCTGCTTGCGGCCGCTGCTGTCGGTACGTACCAGGCAGAATATATGGTCGGCGAACTGGGCGTGGGTCTGCCACAGTTTGGAGCCATTGATCAGGTAGTGGTCGCCCTTGTTCTCCGCTTTCAGCTTCAGGCTAGCCAAGTCAGAACCGGAACCGGGCTCGGAAAACCCCTGGCACCAGTAGTGTTCGCCGCTGACGATCTTGGGCAGGTATTTCTGTTTCTGCTCTTCGGTACCAAAACCAAACAGCACGGGTGCTAACAGGCCAATGGCCATGGGGTTGTAGGGTGGGGTGCCGGCCTTGGCGCACTCCATGGCATAAATATATTTCTGGGTGGCGGTCCAGTTAGTGCCGCCGTATTCCTCGGGCCAGCTCGGTACCGCCCAGCCTTTTTCTGCCAGGATCGCCGCCCACTCCATGGAGGGGCCCTTGTCGACAAAAACCGTCGGGGTTTTAGCCGTCGCTTCCTTGATATGCGCGGGGTAGTTTTCCTGCAGGAAGCTGCGTACCTCCTGCTGGAAGTCCAATTCTTCCGGGGTAAATTCCAGATCCATACGGCTGTCCTACAGTGTTTCCATCTACAAAGTACCCATCGCCCAGCGAATGCCGCGGCGCAGCAGTTCGTAGTACTCGTCGGTTTTCCAGGCGCCAAACTCGGGCTCGGGATAGACCTCCATCATCGGCTGCATGTCGTACTTGCCGCGACAGTGCCCGAGCGTCAGGTACAACACCTGGCCTTCGCTATAAGGGTGAATATACATGCAGGGACGGGGTTCTTCAGAGTCCCATTCGGCATCGACGAAGCCCTCGGTGGTGCCGGAGAAGTAAGTGTGTAGCAACAAGTGCTGATTGTCGCCGTGGTGTTCGCTGAGATACAACTCATCGTCCACTGTGAAAGTGGGAATGTCTTTGACCAGTGGGTGATCCGGGTCGCTGACCTCAACTTCGTAAGGCATGATGGGCGGATGGGAGAGGAATTGGCTGCCGAGTAACTCCATGAAGGCCGGGTTGTCGCGGGGACAATTGACTCGCCCATCCTCCAGGAAACGCAGGATCGAATTGGTGCCGTGCAGGGCAAACCACTTTTTGCCGCCACTCACCGCTTCGCACAGCCGCTCGGTTTGCGCTGCGGTGGGCATTACGTCACAGGTGTAGGAGATGATGAAGTCCGCTTCACAGATCTCGTCGATCTGGGAATAATCGGAGCCTACCTGCACCTTAAGTCGCGGCTGCTCAGTGATAAGCTTGAGCAGTTCGAGGCGGGCGTAATCAATATTGTGATACTTGCCGCCGGCTACCAGGTAGACGTCGAGACGATCCGCTTTACTCATCGCAGCACTCATTGCAACAAGCCCAGCTTACAGTTGTACGCGTTTGGTGAAACCGCCATCGACCACCAGGTTGACGCCGGTAATCCAGCTGCCCGCAGGGCTGGCCAGGAAGGCAACCGCATTGGCCACTTCGTCTGCCGTGCCCATGCGGCCGGAAGGTTGGCCCGCCAGGGTGGAGTTGTAGATGTCTGGCAGGTTGTTCTGGATAAAGTCCCAGGCGCCGCCTGCAATCATGATTGGTCCGGGCGATACGCTGTTGACGCGAATACCGCTGCCCGCCAATGCCTGGGCCAGGCCCTGGCCGTGCACGATCAGGGCCGCTTTCATGGCGTTATAGGTTTGTGGACCGAGGAAATCTTCCACCGCGGCAGTGGTGCCGATAATGACTACTGATGCGGCCTCCGAGGCTTGCAGGGAGGACATGGCGGCTTCAATCGCGCGGGTGGTGCCGAATATGTCGACTTCCAGGTTGGCTTTCCAGCCGTTTTCATCCATCTGACCGCCGCCGGCGCTGACATTGGCTACCAGGATGTCGATACCGCCCATTTGCTCGGCCACACTGGCGATCCAGCCCTGCAGGGCCTCTTTATCGGCCACGTCAACCGCGGCGCCAATGGTGTTTCCACCCAGTTCAGCCACGGCAGCGTCCACTTCCTCACCGTTGCGGGCACAAATAGCCACATCGGCCCCTTCTGCGACCATCAGTTTGGCGATGGCGCGGCCAATACCCTTGGAACCGCCCGTAATTACTGCTTTCTTGCCACTCAGTCCGAGATCCATCGCTTCTTCCTCATTATTTATTGATAGGGATTAAAAAAAGAATAGCAAAGTTTACCGAAGCAGCTAAAAAAAACAATCAGAATTGACTGTATTTTTTTTCTCGGCTAGTTTAGGTACCCATGAGCACCATTAATTACAATGCCGATCGGCAGTTGCTGGTTTGTGCCCGCGGTCATCCCTATGAAAAGGATGCCTTCAGTCAAATGTTTGAAGTGATGGAGGACTTCCGCTGGTCGCTGGTGGAGCAGCCCGCCAGCCAGCTATTGATGCGGCCCTCCCTCAAGGACAGTTTTGACGCCGTGGTGTGCTACGACATGCCCGGTATTAACTTTGCCGTGGAGGACCCGCCGGCACTGGTCGAGCCCGATGCGGCCTTCAAAGAGGGTTTGCTGGGGCTGCTGGAGGCGGGTATGGGCTTTGTGTTCATGCACCACAGCATTGCCGGCTGGCCGGCCTGGGCCGAATACGCCGAGATAGTCGGCGGGCGTTTTCATTACCGACCCGGTCGACTCAGGGGCCGAGACTGGCCCGATTCCGGTTATCGCCACCAGGTGGAACAAACGGTGTCGGTGTTGACTGACCATCCGGTGACCGAGGGGGTGCCAGCACGTTTTTCGATTACCGATGAACTTTACCTGTGCCCGCAGTTTTCCGAGTCGTTCACGCCATTGCTGGCCAGTGATTTCAGTTTCGAAGACAGCGAGTTCTATTCCGCAAGGCAGGCATTGGCGGGTAACATGTTCAGCCGCGAGGGCTGGTCGCACCCAACCGGCAGCAACCTGGTGGGCTGGGTCAAACACTACCGCAACAGCCCCATTGTTTATTTGCAGGGCGGCGATGATCCGGTTGCATATGAGAACGAACATTATCTGCGGCTGCTGCACAATGCCATTCGCTGGGTCGCCAGTGACGAGGCCCATCGTTGGGCCAGACAACAAAACATATAACTAAACATAGAGGATTTTCATGAAAGCAGTAGTGTTCAAACAAGTCGGCAAACTCATGGTGGTTGAAGATGTCGCAGACCCGACCCCCGCTGATGATCAATTGGTAGTGAAGGTGGGGTACTGCGGCATTTGCGGCACCGACCTGCATTCGACCCGCGAAGGCGCGGCCACCGTGGCCTGCGATTCGATTCTTGGCCACGAGTTTGTAGGCGAGGTAGTCGAGGTGGGTAAATCCCTCAAGAACCAGTGGGGCAAGGACGACCGGGTTTGTTCGCTGCCGTTCCTGTCCTGCGGGAAATGCGTGCAATGTGTCACCGGCCGACCTTTCGAATGTGCAGAACTGAAATGTACCGGCCTGGATGTGCCGGGCGGCTTTGCCGAGTACGTTACCACCGGCGCCCTGGAAACTATTCGCCTGCCTGATCAGTTGGCGATGGAAAAGGCCGCAGTGATCGAACCCCTGGCGGTCGGCTTGCACGCAGTGCGCGTGGCTGGCATGAAGGCGGGCCAGCGGGTACTGATAACTGGCGGTGGTCCGGTGGGCCTGGCGGTCGCGCTGTGGGCCCGTTTCCTGGGCGCGCGGGATGTGGTGATCTCTGAATTTGCGGAAAAACGTAAGGAGCTGGCCACGCAGCTGGGCGCAACGGCCGTCATTGATCCCGCCAAAGACCTGGCGGAACAGTTTGCCGACGCCACCGGCGGTGAGGCGGACATGATATTTGAGTGTGTTGGTGTCCCGGGGTTGATCCAGCAATGTGTGGAAATGGCGCCTCGCCACTGCAAGATCGTGGGTGTGGGGGTGTGTGAACAGCCGGATACCTTTATGCCCTTCCTGGCGTTGGTGAAGGAACTGCAGTTCCAGTTTGCCATTGCCTATACCCGGGATGATTTTGAGACCGTGATTGCCATGCTGGCCCAGGGCCGTATTGATGCCTCCCCCATGGTCACCGATGTGATCGATCTGGAAGAAATGCCGGCGGCCTTTGAGGCCCTGCGTACGCCTTCCACTCAATGCAAAGTGCTGACAAAGTTTAGTTAGTACTAGCACTACAAAGGGGTCAGATCCCTTTAAAGAGAAAAAAGGGATCTGACCCCTTTTTAGTTCTGGTAATAGTTGGCAGGAATCTATTGATCTATCTCTAATTGGTACTAGTTGGCTGAGGGTGCGTGCTGGGAATTCGTTAAAGTAGACATATAAGAACAACTAACGAATTCACGATCCTAACTAAACCAAAAAAGGTAGGTTGATATGTTCCGCAAAACCTTAACGTTACACCCGATGGCTGCGGCCATTGGTCTTGTCCTGGCTGCGACATCTGTACAAGCCCAGGATGCGCCCAAGCGCGCGACCTCGGCACTGCTTGAAGAGGTTGTGGTTACCGCCCGGAAACGGGAAGAGGGTGCCCAGGATGTGCCTTTGTCCGTCAGCGCCCTGGGTTCTGATCAAATTGAGGCCATGAAGGTCCGTGATTTGACTAGCCTGGCGGTCGGTATGCCAAACGTGGCGCTGGACGAAATTGGCACCACCAAAGGTACTGCCAACTTCTCAATTCGTGGCCTGGGTGTTAACAGCTCCATTCCCTCCATTGACCCTACCGTGGGCGTGTTCGTAGACGGCGTCTACCTGGGCCTTAACAACGGAATTATCTTCGACACCTTCGACCTTGGCAGTATCGAAGTATTGCGTGGGCCGCAGGGTATCCTGTTCGGTCGCAATGTCACCGGTGGTGCGATTTTGATGAACTCCAAGCGCCCCGGTGAAGAATTTGAAGCGACTATCCGCGCAGCGGTCGATGCTGGCTCTGATGGCGGCTACAACAAGTACCTGATGGGTAGCGTAAGTGGACCCTTAAGCGATAGCTTTGCCGCCAAAGTGACCGCCTACTACAACGACGACGATGGCTGGTTCGAAAACGAATTTAATGGCGATGATCACGGCGCCATCGAACAGAAAATGATTCGCCCCAGTTTTGTTTGGTCGCCCACTGATACCTTCGACATATTCGTCAAGTACGAGTACAGCGAAATTGAAGGCGACGGTGCCGCCGCGCAATCGCACACACCAGGCCCCGTACTTTTACCGCGAACGGACCCCAGTGATCCACTCGTCTATGTTCCAGGCGTGGACGGAACCCCGGAGAACTTTGATCGAGACGATTTCGAGTTTTCAATCGATGAGAAGGGATACCAGACTACAGAAACCAACTTGTTTTCAGCCGAATTCAACTGGCAGGTCGGCGATAACGGGACTATCACTAATATCTTTGGCTGGCGTGATAGCGAAGGGGATACTTTGAGCGACATCGACGCTCAACCCGTGAGCCTGTTCCATGCACCGGCTAACACCGAAGCCGAGCAATTCAGCAACGAATTGCGCTACAACACCATCATCGCAGACAAGCTGAACCTGACTACTGGTGTTTACTGGTTCCAGAATGAGATCGTTTACCACGAGCGCCGCAACCTGTTGGGCTTGGCCGTGCCGGGCGACGACAATTTTGCATTAATTCAGGATGGTGGCGGCGAATACGAGGTTGAAACTGCGGCAATCTTTATTGCTGGCGATTACGACATCACCGATACATTCACACTGACCGCCGGACTTCGCTATACCGAGGAAGAGAAAGAGGTCAAAATCGCCTCTTTGAGTGTTCCCAAAGACCCCTGCAACGTCGTTGATGGCACCTGTCCATTTGATTTTGCTGACGATGAGAAGTGGGAAAGCTGGTCACCCAAATTGGGTGGTACCTGGCACATTAATGATGATGCCAGAATGTACGCACACTGGACCCGCGGCTTCCGCTCCGGTGGTTACAACCTGCGCAATACCTCTGGCGACCTGGTTAACAATGGTCCGGGCCCATTCGATGAGGAGCAGGTCGACAACTATGAAATCGGCTTCAAGACTGAGTTCGGGCGTGGACGTTTGAACGGTGCCTTGTTCTACAATGAAATCCAGGATATGCAGCGTGAAGTGAACCTGCCAGATCCTACTGCTGGCGTTGTTCAGATCATTAAGAACACCGCCGATGCGGAGATCCTGGGTCTTGAGCTTGATGGCACCTTCGCGGTAACAGACAGCTTCCTGCTGATGGCCTCTATCGGCTACGTTGATCCCGAATACCAGGACGTGTTCTTTGATCTCAACGGTGACACCATTGTTGATGATCACGACAAGGATCTCGATCTACCCCGCGCTGCGGAATGGACCTATAGCCTCGCCTTCAGTTGGGATGTTGATATAAGTAGCAACTGGTACATGAATGCACGCGGCAGCTATGCGCATCGTGACGAGTCGGCCTATAACGACAACAACCGCGGTATCATCAATGAGCAGGACATTATTGATGCGGGACTGGATTTTTACTCCAACAACGGTAGTTGGGTTGTCGGCCTTTACGGCAAAAACCTGACCGACGAGGCCAAGCATGGTGGCGATACTTCACTGCCTGCGACATTGGGTGGGGTACCCCTGGGGGGCACGTTCTCCCCATTAGCCAAAGGCCGTCACTACGGTGTAGAGGTGACATACAACTTCTATTAAGTCGTCACTGCTGTAGCTACAATGAGGCCGGGCTGGAAACAGCCCGGCTTTTTTCTTTTCAAGGGGTCAGACTCCTTGAAACTCTGGTATAAAGATATCCCTCATCATCTCGATCAAGGAGTCTGACCCCTTGAAAAAAAGACTACCCCTCGGATTAAACCTCGGCCTCTGGGACCGTATGACCAGCTGGGATGAGGCGGTCGAAATTGTCCGTCTCGCCGATGAACTCGGCTACCACAGTGTCAGCATCCCCGAGTCTTTCGGCCGCGATGGTTTCACCCTGTGTGATCGCTTGTTGGCGGCGACGGAAAATATTCATGTCTGTTTTGGTCTGGCCAATGTGTTTTCCCGCTCGCCCGCGGTATTGGCACAGACTGCTGCCACTCTCGATGAAATGTCCGGTGGACGCTTTATCCTCGGCCTCGGCAGTAGCACACCGAATTTGGTGGAGGGTTGGCACGGCCTCAATTTCGAAAAGCCCCTGCAGCGCACTCGCGAGACGATTGAAATTTACCATCGCATCTGGGACCGGGACCGCAGCCCCTACGAAGGCGAGATCTTCCAGGTGGCGGGGGTGAAGCTCGGCTTCGAGCCGCTGCGCAATCGCATCCCCATCTGGCATGGGGCCCTGTTAGAAAACAGCCTCAAGCTGTGCGGCGAGAAAGCCGATGGCTGGATTCCCAACCTGCTACCGATGGCGGGGTTCGAAAAGGGCAAAGAGGCCATCTCAAGCGCATCTACCGCGGCGGGGCGCGATACCGATGCGGTGACCATCGTCGGCGGCATGCAGCTGATGATCGGTGATGACACCACCGCCCTGTTGCAGATGCTCAAGTTTGGCATTGCCGTTTACTACGGTCCGGCCAGCAGCCCCTACGCGAAAGCCGCGGCCGGTTTGGGTTACGCCGACAATGTAGCAGAAGTACAGGCCGCGTATGCCGAGGGCGCATCAAAGGCGGCTATGGCGGCAACCAGTGACGAATTGGCGGGTTCGGTGGCGATTGTAGGTCCGATAGCTGATTGTCAGAAGCGGGTGTCTGACATATTGAACGGATCCTCTGATTTACTCAGCGTGACCCTGCCAGCACCCACCCGGGAGGCCTGCGAGCCTATACTGGAGGGCATCATTCCCGATCATTTGCGCTGATCAACGCCAGCAGGAGAACAATAATGAAATGGACGGCTTTGCTACTGAGCCCGCTTTTGGCTGCAAGCACCCTGGCTGCAGACTATTCCCCTTATGTTGATCGTACCGGTATGGAGAGGGTGTACTGGGGCGACACCCACTTGCACACCCAGTACTCCACCGACGCCGGCATGATTGGTACCACCCTGACACCGGACCAGGCCTATCGCTTTGCCATGGGTGAAGAGGTGACGTCCAGTACCGGTGTCAAAGCCCGCATCTCGCGGCCGCTGGATTTCCTGGTGGTGTCCGACCACGCTGAAAGCCTGGGTTTGCCGATAGCCATCAAGGAGGCGATGCCAGCCTTTATAGAAAATCCCTGGGGTCGTGAAGTGTATGACCTTTGGCAGAGCGGCGACGGTTTTGCTGCCTTCGGCAAATGGGCCTACGACGGCATGCTGCCGGGGATCGACCCGCTCAATGAGCCCTCGGTAAACAACAATATCTGGCAGCGGCAAGTCAGCACCGCCGACCAGTTCAACAAGCCGGGACATTTCACCGCGTTGATTGGCTATGAATGGACCATGACCAAAGATGCCAAGAACCTGCACCGGGTGGTTATCTTCAAAGACGACGCCAGCAAGGCCGGCCAGATCATTCCCTTCTCATCTTTTGATTCCGGCGACCCGGAAGACCTGTGGGCATTCCTGCAGGACTATGAGAATGACACCGGCGGCAACGTTTTGGCCATTCCCCACAATGGCAATCTCAGTAATGGGCGCATGTTCAAGCTGAGTAAATATGATGGCAGCCCGGTCGACAAAGACTACCTGGAGCGCCGTGCCAAGTGGGAGCCCATTGTTGAGGTCACCCAGATCAAGGGCGACGGCGAGGCACACCCCTGGCTCTCCCCGGATGACGAGTTTGCCGATTTCGGCAACTGGGACAAGGGCGACATTGGCGGCCGTGAAGCCAAGACCAACGACATGCTGGAATTTGAATACGCACGCGGCGCCCTGCGCAACGGTTTGAAACTGGAACAACTGAACGGCGTTAACCCGTTCAAGTTTGCCATGATTGGCGCATCAGATTCCCACACCGGTATTGCTGGCACCCGCGAAGAGAATTACTTCGGCAAGTTCAGCCAGAGCGAGCCACACCCGGAGCGCTGGAAACAGTATGTGGTGCAATCACAAACCGATGACGCCCTGTCGCTGGTGGCCTATGAGGAGTTGGCCTCTGGCCTGGCGGCGGTGTGGGCGCAGGAGAATACCCGCGACGCCCTGTTTGAAGCGCTGGAGCGCAAGGAAGTGTATGCCACCACCGGTACCCGTCTGACCGTACGCTTCTTTGGTGGTTGGGAGTATCAGAAGGGCGAGGTTCACAGCAGCGACATGGCCCGCATCGGCTACCAAAAAGGCGTACCGATGGGGGGAGATTTGCCCGCCCGCGCTGATAACAAAGCGCCCGTGTTTATGCTGGCCGCTTCGCGAGATCCCGACGGCGCCAATCTCGATCGCATCCAGGTGGTGAAGGGTTGGCTGGATGCAACCGGCAACACCCAGGAGCAGGTTTACAACGTGGCGGTATCCGATGGCCGCCGCATTAATCGCCGCGGTAAGGTGAAGCCGGTGGGCAACACTGTGGACGTGAAGAGCGCCACTTACACCAACGATATCGGTGACCCCGAGTTGCGCGTGGTGTGGACTGATCCCGAATTTGATCCCCAGCAGCGCGCGTTCTACTACGCCCGCGTGCTGGAAATTCCCACCCCCTCCTGGCAGGCCTTTGATGCCAAGGCGTTTGGCGATGTCTTCCCGGATTCCGTGAAGATGTCGATCCAGGATCGGGCTTATACTTCTCCCATTTGGTACACGCCGGGGAATTAGGGGGTCAGAGGAGTGTGGATAACTTGAAAAGCAAAGTTATCCACATCACCTCCGACCCCGATATCCACACTCCTCTGACCCCTTAAATCACTAAAAATGCCGCACCAATCCCCCCCACCAGCCCCCAAAAATGCCCGGCCCATGAAACGCCGCCCCGGAGTTTCATGAGGCTGCTCCAGAGGCCGGCATAGACCATCAGGGTGAGGGCGGCCGCCGCGGTCCAGAAAGTGTCTTCGCTGATCGCGGCGCGCGTCAGGATAAATCCCCAGTAGCCAAACACCAGGCCGGAAGCACCAACCACGCGATCGGCGGTGCTGAACAACCAGGTGCCCCAGCCACTGCTCAGCACCACGATGACTGTCAGCAACCAGAAAGTCGGCAGGCTGTTGGCGGCGATCAGTAAGCCGAGTAATAGTAGCGGCAGGCAATTAAAGACAAGATGACGATAGCCGATATGCACCAGCGGGTAGGTGGCGATGCACCAGATATAAGCGGCCTGCCGGGGTCGCAGTGCCAACTGGTAATAGCGCTTTTCCGATGCATGGCCGAACAGGTGAGTCAGTAGTGGGAGCAGGGCAAGGCCGAGTGCCGAGGCCAGGCTGGCGGGTTCCATCTATCCTGTTCCCCTATCCTGTTACCCTGGGTTTGAAGTTGTTAGCATAACGGCTTTCACCGGGATATGACCATGGATAAAGCGTTTATCGAGAGCTACTACCGCACCTACAACAGCGAGGATGCCGAGGCGCTGCAGGCTTTCTACGCCGACGATGCGGTGATGGTCTCTGCCGCGGGGGAAACCCAAGGTGCCGAGACGATTCTCGATACTTACCGTTACTTGATTTCCGTCTTTCACGACCAGATGACGCCGGATAACATTGAAATTTCAGGCACCACCGCGGTGGTCGATATCACCGATCGCTTCGAGGCCAAGACGGCTATTGACGATTTTCTCGGTCAGAAGTTTGAGGCCGGTGACACCATGACTTTAAAGCTCCGCGGTACTTACCTCATGGCCGATAACCAGTTCCAGCACATCACGATCGAATTCCTGCAGTGAGCAATGCGGCCCCCAACAATCCCACCGCTAATTTTCGCGCCCGCGACTGGCTGCGATTTGTGGTGGTGGTACTGGCGCTGCATGTACCGCTCTATGCCTACCCGGTCTTGCGCCTCTGCCATTGGCTGGGATTGAGCCTGTGGCTGACGCTGCTCATCTTCCTGCCGCTGTTCTTCAGCCAGATCATTGCCCGGGTCTGGTTGCGCGGCCAGCACAATGTTTTTGCACTCTGGTTTCGGATGGCGGCGGACCTGTGGCTGGGCATCAGCCCGATCGTGCTGATACTGGTGCTTATTGCCGAGCCGGTGTTGGGGTTTTCAGCGCTGGCACCAGCCGTGGTGGCGCAGTGGGTGATTGGCATAGCGGCGGCCCTATTGATTTACGCCGTCTATAACGCACTGACACCGACCATTGTCACCGTGCCCCTGCTGAGCCCCAAGCTGCAAGATCCCGTGCGCTTTGTGCAGATCACCGATGTACATATCGGTTCTCGCAGCAGTCATTTCCTGCAGCGGGTAATGGACAGTGTGAATACATTGAACCCGGATTTTCTTTGCATCACCGGTGACTTTGTCGATGCGCCGGGTATTGGGGAAGAGCGGCTCTCAGCGCTTAAGGATTTCGATGGGCCCATCTACTTTTCTATAGGCAACCACGAGAAATACGAAGACCTGCCCGACATTGTCAGGCGGCTGGAAAACCTGGGCGTGCAGGTTCTCAGGGACCGGGCCATTGACGCTGGGGCGCTGCAGGTTATTGGCATTGATGACAAGGAAGACCCCCTGCAGGTGCAGAAACAGCTCAATCGAATCGAGGTGTTGCGGGAGAAATTTGTGCTGCTGCTGTACCATCGCCCACGCGGCCTGGCCGATGCAGCAGCGGCTGGCGTTGACCTGATGATTAGCGGCCACACCCACAATGGCCAAATTGTGCCCTTCAACTTTATCGTCGACCAGGTATTCGAAATGTCGGCGGGTTTGTTCCGGGAGGGCGACACCCACCTGTATGTGTCTTCGGGCACCGGCACCTGGGGGCCGACCATGCGCCTGGGCACGCGCAGTGAAATTACGTTGTTCGAAATCAATAGTTCGAGGTGAACTGTGGATGACATCAGGGCAATCGAAGCATTGAAAGCCAGGTACTTCCGCTACCTGGACACCAAGCAATGGGACCTGTGGCGCGAGGTGTTTAGCGATGACTTCACCGGCAAATTTGATGGCGAGGAAGGGCAGAGCTTTGAGTTCAGTTCGGCCGATGAAATCGTCGCGGTTAACCGGGAGATATTGGCCGACGTGCTGACGGTGCACCAGGGTCACACGCCGGAGATAACAATAAAAAGCCCAGAGTCCGCGACCGGAATCTGGGCTATGTATGACCGGGTCGAATTACCCGGTGCCGCGATTGAGGGCTGGGGTCACTATCACGAGGACTACGTGAAGGTGAATGGGGAGTGGAAAATCTCCCGCATCCACCTTACACGATTGAAGATTGCTTCCCTGGCTCAGTCCTAGTTCCAGTTGTAACCCAGTGCGATGCCATAGGTGCGCGGCTCGATACTGAACACGTTGGTGAACAAACCAGAAGACGCGGCGGTCAGGTATTGACCCACCAGGTGATCGTCGTCCTTGAGGTTCTTCACATAGGCCCGTACGTACCAGCTAGCGTCCGCTGACATCAGGTTGGCCTGGGCATTCCAGACATCCCAGGACTCGATCTTGTCCACTGGCTTATTGAACGAGCGGCCGTACATGTCATCCTGCCAGTAGTAGTCCACCCGCAGATCCAGGGTGTGATTCTGTGGCAGGAAGAAGGTGTACTGGGCACCGAGGCTGAAGGAATACTCGGGTGCATTCTGTAGGGCGTTGCCATCCAGGTCGATATCGACACCGTCACTGACGGGCAAACCCAGCGCCGTCAGGCCGGAACAGCTATTAAACTGGCCGCCGACATCCAGTGCCTCAAATTCAGCCACGGGCATATCGACAACACAGTTGGTGGCGAGGGCTGCGTCTTTGATCAGGGTTTGATCGGCCTGACTGTTGGTGGGATCGCGGGTGTCAACATCCTGAAAGTCCACGACTTCTGACTTCAGGTAGGCGAAATTACCATTGAGCAGCCAGTTTTCGTTGGGCGCCCAGGCCAGTTCAGCTTCGATGCCGAAGATATCCGCATTGATGTTTTCGTTGAAAGAAGAGCGGTTGATAATCTTGGTGGTTTGGAGGTCTTCATAGTCGTAGAAAAAGATTGAGCCATTGGCCTGCAAAGTGCCATCCAGCAGGATATTCTTGCTGCCAATTTCAAAGGCGTTGATGAACTCGGGCTCAAAATCTTCGTTGGCGCCCGGGAAGTCGATGGGATCGAAGGCCGGGTTAAAACCGCCCCCCTTGTAACCTCTTGAGAAGGAGAAATACGCCATGCCATCGTCGGAATAAGCCCAATCAATCACGGCGCGGCCGGTGAACTCCTCCCACTTGTCCTTTTGCTCTAGGAAGCCGATATCGATCACCTCGTCGGCGCCCACCTTCTGAAATATGCGATCGCCGTTCTCGTCGCTGTTGAGTATCAATTGTTGGCTGGTAACTTCCTTCTCATCCTCTGTGTAACGCAATCCCAGGGTCAGCTTTATGGCGTCAGTGAAATTGTAATAAACCTCACCAAATAGCGCCTGTGAGGTCAGGTCATATTGGGGGGTTGCGTTTCTGAATTGCGGTGCCACCCAGCCGTAGCCGTCCATACCTGCAGTTAGAGGTGGTACTACTGCGGTCAGATAGTCAAAGCCATTGGCAAATACGTAGTACTGGGTGGCTATTTCCGCCTCCATATAGAAGGCACCGGCCAGCCAGTTGAGGTTGCCATCGTATTCAGAGGCCACTCGGAACTCCATGGAATACTGTTCGTTCTCAGCGCGGGAATTGTCATAGGCTTCGAGGCTGTCGCCGCTATACTTGATGTGTCCACCGATCGAACCAGTACCATTTTCCGATTTTGCTGAAATGGGGACGTTGCCTTCCGCCCAGAAGGTCTCGTAGTTTAACGGAGCGATCGCCTGCAACAGCGGTGACAGTTCTACGGGGTCATTCTTGCTCCACAGGTAATCCATTTCCGACTCAACGAAGGTGTCCTGGTAACCACCGACGAAATTGATGGTGTGCCGATCAAAGGAGTGACCAATGCTCAGGGTCACCAGCGTTTCATCGGATTCGTAGGTGGGATCAAATTCCGAAGACACTTCACGCAGGTCGGCTGGGTTGAAAGCGCGTACATTGGTGCCTGATTCATAGATACCGAAGGGGCCCAGCACGTCGGTTGACGCCAACAGTTGCGTCCACTGGGCGTTGGGGTGGGGGAAATCAAAATCGAGTCCATCAGGTGCGCAACCCAGCAATCCAGTGGGCTCATTTTTGCACATGGTTTTCTGGCTGCGGGTGCGGGTGCTTTCTTCTTCGAAGTAGGAAACCATTAAGTCCACGGTGGTATCGTCAGTGGGCTCCCAGGCAAAGGAGGCTCGCAGGGCGTACTGGTCACGGCCATCGACATCGTTGCCGGTGTACAGATTCTCGGTGTAGCCTTCCCGCTCCAGCCACAGGCCTGCGAAACGCACACCAAAGCGATCGCTCAGCGGGATATTGATATGGCCATTGATTTTCTTGTGGTCGTAGTCGCCGTATTGACCTTCAAGATTGCCACTAAACTCATCAGTCTTCGCCGTTTCGGTCATCATATTGACGGCACCGCCAGTTGAGTTGCGACCATACAGGGTGCCCTGGGGTCCGCGCAGCACTTCCAGTGCCTGCACATCGAAATACTCGGTTTCAAACAGGCGCGGGCTGAGAACTGGCACTTCGTTGACGTGTATACCAACCCCGTCATCACCCGAGGCAGCTGTCAGCGAACGGCCGATGCCGCGTATCTGGAAATTGGTACTGCTGAAGTTGGTTTTTTGCACCGTCACGTTGGGTGCTGCAAAACGCAGGTCGCTAAAAGTGGTGATCTGCTTGGCCGCCAAGGCTTCGCTGTCAAAGGCGGTTACCGCGATCGGCACATCCTGCGCGGACTCCATGCGTTTCTGGGCGGTGACAATAACCTCTTCCAATTGGGCGTAGGCGGTTGAAGACAGGCCAGCCAGGATAACGGCCGCGGCGATAGGACGAAGATTGCGATTGTACATACTCATACCTCATGGTTTTTAGACTTATCCTATTGAGCTTAGCACCAATTTGAGCGCGTGGAGAACCCCTCTTGTGAGCCGGAGTTTCTTAGTGTGAAGGAAAAAATAGGGGTCAGTACCCTTTAATATAAAGCCTTTAAAGGGTACTGACTGCTTTTTAGGCTAGGCGGGTTTCCAAGTGCCATGGAAGCACACCGGTACCCGGTGCGAAACTTTGGCCCGGCCCATGGGGCCGGCACTGATGTTCTGGGCGTCAAACACACACATATTAGTGTCCTGGTTGTAGACCACGGACAACACGTAGCCTTCCCCTTCGCCGGCCCCATCACGGGGCACAAACATTGGTTCACTGACATAACCATTGCTGAAGGCGTAGCGATCCACCGCATGGGTTTTCACGTTGAAGTGTTCGATGGTGTTGTAGACCCAGTCGGAATCGTCAATCGGTGCCGGAATGGTCCGATCGGTGGAGGTGTACCAGCCGTGGGTATACGCCTGCATGGCGTAGCGCGGGTCGATGACCGGGAACTCGGCGCCGTTCTCACCAATGTACTCTTGGTGGGTCCGCGGCGAATCCAGGTTCATATCCAGGGTCCAGCGATTCATGCGCGGATGGATAATGGCGGTGGGCTCACCATCCACCGTCGGAAACAGCGGTGGATGATCAAAATGGCAGGCTTCCAGAGTAATGACGCCGTCTTTGTCGTGGCCGTTCATATAGTGGAAGACATAGCAGGGGTCCGCCTCTATCCAGCGGATATCCTCCGGTGTGCCCGTGCGTGGCATGACGCCGACATAGGCGGGCTTATCCGGCTCCCAGGCGAAGGGCGCACCGCCGACCATGGCTCTTTCAAGGTCCCCGGTCAGCGGCAATATTGGGAAAATGATGTAATTCTCGGTCACCACAAAATCGTGCACCATGGCCGAGTAGGGCGCTTTGAACACGTGGGATTCGGTCATGTAACCGTCTTTATCCACCTTGTACAGGCCCATATCGTCGCTGAACGGCCCCGTCGCCATATAGGCGAAAAACACCATTTCACCGGTGACCGGATCGACCTTGGGGTGGGCGGTCATGGTGGTGTTGAGCTTGCCGTAAAAATCCCAGGCGCCGTGGGACTCCAGGCTGTCCGGGTCCATGGAGAAGGGCAGGTGTCCCTCTTCCAGCAATAACATGCGAGCACCGTGGCAGATGATAGAGGTGTTGGCCACGCCCTCCTTGTCTGTGAGGACAAAATCGAGCAGCCTGGGATCAGTTTCCAGCGGGTTCATGCCACTGAAATAGGAACCACCCAACTTTTTTTCAATTTCGAAGCGGGCGGTGCGGGCCCAGCGATTCATATGGCTGACCTTGCCGTTGTCGAAGTTGAAGGCGTGCACCATACCGTCACCGGTAAAGAAGTGGTATTCCCGCTCCGGCGGGAACTGCGGATTGGGGCCATTGCGGTAGAAGGTGCCGTTCAGGTCTTTGGGTATTTCTCCTTCGATGACCAGGTCTGGTGCGGTGCACTCGGCGGTCAGGGGTTCGTAGTAGCCTTGCAGGAAGGCATTGTCTGGCCAGGGTTTCATAGTGTGGCTCCTTCTTCAGATGTGCGCCGAGTCTACCCCACGCAACGGGCTTAGACGTTTACAGTCGGCAACATGCCCGGGAGGCAATCTGCTACTGTTACCGGATTACATTCAACGGAGACAAACATGGCTGTTAGCGGTACTGACCTGGACTATTACGATGGTGAACTGTTGTGTAAGGGCACTTACTACCGGCAGGAATCACGTACTCCGGCGCCGGTGGTGCTGGTTACGCCGGCCTGGGATGGGGTGATACAGGAGGTGCACGACAAGGCCGAGCGCCTGGCCGCGGAGGGCTATATCGCGTTGGTGGTGGATGTCTACGGTGAGGGCAAGACCCTGACCGACATGGCGGAGATGATGCCCACGGTGCAACCGTTCATGGAGGATCGCAAGTTGTTGGCGCGTCGTATGCAGGCCGCTGTCGCTGCAGCCAAAACCATTCCCGATGCAGATACCGCTAATATCGCCGCCATGGGCTATTGTTTCGGTGGTTTGTGTGTACTCGACCTGGCCCGCGGTGGCGGTACTGATATAGCCGGGGTGATCAGTTTTCACGGTGCACTGATGGCACCCGATCCCACCATGGGGGAGGCGATCAATGCCAAGGTACTGGTATTGCACGGTGAAGATGATCCGCTGGTGCCACTTGAGCAGGTCGCTGCCTTCAAAGAGGAAATGAATAGCGCCGGGGTCGACTGGCAGTTGCACGCCTATGGCAACACCGTACATGCCTTCACTCGCACCGGCGCCAATGATCCCGCGTTCGGAGCCGTGTACAGTGAGTCGGCAGATCGGCGTTCCTGGAATGCCATGCTGTCCTTCCTGCAGGAGATTTTCTCTGAAGAGGCGGCGGCCTGAGTGGCACGCTATGACAATCCCCAGAGTATCCTGATTACTGGCGCCTCCAGCGGTATCGGCCAGGCCCTGGCACAGCACTACGCCGGGCCGGGCATTACCCTGTTTATCAGTGGTCGCAACCAAGCGCGCCTGGACCAGGTAGGTGACAGCTGCCGTGAGTTGGGGGCCGATGTGCGTACCTGGATTGGCGACGTTACCGATGAAACAGGCCTGCGTGAATGGATTGTGGGCAGCGATCGTATCCGCCCGCTCAACCTGGTCATCGCCAATGCCGGGGTGGCGCTGGGCGCGACACGGGTTGAAGAGTTACATGCGGCGGCGGTGGAGTCCTATCGCATCAACGTCGATGGTGTGTTCAATACGGTTCACCCGGCGCTGGAGTTGATGGCGGCCCGTAAACCTTACCCGGTACGCAATGGCCAGGTGGCCATTGTCAGCTCCATCATGGGCTACCTGGGTACCGGCCGCTCGCCCGCCTATTCCTCTTCGAAAGCGGCGATAAAAGCCTATGGTGAATCCCTGCGCGGGACTTTTCGGGCCATGGGCATTGGTGTCAGTGTGATCTGCCCCGGCTATGTGCAGAGCGGCATGATCACCCGCAAAATGCCGTTCATTATTCCTGCGGACAAAGCGGCGAAGATCATCGCCAGAGGTCTGGCCCGCAACAAGGGCCGGATTACCTTTCCCTGGCAAGTGGTGGTGCTGGGCCGCCTGGCGATTAACTTGCCTTATTTCCTGGTGGATCTACTTAACAAGCCCTGGGGCGTACCCCGGCTGGAGGACAAACAATGAGTTCCACCGTATTGCTGGATGTAAGCAACAAAATTGCCACCATTACCCTCAACCGGCCAGAATTGCGCAACGCCATCAATGTCGAGCTGCGCGATGCGTATTTCGATGCCCTGGTGCAATGTCAATCCAGTGACGACGTCGATGTCATTATTGTGACCGGTGCCGGTGAGGCCTTCTGTCGCGGCGGGGACGTCAGCAAGCTGGGCGCCCATACCACGCCCAATAATGTGCAGATCAAGGCGCAGTTCTGGGACCAGTTGCATAAAATTCCGCGCAAACTCGCAGAAATCGACAAGCCGGTGATCGCGGTGATCAACGGCCTGGCCTCCGGAGCCGGCGTGGACCTGGCCCTGCAGTGCGATCTTCGCTTTGCCGCCGACTCCGCAAGCTTCCGAGTCAGCTATGCGGCTTTTGGCCTGGTGCCGGGCAATGGCGGCACCTGGTACCTGCCGCGGATTGTCGGTGAATCAAAAGCGCTGGAATTGTTCCTCGCTGCCGAGCCGTTTGGTTCCGGCGAAGCCTTGCAGATGGGTTTACTCAACAAGGTTTTTGCGGATGACGAGCTGATGGAACGCAGCGTCGAGTGGGCCCGGAAAGTGTCCGAGAATGCGCCCATCGCCCTGCGGATGATTAAGCGGGCCGTCAGGCAGAGCCTGCAGATGGATCTCAACACCCACCTCGATATGATTTCCTCCCACATGGTGGTGACCCGCGCCAGCGAAGATCACGCTGAGGGTATTAAGGCGGCAGAAGAGGGCCGCAAGCCCGTCTTTAAAGGTGAGTAGAGGTAACGGCAAATGAAGCCTTGCAGCTGGGCAATACTATTTCAGTTGGCTGCCCCGGGTGACCAGGCGATGGCGAAATATCTTCCACTCGTCGTCGACGCGCCGCATATCAGTGACGTAAGTGGCCCACAAGGTAAAGGTGTCATGCTCGCCCTCCTTGAAATAGTGCAGGGCCTGTAGGTCATTGCGGGTGTGGGCAGTGTCGCCGTCAATGGTGGCCAATTGCGGCCCCAGCATGTGCTGGCTGGAACTGTATTTTTCCAGTGCAGCCCACACGTAGTCCATCCAGGCATCCAGTCCCCGCACGGTCTGCGCTCCGAAATCCAGCACTTCAACATCGTCAGTGAAGCAGGATTTATACATGTCGTAGTCGCGGTCATCGACACCCGCGGCATAGCGCAGCATGACATCCTGCAGGGCCGTGCGATCGCTGAGATATTGACTGGACATATGAAAACCGTGGTTGGTTAATGCGTGTCTACTTATATCACAGCCGCCGCGGCCCAATGTAGTCAGTTGTCAGCGGCGTTATAGCAACTATTTGCTAAGCTTAGGTTTTTTCAAGAGAACAGCCGTGAGCGATATGAAAACACTCCCCGACTGGCCCAACCAGCAGCTGCGTGGTCACTCGCTGGAAGGCTACCGCTATACCTCGAAGGAGTTCTTCGACAAAGAGTGGGAGGGCATGTGGACCAAGGTCTGGCTGTTGCTGGGAAGAGAGGAAGAAATGCCCGAACCGGGCAACTGGCAACGCGAAGATGTCGGCCCCGAGAGCTTCCTGATGGTGCGCCAGGACGATGGCAGAATCCGCAGCTACTACAATATTTGCCAACACCGGGGTAACAAACTGGTGACCGAGCCCAAGGGCCACGTGAACCGCTTTATCTGCCCCTACCACGCCTGGGCCTGGAGCCGGGACGGCGAGCTCGACTACGTGCAAGACGCCGACGACTTCCCCCAGGGCGACCCCTGCGGCAAACTCAAGTTGGAGCAGGTGCGCTGCGAAACTTTCGCCGGCTTTATCTGGATCAACATGGACCCGGATTGTGTCGGCTTGCGCGAATTCCTGGGCCCGATCTGGGATGACTGGGAGGGCTATGGCATTGAAAAGTGGAAGCGCTATTTTGCCGGCACCGCCACCGTGCCCTTCAACTGGAAGGTGATTCTCGATAATTTCAACGAGTCCTATCACGTGTCCACGGTGCATCGTGCCAGGGGCAGCGAGGCCGAGAAGAAGCGCTTTCACCCGGGTATTGATACCAATTACAAGAACACCCGTTTCGACCTTTCGGACGAGGGCCATAACCGTATGATCATGCGCGGCGGCTATGCCGGCCCGACCGTGGACAACGATGGCTATATTGGCGAGCCCCTGGCCAGCGTGATGCGCGAATGGGAATTGGAACCGCTCGACTTTCGACACCGCGGCGAGGATACCCGGGTCGCCCTGCAGGAGGCCAAGCGCCGGGTGGGCGCAAAACGCGGCTATGAACACTACGCCCATATGGCCGATGAACAATTAACCGATGCCTTGCATTACACCTTGTTCCCCAATTTCGCGGTATCACTGTGGTCAGACGGTTTTCATTTCCTGCGGGCCCGGCCCCATCCCACCGACCCCGAGCAATGCATTTTTGACAACTGGTGGTATGCCAGTCAGCCCGAGGGAGAAACCGCGCCGGTGCGCACCACCGCCAACGTGGTGGAGCGCGACACCGATGTGGAGCACCAGGTGTTTGAGTACGGTGATCACGACATGGGCATAACCATCGACCAGGACCTGCAGATCATGCCGGGGCAGCAGGCTGGATTTCGTTCAAGAGCTTATAAGGGTGCCTACTTGTCGGGGCAGGAAAGCCGGCTCAGTCGCTATCACGAATTGATTGATGACTATATCGAGGGACGGCGGCCGCTAAAGAAGTAAATTCTTTTACGTTAGCTCTGTGTCGTTCGCGCCGCACCACCAGGACAGATCGCATTCTCAATATTCATAAATAATATCCACCCCGGTACTACGCAGTTTGCCGTAGGTCACGGTGGCAAATCCCAGCGGGCCGAAGTGAATTGAGCTCTGCCTGTATTTCTCGTTGGTTAGATTTTTGCCCCAGATGGCGATTCGTAAGTCACCCTGGCTAACCCAGGGTAAGGCATGCAAACCAATTCTCGCATTCAACAGGTAACGGTTGTCCAGGGTGGTGAACTCGTTCCTGTCTTTGAAAATATTGGAGAAGGACTTGGAGCGATAACTGCCGTCCAATCGCGCCGTTAGCCTGCCAAAGCCAAAGGCGGGAAACTGGTATTGCAGGCCCGCGTTGACGGTGTGTTCGGGGGCGTAGGGCGCTACTGTCGTGTCGGAGACATCCACCAGCTCTTCCGTCTCTGGACCCACTGCTTCGTACTTTTCGAATTCTGCATCCAGGTACCCCCAGCCGAGATTAAGGGTTAAGCCCTCGCTCGGAACAGCCAGTATCTCCAGCTCAAACCCCTGCATGGTAGATTCGGCCGCGTTGACGGTAATCGAAGTGAACCCGTCTGCGCCGGCCAGGAATTGGGATATTTGTTGATCGGTAAAATCGTTGTAAAAAACGGCTGCATTGAGCCTGATACGCTGATCGAGCCACTGTGATTTGATACCCACTTCATAGCTGGTCACATTTTCTTCATCGACGGGAACGGCGAAGCTTTCTGCGTTAAACGCGCGATTGTTCCAGCCGCCTGCGGTGTAGCCCTGGGATATTTTGAAGTAGCTGCTCAGTTGTGGTGTCCATTGCATATCGGCACTGCCCGAGGGGCTGAAATTGTCGAAATCAGACTTGCCAGCGGCATCCAGGTTCGGTATCGATGCTGCCCGCGTGTCCTCGGTATAGCGGCCGCCCAGGGTCAGGCGCAGGCGGTCTTCCAAAATGTCTGGGGTGTAGGTGAACTGGCCGTATACCGCGGTAGAGTCGTTCTCGAAAGTATTGAGTGCGTCGGTGAAAAAGGAAAAGATAAACGGAGGAAACGCCGGGAAACCACCGACTTGCCGGTTTTCACTGTCACCTTCAGATTCCCAGTAATACAGGCCGACTGCGTAGTCAAAACGCCCGCCCCAACTGCCCACTGCCTGCAATTCGTGGGATTCGCTATCGCTGTCCGATAAGGAGGGAGGTTCCGAATGGGACAAGGTTGTCAGGTAGGCACCGCCGTCCAGGTCATTGGGAAACGTGGACTGGCTATCCCGGAAGCCACTCAACCACTTCAAGGTCACGCTATCGAGTTCCCAACTTATGACCAGGTTGTGACCGCGATTCTTGCTGGTATCTGTCACGGCGTTGTCCAGGTCAAATTCTCCGCGACGCTGGTCATCAACATTGGCAGCCGCTTGCTCATAGCTGCCGTCAAAGTTTCCCGGCAAGCTGGGATCGATGTAACTTAACTGTCCGGGCAGAGGTACAAAATCGACGTCGGTGTGGTCATAGCTGTAGTCCAAGGTGATGGCTTCGGTGACCTGCCAGCGAGCAGCTACACGGTAGGCCTCGGTATCATCCCCGCCCAGATCTTTCTCGACGCCTGCGCCGACAAAATTGTTGTTGGCCCAGCCATCTGTCTCCGTTTTCAGGAAGGTCCATTTTGTCTGCAATGCATCCGCTAGCGGCACATCAACCGAAGTCACCGAACGCCAGTAACCTCTGTTGCCGAAACTGAGCTGCTGCTTGAAACCAAATTCTTCTGCAGGTCGTGCGGTGATTACATTGATCGCCCCACCCACGGTATTGCGACCAAAGAGGGTGCCCTGGGGCCCTCGCAGCACCTCCATGCGCTCCAGATCTACCAGGTCGAAGGCCGGCCCAGCGGCGGTGTAAATGCCATCCAGGTAGACCGCCACTCGCGGTTCGGCGAATGATTCGCCTTGACCAAAACCCCGTATGGCATAGGTTGCCTGGATACTGGTCGCGGGTTTGACATCGGCAATCAAATTGGGCGTGAAATCAGCGACCTCATGGGGCGCATTAATTCCCAATTGTTCCAACATCTGCGGTGAAAAGGCGGTGATGGAAATTGGTGTTTCCTGCAACGATTCTTCGCGTTTTTGTGCGGTCACCAACACTTCTTCCAGTTGCAGGATCCTCTCGCTGGCGGCTTGCACACAGCCGCAAGCGGTACTCAGGCCAATGCCTACCGATATTAAAAGAACACGACAAGGTCTTGTTGTCAGCTGAATCTGTTTTGGTTTCACGAAACCTGACCCCCTTCTTGGGTAGACGTCTGCGTTGCTTATTGCTCTTCCGCCAGTTGGATCAACTCTGCCATACGAATGCGGGGGTAATCGTGAACATAGCGTAGGTAGGTCGCCAGCTGCTTGTCCGCGGGCACCAGAAAGCCGCCAGCCTGGTAATTCAAATCCTGCACTATGGGCACATCTTCATCCAGGATGATGCGTGTTTCATGTTCGTAAATTGTCTGAATAGCTTCCTCTGCTTGTTCGACGGCTGCGGGGCTGCCATCGCCGATGTTAGCGGAGTAAATTCGGAATCCCCGTCGGCGACCATTCCCCAGCGGGGTTCCCCCTCCCACCATATTCCGTTGTGGTGCGATACCGACTGTGCAGTTGATTCCCCAGACAGTGATAGCGCCCTCGGCATAACCGATACTGTGGTCGGTCACGTCCAGCTCAATGTCCTTGAGCATGGCGAATTCTTCTTCCAGGCCGTGTACGAAACGCAGATGCTGAAAGTCGAAGGCATTGGTGGTAAAGATCCACCAGGGATCGGCGCGAAATTCTTCGTCATTCTCGAACACGCGGTAAATGGTATTGGACATGTCCACCTGTGCTTCAAAGCTGGGCACCGGGTACAGGGGCTCCACGCCGTTGAAAACCCAGATGAGTCCCAGGCGCTCTTCCGTGGGGTAGCTGAACAGCCGGGCACGGGAGGGGATTTTACTGTCATCGTCAAGACTGGGAATGTGGGTGCAGGACCCATCCGGACCGTAGCGCCAGTGGTGAAACGGACAGCGTATTTCGTCACCCATCAGATCCGCCAGCGCCAGGTCACAGCCCATATGTCGACAGTAGGCCGTCATTGCTCGGACGCTGCCCGCGGAATCGCGGTACAAAACGATGCGGCCATCGAGAAAATTTTGGCCCAACACCTGTCCGCTTTTGAGTTGCTCAGATTTCATCAGCGGATACCAGCATTGTTCATAGCCGGTTTCTTCGTAGTTGCGCCCTGCCTTGCTGAACAAATCCGGCAATGTATCGGTGGCAATATTCATTTCTATGCTCCCGCTGGTAATGTTTCCGAATGGCAATCAGTGTACTTGTTTCTAATCCGGCTATAATATGCCCGTAAAGAAACCAATGGTTTCCACACGGAAACAAATACCGGGATTCATGAAATCAAACCAGCATATACAGCAAATGCTCTGCTTTGCCGCCGTCATCGACGCTGGCAGCTTTACCAAGGCGGCGGAGCGCTTGGGCGTGGCAAAATCTTCCGTCAGTAAGCAGCTGCATGCTCTTGAGCAGTATTACGGTGTGCGCCTGTTGCACCGGCAGACTCGCAAGCTCCGCTTGACGGAAGAGGGGCGTGCCATACTGCCCCACTGTCGGCAAATCAGTCAGAGCGCCCGGGAGGCAGAGCAGACCGTTGCCCAGCTCAAGGGAGCAGTGGAAGGCGTGCTAAGGGTTAGCGCCATTCCCCTGGTGGGTGAACGACTCATGCGTGAATTCATCTCAGGTTTTGCCGAGTTGTATCCTTCACTGGTGATTCAGCTACACACGGCGGAGGATCTGATCGACATCATTGAGGAGGGCTTTGATCTCGCGCTGTGTTTCGGGGCTCGTTTTGATGAGCGTTATGTCGCGCGGGAGATGGGGCAAGTCCGGGCGCGCCTGGTGGCAGCTCCGGATTACCTTCAACGTTGTGATACGCCCGCAACCATCGCCGGCCTTGGCGCGCATCGCTGTCTCATATGGGAATTCGGCCCGGGTGACATCAATTACACCTGGATGCTGGAAAAAGACGGCGACATCGAAACCGTTGATATCAAAGGTAGCCTGGTGGCCAATAGCGTCACCGCCATTAAAAGCGCAGCGATGCAGGGACTGGGTATCGCGCTGTTGCCCTCTGATTCGGTGGAGACTGAGATTCATCAAGGCCATTTAGTCCCCATTTTAAATGAGTACCGAACGCCGTCGGCATCTATCTATGCCGTCTATCCCCAGCGCTTACAAACCCCGCCCAAGGTTCAGATGTTTCTTCATCATGTCAGGCCCTACCTGAGTTTTTAGGCGATCAGCTCCGTTCAATGTTATGTATTTTGTCTATTAGCAGATTTTTATTAAGCACAAATTCGTATAAATATTACTGACCATTTTCGAGCGGGTAAGCGTAAACCAACTATTCTTTAACTCTCACTAGCGAATGCTAAGAAAAGCCGGGCTAGTCGAGGATGTGTCTTTAAGTGCAGCCGCTTTGACCATGGTGGTGGCAAAACTCACAAATTTTTCTAAACAAAGGATGTCAAAAAATGAGAAAAATACTAACAACAATCGCGGCGCTAGCCGCCCTGCCTATGCTGGGGAGCACGTCCGCAGTCGCCCAGGATGATACGCCGCCACGCTTTGTGCCGGTGGAGGTGTTTAGCTGCAATTACCTGAAGGGCAAATCTTACAAGGACCTGCAGCGGGTGATCGACAAGTGGAACACATGGATGGATGACAATGGCGCCGCGGCCTATACCGCCTGGACCCTGGTGCCTCACTACACCAATGGTGGCGATTATGAGATGGATGTCGGCTGGGTCGGTGCCTGGGCAGACGGCGCAGCTATGGGTGCTAATGAGCAACAATCGGTGTTCGGAGATGGTGCCGCCATGAATGCGGAATTTTTCAAGGTGGTCGACTGTCCCATGCACAGCAGCTCCGCCTCGACCAACGTCAAGGCACCGATGGACTGGCCCAGTGCCACCAGCGTGACCATCTTTACTGACTGTACTCTAGCTGAAGGCAAGACCGGGCTTGATGGCCTTGCGATGGAAAAGGAGTGGGGCGCGCATATGGCCGCCACAGGTTCCAAGGCGGGTGCCTGGGTGTGGTATCCCGCCTGGGGTATGGGTGATATTGACTACGACTACAAAGTGGTCGTCGGCCATCCGGACTTCCACTCAGTGGGTGCTGACTTTGAATCCTTCACCAATGGTCAGGGCTATGTGAAAGGCGCGGAAATATTCCGCGGCAATGTGTCCTGCAACAGCCCGCGTGTCTACGCCACACGGCTGGTGCGCGACGGCGGGATTCCCGCAGAGTAATCTGAACTACGTTCTACCTGGGGGCAGGCGTAAGCCTGCCTCCAGCTTCTTAATCAAAAATATTTGCTACCTGTTTAGATGCCTTTTTCTTCCATTTCCTTTCTGCGCTGATCGTCAGCTTCCTGCATCATTGCCTCGACGCCTTTGGCTTTCTCGAGGGCATCGAGTTGGTGCTGAGGAATGACCCCCCCGGATTCTTCAGCGGACTCGTCAGAGCCACACGCCAACAATAGGCCACAGATTATGGCTGCACTCGCGTAGTTTACTATAATCATTTTACTTCTCCGCTCTGCTGCGTATGTCTCCTGTTTAGAAAGTCGAGGAGCCCATGCCGCCATCGACGACGATATCCTGACCCACCATGAAACCTACCTGGCTAGAACATAGCATGGCACAAAGTGCGCCAAAATCCTCTGCATCGCCAAAGCGATTGGCACCAATACGCCAGTAGTCGATCCATTCCTGCACCAACTCATCGTAGCTGACACCCCGTTCGGCGGCCCGTTCTCCGAAGTTCTTCTCGGTGGCGGCTGTGTGGTGCATACCTGGCAGCAGGTTGTTGATGACCACGTTGTGCTTGGCGAGGGTTTTGGCGATGGCGGTGGTGTAATTGGATAGCGCTGCTCGCGGCGGGCCTGAAAGCACCCTTACTTCGGCGGGAAACTTGGCCGCACCGGTGGTGATATTGACGATGCGGCCAAAGCCACGCTCGGCCATCCCATCGACAACGGCTTTCATAAATTCCACCGGACTGATAAGCCCTACTGCCAGGTGTTGCTGCCAGTCTTCGACACTGACTTCGCGAAAATTCCCGGACATGGGAGGCGGGCTGCAGGTGCCAATAAGGATGTCTGGCTCGGGGCAGGCGGCAAGTATTTTCTCGCGTCCCTCGACCGTGGAGTGATCAGCGCAGATGCCAATTACCGTGGCGCCGGTTGCAGCGGCCATATCTGTGACGGCATTGTTCAGGCGTTCTTCATTACGTGCGGAAATATAAACTTCGCAGCCTTCCCGCGCCAGGGCCAGGGCGGCACCGCGGCCGAGTCCGGCACTGCCGCCGTTGACGATGGCCTTTTTGCCAGCAATGCCTAAGTCCATGCATTTCCTCCGTTAGATTAACCCGGTAGTTTACCCATTTGTTGGCCACCGGCCAGATCAATCAGCTGGCCATTTACAAAGCCTGAGGCATTGTCGTCCGCCAGCCATAGTGCGGCTTCGGCGATGTCTTCGACGGTGCCCATCCGGCCCGCGGGGATAGCCTGGGTGAACATATCTACCACGCCTGGGGTAGCGAACAAGCCGGCGGTCATATCGGTTTCAATGAGACCCGCGGCAATCGAATTGAAGCGGATGCGTTTTTCAGCGTACTCAATAGCAGCGACCTTGAGAGCATAGTCGATACCGGCGCGGGCGCCGGCGTAGATGCCTAAGCCTGGCCCGGGTAGTCGTGCTGTTAGTGAAGAGATGGTCATGATGGAGCCGCCGTCGTCCATCACCGCAGCGGCGTGCTTGAAGATCAAGATCGCGCCCATAAAGCTGACTTGCAAGGTGGGCAACATATCTTCTGCGGTGACCTCAGCGATGGGCCCGCCGCCCATGCCGCCAGCACTGTTCACGGCGATGTCGACACGGCCGTACTCTTGCTTGGTACTCTGAAACAGGTTCTCTATTTGTGATTCGTCGGTGACGTCGCAAGCCACCGCCATGCCACCAATTTCCTCAGCCAGGGCTTGCAGCGGTTCTACCCGGCGCGCCGACACCACCACCTTGGCACCGGCTTTGGCCAGGCGACGGGCGATCGACGAACCGAAATTTTTCTCGCCGGAGGCGCCGACGACAACCGCCACCTTTCCTACAAGCTGTCCATCTGATTGAGACATATTATTATCCTTCCAGTTGTTGTTTTGCGTATTGGGTTACAAAAGGGTAGTTGGGTTTGCCATTGGCTGCCCGTTGCAGGGATTCAATGGCAAAGATTTGTCTGGGCACTTTGTAGTCCGCCAGGATCTGGCGAGTGGCTTCCTGGATTTCAGGAACGTCGATGGTGTTGGCGTTCAAGCCGCTACCCTCGACCACGGCGACCACCATATTGCCGAAGCGGGGATGGGGTACGCCCACGACCAGTGCGTCGGAAATAACCGGGTGGTCCATCAGCGCCCGTTCCACCTCCACCGTGTAGACTTTTTCACCGCCAGTATTGATCACCGTGCTGTCGCGGCCCAGCAATATCAGCATGCCATCGTCGCGCACTGTGCAGCGATCGCCCGTCTTGACGTAGCGCTCACCGTTGATCTGCATAAATGTTTCAGCGGATTTTTCCGGTTGCTTGTAATAACCGATGGGACTGTAACCACCGGAATAGGCAATGCCGATGGTGTCGCTGCCGGGCACCACTTCGTTCAACTCATCGTCGAACACTCGGGTGGTGTTGAGTGGGCGGAAAACGCCGGCTTCCGGGGTGGACACAGCAAACCCCGACGCCTCCGAAGAACCCAGTGTATCGAACAATAGCAGCCCGGGTTGATGGCGCAATAACGCACTGCGGTAGGCTTCGCTCAGGGAGGCTCCGGTCGATACCATCATTTGTAGACTGTCGAGCAGGCCCTCATCACTGCGTTGCTCCAACGCCGCCACCAGGGGTATGGCAAAGGCGTCACCCACAATCGACATGGCGCTGACCTGGTAGCGCTTCACCAGGTCCAGGGTCTGGTCGGCATCGAATTTCTCTCCCGGCGTGGTGAGTACAGCCGTGCCCTGACACAACATCAGGATCGCCATCAGGCTGGCCGCGCCGTGCATCAGTGGGCTGAGGGGCATGAATGGGGTGGGCTCCGGCAGCTTCAGCACGTTGGCTATATGTTGGTCCAGGTTGTCCGGGTGTTGGGGCAGGTCGAGGGCCTGCATTCTGCTGCCCTGGGAGATTTTTTGCTTAAACCACAGATCCTCATTTCGCCACATGGTGCCCTTGGGCAAGCCGGTGGTACCCCCTGTGGCGATAATCATCAGATCATCGCTGGAGCACCGTCGTTCGAAGTTCGAGCTGTCGTGCTCGTAAAGATCAGCGAGGCTGACCGCGAAGTCATTGCGGGGGGGACCCGGCCCCACTTCCACAAAACCGACGGTATCCGTCAGCTGATCCTTGATGGCCGCTACTCGTTCGGCAAATTCAGCGTCGTAAACCAGCACCCGTATATCCAGGCTCACGCATAGATCGATCAGTTCCTGGTCGAGATAGCGGTAGTTGACGTTGACGTGGGCCATGCCCGCCAGACCGGCACCGATAAAGGTCTCCATGTAGGCATTGGAATTGCGCATGTAGTGGCCGACGTGCGCATTACGGGGGAGCTCCAGTGACTGCAACCAACTGGCCAGCCCGGAACAGCGGCGTACCAACTCTCGGTAACTGATTTCCTGGTCGCCGTGTATTAAGGCCGGACGATCACCAATGTTGGTTTGACTGATGCGATAAACCGCTTCGCTGATATTCCAGGCCATGGTGCTTTTTTACTCCTCTACTTATCCCGCAAACGTGAAGAATATTTTCTCGTCAACCGGTGCCGTTACCGTTATCAGTTTGCCGGTTGGATCTTCCGTTAGCATTGCCGCAGGGGTGTCGTTGTCGTTTGCCGCTGTGCAGGCAACGAAGCGTCCGCCGCATTCTGTGTCTGCCAGCACAATCGCGTGGGCGCTACCGTCGCGATCGTAATGCACGGTGTAACTCACCACGGTGCCCGTACCCGGGTCCTCCACCACCTGTTTTGCTTCCAGCACATCGGTAGAGATGTAGGTATCGGCAGTAGCCCAATCAATGTTGCTGGGCGTGGTGGAATACACTGCGCTGGCATGTTTGGAAAGAACCCCCCCGTTGGTGGTTACCAGGGTCGTGCTGGTGGGGTTAGCCCGGCTCAGCCGGATCGCCTCGGCAATACCGTGCATGCTGTAGTTGTTGCCCGGGCCACCGAAATAGGGAAGTCCCCCGGTCAGCGTCAGGGGTTTGCTGCCATCGGTGGGTAAACCCAGGTGTTCTGCCACGTCGACTACGGCGCAGGGGAAACAGCTGTAGATATCGATGAAGTCAATATCATTCACCGTGGTATCCGCCATCTGTAGCGCTTTCGCGGCCACCATGCCGGCCATGGGAGAAGTCGCAGGATTCGGCCGTCGCGAAACTTCCACGTCCTTGCCTTCGGCCATACCGTGCATAAACACCCATTTTGACTGGGGGATGCCCAGCTGGCGGGCCTTGCCGATACTACACAACAACAGTGCCGCACCCTGGTTGACGCCGTCCTGGGCGATCATGCGCTTGGTGTATAGGTGTGTCATAGCCGGCGCCGCCAGGATTTCGTCGGCGCATTGATGCCCTGGAAACTGTGCATAGGGATTGTTCGCGGCCACCTGGCTGAAGGATTCCAGTAATTGGGCGGAGGCTTGTCTGTGTTCTGCGTGGCTGCGGCCTTTCTGGTAACACTGGGCCTGCTCGATTAAGCCGTAGTAATAGGCGACATTGGTGAGCCCGTTTTTGCGCTCCTGCTCAGTCGCCACATGCCCACCAAAGCCGCGGTCGTCCAAGGGTTCCGGGTGGTTCTCACTCCAGTTCAACTCGCGCTGTTGGCGCTGGGCATGGCGCTGGTTCTTGATGGTCTCAGCGCCGGCGATAAGCACCAGTTCGCACTCGCCCAGGGCAATACGACGGGCAAACTCGATCACCCGGCTTTGGGGTTCGTTACCGCCAGTTTGGGTGTAGATCCGTCTTTCGGGAGTGGCGTTGATGCGAGTGGCAATGGATTGCGGCGGGTTGTCGCTGCGTCCAAACGGGCCGACCCAGCTGGGAATCGTGTCGGAGAAGGTCTTAACCACGCAGATAGTATCAATCGAGGCAGCCAGCTCAGCGCCGCTGTCTACGATAGCCTGAAGGCTGGCCTGCGCGGCAAGCTCCACAGCTGAGGTGTCTGCGGCTTCCCTCTCAACGACCTGGCCGGCACCGACCAGGATTGGGGTGCTGTCGGGAAGTGTTTTCATATCAATCATTACACGATCACCCATTAAAGAATCAACTCGGCCATTTCCCGCAGGCTTTCCTTGTCGGTGGTTGATACCAGCAATGTGGTCACCTTGGACTCTTCCCAGGCTTGTAGGCGATCTTTGATACGGTCTTTCGGGCCGACCAGAGACAGGTTGTCAGCCAGGGTATCGGGAATAACCTGGGCCGCTTCATCGCGCTTGCCCTCGAAAAACAATTGCTGAATTTTTTCAGCCTCGGCTGCGTAACCCATGCGGCAGAACAGGTCATTGTGGAAGTTGGCGTCTTTGGCGCCCATGCCGCCGACATAGAAACTGAGGAAATACTTCACGTTCAGCAGGGCGGCGTCGATGTCATCGGTAATATTGACCGTGACCATCTGCGCAATATCGAAGTCGGGACGCATCTCCGTCAGTGATTCCGCGTAGGTGGATTCGTCGTGGGGGTCGTAATACAGGGGCAGCCAACCGTCGGCAATCTCTGCAGCCAGCGCCACGTTTTTGGGACCCTCGGCACCCATGAAGATGGGGATCTTATTGCGCAGCGGATGCACAATCGGCTTCAGGGTCTTGCCAATGCCCATGCCATCATCGCCCGGGTAGGGTAGTGGGTAGTGGGGGCCGTCATTGGTCACCGGTGCCTCGCGGGCAAACACCTGGCGAATAATATCGATGTATTCCCGGGTGCGTGCCAGCGGTTTGGGGAAGGGGCGGCCGTACCAGCCTTCGACGACCTGCGGGCCGGAGACACCCAGGCCCAGGGTGAATCGGCCATTGGATAACAGGTCCAGACTGAGGGCGTGCATGGCGCAGGATGTGGGTGTGCGGGCTGATAGCTGCACGACCGCGGTACCCAGCTTGATGGTTTCAGTGTGGGCGCCGATCCAGCACAGGGGGGTAAAGGCATCATTGCCCCAGGCTTCGGCAGACCAGACCGAGTCATAGCCGAGACGTTCTGCCTCCTGGGCCATCTCTACAAAATTGGGATTGGGCGCGGCGCCCCAGTAACCCTGGGCCAGACCCAGCTTTAAATCGCCCATGGCGACCTCCGTAATATTGCGTGTTGTGGTGTATTAAATAGACAGGCCGCCCGCAGGCGGCCTTGATGAAAAGTCGATTTTTTCCTACAGCTTGGTTTGCATATTGATGGTTTTCTCAGTCGCGGCACCATAGGGGGGCAGCATGCCGCCCAGTTTGGCCACATTAATGCCAGCTTGCTTGTAGATCGACTTGGCGTGGCTGAAGTTCTTGAAGCCGTCGTAACCGTGGTAGGAACCCATGCCAGCGGGGCCGACGCCGCCGAAGGGCAGGTCTTCCTGCATGATGTGCATGATCACATCGTTCAGGCAGACGCCCCCGGAGGTGGTGCCGTCGAGAACAGCCCGCTCTTCCTTGCCGTCCTTGCCGAAGTAGTACAGGGCCAGGGGACGTGGCTTGCTGTTGACATAGCGAATGGTTTCGCCGAAGTCCTTGTAGGTTTTGATCGGCAACAGCGGTCCGAAGATTTCCTCTTCCAGCACGCGCATGTCCTCGGTGAGGTTCTTCACTACCGTCGGTGCAATTTTGCGAGTGCCATTCTGATTGGCAAAATCTTCCCCCGCCGGTGCCGTGGAGATCACCTCAGCGCCTTTGGCGGCGGCATCTTCCAGGTTCTCGTTCAGGCGCTGATAGTGGCGATCGTTGATCACCGAGGTGTACTCCGGATTGTTAACCATGGTTGGGTACATTTCCGCCACGGCGCTGCGGATTTCGGCGATGATCTCGTCGACGTTCTCTTCCGGCACCATCAGGTAGTCAGGTGCCAGGCAGATCTGGCCGGCGTTCATGGTTTTGCCCAGCATGATGCGGCTGACAGCCTGCTTGATATCGGCACTGCGGCTGATGATAACCGGTGACTTGCCACCCAGTTCCAAGGTGACCGGTACCAGGTTCTTGGCAGCGGCTGCCATGATGTGGCGGGCGATCGAGGTGGCCCCGGTAAATAACATGTGGTCAAAGGGCAGGGCGCTGAAAGCGGCACCGGCTTCTGGTCCGCCGGTGAAAATGGCGACCTCTTTTTCATCCCAAGCGTCCCTGACGATTTCCGCCATGACTTCCGAGGTGGCGGGGGTGAACTCCGAGGGCTTGATCATGGCACGATTGCCCGCTGCCAGGATGTCAGCCAGTGGGCTAAAGGTCAGGTTGACCGGAAAATTCCAGGGGCTGATAACACCGACTACACCCAGGGGCTGGTATTCGATGCGAGACTTTCCGCCCAATAGGTTGAGCGGGAACATGGCCTTGCGCTTCTGCGGCTTCATCCAGCCGCGCACCTGCTTGATGGCACTCTTGAAAGGCATGATGCTGGCGGAGACGTCGGTGAGCATGGAAATTTGCCGTGGCCGGCAGCTGAAGTCCGTGTTCAGGGCCTCGACAATCTTGTCCTGGTGTTTGTGTACCGCTTCCATACCGCGGCGCATACGGTCAATGCGTACCTCGGCACTGACGTGGCCTTCGTTGAGGTAGTCTTCGCGCTGGGCTTCCAGCACTTTCATCATGCTTTCGGTGATGGGATCATGCTGATCGGCATGTTGCTCGGGAGCATTCATGGTGTCGTCCTCGTGGGCGTTTTAGAGCAGGGAATTATAGCGCCGGGGCTGCCTGCTTTTTAATCAGATAGTGTAGTCTAAAACGGCCAATAAATAAAACCGGATGACCGGCTTTTTTATTTCTCGCTGGTGACCACAATATTTGAGGGCAAGCCCGGTTTCCAGCCCGGTGGATTGATCCAGTACTGCCAGGCGGTGCTGAGGGAGTCTGCGCCGGCCATGTTCTGAAACAGTTTTATCCACTCCGCGAAGGCGATGCGCAGGGGGTTATAAGTCTTGATATTGGTGATCAGGCCGTATTGCACTTTGTCGCCTTCATCCTGGAAGGTGCCGAACAAGCGGTCCCAGATGATCAGGAAATTGGCGTAGTTCTTGTCGATATACTCCGGGTTAGAGCCGTGGTGGACACGGTGGTGAGCGGGGCTGACAAAAATGGTTTCCAGCGGTGCCCAGATTCGCTGGATTTGTTCGGTATGGGTCCAGAAGCCGTAAATGGTAGCCACGGCGCCGGCGCTGGCGATCACCAGCGGGTGAAAACCCAGCAGCGGCAAGGGCCAGTAGAACAAGGCACGGGTCAATGGGCCGGTGGGCGACTGACGCAGGGCGGTGCCAAAATTCATCCGTTCACTGGAATGGTGCACCACGTGTGCTGCCCACAGGAACCGGGAACGGTGAGAGGCCCGGTGATACCAGTAGAAAAAGAAATCCAGCACCAACAATGTGACCAGCCAGATCCACGGGCCCTGTGTGGGCAGGTCAAATAGGCGCTGTTGGTAGAGAAGGAAATGAAAACCAATGACCAGGCCGTCGAAGCCCAGTTTCACCCCGATATTCAATGCCAACTGGGACATGGAACCGCCGAAATCCCCCCACGCGTAGGCTTGCTGCTGGCGCAGGCCAGACACTACTGCCTCGGCCAGGATCAGCAGGGCAAATATGGGTAGAGCATACGCGGTCAAATTCATCGCCGCGCAGTGTATCAGAACAGGCCGACGATTTTGCCCTCTTCATCCAGGCCAATGCGGTTGGCCGCAGGTTCTCGCGGTAGGCCGGGCATGGTCATGATGTCGCCGCAGACCACCACCAGGAAGCCGGCCCCTGCCGCCAATCTTATCTCGCGCACAGGCAATACGTGGTTGTCGGGGGCATTTTTCAGGTTGGGGTCGGAGGAAAAGCTGTACTGGGTTTTGGCGATGCACACCGGCAAGTCGCCATAGCCCAACTCTTCAAGTTGGTGAATTTCATCGCGCACTTTTTTGTCTGCAATAATATCGTCGGCCCGGTACAGCCGTGTCGCGACGGTGCGTATTTTCTGCCACAAAGGCACACTGTCCGGGTAGAGAGGGGCAAAGTTCGACTGCCCCCGGTCCACCAGTGCGGCCACTTCCCGGGCCAGCTGTTCTGCGCCGGCACCGCCGTCAGACCAGTGTGTACAGGGCACGGCTGTGACACCGTTGGCTTCCGCGATGCGGCAGATAAGGTCAATCTCGGCGTCGGTGTCTGCGGTAAAACGGTTGACACCGACGATGACGGGGACACCGAAGCTTTTCACGTTCTCGATATGACGGACCAGGTTTGCGCAGCCTTTTTCCAGCGCCGGCAGGTTTTCTTCAGTCAGCGCCGATTGGTCAACCCCGCCGTGCATTTTCAGGGCGCGAGCGGTGGCTACCACCACGGCGGCCTCCGGATTCAGCCCGGCCTTGCGACACTTGATATTGAAAAATTTCTCGGCGCCCAGGTCGGCGCCAAAACCCGCTTCGGTAACCACGTAGTCAGCCATCTTCAGTCCCGCCCGGGTTGCTATCACCGAGTTGCAACCATGGGCGATATTGGCGAAGGGCCCACCGTGGATCAGGGCCGGGTTGTGCTCCAGGGTTTGCACCAGGTTGGGTGCAAAGGCATCTTTTAATAGCACCGCCAGGGCACCAAAGCCCTGGATATCCTCCGCATGGACTAACTCTCGGCTGCGGGTTTCACCGACCACAATTTTGCGCAGTCGTGCCTGCAGATCGTCCAGGCTGGTGGCCAGGCAGAAGATCGCCATGATTTCTGAGGCTACAGTTATGTCAAAGCCATCTTCCCTTGGAAAGCCGTTGCCTGGCCCCCCATACCGCAGGCGATTTTACGCAGGGCGCGGTCATTCATATCTACCACTCGTTTCCAGGTAATGCGGCGCAGGTCGATGCGTTTGCCATTGCCCCAGTGTATGTAGTTGTCGAGCAAGGCTGACATCAGGTTGTGGGCAGCGCCAATGGCGTGAAAGTCGCCGGTAAAATGCAGGTTGATGTCTTCCATCGGCACCACTTGGGCGTAGCCACCACCGGCGGCACCACCTTTCATACCGAAACAGGGGCCGAGGCTGGGTTCTCGAAGGCAAACGATGGATTTTTTGCCAATCCGGTTGAGGGCGTCGTTGAGGCCCACCGAAGTGGTGGTTTTACCCTCGCCGGCGGGGGTGGGCGTTATCGCCGTCACCAGGATGAGCTTGCCGTCGGGTCTGTCGGCCAGGGTGTCGAGATAGTCCAGCTCAATCTTGGCCTTGGTCCTGCCATAGGGCTGGATGGCCGAGTCGGGGATGCCGAGCTTATCGGCGATCTCGCCAATGGGTTTGATCTCTGCTTGTTGAGCTATGTCGATGTCGCTTGGAACGCTGTTCTGTGTCATGGGTATTCCTGTTGCTTATAGTTATCAGGATGAAGAAAGATTGCAGAGTCGGGGCTAGCTGTCACTACAGGCTTGCCAGCCGCCCCGTTCAAACGTGTCTCGATTGCAGGGAAAAGCGTGGGGCAAGTAGGTGCGAGCTTCTTCCCCAATGGCCTGGTTCTTGAGGCCGCGGGCGATTTCTTGAATCAAGGGATTCTCCCGGTAGACGTGGCGAAAGGTGATTTGCCCATCGAGGAAAGGCCCCCAGTCCATCCAGGTAGCCGCCTGTTGTTGCAGGTTGTCGGGACGATGTTGCTGATCGCTGATAACCAGGGTGTAGTACCCCTCCTCATCAACTTCCAGGTCATTGTCCAGCAAGCAATTGATGGCGTGGCCGGCCCAGATGTTGTAATTACACAACGTGTACAGGCGCACATCGAAGCCGGCCTGACTCACCGGCTCACCAGCGCGTGTGTTGGGCGCGCTGAGGTGTTTGCCGCGGACGATGAACAGGTCGCCGAAGCGTTTGCTGTAGACGGTGCTCAGGTACTGCACATCGGCATTGGCCAAGGTGTCTGAGGGAGCTTCAAAATTGGACGAGGTGCTCCATTCGGGTGTTGCCCGCGCCCGGTGATCGGCGATCGGCACCGCTGGAAATTTCAGTTCGGTTTTTTGTCGGGGATTGTCGGGGGCATACAGATCGCACTCCGCATAGTGCTCGCTGACCTCGCCATCGGCGTCGTAGATAGTGACTGCAGGCAGCGGCACACCACCGGAATTTGCGCCGTTGCCCAGGTCCGAGGCATAGAGCCTCAGCAAGTTGAACAGGTAACGGTTGATGCTTTCCCCGTCCTTCTTGACGCCGACATAGCGGGTATTGGGCTCGGGCTGGTCCGGTGGTGCTGTGAAGACCAGCCGTGCCGTGTAGTAATTTTTACTGCCCGGGGCGGGGGTCTGGCGAAACGGATTTACGCTGCCCGGGTCGGGCTCCAGGTCCACATCGCGCAGGGTCGGCAGGTTGTTCAGATCGAAATCGTTTGGGTGATAGGCAAAATAACGACTGCGGGGATATTGGCCGCGAAATTCCACCCAGCCTCCGGGTTCGACTGCAAAGGCATCACCGACGGACAGGCCTACACGGTTCATCACAAAGTCATTGGCAAAATAATTGGCCCCGGCGATGTCCGGCAGATTGGGGAAGTTGTTAAAAGTCAGTGGGCTGCCGACACGGGGCCAGCCCGGGCATAAATCCTGTGCGCCCGGTCGCTCCGCCTCAACATAGCTACCGTCGCCTATGCGCAGACCACAGGCATCGGCAATGTAATCTGCGACACGCCCTTCCGCCCCGGCCAGGCTGGCATCGCTCAGTTCCAGAAAGGTCGTTAGCATCGGGTTATCACCATCGACGGCGCTGGCCCAGGCATCAAAGACATCGTGAAACTGGCCCATGTCGTCTCGAATTTGGTTGGGCGCTACATCCAGCAGTGTTTTCAGTAGGATAGCGTGGCCGCGGAGTTCAGGGAGTCCAGTGGTATCCAATTCACCCCGATTGAGCTGATTCAAGACCGAGCAAAACTGCTGCGCTTGCACCGCATCGCTGGGCGCAGGATCACAGGCTGCCAGTAAACCGATCAGCGGCAGCAATATCACCTTGTTCAGAGCTTGTCTTGAAACCATGTTGGGCCATAGCATAGCAGCTAAATATTTGGTGGGGTTACATGCCTATAGGGTCGAAATGAGCAAGTTAGTGCAACAAGAACTGTCTGAAATCATTGCCGAGGAAGGATTGCCGCCGGGTTATCTCGAGTTCGCGCAGCGGTGGATACTGCCGCTGGCCCAGTGGTTGGAACAAGCACGGCGGAAAAACGCCGGCCCGTTGCTGGTGGGCGTCAATGGCGCCCAGGGCACGGGCAAAACCACCCTGTGTCGTTTCCTCGAGTGCTATCTTTCTCAGCACGTCAGCACCTTGGTTCTGTCGCTGGACGATTTTTATATGAGTCGGTCTGAACGGCTCGGGCTGGCGACAGCCGTTCACCCGCTACTGGCTACGCGCGGGGTGCCGGGAACACACGATACGAACTTGTTGAACGACACTCTCGAGCAGTTACTGGCGGAAGCGAACGTTAGAATTCCCCGCTTCGACAAAGGCAGTGACGATCGGTTACCTGAATCCGCATGGCAAACCGCAGTGGCCGCACCGCAGATTATTCTGTTGGAAGGGTGGTGCATTGGAGCGCCGCCGCAAGCAGAGTCAGAACTCGAACAGCCATTGAATCAACTGGAACGAGAGCAGGATGTTGACGGAGGATGGCGCCGTTACGTCAATGAACAATTGCAATCCGAATACGCCAAGCTGTTTGCTCGACTGGACAAGTTGTTTATGCTCCAGGCGCCCGGCATGGATTTTGTGTTTGAATGGCGGGAATTGCAGGAACAGAAATTACGGCAACAGGGTGGCAGCCAGGTTATGGACACGGAACAGGTCAAACATTTTATTCAGCACTACGAGCGGGTGACACGACATTGCCTGGCGCAGCTCCCGGCTAGCGCCGACTACCTGATGTGTTTAGGCCAGGGGCGTGACCAGGTGAGCGTGGTGGTCCGATGAGCGCCATCTTGTTTGAAAAACGCGGCCAGCAGGCCTGGATTACCCTCAATCGCCCAGACCACAAGAACCTGATGAACGGCGATATGTTTGTGCAACTGGCGGACGCCTGGCAGGAAGTGCGTGCGGACAACAATATCCGGGTAGCTGTAGTGACGGCCGCCGGCGATGTCGATTTCTGTTGTGGGGGAGACCTCGGTGGATTGATTCCCCTGTGGACCGGGGCCAAGCAACCGGAGAACGAGGTGGAGCAGCGGTTATTGGATGACCCCACGATTCCCGACCAAATCATGCTCAAGGGTGATCCGCTCTACAAGCCAGTGATCGCCGCCATCAATGGCCGCGCCCTGGGCGGCGGTACAGAACTGCTGCAGGCCACCGATATTCGTATTGCCGCCGAGCACGCCCAGTTCGCACTGCCGGAACCGAAAGCGGGGGTCGTGCCCGGCGCCGGCTCGATGGTGCGGCTGACCCGACAGTTGCCCTATGCCCACGCCATGAAAATACTGTTAGGCGGTGAGCCGATTTCGGCGCAGGAGGCACTGACCATGGGGTTAATCTCTGAGGTTGTGCCCCTGGCGCAGTTACAGGAACGGGCGCAACACTACGCCGACAATATTTGTCGACAGGCGCCACTGGCATTGCAGGCCATCAAGCGCACGGCACTGGATACCCACACTTTGCCCTGGGCGGATGCCTTTCGCTTTGAAATGGAGCAGGCCGGTATGGTGATGATGTCGAAAGATGCCCGCGAGGGACCGAGAGCCTTTAAAGAAAAGCGAACCCCCGAATTTAAGGGTGAGTAGTTTACTGTGGGTTGGGGTTGCCGGTTAGCATATAGGCTTGGAAGCGCTCCGCATTGTGCTGCCCTTCCCCCGAGGCGATTCGTTCTTCGACGTAAGCTGTAAATGTTTTAGTGAAGGGTATCGCGCGACCAACCCAGTACGCCTGAACTCCTGGCCAAGTAAGCCACCAGTCAAAGGTGCCGGCCCAGCGTTCCCAAGTTTCCTCGTCGATGTTACCCGCGCGATGCTGCTGCATCAGAAATTCCATTGCACCGAAGAACTCCGTTAGCAGCCACATGAAACGTGTGCGATCGTGCATCGTCATCTTGGTAGGGTCGCTGATGCCCTGATTGAAAAGGGCGTTGGCTTCGCCGTCTGTGCCGTAAACTGACTGCATTCCCGCCATGCGGTCCACCACGCGGGCAGTAATATCTGCCTGTTGAGATTTTGTGTTGCCGCGAACCTGGATGCCCAGGTAAATCAGTGATAGCACGACCCCAACGCCGCCAAAAAATTCGCCAAGTTGGGCCAGTGTTGCGAGATCCATCAGTCATTCTCCGTGTCGGCTGCCTTCTTCCTGATTACCACCGTTCCCGCCAATTTGTCATGCCAGCCCTGCTTGCGCCCATCGAAGGCCACCCAGAAAAAGCCGAGAAAAAAGGGTAGCAGGGAGACGTAATAGGCGAAGTAGCGGCCGATCATTTGTCCGCTGGAGGGCTTGCCACCGGTTTTGGCGTCGACAATTATCAACTTGCACATCATTTTGCCGGGGGTAGCCGACTTGTAAATCCAGAACAGGATGACAGCGGCGGCGGGTAGGATGTAGTTGAAGAGGGCATCGAGGAATTCAAATTCTGTGGGTGGGTTGGTCCAATATTGAGTACCATAGATAGCGGTGAGAATGGGTGCCACGATCACCAGCAACAGGATGGAGTCGATAATGCTGGCCCATAGTCTTATCCAGAAACCGCCGTACGTCACCTCATCCATCATGTCTTGCCCTGTTTTTCATTGCCATGCTTGAAGTTCTTGGTGGCCTTGGCCAGCAACAGTTGTAACTCTGCTGGCGTGGTATTCTCCGTCCTCTGCAAAAAACGTATAGCCTGCTTGCCCGTCAGCGTCTCGACAGTTTTGCCGCGATACAGTAAATGCACTCGATCTCCCTTCAGCTCACGGTAGTCGAATGGCTCCTCGGCAAGTTTTCCCCGTTTGTCAGCGATTGTGGCTACCATCGCACAGGGGCTGACTGCCGGTTACCTTGCAGCCGCAAAAAAACACCTTCTTGGTTTCCTCGGCCTCGTACTTCACCGGGGTGAAGGTGCCGCCCGAATGGGAGCCGTCGCAGAAGGGTTGGCTGGCGCTCTGACCACAGGCACACCAGAAGTAGGTTTTACCGGCCTCAACATCGAAACCAAAGGGCGCGTCTGCTGCGCGAACCGGGTCTGCCATGGGCGATCTCCTTCAATGAAACAAAAAAACAGTATAGGAGTTTTCAGCGGTTTCGGCGCGCAGTTTGTGAACACGACCATGCCTGATTGCAGTTTGCCGGTGAGTGCGAGCCTCGCGACATTTCCACCACTGCTATATCATCCAGTGCCATGAGCATTCGCGTAGCCAGCACCCAGTATCGTACCGGCAATGATGTGCAGGCTAATTTGCAGACCTTGTTGTCTCTTATTGATGAGGCCGCCGCTGGCGGTGCCCAATTGGTGGTGGCACCGGAGTTTGGCAATCACACCAGTTTCTATGAAGGCCCGGAGCAGGCCTGGGAAGTCGCCGCGGGATCGCGAACTCTATATCACGGCCGATATACATCCCGCCCGTTCCCGCAACAAGGACCTGATTGGCTTTGACTTGCAGTGGGGTCGCAGACCAGAATTGTATAACTCGCTGGTCAGCTAAAAGGGGTCAGTACCCTTTTTCGATTCTCAAAAAAGGGTACTGACCCCTTTTAGCGTTACATTCCCGGCGGGGTGACCTGCGTCGCTTCGTAAAAATTCGCGTCCATGCTCTTGGGCGGATATTTCGCCATCAGCGCTTGGAAATCAGCCATGTGCGCTACCTGGAAGTGCGCCAGCAGGTCGTCCATGCTGTCCCACTTTTCAGTGATGCGAAGCATGGTGGAGTCATTGATCTCGATGCTGAAGGTGTAGTCCTGGCAGCCTTGCTCGGCCCGGCTCAGTTGTTCCATGGTGGCGATGCCAGCTTGCATCTCGGGCAGATTGGCGGGGTCTATTTCCGCTCTTACATTAACAACTATCACTTCAGTCTCCTTTAAAATTGGGTGTGCGTTTGTCGAGGAAAGCCTCAATGGCCTCGCCGTGGTCATCCATGGTGTGGCTAATGGCTTGCATACTGGCGCTCATGTCCAGCAAGTCTCTCAATTCCATTCGCTGCGAGGCCTTCATTAAGCGCTTGCTCATGCGCACTCCGCGGGGTGGTTTTGCGGCGATCGCTGCCGCCAGTTCGTTGGCCCGGTTCATGAGCTGGTCACTGTCGACCATCTCCATCAGGATATTCAGCTCCAGCGCCTCCGGGCCTTTCACCAGACGCCCGGTCAGGGTCAGCTCCGCCGCGCGCTGGTAGCCCACCACCCGCTGCAGGAACCAGGCACCGCCATCGCCGGGAATAATACCCAGGTTAATGAAGGTTTCTCCCACCAGGGTGTCGGGACAACCAAGGCGGATGTCGCACATATTGCAGAGGTCAAAACCGGCGCCGATAGCAGCACCATTGACTGCGGCGATGGCAGGCACTTCGAGGCGCTCCATGGCCAGGGGTATACGCTGGATACCAGTTCGGTACAGCTCCTGGGTCTCGGCGGTGCGGCCGCCGAACATGCCGGCCTTGTCACGCATTTCTTTGACGTTGCCACCGGAGGAGAAGGCCTTGCCAGCGCCGGTGATAATTAACACCGACACATCCGCGCAGGCATTGACCCAGTCCACCGTGGTGACAAGGTCATCAATCAGTGCAGTACCGGTGAGGGCGTTGCGCACATCGTCGCGTTGGAAGGTGAGTGTGGTGACGCGATTGTCCAGTGTCAGGTTGGCATCGGTTAGGGTGGGTATAACGCTCATGGACGGTCTCCGCTTGTGTCTATGGTATGCTTCGCGCCCTCAAAACAGGAGCAGCACATGTCAGTCAAGGTGGCCATCGTACCAGTCACGCCCTATCAACAGAACTGCAGCATCGTAAAATGTGAGGCCACGGGCAAAGCCGCGATCGTTGATCCGGGCGGCGACATTGACAATATTCTCGCCGCGGTAAAGCAATTGGACGCCAGCGTTGAAAAAATCCTGCTGACCCACGGCCACATGGATCACTGTGCTGCATCCGACATATTGCGGCAGAAATTCAATATCCCCATTGAGGGCCCCCATCGGGCCGACAGTTTCTGGATCGACAAGCTGCCAGAGTCCTGCAAGATGATGGGGGTGGAGGAAGTGCCTCCGTTTACGCCTGATCGTTGGCTCGACCAGGGTGATACCGTCACTGTTGGCGAGCAAACCTTGCAGGTGCATCATTGCCCGGGTCACACACCCGGTCACGTGGTGTTCATCTACGATGAGCAAAAAGTCGCCTGGGTGGGGGATGTTATATTCCAGGGCTCTATCGGCCGCACCGATTTTCCCAGGGGTAACTTTGATGACCTGGTGTCAGCTATCCGGGAAAAATTATTTCCCCTCGGAGATGACATCACTTTTATTCCCGGTCACGGTCCCACCTCGACCTTTGGCCAGGAGCGTCTGACCAATCCCTTTGTCTCGGATTCCCAGTACGGTTAAGCGCGTGGACGAGGAACAACTGCGAGCCGAGTTTCACCAGCAGACAGCACAAATATCCTGGCATGAATTGCAGACGCATTTTGCCCATGGGGCCGTTGTGATTGTTAATTCGGAGTTGAACCTGGTGGAAGTAGCCCTGCAACTACAGCGGGACAACAAAGCGCAGTTCGAGCAGTGGATTGCGGATGGTGATATCAGCGCTGTCAGTGACGAGCAGGCCCAGCAGTTATTTGATGACAATCCCAGGGTCTGGACAGTCGTGGCCGCGCCCTGGGTGCTGGTGCAGCTCTAACGAGCCTTGTTACCGGACCACTTTTATCCAGTCGCCGGCGCGGGGCTCACCACGGGGATATTGGCCATTCAGCAAGCGCAGCTGGTTCTCGCCATCGCGGATGCGCGCCTGTTTGGCCAGTGAGGCCCAGGTCATGCCTGGTTGTGCCTGGATATACTCAATTTTCCGGGCGTCTTTGCTGGCGGCCTCGGATTTTTTCATAGACCGAAAACTCTCTATCAAGGCACTGAAATAGGCATCCTTGATCGGGAATTCCGCCTCGCTTTTCACCTCACCCTCAAACAGGTAGGCGATACGGCCCTTGTAGATAACGGCTAATCGACGGCTGTTGTGGGTGCCGTCTGCGGGCGCCACGGCGGTGTAACCTTCCAGGCCTGATTGCTGCAGCGGCCGGCCGTTAGTCAACTTACCCGCCTCGAGCTGTTCGCCGAGGAAGCTGCTGGCGGTCAGATCCTCATTCTTGCGTTTGATGGTCAGGGAGACACTGGCACTGGCGTCATCCGCCTGGGCAACAATGGCACTGGAGCCCGCCTTCACGCTCCAGCCACCAGGTTCTACGAAGGTGAACTGCAGCTTGTTGTGGTAATAGCGATCTTCCTCGCGGTCGGTGATGGTGCCGCGTTTGCCGTAGGTCATACCATTGATGATATTGCGGAACTCGGCGCTGTCTGCTTGCCGGGGCGAGGTGTCGTCAAGTTCACCGGCGGTCTTGATCACCTGTTGCAGACGCGCGTCATTGCGGGGATGAGTGGAAAACAAGCCGTGGTAAGTCTGGGGTTTCTTACCAGTTTCCTTGGCTTTGACCCGATTGTACTGCTCCTGGTCTTTGAGCACGCCAATGACATCGAGTAGGGCGTAGGGATCATAACCACTGCGGTGCATGAACGCTGCACCGGCGGCATCTGCTTCCAGTTCGTGGTCGCGCCCGTAGCCCCTGACCATGGCCGTGCCTGCCATGTTGGTTCCATCGGCAAAATCCGCTGAACCGGTGAGGATATAGGCCAGTTGAGATACCACCTGGCTGCCGACGGCGGCTGCCTGCTGCCTGCCCGCATGGTTTTCCGTGATGTGGCCAATTTCATGACCGATAACGCCGGCCAGTTCGGCCTCATTGTCCAGGTATAACAACAGGCCGCGGTTGACGAAGACATATCCCCCGGGCATAGCGAAAGCATTGATATTCTCGCTGTCGATTACAGTGAAAGTGAACTTCTGCTTTGGCTTGCTGCTGTTGCGGGCCAGCTCCTGGCCAATGCCATCGACGTAATCCAGCACTCGCTGGTCCGGGTAGGCGGAGCCGGAGCTGATGATTTCATCGTAGGCCTCTTCGCCGGCGGATTTGCCGTGAGCCATCTGCGGGTAGAGAGCCATCAGCGGATAGAGAACCGCCATTGGCAGGAAGCCCCAGAGTAAAACGACAATTGTGAGCCCGCGTATGAACATGCGATCACCTAGTACTTGGTACTCAGAAACTGCAGTAGTTGGTCACCGAGCCCATCACAGGCGGTACCCTGTACCGGTGCGATAATGGGTATGGGGATCACCACGGCGGGCATATAGGACTGGCCACTGGCGGTGGTACTCATACGGCCCACCTCCTGCTGATCGGTGAAATCCCAGATAATGGCTTCGTAATTGGAGTCATTGCCCCAGGTGCCAAAACCAAAACAGCCAGCGCCGCCGGGGCCTATACCGCAGGTCATGGAACCGGCACCTTCGGTACGGACGGTACTGCCATCGATCCACACCATGTATTCAGTTTTCATATGGGCCAGTTTTTCCCGCACCGGCTCCACTTCCATCAGCCGATTGATGTCGGTGGGGTGCATGGGGGCCGTGCGTGGTTCAAACCAGGGATAGAGGGCATTCATAAACTCCAGCTCTGACATGACCTGAATGCTGTTGTCGCCTCGGGTTATGTGATCCCCTACGCATTCGATAAAATCCGGTTCGGTTTCGTAGTCACTGGCGTGGCGCCGACCCATGATAACGACCGTGGAGTCGCCCAGCTCCTCGGTAGGCTCACTAAACACCATTTCGTCAACGGTTGCGGTAACACAGCCACCCAGCAGCAGGGTGCTCGCCACCATCAGCCCTGGTAGCAGTCGTTTCATGGCGCCTTTCATGGCGCTGTTCATGGCACTTCTCCCGGCTTCGCCTGCATTCCTTCCAGCCATTGTTTGACCTCGGGAACCCCGCTGAAGTTCACTGCGAAATTCGCTCCCGCATCGCGCAGGGCGACAATGGCGGCGAGATTTACCGCCGCTTCCGCGGAGCGCTGGAAGGCAGTGGGGGTTTTGCCGTAGGATGTCATGGTCCAGTCCGCCAGCACGACCCCCTCGGGGCTATAGAGTTCGTAGCGATACCTCATCCAGATCTCAAAGACGTTGATCTTGGTGTGGCGGGGAATGGAGTACTGCAACTCGTCGACATGGGGCACCAGCACAGCATCGACTTTCTCTGCGCCGACGCTATCGACCCGGTCTTCCCGGGGCAGCTCATTGAGATAGATGACCCGTTCAAACATACCGCCGAGAAGCGTGTCGTACATCTGGGTCTGGGCGTCACCGGTGCGAACAATCCAGTCCGATTCCCCGCGGGTGGTAGAGCGATCAAAAAATTCATGGTTGCGGAATTCCGGGTTGTAATATACACCCAGGGTCACCGGCAGCTTTTCCAGCACCGGTTGAGGAAACTGGCCCTTCACCACCACTTCATTGGCGCCGCAGGCGCTCAATAGTACTGCCATCGTGGCGTTAGCGATAATCCTCAAGACCGACAAAACTACCTCCATTCCTGTGTGTGAGCTCTCTCATCAGCGTAGCAAATTGAATGACTGTCTTCTGTAAATGTGCCTGCCTTTGGAATGGCACCGGGAAGCCCACGGCGTGGATGCGAACCAGCCGGTTGCCGTTCTCATCCTCGCGGTTAATCCGGTCTATGGTGGTAACCACTTGCTCGATAGACTGGCCGGTAAATTGGTCGCCAAACACATAGATGCTGATTTTCTTGCCGGGGTCGTAAAAGGTGCTAATCGCCTTGGTAATGCCCTCCACCGGGGAGCTGTTGCTGAAAACCTCCCAGGTGCGCATGCGATCCATGATTACCTTGCGCCTTCCCGGCGTGTCGGGAATCCACTTGCCGCGATAGCGGGAAAACATGTAGTTGCCCATATCGTTCATGACCTGGATGCCCTTCACCTCCGGGTAGATGCTGAGGGTGGCTTCGAATTCTTTCATCATACGATCCCAGCTGTAATCGCGCATGGAAGGGGAGGTGTCGATCACGAATATAATATACTCGCTGTCCACAGGTATGCCGCCGATCAACTGGTTCTTGCTCTGGTACTGGGTACCCAGCAATCTTTTCATTTCCTCGCTCAGCGCCTGCCGCGCAACCGCCAGTTGTGATGTCACTATATCGTTGCTATTGGCTTGCAGATTAAGTGTCTGGTGCAGGGAGCGAACGCTGGCCAGCTTGCCGCGCAGAATGGCGATGCGCTCATCATGCTGAGAGAGCTGCTCGTGCTTGGCGTTGAGGTCGCGATTGAGGACGTGGGTATCACCGCGCAGGTCAAACACTTGCTCCTGCAGGGCGGCAATGCGCCCCTCCAGTGACACCGTGGAAGCCTCAATGATTTGTGGCTCTACGGTCTTGGTGATCATAAGCAGCAGAATGATTGCGCCGAATCCACAGCAAATCACATCCAGGAAGGACAGGCTGAATTCGTCAGTGGCGCGGCGGCGACGCATCAGGGCCAATCCTTCGAGGGGCTGAGCAAAGTGCCGGAGGTTGCCTGGGCCAATTTCCAGAACTCACTGGCGGCCATGGTATCCCCTTCCATCGGCATCAGGATTACATTGATCGGGATGGAGGGGGGTACTTGATTGACCACCTTGGCAAAGTGTTCCAGGCGGTCGCGTTCGCTGACCTTATTGCCCCGCGGTGGGCTTGCACCCTGGGTAGGCAGACCGTCAGTGATGAGGAAAATATTATCCGGCTGTGGAGACATGGCCAGGGCCGCCGTCAGGGCATTTTCAAGGCTAGTGCCATCGGCGGGTATCAGGTCTCTCAGTTTCGCCACCACCGTATCCAATTGTTCTTTTTCGGACACCTCCAGCCAGGACCCCTCGGTGCCCTCTAGTAGAGGGGAGGCCTGGGTATTAAAGGTGTATATCTGGTACTCGCTGTTGACTGGCAGTTGGGCACTCAACCATTCCACCGTGCCAATGGCGCGCTGCCACTTCGCTGCTTGTTTTTTTACTTCTTCGCTCATATTGCGCAGGCGGATGACATTGACCAGCTCCGGCGCCAACATGCTGGCCGACGCATCCAGCAGTATCATAATATTGCGGCCACCGAGATTGAGGCCGGTCAGGTACTGGCGATTGCCATCGCCGATGAAGGTCCGCGCCGATATGCCGCCGGAGTCATCACTGGAGGCTCGCAGCTTCTTGACTTCTTGCTCCAGTGACTGGATTTCGGCCTGCAAGCTCTCGATATCACTCCGCTCGGTATAGCCCTCGTTTTCCAGGCTTTCGAGCAGGGCCAGGTAGGTATCTATCTCCTCATTGATGCGGCTCGCCAGGCCGCGTGCCTCGACCATATCGAAGTCCACCCCAGAGATGGTATTGCGCAGACGCACCAGGCCATCATTGCCATCGACCACTTCTTCTTCGAGCATATTGACCTCGGACATGAGGTCGGTGTTGAGTTCGCTGGATTGCACCTTGATGGCATGGTCCATGATCAGAAACACCAGCACCACCGCCCCGAAGCCGCAGGACATCACGTCCAGGAAGCTGAGGTTAAACGCGATGGCGCTACGTTTGCGAGCCATTTTCCCTATCCGCCAGCTTGATTAGCAGCTCGGGACCCTCTACTGGCTGCAGGGTGTCGCCGGGATTGAGTTGCTGTGGGGCCTGTAGCGGCTGACCATTGAGGTGGGGTGGCGCACCTGAACCCGGCACGAAATGATAGTGGCCACCTTTGAACTCGATACAGTATTGGCTGGGTTCGGCCCCTGCTACTGGTTCGGCTACTGGTTCGGCTTCTGTCTCTGTCTGCGCCGGATTTACTTCGATGGTGGTGGCGGCAGATTTTTCCTGTGCCGGCAAACGGGTAATGAAGCGGATGTCATCGGGTTTGCTGAGTATGGTGTCATGGTGCCGCAGGATGGTCTGAACAGCGGCATCTTCGGCCAACACTTCGGCGCGGGGTAATTGCTGGAGTAAACCCGGCAGCAGGGCCAGGCGGGCGTCCACCAGCAGCTGCGCCTGGCTGTCGGTCAGGGTTCGAACTATACGCTGACAGTGGTTGCTGCAGGCCTCTGTCAGAAGGGTGTATTCCAGTCGTGCGCGGTGGCCGGACAACTCCAGGTTGTATTCTCCCTGTCGCTGTAGCTGGCGCAAAATGTCGGGTAATTGGTCGTAGAGGAGTTGTTCCGTATCTGCCTTGCGTCGCGGATCGAAGCGGGTCTGCTTGATAAAGGCGTCGGCGATGGCATTGCAAATGGTGTCCTGCACCGCCAGCCAGCCGCCGCCAGGTATCGGCGTTGCGTTATTGCGCTGGGCATGGCCATCCGTTAACTCAACCCGGGTCAGCAGCGCCTGGTGTAATTGTAGCTCCAGGTGCAGGCTGTGCTGCTCGAGTGGCGTGGCAACCCCGGCGCATAGTGCGCGATCAACCAGGCCGACTATGTCAAAAGGGCACTGTTCGACTATGCCCAGCAACAGCGACAATTGTTCGCTCTGCATGCCGCCCGGCACCGCCAGTATCATCTGTTGTGGGCGTTGGCCCTGCTCATAGATGGCTTGCAGGTGGCCGTGCACCAGGTCGGCCGTGTGACGGCTGGGGCCAAAGCTCGGTTGCAGGGGCTCGGTGTTGAGTTGCCACCAGAATCGGTGGTTGATATTGCGCGGATGCAGGCGAGCCTGGTCGCGAGCATCGAGACCGAACCGATAATTGCGGCCATCCAACAGGGCGTAGCCGGGACTGGCCAGCAGCAGCTGGTCCTGCTGCCACAATTTCAGCTCGCAGTCATTGATGTCTAGTACCGCGATGGCCATGGTTTAGTGCACCACCAGGTGACGCATCAGGCGCTTGTCGCAATAGCGCTGGGCATCCTGTACCAGCCTCTCCTGTGACAGCTGTAGCTGATGCAGGCAAAACATGATGACGATACTGAGCACTAGTGCCACAAAGGTGCTGTTAAAAGCCACGCCGAGGCTGACCGTCACGCCGCTGATATCTCCCTCGACAGCCTTGTAGGCCTGGCCGAGGGCGTCACCAATCCCCCTGACAGTACCGATGAAGCCGATCGATGGGATCGCCCAGGCGATATAGCGCACCATGGACAATTCCGAATCGAGTCGATCTGATTCGCCGTCACACTGTTCCTTGATGATATTAGATACCGCGGGAATGCTGGCGGTGGTGGCAAATCGTTGCAGCGCCGCCATCAACGTTCGTGGCAGCAGGTAATCCTGGGTCTGATCATCCAGGGCTTCCAGGCTGCGGCTGTACTCACGGGCATCCTGGGGCAGGATGCTGGTGCCCTCCGGCACTTCCAGTAGGCGCCGCTCGAGGATGCGTTGTTCCTCCAGGGCTCGGCGGCCTTTATAACCCATGATGGCCAAGGCCCAGATTAGCAGGATGAAACAGGCCTCCTGCTCGAGGTCGCGAATAACGACATAAATAGAGCGTTCCGGCACGAACTCTTCACCCGCCGCCTGCATCACCATCTGCGCCTCGAGGATGGCGTCGGCATTGGGCCGGATCAAGCCGACATAAACAGCGTGCACAACGATGATGGTAATCAGCAGTGCGAAAAGTTGGTAAATGAATTCTGAGGAGAGTCGCTGCTTCATGGCAATTCCTAAATATCCACGGGGAAGGGCACCGACAAATCATCGGAGATTTGTTCACTGGCCTGGTATTTGCCGGGGGCAGGGGGTGCTACCTCTGTCTCCGAATCGACATCTGCGACCTCGGCTTTAGTCTCGGCCTGAGTCTCGACATTGGGGGTGCCTTCTGTTTCATCCTGAGCCATTGCGGATGGCATCAGCATGCACAAGAGGATGACTGTTAGTTGCAAGAATCGCATCAGCGTTCCTCGGCGTAACGTGCTATGCGGTATCCTACGTCATCGCGGCCATCTTTCCCATAATCGCGAAATGACAGACGCAGCTCGGTTACCGTGCCATGGGCCCAGCTGGCACCGCGGATAACGTGGTTGTTGCCGTCCTGTGAGCCCAGTGGGTCAACTGATATCACACCGCTGGTTTCGGACAGGCTATAAATATCGTGCACCCACTCGGCAACATTACCACCCAGGTCGTAGATGCCATGATAGTTTGCTTCAAACGAGGCGGTCGGTGCACTGACGATATGGCCGTCGTTATAGCCATTGACGGTACGCCCGGTGATATAGGCGCTGCTGTGATCGGCATAATTCTCCAGCACCTGTTGTGGTGGATAATCACTGCCCCAGGGGTATTTCAATATGCCCTTGGGGCTGCTGCGGGCAATCCAGGCCCACTCTGCTTCGCTGGGTAGTCGGTAGCCGTGGGAATCTTCATCAAATCCGACCACGACGCCGGCTTGTACTGCATAAAATGGCGGCAGTTTCTCCTGTGCACTCAGCCAATTGCAGTACAAGGCCGCCTCGTTCCAGTTCATCATAACCGCTGGTTGGCGATCGCGATTGAGGCTGTTGCCCTCAATACGACCGGAGCTGTGCTGCTGACGAAACTTGCGAAACTCGGCGTTGCTCACCTCCCGGTGGCTGAGATAGAACATGCGGGTGAGGGATACCGGGTGCAAGATTTCATTGGCGCGGCGACCGGGCTCCCGGCGAGAGGCACCCATGGTGAAGTCGCCGGGAGTGAACAGGCTCATGATCTGACCAGCCTGGGTGGTGTATTCCGGTTTCAGCGCAGCCAGACGTGCTTCTTTTTCGGTCAGCAGTTTTACATTGATAATCTGACCGAGACCAGTGCGGGGGGTAAATCGTTGGCGATGGCCGCGATAACCCTCTCGCCGGACCTCCAGGGTTTGTTCAAAGGCCGGCAGTGACAGGGTTTGGCTGCCGCGGGCCACTCGCTTGCCACCGATAAAAATCTCCGCGTCGGTGGGCTCAACTTGAACCAGGACCTCACCCAATTGCGGTTTTAGCTGCAACTGCATGTCGCGCTCTTCCTCCGGTTCCAGCGTGACCGAGCGATTGGCACTGTTGTGCCCGGGCTTGAAAACAGCTACCCGGTGACTACTGCCCGGGCTGAGCTCCAGTGATAGCGGGGTTTGTCCCTGGTATTCACCGTCCAGGGTGACATTGGCCTGGCTCGGGGTACTGCGCAGGTGCAGGATGCCGTCGGCGGGCTCCAGCACGATGGGCTCCAGGTTCTGATGGATGCCCGCACTGACACTCAAGTTCTGTTGCCAACCCCGGTAGCGGGGCAGTTGCAATGCGATCTGGTGATCGCCCTCGAGTATTTCCAGCAGTGCCGGCGTCACACCGACTGCCTCGCCGTCTACGAATACAGTGGCGCCCACGGGCATGCTGCTGATGGCTATATTGGCCCAGGCCGGTTCCAGGGAGATATCGAACTGCTGGTTGTGCCCCATGCCGGTAACATCAATATCGGCGCGATAGGGTAGGTAACGCTGTGCCAGCACTTTCATTTCATGGGCACCAGCCTGCACGTTAATGTCTGCCAGCGGCGTTGTGCCGATAACCTGGCCATCGATGACGACACTGGCCTGAGTGGGCTTGCTGGCGAAACTGAGCTTGCCGGGTAAGCGCTGTAACTTATAGTGAAACGCCTGCTGGTCCTGATTGCTAATCGTCAGTTCCTGTTGCAGCGGGAAATGGCCGTCGGCTGACACCTGCACTTGAAACTTTCCCGGTCGTAGCAGGTGCCGGTCACCGAGCTGAAACTGTATGCCGCCATCAATATTGAGCGAACTCTCGGGCGGGTCGAAGGTAAATAGCACCGAGCGCGCTGTGAACAGAAACCACATCACCAGCGCGAAGCCCAGGAGTACCGCGCCGAGTATCAACTGCAGGGGCCGTGCCCGCCAACGGGGTTCTGGCTCAACCGCTTGCAGGGGGGTAAAGCTGGCGGGTTTGATGGCCGGGGCTGGCTCAGGCTCCGTCATTCAAATTGGCTCCGTGCAGGAGATATCGATAACCGGGTTGGTTTTTCCGTGGGCCACGGTGAATTTACGACGTACGTCGCGGTAGCCGCTGCGCACACCCACCGCCGTATAAGTGCCCGGCTTGAGCTCCAGTTGATGGCGTCGAAAGCTGCCCAACTTGGCGACCCTGTACACGGTAACCTCGGTCAGTTCATCCGATTGCAATAACACCGCGATTGGCATGGTTGCCAGTGCCAGTTGCTCGCGCACCTGCTCCAGCTGACGTTTCAGCCTGGGGCCGGCGCTGCTGAGACTGGCAGCTTCCCGCCAGCTTTGTTGGGCCCGGTTGTATACCCCCTGGTCCTGTAGGCGATGTGGCTCATCGATGATCTTTTGCAGCCGCTTGTCCAGATCGGCCCGCGTCTTGCTGCGAATCATGCCTGATCGGGCGAACACCACGGTTTCATCGATGTTCAGTATCGCCTGATAGTCCACCACCGCCTGATCCCAATTTTCGCTGGTCTCCGCTGCGGCAGCCTTGTCAGCGAGGCGATCCATTTGTGTGCGGGTACGGCCGTTGCGAGCTTCCGCGATCGCGCTCTCAGTTTCCCCGGAGGAGGGCATGATACGCCTGGCGCCCATGAACTGCTGTTCAGCCTCGTCATATTCGCGACGGTCTAATGCGTCGTACCCCGCCGTCATCGCTCGATTGAAATCCCTGCGCGCCACATCGCGTCGAGTTTGTTGGAGCTCAGCTTGAACCTGGGAGTGTTCGGGGTCCAGGGCGGAGGCCTCGGTCAGCAGATTTACCGCGAGATCCAGGTCATTTGCGGCGTGTGCCTGGTGGGCTTGTCGGAGCAATTCCATGACCGGCGCCAGGTTGACCGCGCGGCCGAGAGCGTGATCGACTTCGCCGCTGATCGGGTTGATCAATTGCGCCAGCTTGAGATGGGTTATTGCTGCATCGGGATCGCCGGTTTCGAGGGCTTGCAGGCCGCGTTGCAGGTGATGTTCAAAAATCTGCGGGACCTTTGCGCTGATGGCCAACAGGCCGTCGAGACCCATTTGGTAGTGTTCCATGGAGCTCAGAAATTCCTGCTGCCGATAGAGTTCATCTCCCTTGGTAGCCAGGCCGACAGCGTCACTGAATTCCTCGTCAGCCCATTCCTGCACACCGAGCTCTTCAAGGGCAAATTGCTCCTCCAGCAGCAGGGCGAGAACATTCTGGGCCGCCTTACGCTGGCGCTGTAACTGGGCGTCAGACCAGGGTGAGACTTTGGGTCCCTGGGGCAGACGGGATGCCGACTGTTCGGGGATGGCGAGCTCGATCTGTGGTTCTGACACCAGGGTGGGTAGCCAAAAAAACACCATGGCCGCCACCAGTAGCAGGCCGCCGAGGCCGATCAGGACTGAGCGCTGAGATTCTGTGCGAGAGACGCGTGCCAACATGCTCGCCGAGCCGTTGGCGTCATTATCCGCCACCGATTCCTGGCGTTCGGATTCAGTGTCCCTATGCTCTGACCCGAGATCAAACCGGGTCGGCTCCATTTTTTGGTTGTGGTCGTTCATGGGTGGGCCAGGAATCAGGTTTCTCCGCCCTGGACCTGTGCCAGGGGTTCCAGTGCGCCCACCTCTGCCTCATAGATCTCGCGCAGCAGTTGTCGCCACTGCTGATACTGGTCTTCCACGGTGCCGGTCAGGGTAATGGTGCGGTCTTTCAGCTCTATGATTTGCGGGGCAATTTCCGCCTCCAGCGACAGCCCTAGTTCCTCCAGGGCCTGCACATGAATTTCTGCCTTGGCGCGAGCACTCATGCCGGCTTTGAAGATAGTACCGCCGCCGAGGACGGCAACGTTGCCAGCCGAGCGGCTAACGGAGTCGCCGCTGCTTTGCGCAGCAATGCCGGCGATGACCATCGAGGCTCCGGCGATCAACTTGCGGGTGGACTCCGCTTTTAATTCCTGTAGCGCAATCGCCTCTTCATAGCTGAGCTTGCGCCACTCCTGATAGGGATTGGCCATCTGCCCATTGAAGGAAGCGTAATAGGCTTGCAGGGTGTCAATGAACAGGTAGTCCCGTTCGCGAATTTTCCGCACTCGCGACAACATCGGATCATTCTCAGCTGGCAACCGTTCCAGGTTGTAGTTTCCTTTGCCATCGTTGCTCAAGTGACCATCGAAGGCGTCTGGCGACATGCTCTGCGCAAAACGCATTTCGTTGACTAGGCGGATATCGGCCAATTGTTCCCCATCCAGCTTCTGCCGCGCCTTCAACAAATCATTGGCAATGCGGTTATAGACCGCCTGGAAAGGGTCGATGCTGGCGCGGGTGGTCATCGTATAGCTATAGCGACTGGCTTTGGTCCTATAATTTTTATCCAGCCAACTGCGACCGGTCGCATCCCTGGCGACAATGTGTAGCTCAAGTTCCTCACCGTGGGAGTTAACGATGGTTCCGTTCACTAACACATCCATGGCCTGTTGATCATTGGGTACAACTCCTCGTACCGCACCCCAGGCGGCACTGCTCTGAATAGCTTCCAGCAACAGATACGGCATATACCTGGCTTCGGCGCGACGCACTTCCGGGTAGAGAAATTCCTGGTCGCTGTCGACATCGAGACCCGGGTCAAAAATGACTATACCCAGGTCCAGCAGGAGTTCTTCGGGGATATCCTCCTGGGCAAGCTGTATAGAGGGAACCGAGGTACTTTTAACGGTCTGGTTCACGCAGGCGCTGAGCAGGGTCATGGCCAATAGACACAAACCTATCTTGGCCAGACTGCTGCCAGCCGGACACGACTTCACTCGTCTATGCCCTTGTACTTACGATATTCGTCCCATAGTTTTTCCCGCAATTGTGGGTCGGTTTCCCGCATTGCCGCCTCCCGCAACTGACGCGCCACCACATCGTCAACATCGCCACTGGGGATGTCCTCTGGCGGTGGATACACGGCTGCCTGGGCTGGGAAATCACCGCGCTCACCCTGGCTTCGAGGTGTCGGTCCGCCTCCGCCCTGGCCGCCGCCGCGCATGGGAGGTGTTTCGCCGTAGTCACCGTAACCGCCACCCGCGCTCTCCTCGGGGGTGTTCTCCTCTTCGTCGCGATCTTTGGCCGTGCGCCGAATCACGTCGCGTTCCTGCAGGATCAGATCATCAAAATCTCCGGTACTACCTTCTAGCTGTGCATCCAGAATAGCCACTTGTTCGGCCGTGGTCATAGTGCCGTCACCACCACTACCCTGGGGAAATCCGCCGCCGGGGAGCTCGCCACTACCCTGGGGCATACCACCTCCGGCCATACTGCCATCACCTTGGGCACCACCGCCCGGCATACTGCCATCCTCTGAGTCGGAGCCTGACTGACCGCTTCCCTCGGATTGGGCAGTTGCGGCAGCTTCTGCGGCGGCATCCTGCATAGATTCCTCGAAGTCCTCAAGGCTCATATCCAGTAATTCTTCGTCTTCGAGGCTTGGCAGGGCATCACTATCACTGGCGCCAGCCATATCGCCACTCTCCATTCCACCGTCGGCCATGCCACCATCGTCTACGCCGATGTCCTCCATCTCGATCCCTTCCAGACCGCCACCGTCGCCACTGGCTGAAGAGCCGTCGCTTTCAGCAGATTGTTCCTGCCCGGGCATGCCGCCGGCGCTGGGTGGTTGCCAGACTTCACCGGAACTTCCACTCTCGCCACTGGAACTGCTTTCCGATTCTGAGCTGGAACTTTCTGAACCTTGTTCACCGGGCGGTGAGCTGCTGGGTGGAGAACTGGCAGGCGGCGTCCCGCGGGGCGGTGGACTGCTACTGGGTGGGCTACTGCTGGGAGGTTGTGGGGTTGTGGGTGTGCAGGCGGGGCAGCCGGCCAGCGCCAGGCAGCACAGACTGATTGTCAGTACTGACAGGCGTCGGAGAAGCGATGATTGCAATGGCTCAGAAGGCATAACGTTTCACTATAGTTTCCGTAAGTACCGGCTCTCGCTCCTGGTAGCGTGGCCGCCAGACCTTGTGGCGCAGGCGCCGCAACAACCGCTGGGGGTCGGCCTCGTCATTCCCTTCCTCAACCAGCTCGGAGCTGAGAATCTCCAGGTCTTGCAGGCGACCGCGTTCGTTAATGGCAAAGGATACCTCAACATAGCCGTTGATGTTGGCCGGTGCTTGCAGGTCCTTGTTGTAACCACTTCTGCTGGGCAGCAACATCGGCTGGCCGAAATGATGTTGCAATAATGCCCCACCATCTTCCAGCATCGTGAATTCGTCCCAGGCTCGCTGATAAGCCTCTTTTGCAGATTCCCGTTTTTGATGCCACATATGCCAATTCCCCAGGTCCAGCAGGGACTCGGCCGGTACCGGACTGGTCTCCGGTTCGTTGTGCTGGTGCACTTCGCGCATGGCTGTGATGACAGACTGGCCCTGGCGATAATTGGAAGCGCGCACCATATTAAAACGGCCCTCGTCGGGATTGGGTGCCGATGACCCACTGCCGATCTGTATGCCGCCTGTAGACTCGCCGTCGTATACCGAAATCAGGTATTGGGTATGCAACAAGCCATTGAGAGGGCGCATTAATTCTACTGAATAGCTGCCCTCCTAGGCCGCGATATTGCTCAGTGCCCGTCGATACAGCTCCCACATGGTTAGCAGGCGGGTAAAGGAGTTTTCACCCACCGACAGAAAATAGGCGCGTTCTTCCCAGCGCGCTCGTTCCAGCATGGCCAGCGACATCTGCGGGGCATCCGGATCGTAGAGCTCGCGCTGCACACGGTACAGGTAAAACTGGCGTTCATCGGCCTTCTCGTATTCTCCGGAGGATACCAGAGCGCTGATCAGTCGTTGCAGTATGGGGATTTGTTCGGCGCCGTAGAGGCCATTGTTCACCCGTGAAAGGTGTACTGCCCGCTTCAAAACCTTACTAGCCGCATCGTACAAGCCCTGCTCCTGGTAGGCGGTACCAAGGCCCAGTAACTGTTCAGAGAGGCCCGGGGCATACGCACCGAATCGACTTTCCAGGTCGGTGATATAGAATTGGTAGATGGTGGCGTCGGGCGATACCAGTTCCGGCTCATTGGGATCCTGGAATTGCAGGCCACCCCCTTCAATGGCCTCGCTGGGCGAAATGAGTCCGCCGGTGGACATACCCGGTATTGGAACGGGTGTGTCACCCTCGGCCGCCGAGGTAATCGCAGCCCCCACCAGCATGATCCAGGCGAACACTAACTTCACTATTTTACCCTTACCACTTGTTGATACATCGTTGTTATATGACCGCATAATAGGCAATCGGTTTCCTCTGCCAAGTATAGCGGTTGTACTGGTGAATGGGCGCGCAAAGTGTATGCCTTTGTAAAGCTGCTGCGGGTTTGCAGGATTGCTGATGCGGGTTTGCAGGATTGCCGATGCGGGTTTACAGAATGGACGAAGTAGTATATTAAAGCGCACGCTTTAACCAATGACGGAATGCTAGATGAGTGAATTTGCACGGGATACCACGGTAGCCGAAGTTGCCCCGGGACAGTGGCGAGGGACCATCGCGCCAGGCTGGCGGATCGGCACTGTGCCCAACGGTGGCTATGTTCTGGCGCTGGCGGGCCGAGCCCTGTCGGAGGCGCTGCCCCACAAGGATCCTTTTAATGTACACATCATGTATACCGCGCCCCTGGAAATGGGCCCGGTAGACTTATCTATCGAGGTGCTGCGCGAGGGCGGTTCTACCACCTTCGCCAGCCTGGTTATGCGCCAGCAGGAGCAGATGAAAGCCCACGTTTCGGCAGCCTATACAGACCTGGATCGCCTGCAGGGGGAGAGCTTCTGCCGCGCTGAGCGCCCGCAGATCACACCCTGGCAGGAGTGTGAGCCGATCAGGGAGCACGGTGTTGAATTGCGCCAGCGAGTGCATCAGCGCTATGTCACCGGGGGTGAGGTGTTTCGGCGTGGTGATCCCGATGGCACTGGCGTATTCAACGGTTGGTTGAGCTTCGTTGATGGCAGCGAACCGGATCCGCTCAGCTTGCTGTTGTTCGCCGACGCGATGTCGCCACCGGTTTTCACCGTATTCGGAGTGTTGCAGTGGGTGCCCACAGTAGAGTTGTCAGTCAGCGTTCGCGCCCGCCCGGCAGCCGGCCCCCTGCAGGTGCGATTTACCAGTCGTCATATGAGCGATGGCGTGGTGGAGGAAGACGGTGAATTGTGGGATAGCGAGGGCAAGCTGGTAGCCCTGTCTCGCCAGACCAGCAAGGTGAGGGTGATCCCGTCTGAACGCCGTTAAAGGAGTCTGGCGCGCTGACGGACGCGAGGTATTCCCGGCTGAGCCTCGGCGACAATAAAGCTTTGCTGAGCCTGGAAGGTCTCGTTACTCGACGGGGCTCTCACGTAGTTGCTGACCTGTTCAAAACCGGTTTGCTTGAGTTCGACCACCATATCCAGAGTGCGATAACAATGGAACGTCAGCTCTACATTCTGCCCCCACCAGTGGCGCACTTCTTCACTAAAGCTGCCCGAGTAAAAGGCCAGTAGTAAGGCGCCACCTGGCTCCAACACACGCCGCAGTTCCAGCAGTGTTCGGGTTAATTCCTTTGGCCCAATATGTGACAGTGAATAAAAAGCCACTAGCGAGGCGAACTGGTGGTCTTCAAAATTCATCTGCCGCAGGTCGCCGCGGTGAAACTTGATTCCCGGGTACAAATTGCGGGCCTGCTTCAGCATTTGTCCCGACTGATCCAGGCCACAGATGTCAACGCCCTGCTGTTGCAAGTAGTGGGTGAGATGTCCAGGACCGCAGCCGATATCGCAACAGGGGCCGGACTCGGCGATCGCTGCGGCAAAATTATCGACCACCTCCCTTACCGGGGGCTTGCTGTATAGCTCGTATTGTGTCCGCCGGGCATATTCGTCGGCGACGTTGTCGTAAGACTTTTCGAGGCTGGATTTACGACTGAACAAGGCCATGGTTCAGTACCCGACGAGGCGCGCGCCGGGGCTGCCCGTGGCAGAAGCGGCGCCGGTGGCTTTATGGGATATTCTTGATAGCATGGACATACCAGTGATTATGCCAAAAAAAGCCGTGAGGGGAACTCCCCCGCTATGAACTCTGCAGCCGCTATGTCGGAGCTGGAGCAGCGTTGGCAGCATATGTTTTCAACTTTGAAGGCCGGTGGAGAAATTCCCCCCACATTCCGATTGCGCACCGAGGGCATGATGGAGACGCTTTGCCTGCTGGACCTTGTTGATGCGCAACGTCAAACCCTGGCCATGGAAGCCTGCTACCTGGCTGTGTACGGCACCAGCCTGACGGACGGCTGGGGTGAAAGTTGGCAGCAGTTGTTCCCGTTCCCGCAGATTCCCGCTTTCGGACAACGTGCGCCGGTGTACCCGTCTACCACCGAAGAGGGTAAGTGAGCGCGGGTGGTTATTCTATACTTTGGTCTGGCCAAGGAGAGATGAGTCAGTCATGAAGAAAATTGCGAGTTGTTGGGTGTTGGCAGGTTTCACACTGCTGTTGGTCGCCTGTGCCAGCCAGCCGGTCCTTGAGCCGACCGTGGACTACAAGAACGACTACAACTTCCAGGACTTGGACAGCTTCAGTTTGCTGTCGCGCCGACGGGGAGCTGCTAGCAGCTCCATCATGAGCGATATGGAAATGCAGCGGGTAGATCTTGCCTTCAAGCAGGCGCTGGAAAAATATGGCCTGAGATTCGAAGAAAAGGCCGCTGACGCGGATGTCCTGCTGAGCTGGTTGCTGATTACCGAGGACAGGACCGACGTGCGCGCCTACAACAGTGCCGCCTACTACCAGTGCTGGGGTTGTGGCCCGGCGATGTCCGATGTCAGTGTGCGGCAGTACACCCAGGGTACGCTGATTGTCGACCTGGTTGACCCCAAGTTAAACCAGTCCATCTGGCGCAGCGTGGTGCAATCCCGCCTCAACAACAGTCCCGAATTGGAAGGACAGCAACAGCGTTTTAACCAGGTGGCGGAGCGTATGCTGGAGGGCTTCCCGCGCTAGGGCGTCAGTTTCTCGCTCTAGGCAGTTTCCCGCGGGGGGCGCAGCATAAACCACATAGGCGGGCCATTGCCTCCCAGCTCTTCCATGTGAAATGTTTCAAAACCGTGGCGTTCATACAGTGGCAGGTTCAGTTCGCTGGAGCTCTCCAGGTAGGCCGGCAATTGCTCCTGGTCGCACAGCCGCGTCACTTCCTTGATCAGCGCTGAACCCACGCCTTTGCCCTGGTGGGCCTGGCGCGCGCCTACCGACTGCAAGTAGTAGTGTGGTTCAGTGGGGTGAAGCCGCCCCATGGTTTCCTGCACCGCTTCCAGTCTCGGGATGACTTTGGGGCCGCGGGTCAGTATCAGCCGCAGCATCAACATGATCTGGGCCAGGTTTATGGGCACATCAAAGTGAACACCGGGCGGCAACCAGAGGGCCGCGCCGCGTTGCTGGCTGTCCAGGTAGGCATGTCCATTCGGCAGGATTAGCTGTTCGGCCAGTATTTGGAAAAACCCCTTATAGAGCCGGGTATTGGGTATCACCCAGTTCATCACCGGATCGTTTTCAAAACTGTCGGCGAGAATATCCGCAAGCAGCCGGGCTTGTTCGGGTTTGGCTTTGCCAATACTAGTGACTTGAACATCCATCTTGTAGACTTTTCCCATGCGCTACTTATTGCTCATCATACTGGTTTTATCGAGCCTCAGCTGTGGCAACTATGAATTGAAAAACCTGGCCAGGTTGGGTGTTCGCCCTGCTAGGATGTATAGCGAGTATTTGAGGTGGAAAATCTGGCGTGGAAATTGATCAATTTCGAAGAGAATACCTGCAGGGGGGGTTGCGGCGGGCAAGCCTTAGTGAGGATCCCATCGAGCAGTTTGAAACCTGGTTGGCTCAGTCGGTTGCCGGGGGTATCACCGACCCCACCGCGATGGTATTGGCAACAGTAAACAATGATGGACAGCCCTGGCAGCGCATAGTGTTACTTAAAGATTTTGGCCACCAGGGCTTCGTCTTCTACACCAACACCGAGAGCCGCAAGGCTGAGGCGATGGTGGCTAACCCCAGGGTCAGCTTGTTATTCCCATGGAACGTGCTGGAACGCCAGGTGATTGTGGGCGGTGTGGTGGAAAAGCTATCCCTGTCGGAAGTCACCCGTTACTTCCTGACCCGACCGCGGGAGAGCCAGCTGGCAGCCTGGGCATCCTCGCAGAGCCGGCCTGTATCAGCGCGGGCTGTGCTGGAGGAAAAAGTCCAGCAGATGAAAAACAAGTTCGGTCGCGGTGAGGTGCCGGTGCCAAGTTTTTGGGGTGGCTACCGGGTAGTGCCGGAGCAGGTCGAATTTTGGCAGGGCGGCGCCCATCGCTTGCACGATCGCTTCTTATATACGCGTCGCGGCGACACTGACTGGTCTATTGAGAGGTTGGAGCCCTAGTTGGAGCCTTAGTAGACGAGGTTTTTTGTCCAGCGCCCGCGGTCCGCTGCAGAAAGTAGCGGGGTTCACTGTCCAGTCCCAGTAATGTGCGCCGCATCATATCCAGCCCGGCGGCGGCAATCATGGTTTGAAACAGCGTCCGCTCTATTGGCCAACACAGGCCGCGGGTTTGCAGATTATCGCGGCTGCCCCAGGCCAGCCAAACGGTGCCTACGGGTTTTTCCTCGCTGCCGCCTTCAGGGCCGGCGATTCCCGATACGGCGATAGCGTAGTCGGCATCCGCACAATCCATGGCGCCCCGCGCCATCGCTATCACCACAGGTTCACTGACCGCGCCATGTTCCGCTAGTGCAGCTTCATCGACGCCGAGAACAGAGGCCTTGATGTCGTTGGAGTAGGTGACAAACCCGGCGTGAAAGGCGCTGGAGGATCCGGAGATACGGGTGAGCATGCTGGCGATCAGGCCGCCGGTGCAGGATTCCGCCGTGGTCAGCGTTTTGCCCTGGTTCTGCAACAACTCAAGTACTCGCTGCGCCAGCTGCGTGTCTCCCTCGCCAATGATATGGTCGCCGAACAAGTCGTGTAGCTGCTGTTTGCATGCCTCCAACTGTGATCGATGCTCGGCCCCGTGAATGGTCAGCTTGACCTCCATCTGTGGTGCCCCGGCCCGGAAACCCAGCTCGACTTCCTCCGGCCAGTCGCCGATGCCATCGGCGATAATCTGTTGCGCGGTGGCTTCCCCCAGGCCAAAGGTTTGCAGCCGGGTTATTTCAACCTGGCTGCTGATACCCAGGTGTGTGGAGAGGGTTTCCAGCATTGGCTCCAGCATCAGGCGCAGTTCGCTGGGAACGCCGGGGGTGCACATGATCAGGCAGCCGTTCAGCTGCAATTGGATGCCCACCGCACTGCCGATGGGGTTTTCAATTATGTCGGCACCGGCAGGCAGCATCACCTGCTTCAGATTGGCATCGTTGAGGGCGGCGTTGCGTTGTTCACACCACTGCTTCAGATGGGCGAGTGCGCCGCTGTGTTCCTGCAACTCGACAGCGGCCACCTGGGCCAATACCTGGGCGGTAAGATCATCCACCGTCGGGCCCAGCCCACCATTGACGATCAACACATCCGAATCCTGGCTGAGGGATTCGATTTCCTGCGCCAGCAGATCGGGCTCGTCACCTACCGTCACTTTGCGGTGAATTACCAACCCAAGTTCACTGAGACGGTGGGCAATCATGGCTGAATTGGAGTCGACGGTGTCGCCGCTCATAATTTCATTGCCGGTGAGCAGCAGCTGTACTTTGGGGTTCGCGATAGACATCGGCGTAGCATAGCCCAGGTTGGTGAGGTATGGGTGCGGTATGCGCCAAAATTGTCGTATACTGCGCCGTCTAAATTATTTCTGCCCTTATGTTTCGATATTCTGCAGACCGCATCCCAGTGTTAGTAGTGCTCCTGTTCAGCCTGGTGGACTTCGCCGTCTACTTCCTGGTTGACGGACTCTGGTGGCTGTCGGGCTACGCCGTACTGATGATTTTACCCAAGGGCGTCATCTGTTCCTGGAATCACCACCATCAGCATACGCTCACCTTTCGCTGGGCCTGGACGAACCGGCTGCTGGAGTTTTTCTACGCACTCCACACCGGCGTGACCAGCAATCTCTGGGTATTGCACCATGTGTTGGGGCACCACAAAAACTTTCTCGATCAGAGCAAAGATGAGAGCGCCTGGAAGAGTCGGTTTGGCGAGACCATGGGGGCGATGAAATATACCCTGGTGGTTTCCGCAACCGCTTACTATCGCGGCTTCAAGGTTGGCCAGAAATATCCCAAGGCGCAGCGAGCTTTCCTGCTTTACTCTTGCTTGACCGTGATCGGGCTGGGACTGCTGCTGTGGTATCGACCCGTTCCTGCACTGCTGGTATTTATTGTGCCGATGATAATCAGCCTGCTGTTCACCGTCTGGGTCACCTATGATCATCACGCCGGGCTGGATACAGAAAATCCCTTCGAGGCCTCCTACAACAACACCAGCCCGCTGTTTAACCTGCTGACGGGCAATCTTGGCTATCACACGGCTCATCACTATAGGCAGGGTACCCACTGGTCGATGTTGCCGGAGCTGCATGAGGCCATCAAAGATCGAATTCCGCAGCACTTGATGCGCAACGCCAATTTCGTCATTGCCGAGTAACCGCAGGTAAACAGCCGACACAGCCATTCTGGGTTATGATCAATCCATGAGTGCACTGATAGCTTGTCACGGTTGCGATCTGCTGGTGGATGTCAGCGACATTAGCCATCCCGGCCAGGCCAATTGCCCCCGCTGCGGGCATTTCCTGACGCGTTGCCTGGACGATGGGTTTATGCGCACCCTGGCCTATGCGGTGTCTGGCGCCATCTTCCTGGCGGTGGCCAATCTGTTTTCCTTTCTCACAATGGAGGCCCAGGGCCTGAGCAGTTCTATGACGCTGCCGAGAACGGCATTGGAGTTGTACAACTACGGCATGCCTTACCTGGCGGCGCTAGTGGCGGGCTTCATTATTTTGCTGCCAGCCGTGTTGATTGGATTGCTGATCGCCATCTGTCTGCCGCTGGTGAGTGGTCGGCCGGTGCCCTGGCTGTCGAGTTGTGCCCACGTGTTCTTCCTGAGTTACAACTGGGCCATGGTGGAGGTGTTTATCATTGGTGTCATCGTCGCTCTGGTGAAATTGGCCAACATGGCTGATATCAGCCTGGGTATTTCTTTCTGGGCCTATGTCGGATTCAGCCTGTGCTTTACTGCGGCACTGGCCACCCTGGACCGCTACCAGACCTGGGAAGCGATTGAGGAATTACAGGGCGGATGACGACTGCAGCTTCCCACGGCCTGGCTTCCTGCCATCTCTGCTTCAAGCTGACCCCCGTCGATCAGGGCCACTGTCCCCGTTGTGGGTCAAGCCTGCATTTGCGCAAAACTGACAGCCTGCAGCGAACGCTCGCCCTCCTGATCACCGCCAACGTGCTCTATCTACCCGCCAACCTGTTCCCCATCATGTATACAGATCAGCTCGGGTCCACGATACCCAGCACCATTATGGGTGGTGTCATTTTATTGATCCAACTGGGATCAGTGCCTATCGCCGCGGTGATTTTCATTGCCAGCGTGGTGGTGCCCCTCGGTAAATTCCTGGTGATGTACTATCTGGTGTGGGCTGCCAGCCACCGCTCGGAATACGGGCACCGGCAGCGAACCCAGCTGTACCGGATTACCGAGTTTGTCGGCAAGTGGTCGATGATTGATGTGTTTGTGGTGGCGATATTGGTGGCGCTGGTACACTTGGGCGGCGTTGTTGAGATTCGGCCGGGCATTGCGGCGTTGTCCTTTGCCGCGGTGGTCATTACCACCATGATTGCCGCAGAAAGTTTTGACTCTCGATTGCTATGGGATCAGTTGGATGAAGAATGAGTGAAGCTAGCGCGGAGATGAGCAGTGGTCGGCGACTGTCGCCGATCTGGATATTACCGCTGGTGGCCGTGGCCATGGGGTTGTGGGCGGTAATCTATACCCTGTCCAATGAAGGCCCGGAAGTGCAGGTGCGCTTCAAGACGGCTGCCGGCCTCACCGAGGGTAAAACCAAGGTCAAGTTTCGCGACGTTGAAGTGGGGCTGGTCACCGAGGTTCGTCTAAGTCGGGATCAACAAACGGTTATTGCCGTACTCAAGCTGGACAAGGAAACCCGTGCCCTTATGCGTGAAGGTACCAATTTCTGGGTAGTCACAGCCCGGATTAGCGGTGCCAATGTGAGTGGCCTGGATACCTTGTTGTCCGGCGCCTACGTGGAATTCTCGCCTGGACAAGGCGACACCGGTGTCCGCGAATTCGAGGCGCTGGATGCGCCGCCGCAAACCCAGCTAGGAGCACCGGGTCTGCGCCTGACCTTGTTGAGCAGTCGCACCCATTCAGTCAGTGCAGGGGATCCGGTGCTCTATCACGGCTTCAAGGTGGGTCGAGTAGAGAGCCTGGAATTCAGCCTGGAAGAACGCAATATTCGCTACCAGGTTTTTATCGATGCCCCCTACCACGAGCTGGTGGACAGTTCAGTGCGATTCTGGGATGTCAGTGGCATTTCCCTCAAGGCCAGTGCCGACGGCTTTGAAGTGGATACCGCGTCACTGGAGACTATCTTGATAGGCGGTGTGGCTTTTGATCGCCCCGACGGCCTTGAGCGCGGTATGGATGTGAGTAATGGTGAGACATTCAGACTCTATGCCAACCATGAGGAAACCGAACAAAACCCCTATCGCTATGGCAGACATTACGTGGTGCCGTTTGACCAGTCGCTGCGTGGCCTGGCGCCCGGTGCGCCGGTTGAATACCGGGGCATCAAGATCGGTTACGTGGTGAAGATCATGGTCCAGGAGTTGATGATAACAAGTAAGCCCGGTGCAGGCTCAGCCATTCCTGTGCTGATTTATATAGAGCCGGGTCGCCTGCAAAACGGTGATACGCCTGAAATGGTTGAACTGATGGACGAGAGTTTACGTGTGGGCGTGCCCCGGGGCATGCGCGCCAGCCTCAATACGGGCAACCTGCTTACCGGCAGCCTGTACATTGATATCGACTTTTACGAGGGTCAGCCGGCAGCGAAAGTGGGTAACTACCTGGGCTATCCAACGGTACCAACTGTGACTGGCGGATTCAGCCGCATGAGTCAGCAGGTCAACAAGCTGTTGGAGAAAATCAATGCTATGCCCCTGGGGGAGACGGTCACGGGCGTCAATCAGACTCTGAACGAGTTTTCAGCCACGCTCAGTTCCTTGCGGGAATTGTTGGAGCAGAAACAGACCCAGGCGATGACTGGGGAGTTACAGGGTTTACTGCAGGAGCTGCGAGTGCTGGTTGCGGGTATTTCACCGGACTCTCCCGTCTACCAGTCACTCGATGCCAGTTTGCGTGAGCTTAATCGCACACTCATCAACCTGACAGATCTGACCGAGACGCTCTCTGCCAAACCCAACTCAGTGGTGATGCCGGTGACGATACCGGCCGATCCCATACCGGAGGCGCGCCCCTGATGAAGTACCTGCCAATATTATTTCTGTTCCTGCTGGCGGCCTGCAGCAGTGCGCCGGTGCAGCAACCCAGCCAATACCTGTTGCGTTCGCCGGTGCTGCCAGCGAGTGGTCCTGCGAATAGTGTCGCCGCCTACGACCTGTCGCTGGTGGAAGTGGCGCCCTACCTGGACCAGCCCGGCCTGGTACTGGAAACCGACAGCGGAGAAATTCATACGGCGCGTTTGCACGAGTGGGCAGAACCGTTGCGATTGAGCTTGCAGGGTTTTATGGCCGCCGAAATAGGGCGGCAGCTTGGTGCCAGTGTCAGCGTTCGCAGTGGAGACATTAACGCAACACGCATTGAGATCTCGATCGATCAGCTCCATGGCACTCATTCTGGTACGGCCCTGTTGGTAGCCTCTTGGCGCTCTACAGGTGCCAACGGACAGGTATTGGCGGGGCAATTTGCCGAGGAACAGACGCTGGGCCGTGATGGATACGCCGCCCTGGTGCAGGCGCAGCGTTCACTATTGCAGCGGTTGGCCGGTAATATCGGCGCCGCCCTCAAGCAGTAATTCCCGCCCGTGAACTTCTGTCGGGACTGCGGGGGCCCCCTCAAGAAGTTATCAAATCCCGACTTTGAGCGTCGTCATTTCTACTGTCCCGGTTGCGAGGGCTGGGTTCACGAGCACCCCTCCGTCATGCTCACCTGCTTTATCGCCTGTGGTCAGAAGTTGTTGTGGATACAGCGCAAGCTGGAACCGCGCAGCGGATTCTGGGCCATTCCCGGCGGTTTCATGGAGGCGGGGGAGAGCCTGGCAGAGGGCGCTGCCCGCGAGTTGTGGGAGGAAACGGGTATTCGTCTGCCGGCCGAGTCGCTGGATTTTTACATGACCGGTACCATTACCTTTATCAACCAGGTCTACGTGGCATTTCGGGCGCAAGTCCCCAACGAAAACTGTCAGCCGGGGGAGGAGGCGATCGCGGTGGCTTTTTATTCCCGCGATGAATGCCCCTGGGATCAGGTGGCATACCCTGAAGTGAACGATGCCATTCGTCGCGCTTATGGCGATCTGGAGGAGTCGCGATTTGGCATTTATCAGGCGGAATTGACGGAGGAAATTTACCAGCTGTATGAAGTGATTACTTCAGATTAATCGACCCGGTTGTAGTAGCCGTCAAACCAGACCTGCCACTTTCCGTTGGCGTCCTGTTCCTCGAATAATTGGCGCACTCGACCATCCCTCATCGGCGTCCATTGACCCCGAAAAGGCGCGCTGCGCTGCTCGCCCAGATAGTAGATGTCACCAACCAGGGTCATGCTACCGGCCCTCATATTGCCGGCAATGCGAATAATCGAAGCGCTGGAATCCACCCATATCTGGTGCCACATCTGGTCTTTGGGATCATAGAAGTTGATGCTGCTACCGGTGCCACCCATGGCGCTGCGCCAGTTTTCCTTGAGGGTACAGCCACGGTCGGAAATGGTGATCGTGTTGTTGCCGTAACGTTCGCCTCCGTCTTCACTCCTGGTCTCCCATTCACCGGCCCAAAAATCAAATTGGCGGTGTTTCGGCATTTCCATGCAGGAGTAATCGGCTTGTGCCAGGGCAAATGAGCTGAACAGAAACCAGCTTGCGCAGATGGGTAATCGCATGACTAAAAACCCCCGTGGCTTTGCAGGTGCTCGAGCTCCTGCGCCGTAGATGCTCGCTTCAGGATAGCATTGCGATGGGGAAAGCGCCCGAAACTGGCGATGACGTCCCGGTGTGCCACCGAGTATTGGCGAAAACCTCTCACCTGCTCGCAGACAGCCTTGGGACAGTCGCGCAACAATTGGTCGAACAGGGAGATGCCCTGATCCTGGGCCGCCAGGTCTTCGGCGTGCTCATAGGGAATATAGAGGAACACTCTGTGGATGGTCGGCATTCTTCGGTCCAGACCGCTGGCTGTTGCGCCTTGTACCAGCGCCAGTGCTCGAGCATCACCGTCAAAAGCGCGGCTTGTATCGCGGTATATGTTGCGGGTGAACTGGTCGAGCAACAATACCAGGGTCATCAAGCCGCCTTCCAGGTTCAACCAGTGATCCAGTCTCCCCGCCAGGGCAGCCTCAACCTGCCCGCCGAAACGTCGTCGAATCTCCTTGTCCGTGGCCGCATTGTACTTGAACCACAACTGCTGCTGCGCGTCCGTGCAGACACCATTTTCGTCCAGTGAGCCATACCAGAAATCGAGTATGTCTCTAATACATGCATGATCATCCATTGTGGTAAGGTTAGCGCCTTTTTCGAGAGCGGACACCCCCATGTCATTACAACCGACGTCACCAGCATCCTTACAACCTGAAATTGAGCTGGATAGTGATGAGAGCAAGGTCAGCTATGGATTCGGCCTGCAGTTTGGTGATCAGCTGCTGCGCAACAAATTTGATGGCATGCAGCTGGAGGCGGTAATAGCCGGCATGACCCATTGGTTTGAGCAGAGAGAGGCCCTGATTAGCAATGAAGAGCTCAATCCCTGCTTCCAGAAGATTCAGGATAAGCAGCAGGCCGCTGACACTGAAGAGGCGGGAAAGCGGCGCCAACTGGCGGATCAGTTTATCGTCGCCAATGCTGAGCGCGAAGAGGTGTCAGTAACTGACAGCGGCTTGCAGTACGAGGTGTTGGAATCTGGTGATGGCGAGAGCCCCACTCTCAATGCCACGGTGGTAACGCACTACCACGGTACCTTCGTCGATGGCCGGGTGTTTGACAGTTCAGTTGAGCGCGGTGAACCCGCTCAGTTCGGGGTGAACCAGGTCATTCCGGGTTGGACTGAGGCGCTACAGATGATGAAAGTCGGGGACAAGTGGCGTATTGCCTGTCCTCCGCACCTCGCCTATGGAGAACAGGGGGCAGGGGACTCTATCCCCCCCAATACCGCCCTGGTGTTTGAAATTCACCTGATCAACATACTCGACTAGGAGCGCACCATGCCCGCCAACATCAACTTACCGAGAATACTGCGGGTGGGTGCGGGTGCCAGCGGTGAATTAGTTGCCACCGTGCGGGAATTGGGCGTTACCAGCCCCCTGCTGGTGACCGATCCCTTCATGGTGAGCCAGGGCTATGCGGGTCAGTTGCAGGACCAGTTGAACGCGGCGGGTATTCCGTATGGTGTGTTTGCCGACTCTGTGCCCGACCCGACCACGGATTCCGTGGCGGCAGCGCTGGCGGTTCTGCAGGCGGGTGGTCACGATGCGGTTATTGCGCTGGGGGGTGGTAGTTCCATCGATACCGCCAAGGCCGCCGCGGTGATGGCGACTTGCGACGGCCCCATGCGCGATTACAAAGTACCCCATGTGATCGACAGTGGCCTGCCGATTATCGCCGTACCCACTACCGCGGGAACCGGTTCCGAGGCCACACGGGTGGCGGTTATCACCGATACCGAGACCCAGGAAAAAATGCTCTGCATGGGCCTGGGCTTGATGCCCGTAGCGGCCCTGGTAGATTTCGAATTGACCCTGACCATGCCCTATCGGCTGACGGCGGACACCGGCATCGACAGCTTGTGCCATGCCCTGGAGGCCTATGTCAGCCGCAAGGCCAATGCCTTCACCGACAGTATTGCCCTCACGGCCATGCGCAGTATCTACCAGAATATCCGTACCGCCTGCGAACAACCCGACAACCGGGAGGCGCGGGAAGCCATGATGTTGGCGGCCACCCAGGGTGGCATCGCCTTCTCCAACGCCTCGGTGACCCTGATTCACGGCATGAGCCGGCCGGTGGGCGCCTTTTTCCATGTCCCCCACGGGCTCAGCAATGCCATGTTACTGCCGGAAATTACCGCCTGGTCAGTGCAGGCGGCACCCGGACGTTACGCCAGTGCAGCTCGCAATATGGGTATCGCCGCCGAGGGCGAGTCCGATTCGGTGGCGCTGGACAAGCTGGTCGAGGGTTTGCGCCAGTTAAATCGAGACCTGCAGGTGCCGACACCAGCCAGTTATGGCATTGAAGAAAAGCTCTGGTTCAGCTCCCTGGAGGTCATGGCGGAGCAGGCGCTGGCCTCCGGTTCACCCGCGAACAATCCTCGCGTACCTCAAGCATCTGAAATAATTGAACTTTATAATCGGGTGTGGAATCCGGTCTAATTGCCCATTAGAATCCATGCCCTCGTAGGAATGAGGCAGGGCCGATGCGCAGAGTCGTTTTCAATCAAAAAGGTGGTGTAGGGAAAACCAGTATCACCTGTAATCTTGCCGCTATTGGCGCTGCGATGGGGCTCAAAACCCTGGTGGTCGACCTCGATGTACAGGGCAATACCACCCACTACCTGGTCGGCGAAATTGATGCCGAGGCGTTCCCGGCGGAAGCGCAAGGCGTGGCCGGTTTGTTCAAGCAAACCGTTGGCTCCCGCAAGATGGCGCAGAACCCGGATTCCTTCGTCTGGGAAACCCCCTACGAGAACCTGTACCTGATGCCTTCCAGCCCGGCCCTGACCGGCATGGAAAAAGAGCTGGAGTCGCGCTACAAGATATACAAGTTGCGCGATGCGCTGGACAAACTGGACCAGGAATACGACCGTATCTACGTCGACACGCCGCCAAACTTCAATTTCTACAGTAAGTCGGCACTGATTGCCGCTCACTCACTGATAGTCCCCTTCGATTGCGACAGCTTCGCCCGGCAATCCCTGTACGGCCTGATGGACAACATCGCCGAGCTGCAGGAGGATCACAATCCCGACCTGGAGCTGGAGGGCATTGTTATCAACCAGTTCAATTCCCAGGCCAATCTGCCGGCAGCACTGGTGGCGGAACTGTTGGACGAGGGTTATCCGGTATTCGGAACCTATCTCAATACCTCGGTGAAGATGAAAGAGTCCCACTATGAACATCGCCCGCTTATCGATCTGGCGCCGAGCCACAAGCTAACCGGGCAGTATCTTGATCTTCACGCCGAGCTGGAGGCCACCGCAGCGAAAGCTGCTGCATGAGTGACGCGCCTCTGCTGAGCAGCACCGGCCTGGCAGCCGTACTGCTGTATCTCTGTTCCCTGCTTGTCATCGGTTGGTATGCCAATCGCAGTAGCAAAGAAGCCAGCGCCCGCGACTACTACCTGGCGGGCAGCTCGCTGGGTTTTGTCAGCCTGTTCTTTACCCTCTACGCCACCCAGTACAGCGGCAATACCCTGTTGGCTATTCCCGGTAAGTCCTATCGTAATGGCTTTGAGGGCCTGGCGGTAATGCTGGCGGTGATGGCGATTGTGCTGGTCTACAGCCTGTTCGCCCCGCGCCTCAGCGAGTTGGCCAGGGAACACAAGTTCATCACCGTGGCGGATTTCCTGCGCTGGCGTTACCGCAGCACCGGCCTGGTGCGGCTGGCCAACCTGGTGTTGGTGATTACCCTGATCAGCTACGCGCTGGGTAACTTCAAGGCGATTGGGCTGTTATTGGAATCGGCTAGTGGTGGCAGCATCAGTTTTCCGCTGGCCATCCTGCTGCTGGCGATCATCATGGGTATCTATGAGAGCCTGGGTGGTATGCGCGCGGTGGTGTGGACCGACATCTTGCAGGGCATATTGTTGCTGGGGGGTTGCCTGCTGATCTTTTTCGCCGTCTCAGAACACAGCCCGGTAGACAGCGTGACTCACCTGGCGGGTCTGGGTCGTGAGCTGAATCTGTTTTTCACCGATCAGATCCAGTGGCTTGAATTCTTCGCCCTGATCATCGTTATTGCCTTTGGCGCGGCGGTCTACCCCCAGGCCATACAGCGCATCTACGCGGCCCGCGATAGCGAGGTACTGCGCAAGTCCTATCGACTGATGTTCTTTATGCCGATATTGACCACCTTCCCGATGATCCTGGTGGGTATCAGTGTCGCGGAATGGATGCCTGAGCTGGCCGAGGTGCAGAGTGAGCAGGTAGTGGTTTACGCCATTCAGCGGGTGATAGAGAACAGCCCGGCCCTGTCCGGCTTGTTAATTCTGTGCCTGGCGGCGGCTCTGGCCGCGATCATGTCCACTATCGACTCGGCGCTGTTAAGCCTGGGCTCTATCATTACCAGCGACTGGCTGGGCCAACGCACTTCCCGTCGGGCGGGTCGTATTACTACCTGGCTGTTGATGTTGCTACTGGGGGTGCTGGCCATCGTATTGCCACAGACCATCTGGGCGCTGATGGTGTTCAAGTTCGAACTGTTGGTGCAATTGGCGCCGGCCATTATTCTGGGTGTGCGGTCATCGACGCTGGCCGCCCGGCCGGTGTGGGTTGGACTGGTACTGGGCGCAGCCCTGGTTATTGCCAATGTTCTCCTGCCCGGGCAGCCGTTGGGTCAACTCAGTGGACTCATCGGGCTGACAGCAAATGTACTGACGGTGTTGTTCCTGTCGTGGACTGGAGGAAAACGTGCGTAGCGTTATCACCTGCCTGTTATTGCTTGTCAGCGTCCCCGCCTATGTCTGCACACCGGCGCAGTTATACCAATTGATGAAGGAACGCTTATCCTATATGCCGGCGGTGGCCGCCTACAAAGCCGAGCACGGCCTGCCAATTGTCGATATTGAACGGGAAAAAGTGGTTGTGGCCAAGGCGATCGAAACCTCCACCAGCCTGGGTCTGCCAGCAGCCGAGGTGGAGATTTTCGCGCGTGCACAAATTACGGCAGCCAAGCAGATTCAGCAGCGAGAACAACGGGCGGGAAGCATGAGCCTGCCTGAAATTCGACAACAGTTGACTGAGTTGGGAGATGCCCAGTTACAAACCCTGGCCTGCCTGCGCGAAAAACAGTGGCGCGCGACGGCAGCTGAGATGCCCTTATTTGGGTTAGCTCTGCGAGGGTCGGGTCTCAAGCCCAATGAGCTTGAGGCGCTATTTCAGGCTTTGCGTTAGTGCGCGACTCGGGCGCCGGCCACCTCATTTCCCGCCATCGAACCAGTCACTAAACCCGGCCGGAGCCCAGGGGCCGATATGTAATTGCTCCAACACCCCGTGGCCAACCTGGCCACCGCGACGGGCGGTGACGACTTGCTGAATATGGATATTCTCCAATGCCAGTGGGTCAACATCATCCACCTTCCAGCTCTCGCCGCCGATGGCCAGCTCACCTTTCCACTGGGCGTGGCCCCACTCGGGATGCTGATAGCCAATGCCTTTCATCCGGTACAGCAGTCGTGGTTCCAAATGCAGCTCAATGGTCTGGCCGGATTTGTCATCGTGCATGGTGATATCGGCCGAACTCATTTGGCGAGTACCGGGCGCCATGGTGAGGCTGTGGGCGACTCTGCCCTTCCAGATTTTCGCAGCGGGATCAACCACCCCGGGAATGTCATCAAAGCTGTCATAGGCGGGAACGATGGCCTGGTCGGTATGCCACTGATCCCCCTCCTCATCTTCGAACCAGCCTGCCAGGGTGCACTCGTTTTCCCAGTGGATCGGCGCCCACAGAAAATGCACTGCCTGGTAAGCATCTAAGGGTGCACCACCGGTATAGGGCGCGCCTACAGGACGTTTGCCCCAGGAGCGATCCTTGAGGCCGTAGGTGCTGCGCCCATCTACCTCGAGTTCCTTGCCGTCATACTTGACCACGCCACTCCAGTGACCGAACTGATCGAGACGGGTTGCCTCCATCACCACGTGTCGTTCATTGCTTAAGCTCTGGAAACCCTCTTCGATGACGCCGGTTCGCGGGGTGAAGATCAGGTCACATTCAATACCGGTTTCATTGGGGCCAATAATTAACTGATGACGTCCCATGGGTTCCAGTATTTTCAGCTCAAAGGGGCCGACCACAGTCTCTGTTGGTTCCAACGGTGCCCGCCGCGAGCCGTGAAACGCATATTGCTGGCCATCGATCACCAGGCTGAAACCGCAGTCGAGAATACCCAGATTGGGATAGCGACCCAGGCCCACCCCGAAATAGAAACTGCCATCCGCGGCATGGCCGTTGTACCAGTATCGATCGTAGGTGAAACGATCACTGGAAGCCGTGTGAAAAATGGGCTTGCTGGTCTGGTGAATGGGATAATCATCAAATTTTGAAAGCATGAGATAGTCCTTGCTATAGAGAGGGTTCGTCGCCGCTGAGTCCAAATTCTGGCCAGGGGCCGTGTATGTAAGTCTGGCAATTACCCCAGCCGATGCCGCCACCCACCGGGTCTTCAATTTTGATCATGCAGTCTCTGAATTGTGTGTAGCGCTCCACCACGTCCGTCACAGAAGTATCCGCGGCATAGGCACCGTCCACATGTAATTCACCGCGCCAACTGCCGTGATGATAGTTGTCCCCGCCGTGATAACCACCCGCACCGAGATAAAGGCCGGTTTCAGATAACTTCTCAAACCGCATCGGCCGCTCGCTGCCGTCTTCCATGTGAAACAGGAATTCACCGCTTTGAAGACGCTTGTTGTTGGCATCAAACTTCAGACTCGGCGTCATACCGAGCAATCGAGCGCCAGCGCCGTCAGCATCCTCCAGCCCACCCTGCACGGATTTTTGTTCAAAGCCCGGTGCCGAGAACTGCAAAAAATAATGGTGAAACGCGTACTGGCTGCCGTCCTCACGCTGAAACAGCATAGGATTCCAGATCGCCAGTGCCTGCGGAATCAGGTGATGGTAATCGGGCTCCATGTCGGCCAGAGGTAGGCCCACCTGTGGTCGAATGCCCCAGGATTTATCGCGCGTGGCAATCCAGCTGTCTTCGCCGACCTCAGTGCGTACACCATCCACTTCCACCCAGCCAGAGGCCACCCCGGTTTGGTGATAGCGAATCTGGTCAGTTGCCTTGCGAAAGCCGTGCATGTCGCGTCGATCTTCGCGGTTTTCGACTACACAGGCGGCAATGGAGCGGAACACGATATCGAAGGCAATCGGCTGTTGATCATTCGCTGCCAGACGTATGCGGACGCTGTGCAAGGGCTCAATAATTTCGTAGCTAATGGGACCGACATTAACCGATTCCGGGTCGCTGTGAAGGGCGCGACTGGCCCGCACGACCCACTGCTCCACGCCGCGACAAACACCGGCATAGGCATCGATGACATTGCGATTGGTGTACTTGCCGAAGCCGAAGCCGATTTGTAGTGAGCCATCTTTGGCGGCGGCCATCCCACACACTTTCTCCGCCCAGGCCGGGTCGCTCTGACCCACACTGGCGAAGGTTTCTATAACCTGGTGGGTAAACTGTTCGTCAGCCGCCTGCAGCGGGCCGATGGAGCCGGTCATAGTGCTTTCCCCGTAGCACCAGAAGCGGCGCTGGACGATGATTAGCATCTATCTTAGAGTGGATAATCGCCTCTCACAACAGAGCCTAGACAATCATGGTCAGCATTGCCTCCTCGCCAGATCAAATCACCCCAGAATGGTTAACCCTGGCCCTGCGGGAATCTGGCTATCTGCCTGAGGGGAATGTGATTGCCGCCGAACACCAAATCATAGGCACCGGTAAAATGGGCGACAACGCCCGTTTCACACTGGCCTATGACGGCGACTATCACGACAACTATGGCGCCCCGGCGACGCTGATCGCCAAGCTTCCGGCCACGGATGAAACAGCGCGAGCCATGGCTGGCGCACTTGGGGCCTATTACAACGAGGTTATGTTTTACAAACATCTCGCCGGCCGCACCGAGATGCGCACGCCACAGATTTACGCCAATGAAGTTAACGCCGCGGGCACAGAATTTGTCACCTTGATGGAAGACCTGGCGCCGGCTGAGCCGGGCAGTCAATTGATTGGCGAATCGCTGGGTCATAGCCGGCTGGTTCTGCAGGAGGCGGCCAAACTGGCAGCCGCCTTTTACGGCGACGAGGAAGTGGCAAAGCTGGCGTATGTCACCTCACCGGCTCGCAGCGATGGCGGAGCGCAGGGCGCGCAACTGATGCAGCAGAGCTGGCCCCAATTTGTCGATCGGTTTGGTCATGGCCTGTCCAGTGAATGCATCGCCTTTGGTGAACACTATGTCGATCGCCACGTGCATTTTGTGAGCCGCTTTCAAGGCAAGAAAACCGTGATTCATGGCGATTTTCGCTGTGAGAATGTGCTGTTTAGTCCAGCCCAGGACAGCGAACCGGGTACGGCGACGATTGTCGACTGGCAAACCGTGGGCGAATCCAGCGCCTTGACCGACGCGGCCTATTTCCTCGGTGGCAGTCTCGAGATTGCCCAGCGGCGCGAGTGGGAGCGGGACCTCATCAGCGAGTATTCACAATGGCTGGATGCAGCGGGTGTCCCCCTGAGCCCGCAAGACTGCTGGGAGCAATATCGTGAATATGCCATGCACGCCATCGTCATCACCGTATTGGGCGCCGTCTTTACCGCCGCTGAAGAACGCAGCGACCAGATGTTCCTGGCCATGATCCAACGTCATCTGCAACAGTGTGTCGACCTCAACAGCGGCGAATTTCTCTAGCAAAATCAGCGTCTGCCCAACTGTCAGCGGGCTCTTGATCTCTATCAAGGCCATAAGCATATAAAAAGCGGTTATTTGTCTGTGGCGCACTTATTTAATAAGCTTGCTGCCCCGCTACAAATAGGTAGAGCCGCCGGTCATGGATATCGACCTGGAATCAGTTAACGCCGAGCTTCGAGACGCCAGTCCCGAGGCCATCGTGCGCTGGGCGATTGAGCTTGGTAAAACCACGATTGCCACCACCAGTTTCGGCAGGAATGCGGCGGTAATGTTGCATCTGGTGAGTGGCGTCGACAAGACAATGCCTACGGTCTGGGTCGATACCGGTTACAACCTACGCGATACCTATATCATCGCCGAGCGACTGATCAAGCAGCTTGAACTGAATATGCACGTCTATTCGCCGGATATGACCTCGGAACGGCGCAATGCCATTATGGGTGGTGTTCCCACCATCCAGGATGAAGCGCTGCACGGGGAATTTACCCGCCAGGTCAAACTCGACCCCTTCAGCCAGGCACTGGATGATCTGAAGCCGGAAGTCTGGATTAGCGGGATTCGCCAGGAGGAGACTGAGCACCGCCAGGGCCTGGACATTGTCTCGCTGGATGGTCGTGGCATTCTCAAGGTGGCGCCGATCTTCTACTGGTCAGAGGACCATGTGGATGCCTATATGGAGGCCCACGCACTACCGACATGCCGACACTATTTTGACCCTACCAAGGTCAATGATGGCAGGGAGTGTGGATTACATACGGCTGCATAGTCTCTCTTAAGGGGCTATACTCGGGATATGCGGTATGAAGCCGGCAAAATCCTGCGATTGGCAGCATTTGCCCTGCTGTCTCTGCTCCAGGCCTGTAGCGCCAATCTGGGGCCACGGCCCGATTTGGGCTCTATTTCCCCCCTTTACCAACATCCAGGCGGCCCCAATGCGGAATTGGCTGCGCGGGCAGTACCATCCCCGGATTTACTGGCAATGTCCCCAGAGATGAAGGAATTTGTCGATCGTTATGTCCGTTCCGCACCCACCTATCGGCAACGGCTGCGCATGTTACACAGCAGTTTGCGCGCCAACGGCATGCTGGACATCGATTATGACCCCGCTGCTGATGGCACGGCGCGGGAGGTTTTTGAAAGCGGCACGGCCAACTGTCTCAGTTATGCCCACCTGTTCGTGGCCATGGCCCGTTACGCGGGCCTCAATGCCAACTACCACATGCTGAAATTGCGCCCGGAATGGAGTCGCCACGGCGATCATATTGCCTTGCGCCAGCATGTGAATGTGTTGGTAAAGCTGGGCCCAAACCAGAAGTACATGGTGGATATTGACCCTGTCAGGCGCTCCGCGATTGCCGACAGCGGCATCATTGACGATGTGGTCGCCAGGGGTTTGCATTACAACAACCTGGCCATGACACAGTTGTTCAAGGAAAACCTGGCGCCGGCCTACCTGAACTCGGTGCGGGCGTTGGAACTGAGCCCGGGAACTGATTTTTTGTGGATAAACCTGGGCGCTATTTATTCTCGCGCTGGCAACGACGGTGCCAGCGAGCAGGCCTATCGCTCAGCCCTTACACTCAATCCCGCTTCCCCATCGGCCATGAACAATCTGATGGTCTTGCATGAGCGACGCGGAGAGACCGAGTTGGCCGACCACTGGGAATCTCAGATAACCCACCATCGTAAGCGCAACCCCTATTACCATGCCTATCTCGGCGAACTGGCCCAGGAGAAGGGCGAGTTCCAACAGGCTCGGCGCCATTTCCAGGCGGCCATTAAGCGCAAGCAGGATGATGCTGAGCTGTACTTTTTGCTGGGCAAGGTTTACCTGGACCTGGATTTGCTCGAACAGGCCATAGAATCTCTACAACTGGCCGTTGATACTGCGCGCCTGGTCAGCCGGCGCACGGCATACCAGGCCTTGCTCGATCAGCTAATTGGTCAAAGTGTGGCGGGTCTCTAGTTCGATTTCGTACCAGCTGCCATCCATCAAGGCATACAGTGCCAGGCTGTTGTGCCGTTCCAGGAAGAAGGACTCATCGAGTATGACCGCGAGTCGCTTGCGGTCGTAAGAGAAAGTGCGGCTGGTAGCGCGTATGACGCCGTTGAGCTCGATGCCGATCAGGCCCTCGAATTCCCGCTCGAGTTCAATGCGCAAATGGGCGGGGAGTTTGTTGTTGCGGTCCGCATCATAGGTGCTCAGGGCCTGCAACTTGTCGATTCGGGCGCTTATGTTGGCGCGGCCCGCACTGGCAATGCGCTGCCCCAACCAGAGGCGGTTGCTGCTGACATCAAATAGACCCTGTTGCGACTGGGGCCGGCCAAAGGTTGCCTCCCGCTGTTCGACAATCGAGGGGTCATCGAGTATCCCAGCTGAAAGCTCCGCGGACAAAAATCCCCCGCCTGGAGGCGGCAGTTTGTATTGGAACTGTTTGTTGGTGCGGGCCGCCAACTGGTCGGCTTGTGTCAGGCTGATGCCGTCGAGTGACCACCAGGTTTGCAGTTTCAACACGTCGGCGATGGTGGCCACTATATCGATGCTCTGCGCGTTGGCATAATTGACACTGCCGCGTTCTTGTCCGGGTAGTTTGACGAACAGCGGGACCGACATGATATCCGCCATGTTGCCTTCCTCCACCCAGCGTCGAGCCATTCCGGCTTTGAAGCTGAGGCCGTGATCAGCCGTAGCGATGACCAGCGCCTGGTCCCATAATCCGCGCGCTTGAATGGCATCGATGAGTTCTCCCAGCCACTGATCCGTGTAAGCAGTTTGCATCAGGTGTCGCTGATAACCCAGGGCAATGGCCCGTTCATCATCGCGCCAGTGAAAGCGCACCGAGTCGGCGCGTGCACCCTCCAGTCGATATTCTTTGGCCGAGGTCGCGTATGGTTTACCGGAGGGAAGATGCTTCCAGGGGACATGGGGCAAATAAATATGGGCAAAGTTAAAGCTGGGGTTTTGCGCCTGCTGCACTTGCTCAAGAAAGGCAAAACGCGGATCGCCCGCGGCGAAGTATTTGTGGCCGCTTTCAGTTTCAACAAATCCCGCCCAGCTCTCATCGATGGGCGGCAGTTGTTAGCGCAAACTCGGTGACACGCTGCGGTGCAAAAGAATCAGTGCCGAATCTGCCAGCAGCGAAACCAGGGTGCTCTGTCCCAGGACGTTGTCGCTATCCCCGCAGACATCGACCGGGCACAGGCGGGTTATCGGTTCCTGCACATTCATTTGCATGTGCGGCGCCAACGCCACGAACAGGTTGTTGGGGTGGGCGCTGAGGCTGGCCGGCACGTTGCGCCCATTTGGCATGCGCCCGCTCAGCAGGGCTGGTAGAGCCACCTCAGTGGAGTCGGCGACGGTGCTGGCGTTGTAATACCAGGTTGATTGGTCAGCCAAACGGGCAAAGTTGGGGAAACGCTCGCGGTCGATTTGCCCGCGTTCTTTCGTCAGGGAATAGCGTGGTAGCTCGTCCAATACCAGGTAGAAAACTGGTGCCGGTGCAGCCGGTGCTCGCTCAGCTTGTTCCGCATAGTTGAGCAGGTTGCCGCTGAGATGGGGATGGTTAATAAGTTGGTACAGGAACAGCGCAGGTACAAGCATGGCCGCTGGAGACAGGGTCGCCACCAGGCTGGGTAAAAAGCGCGTGTGCTGATAGAGAATAACCAGGGCCGCTGTGGCCAGTGGCCAGAGGATCAGGAAGTTGTCTTGCAGGCCCAGGGAATTGATGAGCTGGCCGCTCAGCAGAGATGCGAACACAAGCAGCAGCGGGGTTGTCACGATCGGCAGGGCTTTTAGCAACAGCGCTGAGAGTCCGGTAGGAACAATAACCAGGGCGATGGCCAACAGGATGATTTGCGGCAGTGTCGCGCCGCTGGCAATGAAATACTGGGGAAAGCTCAGCAGTAATTCAAATACCGGCTGGGCGACAAACAGGGCACAGAGTGCGGCGAGATGGTAGGGCCGTAGCATGGGGTGCTAGTTAGTTGTCGTCCTCTGCCTCGTTGTCCGTGGCAGAGTCTTTGCTGAAGAAGGCCACGATACGGTGCCAGTACATGCGGGCAGTGACACCAACGGCGGCGATGCCCGCCAGCAGCCCCTGCAACAGCATGCTGCCAACGTTGGGGTCCATATAGGCCTGGGCCGGGAAACTGAGCAGCAGGCATGGGCCCAAAACCAGCCAGGGGAAACCGGGCACGGGCAGTTTACGGTGGTGTGATACGGAGGTAGGTGCGCTTTTTCATCTTGCCGCTCAAGGTGGATAAGCAGTCTGTCATCCACATTTGCCAGCCATACTTGCGGCGCAGCGCCCCCAGTGCTTCCCTGACTCCATCGGGCCCTTCCAATAGTTTCCCCTCGGCATCAACCCAGTCGCCGGTCACTTTGCCGGTTACGGTGCAGGCGGCAATGCGGGCACGGGTAGAATTGCGCAGGCGTTTCACCTTGCCGGCATCACCGGCAGAAAAAATGTAGAAATGGCCGTCTTCCTCGGCGAACCAGACAGGTGTTGCCACTTCTGCGCCAGATTTGCGGAAGGTGGCCAGGCTCATGTAGTTTGCCTTGGCCAGTGCGTCTCGACCCATTTCACCATCTCCCAGTTAAAATCCCATTGTACATGCTTTGTACTTCTATCTGCCGGGCTTTTCTGGAAGAATGCCAGCTCTCTCCCTTCAACATCATCATGAATAGCAGGAAATCAATATGAGCCAGGCATTGGGTGCAAACACCACCACCGATGAAGTGATTGACGGAATTGATTTGGCGGGGAAAACGGCGGTGATAACCGGCGGTTCCGCAGGCCTGGGTATTGAGACTGGCCGCACCCTGGCCGGTGCTGGCGCCCGGGTCGTACTGGTAGCCAGGGATGAGGCCAAGGTCTCAGCTGTGGTGGAACAGTTGCGCGTCGATGTGCCCGGCGCAGAGATCGATTATGCCCTCATGGACCTGGCGGACCTCGCCAGTGTCAGAGCTTGCGCTCACCGTCTTCTGGAGCAGCTGCCGAACATACACCTGCTGATCAACAATGCCGGTGTCATGGCTTGCCCCCAGGCGCAAACCAAAGATGGATTTGAATTACAGTTTGGCACCAATCACCTGGGTCATTTCCTGTTCACCTGTCTGTTGGTGCCTTCACTGCTGGCGGCGGCGCCAGCGCGGATCGTCAATTTGAGTTCTGGTGGCCATCGCTTCGCTGGTGTGGATTTTGAAGATCCCAATTTTGAGCATCGCGACTACGATAAGTGGATGGCATACGGACAATCCAAAACTGCTAATGCGCTGTTTTGCGTCGCCATCAATCAGCGCCTGGCCGCCCACGGCGTGACCGCCAACGCCGTCCACCCCGGCGTGATAATGACCGAGTTGAGTCGCCATCTGCAGCCAGAGGATATCGAATTGCTCAGTGCCAGTGCCCCGGACATGGATATGAGCTTCAAGACTATTCCCGCCGGGGCGGCTACCAGCGTCTGGGCCGCCACATCGGAGCAATTGGAGGGCAAGGGTGGACTCTATCTGGAAGATTGCCACATAGGTGAGCTCAGGGAGGAAGCGGGTGCCAGCAGCGGCTACAGCGGTTATGCCCTGGACCCGGGATCCGCCGAGAAGTTGTGGGCCCTGTCTGAGCAGTTAGTGGGTGAAAGTTTTGACCTGTCAGCGTAGGGGTTTCGGCGCAGCCCTGCTGTGTCTGGCCGTGCTGTTGCTGGATTCTGCGCCGGCCTGGGCGGAGTCGGGCGACGCCATCCATCGCCGCGCCATCGAGGCCCTGGAGACTTTCGAGATTGACAGTCCGACGGGCCATGAGCTGCTGCAAAAAGCTGCGGGAATCCTGGTGTTTCCCGACATTGTCAAAATGGGTTTTGGTGTCGGTGGCGAATATGGTGAGGGTGTCCTGTTGATCGATGGTGCACCGACGGCGTTTTATTCGACCGCGGCGGCCTCTATTCGGTTTGCAGCTGGGCTTGGAGTTCAAGGCCTATATTCTTGCTTTCATGACCCCGCAAGCACTGGAAAAGTTCCAGGCCAGCAAAGGTTGGCAGGTCGGCGTGGACGGCAGTGTCGCGATTATCAAGGCGGGGGTGGGTGGTAAGTTCGACACCAAGACCGTACAACAACCGGTGCTCGGTTTTGTGTTTTCCAATCGCGGTTTGATGTATAACCTGACCCTCGAAGGTTCCAAGATCACCAAACTGGTTCGGTAGCATGTCAAATCAAACAATTACATCCTTATTGGCTGGAAAAGTCCCGACTGGCAACGAGGTTACCGTGCGCGGCTGGTTGCGTAGCAAGCGCGATTCCAAGGCCGGTATATCCTTCCTGGCCATTCACGATGGCACCTGTTTCGACGCCATCCAGGCGGTGGTTCCCGCTGAGCTGGACAATTACGACAGCCAAGTGCTGGCGCTGAGCACTGGTTGTTCGGTGGAAGTCAGCGGTGAACTGGTGGAATCCCAGGGCAAGGGCCAGAGTGTCGAGATCCAGGCCAATCGCGTGGTGGTAGTGGGTGGGGTCGAGGATGCAGAGTCCTATCCCATTGCCAAGAAGCGACATAGCTTTGAGTACCTGCGCACCGTGGCGCATTTGCGGCCGCGCACCAATAGCTTTGGCGCCATCACCCGGGTACGCACGACCCTGGCCAATGCCATCCACAATTATTTTTACAGCAATGATTTCCACTGGATCAACACGCCGATTATTACCGCCAGCGACTGCGAAGGTGCCGGCGAGCTGTTCCGGGTCAGCACCCTCGACCTGGCCAACCTGCCCAGGAGTGACAACGGCGCGGTGGACTTCGAGGAGGACTTCTTCGGCGCGGAATCTTTCCTCACCGTATCGGGCCAATTGAATGTCGAGGCCTATTGCCTGGCCATGAGCAAGGTGTACACCTTCGGGCCGACATTTCGGGCAGAGAATTCCAACACCAGTCGTCACCTGGCAGAGTTCTGGATGGTGGAGCCGGAAATTGCCTTTGCCGACCTCAACGACGATGCGGACCTGGCGGAAGCGCTGCTCAAACATGTTCTTCAGTGCGTGTTGGAGGAGCGCGAAGACGACATGGCCTTCTTCCAGCAGCGCATTGACGACCAGGTTATCAATCGCATGCGCACCCTCATTGACTCCAGCTTTGAACGCATGGAGTACAGTGAAGCGGTTGAGATCCTGCAAAACTGCGGCGAGAAGTTTGAGTTCCCCGTGCAGTGGGGCGCCGACCTGCAATCGGAACACGAGCGCTTCCTGACAGAGACCCTTGTCGGTCGGCCGGTGATACTGATGAACTACCCGAAAGAGATCAAGGCTTTCTATATGCGCCTCAACGATGATGAAAAAACGGTGGCGGCGATGGATGTGCTGGCGCCGGGCATCGGTGAAATTATCGGTGGTAGCCAGCGTGAGGAACGTCTTGATGTACTAGATGCGCGGATGGCGGAACACAAACTGACCGGACAGCTCGACTGGTACCGGGACCTGCGCAAATACGGCAGCGTGCCCCATGCGGGATTCGGCCTGGGCTTCGAACGCCTGTTGAACTATGTGACCGGCATGGAAAACATCCGCGATGCCATTCCCTTTCCGAGGACCCCCGGGCACGCTGATTACTGAGCAGTAGCCGTCATTTCGATGCTTTTCGCACGTATTTGTGAAGAATTACCCGAAATCTGCTTAAAAAACGTCCAATTGCTGGTCCATACTTAAAAATATGGATCAGCACGTAGACATGACTAGCGCCACGGAAATGTCGATCGTCGACCTGTTCACCAAATTGATCTTTGGCCAGGTCGAAGAGCTCAGTGAGCAGGAGTTGTCGATCGTACAAGCTCTGCGGATAGCCGATGACAACATCTCCATGGACAGTTACCAGGAGATGGGTGTCTATTTGCGCGCCCTGGGCGTGCAGGAAATGATTGGCCTGGTGGCGCGGGTGAGGTCGGGCGTGGCCCGGGGCGCCCCAATGATGCCACCCCTGCCCAGCTCACCCAATTACCTCAAGCACCGCTAGGTTTTTCTTCCGCCGTCTCTTCTTTCACGGCGCTGGTCTCCGCACCTGTTTCCACACTTGTTTCCAAGATTGGCTCGAACAGTATTTCCCGCTTGCTGATATCGGCTTTGACCAATTTGACCCGCACGACTGCTTCCAACACAAAGCTGCGGCTGGCGCTGGTAAGCGAGGCGGTCCAGCGATCAAAGCTGAACTTTTCAGGATCTTTGCGCAGGTCCACCAGCCCGGAGATACCATTTTCCTCTAGCCGCACGGTAAAGCCGCTGCTGCTCATGTGTGTAATCCGGGCATCGTACTCCTGGCCGAGCTGATCTTGCAGGTATTCACATTTGAGCCACATTTCGGCGTCCTGGCTGGCATCCCGGGAGCGCTGAATATAAGCCGCCAGCGTGTCAAGTTGTGCCTGGCTGACTTGGTCAGTTGCCTCCTGGTGCAGCGCTTTCTTGATTTGCCGGTGCGACAGGTAATCGGTGTATTTTCTCAGCGGTGAAGTGCAGTGACTGTAGCAGGGCAGTGCCATGCCCATATGCGGCTGGGCGGTGGTGGTGATCTCGGCTCTCGCCAGCAGGCGATTTACCATGGAGCGCAGTGGCAGGTCGCTTTCATCCGCTGCCAGTTGGTTCATGATGTCGCGATAGTTGGGGACCTCCCTGACATCGGTTTCGGCGGAGCCAGGCAGGAACCGGGTCAGGAATTTTTTAATCTCCTCTTTGCGGTCGCTGCGAAACCCACTGTGGCCGATAAAGGGCCCGCTACAGCCTTTGTCTGCCAGGAACTGCGCACAGCAGCGATTGGCAGCCACCATGCATTCTTCAACCAGTTTCTGGGACAGCAATTTCTGATAGGGCTCAATGTGGTCGATCTTTTTCTGCTCGTTCATGATCCAGCGGTATTCAGTGCGGTTATCCATCACCAGCTCGCGAGCTTCTCGCCGGGTGCGCAGGGCCCGGTAGACCTGGTACAAGGCTTCCAGGGGTGTGGCGTGGGACATCAGCTCGTCGTAGTTTCCCGCCAGATAGCGATCGACGGCGATGTAACTGAGCTTCGCCCGGGACCGCACCAGGGCCTCGATAAACTCAAATTCGCCAATTTCTCCGTCGTCGCTGACTTCGATTTTGCAGACCAGTGCAGAGCGCACCTGGTTTTCTGCCAGCGCGCAGGTTTCCTGGGACAGTATTTCGGGCATCATGGGGATAGCGTCCCCGTGGAAGTAGACAGAGGTACCTCGTTCGGCAATTTCCTGCTCGAGGCTTGAATTTGCCTCTATGTAGTTAGTTGGATCGGCGATCGCAACATAGAGATGCCAGCCACCGCTGCTGATATCGGCGTACAAAGCGTCATCGATGTCCTGGGTACGCGCTGAATCAATTGTGACAAATTCCAGGTCGGTCAGGTCGCGCCGACGTTGCTCTTGCTGAGGATTGACCGCCTTGATTTGCGCTTCAACCTGTTCCAGGGCCGCTTTGCTCCATTGCTGCGGCAGCTCGTACTTGGCCTCGGCGTAAAGATTGGCAATGCCGGGTGTTTCATCGTTGCCGAGCACTTGCAGAATCTTGGCCTGGGGCCTGCCGTCCTTTATCGGGTGTCGCAGCACGGCGCTGCGCACGTAATCGCCCTCTTTAACACCGTTGCGGGCGTGGGCGGGGATGAATAACCAGCGACTCAGCCTCGGCAGATCGGGTTCGACGAAGATGGCTTTGCCCTTGCGCACACAGCGACCGGTGAATTTACCGATTGGGCAATCGATCAATTGCTCGATCTCGGCAATGGGCTTATTGCTTTTATCCGGCCGAATGCAGACCTTGACCCGATCGTCCGGGAAAGCTTTCAGCATTTCGTCGGGGGGAATGAATATTTCCCGGCCATCTTCGAGTATGGCGAAGCCGTAGCGCGACTGGGTGCCTTTAACGACAGCAACCGCGCGCTCTTTTTCCGACTCCATCTGGGCTTTCAGCCCTTTAAGCTGGGATAGAGAATCCTGATTGAGCATTGGTGAACCGGAATAACATAAGTGGCGCCCATGCTATCGTAATCCGCAGTGAGTGTCAGCGCTTAACTCCACAGAGATACGTCATTGACAGTTGGAGAGGGCGGTTTGATAATGAACACAGATCAAGTTGTATTGGGATCAGCTCGTATTGAGTTCAATCTGGGAAAACGTTATTGACCTATTTCCAGTCACCGAGAAGCGATATTTCGGTGCATAACAAGCGCGACGCTTATGGACCACGGGTTCAAAGTTGCTGCGCCATCGTTGGGCAAAGCCTATTCCGGCTTTTCTCGCTGCAACATTCTTACCGCCCATTTTCTTTTCAATATCACCTCAAGAGGATCGCTTTATGGCATCAGGCGCCGCCCTGCGCGTAGAAGACACCCCTAAATTAATCACTGCCAAGAAAATTTATGTGCTGGACACAAATGTCCTGTTACATGATCCTACCTCGGTCATGGCATTTAACGAGCATCGCATCGTGCTTCCAATGACGGTGCTGGAGGAGCTCGACCATATCAAGGACCGGCGGGACAAATCCGTAAGCCGAGAGGCCCGCATTGCCATCAACATTATCGACAAGGTCGTCGACAGTGCTGGACCCCAGGAAATCCAGGACGGCGTCGAGATCCCGGGCTCTACCCTCGACGGCCCCCTCGGCACACTGTCGATCTATCCAGACCAGTTGCTCGCCGACGACAGCGCTATACCCTATCTGAATGACACTCAGGATCAGGCCAACGACAATCGCATCATCAATGTTGCGCTGCGTTTGCAGGCGGAAAACCCCGGCAGCTTTGTCGCCCTTGTCACCAAGGACATCAATATGCGACTCAAGGCCAAGGGCTCCGGGCTGGCCCATGTCGAGGACTATCGTCGCGATCGGGTACTTGATGATATCGATCTGCTGGCAAAGGGTTATGAGCACATCGAGGGTGACTTTTGGGCAATGGTTGAGGACGTGGATACCCTGCGCGAGGGCAACTGTACCTTGCACCGGGTTGCTCGTTCGGTGCTGCCAAAGGTCTATCCCTGTATGTTCCTGTACGATGACAACGATTTCTTCGCCTACGTACAGCGCCTCGATGCTGACTACATGTACTTGCGTTGTGACAGCCGTGACAACCTGATGAACCGGCGCTTCTGGGGTCTTGCTCCGCGCAATCTGGAGCAGGCCATGGCCATGGAGTTGATCAACGACGACAGCGTCGACATGACGGTGCTGACGGGTCCGGCGGGTTCAGGTAAAACCTTGATTGCGTTGGCGTACGGTTTGCACGCCATCCTCGAGCAGAAAAAATACAGCAAGTTGATTGTGGCCCGCTCGACCCCGCCGATAGCCGAGGACATCGGTTTTTTGCCGGGCACTGAGGAGGAGAAAATGGCACCCTGGCTGGCGGCCTTCGATGACAACCTGGAAATCTTGCATGGTTCTGACGAGTGCAGTAATGGCAGCATCGAGTATGTGAAAGAGCGCGCCAATATCCAGTTCAAGTCACTTAATTTCATGCGTGGCCGCTCTTTCAATAATGCCTATATTATTATTGATGAGAGCCAGGGCCTGACCCAGTTTCAGCTCAAGTCGGTGATCACCCGGGTGGGGGCTGACTCCAAGATCGTGGTGTTGGGCAACCTGGCCCAGATAGATAACAAGTACATCAGCCCGCTGACTTCTGGTCTTACTTACTTGGTGGAGAAGTCCAAACAGTATGACCATGCCGGTATCATGCACGTGAATGGTATTGAGCGTAGCCGCCTGGCGGCCTTCGCCGAGGAAAACCTGTAAGCTGGGCCATCTATGGTAATTCTGAAGATCCTGGGCTGGCTGTTGCTGGCCCTTTTTATTAGCGTTGCACTTCTCACGGCCTGGTTGTGGCCGCGTTCTTCCTATCTGCCCGCAGTTGCCCCGGCCTTTGCCGCTGAGCGAATGTTCGATGAGCCTATCATCCGGGTAGACATGAGTCCGCGGCTACAGGCGTTGGCCGAGGAGGAGGGCTATATCAACATCAATGGCCCCACCCTGATCCGGGTACCTGCATGGGTCGAAAATCCGCTGGGCAGGTATTACCTCTATTTTGCCCACCACAAGGGCGACCACATCCGCCTGGCATACGCTGACACGGTGACCGGGCCGTGGACCATACACGATGCCGGTGCCCTCGCTCTGGCCGATTCGATGTTTCCGGTTACGCTGGGATCCCGCCCCGACCTCAACGCAACAGTCTCAGCCCTGTGGCAGAATTATTCCATCTATGTGGCGCGTGATCTGATACGGATGATGTATCGCTCCGTAGTAAGCGATCAGGCGGAACGCCAGCGCCGGGGCATTACCACAGCTGCAAACGCCAGGCCCCATATTGCCAGCCCGGAAATATTTGTCGATGAACCGGGGCAGCGGCTGGTCATGTACTACCACGGTCTGGATGCAGACGGCGGACAGTACACGCGCGCGGCGGTGTCGGCGGATGGATTGCAGTTCACGCCGCAGCCGGCGCTGGTGCGCAACAACTACCTGAGATTGTTCCAGCGCAACGGTTTCTATTATGGGCTGACGATGCCGGGGGTGTTGTACCGGTCGTCGGATCCACTGGAGGGCTTCAACCCCCGGGATCAGCTGTTGTTTGAGCACGATATGCGCCACGCCGGGCTGCTGTTGGAGGGCGATAATCTCTATGTATTCTGGTCGCGGGTGGGTGATACGCCGGAATCAATCTTATTGTCAGAAGTGGATCTAAGCTCTACCGACTGGAACGATTGGCAGGCCACCACGCCGGTGGTTGTGTTGGCCCCGGAACTACCCTGGGAAGGTGGCGACATGCCGCTGCAATCGTCGATGCGTGGGGAACTGGAGTTGTCGGCGCGGGAATTGCGCGACCCCCATGTGTTTGTCGATGAGGATGGCAGCCGCTATTTGTTGTACACCGGTGCGGCGGAACAGGCTATCGGCCTGGCACGCTTGCATGATTTACGTGACGCAGCGGCCCCCATGACCAGCAAGGATTGGCCAGTACACGGCCTCAATGCCGCCGAGCAACGTCACAGCCTCCTGACCCAGGTTAATCGTGCCAACGTCAGTGATCTGAAATTACACTGGTCGTACTCTCTGGGTAGTAAACGGGGGGTGGAGGCCACCCCGATTGTGGTGGACGGCACTCTCTATACCACCAGCAGCTGGAGCGTTGTGCACGCGTTGGATGCAAAAACAGGCAGGCTCCTGTGGCGCTACGATCCAGAGGTACCTGGTGAGACTGCCCGCAAGGCCTGTTGTGATGTGGTGAACCGGGGCGTGGCGGTGGTGGGGGATCGCCTGTTTTTGGCGACGCTTGACGGTCGCCTGCAGGCGTTGGACCGTCACGACGGCAGCGTGCTCTGGTCGGTGATGACCGCTGACCCTGACCAGGCCTACACGATCACGGGTGCGCCGCGGGCCGTGAAGGACATGGTTGTGATCGGCAATGGCGGTGCCGAGCTGGGCGTTCGCGGCTATGTCAGCGCCTATTCCATTGCCGATGGCAGTTTGCGCTGGCGCTTTTACACGGTACCCGGAGATCCTGCATTACCCGACGAGCACCCAGAGCTGACATTGGCCCGCCAGACCTGGTCGGTGGATAGTCAGTGGGAGAGCGGTCTGGGCGGTACGGTTTGGGATTCCATGGCCTACGATGCCGACTTGAACTTGCTGTATGTGGGTACCGGTAACGCGGTGAATTACAACCGCTCCCAGCGCAGCCCCGGTGGCGGCGACAACCTGTTCCTGTCTTCAATTCTGGCATTGAATCCCGACAGCGGTAGCCTGGTATGGTTTTACCAGACTACCCCGGCGGAAAGCTGGGATTACACGGCCACCCAACAGATGATCCTGGCTGAGCTGGATATAGCGGGGCGTGAGCGTTCGGTAATCATGCAGGCGCCCAAGAACGGCTTCTTCTACATTCTGGATCGGGCCACTGGTGAACTGCTTTCGGCCGAACCCTATACCCCCATGAATTGGGCCAGTCACGTGGACATGAGCAGCGGCCGGCCGGTGGAAACGACCACGGCGAATTGGTTCGATATGCCATCCAGTAACAAACCTCGTTTCATCAAACCCACCATCGCGGGCGGCCATAATTGGCAGCCCATGGCCTACGATCCGGAACGCAAGTTGGTTTACATTCCCACCCGCGATGAGGCTTATCCCTTTTTCGTCGACCCCGAGTTTACCCTGCGTCATTGGGCCTTTAACACGGGCGAAAATTTTCCGGCGCTGGAGGCTGATTTCAGAGACCTGCCTATCCGGCAGTGCACGCCGACCCAGTTGACGGCCTGGGATCCGCGGCGCGAATCTGTGGCCTGGCAAGTAGAGATGGATTCGCTAATCAGTGCGGGGGTGCTGTCCACGGCGGGTGGCCTGGTTTTCCAGGGACGCGGCGATGCCCATTTCCTGGCCTATGATGCCGATAGCGGTGACGAGTTGTGGCAAGTCCCGGTAAACACTCCTATTGTGGCGCCGCCGATTACCTATGCAGTCGACGGCGTGCAGTACCTGGCTGTTTCCACGGGTATGGGCGGTGGCGGTCTGGCCTTCACCCCTGCGCCTTACCAAAACAATGGTTACTTGCTGGTGTTCAGTCTGGAGGGCAGCGCCGAGCTGCCGCCACGTGTTGCAAGGCAAGAACGGCAACTGCAATTGCCGGAAGAATTGCTTGGCCGACTGCAGGACTCGGCCGAGTTGGCGGCTGTAGAGAAAGGCCGCATCACCTACAGCCGCTACTGCCTGGTGTGTCACGGGGCGGGTGCGGTAAACCCTGGTGCCTTACCGGATTTGCGTTTCGCCGATAGCAATACTCACCTGGACTGGTCGGGCATCGTGTTAGGCGGTTTGCGACAAGCCAAAGGAATGGCCAGTTTCGCGGATAGTCTGTCGATTGAGGACGCGGACAATATTCATTTGTACGTGGTATCGCGCGCGCTGGAAACCCAGCGCTGGAGCAATCGCCTGGTGCGCGCACTGACCGAACAGATATGTGTTCCATCAGGCTGGCTTGCCGATTGACGTCATGTTTGGGTACTAATCCAAAATACCTTTCTTATCAAGGCATGAGATCGAGGACTCTGTGGGTGCGCTCGCGGAGTTTTTCTTCATTGCTTGCCAACAGGGGCATAATGACCTGGTCGACACCGAGTGCCGCGAAGGATTTCAAACACTCCGAAGTCATGTGTTGGTAAGCGGGCGAGATATAGACGAGGATATCCTCACGACTGCGGCCGACCTTTTCGAGTTCCTGCTGCAAGCTTGCAAGGTGCCCCCCCAGCGCCTCGGGAGACATATTAAAGCCGAACCAACCCTGACCCTGGGTTGCTACCCGGCGTAGGGCCGGGAGACTCTCGCCGCCGAAGAAAATCGGCGGATGCGGCTGCTGTACCGGCTTGGGATTCTGGTAGGCGGGTTCCAGCTGAAAATACTCTCCTTCGTAGGCGGAAATGTCCTCACACCAGAGGTTCTTCATCAATTCAACGCACTCCCGGGTGCGACCTGCACGATCCTCCCAGGGCACACCGAGCGCCGCGAATTCCTCCTTCAGCCAGCCAATGCCAATGCCAAAATCTACCCGGCCTTGAGACAGGTAGTCCAGGCTCGCAACCTGTTTCGCGGTGTAGACGGGATTGCGTTGTGGCACCAGCAGGATGCCCGTGCCGAGACGCAGCTTGGTGGTGTGGCTAGCTATCCAGGTAAGCGCTGTCAGAGGTTCCAGCAGACTGGTGGGATCTCCTTCAATCTTGCCGTGGTCAGTGTAGGGGTAACGCGATGCGTACTCAGGGAAAAACAGCACATGTTCGGGCACCCACAGTGAATGGATCCCGCATTCTTCTACCAGGGCGCCTGCGTTAGCAATATAAGCAGGTGAGGTGCGTTCGTTAAATGCCATCTGACAGCCAAGTTTCATAGTCCTTGTCCTTTGTGAATGTGAAAACCAGCCCCCTTTACCATCAGCAGGCTGATGAGCAGGCAACCACTGCCTGTCAGGGTCACCACGAAACCGAGCGAATTCATATCAGCCAGGGCGCCCAACGCGGGCAGGCTGAGCGCGGCGCCGCCGCGGAAGATCAAGCCCCAGATACTTAACACGCGGCCGCGCATATCCTCCTGCACCACCCGTTGAATGACTGTCTGGGTAGATATGCCGGACACGGTAATCGCCATGCTGGCAAAAAACAATATCGCCAATCCCAGATAAAAACTATCGGTTTGACCAAAAGCCACCTGGGTCAGTCCGCAAGCGGCCAGGCTAATCAGTGCGACCGTGGGTAACTTGGATAATGCCAGCTGGCGCGCCAACACCAGCCCACCCAATAGCGAACCTAATCCCATGGCCTGGGTCATCAGGGCCAGGCCTACCACGCCGCGATCAAATACCACATCGGCAAAGCCCGGCAGTAGTTCTGGTAGCGGCTTGGCCAGAATGGCCACCGCAATCATGAGGAATATCAATCTTGCGATCAGCGGGTGGGAGAGGGTATAGCGGAAGCCATCGGCAATCTCTCGCAGTATATGCGGGCGCTCGCCCTCGGCGATGACGTTCAAACCCTTTGGCAGGGACATCACCGCAACTACCATGGCGGCATAGGTGAGGGCGTTGAACAGGAACGCCAGGCTGATGTCTGTCAGTGCAATGAGCGCGCCTGCGATCATGGGTCCGACAAAGCGCGCCACGTTAAAAGCCACCGAACTCAGGGCCACGGCCGCGGGCAGATTTTCCTCGCTGACCAGTTGAGGCACCATTGCGAGACGGGCTGGCTGGGCCAGGGCGGCACAGATCCCAATGCCCAGCACGATCATAAAAATCAGGTAGATATTATTGTGTCCCGCCAGCACCAACAGGAATAACGACAGGGCCAGTACACTGGCCGCGGTCTGCACCCACATCACCAATTGACGGCGGTCGACACGGTCGGCCCAGACACCGGCAAAGGGGCCGACAATAATCGTAGGGAACAGGTCGGCGAAGGCGATCGCGCCGAGCCAAAAGCCTGAGCCGGTGATCTCCCAGGTCAGCCACCCCAGGGCTACTCGCTGTACCCAAAGTCCCAGCAGGGAGAGGGTATTCCCAATCATGTAGCGGCGGAACAGGGGTTCAGCAAGCGCCCCCATTAACTGGAACTTTGCGCCAGGATCTGTCCCAACCGGGTCGGCGTGCCCGCCCGGAACTCGGACTGCCAACTGATGGAATCTTGTGGAAATAACAGGATGACGGTTGAGCCCAGTTTAAAGCGGCCCATCTCCTCGCCTCGATCCAGCGCGACACCCGCTGGCGCTGTTTTAAAGTCCACGGTTTTTGGTTCGCGGGTCGGCGGTGCGACCTGGCCGGACCAGGTCGTTTCAATGCCCGCCACGATCAAGGCGCCCACCAGTACCATGGCCATGGGGCCTGTCTCGGTGTCGAAGTAGCACACCAGGCGCTCGTTGCGGGCAAACAAGCGCGGCACCTTCTCGGCGGTGACCTGGTTGACGGAAAACAATTGACCAGGAATATACGTCTGGGCCGTCAGCTTTGCAGCGACAGGCATGTGCACCCGGTGATAATCCCGCGGTGACAAGTAGATGGTGGCAAATTCTCCGTTGGCGAACAGGGCCGCGCGATCCTCATCGCCGCCCAGTAACTCAAGGGTCGTGTAAGACTGGCCCTTGGCCTGGAATATGCGGCCATTCTCTATCGCACCCAGTTGGCTGATGGCGCCGTCCGCCGGGCAAACGACGGCGCCGGCTGATGAGTCTATGGGGCGTGCGCCATCCTTCAGAGCCCGGGTAAAGAAGGCATTGAAGTTCTCGTAGGCATTCAGGTCTGGTTCGACCGCCTCGTTCATGTTCACTTCAAACTGGCTGGCGAATTTCTCAATAAGAAAACTCTTCAGCCACCTGACTCGCGATTCCGCCAGCCAGCCAGTCAGGCGCGACAGCAGATGCTGGGGCAGCAGCTGTTGTAAAAGAATGAACAAGAAATCCATATTAAACCTCAATCGGCATGTCTTCCCGATTACCCCATTCTCCCCAGGAACCGTGATAGGCCTTTACCGAGGGGTAGCCGAGGATACGCATGGCCAGCCAGGCCAGAGAGGAGCGATGGTGGCTCTGACAGTGGGTGATAATGTCTTTGTCTTTACCCAGTCCCAGTTGGTCGAGACGTTGCTGCAGCAGACCCAGGTCAACCAGGCGGGCGTTGTCATTGCGATCAATCAACTCCAGCCAGTCAATGTTGATGGCGCCGGGAATGTGGCCGGCGCGCGCCGAGCCCGAGCGTTCGCCGCGATACTCCTCAGGGGAACGCGCATCCCAGATCCGCAGGTTTGAATCCTCCAAGCGTGGCTGAATATCCTCTATCTCGGCTATGGAGTCACGATGAATAGTGACGGTGTAATCCGTAGCCTTGCCCTGATTTATGTTGGTCTCGGTTTCAAGCCCCGCTGCGCGCCAGGCGTGAATGCCGCCGTTCAGGTAGCTGTATTTTGTGTGGCCCAGTACTTCCAGGGTCCACAGCAAACGGCCCGCCCAGCCACCGCCCTCATCGTCATAGGCAATCACGTGCAGGTCCGATGTCAGCCCGATTATGGAAAACAATTCGTGTAGATGAGCTGTATCGGGCAGCTTGCCCGGTGCTGGCGCCATTCCGCAAAGCAACGCGCCGGGGGGCAGGTGTAGCGCACCGGGAATGTGGCCGGCCTGATAATTCTCAGGACTGCCAACGTCGACGATCAGCAGCGCCTCTCGCTCCGTGAAAGCCTGTAATTCTGCTACTTCGAGCAACAGTGGCAGCTGAGTTTCGGCCATGGTGAGCGCCTGATTCGATGGGCGGAGTAGTGTATCCTTTAGCTATTGCTATGGGAATCAGGTGTGTCTGTTGTACAAGCCGTTTGTCGCCTTTAATTGCATCATTGTGTACCTGGCTGGTTCATTTCTATCCGCTCCCGCCCGGACCGAAGACGTGCCGGTGCCGACCGATGACAAGGCCTGGGTAGATTCGAGTCATGACTACGTTTCCGACCGCGCCCAGGCACTGGTGGAGTGGATGGATGACTTCTACGGTTCAGAAGTTTCCGATATAGAAACCGCTCACTCCCGGTTGCGGCTGCGACTGGAAACACGCTGGGACGAAGAGGACGACCTCGAATTCAAGGTTAAGATTCGGGCCAAGGTGCAAATGCCGAAGGTCAGTAAACGCGCCGCCCTGGTCTTCGAGGGCGATGATGGCGATGATTTCGTCGCGCCGGGGGTTGCCGACGACGAAACTAACGTCGGCATACAGTTCAGCCTGTTTGATGACAACGATGACACCCTGCGCTGGGACCTGATCGGCACGGTGAATTCCAGCCTGGACCTGAGAACCGGGGTGCGCATGCGTTACAACGGCAGCTTTCGCGAGGGTTTCACCACTCGCTGGGTGCAGGATTTCGCCTACCAGACCGGTGATCGCGGCGCCTTCACCAAGACCAACCTGGACTTTTTCCAGCTCATAAACGAGCACAACCAGCTCGCGTTGATCAACCGGGTGGAATACGGGGAGGATACCTACGGCGTTGAATGGAGCACCTCACTGCAATGGCGTAAGCGGCTGGCGGAGACTGAAGCCTTGACCTACTTCGTCGGTATGGACGGGGTCACAGATCCTGACTACCTAACGGAAAACTATGGCCTGGGTTTCAGCTACCGCCGCAATATCTACCGGGATTACCTGTCAGTGGATATCGAACCATCCCACTGGTGGCGCAAGCTGGATGACTGGGACAGTCGTCGCAGCGTCTGGGCGATCATGGTGCGCTTTGAAATTCGCTTTGAAAAAATTAACAAGCGGGCAGCCGAGGGGACTCGCTAGTAGTCTGCTTCCTGCAGTGTGCTGACAATATAGCGATAACTCTTCAAGCGAGATTCCCTGATTTGGCCATTCTCTGCGGCGTCTAACAAGGCGCAACCGGGTTCCTGTTCATGTTTGCAGTCCCGGAATTTGCAGTGCCCGAGTAAAGCCTGAAACTCTCTGAAACCGTTCTCTACCTGCTCCCGTTCCATGTGCCAGAGGCCGAATTCGCGAATGCCGGGGGAATCAATCAGCGAACCGCCGCCCTGCAAGTGGAACAGTTCGGCAGTGGTGGTCGTGTGCGTGCCTTCGCCCCTAGCCTCTGACAATGGCCCAACCCGAGCATTGGCGTCGGGTAACAAACGGTTCACCAGGGAAGTTTTGCCTACCCCGGACTGACCTACAAATATACTGACGCGGTTTGACAGCACCTCGTGCAGTGCATTTAGTCCGTCATCCTGCGTACACGAGGCTCTCAATACCGGGTAATCGAGTTGCGGATAGGGCGCTAGTAGCTGTTCAATGGCGGAGTCGTTGTCATCGTCTACCAGGTCGCTTTTGTTGAGCAGAATTAACGGCGGGATATCGACGCACTCGGCCGCCACCAGGTAGCGGTCAACCAGGTTGGCGTGAGGCTCGGGTAGCGGGGCAATGACGATGATGATTTGATCGATATTGGCGGCTACCGGCTTCAGCGAGCCATAGGGATCGGGCCGCAGCAATTCAGATTCTCTCTCCAGTCGGGCCACAACCACCCCGATGGGGTCGCCGGCGCACCAGACCACGCGGTCACCAGTCACCAGGCTATTGAGGTTGGCGCGCATATGACAGCGCTGGCGTTTGCGGTCAATGCTCTCCACCTCGATCTGGGTGCCGAAGTGGGCGGTTACCAGGCCTTCCTGTTCCGGTCCCAGCTCGCCAGAGCCCAGGATAGCTTCGGTGCTGGCGTCTTTTTTGCTGGCGCGTTTGCGTCGCTCCTCCTGGATTTTTTCAACTCGCCAGGCCTGCCGGCGATTCAGTTTGCGTTTTGCCATAGCGTATTATTAGCCCACACAATACATTTTGCTACACTACTTGAAAGGCAGTAGTTGAGATCAGTCGATGTTCAGTGAGCAAAACTTGATTTGGGTCGACCTGGAAATGACCGGGTTGGAACCTGATTCCGATGTGGTTATAGAGATCGCGACCATAGTGACGGACAGTGAATTGCGCACCCTGGCAGAGGGGCCAGTGATTGCGATGCATCAATCTGAGCAGAGACTGGCGGGCATGGACGAGTGGAATACCAGCCATCACACAAGCTCTGGCCTGGTCGAGCGAGTTCGCAACAGTCATGATGATGAAGCTTCAGCCAGCCGCAGGACCATTGAATTCCTGCGGGACTATGTGCCAGCGGGCGCTTCGCCCATGTGTGGCAACAGTATTTGTCAGGATCGTCGCTTCATGGCGCGGCATCTGCCTGAGCTCGAAGTCTATTTCCACTACCGCAACCTCGATGTCAGTACGGTGAAAATCCTGGTCCAGCGCTGGCGCCCCGATCTGCTGGCGGGCTTTAGCAAGAAAGGTGCGCACCTGGCGATGGATGATATCCGCGAGTCTATTGAAGAGTTGCAGTACTACCGCGATACTTTCCTCCGATAGTGATTTCAGAAAAAGGGGTCAGTACCCATTAACCATCAAGGGGTCTGACCCCTTGATGGTTAATGGGTACTGACCCCTTTTTGGTGTTGGGCTAGGGCCCAGGTCACATGTTCACGTACCAGCTCCGAGGGATAATTCAATCGCTGCTGCAATGCATCGACCACCGTTTCGCTGGTCGGGGCGTTGCCCAGGGCAACGGCAATGTTGCGCAGCCAGCGCTCGAATCCAATGCGGCGTATGGCTGAACCCTCGGTGTTCTTCAGGAACTCTGCCTCCTCCCACAAGAACAGGTCCACCAGCTCCCGGTCGTCGAGTTGATGCCGGGGTCGGAAATCCTCCTCCGTGCTGACCTGGGCGAATTTGTTCCAGGGGCAGACGAGTTGGCAGTCATCGCAGCCGAATATCCGGTTGCCCATCAAGGGCCGTAGTTCTTCGTCGATGCTGCCGAAGTGCTCAATAGTCAGGTAGGAGATACAGCGCCGTGCATCCAGTTCAAAAGGTCCGACAAAGGCATTGGTTGGGCAGATGTCGAGGCAGGCACGGCAGCTGCCGCAGTGCTTTTCTGTCTGGGGTTGATCGGCGGGCAGTGGCAAATCGGTATAGATTTCGCCGAGGAAAAACCAGGAGCCCGCCTGGGCATTGATCAGCATGGTGTTCTTGGCGATCCAGCCCAGACCCGCCTGCTCCGCCAGCGCACGCTCCAGCACCGGGGCGCTGTCCACGAAGGCGCGGTAATGACCACCCACCTCCTGTTCGATTCGCGTTGCCAATTGTGCCAGGCGTTTGCGAATCAGCTTGTGATAGTCACGGCCCAGGGTGTAGCGGGAAATGTAGGCCTTTTCTCCCTGTTCCAGGATCTGCAATGGCTGGGTGTCGTCCCGATGGTAATCCATCCGGAGCGTGAGCACGCGCAGGGTGCCGGGAATCAGTTGCTCCGGATGACTGCGCCGCGCGCCATGCTTGGCCATGTAGTCCATGTCACCGTGATAGCCGGCGTCGAGCCAGCGTTGCAGGTAGTCCGGATGATCCCCCAGGTCCACGTCGCTGACACCCAGTTGTTGAAAACCGAGCTCGGACGCCCATTCGCGAATGCGAGAAACCAGTTCTATGTACTGCTGGGAGTCGGACATGGGTATAATTTTACCCCATGCAATTATATACAGCAGCGCAAACCCGCGAACTCGACCGCATTGCCATCGAAGAGATGGGCATTCCCGGTATTCGGCTGATGGGGCGGGCCGGCAAGGCCGCCTTCGAAATCTTGCTGGAAGAGTGGTCCAATGCCGCTATGGTTCACGTGTTTTGCGGTACCGGTAATAATGGCGGTGATGGCTTTATTGTGGCTGAACTGGCAGCAGCCCGCGCTATCCCGGTACGGGTTTACCAGCTGGGCGACCCGGGCAAAATTTCCGGTGACGCGCTGTTGGCTCGCCAACGGGCGCAGCAGGCGGGGGTTGTCATTGAACCCTGGCGTGAAGAGATGGATCTCAACGCTGGCGTTATCGTCGATGCGCTGTTGGGAACTGGCTTGTCCGGCCAGGTGCGCCCGGAATATCGGGCAGCGATAGAGGCCATCAACGCCAGCGATTTACCGGTGCTGGCGCTGGATATTCCCTCCGGTCTCGATTCCGATGGCGGCGCCGTTCTGGGTACAGCGGTGCGCGCGGATCGCACCACGACGTTTATCGGCTTCAAGCAGGGATTGCTCACTGGCGCCGGGCCGGAACATTGTGGAATTCTCAATTACACGGACTTGGAAGTGCCACTGGAAACCTTTGCCCAGGTTGAGAGCCATGCAGCTCTGCTCTCATTTGAAGACCTGCTGCAGGCACTGCCGGCGCGCCCGCGGGATGCACACAAGGGTCACTTTGGCAGTGTTTTGGTATTGGGCGGCGACCACGGTATGGGTGGTGCAGCGCTGATGGCGGCCGAAGCTGCCGGTCGCTGTGGAGCCGGCCTGGTCAGTGCGGGCACGCGCGCGGAACATCTGGCGGCGTTTATTTCACGTCGCCCCGAGATCATGTGCCACGCCGTCAGCGGCGGCCAGGATGTACTTGCGTTGATCGACAAGGCCAGTGTGATAGTTGTAGGCCCCGGCCTGGGCCAATCGCCCTGGGCTGAACAATTGCTCAATGCCGCCGCTGAGAGCGGTGTGCCACTGGTGGTGGATGCGGATGCACTCAACCTGTTAGCCGACGGCGGGGTGATAGCGCAGCGCTGCCGGGACAACTGGGTTTTGACACCACATCCGGGCGAAGCCGCTCGCCTGCTGCAGACTGATACCGCAGCCATTCAGGCGGATCGCTTTGGCGCCGTACGCGAACTACAGCAACGTTACGGTGGTGTTGTGCTGTTGAAAGGTGCTGGCAGCCTGATTGCCGAGGCCGGGGGGCAGGTATGGGTGAGTAACTATGGCACGCCGGGCATGGCCAGTGGTGGCATGGGCGACGTCTTGAGCGGCGTGGTGGCGGGACTGATGACCCAGGGTTTATCAATGACCCAGGCCACTTGCCTGGGGGTTTGCCTGCATGGCCGCGCCGGTGAAATAGCCAGCGAAGGGGGTGAGCGGGGCCTATTGGCCACCGATTTGATGACACCGATCCAGGTGCTGCTGGCTTGAATGATTTGTTGGGCAGCGACGGCGTGGCGATCGCCGATGAGGCAGCTATGTTGGCGCTGGGTGCCCGCCTGGCTGCGGCGTTGTGTCCCGGTGCAGTTGTCTACTTTCAGGGCGAGCTGGGAATGGGTAAAACCACGCTGGCGCGGGGTCTGGTGCAGGCACTGGGGCACTGCGGCGCAGTAAAGAGCCCTACCTATACCCTGGTGGAGCCCTATGAGTTGGCGACTGTCACGATCTATCATTTTGACCTCTACCGCCTGGTCGACCCAGAGGAACTCGAGTTCATGGGCATACGCGATTATTTCCATGACGGCAGCATTGCGTTGGTGGAATGGCCCGAGCGTGGGCAGGGTTTTTTGCCCCCGGCGGATTTAGTGGTTACGATAGGCAGAGAAGGCGATGGTCGGCATGTGCAAATGGCGAGCCAGAGCCAGGATGGGGTGGATTGTTTGCATCGCCTACGTTTAAACCCGGTATAACAGGGGCATCGGGATTGCAATGAAGAGCAGGTATCCCTGCTTACTATTAGCCATGCTACTGGTGGCACCCGCGACCTTGGCCACGCAGCTCAAGGATGTGCGCCTGTGGCGCGCACCGGACCACACCCGGGTTGTGTTTGATCTGAATGCTGCGCCGAGTTATAAGCTCATCCCCCTGGAATCACCGCACCGGATTGTTGTCGATCTAGCAGACACTTCGCTGGTAACCAGTTTTTCCGATCTGGAGTTGGCCAATACACCCATTCAAAAAATGCGCCATGGCATTCGGGCGGGTGACGATCTGCGCATTGTGTTCGATCTCAGCGAAGCGGTGCGGGCGCGCAGCTTTATTCTCAAGGCCAATGAGGCTCGCGGCGATCGCCTGGTACTTGATCTCTACGACCTCAGTCCCCGCGCCAGCAAGCAGCCCTCGGTCAAGAAAAGTGTGACCAGCTCGGTCAAGCGCGATATCGTTGTCGCCATTGACGCCGGTCACGGTGGTGAGGATCCCGGTGCCAGTGGCCCGAAGAGGGTGCGCGAGAAGGACGTGGTGCTGGCGATTGCCAAAGAAGTCCGCTATCTGTTCGAGCAAGATGACGGTTTCAAGCCTGTGCTGATTCGCAGTGGTGACTATTACGTGGGTTTGAAAAAGCGTCGTGACCTGGCCCGCTCCCACCAGGCCGATATCCTGGTGTCGATCCACGCGGATGCCTTCAGCAGCCCCAAGGCCAAAGGTTCCTCGGTGTACACCCTGTCGCAGCGGGGAGCGTCGAGTACCTCCGCTCGCTTCCTGGCGGAACGGGAAAATGCCGCTGACCTGTTTGGCGGGGTGAGCCTGGCAGATATGGATGATCAATTGGCCGAGGTGCTCTACGATATGTCAATGAGCTACAGCCTTGATGCCAGTCGCGGTGTTGGCGGCCGGGTGCTAACGGGTCTGGACGAGATCTCGAAACTGCACCGGAAACAGGTTGAGCAAGCGGCCTTTGCGGTGCTTAAGTCGCCGGATATTCCCTCTATCCTGGTGGAGACCGGTTTTATCTCCAACCCGGAGGAGGCGCGCTTGCTCAATAGCAAGAGCTACCAGCGTAAAATGGGTCGCGCCATTCACCGGGGCATCAGCAGCTGGTTTGTAGAACACCCGCCTGCTGATACCTTGCTCGCCCATCAGCAAAATAGCCGGCAGCGAGAGTACACCATCTCCCGCGGCGATACCCTATCGGAAATAGCCCAGCGTTTTAATGTCAGTGTGTCTTCCATTCGCACGCACAACGAGCTGTCGGGCAGCGTCATCAAGGTGGGCCAAAAGCTCATCATTCCAGCCACCTGATGTCTAAAATCAAATTGTTAAGCCCGCGTCTGGCAAACCAGATTGCCGCCGGAGAAGTGGTGGAGCGGCCCGCTTCGGTGGTGAAGGAATTGCTGGAAAATAGCCTGGATGCTGACACCCGCCGGATCGAAGTGGATATCGAGGCGGGCGGCAGCAAGCTAATCCGGGTGCGCGATGATGGTGCGGGCATGACGGCGGAGGACTTGCCGCTATCCCTGGGCCGTCACGCCACCAGCAAGATTGCCTCCATGGAAGACCTGGAGCAGGTTGTCAGCCTGGGCTTTCGCGGTGAGGCGTTGGCCAGTATTTCCTCAGTATCGCGCCTGGCAATCACCTCCAATGATGGTGACGAAAACAGCGCCGGCAACTGTGCGGAATCCGGCGGTCGCGATATGGAGGTGACCGTTAAACCCGCACCCCATCCCCGCGGTACCACGGTAGAGGTTCGGGATTTGTTCTTCAACACCCCGGCCCGGCGCAAATTCCTGCGCACAGAGAAAACCGAGTTCAATCACCTTGAGGAGGTGGTTAAGCGCCAGGCCTTGAGCCGCTACGACGTGGCTTTCAGTTTGCGGCACAACCAGCGCGTGGTTCACCAATTGCGAGAGTGTTCCAGCCAGGCTGAGCGCGAGCGGCGTGTGGCCCAGGTTTGTGGCCCGGCCTTTATGGAGCAGGCGCTGTATATTGAAGCCGATATTGGTGAGCTCAAATTGTGGGGCTGGGTGGGCTTGCCAACCTTCTCCCGCAGCCAGGCAGACCTGCAGTATTTCTTCGTCAATGGTCGGGTCGTCAAAGACAAGCTGGTGGCACATGCCATCCGCCAGGCCTATCGCGATGTGTTGTACCACGGCCGCCACCCGGCCTTCGTGTTGTACCTGGAGCTGGAGCCGGCCCTGGTAGATGTGAACGTCCACCCGACCAAGTACGAAGTCCGCTTTCGCGAGGGTCGCAGCGTCCACGACTTTATATTTCGCAGCTTGCACCGGGCCCTGGCCGATGTGCGCCCAGGCACCGTGCAGGATTCTGACGAAATGGGGTCAGACCCCACTTTAAACAGCGGCAACAGCCTTGACCCCAGCCACCGAGCTAATAACGAGGCGGGGTCTGACCCCTTCTACTCCCAGTCTCAGTCAAATCTAGCCTGGGGCAGCGGTCGTCCCGCGGGCGGTGCAGTTCGCGAATCCCTCGGCGCCTATCGCGACCTGTACGCCTCACCGACCCCATCCATGCCTCGCTTGGAAGAAGTGGCGGCAGAAGACGTGCCACCTCTGGGCTATGCCCTGGCCCAGTTGCACGGCGTGTACATACTCGCGGAGAATCGCGACGGTCTGGTGTTGGTGGATATGCACGCCGCCCACGAGCGCATTACCTACGAACGCATGAAAGTATCCCAGGGTGAGGAGGGCATACGCTCACAACCGCTGCTGGTGCCCCAATCTATTGCTGTGAGTCAACGCGAGGCAGACTGCGCTGACAGTCACACTGAGGTTTTTGCGGAACTGGGAATGAAGGTTGAGCGCGGGGGTGAGGAGGCCGTAGTGTTGCGCGAGGTACCGGTGGCGCTGCGCGATTCCGACCTCGAGCAGCTGGTGCGTGATGTGCTGTCAGACCTTATCGAATACGGCAGCAGTGATCGCATTAAGGCCCACATGGATGAAATTCTCTCCACCATGGCTTGTCACGGCTCCGTGCGGGCCAATCGCCGCTTAACGGTTCCCGAGATGAATGCCCTGTTGCGGGATATGGAAGAGACCGAGCGCTCCGGCCAATGCAACCACGGTCGCCCGACCTGGACCCAGATGTCCGTAGAGGAACTGGATAAGCTGTTCCTGCGGGGACGCTGATGCCCGGTGATAGCAGGCCGCCCTCTCATAAACCGAGAGTTATTTGCCTGATGGGTCCCACCGCCTCCGGTAAAACTGACCTGGCGGAGCAGCTGGCGCGAGAACTGGATTGTGAATTGATCAGCGTCGACTCGGCACTGGTTTATCGCGGTCTGGATATCGGCAGCGCCAAGCCCAACTCGCCCCACCGGCTGGTGGACATCCGCGACCCAGTAGAACCCTATTCGGTCGCCGAGTTTTGCGAGGATGCGCAACAGGAGATTCGCCAGATACTCGCCAGTAAACGCACGCCGTTGCTGGTGGGCGGCACCATGTTGTACTTCAAGGCGTTGCTGGAGGGCATTGCCGACATGCCCGCAGCGGACCCGGAACTACGGGGGCACCTGGAACAGGAGGCCGCGACCAAAGGTTGGCCGCACATACACAAGATGCTGGCAGAGGTGGATTCAGAGTCGGCAAAACGCATTCACCCCAACCACTCCCAACGCATTGGCCGCGCCCTGGAAGTCTATCTACAGAGCGGCACGACCATGACCGAGTGGCGCGCGCGCCAGGCCCAGAGCGGGAAAGGGGTGTTGGGGGATGCCTACGATGTGCATCTGCTGGCCATCTGCCCGGCAGATCGGCAGGTTCTGCATGAGCGCATTGAACTTCGTTTGAGCCAGATGATCGAACAGGGGTTGGTGGAGGAGGTCCGCGGCCTGTATCAGCGCGGTGATCTGCACCTGGATTTGCCCGCTATGCGCGCCGTGGGCTATCGGCAGATGTGGGCTCATGTGCGCGGGGAGTACGATCTGGCGCGGGCCCGAGAGCGTTGTGTCATCGCCACCCGTCAACTGGCCAAGCGGCAGTTGACCTGGTTACGAAACTGGCCGGGATTGCAGTGGATTTACACGGACAATGATGGGTTTGCTGCTAAAAGCCGCGAACTCCTGGGAAAGTCAGAAAAAAGCCCACTCTCCGTGGCCTTGAATTATCTGCGTTGAGGCTCCATATAGACTCAGGTAGATAAGCTATACTTGTTTAACAGCCACCTCCGCAGAGCCGAAGGGGGTGTGCTGCGCTGAAGATTTAGCAGCAGCTCTTACCAACAAGATGGGCTCACCAGCTTAGATTCCGCATTCTAACGACTCGGGTTGAGTCATTTGAGGAGAAACACCATGTCAAAAGGGCATACTCTACAAGACCCTTACCTGAACATTCTGCGTAAGGAACGCGTTCCCGTTTCTATTTACCTGGTCAACGGCATCAAGTTGCAGGGCCAGATTGAATCCTTCGACCAGTTTGTGGTGCTGCTGAAAAATACAGTCAGCCAAATGGTCTATAAGCACGCTATCTCCACCGTGGTTCCCTCGCGCGTAGTGCGTATGCCCATGCAGAACCCGCCGGAAGAAGAAGCGAGCAGTTAATCACTCGCCGATGTTTTTTGACAGACCTGAATCCGGTGAGCGCGCAGTACTCGTTCACCTGAATCTCTCCACAGAAAAGGATCGCGAAGATCCTCGCGAATTCGAAGAGCTGGTTCTCTCCGCCGGGGGAGACCCGGTCGAGTACGTCTTCGGTCAACGCGACGCACCGCACCCACGTTCGTTTGTCGGCTCAGGAAAATTGGAAGAGATCGCCGACCTGGTGCGTCTGCACGAGGCGGAAGTTGTGTTATTCAATCACGCCCTTTCGCCTAGCCAGGAGCGCAACCTGGAAGAGACCCTGCAGTGCTGGGTGACGGATCGCACCGGTCTGATCCTGGATATTTTCGCCCAGCGCGCCCGCACCCACGAGGGCAAGCTGCAGATTGAGTTGGCCCAATTGCAGCACATGTCGACCCGCCTGGTGCGAGGCTGGACTCACCTGGAACGACAAAAAGGCGGCATCGGTTTGCGTGGTCCCGGTGAAACTCAGCTGGAAACGGACCGCCGTTTGCTGCGGGTACGCATCAAATCTATACAGGGCCGACTGGCCAAGGTGGAAAAGCAACGGGAGCAGGGCCGCCGCTCCCGCCGCCGGGCTGATATACCCGCTGTATCCCTGGTCGGCTATACCAATGCGGGTAAATCCACACTGTTTAATGCCCTGACACAAGCCGAGGTGTACGCGGCAGACCAGTTGTTCGCCACCCTCGATCCCACCTTGCGTCGGCTCGATGTTGCCGACTGCGGTGCGGTAGTGCTGGCGGACACGGTGGGCTTTATTCGCCACCTGCCCCACAAACTGATCGAGGCTTTTCGGGCCACCCTGGAGGAAACCATCAGTGCGGACCTGCTGCTGCACGTGGTGGATGCCGCCAGTGATGAGCGTGAGGAAAATATCTTCCAGGTGGAAGAAGTCCTGCAAGAGATAGCCGCACTGAATATTCCCCGGCTGGAAGTGTTCAACAAACTCGACCTGCTGGAACAGCCCCCGCGCATTGATCGCGATGAACTAGGCAAGCCGACGCGGGTGTGGCTGTCGGCTCATAGCGGTGCCGGTATGGAATTGCTGCCCCTGGCCATTGCTGAATTGCTTGGCGGGGAGATGGCCCAGCTCGCCATTGAGTTGATGCCGGAGCAGGGCCGGTTGCGCGCAGCGCTCTACAAGAGGGAGGCCGTGATTGAAGAAAGCCACGGGGAAGATGGGTGTTGCCAACTGCATATCCGTTTGCCGCGTAAGGACTGGCAGCGTCTACTCGCCGCCGAGCATCTGGAAGAGAGCAGCCTGCTATGCGCGGATACCCGCCCTAATGTGCTAGACTCCAGCGCTGCTTAAAGTGGTTAGTTAGGAGAGTTTTATGGCCTGGAATGAACCGGGTGGGAATGGCGAGAAACCCCGCGACCCGTGGGGCGGTGGTAATCAGGGCCCGCCAGATTTGGACGAGGTACTGCGTAAAATGCAGGAACGTCTAGGCGGATTATTCGGTGGTAGATCAGGTGGCTCTGGCGGCGGTGGCGGCAGTGCTGCCCTGTCTGGCAGCCTGATCTTGCTAGTTTTTGGTATCGCCTTGATTGCCTGGGGTTTGCTGGGGTTCTACCAGGTGGATCAGCAGGAGCGCGGGGTGGTGCTACGTCTCGGCAAATATCATGAGACGGTGCAGCCGGGATTGCAGTGGAACCCGCCGCTGATTGATCTTGTGACCAAGGTCAATGTGACCCGGGTGAACACCGCGGCCCACCGCGAACAGATGCTGACCGAAGACGAGAACATCGTCGAGGTAAATCTCTCAGTCCAGTACATTATCCAGAATGCCGAGAACTTTGTTCTCAAGGTACGTGCTCCCGAGCGCAGCCTGATGCACGCCACCGAGAGCGCACTGCGCCACGTCGTTGGCAGCAGCTCTATGGATTACGTGTTGACCGATGGTCGTACCCAATTGGCGATCGATGTGAACACGCGCCTGCAGAGTTACCTGGACTACTACCAGACCGGTATCCTGATTTCCAAGGTAAACATTGACGACGCCAAACCGCCGGCAGAAGTGCTGGAAGCCTTTGATGATGTCATCAAGGCGCGGGAAGACGAGGAGCGGCTCAAGAACGAGGCCCAGGCCTACGCCAACGGCATCGTGCCGGAAGCTCGCGGCCAGGCCCAGCGCCAGATCGAAGAAGCCAATGCCTACAAAGAGCAGGTTGTCGCCGAGGCTGTCGGTGAGGCAGATCGCTTCACGGCGCTGCTGACGGAGTATCAGAAAGCCCCCGAGGTAACCCGGCAGCGCTTGTACATAGATGCTGTACAGGAGGTGCTGAGAAATTCGAGCAAGATCATGGTGGATGTCGAGGGCGGCAACAATATGCTCTATTTACCCCTCGACAAGATGGTCAATCAGAGCGGCAGTGTGTCGGTCCGCGGTGGCAGCGGCAGCGCTGATATTCGTGAGCTGACAGATCGCGTGGTCGAACAGTTGCGGCGCGACAATGCCGCCCGCGGTAATACCCGGGGAGGGCGCTAACATGACAGGCAAATCATTTACGTTATTGCTGGGCGCTGTCCTGGTATTGTTCCTGGCGAGCAATTCCCTCTATATCATCAAGGAAACTGAGCGTGCTGTGTTGCTGCAGTTTGGTGAGGTGGTCAATCCGGATATCGAACCCGGTCTGCATATCAAAATTCCTTTCGTCAATAACGTGCGCATCTTCGACGCGCGGGTGCTGACCGTTGATGCAACCCCAGAGCGTTTCCTGACCCTGGAAAAGAAGGCGGTGGTGGTGGATTCCTTCGCCAAATGGCGGGTGTCTGACGTGTCCAAATACTACACAGCGACCAGTGGCGATGAAAATCGCGCCAATAGCTTGTTGGCCCAGCGGATCAACAATGGCCTGCGCAACGAGGTAGCCGTGCGCACCTTGCATGAGGTGGTTTCGGGCGAGCGTGATCAACTCATGACGTCGCTGACCGAGAAGCTCAACCAGGTCACGCACGACGAACTGGGTGTGGAGGTGGTCGATGTGCGGGTCAAGCAGATAGATCTGCCGCCCGCGGTGAGCGAGTCGGTGTTCCGTCGTATGAACGCCGAGCGGGAGAAGGAAGCCCGGGAGTTGCGGTCACAGGGCCGCGAACTGGCGGAAGGTATTCGTGCCGCGGCGGACCGCGAAGTGACGATTATCAAGGCCAACGCCTACCGGGAAGCGGAGCAGATGCGCGGTGAGGGCGATGCCCTGTCAGCTGCAACCTATGCCAATGCCTTCAATCAAGACCCGGAGTTTTACAGCTTCACCCGCAGTCTGCGCGCCTACCAGGATGCCTTTCAGAGCAAGGGCGATATCTTGTTGGTGGAGCCCAACAGCGATTTCTTCCGCTATTTGAAGGATTCCAAGGGTGGCAGGGACTAGCAAAAAGTAGTGGTATAAAGCACATTCACAATTCTGGTCAGCCGCTGGGATTGTGTTAGAATTCTGCAACCGTGAGGGTCGGCGTTTGAGTGCAAGCGTTCGGTTCCACGGTTTTTTTATGCGCGCGTATTTTTTGGGGAACAGAGCCAACGATGGAAGTGTGGCAACAGCTGGGAGTGGCACTAGCCATGGTCTTTGTAATTGAAGGCATTATTCCGTTCCTGGCGCCGGGTCGCTGGCGTCGCCTGGTGGTGACAATGGCGCATCTGGATGACCGTACCATGCGCACCATGGGGCTAATCAGCATGTTGCTGGGTTTGGGCCTGCTGTATCTCGTGAATTGATACTGGATTCGTATCTTATGACAACTGTAGACCGCTGGTTGCTGCCCGATGGCATAGAAGAAGTACTGCCGGTTCCCGCAGCCAAGGTAGAACAATTACGCCGACAGCTGTTGGATTTGTATGCCAGTTGGGGTTACCAGTTGGTGATTCCGCCGTTGGTGGAATTTACCGAATCCCTGCTCATTGGCCTGGGCAGAGATATAGAGCTACTGACGTTTCGCGTCACCGACCAGCTCAGCGGTCGCACCATGGGTATTCGAGCGGACATCACGCCACAGGTTGCGCGCATTGACGCCCACAGCCTGCCATCCGACCAGGTCAGTCGCTTCTGTTACGCGGGCAGCGTCCTGCACACCCGGCCGACCTCCCTGCTGGCGTCACGATCACCGATCAAGCTGGGCGCGGAACTGTACGGTGATAGCAGTTTAGAAGCCGATATCGAGGTGATGTCACTGATGCTGGAGACCCTGCGTGCCGCCGGTCTCAAGGACATTACCCTGGACCTGGGCCATGTGGGCATTTATCGCAGCCTGCTGGCAGATGCCGGGCTGGACGCCGAGCAGGAACAAGCGGTGTTTGATGCCCTGCAGCGTAAGTCTATACCCGACCTGGAGCAGGTGCTGGCGGCGGTGGCTGACACCAGCTGCCGACAGAAATTACTGGACCTGGCGTCCACCCACGGCGATGCCGGGGTACTGGAACAAATCGATTACGCTGACGCAGCCATCGCGCAGCTGCGCGAGGTTTCCGCAGCCATCAGTCGGCGTTACCCCGAAGTGAATATCTACTTCGACCTGTGTGAGTTGCGCGGTCATCACTATCACACCGGTCTGATGTTTGCCGCTTATGTTCCAGGTTTCGGCCAGGCACTTGCCAATGGCGGTCGCTACGATGACGTGGGTGAGGTGTTCGGGCGGGCGCGCCCCGCCACGGGTTTCAACACCGATCTGAAGGCGTTATTGCAATTGCTGGCTGAATCGCTACCGGCGGCAGCGACCAATGCCATCAGCGCGCCAGCAGATGCCGACCCGGCATTGTGGCAACAAATTGATGAACTGCGGCAGGCCGGTGAGGTGGTGATTACCGAGTTGTCGTCCGCGGTGGACGCTCGCTGTAATCGCCGGCTGCGGTTGGTCGAAGGTACGTGGAAAGTTGAACTCCTGTAGAAAGCAAAGTAACGAGTACGGTTTATGAGCAAAAATGTAGTAGTGCTAGGCACCCAGTGGGGTGATGAAGGCAAGGGCAAGATTGTTGATTTGCTGACCGATCAGGCCCAGGTGGTGGTGCGTTTCCAGGGCGGACACAACGCCGGCCACACACTGGTTATCGATGGTGAGAAAACCGTGCTTCATCTGATTCCCTCGGGCGTGCTGCGCGACAATGTCCGCTGCTTGATCGGCAATGGAGTGGTGTTGTCACCGGAGGCTTTGCTCAAGGAAATGAGCGAGCTGGAAGAGCGCGGTGTGCCGGTGCGCGAACGCTTGTTGATCAGCCCGGCCTGCCCTTTGATTCTGCCCTACCACGAGGCCCTGGATAATGCCCGCGAAGCGAAGCGCGGCGATGCCAAGATCGGCACCACCGGGCGTGGCATTGGCCCCGCCTACGAGGACAAGGTGGGGCGTCGCAGTGTGCGCCTGGGTGATTTAATGGACCCGGCACGGTTTGCCAGCAAACTGGCAACGGTCATGGAATACCACAACTTCCTCCTGACCCAGTATTACGGTGCCGAAGCGATAGATTATGAGCAAACCCTGGCCGACAGCCTGCGCATGGCCGAGGAAATTCGTCCCATGGTGGCCGATGTCACCAGCCTGTTGCACCAGTACCGCGTGGACGGCGCCAATATCATGTTTGAGGGGGCTCAAGGTTCCTTGCTTGATATAGACCATGGCACCTATCCCTATGTGACTTCCTCCAACACCACCGCCGGTGGTACGGCAACCGGCAGTGGCTTTGGCCCGCTCTATCTCGACTACGTGCTGGGTATTACCAAGGCTTATACCACCCGGGTGGGCTCGGGGCCGTTTCCAACGGAGCTGTTCGACACCACCGGTGAACACCTGGCTGAGCGCGGCCATGAATTTGGCGCCACCACCGGTCGACCCCGTCGCTGCGGGTGGATCGACGCTGTGGCCCTGCGCAACGCCGTGCAGATTAATAGTGTGTCGGGCCTGTGCCTGACCAAGCTGGATGTTCTCGATGGTCTGGAAACCATTCAGATCTGTGTTGGTTACGCGGATGTCGATGGCAACCCGATACCCAACCCCACCGACAGTGATGATTACCAGGACCTGGTACCTGTGTACGAGGAGGTAGGCGGTTGGAGCGAATCCACTGTTGGTGCCAAAAGTCTCGATGAATTACCGGTCAACGCCCGGGCCTATATCCACCGCATCGAGGAAGTGGTGGGTGCGTCCATTGATGTGATCTCCACCGGCCCCGATCGGGTGGAAACCATCGTGTTGCGTCATCCCTTCGGCGACTGAACGCTCCTTCCCTGGGCTGAGAGCACTTTCCTGGGCTGAAGGCTCTTTCCTGGGCTGAGAGCTCTTTCCTGGGCTGAAGGCTCTTCGGGGTGATACTGGCGGGCTAATTAGCTATGCTTAGTTAGCATGCCAAGACTATTCTGCCTGCCCCTGATTACGGCGTTCCTGTTACTGCTGTCACTGCCCAGTGACGTTGTCGCCAGTACCTACAAAATCGACAATCTGGATGCACCGATCGATATTTCTGGTGCCTGGCGCTTTCGTGCCGGCGATGACATGGCCTGGGCCGATCCCGACTACAGCGACAGCCCCTGGCCCAGCCTGATGGTGCCACGAGACTGGCGCAAACAGGGTTATGGCGATTACTACGGTTTCGGCTGGTATCGCATCAAGCTGAAATTTGACCTCAGTAACACCGCCATGCGTCACGACCGTGAGCGCCTCGGCATCCGCCTGGGCAAGATCCGCTCTGCCTATGAAATCTACGCCGGCGGCCAGCTCATTGGCGGCGTCGGTAGCCTGCCGCCCGAGCCCGAGATTGTCTATGACCGCAAGGCTAATTACGCCATCCCCAGTACCGCCATTGATGAAAATGGACGCGTCGTCATTGCGGTACGGGTCTGGCGGGAAGAATTGGTGTGTGAATGCGCTGAGGGCGGTCCCTATGAGGGGGAGTTTCTGGTTGGCACCATTGATGACCTTATGCGCTCCAGCGGCTACAAGGAACTCGCTGCGCTGGTGCTGGGCATGCTCTATCTCCTGATCGGCTCCTATCACCTGTACTTGTTTGCTCGCAATCCTGGCCTGCGGCAATATTTATGGTTCGGCCTGTTGACCCTGGCCATTGGCATCTACGCCATCTGGACCAGCCAGTGGAAACATTTCATCGATCTACCCTTCCTGTGGCATAAGAAAATCGAGTACCTGGTGCTCTATATAACGCCGACACTGGGTATGTCGATGATCTGGCGCATGCTGGAGTACCAGCCGGCCCTGTGGGCACGGCTCTATCAAAGTGTGTTTGTGTTGCTGACCGTGCTGGTCCTGTTGATACCCAATCACGCCGTGCACTACCTCACGCTGACTTTGTGGCAGGTGCTGGCGGTGCCGGCGATGATCGGCCTGGTCGTACAGTTGATGTGGTTTGCCATGGGCGGTAACCGTGAGGCGCGGACGGTACTGGCCGGAATGGCTATATTCGTGGCGACAGCACTTCACGACATCCTGGTCAATCAGTCTATTATCGACGCGCCACGGCTGGTGCCCTTCGGCTTCGCCGCACTGATCATGGTGATGGCGGCTTCGCTGGCGAATCACTTTACCGCGATGTATAACCGGCTGGAATCAGAGGTGGCTGAACGCACTCGCGAGCTCAGTGAGGCCAATAGCCAGCTGGGTGAAGCGGCGCGGGTGGATGTATTAACCAATCTTCTGAACCGGCGCGGCTTTGCCGAACGGGCGGAGGAAGAAATACAGCGCGCGCGTCGAACCCGACGCGGCTTTGCCCTGGTGATGGCGGATATTGATAAGTTCAAGCTGGTCAACGATGAATATGGCCATGCATGTGGCGACGAAATTCTTACCGAGGTGGCCAGGCAACTGTCGCGCCAATTGCGCGACATCGATGCTATTGCCCGCTGGGGCGGCGAAGAATTTGTGTTGTTGCTGCCGGAAACCGGGGTTGACGGGGGTGTCATACTGGCCGAAAAATTGCGCGGGTTAGTTGAACGCCATCAATTTTATTATCGGGAGCACCTGCTCAATATCACCATGACCTTTGGCGTGGCTGGCTACACACTGGCCATGAGCCTGGACGATTGCCTGGGTCTCGCTGACCGTGCACTGTACGCGGGCAAGGCTGCGGGTCGCAACGTGGTTAAAGTGGAACATGATCCCACTTCGAGCCAGGAGGATAGTATCGATAGCAATAGCTGGGATAAGTCGGGTCGTTTCGAGACCTGATCGTTTTTGCTGGAAAATAATCCACTGCGCACTGCGCCATCGTCTAGAATTAATCCGTGGGCAAGGATTGCCCCGTTCTCCTGGTTAATACAAAGGATTGTCTATGACCACCAAAATCAGAAGCCACGCCCGTTCCCGTGTTCTCCGCATTCTGCTGGCATCGCCACTGGCCGACCTCCGTGCCCATGATGTTGCCATGCGTCTCAGTATGAGTGAATCAACCCTGCGCCGACGCTTGCGGGCCGAGCAGACCAGTTATCGTTTACTGCTGGACGAGGTGCGCCATTATCGCTGTGCCAAGGCGCTCAGTAATCCGCGGGTTGGCGGCAAGCTACTGGCCGCGCAATTGGGCTTTCAGCAGACCAGTAGCTTTTATCGCGCCTTTACCAAATGGACCGGCATACCCTGGCGCGAATACAAGCGAGAGTGTGTGCGCGCGGGACCAGTTTAGTCCCACTGGTATCGCGGTTATACTCGGGTGAGTGCTGACTCGAGGATTTCACCATGGATATCTCCACCATTGTGTTCTGGTTGGTGTTGCTGGGCCTGGCTGGTTACATCATCAGTATCTACAACACCCTGGTAACGCTGAAAAACCGCTATCAAAATGGGTTCGCCCAGATCGAGGTGCAGTTAAAGCGGCGCTACGACCTGATTCCGAACCTGGTGGAGGTAGCCAAGGGCTACATGGCGCATGAACGGGAGACCCTCGAGGCTGTGGTGAAGGCGCGCAATAATGCCGCAGCCGCATTGGAAGCTATTTCCAAAGCTGGTGCTGGCGGGGCGGAGATGGGCCAGTTGGCCGCGGCTGAAGGAGTATTGGGACAGGCCTTGGGTTCCCTCAATGTGACCATGGAGGCCTATCCCGATCTGAAGGCCAGCGAGAACATGAATCAGCTCAGCGAGCAGCTCACCACCACGGAAAACCGGGTGGCGTTTTCCCGCCAAGGCTATAACGATGCGGTGATGGCCTACAATATTTTTCGACAGAGTTTTCCACCGGTGTTCTTTGCACGCAAATTTGGTCATCCCGCTGATGCCGAGCTGCTGGAATTTGAAGATTCCGCGGAGATCCAGGCCGCGCCCAAGGTTGCTTTTTAAGCGCCTGCGCCCAGCTTCGAATTCGCCGTGGACTTCTACACCGGGCAGGACAATGCTCGCCGCAACACGCGTCTGTTGGTGCTGCTATTTATAGCGGCGGTGATAGTACTGATTGCCATCACCAACGTGCTGATTGCTTCCCTCTTTTTCTTTGGCGGAGTCTACGGCCTGCCCTTGGCCGATGGCGACACCATCACCAGTTTCCTGTCAGCTTTCAGCCTGGAGACGTTTGCCTGGGTGACGCTGGGAGTTGTCAGCACCGTCTTCCTGGTGGTGTTGTTCAAATGGGCGCAGCTGTCTGCCGGCGGCAAGGCGGTGGCGGAGAGCATGGGTGGCACCCGCATTATTCCGCAGACCACAGATAGCAATCAAAAACGCTGTCTTAACGTGGTGGAGGAAATGGCCCTGGCCGCCGGCTTGCCCGTGCCAGCGGTCTATCTGTTGACTGAGGAGCGCGGCATCAACGCCTTCGCCGCCGGCATTTCACCGTCTGACGCCGTCATTGGCATCACCCAGGGTAGTCTCGAGCGCTTTAACCGGGAACAATTGCAGGGGGTGGTGGCCCACGAATTCAGTCATATTCTCAACGGCGACATGCGCTTGAATATTCGCCTGGCTGCCCTGCTCAAGGGCATTACCTTTATCGGCGACATTGGCGCGATGATTGTACGCGGTGGCCGGTATCGCAGGCGCAGCCACTCTTCGAGCAAGAAAATGCCGGGCCAGATACTGGCCGTTGGCCTGGCCCTGTGGATCATAGGTTGGCTCGGCGGTTTATTTGCCGGGTTCATCAAAGCTGCCATCAGCCGACAAAAAGAATACCTGGCGGATGCGTCGGCGGTGCAATTTACCCGCAACCCCAAGGGGGTTGCCGATGCACTCAAGGTCATTGGCGGGCATGTGCCCGGCAGTTCCGTGGTCGCTTCCCGGGCCAATGAACTCAGTCATATCTTTTTCGGCCAGATTGCCGATTCCCTATGGCAGGTCTTCGCCACCCACCCACCCCTGGCAGACCGCATTCGCCGAGTGCAGCTGGACTGGGATGGCCAGTACATCAAGTTGTCGCAACAACAGCGCTACCAGGGTACACCCGAGGACCAGGCGCGTCGTGCCCACATGGAGAGGGCCGCCAAAGTCGTTACTGCCGCCACCATTGCCGGAGCCGTTATGGGTGCGGGGGCCGAGAGTGCTGTGCACGATGCCGCCCAGCAGGCGGATGCCGACTTCGCCGATCTGCCCCTGAATCCACAACTGGAGATCTCAGACCAGCTCACCGAACAAGCCCATGAACCCCTCGGCGCCAACGCGCTGGTGTACTGTTTGTTGATAAGCCAGGAGCCCGCGTCACGGGCACAGCAGTTGCAATTGATAGCAGACACGGGCGTTACCGGCTTGCAGACTACCGTGCTGCAGTTGCAACCACAGGTGCAGGCAATGCCGATCCAATTTCGTTTGCCGTTGCTGGAAATGTGCCTGCCAGCCTTGAAATGTATGTCCCAGGGTCAGTATCAGCTGTTCAAGCGCAGCTTGCTGCAGTTAGCCCAGGCGGACAAGGAAATCAGTTTGTACGAATGGTGCATCTACCAGGTGACGCGCCACTACCTCGATCCGGAATTCCTGCAGGTCAAACCCAGTCAAGCCCACTATCGCAAAGCGGTGCATGTGCGCCAGCAGTACCGGACGGTGCTGTCAGTGTTGGCCTGGCAGGGACACGCGCAGGAAGCTGAACGCCAGCAGGCCTTTGTGCGGGGAGCGGAGGCGGCTGGTTTGCACGACCTGGCGCTTATGCCTGCAGAAGATTGCGGTGTGGGTGCCTTCGGCAAGGCGGTGCATGAACTGGCAGACTGTTATCCATTGCTGAAACCGCAGCTGCTGAAAGGTATGGCGGCCTGTGCCTCTCATGATGAACAATTAACGCCGGTGGAAATGGAGATACTGGTGAGTGTGGCGGCGGTGATGGACTGCCCTGTGCCCTCGAGTATTCGCTTACCCAGCCAATAAAGGGGTCAGTACCCTTTTAACTAAAAGGGTACTGACCCCTTTATTGGCCCTGTTAGAGAGGAAACTGATATGAATCTGGAAGACATCGAGTTAATCAAGCAGTTGAAAGGCAAGTACTTTCGTTTCCTGGATACCAATGCCTGGCAGGATATGGCGGAGATTTTTGTACCGGATGCCTCCGCTACCTACAGCGATGGTGACCATAGTTTTGACAGCAGGGAGGGGATCATCGATTTTCTCTCCGGGGCCATGAGTGGACGCCAGTTTTTGTCCATGCACACCGCTCATCACCCTGAAATTACCGTGACTGGCGATGACTCAGCCGAGGGCATTTGGTACCTGCACGATATTGTGTACGTGCTGGAGTACAAGTTGCAGATCAGCGGCAATGGCATCTATCACGATCGCTACCGCAAGGTGGATGGACGCTGGCTGATTGCCCATACCGGCTATGAGCGGATCTTCGAAGTGCACGATACCCTGGGTGAAAATTTCCAGGTGGTGAAGAACAACTACAAGGACTGACCATGTTTGCTTTCATAACCCATGTTCGAGCCAAGCCCGGTCAGCGGGACGCACTGGCAGCGCTCACCCAGACCATGATGGAGCAAACCGCCGGCGAGACCGGGGTGCCGGTGTACGTGTTCCACCAGGCCGAGGATGATGCCGACGAGTTCTGGTTCTACGACCTCTATGCTTCAGAGGAGGCTTATGCCGAACACTGCGCCAGTGATGCCTTCCAGGCCATGATCAGCCAAATCGGTGAGCTGGGTGAGATCAAGCTCATGCACAAACTCATTCCCTACGGTCCCATTAAGAGCGCAGGTATAGACGGTTAGGCCACCAGCGCCTGGCCGCCGTCCAGTGCCACACTTTGGCCATTGAGGTAGGCAAAATCGTCGGTGCACAAACGCGCCACAGCCCGGCCAATATCTTCCTCGCACTCACCCACCCGTTGCATCGGAATGCTGGCAATGAACTCGGCGGATTCCTCGGGGTTGTTCTCAATCCACCAGGCCAGGCCCGGTGACGTGGCGTGGGGCAGTATCACATTGGTGCGAATGCCGTCCTGGGCCCATTCACAGGCAGCGGCCCGGGTGATCGACCGAATGCCTTCCTTCACTGCCGCATAGGCGCCATAGCCGGTCATGTCCCAGCGCTTGGCCGCGGTGCTGGCGAGATTTATGATGCAGCCGTCGCCGGTGAGGTGTGGATGGCAGAGTTTCATCAGGCGGAAGGATGCCAGTGGTCCCGAGGTGAAGCCGCTGGTGAATGATTCGTCCGTTACTTCCATCAGGGTTCCCAATGGGACTTCCTGGGCATTGTTCACCAGGATCTGGATGCCGCCAAAATGCTCGACGGTCATGTTGACCAGTTGTTCGAGGCTATCGGCATTGTTGACATCACACTCCAGCGCCTCGCCGCCGTTGGCAACCAGGTCCGCCGCCGTGGCTTCCACCTTGGAGAAGGTGCGGCCAGCCACCACCAGTTTCGCGCCTAGCTTGCTCAGCGCATGGGCGATGCCTTCGCCCACTCCCTGTCCGGCACCGGTTACGATTGCCACTTTTCCGTTTAAATCTGCCATGGTGTTGTCCTCTTCAATAGTTTGTTAATTCAGCGTTTGTTAGTTCAGCTTTTTGTTAGTTCAGCTTTTTGTTAGTTCAAGAGCCGTTCCACGAATTGCCGCGCCGATTGAAAGGCGGCATGGGCCTCGGGGACATCGCTGCCCGCCAGGCCCTGGAAGCCATGTACCATGTCTGCCCACAACTGCAGTTCCACCTGCACATTAGCGAGCCCGGCCACGCGGGCCATTTCCACCGCACTGTCGCGGGTGATATCGACCGCGCCGGTTTGCAATAACAGGGGCGGCAGGCCGCGCAGATCGCAGCGCGTAGCCGAGCTATAGGCCGCATCGAGATCGGCATCGCCCAGGTAATCGCGCACCCGATTGTGGTACCAGCCCGGTGTTATGAAGGGGTCTTTGCCGCCGGGATCTATTCCCGACGGACCCGGCAATCCCAGGTCGTACCAACTGGTAAACCCCACATAGCAGGCTGGTAGTGGCAGGCCCTCATCGCGGGCTTTGACCATGGCACACAGGGCCAGGCCACCGCCACAGGAATCGCCGGTGAAAATCGTCCGGGTCGGATCGACTCCGCTGTCGAGCATACCCTTCCAGGCTTCCAAACAATCATCGAGCGCCGCGGGGTAGGGCTGCTCGGGTGCTAATCGGTAATCGGGCACCAGCGTTTTGCAATTCAAATGACGCGACACCCATTCCGCCCAGAACAGGTACTCCTGCATGCGCACGGACACAAAACCGCCGCCGTGACAGAACAAGGCATGCCAGCCGCGGTCATCGACTTCAGCGGCGGTGATCCAGGTGGACGCTTGAGCTCCCAGCCCGGCCTCTTCAGTGAGGGTTGAATCTGCCAGAGGCTGACCGTGCAGGGGTGCCATTTTCTCGCGCACGGCCGCCACATCATCTTCGGGCGCATTGAAGTCCGCGGGGATCGCGTTAATGATCTGTTGAAACAGCAGGCTTGCAGGCATGCAGGGACTCATCAAAAAACCGCAGAATGCCCCTACCATGCGCGCGATGTCAATGCGATCAATATGTTGGCACTGTAATCATTAAAAGGTCATAATCTGTGCCAATTTAATAAGACCGGTTGTAATAATGAGAATAATCCCGGCCCGGGCAACACTGTTGTTGCTCGTAGGGGCCTTATGTGTCGGCTGTGGTGCTGGTGGCGGCGGTGGAGATACCCAGGTGACCAGTGACGCGGCACTGGCGACCCGCAACATCGATACCAGTGATGTGCTGTTCGAAGCGGATCAGTTGCTGCAGATTGATATTGAAATGGCACCCGCCGACTACGAGTTGCTGCGCTATGAAGGTCGTGCGTTACCCAATGTATTTTCCGGCTGTCAATTCGACTACGAATATTCCCATTTCAGTGCCACGGTGACGGTAGACGGCGAGCGCCTGGACAATGTCGATATCCGCAAGAAAGGCTTTCTCGGTTCATTGACCGCCACGCGGCCGTCCTTCAAACTCAACTTTGACGCCCGGGAGCCGCGGCGCCGCTTTGAAGGCCTGGATCGCATGACGCTGAACAATAATAACCAGGACCCCAGCAATACCCACCAGTGCATCGCCTACCAGATGTTCCGCGATGCTGGTTTGCCCGCGCCGCGCTGCAATTTGGCCCGGGTGACTCTGAACGGTGAAGACCTGGGCATCTATTCCCATGTCGACAGTATTCGCCCGCATTTCCTGCGCCGTAATTTTGCCGATGATCTGGGCAACCTGTACGAGGCCCAGGTGGCAGATTTTGGCGAGCACACCAGCCACAATTTTCAGCTCAAAACCAACACCGATGAAAACGAGCGCACTGACCTGGCGGCGGTGGTTGATGCACTGAAAGCCGATGATGACAATATGCCGGGATTGTTGGGTCAATTGGTAGACCTGGATGAGTTCCTGAGCTTTTGGGCCATGGAGGGCATCGCCGGTCACTGGGATTCGGCCACCGGCAATGCCAATAACCATTTTGTTTACCGGGAAGTCAGCGATGGCCTGTTTCATTACATTCCCTGGGGTGCTGACGCTGCGCTGGAATCGGAGAACTTTCTGGCGCCCGGCACCGGCCCGCTTTACCGGTATACCACCATTGCCGCCCGGCTCTACCAGATTCCCGAGTGGCGGGAGAAATACCACGCCCGTGTGTTGGAGTTGCTGGACCAGGTCTGGGATGAAGCAGCGTTGCAGGCCGAGGTGGATCGGATTCGCGACCTCACCGCGACCCCGGAAGCCGCCCTGGTGGGTGTACGTAACTTCATCAGCAGCCATGAAGCGCGAGTGCGCGCCTCTGTGTCCGGGGAACTGGAGCAGCGCTAGCGCACCATTGTCGATCAGCCCCGTGAATGTGACGAGAGCGCCATCAGCACTATTAGCGGCAGTTTTAGCAACGGACTGGGCACCTTTGAATACGTCGACGAGGAGGGGGAAACCATCAGCCTGGCGGCCTTTGCCACACCGCCGACCGTCGGCGGAGATGCCCCTGGTTTCGGCGATGGCGTCAGTATCACCATGATTGGTCTGAGTGGTGGCAATACCACCGTTGCTGCCATGGTCATCGAGCAGGGAGAATTCGGTAAAACCACGATTCCTTTTCATGGCACTGCTACCTCCATCTTCCTGATCCGGCTTCCCGGCGAGGAGGAGTTCCAGTTTCTCGGTATAGCCGGTGACGGCAGTGTCACCTTTACCGCCCCGCCAGAGCTGGATCAATCCGCAAGCTTCGAATTTTCCGCCAATCTCTGGCTGTCCGGTGATACCCCCTTCGGGCAGTTCGGCGACTTCTGATGAAGCTGTCATTGGAATACAACCGTTACTGTGACGCCCATGCGCGGCTGAGACCTGAACCATTGCCGGTTGAGCAGGAGTGCGTGCAGTGGTTGAGTGGCTTCCCCAGCCATAGCCTGGAGGAGCAGGCGCAGGTTGACCTGGCCGATCGCACCGATTCCAAATACCTGTTGCCGCTGCCGGCACTGCCGCACTTTTTAAAGGCCCTCGGTAGTGTGTATACCGTGTTGGAGGCCGCCGGCGTGCGGGTGTCTACTTACGAAAATACCTATTTCGATACGCCCGAGTGGTCCATGTACCTGGACCATCACAACGGCAAGCTCAACCGCTACAAGTGTCGACTGCGGCGCTACGTGGAAACGGATATGAGTTACCTGGAGATCAAGCAAAAAAATAATCGCGGCCGCACGATCAAGAATCGTATGCCCTGGCAGGCCGATGAAGAGCATTACCCGGCCTGGGCCAGCGGCAGCCAACCGGTCGAGCCCAGCCTGTATGTGAACTACCGCCGACTCTGTTTCTGGAACCGTAAGAACAATGAGCGACTGACGGTGGATTTTGATCTTAACTATCGACGGCCGGGAGAGGAGAAGGCGGTACGACTGGATGATGTGTTTATCGCCGAACTCAAGCGCGAAGGCAATGTGTTTGGTTCACCCTTTGTGCGCAGCGCCAAGGCTCACGGCTATACGCTGCAGCCGATTAGCAAATACTGTCTCGGTGTTTGCCTGACCGACAACGGCGATCTTAAAACCAATCGTTTCAAGCCCATGCTGCGGCGCTTGGAAAAAGTACAAGCAACAGGAGCAACCATACAATGACCTTCATTCTCGATGCCGATTTTCTCATTCGGCTGATCATAAACATGTCGGCTATCCTGGTGTTGGTACGGGGCTGCTATTTCCGCTTCTCTCCGCACCGCGCCTACGCCAGCTCTTTTATCCTGTTTGGCATGGGTGTATTCCTGGTCACCGGGCAATTGGCCAGCGTGGATATTTCCCTCGGCTTCGCCTTTGGCCTGTTCGCCATTTTCTCTATGCTGCGTTATCGCACCGAGTCCATCAGCATCAAGGAGATGACCTACCTGTTCCTGGTGATCGCTATGGCGCTGCTGTCGGCGGTGAGTAACTTGAGCCACCTGGAGCTGGCGGTAGTGCTTGCCCTGGTGTGCGCGCTGGCCTACCTGTCCGAGACCAGCTTAATGGTGCCGATGCTGGAGGAGCTGACCATCGAATATGAGAAAATCGAGAACATCGTACCGGCGCGCAGACAGCAATTGATTGAATATCTGCGCGAGCGCACCGGGCTGGATATACAACACGTGGAACTGTTGCGTGCAGACTTCCTGCGCGATACTGCCCGGCTGAAGGTGCAATACGTTCCGCGGGTGAATTCGTGAAGACCCCGCTATACCTGTTATTGGCCCTGTTGCCAGCCCTCGGGGTGGCGGCGAAAGAGGAGCGCCTGGAAGTGGGTGCGAAGCTATTGCTGGACGGCGATCAGTTTGACTCCTTCTGGAGCCGCGAGGGAGACAGTAACAACCAGGAGTGGATGGTGCGCCTGGCGCGCATCCAGTTCGATGTGGATATGCCGAAAAAATGGGAGGCCAAGTTGCAGCTCAACGGCGCCCTCGACGATAACGATCCAGATGCCGAGGTGGGTAGTGCTTACTTCCGCTATGGCGGTTGGGACGGGGCCGATATTACCCTGGGCAGAATGAAAGAAGCCCAGGGACTGGAGCGCAATACCTCGGCGGCCAAGTTGCAGACCATTGAGCGCTCGATGATGACCACCGCGTTTACCTCGAACAAATCCTGGGGCGTACACCTGTTTGATGCCAATGACACGCGGCGCTGGGCTCTGTCGGCGGTGGTGGAAGACACCCAGAACACAGACTTCGAAGAAGACCCGCCAGTGGCAGTGGTCGGCCGCTATACCTGGTCACCAATCAATGACGATGAGCAGACCTTGCTGTTCGGTGGTTCCGCCTCCTGGCGTGACTGGAATGACAACACCTTCCGGGTGCGCAGCCGTGCAGAAGTGGGCAGCGCAGACAGCGTGGTGCGCAGTGCCGAGTTCATCGCCGAGCAGCAAATGGTGGTGGGCATCGAGGGCTTGTGGCGGCGCGGCGGCGTCCAGTTGCAGGGCGAGTACATGGCGACACGAGTCGAAGAGCGCGGTGGTCCCGATTGGGACTATGATGGTTACTACCTAACGGCCAGTTATTTAGTCGGCGGCACTCAGCGGCGGTTTCGCAAGGGCGAATTTCGCAGCTTGCGACCCAAAGCCAGCGCCTTTGAAGCGGTGGCTCGCTACAGCTATTTGAATGTGCGCCAGCACGGACTTGGCTCGAAGGCTTCGGTGAGCACCCTCGGGCTTAATTACTACTACGGCCGTCACTGGAAATTCATGTTGGCCTACCTGTACCCGGATATCTCTGGCAGTGTCACCCATCCCAGCCCCGACGGCGATGCCTTGTCTCTGCGGGTTCAGCTAAGCTATTAAACAGTGCAGGAGATGTCAGGATGATTCTTGGTGTACACCACACGGCGATTGCCGTACCCGATATTGAGCAGGCCCTGGCATTTTACTGTGGGGTCATTGGCTTCGAAGTGGTTATGGAGGCTGAGCTACCCACCGGCATTGAGGTGATGTGCGAGGCCCTGGGTATTCCCGATTCCGCCTTCAAAGTGCGTATGGTCAAAAAAGGCAACTCCATTCTCGAGTTGTTTGAGTTTGGAGAGTCAGAGCCAGGCGATGCCGCGCGACCGCCCCACCGTATCGGTATCACCCACTACGCGCTCTGTACAGATGATCCCGAGGCAGACTTCGCCCTGCTGAAATCGGCGGGTGTGGAGTTTAATGCCGACCTGATGGGCGGCTCGCCAGACCGCTTCGCCTATGGCCGCGATCCGTTTGGCAACGTGGTTGAGCTGTTGGAGCACAAGCCCGGCGCGGCCGACGGGCGCGATTTCTCTCAGTAGGTTTAGTCGGACACGCGCAAAACAATCTTGCCCACCACTTCACCGCCCTCGATCATGCGGTGTGCCTCGGCGGCTTGTTTCAGGGGCAGCGTTTTATAGATGGTGGGTGCGACATTTTTCTCCGCTAATAATTCGAACAGGGCGCCCAGGTCGGCCTTGAAATGGTCGGGATGGGCCTCTCTGTAGTCTTGTATGGAATAGAAACCTACCTGCTTGTTGCCGTCGGGGAACCAGCCCCACCAGAGTTGCAGCCAACTCCATTGTAAAAATTCCAGGCCGGTGTCGAGCATGCTCTCGCCGCGCAAGCTGGCATTGTAAAAGCCGTAGGTGACCAGTCGGCCGTCGGCGTTGAGCACTTCGTAGGAGCGCTCAAAGTTGTCGACACTAATGGCGTCGAAAACAACATCAACACCTTCGCCCTCTGTCAGCTCAAGAATGCGCTGCACGAAATCCTCGGTTTTGTAGTCGATAGGAATCACGCCCAGTTCCCGTACGTAATCCTGCTTGGCGGTGGACGCGGTGCCGTACATAGTCAGCCCGGAAATTTTGCCCAGCTGGGCCAGAGCTGTGCCCACGGCGCCGCTGGCACCATGTATCAATACCCGTTGCCCGGGTTTGACCTGGGAGATGCGATGCAGCATCTGGTAGGCGGTGGTGTAAGACAGGATGAGTACGACCGCTTCCTCGTCGTTCACGCCGTGGCGCAGTGGCACCAGTTTTTCGGCAGGCAACACGATGTACTCGGTGTAGGCACCGGCTACCGTGAGGTCAGCCACCCGCTGGCCGACAGAAAAGTGCTCGACACCCTCGCCCACTTTGTCGACTGTGCCCACCACGTCGTAGCCGGGGGCAAACGGCGGCTCTGTTTGTACCCCGGGATACAAACCTTTGCGCACCATGATGTCGGTGAAGGAGGCGCTGGAGGTAAGTACCCGCACCCTTACTTGCCCCGCTCCGGGTTCGGGCAAACTGGCCTGTTCAACCCACTGCAAAACTTCGGGGCCACCGAACTCGATAATGACCACTTGGCGATAGGATTCCGCCGCGGCCCCGCTGGCAAAAACCGACGCACAGATAAACGCAGAGATAAAGGCAATGATTCGCATGGCATGGATGTCCTGATTCGGGGCAGGGTGCTATCATAGCGCGCGATGAAATACCTGCGCACCCGAATCTCTGAAGTCCTCTATCCAGCCCCCGATCACGCCCTGTTGCGATTTACCACCGACCAGCCCATAGCCGGCATTCCCGGTGAGTTTGTGATGATTCGCGGCGACTGGGGCGTGCACCCGGTATTGCCGCGAGCCTTCTCCCTGGTGGAGAGCGGCGCGGTCGGTTCGGTGCTGGTGAAGGCCACTGGTTCCGGTTCGGATTTGCTGGCCGGTATGGAAGAGGGCGACGAACTCACCGTGTTTGGTCCGCTCGGTAAAGGCTATGAAATTGTCCCGGACAAAACCCCGGTGCTGGTTGCCGGTGGCGTTGGTGTGGCACCGCTTTTATTCCTGGCGCAGGAGCTGGCTGCTGCCGGACGCAAACCCATTTTCCTCTATGGTGCCCGCACTGAAAATGATTTGCCGCTCAGTGATGATATCGCGGCGGTAACCGAGCTCATTGTCACCACCGAGAACGGTTCGGTTGGTGAACAGGGTCTGATTACCCAGCCCCTGGCAAGAGTACTGGCGGAACATCCCGACAGCCAGGTGTATACCTGCGGCCCAGACGCCATGCTGGCAGCGGTAGCGAAAGTAGCCGCCGCCGCGAAGGTGCCTTGCCAGGTAGCGCTGGAGGCGCCGATGGCCTGCGGTATGGGCACCTGTAAGGGCTGTGCGGTGATGACCCCCGACGGTAGCTATAGGTATGTCTGTATTGATGGGCCGGTGTTTGCCGCGCAAGATATTTATGGCGGTGCCGCATGAGTGATCGCCTGCGCACCCAGCTGGGTTCATTGACCCTGGAAAACCCGGTGATTAATGCCTCGGGTACCTTCGGTTACGGCGTGGAATATGCCGGCTTTGTCGATGTGGCCAAACTGGGCGGTGTCAGCGTCAAGGGCATTTCGCTTGCACCCCGCCGCGGCAACACCCCGCCGCGCACGGCTGAAACCAGTGCCGGCATGCTCAACTCGATTGGTCTCGCCAATATCGGTATCGATGCCTTTATCAACGAGACCATGCCGCAACTGCGCGACCTGGGTGTGACGGTGATTGTGAATACCTTCGCCACCTCGGTGGAGGATTTTGTGGAACTGTCCAGTCGCTTTGACAGCGTCGAGGGCATTGCCGCGCTGGAACTGAATATTTCCTGCCCCAACGTACATGCCGGCGGTATGCACTTTGGTGTGTCGGGAGAAGCGGCCGCCGAGGTGACCGCCGCGGTGCGGGCGGTGACCGGTTTGCCTCTGATGGTAAAACTGTCACCGGAGGCCGGTGATATTGGCGAGGTGGCCCAGGGTGTGGAAAGCGCCGGTGCCGACATCATCACCATGATCAATACCATCCGTGGCATGGTCATCGATGTCGATCGTCAACGGCCCATGCTGGGGCAAAAAATGGGCGGCATGTCCGGCCCCGCTATCAAGCCCCTGGGGATTCGGATGGTGTACGAGGTCTATCAGCAGGTAAGCATACCCATTATCGGTATGGGCGGCATCAGCAGCCTGCGCGATGTGCTGGAATACATGATGGCCGGTTCCGCGGCTGTTCAAGTCGGCACCGCCAACTACGCCGAACCCGCGATCAGTTGCCGGTTGATTGATGAGCTGGAGGCCTACTGCACCGAGCGCGACATCACGCCGGCCGAGCTGGTGGGATGTGCCCAGGATAACTAATGGCGACCCAGCTTAGCGGGGTTCTCAATAGCCTTCAGGCGCTCAAGGAAGCCCTGGAGCTGCAACAACAGGGTAAGGCCATTGAGGCCCGCCAGCGCTACCGGCAGATTCTGCAGCAGGAGCCGGAGAACGCCAATGCCATGCACCTGTGTGGTCTGACCTACCTGGAAACCGGCCAGGAAGGCACCGCCATTACCATGATCAAGTCGGCAATCAACCTCAAGCCCAATATACCGGTGTTCCATTTCAACCTGGGGGTGGCGTCGCGCCACTTCGGCGACTTCGAGCAAGCTGCTGCCGCCACAGCCAGGGCCACCGAACTGCGGCCGAGTTATGGCGAGGCCTGGCAGGCGCGCGCGGAGCTGAAACGCTTCCAGACCGTGGATGATCCCGATGTCGTCGAGGTGCTGGCACAACTGCAGACCCCACTCAAGCGCGTCGACAAGTGCTTTTTTCATTTTGCCGCCGGGAAGATGCTCGATGATATCGGCGAGCACTACCAGGCCTGGAAACAATACCGTGCGGGCAATCAACTCAAGGGTGCCCAGTTGGATACGGATGTGGCCATTGCCCGTGCCGAGAAAATCCGCACGGTCTACAGCCGCGATTATCTTGCGCAGCGCGCAGGGGTAGGTGCCGGTGGGTTTAATCCCATTTTCGTTGTCGGCATGCCACGTTCCGGCAGCTCCCTGGTCGAGCAAGTGCTGGCCAGCCACTCCCTGGTGCATGGCGCCGGTGAGCTCAAGGATATCGAAGCGGTGATTCACACCATGACCAAGGCGCCGGATGGTGATTCCTCGGCGCTGATACCCCAGGAGGTACCCGACGAAGCCTGGCGCGGTTATGGCCGGTCGTACCTGGGACGTATGGCGTCGTTGGCCGGCGAATCGGAATTGCGTTCCGAGGGTGTGCGCACGGTGGACAAACAACCCTTCAATTTTTTCCACCTGGGCTTTATTTCCCATTTGTTGCCCGATGCCAAAATCATACATACCCATCGCCATCCACTGGATACCCTGTTGTCCTGCTATTTTCAGAATTTCGCCAACGGTGTGGAATTCAGTTTCAGCATTGAAGGTTTGGCGGACTATTACCGGCTCTATCGACAGATGATGGCTCACTGGGAGCGGGCTCTGCCGGGCTACATTTTTCACCTGCGGTATGAGGAGCTGGTGAGCGAGCCAGAGCGGGTTACCCGTGAATTGCTCGATTTCTGCGAACTACCCTGGGAAGACGGTTGCCTGGAATTTTCCGAGACCGAGCGCAAGGTAACGACCGCTAGTTCCTGGCAGGTGCGTCAGCCGCTGTACCAGCGCTCGGTGCATCGCTATGAAAACTATGAACAGTTTCTGCAGCCATGGAAGGATCAGTTGGGAGACTTGCTTGATTGAAGCAAAATATGGTGCCCAGGAGAGGACTTGAACCTCCACGCCCTTGCGAGCACTAGCACCTGAAGCTAGCGTGTCTACCAATTTCACCACCTGGGCACAGGTACTGAACGAATCCAGTAGAGGGCGCGCACTTTACTTTTCCCGCGAAGGATTGTCAATCCTCGCGTATACTGGGCCGCACAACTATTCTCACCCCAAAAGAAGACCCCACCATGGACCCCCACGCAGACCGGGAAGCGGACAATTACGACAATCCCATACCCAGTCGTGAATACATTCAACAGGTGCTGGCCGAGGCAGATCAGCCGCTTGGGCACAAACGCCTGTGCGAGTTGCTCAAGCTCAAGGGCGAACAGCAGACCGAGGCCCTGCGCAAACGCTTGCGCGCCATGGAGCGCGATGGCCAGTTAATGGTAGACCGCAAGGGCCGTTATGGCCTGGTGGACAAGATGGACCTGGTACACGGGCGGGTGATTGGTCACCGCGACGGCTATGGTTTTCTCAAATCCCTGGAAGGGGACGCCGATAACCTCTATCTCAGTGCCCGCCAGATGGCGTTGGTGTTTGATGGTGATGAAGCCCTGGCGCGGGTGTCTGGCATTGATGCCCGCGGTCGCCAGGAGGGCAAGATTGTCGAGGTGCTCAAGCGCGGTTTGACTGAAGTGGTGGGGCGCTACCAGGAGGAAAGCGGCATTGGCTCGGTGATTCCCGATAACGCCCGGGTGAACCACGACATCCTGATTCCCCCCAAAGAAAAACACGGTGCCAAGCACGGGCAGATTGTTTGCGCCGAGATCACCAGCTGGCCGACCCGTCACCTGGGTGCCAAGGGGGCAGTTGTTGAGGTGCTCGGGGAACATATGGACCCGGGCATGGAAATTGATGTGGCGATCCGCGCTCATGGCATTCCCTACCAGTGGCCGGAAGCGGTGTTGAAAGAAGCCTCGGCACTGGCGGACGAGCCCTCCGAGGCTGACAAGAAAGGCCGGGTAGATTTGCGTGAGCGGGCTTTTGTCACCATCGACGGCGAAGACGCCCGCGATTTTGACGACGCGGTTTACTGCGAGAAGAACAAGGGCGGGGGTTACCGACTGTGGGTGGCGATAGCCGATGTGGCCCACTATGTGCGCCCGGGCATGGCCCTGGACGAAGAGGCCCAGTCCCGTGGTACTTCGGTGTATTTCCCGGAACGGGTGGTGCCGATGTTGCCCGAGGCGCTGTCCAATGGCTTGTGTTCACTCAAGCCCCAGGTCGATCGCCTGGCCATGGTTTGCGAAATGAATATTTCCGCTGCGGGCAATCTCACCAGCTACCTGTTCTACGAGGGCGTGATTCATTCCCACGCCCGTCTCACCTATACCCAGGTCGGCGAAGTGCTGGAAACTGGTCAACACGCAGAGGTGGACAAGGCCCGGGTGGCCGATCTGGGGGTGTTGCACGATCTGTATAAAGTGCTGAGGGGCGCGCGTGATACCCGCGGCGCCATTGACTTTGACACGGTTGAAACCCGCATTGTTTTCGACCAGCAGCGCAAGATCGAAGCCATCGTGCCGGTGCATCGCAATGACGCGCACAAGCTGATCGAGGAGTGCATGTTGTGCGCCAACGTGGCCACCGCGCGCTTTTTTGAAGCCTGCGAATTGCCGATCCTGTACCGGGTGCATGAAGGCCCCAGCGAAGAGCGCCTGGAAAACCTGCGCAGTTTTCTCGGCGAATTGGGCCTGGATCTGGCCGGTGGTATCAAGCCGACGCCGCTGGATTACCAGCACCTGCTGAGCCAGGTCAGCGAGCGTGACGATGCCAGTGTCATCCAAACCATGCTGCTGCGCTCTCTCAGCCAGGCCAATTACCAGCCGGAGAACAATGGCCACTTTGGTCTCAATTACGAGGCCTATGCACACTTCACCTCGCCGATTCGCCGCTATCCGGACCTGCTGGTACACCGGGGTATTCGCCGGGTCGTGCGCTCGGAGATGGCCAGCAAACATGTTGTGCGGACCGATGCCGCGCCGATCCCGGAAAAGCGTATCTTTCCCTATGATGTCCACGCCATGGCGGTGTTCGGTGAACAATGTTCCCTCACTGAACGCCGCGCCGATGATGCCACCCGCGATGTTGATGCCTGGCTCAAATGCGAGTACCTGCAAAGCCATATTGGTGACCAGTTCGAGGGGGTGGTGGCCGCGGTCACCAGCTTTGGTTTGTTCGTGGAACTGAAAGACCTCTATATCGAAGGGCTGGTGCATATCAGCGCCTTGCCCGGCGACTACTACCATTACGACAACGCCAAACAGCGTCTGAGCGGTGAGCGCAGTGGCCGCAGTTTCAACCTCGGCGACACGGTGGAGGTTCAGGTGGCGCGAGTGGACCTGGATGACAAGAAGATCGACCTGGAACTGATCGACAACACACCCCGCAAAAGCGGCAAGGACAAGCCCAAGAAGATGAAGAAAGGCCACGGCGGCAAGAAACGCAAAACCGGTCAGCGCAAGCAATATTAATTTTTATTGGGCTGAAGGCTCTGCGTTATGGAACTGATTTACGGCATCCACGCGGTTGATTCATTGCTGCGGCAAAACCCCCAGCAGGTGCAACGGCTGTGGCTACAGTCAGGTCGCGAGGATAAACGCATTGCCAGTCTGCTGACACTGGCCGCCAACCAGGGGGTGGCTGTCGAGCGCTGTCCCAAAGCAGAGCTCGATGGCAAAGTTAGCGGTCGCCACCAGGGCGTGATTGCCGAGGTTATTGCGGAAACACGACAGTGGGATGAGAAAGCCCTGTTCGACCTGGTGGATGAACTCGACCACCCGGCGCTGATCCTGGTGCTGGACGGCGTCGCCGACCCCCACAACCTGGGCGCCTGCCTGCGCAGTGCCGATGCCGCTGGCGTGGATGCGGTGCTTGTGCCCAAGGATAAATCTGCCGATCTCACACCGACCGTGCGCAAAGTGGCTTGCGGTGCCGCGGAAACCGTACCGTTTATCCGCGTGACCAACCTGGCCCGTACCCTGGCGGGCTTGAAAGAGCGCGGTATCTGGCTTTATGGTGCCGCCGGGGAGCCCGAAAAATCCATATATGACAATGACTTGCGTGGGCCCTGCGCGCTGATTATGGGTGCAGAGGGGGCCGGCTTGCGGCGTTTGACCCGGGAGAGCTGCGATTTCCTGGTGAAACTGCCCATGGCGGGGGATGTCAGCTCACTCAATGTCTCAGTGGCCACCGGTGTTTGCCTGTTTGAGATTGTACGGCAGCGAGGCTGATGGGACGCCTGTTCGCGCTCCGGGGTCGGAGGTGATGTGGATAAGTTGCTTTTCACTTATCCACACTCCTCCGACCCCTTTTAAGGCTTGGTTCTAACCGCTTGCGCCCGCGGGCGCTAGCGGTTAGAATCCGCGCCTCAAAATTAGAGCGACTGCCCCGTGCGGTCAATCTCCTTGCCACACTGTCTAGAGCAGGTGGCTTAACCCGTAAGGAGCTGCGTATGCGACATTACGAAATCGTATTTTTGGTCCATCCGGACCAGTCTGAGCAAGTGCCCGGCATGATCGAGCGCTACAGCGCGACGATCCAGAAAGATGGTGGCACCGTTCACCGTTTGGAAGACTGGGGCCGCCGCCAACTGGCTTATCCCATCAGCAAGATCCACAAGGCCCACTACATTCTGATGAATGTAGAAGCCAGCAATGACGCAATGGATGAGCTGACCACTACCTTCCGCTTCAACGATGCGGTTATTCGCAACCTGGTAATTCGTCGTGATGACCCTGTTAGTGAAGAGTCCATGATCATGAAGCAGGAAAAAGAGCAGCGCGAGCGCAAGAATCGCTACGAAGAGCGTCAGGCCTCAGAAGCTGCCGTCGCTACCCGAGCCGATGAAGAAGCGCCGGCCGTAGAAGAAGCGCCGGCAACAAAAGAAGTCGTTGAAGACACTTCATCTGCTGAAGGCTCCTCACAAGTTGAAGACACTACCGCTGATGATTCAGCAGAAACGGAGGCATAAGTCATGGCACGTTTTTTCCGCCGTCGTAAGTTTTGCAAATTCACCGCCGAGGGCGTCAAAGAGATCGATTACAAGGATCTCGAGACCCTGAAGCAGTATGTGTCTGAGACCGGCAAGATTGTTCCCAGCCGGATTACTGGAACCAAGGCCAAGTACCAGCGTCAGCTGGCGACTGCTGTGAAGCGTGCGCGTTTTCTCGCCTTGTTGCCGTATACAGACGGACATAAGTAAACGACTACACACTATCGCGTCAGGGCGACATGCGCGGCGTAGCTGAATACGTCATGCGGGGCCGCTACCAGGCCCTGTTGGTGGCACTGGTCGGTGCCAGTTCCCTGATGTTTGCCTGGATCAGTGCAGCGGTTATTGCACTGGTCACATTGCGTAGGGGCTTGAACGAAGGCGCATTTATTTTGATCTGGGCGTTGTTGCCCGCGGGCTATATGCTCGCCCGGTTCGGAGATATGGGTCCCCTGGCCATGTTGGTTGGGACCACCGCCCTGGCGGCGGTGTTGAGGTGGGCAGTGTCCTGGCCTTTGGCCCTGGTGACATCCATTGCGGTGGGCGTCATCACCGGGTATGCCATGCTGTTGTTTAGCACGCCTTACCTGGAAGATATGTCGGCGATGTTTGCCGAGGTGTTTGAGAACCTGCAAGCGAACATGCCCAACGGGCAGACGCTGCACGCGCCGGGGGTGAGTACCATCGCCGGCATGTTGGGACTGATGAACACCGTAACCTGCGTGCTGTGCTTGCTGTTGGCACGCTGGTGGCAGTCAGTGCTATACAACCCGGGTGGGTTTCGTGAAGAGTTTCACGGCTTGCGCCTGGCGCCCCAGTTCAGTGTGACGCTGGTACTGCTGATGTTGGGTGTGAGTATGTTAGGAGTTGAGTATCGCCCCTGGGCGATGCTGTTTGCGGTACCGCTGAGTATTGTCGGCCTGGGTTTTCTCCATGCCCGCGCCGCTCACCGCAAGCTGGGATTTGGCTGGTTCAGCATGTTTTATATGCTGTGGCTGGTACTGGACCCGATCAAGCTGGTGGTGATCGGTATTGCCATTGCGGATAGTTTTATTGACTTCCGCACACGCTGGCAGTCCGCGTCGAAAGACCTGGACAGTCGGGACGACGAGACATGAACAGGCGGGCTCAGGCCGGCCACAGAGAAAGAGGAAAGTAGGATGGACGTCATTTTGCTGGAGAAAATTGGCAAACTGGGTGATCTCGGTGATCGCGTAACAGTTAAAGCGGGCTATGGCCGTAACTTCCTGATCCCCCAGGGCAAGGCTGTGCCGGCTACCGAGGGCAATGTCGCTGAATTTGAAGCGCGTCGCGCCGAGTTGGAAACTAACGCCGCCGAACAGGTTGCAGCCGCCGAAGTACGCGCTGGTCGCATCCAGGAACTGGGTCAGCTCACCATCGAAGCCAACGCCGGCGAAGAAGGCAAGCTGTTTGGTTCCATCGGCACGCGCGATATCGCTGATGCGGTAACGGCTGCAGGTGTTGAGCTGGAGAAATCTGAAGTTCGCCTGCCGGAAGGCGCCCTGCGCGAAATCGGTGAGTACGAAGTGGTTGTGCACCTACACGCCGACGTCGACGCTATCGTCAGCCTGGCGGTTGTTGCCGAAGGCGAATAAGCCTTGGCAAGTCAACTGCGGCTGACTTTCTTCAAAATCGATCGAAAAAGCACTCGCTACCCTGCGAGTGCTTTTTTTTTGCCCCTGATTGGCGGATACTCACTGGTTCCCGCTGCGAAAACCAATAAGCGATTAAATGGCCGACAGTACGACCTATAACCCGACCCATAACGAGTATCCCGCCGATATCGTCGATCTACCCTACGCCGATGATCCGGAACTGGTGAAAATCAAGATGCAGCCTCACTCCATCGAGGCCGAGCAATCGGTTCTGGGCGGCCTGCTGCTGAGCAACGATGCCTGGGACACGGTGGCGGAACTGGTTACCCCGGCGGATTTTTACCGCGCCGACCACCGCCTGATTTTTCGCCAGATTGCCAAAATCATGGAGGCCAGCGAGCCGCTGGATGTAGTCACGCTGTCGGATGCACTGGACGCCACCGGCGAACTTGCAGCAGCGGGCGGCATCGCCTACCTGATGGAACTGGCCAAGAACACCCCCAGTGCCTCCAATATTCGCGCCTATGCCAACGTGGTGGGCGAACGCGCCAGCCTGCGCAACCTGATCCAGGCCGCCCAGGATATAGCCGACAGTGGCTTCAACCCGGAAGGGCGTACCTCGGATGAGCTGATTGATGAAGCCGAGCGCAAGATCATGCAGATTTCCGAGCAGGGTCCCAAGGCGGGCGGACCGCGGGAAGTTAACCCGCTACTGACGCGTGCGGTGGAGCGCATTGATGAGCTTTATAATTCCGGTGGTGACATTACCGGATTGAGCACCGGCTACGCGGAACTGGATGGCATGACCTCGGGCCTGCAACCGTCTGATATGATTATTGTGGCGGGCAGGCCGTCGATGGGAAAAACGAGTTTCGCCATGAACCTGGTGGAACACGCGGTGCTGCATCAGGAAAAACCCATCCTGGTGTTCTCCTTGGAGATGCCCGCCGACCAGTTGATCGTACGGATGCTATCCTCCATCGGTCGCATCAATCAGACCCGGATTCGCAACGGCAAGCTGGAGCAGGACGATTGGCCCAAATTGAGTGCGGCGGTATCCAAGCTCAAAGACATGCCCTTGTTTATCGACGACACGCCGGCGCTGACACCCACCGAAGTGCGCACCCGGGCGCGTCGGGTGGCCCGTGAACACGGTAGCCTGGGTATGATCATGGTCGACTATATGCAGTTGATGCAGGTGGCGGGTTCGACCGAAGGGCGGACCGCCGAAATCTCGGAAATCTCCCGTAACATGAAGGCTATCGCCAAGGAATTCAACTGCCCGATGGTGGCGTTATCACAGCTCAACCGCTCACTGGAGCAGCGGCCCAACAAGCGGCCGGTGAATTCGGATTTGAGGGAATCGGGCGCCCTCGAACAGGACGCCGATGTCATCATGTTCATCTACCGCGACGAGGTTTACAACGAAGACAGCCCGGACAAGGGTGTCGCTGAAATTATTATTGGCAAGCAGCGGAATGGTCCGATTGGTATATGTCGGCTGGCCTTTATCGGTCACTATACGCGCTTCGAAAACCTGGCGCGCAATTCCTACGACGAAGCGTACTAGCTTTTCAGTGCCTCCCTGATCTTGGCGATTTCTGCCAGGGCTTCTTCTTTCGAGCTGGGCACTGCCTTGTGATTGGGCAGGGCCTCTGGCGCTGGTATTTCTAACGCCTCACCCGCCATGGCGCGGCCGCAGTAATCCCGGTACTTGTCTCGAAACACGGGAAAGGTGATGTTCTCGGTGTTATTGGCCAGGAAGAACCAGTCCGTATCCCGTCCCGCCAGGTACACCGCCGGATGACTCCAGGCCTGCGCCGATTTGGGAGTTGCCGCCTGGCAGGCCTCGGTAAAGGCGCTGCGGGCGTTCGGCAAGCCATATTCACCGATTACCGCGTGGCAGCATTCCAGCATCTTGTTGAGGGTGGGTAAATATTCGCTGCCTTCAATGGCCAGCTTGGCGCCGAGCAGGATTTGCTCGGTGGGAAAATTGCCGAGGGAATCCAGCCACAGGCGCTTGACCTGGGTGAGTTGCTCGTTGTCCGGGTAGGCGGCGTAGAACTGGTTGTGATAGCTGAGCCGGAACAGGGCGAACACCTGGTTGATGGTGTCGACCTGTTCGTCGCTGATCTCCGCCCGGCTGTCAGTGCGCCCAGCTGCGGTCGGAGAGGTCGTCGGCGAGGCTTCGATCTCGCGTGCGGCCTGTTGGATTAGATCCTTGCTGTCCTGCATTGTTCGCGTCCGGGTTGAATTGGTGGCGGGTCGCCCACTTGTATTTTACATGCTGCAGAAATTTCGTGTTCCAGGAGCCGTACAGCTCGTTGCGGTCTTTCCAGTAGATGATGAACTCTGGGACCAGACCCTCGGCAAACTCGGCATCGATATGCGACATGCGCAGGATGTCGTAGACATCTTCCGTGGGGCGATAGCCGTCGCTGATACGGCGCGGCTCCGTGTCGTGGCTGAGGGATGATTCAAACCGCGCCCACTGCCGGCGAATGTGGTTGATGAACTTCGAATTCAAGGTCTTGATGGTCTCGCCGCGCTCGCGCCAATAGAGGATGAATTCCGGCACGGCATCCTCAATGAATTCGAGACTGACACCGGTTCGCAGCATGATGTCCATGGCATCTTCGCTCGGGCGCCAGCTGTTGGAGATGGGGGTTTCCGGGGGCGCCGGGGCAAATGCCGGTACTTCTGCTTGTTCCTGCTGCTGGTGGCGCCAGCGGCTTAACACGTGCTGACGAAACTTGTTTTCCCAGGCGTGGGAAATCTCACCGCGCTCGCGCCAGTAAAAAACAAAATCTTCCAACTGGTCGAGGGCAAACTGGCGCGGGAGGTTGTGGTTCAGCGCCAGCAATTGCAGCATGTCTTCACTGGGTGTCCAGGCCTCGGCAATCAGGTTGGCACCGGCGCTTTGTCGTGCGGATTGGGCCCTGGCAACCGGGCTGCGCACGGCTTTGCTCGGCTGCTGGGATTCATTGAGGGCAAACAAAAACAATTCGGATTCGTGCAGGGGCGGTGAGCCGATCAGGATCACGCCTTTGTCGGCCAAACTCTTGGAGATGCGGTGCAGGTCGATGGATGACCAGAAGGGCAAGGTGTTTTGCAGCCATTGGCGCTCCACCGACAGCCAGGCGAAACCGTTGCGTACATCCGCTGAGCGGTGAAGGAACAGCTCGTTCAGGTGCTGCAACAGAATGGACTCTTCCAACCCAATGGTGGCGGCCAACGCCGGTGAAAACACCAGTTGCCGTTCGGGAATGAAGGAAGAGTCAGACATGAACCTAAAGATCAAACCTAAAAATTAAATCGGCCGATCATTCTATGCCCGCGGCGCTCGCGCGCCAAGCAAAGATCAGAAATTTCCGTCTATTTCTGCCATTGCAGGCGCACGATTTGCTAGCATGAGGATTTCCCCAGCGTGTCACTTATGGCAAAAGCGAAATCCAAAACCGCCTACGTTTGTAACGAATGTGGCTCTGAATACGCCAAGTGGGTGGGCCAATGCAATGATTGTGGCACCTGGAACTCGGTGGTGGAGTTCCGGCTGGGGCCCGCCAAGGGCAGTGGTCGCGCCGGGGCGGGTAGTGGCCGTGGCGATAGCATGGCAGGGGGTTATAGCGGCGCACTGGCCGAGGCCCAGGTGTTGTCAGACATCAACCTGGACGACTTGCTGCGATTCTCCAGCGGTACTGGCGAGTTCGACCGAGTGCTGGGCGGTGGCCTGGTGCCGGGCTCGGCCATATTGATCGGCGGCAACCCCGGCGCCGGCAAGAGCACCATCTTGCTACAGACCATGTGTCACCTGGCCCAAACTATGGATGCGCTGTATGTGACCGGCGAGGAGAGCCTGCAGCAGGTGGCCATGCGCGCCCAGCGTCTGGGACTACCGACCGATTCCCTGCAACTGATGAGTGAGACCAACGTCGAAGCCATCGTCGCCTCGGCGGAGCTGCATAAACCCAAAGTACTGGTGGTGGATTCCATCCAGGTGGTGCACACCGAAGAGATTACCTCGGCACCAGGGTCAGTTTCACAGGTCCGTGAGTGCGCCGCCTACCTGATCCGCTTCGCCAAAAAGACCGGGACTGTGTTGTTCCTGGTCGGGCACGTCACAAAAGATGGTTCCCTGGCCGGGCCGAAAGTGCTGGAGCATATGATCGACTGTTCCATCTTGTTGGAAGACACGGCGGATTCCCGCTTCAGGACTTTGCGGGGGCAGAAGAATCGCTTTGGCGCGGTCAATGAACTCGGTGTGTTCGCCATGACCGAGCAGGGTCTGAAAGAAGTGAAGAACCCCTCGGCCATCTTCCTAAACCGTGCCAGCGAGCCCGCTTCCGGCAGCGCCGTGATGGTGGTGTGGGAAGGCACCCGACCCCTGTTGGTAGAAATTCAGGCGCTGGTGGATGACTCCCAACTGCACAACCCCAGGCGAGTGGCGGTGGGGGTGGAAGCCAATCGACTCAATATGTTGCTGGCGGTGCTGCACCGCCATGGTGGCCTGCAGGTGGGTGACCAGGATGTGTTTGCCAACGTGGTGGGGGGCGTCAAAGTGCTGGAAACTAGCGCTGATCTGGCGTTACTGCTGGCTATCGTCTCCAGCTTCCGCGACCAGGTATTACCTGCCGACATGGTGATATTCGGGGAAGTGGGCCTCAGCGGCGAGATTCGCCCGGTACCCAGTGGTCAGGAACGGCTACAGGAGGCCGCCAAGCACGGCTTCACCCGCGCCATCGTGCCCAAAGCCAACCTGCCCAAACAGCCGATTCCCGGCATGCAAGTCACCGGCGTCACTACCCTCAACCAAGCCCTCGCCATCGAATAGTCATAAGTGACATTTGGGGGCGGCGATCCGGCGCACCAGCGATCCGACGTATCGGGTGTCGCGAAAATGTGGATAAAGTGTGCGAAGGCTAAAGGTACTTGAATGACTACCAGAAGAATACTTAGCTATTTATTGCTTCTCGGCGGGCTGGTGATGGTTTTTTACGCAGGCCGCTTTACCGCGCCGCCAGCCGGTGCCCGCGGAGATGATGTACGGCCAGAATTGGCATCGCTTGCGACCGCAAAAGCCTGGTATCGTCTTATGGATGTATTGCAAACCGCGGGTGATCAAGTGATTCGCGGCGGGGACAATGGCGCGCTGGATGAGCAGGATGCCATTGAGCGCTATCTCGGCCTGCTTAGTATCCTGTCGAATACCTCGCGCATGCCTTTCAACAGCGATCCCACCCGGCCGCTGATGACCACCTTTGACCTGTTGCCAGCGCTGACCAAGATCGGTGGTAACAGTCCCGATGCCGACTACCATGGCTTCCCCGTCTCCCACGAGTACTCCTATCGCCTGCGCGGCACCCGCGGTAAGGCACCGTTCTTTGCCCTGCAGGTACAGAGCCAGGAACTGGATGTAATCAAAATGCAGCCACGCATGTACCTGGCCTCGGTGCTGACCGAGGGGCAGTTGGTTTATGACGAGAGCGGTTATTTCGAGGTGCTGGTCAGTGCTGTAAGGCCCGCCGATTATGATGGATTGTGGATGGGTATGGACGATAAGTCCTTTCGCATGGTGATTCGTGAATACCACCACGACCGCGAACCGGAAGGCGAGCCCGACTTCCAGGTGGAACTTCTCGATGACATTGCCCCGGCGGCTCCCCTCGCTGACAGGGTGGTGGCACGCTATCTGCAGCAGACCGCATTTCTCAGCAACTTTTGGTTCACTGCCCGCGACTGGTATCCGGAATTACGTGAGCCCGGCGCGATCAATCGATTTCAGACCTCAGAAGGGGGTACCGACCAGCGCTCCCAGAACCTGGCCTTGGCTGCGGATGTGCAATATATGCTGGGTTGGTGGCAGCTAGCAGCGGATGAGGCGCTGGTGATTGAGGGTCAAGCACCGGAGTCGCCTTACTGGATAATACAGCTGGCGGATCGCTGGCTGGAAACCGCAGACTTCCGCCGCCGTCAGGTGCACCTGAACGATTCACAGATAGAGTTGGCTGCTGACGGTTCGTATCGAATCGTCATTGCCGCTACCGATCCCGGTGTGGCCAATTGGTTGGATAGCGGCGGGCGCAAAGAGGGATTAATGGCCTTTCGCTGGGCGCTGGCGCTGGATGTGGAACAACCGACTACCCGGGTAGTAAAGCTCGCCGAACTCTAAGCTTCCAGCAGTCTCATCTCATCTTGCAGCGTACCGTGCTCCAGCTTACTGGCCAGTAGCTGCGCCAGCGGTGCCCTTTGTTCCAGCTCCAGGTGCTCGAGCTGAAAGCCCAATGTGCCGGTATCGATATGTACCAGGTGGGCGAATACTTCCAGTTCACCGCCATCGGGCAGGCCAATCCTAAAACTGAAGGGATGGGAATAGTCCGCATCCCAGTCTTCGGGTTGGGTCACGGCGATGCCGTTGAGGGAGATATCAATCAACTGGACCTGCCAGCTTGCTCCCCCCTGATGTAGCTCAGTGGCGGCGTCGAGTTGAACACGGGTAAAGCGGCGTTGTTCTTCCATAGATCAAGTATGGCACCGATCCAAAAAGGGGTCAGTACCCTTTTTGGAGCTACTTGAGTTTCTTATATTTCACCCGCCGGGGCTGGTCGGCCGCCGCACCCAGACGTTTGTGGCGACCTTCTTCGTAGTCCGTGTAATTGCCTTCATGGAACACCACGTTGCCGTCATCTTCATAGGCGAGGATGTGAGTGGCGATGCGATCGAGGAACCAGCGATCGTGCGAGATCACCAGCACGTTGCCGGGGAAGGCCAACAGCGCCTCTTCCAGCGCTCGCAGGGTTTCCACGTCGAGGTCGTTGGTGGGTTCGTCCAGCAGCAGCACGTTGGCGCCCTGCTTCAATAGCTTGGCCAGGTGCAGGCGATTGCGTTCACCGCCGGAGAGGTCTTTGACAAATTTCTGCTGATCAGAACCTTTGAAGTTGAAGCGGCCCACGTAGGAGCGCGAGTTCACTTCATAGCTTCCAATCTGGATGATGTCCTGCTCATCTGAGATCTCTGCCCACACCGTGCGTGAGCCATCCAGGTCATCGCGGCTCTGGTCGACATAGGCCAATTGCACCGTATCGCCGAGGCGCACGCTGCCGGAATCCGGGGTCTCCTCACCTGTGAGGATCCTGAACAGGGTCGACTTACCCATGCCGTTGGCGCCGATGATGCCGATGATGGAACCCTTGGGCACGTTGAAACTGACGTTTTCAAATAACTGACGATCGCCGAAGGATTTGGCAATGTTATCCACTTCGATCACCACGTCACCCAGACGCGGGCCCGGTGGAATGTAGATCTCGTTGGTCTCGTTGCGGTTCTGAAATTCCTGGCTCTGCAATTCATCAAAGCGGGCCAGGCGCGTCTTGGACTTGGCCTGGCGGCCCTTGGGGTTGGAGCGCACCCATTCCAGTTCGGCTTTGATGGCTTTCTGATGGGAAGCTTCCTGGCGCTGCTCCTGCTCGATACGAGCTTCCTTCTGCAGCAACCAATCGGAATAGTTACCCTCGTAGGGAATGCCGCGACCCCGGTCCAGTTCGAGAATCCAGCCGGCGGCGTTGTCGAGGAAATAGCGGTCGTGGGTGATGGCCACTACCGTGCCGGGAAAATCCAACAGGAACCGTTCCAGCCAAGCCACGCTTTCGGCATCCAGGTGGTTGGTGGGCTCGTCCAGCAAAATCATATCGGGATTGCTCAACAGCAGGCGACAAAGGGCCACCCGCCTTAGTTCACCGCCAGACAGCGTTGAGACATCGGCATCCCAGGGCGGCAGGCGCAGGGCGTCAGCGGCGATCTCCAGGCGATGATCCAGGTTGTGGGCATCGGTGGTCTGGATGATGTCTTCCAGCTGCGCCTGTTTCTTGGCCAGGGCGTCAAAGTCGGCGTCCGGCTCAGCGTAATCGGCGTAGACCTGATCAAGACCGGACAGGGCATCGATAGCGTCCTGAATCCCTTCCTCGACATTGCCGCGCACATCCTTATCCGGATTCAGCTGCGGCTCCTGGGGCAGGTAGCCCACCTTGATGCCGGGCTGCGGCCGCGCCTCACCAAGAATGTCAGTGTCCAGCCCCGCCATAATGCGCAGCAAAGTCGACTTACCGGAACCATTCAGCCCCAGCACGCCGATCTTGGCGCCGGGGAAAAAGGACAGGGAAATATCCTGCAGGATCTGCCGCTTCGGTGGTACCACCTTGCCAACGCGATTCATGGTGTAAACGTATTGAGCCATATAAGTACTACTAATAGATCAGGGGGGAGCGGTCCGATGTTTCGGGTGTCGGGTTTTCTGTGGATAACTTTACTCAATTTCCTCAGGTTATGGGAGCGTTACTAGGGTCATCGCTGGTGTCGAGGTCGGTTTCCGGCTCGTGGGCTTCCTGGAACTCTTCCACGTGCCTCTCCACGGTGGCAACTTTGTGGCCGTAGCGGGCGATATGGAACAGGGCATCGCCGGCATACACCAACGGTAAATTGGTGCGACCGATCACTATACCCGCCACCTGCGCCTCAACCTCGGTTTCTATACTGCCCAGTGGGTCGGCAATCAGGGCGATGGTTTGGCCTTTATCGACGGTTTCACCGAGCGCCACCAGGGTGCGCAAAATGCCGCTCTCGGGTGCCCGCAGCCAGCTGGTTTCACTACTGATCACCGGTGTGCGCGGGGGCTTGGTGCGGCGGCTGGGGCGCAACATACCGAGATGGCGCATGACGTTGATGATGCCGGTGACCCCCGCGCGGATATGAATTTCCTCAAAGCGCAGGGCTTCGCCGGCTTCATACAAAATCACCGGAATACCCGCCTCACCGGCGCAGTCTCGCAGCGACTTGTCACGCACGGCGGAATCGATAATCAGGGGCACCCCGAACGCTTCGGCCATGGCGCGACCATTCTCGTCCGACAGATCCGCCCGGATTTGCGGGAAATTGCTGCGATGGCGGGCGCCACTGTGTAAATCAATGCCATGGCTGGCCTTGGAGAGAATTTCAGCGACAAAGGTGTGGGCCACGCGCCCGGTCAGTGAACCTTTGGCTGAGCCCGGGAAAGAGCGATTCAAATCGCGCCCGTCGGGCAGGTAGCGGGTGTGATGCAAGAAGCCGTAGACATTGACGATGGGTATGGCGATCACAGTGCCGCGCATGTTCTTCAGGGATTTGTGCTGCAACAGGCGCCGAATGATTTCCACGCCGATGATCTCGTCGCCATGCACGGCGGCGCTGATAAACAGGGTCGGCCCTGGCCGCCGACTGCGAATGACCTGCACGGTCATGGCCAGGTCATCGTGAGTAAACAGGGGTGCTACCGGCACTTCAATGGTGGCCCGCTTACCCGGTGCCACGGTGACACCGCCGATCACTAGTTCCTCGGAAGACACGGTTATCCTTATGCTTAGCCCTTGCGCCGAGTGTGTGGTTTCACCCCGGATTTGGCGTTGTCCTCAATGTACTTGATTATCTCGCCCGCCACATCTTTGCCGGTAGCTTCTTCGATGCCTTTCAGGCCCGGCGAGGAATTGACCTCCATCACCAGTGGGCCGCGTTCCGAACGCAGAAAATCCACACCGCAAACCGGCAGGCCCATAGTGCGGGCCGCCTTCAGCGCCGTGGCACGCTCTGCCTTGGAGATCTTTGCCTCCTGGGCACTGCCGCCCCGGTGCAGGTTGGAACGAAATTCGCCTTCCGCCGCCGAGCGCTCCATGGCCGCTATCACCCGATTGCCTATCACCAGCGCGCGAATGTCTGATCCGCCCGCTTCCTTGATAAATTCCTGCACCAGGAAGTCCGCCCGCAATTCTTTGAAGGCATCGATGACGCTCTCGGCCGCCTTGATAGTTTCTGCCAGCACCACACCGCGGCCTTGGGTGCCCTGTAACAATTTCAATACCACGGGTGCGCCACCCACCATTTTTATCAGTTGACGGCCATCTGCCACGTCGTGGGCAAAGCCGGTCACCGGCATGCCCAGGCCCCTTTCGGACATGAGTTGGAGGGCGCGTAATTTATCGCGGCTGCGACCCAGGGGAATGGATCCGGTCAGGCAATACACCCCCATCATTTCGAACTGTCGAATCACCGCCGCACCATACTCGGTAATGGTGGCGCCAATGCGTGGAATCACCGCCTCATAACCCTCCAACTTCTCACCCTTGTAGTAAACACCGGGTTTGGAGGAGGTGATGTCCATATAGCACTTCAGGGTATCGACGATGCGCACCTTGTGGCCCCGGAACTGAGCCGCGCGAGCCAGGCGCGAGGTGCTGTAGAGTTTGGGGTCCCGCGACAAGATGGCTATTTTCATCGATCTGCTAACGCCTCTTCCTTTCTATCTGGGCCGGCCTACCCAGGGCAAAAGACCGGTCTGGATCAACGCTGAAACGGCCCTTGAGAGCGGTGCGCCCCAGCAACATCCGAAACAGCATGGATTCCCGGCGGGTCAATGTGACCTCGGCGGTTACGCTTTGCTCACCTATCAGGATAGTCGTTTCTATCACATAGCGGTTTTCTGCATGACCGCCAGAGTCACGCACACTGCGCTGATCGATAACCCGCGCCTCCGATTCCACCACCAGGCGGTCGTCCTTTTGGTAGGGGTGAATTTTGAAGCGTACCCAGGGCTCCCCCTCGCGCTCAAAAGGCTCCAGGTAAAATGCGTGCAGGGCACTGGTGCGCGCTCCGGTATCGATCTTGGCCTTGATGTGTTTGATACCGAGTTCGGGCAGGGACAGCCATTCGCGCCAGCCCAATACCTGCATTACTTAACCGATAACCCCCGCCCAATGGCGTAGTAGTCCAGGCCGAGGCCGGCGACGTAGGCGGGGTCGTAGAGATTGCGACCATCGATGATGATGGGCTGCTTCAGACGTTCCTTGATCACGGCAAAATTCGGTGAGAAGAAGGCTTTCCATTCGGTGCAAATCACCAGCAGTTCGGCGCCCTCCAGCGCGGCCTCCTTGGTGTCGCACAGCGTCAGGTCCTCGCGCTCGCCATAGAGGGCGCGACAAGCATCCGCGGACTGCGGATCAAAGGCCTGCACCTTACCGCCGGCAGCCCACACGGCTGCCATGACATTGCTCGACGGTGCTTCGCGCATATCGTCGGTGTTGGGTTTGAAGGACAACCCCCACACCGCGATGGTCTTGCCATTCAAATCATCCCCCAGCAGCGCCAACACCCGCTGGCCCAGTTTCTCCCGCTGCTTCAGGTTGGTCTCGTGCACGGAGGTCAGAATCGGTGCGTCGTGGCCATGGCTATTGGCCAGGTATTTAAGTGCCTGGATATCCTTGGGAAAACAGGCGCCCCCGTAACCCGCACCGGGATAAATAAATTGGTAGCCGATGCGCGGATCAGCGCCCATGCCACGGCGCACTGCCTCGATGTCGGCGCCCACCTGTTCGGCTATGCCGGCCATTTCATTGATGAAGGAAATCTTGGTGGCGAGCATGGCGTTGGCGGCGTACTTGGTCATCTCCGCCGAGCGCGCGTCCATCAGCATCAGCTTGTCGCGATTGCGGTTATAGGCCTGGTACATGATGCGCATCTCGTTGATAGCGTGTTCGGAATCGGTGCCGATGATGATGCGATCGGGGCGGGTGGCATCCGCTATCGCCGAGCCCTCCTTCAGAAATTCGGGGTTGGACACCACATCAAATTCACTCTCGGTCCCGCGCTGCGCCAGCGCTGTCGCCAGTGTCGCCTGCACCTTGTCTGCGGTGCCCACCGGCACCGTGGACTTGATGATCACCACCTTGCGCGACTGCATATGCTGGCCGATGGTGTCGGCCACCTGCAACACGTACTGCAAGTCCGCCGAGCCATCATCATCCGCCGGGGTGCCCACGGCAATAAAAATAAACTCGCTGTTGTCGATGGCGTGAGCGGCATCATCGGTAAAGCTTAACAACTTGTTATCGATAGCCTCGTTCAACATGCGCGACAGGCCTGGCTCAAAGAAGGGCACTTCACCGCGACTGAGGGTGGCAATGCGCTCGCGATCGACATCGACGCAGATCACCTGGTGGCCCACATCGGCCATCACCGCCGCTTGCACCAGGCCCACATAACCGCTGCCGAATACACTGATGTCCATGGCTAAGCCCTCAACTCCAGTCGCTCCCGGAAATAGGCAATTGTTTTCTGCAAGCCCTCCTCAAGCTGCACCGTGGGCTCCCAGCCCAGGATGGTTTTGGCCCGGCTAATATCCGGTTGGCGCTGCAGGGGATCATCTTCGGGTAAGGGTTCCTGCACCAGTTCAGAGGACGAGTGGGTCAGGGCAATCACTTTTTCCGCCAACCCCCGAATGGTGAACTCACCGGGATTGCCCAGGTTGATCGGCCCGGTGACCTCGTGGTCGGTGGCCATCAGCCGCACAAAGCCTTCAATCAGGTCATCCACATAGCAGAAGGAGCGGGTCTGCTGGCCGTCGCCATAAATGGTAATGGGCTGCCCTTGCAGGGCCTGCACGATAAAATTCGACACCACGCGGCCGTCATTGGCATGCATGTTGGGGCCGTAGGTGTTGAAGATACGCGCCACTTTAATGGGCATGTCGTGCTGGCGGCGGTAGTCGAAGAACAGGGTCTCAGCGCAGCGCTTGCCCTCGTCATAACAGCTGCGAAAGCCGATCGGGTTGACGTTGCCCCAGTAATCTTCAGTCTGGGGATGCACCGAGGGGTCGCCGTAGACCTCCGAGGTAGAGGCCTGGAAGATCCTGGCGCGGGTGCGCTTGGCCAGGCCCAGCATATTGATAGCGCCGTGCACGCTGGTTTTGGTGGTCTGCACCGGGTCGTGCTGGTAGTGGATGGGTGAGGCCGGACAGGCCAGGTTGTAGATTTCATCCACCTCCACATACAGCGGAAAGGTCACATCGTGGCGCATGAACTCAAAGCGCGGGTTGTTCATCAGCGGCTGGATGTTGTGTTTGTCGCCGGTGAAGTAATTGTCCAGGCACAACACATCGTTGCCTTCAGCCATTAACCGCGCGCACAAATGCGAACCGAGAAAGCCGGCACCGCCGGTCACCAATATCCGTTTAGAAGAAAATGACACCGATTTTCCTGTTGCCCAAAAAGGGTGAGAATAAGCCCTAGGGGGCCGGAGGGTCTAGCCAAATCTGTGGATAACTTTGATACAAATGGGTATGATTCGGCGCTTATTTTACCGCCTAAAACAGGGTGTTTTTGATGTTTGACAACTCGCAAACCATTGCCGATTTTGACCCGGAGATCTGGGCTGCTCTTAAGCAAGAGGATCAGCGCCAGGAACAGCACATTGAGCTGATCGCCTCCGAAAACTACACCAGTCCGATGGTTATGGCTGCCCAGGGCAGTTCCATGACCAACAAGTACGCCGAAGGCTATCCCGGCAAGCGTTATTACGGCGGCTGTGAATTCGTCGACAAGGCTGAAGAGCTGGCCATTACTCGCGTCAAACAACTGTTTGGTGCCGCCTACGCCAATGTACAACCGCATTCCGGTTCCCAGGCCAACTCGGCCGTGTTCCAGGCCCTGGTCTCACCCGGCGATACCATTCTCGGTATGAGCCTGGCCGATGGCGGTCACCTCACCCACGGCGCCAAGCCCAATTTCTCCGGCAAACATTACAACGCTATACAGTACGGCCTCAATGCCGACACGGGCGAAGTGGATTACGAGCAGGTGCAAGCGCTGGCCGATGAGCATCAACCGAAAATGATCATTGCCGGGTTTTCTGCCTACTCCCGCGTCATGGATTGGCAGCGCTTTCGCGACATTGCCGACAGCTGCGGTGCCTACCTGTTTGTCGACATGGCCCACGTGGCCGGCCTGGTAGCGGTTGGTGAATACCCCAACCCGGTGCCGGTCGCCGATGTGTGCACCTCCACCACCCACAAGACTTTGCGCGGCCCGCGCGGCGGTGTGATTTTGGCACGGGCCAATGAAGAGATTGAAAAGAAATTGCAATCTGCCGTCTTCCCCGGCGGCCAGGGCGGCCCTTTGATGCACGTGATTGCCGCCAAGGCGGTGGCCTTCAAGGAATGCCTCGACCCGGCCTTCACCACTTATCAACAGCAGGTGGTCGCCAACGCCAAGGCCATGGCCAACACCTTTATCGAACGCGGCATCAACATCGTCAGCGGCGGTACCGACAACCACCTGATGTTGGTGGACCTGATCGGCAAGGACTACACCGGTAAAGACGCCGATGCTGCCCTCGGTGAAGCCTTCATCACGGTGAACAAAAACGCCGTGCCCAACGACCCGCGTTCACCGTTTATCACCTCGGGCCTGCGCGTGGGCACCCCGGCCATCACCACTCGTGGCTTCAACGAAGCCGAGACCATCGAGCTTACCGGTTGGATGTGTGATGTGTTGGAGAGCCTGGAAAATGGCACTTCCGAGCAAGTCATCCCCACCGTTAAAGCCAAGGTGCTGGAGATTTGCGGGCGTTTCCCGGTTTACGGTTAAGACACTGCCCCCGCGGGCAGGGCAGCCAGCATATGGCTGTGTTGCCGGCGATAGGTATCCAACCGCTGCCAGTACATGGTTTGCTCCAACAGTGAGACGCCGATAAAGGCCCGCACTTCCAAGAAGTTATCCTCGGCGGCTCGCATGCGCACCCGATAGCTGCCGCCGCTGAGCGGCTCGAGTATTTTTCCCCGTAATTGCCCCTCGAAGGACTGCAAACCCTCCGCCAGGACCAGGCCCTGGTAGGTATGCTCGCGCAGCACCGACGCCACCGATACCCGGAAGCCCGAACCGGTTGGCTCACGTTCGATATTTACCACGGCAGACCCATCGTGAATCACCCAGTAGCCGGTCAACTCAGCTGCGGGCTCGGCTTTCGTTTCGGCTTTGGTTTCGGCGCAGGCATTGGCGGCCCCCAGCAACAGCACCCAGCCCAATACCACCCAGCCCCACGACTTGCGAGCCGTCATGACAGTGTCGCTGACGCTGGCGCTGGCGCTACAGAAGTACCAGCCGCAGCCTCCCGAAAGCGCTCCTTGTAATCGACAAACTCAGTACCCATCCAGCGATCCCACCAGGTGAAATACAGGCCATAATTACCGCGCCCACGCTGATGGTGCAGGTCGTGGTGGGTCACGCTGGTAAACATATCAAACGGGCTGTCAACCCAACCCGGCGGGTGAAACTCCACGCCTGAATGGCCCATGGCGTTGCGTACGATCATGATCATCAGGAAACTAAACAGTACCAGCTCGTGTACCGGAAACAGGGCGCCATAGAGCGGCACAAACAGCGCCATCAATAAGGCCTCCCCCGGCGCAAAGGCATAGGCCGCCCACGGGGTGGGTGTGTGTGAACGATGATGGGTCAGGTGAAACAGCCGAAAGATCGGCCGCCAGTGCATCACTCGGTGCGCCCAGTAAAAATAGGCATCGTGCAGTACCAGTATCAGTGGCAGGCTAAGCATCGTGTAAATCAGGGGATACGCATTGAGGTCGCGGTAATGGGTGATATAGCCCGCCCGTTCCAACTGCACGGTGAAGACCGCCACGCAGGCGTACACCCCGGTGGTCAGCAGTGAATAGGCCACCTCCCGTTTAACGTCGCCGCTGCTCGCCCGCCGCGTCTGAATGCGTCGGCGTTCGGAAAACTGCCGCGCCAGCACAAATAACACCAGCGCGACGATGCCGGCACCCAACAGGTAGCGCACGCTGTCGATCGCCCATACCAGTAACCAGAATTGAAAGATATCGTTCATTGCCGTGTCTCCCTCCATGAATGAGAGGGGCCATTACAGACACTTGCGCGCGGGAATGCTTACCGATAGCAAACAATGCTGGTCAATTTCGAAATTGGTCAGACTTTTTCAGGATTTGGGCAGTATTTCTGGCGGTATGCCGAGGGGGTTTCGTCCTGAACCGCGCGAAAGGCGCGGTTGAAGGTGGTCATGGAGCGGTAGCCGGCATCCATGGCGATGGTCAAGATCGGGGTGTGACTCTGCCCCGGGTCCGCCAACCTCACGGTTACCTCCTGCAGCCGGTAGTGGTTGAGGAAGTCATTGAAATTGCGGTAGCCCAACTGCTGGTTAATGAGCCTCCGCAAGCGGTGTTCTGGAATGGCCACATCCCCGGCCAGGCTGCGAATGGTCAACTCCATATCCCGATAAGCGTGATTCTCCGCCATGCCGGCAATAATTTTGGCCAGTTCGGGGTTCTCCGGGACGCTTACTGGCGGTTCAGCGGCGACCGGTTGGGCCAGTAAACCCTCGGTGCCCAAGGTCATTGCCGCGGCAATGAAGATCAACAAGGTCATCACGATACCCGCTGAGTTCGCCACCTCCATCCAGGCGGGTATGCGGGCAAAGTCAGCAAGGGTTTCCACCAGGGTGACCCCGAGTACATAGCTGCCGGCTACCACGATGGTCCCCAGGCGCAGTCGCCGTCGGGCTTCCACCAGGTCCTGGCGCCAGTTGCGGCCGATCACGTACAGCGCATACATAACCCCGCCGACCATGGCGATGCGCACCGGTATTCGCCATAGGCCGGTGTCTATACCAAGGCCGTGTTCCACCGCCATTTCGACATAGCTGTACAACAGGTAGGCCGCACCAAATAAGAGCGCGCCGCGGTGGGGTGTCGGTGGTCGTCGAACAGCGCCTGGGCCAGCAACAGGAAAAGCAACACGGTGGCATCCGAGAAGACCACTGCCAGGTAAAACCACAGGGTGACCCCGTGCAGGATGGGCGCCAGCATGTAGCCGCACAGGCAGAGGGCAAACAGGGCCAGTAGCCGCAGGGCGTAATGCGCCCGGAAGCGCAGCACCACCGCCAACATCAGAGCCAGCAACAAACCCAGTGCTATACCGCGCAGCAAGATGAACCAATCAATCATGGGTTTAACCTGACCGGGTGTGCTGCAATAGTCAAGACAGTCGCCAGCAGTTACCCCAAAACGTGTTAAACTTCAACGCCTTACGAACAGGCGAGTACTGACACAAAGCTATGCATTGCCCCTTTTGCCAGGCCGAAGATACCAAGGTCATCGATTCCCGACTGGTTGCCAATGGTGACCAGGTACGCCGTCGTCGCGAGTGCCTGAGTTGCGCGGATCGCTTCACCACCTATGAAGCGGCCGAACTGCTCATGCCCAAGTTGATCAAAACCGACGGCGTGCGCGAGCCCTTTGACGAGGCCAAGATGCGCGCCGGTATGTTGCGTGCGCTGGAAAAGCGCCCAGTTTCCACCGATGAAATTGAAGCCGCCATTAACCATATCAAGTACTCCCTACAAGCCAGTGGTGAGCGCGAAGTGAAAAGCCGGGTGGTAGGCGAGTATGTGATGGAGGCCCTGAAAAGCCTAGACGACGTGGCCTATGTGCGCTTTGCCTCGGTTTATCGCAGTTTCCAGGACCTGAGTCAATTCCAGGAAGAGATCGAACGCCTGCAGGCTGGCCCGCAACCGGAACCCACCGACCCCTAACCGGGGACCCTCCGCTCCCAGATGTCACATACTGACCATCCACATGCGTACATGGCGCGCGCGGTGCAGCTGGCCCGCCGCGGACTCTATTCCAGCCGCCCCAATCCTACGGTGGGGTGTGTGTTGGTGCGCGACAACTCCATTATCGGGGAGGGCTACACCCAACACTTTGGCGGCAATCACGCCGAGATTGAAGCGCTCAATAGTTGTGCCAACCCGCGCGGCGCTACTGCCTATGTCACCCTGGAGCCCTGTTCCCACCAGGGCAAAACTGGCCCTTGTGCTGACGCCTTGATTGCCGCGCGTATTGCGGGCTGCGTTATTGCCATGCGCGATCCCAACCCGGAAGTGAGCGGGCAGGGCATCGCCAAACTCGAACAGGCCGGCATCGAGGTGATCGAAGGCCCACTGGCAAAGGAAGCCGAAGCCATCAATGCCGGCTTTTTCCAACGCATGCAAACCGGCAAGCCAAAGGTGCGCATCAAGCTGGCCGCTAGCCTCGATGGTCGCACCGCCATGGCCAGCGGCGAGAGTCAGTGGATTACCGGTTCGGCCGCGCGTGCCGATGTGCAGAAATGGCGCGCCCGCAGTGATGCGATTATTACCGGCGTCGATACCGTCATTGCCGATAACCCGGCGATGACCGTGCGCGACGACAGCCTCGATATTCGCCAGCAGCCGCTGCGGGTGATTGTCGATTCAAACCTGCGCACACCACCCGACGCACAAATTCTCACCCAGCCCGGCACCACATTAGTTGTCCACAATTCCGCTAAGGGGGCGGAGCGGTCCGACGTATCGGGTGTCGGGGAAATTGAGGACAAGGTACCCGGAGGGTGTAACTTTTCATCCAATTCGGTCGAATTACTTAGCTTGCCTGGCGCAGATGGCCGGGTCGACCTGACGGCATTAGTACAGCTTCTGGGCGAGCGGCAATGCAACGACATTCTGGTAGAATGCGGCTCCCGTTTGGCCGGGGCCTTCGTGGCCGCCGACCTGGCAGATGAGATCATCCTCTACCAGGCGGCTGTACTCATGGGCTCGGAAGGCCGGCCATTGTTGGAGTTACCCATCCACAACATGGCCGACACACGGCAACTACAGATAGTGGAGTCGCGCCAGATCGGTGACGACATGCGCCTGATACTCAGGCCCACCACACAGACAAACAAAGGGTTATAAGGTAAGTTAGTGTTTACTGGCATCATACAGGCCGTGGGCGAAATCACCGCCATGCAACCCCGGGGCGGCGACATGCGCTTGCGTATTCGCACCGACAAACTGGATCTGGGCGACGTGCAGCTGGGGGATTCCATCTGCACCAGCGGGGTCTGCCTGACCGTCACCGAACTACCTGGCGATGGCTATTATTGGTGTGATGTCTCGAATGAAACCCTGGCCTTTTCCACCCTCGGCGATCTCACCGTCGGCTCTCAGGTCAATCTGGAAAAAAGCCTGACCCCAGAGAGTCGCCTCGGTGGTCATATTGTGTCCGGCCATGTCGACGGTGTCGGCGAAGTGGTGTCTTTACAGGAAGATGGCCGCTCCACCCGCTGCGTGTTACGCGTGCCGGCTGAACTGGCCAGGTACATTGCTCACAAGGGTTCCATTTGTATCGACGGCACCAGCCTCACCGTCAACGCGGTTAGCGGCAGTGAATTCGATGTGAACATCATTCCCCAAACCATGGCGGAAACCATCTTTGGCAACTACCAGGCGGGCAGCAAGATCAACCTGGAAGTGGACGTGATCGCCCGCTACCTCGAACGCCTGTTGCAGGGTGAGCAGGCGGCTAATCCCGACGCCCCCACCATATCAGCCGGCTTCCTGGCCGAACATGGTTTCAAGTAATGGATTCAAGTAATGGAACTTAACACCACCGATCAAATCATTGCCGACGTGCGCCAGGGCCGCATGGTGGTGCTAGTGGATGACGATGAAGAAAAAGGCCACAACGAAGGGGTGGTGATGATGGCCGCCGAACACGTTGAAGCCGATGATGTGAATTTCATGGCGCGCCAGGCCAAAGGGTTGGTGTGTTTAGCCTTGACCGAAGAGCGCTGCCGATTGCTGGGCCTGCCACCGATGGCCGATGACCCCTCGGGCGAAAAATCCAATTTCACGGTGAGCATCGAAGCCCGCGAGGGCATCTCCACCGGCATTTCCGCCGCTGACCGCGCCCGCACCATCCAGGTGGCGGTCAGCCCCACCACTATCGCCGAAGACATTGTCCAGCCCGGCCATATTTTCCCGCTCACCTCGATGCCCGGTGGGGTACTGACCCGCGCCGGTCACACCGAAGCGGCCTCCGATTATGCGCGCCTGGCGGGTCTGCAACCGGCGGCGATGATGACCGATATCCTCACCGAAGATGGCACCCTGGCCAACGGCAGTGAGTTGGTGGCATTTGCCCAGCAGCACAATCTCAAGATTGGCTCCATCGCCGACCTGATTCATTTTCGGGTGGTGAGCGAGCGCACTATTCGCAAGGTGAGGGAAGGCACGATTCAAACTCACTACGGCGAATTCCAATTGGCCGCCTACCGCGACCAGAATGCCGGCGACGTGCACCTGGCCCTGTTTCAAGGCGAGATCAGTGCCGACCAGCCCACCCTGGTCCGGGTGCACGTGCAGGCGGCAGTGCGCGACATGCTCAGTGCCGAGGCACCGGAACGAAAGAGCTGGAACATAAGTAAGTGCTTACAAGCAGTGAGCGATGCCGACCACGGCGTGGTGGTCTTACTGGCCCGCAAGGAGAACACCGATCAGCTGCTGCATAGCGTGGATATTGCGCTGGGCAATGCCGATATCCAACAGGTGGGCGGCGAGAATCCCGACACCTATATGACCGTGGGCCTGGGCTCACAAATACTGCGCGACCTGGGCGTCGGCAAGATCCGCCTGATGGGTGCGCCGATCAAGTACAATGCGATTTCGGGATTTGATCTCGAAGTAATCGAATACGTGGCCCCCTGACAGGCGCCGGGGTCGGAGGTGATGTGGATAACTTTGCTTTTCAAGTTATCCACACTCCTCTGACCCCTTAGAAAACTAAGGACTGTGTAATGACCATCAAAACGATAGAAGGCAACTTCACCGAATCCGCCGGCAAATACGCCCTGGTGGTCGGCCGCTGGAACAGCTTCGTGGTGGAGCACCTGAAAGAGGGTGCCATCGATACCCTGCGCCGTCACGGCGTCAGCGATGACAACATCACGGTCATCTACGCCCCAGGCGCCTTTGAAATCCCGCTGGTGTGCAAAAAGGCCGCCGCTTCCGGTAACTACGATGCGGTGATCGCCCTCGGCGCCGTTATCCGCGGCGGCACCCCGCATTTCGAATACGTGGCCGGCGAATGCGTCAAAGGCCTGAGCCAGGTCATTAACGAAACTGGCTTGCCGGTGGCCTTCGGGGTTCTCACCGTCGACACCATTGAACAAGCCATCGAGCGTTCCGGCACCAAGGCGGGTAACAAGGGTGAAGAAGCTGCCTTGTCCGCCCTGGAAATGGTCAGCCTGTTACCGCAAATCTGAGCGTTTGAAGAAGGTGGCAGAAACCAAACACAACCCGCTGGCGGCCAAACGCCACAAGGCCCGCCACTACGCCATGCAGGCGCTCTATCAGTGGCACATGGCAGAGGCCACCCTGGCCGATATTGAGGCGGAGTTTCGGGACGAGTACGACTTCAACAAGGTTGATGGCGATTATTTTCACGTCCTGGTGCACGAGGTGCCAGCCAGGCTGGATGAGATAGAAGCCCTCTACGCACCTTTTATGGTACAACGCGAGTTGGACGAGTTGGGCCCGGTAGAGCGAGCCCTGCTGCGCATTGCCACCTTCGAATTGATGGAGCGCATCGACGTGCCCTACAAAGTGGTGATTAATGAAGCGGTGACCCTGGCCAAAAAATTCGGCGCCCAGGACAGCCACAAGTTCATCAACGGTGTACTCGACAAAGCCGCCCGTCAATTGCGGCAAGTGGAGATTGACGCTGAATCGGCGAGCTAGGCGCCGCGGCCAATAAAGAGCCTGCCCCCATGAGCGACGAATTTCCCCTGATCGATAAGTACTTCGCTCCCCTGTCAGACAAAATCGGCGATGACTGCGCCCTCATCGATATTCCCACCGGCATGCGCCTGGTCACCTCGGTCGATACCCTGGTGGAAAACACGCACTTCTACAGCGATGCACCGCCTAATCAAATCGGTTACCGCGCCGTGGTGACCGCGCTCAGTGATCTCGCCGCCATGGGTGCGCAACCCCTGGCCGCGACTCTGGCCCTGACCCTGCCGGCGGGCGATGAGACCTGGTTGCACCAGTTCTGCCTGGGCCTGGGCGAGGCACTGGAACAATACCAAGTGGAACTCATCGGCGGTGATACCACCCAGGGCCCACTCACCATTACCGTGCAGGTGTTCGGTGCTGTCCCCGCAGACAACATGCTGACGCGTAGTGGCGCTAAACCCGGTGACAAAATTTATGTCAGCGGTCCGCTGGGTGATGCCGCCGCGGCGCTCACGGTGATGAACGGTGACTGGCCCGGCGCACGCGAACACAAAGAATATTTACTAATGCGCTTCTATCGTCCCGCGCCCCGGATCGAGCTGGGCCTGCAGTTGCTCGACATTGCCAGTGCGGCCATTGATATTTCCGACGGACTGCTCGCCGATGCCCATCACATTGGCAAGGCCAGTGGGGTGAAGCTCGACATCGATGAATCAAACGTTCCGCTGTCTCCGGCACTGCAAACGATCAAAAATCAAAGCCAGGCAAAGCAGTGGGCGCTCACCGGCGGTGATGATTACGAATTGTTGTTTACGGTATCAGCAAACAACGCAGACAAAGTACCGGCAGGCTGCGTGTGTATCGGTGAAGTCGTTGAGGGTGAATCAGAGGGCGGGGAGGGTTGGAAGCATTTTGCTAGCTGAACCAGGCTTGTAATTGTGGGATCACCAGTACAGTAAAGCCCATTCCCATCATCCAATAGATAGTGTTGAACTTTGCCTCCATGTGCGCTTCGAGCGCATCAAGCCGGGCATCAAGGTAGTCCTTGTTGACCAATGCCTCTACGTTGATCAGAAACGCCCCGCCCATAATCTCAGCCATACTTTGATTTTACGGCACTTCCCGGTTGCCTGCTGGTCTATATTTCACCCATGTGGGCCAATCTGCGCTAAGCTTCCCATAACCCCCAAAGGCCCCCTCCATGCGTCTTATATGGAACTTACTGCTAGTTTTTACCCTGCTTAGCGCAGCCTTCACCAGTGCTGACGACCTGGTAGTTCAGGGCCTGTTTAAAGGCGCCGTGCTGCTCGACAAAGACGGTGAGCAAAAGCTAGTGAGGGAGGGCGCCACCTGGCAAGGCGTCACGGTGATCGAGGCGGACGCAAAAAAAGCCATCGTTGAAATCGACGGCGAACGCCAGACGGTTACCGTGTCTCGCCATATTGCCGCCAGCTATAAAAAGCCGCCGCAAAAAACCGTGCGCCTGCGCCGCAATGACCAGCACCAATACATCACCAACGCCCAGATAAACGGCCGCGCTACCCAGGTGCTGGTCGACACCGGCGCCAATATTGTCGCCCTGAGTTCACGCGCCGCCATTCGCCTCGGCATCAATTACACAAAGGGCATACCGACCGAGGTGCAAACCGCCTCCGGGGTGGCCACCGCCTACAGCATTGTGCTCAACGAGGTCAGCGTCGGCGATATCACCGTGAACAATGTGCAGGCCAGTGTGCTGGAGGGGGCCTACCCAGAGACGGTATTGCTGGGCATGAGCTACCTGCAACACGTGGAGATGCAGGAAAAAGACGGCGTGCTGATGCTGATACGTAAGTTCTAGCGATTTTAAACGCGCCGGCGGCCTGCTACAATCCGCCCCCGCCCCTTATGAATTCGTCCTTTTGTGAGTATTAACTACGTAGAGTCTTCCCGCCTGCCCACCCAGTGGGGCGAGTTCGATATGCACGGCTTCGAAGATATCGACAATGACAAAGAGCACGTGCTGCTCACCTTCGGCGACATCGGCGATGGCCGGGCCGTGCTAGCGCGGGTGCATTCCGAATGCCTGACTGGCGATGCCCTGTTTTCCCTGCGCTGTGACTGCGGGGAACAGTTACAAGCGGCTCTACAAGCCATCGCCAAAGAGGGTCGCGGTGCACTTCTCTATCTGCGCCAAGAAGGCCGCGGCATTGGCCTACTCAACAAGATAAAGGCCTACAAGCTGCAAGACGCCGGCGCCGACACGGTCGAAGCCAACGAGGCCCTGGGTTTCGGGGCCGACATGCGCGACTACTCCATGTGCAAAGGCATGCTCGATCACGCCGGTATTCACAGCGTGCGCTTGATGACCAACAACCCGCGCAAGGTACAGGCGCTGGAAGAGCAGGGCATCGCCGTCACGGAACGCCTGGCCCATGAAACCCCCCACAATCCTCACAACCAGCATTATTTAGCCACCAAGGCCGGTAAACTGGGGCATTTGATGGGTTAGTTGTCTCAGTTGGAATAGTTCAGACCGTTTTTGTTCAATATTTGGGCACTACCGCACACAATGAAGTGTTATTGTACACATCTGACTTTTTTACCCTTGACACCCCTGCTGTACCTCTCTGTACTAATAAATACTACTATCGCCCTCTTGCCTCCTGACCTGTCAGTGTGGTAATGGTTAGCTATAGCTATTTTGTAAACATTGCAAAAGGAAATGCCCCATGTCCAGTCCAGAAGAATTGATGAACCAGGTCCAGCAACTGTTTGTATCCTACTATGGCCGTCCGGGTGATCCCGATGGCGTAGATTTCTGGACCGATTACTTCTCGGACACCAACAACGTCGACCAGGCGCTGGAGGCGTTCGGTGAGTCGGAGGAGTTCACCGACAGTTTTGGCGGGCTGTCCGATGAAGCGCTGATTGATGGTCTGTACCAGCAAATGTTCAACCGCGATGCGGACCCGGAAGGGCTGGCCTTTTACACGGATTTGCTCAGCAGTGGTGCGGCCTCGCTGGCCAGCATTGCCCTGGATATTGCCAATGGCGCCCAGAATGACGATATCACGATCCTGGGTAACAAGATTGCGGTGGCGAATGCCTACACCGACGAAGTTGAGAGTAGTGATGGTCTCTATGGCGAGTTCGATATTCCCACCGCACAGGCGTTGTTGGCCGGGGTTGATGAGACCGATGCCTCGGTCACCACCGCGACTGCCGCCGTTTCCGCCAGCGTTGCCGCCAACCTCGGGGGAGAGGGGCTGGCAGGGGTAGTGCATGATGGTTACATATCCGGTGCCACCGTGTTTATTGACGTCGATGGTGACGGGGTGCAGGGCGCGAATGAAGCCTCTGTGATCACCGATGCCGAAGGTAATTTCGTGTTCCCGGAAGGTGTGGACACCACTGCGGGCACGATTGTCGCCTTCGGCGGTACCGATATCGCAACCCAGCAGCCCTTTGAGGGCATGTATACGGCTCCAGCCGGCTCCGAGGTTGTTAACCCGCTGACCACCCTGGTACAAAAAGTGGCCGAGCAAGAGAATATTTCGCCTGCTGCTGCTGCTGATGTGGTTAGCGAGAACCTGGGCATTGATGACTCGGTTGACCTGTTAACTTTTGACCCGGCGGCCGCGTCTGTCGATCCCGATGCCACACAGGCTGAGATAGACACAGCCCTGGATGTGCAGGTGGCTGCGGTTCAGGTGAGCAATATTGTCAGCCAGACTGGCGCTACCCTGGAAGGTGCTGGTGCCACCATCACCGAGGAAAAGGGTGGCGATGCTGCCTTTGACGCCCTGGTGGATCTGATCACCGACGACACTGCGACTGAACCAGTTGACCTGACCTCGGCGGCTACCGTGGAGAGGGTTATTAACGCCGCCGCGACAGAATCCACCACGGATACTGGAGTACTTGCCAATGTGGCGGCTGTCGCTAATGACGTGGCAACTACCACTACCGTGTTGAACGCACGGGCTGATGATGCGGTAACCACATCTGTCAGCGCGGAAGATGCATTGACCGAGCTGGCGCAGGTGCAAGTGGTCGCTGAAGATCTTGAAGATAACGTGGAAAGCGGAGCCGCTGCCGGTGAAATAGATCCGTTGGTGGTGGAGGCGGTTACCAATCCTATCGTGCTTGAGCAGTTGGTTGATGCCGCCGCGGATGATATCGGGCAGGTTGTGCCAACACCCGAACCCACACCCGAACCCACCCCGGAGCCGACACCAGAACCGACACCAGAACCGACGCCAGAGCCCACACCAGAACCCACACCAGAGCCCGAGCCCGCACCTGCGCCGCCTGATCCGCCACCCAAGCCTACTATTAACACTGCTGTAGTGAACGCAGCCGGCGATATCGAGTTGACCTACAGTCAGGATGTCTCAACCTCGATTCTGGAAGACGCCGATTGGGTAGTCACGGTTGACAGCGTAGGCGCGTCATTCACTACCGCCACGGTCGCTGGCAGTGTGGTGACACTACCGATGGATACTGCGATTGAACGTACCTCAGTTGTCGACAGTATTATTTACACTGCGGCGAATGGGACTATTGACTCAATCGTAGGCCCCGTCAAGGCTGCGAAGGATCAAACGGTCACGTCAATTACCAACAACTCTGCAGTTGATACGATCGATCCAATGCAGAGCTCGTCGTCGCCTGCTGATGACGCGGCTACCTTCCCATTGGCCAATGACTTGACCATCACCTTCGATGAAGATATTGCGCTGGGCACAGGCAACATCACGATTGTCGAAACCGGTGTTGGTAACTTTGAGGTGTTTGATGCTGCTACCAGCATTTTGCTGAGTGTTAGTGGCGCCACACTGACGATTAACCCAACAGCTAGCCTGGGTGAACTTGTCGATTATCACATTACGATTGACGCAACCGCGATTGAAGATCTCGTTGGCAATACCTATGCCGGTATTGCTGACATGACGACGCTGAACTTTACTGCTTCTGACGGCAGTGAAGTGACCACTGTGGGGGAGTGGGATGCCGCTACAGGTGCCGTGGTTGTCACCGCTAATATCACTATTACCGCCAATGCAGGGGGTGTTACCGACGCGGAGATTACCACGGGTAATACCCTGACTGGCCCGGCGGCAGTGCTTGATGCACTGACTGGTGATGTAACAGGCGCCGGTACACTCGCTATTAATGACACCACGTTGGCAGCCTCGACATTGAATTCATTGGATGGATATTCAATTGCTGCGGCCCTTGATGCCACCTCTTTAACGACTATTACCGGGTCTGCCGCTGATATTGCCACCGCCCTGGGCGCGGCTGGAATAACGACTGCTGCCAATATCAACGCTACGGCAGATGCCGGTACAGCAGCCGCTACGGATATCACGGCAATTGAAACGGATAATGGCACGGGTACGATCGATGGTTCGGCCTTGACGGGTATTGATGGTACGGCGGCAGCAGTGGTGCAAGCGATTGCTGACGTGGACAGTGACCCGACCGCCTACAACTCCACGCTGCCGGCAGGCACGGCAGCGGCTCGATCACGGGTACGGCGCTGACGGGTATTGATGGTACGACGGCTCAAATTACCCAGGCTCTTACCGATCTGGACAGTGATCCGGCCGCCTACAACTCCACGCTGACTGCAGGCACTGAAGCAGCGACGGACATCACGGCGCTCGAGGCTGCCAATGGCAGCGGCTCGATCACGGGTACGGCGCTGACGGGTATTGATGGCACGACATCTGATATTGCCCAGGCGATTACCGATCTGGACAGTGATCCGGCCGCCTACAACTCCACGCTGACTGCAGGCACTGAAGCAGCGACGGACATCACGGCGCTCGAGGCTGCCAATGGCAGTGGCTCGATCATGGGTACGGCGCTGACGGGTATTGATGGCACGACATCTGATATTGCCCAGGCGATTACCGATCTGGACAGTGATCCGACCGCCTACAACTCCACGCTGACGGCAGGCACTGAAGCAGCGACGGACATCACGGCGCTCGAGGCTGCCAATGGCAGCGGCTCGATCACGGGTACGGCGCTGACGGGTATTGATGGCACGACATCTGATATTGCCCAGGCGATTACCGATCTGGACAGTGATCCGACCGCCTACAACTCCACGCTGACTGCAGGCACTGAAGCAGCGACGGACATCACGGCGCTCGAGGCTGCCAATGGCAGCGGCTCGATCACGGGTACGGCGCTGACGGGTATTGATGGCACGACATCTGATATTGCCCAGGCGATTACCGATCTGGACAGTGATCCGGCCGCCTACAACTCCACGCTGACTGCAGGCACTGAAGCAGCGACGGACATCACGGCGCTCGAGGCTGCCAATGGCAGCGGCTCGATCACGGGTACGGCGCTGACGGGTATCGATGGTGATGCAGCAGCGGTCGTGCAGGCGATTGCTGACGTGGACAGTGACCCGACCCATTTCAACTCCACGCTGCCGGCAGGCACGGCAGCGGCGACGGATATTGCGGCGATCGAGGCTGCCAATGGCACGGGCTCGATCACGGGTACGGCGCTGACGGGTATTGATGGCACGACATCTGATATTGCCCAGGCGATTACCGATCTGGACAGTGATCCGACCGCCTACAACTCCACGCTGACGGCAGGCACTGAAGCAGCGACGGACATCACGGCGCTCGAGGCTGCCAATGGCAGCGGCTCGATCACGGGTACGGCGCTGACGGGTATTGATGGCACGACATCTGATATTGCCCAGGCGATTACCGATCTGGACAGTGATCCGACCGCCTACAACTCCACGCTGACTGCAGGCACTGAAGCGGCGACGGACATCACCGCGCTCGAGGCTGCCAATGGCAGCGGCTCGATCACGGGTACGGCGCTGACGGGTATTGATGGCACGACATCTGATATTGCCCAGGCGATTACCGATCTGGACAGTGATCCGGCCGCCTACAACTCCACGCTGACTGCAGGCACTGAAGCAGCGACGGACATCACGGCGCTCGAGGCTGCCAATGGCAGCGGCTCGATCACGGGTACGGCGCTGACGGGTATCGATGGTGATGCAGCAGCTTGTTATAGGCGTCAGGATAATCGGGCTTTCCCTCCAGCGCTCTTCCAAAACTCTGTATGGCACCATCAAGATCACCCGTGGTTCTCTGGATTGTGCCCAGATTGTAGTGGACTTCCGCGAAGTCGGGCTGCAATTGCAGAGCCTCCCGGTAACAGTCTGTCGCGGCTTCCATGGCGCCAGTTTCTCTCAAGGCATTACCCAGGTTGCAATAGGCTCCCGCGTAATCTGAGCGGTGCTGCAGGGCCTGTTGGTAACTGCCAATGGCAGCGTCCAGGTCGCCCTGGTTGTGCAGCGCAAGCCCCTTGTTGTTATAGGCTTCGGCGTAGTTGGGCCTAAGTTGTAGCGCTTTATTGTAGCTTTCTATTGCAGCTTCCAGTTCGCCCAGGTCCTTTAACACGATCCCCATGTTATTGTGAGACACAGAGAGCGTTGGGGAAAGTTGCAGGGCGTTTCGGTAACTGGCCAGGGCAGCATCCAGATCGCCAATATTCTTCAAGGCATTTCCCATATTGCTGTGGGCTTCTGCAAAATCCGGTTTGACTCGTAGCGCGTTCTTGTAGCTATTGATCGCAGCGCGCGAATCGCCCTTATCTTTCAGCGCGTTGCCCATATTGTTGTGGGCTGAAGCATAGCTGGGGTTAATCTGTAGCGCCTTTGTGAAACAGGCCACAGCATCGTCATATTGTTTGAGCCCGGTGTGGGCTCCCCCCATTAAGTTGTGAAGCAAGAAGGCGTTTGGATATTGCGCTGCCAGCGCGCTACCTCTTAGCAGCACTTCCTCATATTGTTTTTGCTGAAACAGGGTTAACAAATTGTCTATGTTGCCCTGTGGCAGTTCTGGTGGCGCAGCCATGGTGGCTGGGCTCTGTTCGAGCTGATTATCTGCTTCGGCCGGGGGCATATCGTGCCAGCGTCGCCACATGCCTTGCAAGGCACCCTCAAGGTTTTCGGCGAAGCGTTGTGCGTTGCATAGTGGGGAAGTCATTAGCTGGTCCCTCAGGCCGGCGCGAAGGGTTGCCAGGGCATCCAGGTCTTCTGAAAAAGCCACTGCTTTAGCGACATAATCGTCTTGTGTGTCAGCGATCCAGCAGGGCAAGCCGACCGTATTTACGATAGATTCTCCGTTGTGAAAATTCATACGATCACCGCGCAGAATCAGGATCGGTAATCCCATCCAGAGCGCTTCACAGCTGGTAGTAACGCCTTGATAGGGGAAAGGGTCCAACGCTATGTCGACTTGATGAAAAGAAGAAAAATAGTCAGAGCGAGAAGAGTGTCGTGATTCCAGGGTGATTCTCTCAGGCGCAATGCCATGCGTCTGAAAGCGTTCCAGGGTTTTTTCCGCCACTCCAGTGTCTTTTAACTGCTTGCAACGCAGGTACAGGCGCGATCCAGGTACTGCTGCAAGCACCTTTGCCCACAATGCAACCACCGGGTCCCGCATCTTGGTCAAATTATTGAAGCTGCCGAAGGTAATGAAGCCATTGGAAGCGGCGGGTAATTCACCCACGTTGACTTCGACATTCGGAGGTGTAAAGCACAGATAGCTTTCCGGCATCCGCCAAATCTCTTCGGAGAAATGATCCTCTTCTCCGGTGGGTGTTACGTACTTGTCTCCCAGTATGTAGTCCATTTCAGACAGACCGGTAGTTGCGTCATACCCCAGCCAGTGCACTTGAACGGGTGAACTTCTCGCCGCAAAGACACAAAGCCGATTGCCTTTTGTATGGCCGCTATTGTCAAATAGAATATTGACCTGATCCTCTCGAATCAGCTCAGCAACCTCTTTGTCGGTCAGGTACCTGATATCGCGCCACTGAGCCCCCAGAGCTTTGAACTGCTTTGTCACGTCATCGTGACTACTGGGTTCACGACTGGAGTAGAGAACAACCTCGATATTCCATTGACGCAACAAGGGTACCAGGTGTTGAAAGACCTCCAGGGTAAAGTATCCGACCGGATGACTGCCCCAGTCTGCAGATACGAAGCCAATGCGCTGCAAAGGCTGAGACCTGGTTGAGTCAAAATAAGTATTATCTACTGTGTAACTCTCGCATAATTCTCGGAAGTTGCGGCTGTATGAGCGGGCCTCGCGTACCAGATCCTGAGGGCTATCAGTACCAAGGTAGGTTTTTACAAACAGCAGATTGCTGGCCGCATCTACAATATCAGGCCTGAGTTCCAGTACTTTCTGGTAGCTGCTTATGGCGGCCAGTAGGTCACCCTTTTCTTTAAACACATTGCCGATGTTATTGTGTGCTGCGGCGAGATTTGGTTGAATCTCCAGGGCGGTGGTGTAACAGTCCAGGGCTGCATCGATGTCGCCGTTTTCGCTAAGGATAAAGCCCCTGTTGTTGTGGGCCTGTGCGTTGCGCGGGTCAATCTGCAGGGACATGGTGTAGCATTCCATGGCCGACACGGTGTCACCCTTGGCCTTGTGAGCCATGCCCATGTTGTTGTAGGCCTCGGTATAGTCAGGTTTGCTCTGGATAGCCTTCTTGTAGCTGCTTATCGCAGCATCCAGTTCACCTTTGTCCCTCAGAATAGTGCCCCGGTTGTAATGGGCTTCTGCCAACCCGGGGTTCGCCCGAAGAGAGCTGGTGAAGCTGTCAAGAGCGGCCTCTATATCGCCTTTTTCCTGCAGCGCAATACCCATGTAGTTGAGGGCTTCCGCATGATCGGGGTTGATTTGTAGCGCCCTGGAATAGCTACTTATTGCAGCCTCCAGTTCGCCGCGCACTTGATGTGCTGCGCCTAGATTGAACAGGGCTTCGGCATAGTTTGGTCTGATCTGGATGGCCTTGACATAGCGTTCTATGGCTGCATCTAAATCACCGCAGTCCTTCAGGGCAACCCCCATATTATTGTGGACATCAGGAAGGTCCGGGTCAATTTGTAGCGCGTTTGTGTAGCTTTCGATGGCGGCACGAAGGTCACCCCCTAATTGCTGGGCGATGCCCCTGTTGCAGTACGCTTCAGCGTAATCGGGTTTGGTTTCCAGCGCCTGGTTGAAACTGGAAATTGCTGAACTCAGATCTCCTTTGTTCTTCAGAGCATTGCCAAGACCATTGAGTGCTTCAGCGTGATCCGGTTTGATCTGCAACACCTCACGGTAGCTTGAGATTGCGTCGTCCTGGTTGCCTTTGTTGAGTTGGGCGGAGCCCAGGTTGAACAGGGCGTCGACATAGGCCGGCCTGTTCTTTATCGCTTTTTCATACCACGTAATCGCCGCATCGAATTGCTTTTGCGCGGCATTCGCCGCCCCCAATAGGTTGTGGAGGTCAGCTGAGTCCGGATGCTGAGTGGTTAATGCCATGCCTTTTTCCAGGACCTGTTGATATTGCCCTTGTCTGTACAATTGCACCAGTGCCCCAAATTCATCAAGCAAGGTCGGGGTAATTGCGGGAATCTTCGTCGTCTCTGCGTGTTCTTCTGGGTGGCCATCGTCAAGTGTAGGGCTATGCTGCCAGCGCTGCCACATGGCTTGCATGGTGGATTCCAGGTGAAGACAGAAACGAGCAGCGTCGCAAAGAGGGGATGCCAATAATTGGCCTCTCAATCCCGCGCGAAGTGTCCCCAGGCTGTCCAGGTCTGAAGCAAATTCCACGGCCTTGACAATATAGTCTTGTTCGTTTGAGGCAATCCACTGTGGCAACCCAACGTTGTGTGCGATAGTTTCGCCGTTCCGTGACACCAGCCTATCGCCTTTCATGGTTAATACCGGCACTCCCATCCAGAGAGATTCAAGAGTGGTTGTGCCGCCGGGATAGGGAAAGGTGTCCAAGGTGATGTCTACTTTTTTATATGTATTGAGATAGTCTGCACGCGGTGAAGCGGGTTCGAAATTCAACCTTACTGGGTCCACGTCATGCGCGCGAAATCGTTCAAGTGTGTGCTCGACAACCTCAGCAGTACCAAATTGCTCCGCTTTCAGAATTAGTCGAGACCCAGGTATATCTAGCAGTATCCTGGACCACAAGGAAACTACGTCATCTCCAATTTTACTTAGAATGCTAAAGCTGCCAAAGGTGATATAGCCGTTTTTCCTAGCAGGCAATTCTCCTACGCTCACTTTTAAGGTGGGAGGAGTGAAACAATAAAAACTATCCGGCATCCTCCAGACCTGCTCCGAAAAAAGATCGTTTTCACTATTTGGAACAACGTACTTGTCCGCCAGTAGGTAATCCATTGCCTGAAGACCGGTACTAGCGGAATAGCCTAGCCACGTTATTTGGACTGGCGCACAACGCGCTGCAAAAACGGCAAGCCGGTTGCCTCTTGTATGCCCGGAAAGATCCCACAGGATGTCTATATTGTCCTTACGAACTACATCCACCAATCGCGCGTCTGACAAATGGCTGATATCGCGCCATTGGGTGTCCATATTCTTAAAATTCTCGGTCATTTGGTCATGCTTGGCTGGGGCAAGATTGGAATATAGAAACACTGATATGTTGCTATGATCTAACGAGGCAATCAAATGCCTGAACGCTTCTTCTGTAAAGTACGCAACCGGGTGAGTGCACCAGTCTGCTGATACAAAACCAATGCGTTCGAGAGATCGTTTCTTTGAAGAGCGAAAGTGGGCCGAGTTCACAGAGTAATTTGTAGTTTGTTGTTGCATGTAAGCGCCACAAATTTGAGCTTCGAGCAACAACTCTGCGGGTGTTTTGCCCTCTAGATATGCACGGGATAACAGCAGGCTGCTTCTTGCCTGTACAAAATCTGGTTTAATCTGAATGGCGTTGGTGTAGCACTTAATGGCCTTTTCGGGATAGCCGGACCCTCTTAAGGCAGTGCCCATATTGAAGTGTGCTTCAGGGTAATCAGGCTGTGCCAGAAGTGCCTTCTTGTAGCACTCTATGGCGGCTTTCAGGTCGCCTTTGTCCTGCAGAATAACGCCCATATTGTTGCTGGCTTCTGCGTAGCGGGGCTTGATCTCCAGAGCCTGCCTGTATTTTCCCATGGCGGCAGCAAGGTCTCCGTTTTCTTTCAGAATATTCCCTATATTGTAATGAGGCTCAGGGTAATCGGGCTTGATCCGGAGTGCTTTTTCGTAACTTTCCAGGGCGGCTTGTTGGTCTCCTAAATCCCTAAATACGGCACCCATATTATTAAGGGCTTCTGGATGATCTGGTCTTATTTGTAAAGCCCTAGCGTAGCTATCTACCGCTTCACTGAGGTTCCCGTTTTCCTTGAGAGCTATACCCATATTGAAGTAGGAGTCGGCGTAGTCAGGTTTAATGCCAACGGCCTTCCTGTGACTCGCTATAGCGCCCTCAAACTTGCCAAGCCCTGTGTTGGCGACTCCAATCAAGTTGTGGATTGCTGCATCGGCGGGAAATGTTTCAGTTAACGAGTTTGCGGCTTGGATAAGCTCGGTTAACCTTCCCTGATTGTACAAGTTGACAAGTTCTTGTATTTGTTGCGGCGAGGCATTCACATTGGTAGACGATGATAGGTGTGATGAACGTAGTTTTTTTAGACCCTTGATCGCCTGTTTGTTGTTTGGAAGCATATCAAGTACAAGACGGTACAGCTTCTCGGCCGCCTCCAGGTCATCCTGTTTTAAGTGCTTTTTGGCACTTGCTAGAGTTTTCTTGACGTCTAGCGACATGTGATAGCTCCAGGCGCGAATGAGATCATGACACCATGCGATTTAATTATCTGCTTGTGAGGTGGTTCGGGGAGATAAATGGTCCATGGTAAATTCTCTGCATAAATGTAAAGCCTGATCCGATCGACAAGTGTCCGTGTTTAGTAACTATTCGTCTTTCACAACTTTAGCAATAATTCGAATTTCCCGAATCACGTTATTGTACCTGTTGGCGGCTTCATATAATTCTGCTTCAGTGATTTTCCCGTTGAGAAGCTTCTCCCAGGCCGGGTCCGGAATAAAGCTAGAGTATGTTATCTCGAAATCGACTCCCAGATAGATTCCCAGTGGAGTATTGCTGTGGCCATCCTTGATCCAATGTTCGTTGTTCTTTTTTGAAAACATCCCAAACCCTTCAGGGGTAATTTTCCGCACATGGGTGGGGTCGGTGATAAAGTCGTCATGCCTTGGATGGGGAACCACGATATAGACCAAGGCCTGATCGCTGCATACCCGGTATATCTCTTTAATAATATTCAGGTAAACATCGGTATGCTGTCCGAGGTGCTCCAAGACATGCTCCAGAACAATCTCGTCTACGCTGGAGTCCTCCCAGGGCCAGGGTAATGTCTCCAGGTCAAATTGCACGTCCGGTAGACCAAATTTGTCTACGTTAACGTACCCAGCCTTGTGATTTTCGCCGCACCCCAGGTTCAACTTCAGCGGTTTGTGCATGGGTCAATCGCTCCGGGTTGCTTGTGTTTATAAAGCTCTGATTCGAGGCAGAGTATAGCGCGATCAGGTCGCTTATTTGATTTTGCAGTCAGAAGGATGACCGAGTGTTATTCGGGCCATTTATCATGAGTTGAAGTTCCATGGTTACGCGTGCAAACACCTCTTCCCAATTTCCTCGTTTCTGTTGACGAAACAATCGTACATTAGGGTACCAGGGGCTGTCTTCACGATCTAACAACCAGCGCCAATCGGCGTTCTCTCCCAGGATCACCCAGGTTGGTACGCCCAGCGAGCCAGCAAGATGCGCTATGCTCGTGCATGAGGTGATTACCAGATCCACGTTCATCATTATGCCCGCCGTATCCATGAAGGGACGGCCTCTGTCGAGATCCTCGCCGAAATCGAGTAACTGGCTGGTTTCGCAAAAAGAATCGATCTGGCTTCTGCCCTCAATTCCCTTCTGTAGACTCACCAGGGAAGTATCGCTCAGGCCGGCGATTGAGCTGAAATTCTGCAGGGGGAACGAGCGCCACTGATCGTCGACAAAGGTGGTTGAGCCTTGCCAGGCGATGCCGATTTTGTAGGCCTCGATTGAGCCTAGATGGTGTGCCCATTTTGTAATGAACTCTGGATCTGCCTGGAGATAGGGCTCGGTGTTGGCACGGGCTGAAAAGCTCTCCCCGAGAATGCCGGGTAAGCTCATCATGGGTGCATGATAATCTGCTGGTGGTAGTGGAGCACCCTCAGGAATCAGAACATCGATATGCTCGCACAATCCGAATAGGGGAATCAGGGGTTTCTTGCACTCAACAAAAAGCTGCGCGCCTAAGGATTTTAGTTGTTTGGCGTAATAGATGGTTTGAATCATATCTCCTAAACCCTGTTCTGCGAGTAACAGAAGCGACTTGCCCCTCACCGACTGGCGATTCCACCGAGGGCTGGGATGATCGCTATAATTGGCAGTGTTTTCCCGTCGTAATCTCCATTCATATTCAGCCCAACCCTTCTCATATTCGCCCTGGAGTAGCCAAGTCAAAGATAGATTGAAGTGTGCATCTGCGCTGTCGTTGTCCAGATTGATTGCGCTGGCGTAACTGTCTACTGCGGCGACTAATTTGCCAGTATCCCGTAGACAATTTCCCATGTTTATGTGGGCATCCAAATACTCTGGGTTGATTTGCAATGCCTTGGTATAAGCGTCAATAGCTGCCTCGAGATGGCGTTTTGCTCTCAGGGCCACGCCCAAATTGTTACAGGCCTCCGCATAGTGAGGCTTGATGCTTATTGCATGGGTGTAACTGCTTATAGCGGCGTCGAGATCGCCCGCTTCGCTCAGTGCCAGGCCCCTATTGTGGTAGGCCTCTGGATTGTCGGGATTGAGCACTAGAGCCTGATTGTAGCAATCAATAGCGGCACTAAGGTTGCCCCTGCGCTTTTGCGTGATCCCCAGATTATTGTAGGCCTCAGCATAATCCGGCTTGAGCTCTATAGCTTTGAGGTAACTGTCTGCTGCAGCTTCAAGGTCGCCCTTCTCTCTAAGTGATGCGCCCAGGTTGTAATAGGCTTCCGCCAGGTTCGGTTTAATAGCGAGGGCTTTCTCGAAATTTTCAATGGCGGCCACCTGGTTGCCACATTCTTGCAGGGCAATCCCCATGTAGTTGTAGGCTTCAGCATAATCGGGTTTGATTTGCATAAGCTTGCGATAATTGAGTATTGCCGCTTCATAGTGACGAAGTCCGGAGTTTGCTGCTCCCAGAATATTGTGAAGCACCGCAGCGTTTGGAAACAGATCTGTTAATGCGAGGGCATGTTCAATAACTTTCGATAGTTCGCCCTTGTCGTAGAGATCGATGAGTTTTTGTATTTGAGTTGTCGTGGGCTCGCTGTAGCCGGGAAACTTCTCTCTTAACAACAGCTTGAGCCTTCTCAGTTCTTCAGCTGCAAATTTCTTCTGGGGGGAATCCTCAAGTGCTTCTCTGAGTAGTTTTTCAGCATTGGCTTCGTCACCTTTGTCTAGATGGCTTTGTATTATGGCCAAAGTTTGGTCAATGTTTGATGGCACCAATCGCTTCCACTTCTGATAGGGCTGCCACATTATTGCTTTCGAGCTATTGAAATGCAAAAAATCTGTCCATAATGGTTACATGTCCCGAAGACTGTTGGCATGTCAAAGTTGGAAAAGGAATGAAAATGAGAGTACAAGATTCTGTGTTGATGCAGGAACTAGCCCCTGCACGACCCTATTTCTACTCCGCATTTGGATTCAGCTTCTTCATCAACATTCTTTTCCTTGTGCCGCCCATCTATATGTTGCAGATCTTTGACCGCGCGCTTGGGAGTCGAAGTGAAACAACATTATGGATGTTGACCCTGATTATGCTTCTTCTACTTGCGTCTATGGGAGCATTGGATTGGGTGAGGGGTCAGATCATGGTCCGCGCGAGCGCAAAAGTTGATGAATTACTTGCGGAACGAGTTTTTCAGGCGAGCTACCGGCATTCCCTGATAGCCGGGCCAACGCAGGCGGGTTCTCAGCCACTGAGTGCGCTGACCAATTTGCGGCAGTTCTTGACTGGGTCAGGTCTCAATGGATTCTTCGATGCACCATGGATTCCCCTATATATTGGTGTAATGTTCCTTTTCCATCCGTATTTTGGCTACCTCGCCGTTGTCAGTGCTCTGCTGCTAACCGGACTCGCCATTCTTAATCAGAGATCGACAGAGGCCAAATTGGTGGAAGCAAACAAGGAGGCTGCGTGGGTTACCGAATTTGCGTCAGAAAATATACGCAACGCCGAGGTAATCGAATCAATGGGGATGATGCCAAGCTTTCTTGCGCGTTGGCTGGTCCGCAATCAGGCCGTGATACGCTTGCAGTCCGACGCAAGTGAAATTGCGGTCAAGCTGACAGCTCTTTCAAAGGTTCTGCGTATCATGCTCCAATCTCTTGCACTGTGCATGGGCGCTTATCTTGCAATGAATCAGAAAATTAGCCCTGGAATGATGGTCGCAGGATCCATTTTGCTTGGTCGAGCGCTTGCGCCTGTAGATCAACTGGTGGGTGGTTGGAAGGGGTTTCAGCTTGCAAGAATGCAGTTTAATCAGCTAGATGGGTTATTGAGTGCGAATCCGCAGAAGGCAGACGTGATGAAGTTGCCTGAACCGATAGGCGAGCTGTCCGTGGAAGGGATATTTATGACACCCCCTGGTTCGAATGTGCCGGTAATAAGGGGAGTGAATTTTTTTCTTGAAGCAGGCTCGTCAATGGCGGTGATTGGACCGAGTGCTGCGGGTAAATCCTGTCTTGCTCGCGCTGTTTTAGGTATATGGCCGGTGCAGGTCGGCGCGGTACGATTGGATGGGGCGGATGTCAGGCATATTGATCGGCACCAAATGGGGCCACATGTTGGTTATTTGCCCCAGGATATAGAATTGTTCAGAGGAACCATCGCTGAAAATATCTGTAGATTTGGGCTGGTGGAGTCAGAGAGGGTTGTTAATGCAGCGAAACTCGTCGGCGTTCATGAAATGATTTTGAGCCAGCCTGATGGGTACGATACGGTCATCGGACAATCCGCTGGTGCCCTCTCTGCTGGCCAGAGGCAGCGTGTGGGGTTAGCGCGAGCGATTTACGGAAATCCAAAACTTGTGGTGTTGGATGAACCAAATTCAAATCTAGATGAAGCTGGCGAGCAGGCGCTAACTGAGACTGTAAGAAGGTTAAAGCAAGAACAAGTCACTTTGATTGTCGTCACTCACCGCAGGGCTATATTGTCCGTGATGGATAAGGTGCTGGTTATGCAGGACGGACAGGTAGTGAGATTTGATGATATGCCCGATATTTTTTCCGAAGCAGCACTGGGAAGACAAGAGCGAACACCAGTAAAGACATAGCCTTGGAATGTGTTGGTCTGTCGGGTTACATCGCAGGACTTTCGTTGGTTGAATTATTCGTGTGAGGCCAGGGTTGGCTCTCTGTGAGCGCGAGGCAAGACTCTGCATTTGGTAAGGCGGAACAAATTAATTTCCATTTCTCTCTATGATTGTCACTCTGTAGGTCTATGGACGGAAGGTCATAGCAGACGCGCTCGTGATGCTCATCATACAACCTTCCCAATTCAGCGGTGTTAGCCTCCGTGTAGGGTGGGGCACAGTTCAGATTGTAAAGCTGGCTCAAAAAAACTCCGCCAGCCAATTTGTGCCTTAGCATGCTGCGAATCCAATCTTCTTTAGGTCTTGTTGTGTATAGAATTAGCGTGCCTGGATAATGGGTTTCGAACGTGTCCCTCAGTGAATAGAAGGGAGTATCTGAGAGGGTGTGAAACTGACTAATTACGCGCCTGCATTCGGGATCATTCGCTCTGAACCTGGCCAAGATCTCGGGTTCCCACTCACCCTGATGCCATATATGCAAGGATTTGAAGCCGAGAAAGGTAGTTGCCCGGGCGAAGGAGCTAGTGCCTGTTCGAGGCAGCCCAACATTAACAATGCAAGGCGTGGCATGCATACGCGAATTTCAAATAATTGATTTTAGGAAAAGTGATCAATGGCGGCCAATTCCAAATTTATCATAGTGCTTTGATGATCTGATCTCAACCAACAGGAATATTGAGTGTACCCCAATAGTTAAGTTTCTATTGCCAGCGATTTGATTTCGGTCCGCTAGACAGCTTTTGCAGCCTTCACCTGCTTCTTGATCCACGGATAGGTGAGCTCTAGACCCTGACGAAGAGATAGCTTCGGCTTCCAATTTAGTTTTTCTTCAATTAACCGGTTGTCGGAATTTCGACCGCGAACGCCTAGAGGACCGTCGATGTGCTCGATGTTCAGCTTTTTGCCTGCGATATCCATGACCATTTCTGCGAGCTGGTTGATCGACACCATTTCTTCAGATCCAATATTAACGGGGCCCTCCCATTCACTTTTAGTCAGACGGAGGACGCCCTCAATACAGTCGTTCACGTGTAGAAAAGAGCGGGTCTGGTCGCCATCGCCCCACATTTCGATAGTGCCGCCATCTTCAGCTTCAGCAACTTTTCTGCAGAAAGCGGCCGGTGATTTTTCGCGGCCACCCCTCCAGGTGCCTTCTTCGCCAAAGATGTTGTGGAAGCGAGCTACCCTCACCTCCATATCATGGTTTCGCCCATAGGCGAGGTATAGGCGCTCGCTGAATAGCTTCTCCCAGCCATATTCGCTGTCAGGATTGGCGGGATAGGCTGAATCCTCCGAGCACAGTGGATTTTCGGGATCCATCTGGTTGTGTTCAGGGTACATGCACGCCGAGGAGGAGTAGAAGATGCGCTTGATCCCCTGTATTCGACAGGTTTCAAGTACATTTAAGTTGCACAAAGCTGAGTTATGCATTATCTCCGCATCGTTATCTCCTGTAAAAACGAAGCCAGCTCCGCCCATGTCTGCTGCCAATTGGTAGACCTCGTCGAAGATCTGGTCAAATGTCTGTTGGCAGGTCTGGTAGTTGCGGAGATCACCGATGATAAAGTCATCGGCCGTCGTTTCTGAAAATTCAGGATGCTTAAGGTCTATGCCTCTAACCCAGCAGCCTTCTCCCTTCAACCGATTAACCAAATGGCTGCCGATAAATCCACCGGCTCCGCAAACGGCGACTTTTTTCATTGGTATCCTCGTGTGTCCAGTTTTTTAAAACTATTTCGAAGTTTGACCTGATTTTTTGAATATTGAAAGTGCGCCCAGTAAACGTGTCGCGCACGTTTCCCACTTTCCGCGCTGTGAGATCCGTCGTCTAGTGCGCCAATCGCGACCGCACTGCGCGCTATCACCTGCGTTGATAACAGCACCACGCCGGTTCTTTGTGATAAATCCACTGGCGACACTGATCTCCGTCATGTAGGTATCGAAAGCTTCTGAAATTGGAATGGCAAGGTCGACCGCGTGGATGAGACGTTTCTCCATGATGAAGTAATGCTAAACAATCAGGTGGCCGGTGAATGAGAAATTTTTGGAGACTCTGCCGTATCAGCTAGACTGTTTATAGCGCGCTGGTGCTTGAATTGCATCTGGAATGTCTGGCAAAGTCGTGAATAACAACGCGAATGAGTGTAGTGATGGGATAATCCAGCGGTTCTTCCTGATATTTTAAGTTACTAGTCTTTGATGCCGCTCACAAGCGGCCCAATATCCCGGTGAAGTATTGTATCCGGAAGTCTATCTTGTCATTATCCGGCGAGGAATTTTGTTCCGCGGGAATTGAGGACATCGTTCTTCACAGCGATGTTAGTACACGCTTACTTCCTGCCCATTCAAATTTGCCACTGATTCATCCCTGGTCGGGACCTTTCTTTCTGGACTTTATAGCCAATGGGGTGGTCTATTAGTTGGTGTGGGTTTAATGCTGCTTTGAGGTAAAATCCCCCCATGCTAAAGGAAATCCCCCTGATACGGCCCTCAACGCCCCTGCTGGATGCTATTTCGTCGCCAGCGGATATGCGTGGGCTAACTGTTGAAGCGCTGGTCGCGCTGGCGGAGGAACTGCGTGCCTACCTGTTGTGGAGTGTGGGGCAGACCGGCGGGCATTTTGGGGCCGGTTTGGGCGTGGTGGAGCTGACCCTGGCCCTGCACTATCTCTATGACACCCCTGCAGATCGCATAGTGTGGGATGTGGGCCATCAAACCTATCCCCACAAGATTCTCACCGGCCGTCGGGATTTGATGAGTTCCATGCGCCAGGCCGGGGGTTTGGCGGGCTTCCCGAAACGCGCCGAGAGCGAATTCGATACCTTTGGGGTGGGGCATTCCTCAACGTCTATCTCTGCCGCATTGGGGATGGCACTTGCCGCCCAAAATGCCGAAGACTCGAAAAAGGAGAACCTGAAAAAGATAGTAGCGGTGATTGGCGATGGCGCCATGACCGGCGGCATGGCCCTGGAAGCCATGGCCCATGCCGGCCATGTGCGGCCCGATATGCTACTGGTGTTGAACGACAACCAGATGAGTATTGGTCACAACGTCGGTGGGCTGGGCACCTATTTCGCGAAAATCTGGGCCTCAAAGACCTATATCGCCATGCGCTCGGGCTCGAAGAAGATTTTGGAAAAGATTCCGCCGGCCTGGGACCTCGCCAAGCTTACCGAGGAACACATGAAAGGCATGGTGGCGCCGGGCACCCTGTTTGAAGAACTGGGCTGGCACTATATCGGCCCCATAGATGGTCACGACCTGCCGGGGTTGTTGCACACGCTGGAAAACATGAAAGACCTGGAAGGGCCGCAGATCCTCCATATTCGCACCATGAAGGGCAAGGGCTTCCTGCCCGCTGAGGAAGACCCGGTGGGCTATCACGCGCTGACCAAGATTGATCCCAAACCCAAGCTTCCCACTCAGGACGAGCCTATTGCGCCCCCTAAGAAGCCCAAATACCAGGCGGTGTTCGGGCGCTGGCTGTGTGACATGGCGCTGCTGGATGATCGCCTGATTGGTATTACCCCGGCCATGGGCGAGGGTTCGGGCATGGTAGAGTTTGCCGAGCGTTTTCCGGAGCGCTATCACGATGTGGCCATAGCCGAACAACACGCGGTGACCCTGGCTGCTGGCATGGCTTGTGAAGGGGCCAAGCCGGTGCTGGCAATTTATTCCACCTTTCTGCAGCGCGGCTATGATCAGCTTATTCATGATGTGGCCATACAGCAGCTGGATGTGTTGTTCGCCCTCGACCGAGCTGGCTTGGTGGGCGAAGACGGCCCCACCCACGCCGGCAGCTATGACCTCACCTATTTGCGCTGCTTGCCCAATCTGCTGGTGGCGGCGCCCTCGGATGAAAACGAATGCCGGCAGTTGCTGTACACCTGTTATATGCACGATGGCCCGGCGGCGGTGCGCTATCCCCGTGGCACCGGTACCGGCGTGCGCATCATGAAAGAGATGGCACGGTTGCCGATTGGAGAGTCGGTGACGGTTCGCGAGGCCGCTACTGAGGGTAGGGCGAAGGTGGCCATTTTGAATTTCGGGGTGCTGTTGCCGGCGGCATTGCATGCGGCGGAGAAGCTCGATGCCACGGTGGTGGACATGCGCTGGGTTAAACCCATGGATGAAGCCCGGGTATTGGAGTTGGCGCGTTCGTGTGAACTGATCGTGACCCTGGAAGACAATGCCATTGCCGGCGGTGCCGGGGCTGGGGTGCTGGAACTACTGCAGCGCGAAGCGGTGCTGGTGCCGGTGCTGAACCTGGGCCTGCCCGATGACTTTGTCGAGCACGGCAAGCGTGAGGAACAACTGGCCTGGGTGGGTTTGGATGCCGAGGGTGTGCTGGCCTCCATCCAGAAATATTTGAGCCGGCTTAATTCAGGGAAGCCAGTGTTGGAAGTAAAGGGGTAGGTTTTTCCTAGCCATTCCCGTCAATCGTCCACCTGAATCTGGTGTATTTGAAAGCTTGGATCTACTCTGACGCGACATTTTCTACTTTCTAATTCTTTACTTTCATGTAGAATGTAAAGAAGTTGGAAGGAGTCTTTATCATGCCGAAATTGAGCGCAAAACGTCAGATCACCCTACCTGTGGAATATTGTGAAGAACTCGGTGTCGCCCCGGGCGATGACCTGGAAATTTTTATTGCGGATGGCCGCATCTCTATTGTTCGAAAGCGTGAGGGGGCGTCCCGGGGGGTGTTAAGCCATATTAAAGGAGACCCCACCATAAGCGATCAGGAATCGCTGGAGAGCGCACTGGAGCAATAGCGTGATCGCCATCGATACCAATGTGTTGCTGCGGCATCTTTTGCAAGATGATGCTCAACAAGCACGCAGAGCCGCCCGACTTCTGCGTGAGCATAGGCCTGTGCTCCTTACTGATATCGTCTTAGCTGAGACGTTGTGGACTTTGGCGGGCAAAAAATACCGGCTCGCTCACTCTGACATCGTAGCGGTGTTGGAGGGCCTATTTGACGACCCCGCGCTGGTCTTTGAAAACCGTATGACTGTGTGGCGTGCTAAGGAAGCTTATGCGCGGCAAGTAGTGGAGAGATTTGGATTTAGTGATGCGCTTATCATATATAAAGCCGGCCAATTATCACGGGAGCGGGGCGAGCAGCTTGTTGCCGTGTATTCCTTCGACAAAGCCGTTCAGCAGCTACCCTTGGGCGCGGCCCCCTAATCCAAGGACGGTGGCTCAAACCCCCTGAATTCCCGCTCCAATATCTTTGCCACCGCCAGGGTGGTTTTGTCGTCCAAATAATTACCCGCAATCTGCATACCAATGGGCAGGCCCTCTGATGAGATGCCTATGGGCACGGCGGTGGCGGGCAGGTAGGCGTTCAGTGTCAGGCCGGCCCAGAACATGGCATCCCAGTAGGGTCGCTGCTCGCCATTACACAACAGGGTGCGGTCATTGAAATTGGGAGTGTGGTCGTGGGGGAAGGCGGTGACAAAACAACTGGGGCACAACACCACGTCAAAGTCTTCGAAGAATTTAGCCCAGGTCTGGCGGAATTTCAGGCGCCGTTCATTCTCTCGCTGCCAATCACGGGTGGGGCCGGCAATCGCGCGGGCCTGGGTGGCAGCATCGCTGACATCGTCCGGCGCCAGGTTGCGCACTATCTCACTCATGGCCTCGAAGACGCTCGGCGGCATGGAACCGCCCATGGCACTGCCCAGTAAAAAGCGGTAGTTGCGGGCGTAACGTTCCAGGTCGAAGTTGGGTCGGGCAGTACGGTTCACTGTGGCACCGAGGTTTTCCAGGCAATCGGCGGCGGCTTCAATGGCGGCTTTGATTTCGGTATCCACCGGGCACAGCGCGTCATCAGACCAGACGGCGACACGCAGTTGGGTGGGCTCGGTGGTGCGGGCCGGGGGTAACTGGATGGAATAGGCCGGTGCCATTTCTGGCAGCGGGCCCACCAGGATATCCAGGGCTTGTTCCAGGTCGTCGGGACAGGTGCCGATGGGCCCCACCACAGACAGGTCGCCTTCCGATTGCGTGAATTCCCCCGGTGGCAGGTGGCCGCGTTCGGGCACGATGCCCCAGCTGGGCTTGTGACCATAGACGCCGTTGAAATGCGACGGCGTACGAATGGAGCCACCAATGTCCGAGCCGATCTCGATAGGCGTGAGACCAGCGGCCACCGAGGCAGCCGCACCGCCGGAGCTGCCGCCGCAGGTGCGCTCGGCATTCCAGGGGTTGTTGGTAGTGCCGTAATTGTCGTTGTAGCTTTGCAGGTCGGAGCTCATAAAGGGCACATTGGTGTGGCCGAACACGATGGCACCGGTGTCCAGGAACCGCTGCACGGCGATGGCATTGGTAGTGGGCACGTGGTGCTTGTGGGCAGGGTCGCCACCGGTAGTCACCAGGCCTTCTACCCGCAGGGCATCTTTTATGGTGCAGGGCACACCGTGTAATGGGCCCCAGTCCTCGCCGTTTTGGGCAGCGGCATCGGCTTCTTTGGCCCGTGCTCTGGCCCGCTCGTAATCAAACGCCACCACCGCGTTGAGAGCGGGGTTGTGTTGCGCCACTCTTTCGATAAAAAATTCCAACACGTCAACGGACAGCAGTTGTTGCGTCTTTATGTCACGAGCGAGCTCAAACGCACTTCTATAGAGTATGTTCATCAGTGAGAGTATCCATTGGGGTTCATTTCTTGCCACCGCCAGGCGTCGATGGCCATGGCGTCGATGTCTAGCCTAGCTTGCCAGCCCAATAGCTGATGCGCCAGGGAGGGGTCGGCAAAGTAGATTGCTATATCGCCTTCACGGCGGCCCTTGATCTCGTAAGGGATATTTCGGCCAACGGCTTTTTCAAAGGCCGCGTGCACTTCCAGCACAGAGTAGGGTCGCCCGGTGCCGAGATTAACAACCAGCTCCCCTGGCTGCTCGATCAACTTCTCGAGGGCTTTTACATGGCCCTGGGCCAGGTCCACCACGTGAATATAGTCGCGTACGCCGGTGCCATCAGCAGTGGGCCAGTCATCGCCCCACACTTGTAACACAGCCCGTTTTCCTATTGCAACCTGGGTGATGTACGGGGTCAGATTGTTGGGGATGCCGCTGGGATCCTCGCCAATCATGCCGCTCTCGTGAGCGCCGATGGGATTAAAGTACCGCAGGCTGATTGAATTCCATGCTTTGTCACTCTCGCATAGGTGTGTCAAATACTGTTCCGCCGCCAGCTTGGTTTCCCCATAGGGTTGTGCCGGCTGCGTGGGCGCATTTTCAGAGATGGGTTCGTCGTTGGGAAAACCGTAGACGGAGGCTGTTGAAGAAAATACCAGGTTCTTTACCCCAGCGTCGGTCATGGCAGTGCACAGTACCCGTGTGCCTTTCACATTGTTGTCAAAGTAACGCTCTGGGAACTCCACACTTTCACCCACGGCTTTCAAGCCGGCAAAGTGAATAACCGAGTCGATGCTGTGTTCCCTGAAAACCCGGTCGAGCCCCTGTGCATCGCGCACATCGACTTCATGGAACGCCAGCGGCTTGCAGGTGATCACCTCCACCCGGTTGAGCGCTTCTTTACTGGCATTGCACAGGTTGTCGACGACCACGACCTGATAGCCCGCCTCCAGCAACTCCACGCAGGTGTGGGAGCCGATGTAGCCGGCGCCGCCAGTAACCAAAATAGTCTTCAACTGCTACAATCCCCGTTCTTCAATCGCGCTTGAGTGTACCGTATGCCCAAAGGCAAAAAAATTGATTTTGAGGCCTCCCTGGCCGAGCTGGAAACCCTGGTGGAGCAATTGGAGGAGGGTGACCTGAGCCTGGAGAAATCGATGGGGGCCTTTGAGAAGGGAGTCAAGCTCACCCGCGACTGCCAGGCAGCCCTCAAGGAGGCCGAGCAGAAGGTGCAGCTACTGACGGAAAAAAATGGTGAACCCGTCGCTGAACCTTTCGCCGGTATTGACCAAGCCGACAACGGCGACAGCTGAGTTTATTGATGGGCAGCCCCACCTTTGATGCGGAACTTGGCGCCTGGCAGGCCCGCAGCAACCGCGCCCTGCAATCCGCGCTGGGGGAGGTGGATAGCGAATTCAGCGGCCATGCCACGCCGCTGCTACAGCAGCTATTTGACGCCAGCGATTACGCCCTCAACGGCGGCGGTAAACGGGTGCGCCCGGCACTGGTTTATGCTGCAGCCAGGGCGATTGATGATGCCTCGCTGGATAACCCTGCCCTGGATGCCGCGGCCTGCGCGGTGGAAATGATTCACGCCTATTCCCTGGTGCACGACGATTTGCCGGCCATGGACGATGACGATCTGCGCCGTGGTCGCGCGACGACGCACAAGGCCTATGATGAGGCCACCGCCATCCTGGTTGGTGATGCATTGCAGGCGCGCGCGTTTGAAGTGTTGATTGAAGCAGATTCCGTGTCCCCGTCTATTTGCCTGCAATTACTGGGTCAGCTCAGCGCTGCCAGCGGTGCTCGCGGCATGGTCGGCGGCCAGGCCATTGATATCGCCGCCGTCGATGCGGACATTGATCTGTCCCATTTGCAGGCTCTGCATGCGCTCAAAACCGGCGCCCTGATTCGGGCCAGTGTCGCCATGGGAGCGATAGTGGCGGGCGCCAGTGAGGCGCAATTGGCGGCGCTGGACAACTATGCCGCGGCCACTGGCCTGGCCTTCCAGGTCTGTGATGACATACTCGATGCCAGCGGTGACAGTGCCGTGCTGGGCAAAACCGCTGGTGCGGATGCGGCCCACAACAAACCCACCTATGTCAGCCTATTCGGTATAGAGGATGCCCGTGTGAAGGCCGATCAGCTGTTGGCAGACGCGCTGGCGGCGTTGGCACAGTTGGGTGAACCAGCCGATGGCTTGCGCCAACTGGCCCGCTACATTGTGTTGCGGTCTCATTAAGAGCCACGGCGAATCGAAGTGAACGTACTATTCATTCATCAGAATTTTCCCGCCCAGTATAAACACCTGGCGCCGGCCCTGGCCGCCCGTGGCCACCGGGTAGTGTCCCTGGCCTATAACAAGAAGCCAGCGCCCGTGGGTGTGGAGCTGGAGCATTATCAATACCTGCGGAAGATGAGCCGCAATATTCACCCGCTGATCGCAGAGCAGGAAGTGAAAATTATTCGCGCCGAGGCGGTGGCGGCGCGTTGTCAGCAACTGGTGGCTGATGGCTTTGAGCCGGAGGTGGTCTATGTGCACCCGGGCTGGGGGGAGGCGCGGTTCTTGCGCGAGGTGTTTCCGCAGGCAAAGATCGTGGTGTATTGCGAGTACTACTACAATCTGACCGGGCAGGACGTGAATTTTGATCCGGAATTTCCGGCCTTTAGTTTCGGGGAAACCTGCAAGTTGCGCCTGAAAAACACGGATAACCTGCACACCTTCCAAATCGGTGACGCCTTTGTCGCACCGACCCAATGGCAGCGCATGACCTACCCGGTTAACTTTCGCGAGCAGATACAGGTGATTCACGAAGGCGTGGATTTTGCTGGCTTATCAACGGCAGCGGATGCCGGCCTCAATCTGCCGGAAGGCGCCCAGCTGATCACTTACGTCTCACGCAATCTCGAGCCCATGCGCGGCTTTCATTGGTTTATGCGATCACTACCGGCGGTGCTGAGCACTAACCCCGCTGCCCAGGTGGTGATTGTCGGCGGCGATGGATCCGGTTATGGCATGGAGGAGGCATCGGGGCAGGGCTGGCGAGAACGGATGCTAAGCGAGCTGGGCGACACACTCGATGTGGCACGCGTGCACTTTCTGGGCAAGGTTGAGTATGGGCGCTATCGGTCCATTCTCGCGGCCAGTGATGTGCACGTGTACCTCACCTACCCGTTTGTGCTGTCCTGGTCACTGTTGGAAGCGGCCGCGCTGTGCAAGCGGTTAGTGGTGTCAGACACCGCCCCGCTGGAGGAAATTGAGCTGGAGCAGATGCGGCGCGTGGATTTTTTCGACAACGCGGCACTGAGCCGGGAAATACTGGCGGCACTGGCGCAAGAGGCCGCAGCGCCAGGCCCGTTGCCCGCAGGTCTGGCGGCTTTCGAGCTGCAGCGCTGTCTGACGGCGCACCTGGCGTTGTTTGATGAATTGACCGCAGGGACTGTGAAGTAGTTCTCAATTTGTAATGAGCACTAGCGTTTTTCTGTGAACCGGCGCTCACCGCGGCGGCATTGCGCTGTTATGCAGTTACCCATTTTAGTTACTCTTCTGGCTACGGAAAACCACGCCGGGAAGAAATTTCTGGCCTATACTCAAGGGATGTCAGCAGTGAACACAATCACCGTTTATGCGGATTTTAATTGCCCGTTTTGCTATGCGCTGAATGAGCGCCTGGGGGTCTATGGCGACGAGGTGAGCGTGGACTGGCGGTCGGTGCAGCATGTGCCCGGTGTGGACTCGCAGGCGCCCAGCTTTGAAGAGCAGGCCCAGTTGACCGCGGAAGTGTCCTCGGTGCGCAAACGGGCTCCGGAAATTCAAATTATTACCCCCACCTCGCGGCCCAATACGGCCTTGCCCTGTCGCTTGATGGCGGCGGCGGAAAGCCATGTGCCGGCGCGGGTGGAAACCCTGCGGCGGCTGATATACCGTGCCCTGTGGCAGGAAGGCCAGGATATTTCTGATGCGGGGGTGATGGATGCCCTGCTGGTGAAAGCCCATATTGACGATCTGCCCGGCCTCGGCGAGGCGGAAGAGTCCATGCGCTTCTGGCAGCAGAGCTGGGAAGAGGGTGGCTATGATCGCCGCATTCCCTCCATGGACAACGACGTCGGCGGGCGTATTCTCGGCTTCCCGGCCATCCCCAAATTGATGCCCTTTTTGCAGGGTTTGATGGATGACGAACAGGCCATGGGTGCCGCCTGCGAAATCCGTGGTCAGCGCAAGGTGCTGGTGGTGGGCAATAACGTCGGCATGGTGCAGCCGGTGGCCAACGAGTTTGCCATTGAACTGCGCAGTTATGAGGCGGATGTGGAAGCGTTAGTGCTGGAGGCGGCGCAGGCCGACCTGGTGGTGCTGGACGGTTCCGACGCGCGACATCGCCCGTTGTGTTTGCGCTTGCAGGCGGGTGAGCTCACCCAGCATATTCCGGTGGTGGTGTATAACCAGCAGGCGGATTCGAAGCAGGAAGTGGATGCCTTCAACATGGGCGCCCTGGATTACATGCACGGCGACCAGGACCCGGTGGTGTGGCTGGCGCGCTCGCGGGTTTTGGCGCGGCACAAACAGTCCACCGACATGCTGGGGCGGATGGCGCGCATCGATGGCTTGACCGAGATTCCCAACCGCCGTGAATTTGATCGCATGCTGGAAATTGAATGGCTGCGGGCGATTCGTTCGGAAGAACCCTTGAGCCTGTTGATGATGGACGTGGATAATTTCAAATCCTACAACGACGGCTACGGTCACGATGCGGGTGATGAATGCCTGCGCCAGGTGGCCTTGGCGATTCAGAACAGCACCCGCCGCGGCGCGGATTTCGTGGCCCGCTACGGCGGCGAGGAATTTGTCTGCATTCTGCCGGATACCGACCGGGAGGGCGCCATAGCCCTGGCCGATACCATTCGGGGAAACGTGCAGGCGTTGAACATTCCCCATACCCACTGCACCCCACCGCTGGGTCAGATCCAGGGTGTGGTGACCATTTCCATCGGTACCGCCGCCTTTAACGTCAGTGCCAAGAAATCGCCGGTGGAGTTGATCAAGACCGCCGATGGGGCACTGTACCGGGCCAAGGAAGCGGGCCGTAATCGGGTGGAAGTGGCCTAAAGCGCGACGCGGCGCCCTAGGGGGCGGCCTAAGGGGGCGGAGCGGTCCGACGTATCGGGTGTCGGCATAATGTGGAGAGCCTGCCCCTCTTTTCGGGTATAAGTCGGATTTTCTGAGTCAAAAGCAACAACTAGCCATTTAGCACTTGGGCCGTTTTAGCGGATATAGGTGCTGTCAGCATGGCGCAGATGGAGTCGATCAGGTTGTTAACCATGAGTTCGGTGTTGGCCAGGTCGGCTTCATCGCTATCGCGAAACACGGCGTGGTCGGCCAGGCCATGAAACATCATGCCGACCATCAGTGACATGCGGTGGTCGCGCACCGCTGCGGGAATGTCTGTCAGATAGGGTCCCCACAGCTTGCTCATATCGGGCCAGTATTCCGGGGTGATCTCTTTGCCGGCGCGGTTGTGGAAAAAGCGCAACAGGTTGACGGCGGCCAGTTGGGCGCTGACCTTGATATAGGCCACGCCGCCGTCTTCGTCCTCAAAGCGAGCCGCCACCGGGCGCACCAGTGCGGCCACCACATCGGCCAGGCTGGCGTCGGGATTGGCACTGATCCGTGTCAGCATGTCTGAGCGCTGGGCGGAAATCGGCAACGCGTGTTTTTCAAAGATCGCCAGGATCAGCGAATCCTTGTCGCCAAAATGGTAGTGCACGGCGTTGCGGTTTTTCTGCTCGGCGGCGCGGGTGATTTCATTCAGTGAGACGCTGGCCACGCCCTGTTCGGCGAACAATTGCTCCGCAGTCGCCACCAACTTGGCGCGGGTGGCCTGGGTTCGAGCAGAGGGTTTGCGGGTGTTGTTCATCGCTGGACGAGCCCTTAGCCTTGGACAGAGAAGCCGCCATCGACGACGATGGTCTGGCCGGTCATGTAACTGGCCGCCAGGCTGGTCAGAAAGAGGGTGGGGCCGGCGATGTCGGCGGGTTTGCCGAGGCGATTCAATGGCGTGCGGTCGAGGTGGGGTTGAATCATTTCCGGGATGTCCATCATGGCGGCGGTCATATTGGATTCTATCAGCCCACAGGCAATCGCGTTGACGCGGATGTTGTGCCTGGCATAGCCCACCCCCATGACCCGGGTTAAACCCACCAGGCCGGTCTTGGCGCTGCCGTAGCCGGGCACGATTTCAATACCGAATAGGGAGCTCATGGAGGCCATGCCGATAATGCTGGCGCCGCCGGGCAGTTGTGATTGGGCCAGTTTGTCTTTGAGCAAATCTGCCAGCCGATAATTGCTGGTGAGATTAATGGCCACGGCCTTTTCAAACACCTCCGGGTCCCATTCGTCTTTGCCGTCGGGCAGCGAAGCACCGGCGTTGTTGATGAGGATATCGAGCGCGGGAATGGCCTCGGCCAGCGCTGCCAGGCTGTCGTTGTCGGTGGCGACCATGGGCAGGTAGGTGTAGGCGCTGAGATCTTTGTCGTAGTCCGCGGCGCTGGAGCGGGTGCCGGTAATGGCGACCTCGGCACCGGCGGCCAGGTAGGCCTGGGCAATGCCCTCGCCTATGCCGTTGCTGCCGCCGGTAACTAACGCCTTGGCACCGCTGTAGTCGTAACTGATATTGGGGAATGTACCGCTCATGGGGGTGTCTCTTGTTGGCGTTGTCGTAGGCTAAACTTAATACACTTTCCTTAAATTGGCAATGTGGTGAACTATCTTCCACCACTTTCAGTCAGCCTATTGCATTTGAATCGGCAGATTTGAGATAGTTCTCCTCCACCCAACGGTTTAACAAGGAGGTTAGCCGTGGCGCGACGCGAACGCATGTACCTGGGCGGGTACACCTATCATGTGGTGCAGCGGGGCAACAATCGGCAGCGCTGTTTCACGGAACCTTTGGACTATCTGCTGTATTCCGATTACCTGCAGGATGCGCTGTTGCGCTACGGGGTGGCGCTGCACGCCTACGCCCTGATGGGCAACCACGTGCACCTGCTGATGACACCCGGCTGTGAGGAGGGTATCTCGCGGGTGATGAGCCTGGTGGGCAATCGCTATGTGCAGTTCATCAACAAGCACTATGGGCGCAGTGGCACCTTGTGGGAGGGCCGCCATCGTGCCTGTGTGATTGATACCGAACGCTACCTGTTCAATTGCTATCGCTATATCGACTTGAACCCGGTCCGTGCCGGTTTGGTGCTCCACCCTTACTGTTACTACTGGTGCAGCTATGCCTGTAATGCCAAGGGCGTGGACAGTGACCTGATAACACCGCACGCGGAATATCTGGCGCTGGGTAGCACCTCAGAGCAGCGCTGCCGGGCCTATCGAGGAATGTGTGAGGAAGCGCTGGCGCGCAATGAACTGGAGGAAATCCGTCAAGCGACTCGTTCGGGCCTGCCGCTGGGCTTTGAGGTGGGTGTACCCATGCCGGCGCTGCAAACCCGCGAACCACGGGCGTTTTACCACTGAGCCAACTAAAAAGTTATCCACAAATTGCAGACACCCTCCGGCCCCCTAGGCATTTTGTGGATAAGTATTTGATCCGGGGGCGGGGTTTTGGCCTAGCGCCATGACAGGGCCGGGGTGCGGGCGTAAAGTAGAGCGCCTTTGTGAAGAAACCGATGATGAGGAGAAGCAGATGAGATTTTTCTACCAGGTGGGCATGTGTGATGCAGACCACTACCTGCCCTTGGCCAAGGCGGCGGAAGATGCGGGTTATCACGGCATTACCATTCCCGACAGCATTTGCTATCCGCAGGAAGCGAGTTCCAAATACCCCTACAACGCCGATGGCAGTCGCGAGTTTTTGGAAACCGTGCCGTTTATTGAATCCCTGATCGGGGTGGCGGCCATGGCGGCAGTAACCAGCAAAATTCGCTTCGCCACCTTTGTCTACAAGCTGGCTATTCGCCAGGCGGCGATTGTGGCCAAGCAGGTGCAGGGCATCAATGTGCTCAGCGGTAACCGCTTTGATTTCGGCGTCGGTATCAGCCCCTGGGAAGAAGATTTCGCAGTCGCGCAAACCCCCTGGGCAAAACGCGGCCAGCGCCTGGATGAACAGATCGATATTATTCGCGGTCTCGACACCGGCGATTACTTTGGCTACCAGGGCGAGGTGCACGATATGCCGGCCAACAAGATGAACCCGGTGCCCAGCTCAGCCACGCCGATACTGATCGGTGGTCATACCGAGCCCGCCCTCAAGCGCGCCGCCCGCAACGATGGCTGGATGTGCGCGGGTGCCAATATGGAAGAGCTGACCGGTTACATCACCAAAATCAATGCTTACCGCGACGAGTTGGGTACCGCCGACAAGCCCTACAAGATTTACACCACCGGCCAGGATGCGTTCACCAAAGAGGGCATCGCGCAGCTCGAAGCCATCGGTGTCACTGATGTCATTATTGGTTTTCGGGATGTGTACAACATGGAGCCCGACAAAGAGCTTCCCGAGAAAATTGACATGCTGCAGTGGTACGCCGGTGAGTTCATCAGCTGATTTATGACGGAGTTAGATCCCAACACCCCCATCCTGGTCGCCGCCGCCGCGGTGCAGCAGCGCGAGGAAACCGCCGGCAGCGGCCTCGAGCCCTACCAGATGATGGTGGCGGCGCTGGAAAAAGCCGCCGCCGAGGTGGGCGCCGCTGAACTGCTAACCCGCGCTGGGCGCATTGAAGTGCCCAAAGGTATCTGGCAGTACAGTGACCCCGCCCGGCTGGTCGCCGATGCCATCGGTGCCGAACAGGCACAGACGGTGTTGGCAGAGATTGGCATTCTTCAGCAAACCTGTATCAACCGAGTCTGCAACAGCATCGCCAGTAGCGAGATCAATGTTGCCATCGTCACCGGTGCAGAAACCAAGTACCGCTCCCTGCGTGGCCAGATCGAAGGGGTCGAGATTACAGAGACTACCCAGGACAATGTTGCGCCCGATGTCTATCTGCAACCGGATGCCGAGTTGTGGTCGGAGGTGGAATCCGCCACCGGCCTGGGCATGCCGGTGGGTTACTACGCCATCATGGACTCGGCCCTGCGTTCTGCGCAAGGTCTCAGTGTCGGCCAACACCGCGATGAAATGGCGCAAACTTATGCCGGCTTCTCAGAGATCGCCGCGGCCAATCCGGATGCCTGGGTGCGCGAGCCGGTCGATGCGCAGTTCATCCGCGAGGGCTCGGCCAAGAATAAAATGCTGGCCTTCCCCTATACCAAGCTGCACAACAGTCAGTGGAATGTTGACCAGGGCGCGGGCTTGATTTTCTGTTCCGTGGCGGTGGCGCTGGAGTTGGGTATCGATCGCCAGTTCTGGGTGTTCCCGCAGGCGGGCACCGAAAGCAATGCCATGTCGGTGATGGCTGAGCGCGCGGCGCTGGATCGCAATCTGGGATTCAAGCTGGCGGGCGAACAAGCCCTGCAGCTGGCTGGCAAGCAAGCGGTTGATATCGATCACTTGGAACTCTATTCCTGTTTTCCACAGGCGGTGCGGGTGCAAGTACAGGAACTGGGATTACCGAAAGATCGGCCTCTGTCCATCACCGGCGCCATGACCTTTGGCGGCGGCCCCCTCAATAATTTCGTGTTCCAGGCCACCGTGAAGATGGCGCAATTACTGCGGGAAAATCCCAGCGAGATCGGCCTGGTCACCTGTGTCAGTGGCATGAATACCAAGCAGGGTTGTGCCCTGTACTCCACTGCACCCAACCCCGATGGCTGGCAGTTTGCCGATGTTAGCGAGCAGGTGACGGCCGCCACTGAGTTGTGCGAGCTGGTTGCCAAGTACGAGGGTGGCGCTGCCATTGCTGGTTACACGGTGTTGTACCAGGACGATCAGCCCTGGCGTGCGGTCGCGGTTTGCGATTTACCGGGCGGTAAACGCACGGTAGCGTATTGCGAGCAGGCGGTGATCCTGGAAGCTATGCAGCAGGGGGATTTCGTCGGCCGCACAGTGGCCATTGCCGAGGGGCAGTTCAGTTAAATAGAATGGTGCCGGCGCTAGCGCCAGCTGGGCACACTGCCGGGATCGACACCGTCATCGCCATCACCGCTGTCATCCGATGATTTACTCGGCGCTTTTTTTGCGAGAGGTTCCCCGCCGACTGAGACGGCTGGCGCAGGTGCTGAACTTTGCCCGGGTTCATCGGGCAGGAAGAAATTATCGTCGCTGGAAGCTGGGGCGGGGACCGGCTCGATTTTCTTGGCTGCAGCGGCCAGTTCGGTGGCCGCCTCTGCCTTCTTATCCTTCTCTTTATCCTTGACCGCCAGGTCAGCAGATTGGCCCGGTAACACCAGTTCGATCTCCTCATCCTCGGTGAACTTCTCCACCGGGCGAGTATCAGCAGCTTTCTGGTTGGTTTTCTTGTCGACAAATTCGTTGATATTGACGGTATTGAGATAGGGATTGAATTCCTTCTCCTCGCCGATGGTGCTCATGGGCCAGCCTTTGAAATCTTTGCCGGGGTAAACAATGGTGGCGTCGTCCAGCTTCGACAATACGTTCATGAGGCTGTCGTAATGCATGCGCGGGTCGGAAGTGGCCTGGTCGGAGAGTCCGACGGTTCTCACCAGCAAAGTATCGCCGGTAAATACCGCGCTTTTGCCGGGCTGCTCCACCAGGAAGCAGTAGGAATCATCGGTGTGGCCGGGGGTGTAGATAACCTTCAGCGCCATGGCGCCGATCTGGATGGAGTCACCGTCTTCAACCAGTTTGGTAATGCCTGGCATGTCGTTGGGTGCGCCGACAATCGTGTCGCAGTTCCACAGTTCGCGCAGGGCTGGCAGGCCAGTGACGTGATCGTCGTGATAATGGGTGTCGATGGCGGCGGTCAGGGTGTAGCCCAACTCGTTGAACAGTTGCACATAGTCGCGCAGTTTTTCTTTGACCGGATCAATCAGCACCGCCTCTTCACTGAGAGGGTCAGCTAACAGGTAGGTGTAGCTGAACGTGGGGTGATTGAATAACTGGCGCAATAGCATGGGCGGCCCTCCTCTCCTGAGTATAACGTAATAATCACCGATGGGAGCGAGCGCTTCCCAAGGCTGCTCAGGAGGTGGTTTTGTTGAGCAGGGTGGCCGCCGTAAGCAGTACCAGGCCAATGGTGAAGGCCCGTTGCAGGGAGCCGTAACCGGCACCGATGGCCACCGTGGCCAGTTCCATCGACTACGGTTTGGGGGTATTGAGAGGGAGGTCGGCGTGAACGCAGGCCAGAATGCCGCCCAGCAAAACAGCCATGGGGTTACTCATGCGATCGCGCAAGGTGTCGGCAGCGGTAGAGGCGCGGCGACCTTTGGCACAGATGAACAGGATAGGGCGCTCGCTGTCGTCTTCTAGTTCAGTTTCCAGTTGCCCTTGTTCGACGGCATCCAGGGGCACGCAGCGAGTGTCGGGCAGTGACATCTCGCCAAAGGCGGGTTCATCGCGCACGTCCACCATCAGCAGGTCAGGCTGGCGCTGGCGCAACGCTGCCAGGTCCTGGGCGAGTACATAATCGATATGAGGCTGGGTCATAGAGTTTTATATAACATTAAAATATAAGCTTATACCCATAAATTATAACACATCGGAAAGAAGGTTCAATGCCTAAAAATGACCAAAATCGATGGAAAGTTACACCCTCCCAGTACCTTGTTCACAGAATCCAAAGACCCGATACGTCGAACCGCTCCGCCCCGCCCCTCTTTTCTCCAGCTAGGCCTTTTCTCGGGGACTGTGAGCCCCTATGCTGGAGCGATGGCTGCTTCGGGTTCCCTCAAAACCATCTTTTACGCGCTGGGCGCGAATACTGCGATTGCCTGCGCCAAAGGCGTGGCGGCGTTTGTCACCGGTTCCGGCGCCATGTTTGCTGAGGCCATCCACTCGTCCGCGGATGCGGGTAACCAATTGTTATTGCTGCTCGGTATCAAGCTGGCCAAGCGACCGCCGTCCATGGATTTCCCGCTGGGCTACGGCAAAGAGATTTACTTCTGGTCGTTCATTGTGGCGGTCATGCTGTTCAGTGTGGGCGGGCTGTTCTCCCTCAACGAGGGCTGGCACAAACTGCACAATCCGCAGCCGCTGAATATGCCCTGGCTGGCGTTTGGGGTGTTGGTGTTCTCCATGATTGCCGAGGGTAGCGCTCTGTACGGTTGTATTCGCGAAGTGAATAAAGTGCGTGGCGAGCAAAACCTGTGGCAGTGGTTTCGCCATACCCGCCAGAGCGAAATGATGGTGATATTTGGTGAAGACCTGGCGGCGCTACTGGGATTGAGTGCGGCCATGGTGGCGATACTGGCCACTATTATCACCGGCAATCCCCTCTACGATGCACTGGGTACACTCGCCATCGGCGCGCTGTTGGTAGTCATCGCTTTCTTGCTGGCCAAAGAGGTTAAAGACTTGTTGGTGGGGCAGGGGGTGGAGAAGAGAACACTGGACCAGATGTACACCCATTTGCGGGGACAGCCGGAAGTAGACCACGTCTTCAATATCGTCACCCTGCAGATGGGTCATGACGTGATGGTGGCAATCAAGGCCCGCTTGAACGAGAACGGCTCGGCCAAAGATGTGTCCAATACCATCAACCGCATAGAGGCGGGTTTCAAGGAGCAGTTTCCGCAGGTGGCCTGGCTGTTCTTTGAACCGGATGTGGCTGATTAGGTTGCCGACCAGGGAGAATTGAGATGACTGAACAAACTGCCAGCGGCGCCTGTTTGTGTGGCGCGGTGGCATTCGAAATTACTTTGCCCAGTCTGTGGTGTGCCCATTGCCATTGCAGTCAGTGCCAGCGCTATCACGGTGCGCCGGTGGTGACCTGGGTGGGGGTGAGTGCCGATCAATTCAAATTTACCCTCGGCGAACACAAGCTGCGCTGGTTTGCCTCTTCTGCACCGGCCCAGCGCGGTTTTTGCGGCGATTGCGGCAGCAGCTTTCTGTTCCGATCGGAGAAGTGGCCCCAAGAAATTCACATCACCCTGCCCAATCTGAGGGATCCCATTGATCGGGAGCCCGAGGGCCACGCTTATTACGATAGCCACGTCAGCTGGTTGAAACTCGACGACGATCTACCGCGGCAGGTGTGATTCTGAACTATTTCTCTTGAACAATCTCTCTTGAACAATGCGTTACTGTACAGCCTGTGTGTGCTGATCTGGGGTTCGACCTGGATCGGCATAAAATACCAACTGGGGGTGGTGGACCCGATGGCCTCGGTGGGCCACCGCTTTGCCTTATCTGCGCTGCTGATCTTCCTGTTCCTGCTGTTGCGACGCACACCGCTGAAATACCCCCTGCGCGATCACGGGCTGATGCTGGCCCAGGGCCTGTGCCTGTTCTGCATCAATTACTACTTTGTGTATCACGCCGAGTTGGTGCTCACCAGCGGCCTGGTGGCGGTGGTGTTTTCCAATATCATGATCATGAATATTTTCAATGGCGCCCTGTTCCTGCGCGCGCCAATCAACCCGCGGGTGTTGCTGGGTGCGGGCTTTGGACTGCTGGGGATGGTGGCGGTGTTCTGGCGGGAACTGGACGCACTGGATCTCACCGATGCGAATTTTGTCGCTCTGTTGTACTGCCTGGTGGGTACCTTCATGGCCTCCCTCGGCAACATTATCACCAGCCCCATGCGAGCGCGTCAGATCCCGGTGCTGGTGTGCAACGGTTACGCCATGGGCTACGGCGCGCTGGCCATGTACGGCTTCGCCCTGGTCCAGGGGGTGGAGATTCGACTGGAGTATACGGCGGCGTATTTGATTTCCCTGGTGTACTTGTCGGTGTTTGGTTCCATTATTGCCTTCTGGGCCTATATCACCCTGATTGCGCGTATTGGTGCCGACCGGGCCGGCTACAGCAACCTGCTGTTTCCGCTGGTGGCATTGCTGATATCGACGCTGGTGGAGGATTACCAGTGGAGCCTGGCGGCTATGGCGGGATTGGGGTTGGTTATTTTTGGAAATTGGGTGGTGATGCGCGCCGAGCGGTCAAAATAGGAACGAGCGTCTAGAATAAGAAGATAAGTAACTAGGAGATCAGCATGGCAAAATTCAGCGTCAGTAAATCTTTCACCATGTCGAAGGAAGAGGTGCGTGAGGCCGCCGAACAGCTGGCCGAGCAGCTCAAGGCGGATCACGGGCTCAGGTATACCTGGCAGGGGGATACCGCCAGGTTCAGTCGCACTGGTATCGACGGGGTGTTAAAGATCGAAGCTGACGCCATTCGCGTGGATGTGAAACTCGGCATGTTAGCTTCGGCGTTCGAGCAGCCGTTGAAAAAAGCCATGAACGAATACCTGGAGCGCTATGTCAGCTAGCGGCTTAGCTAAACCCCTGAACTTCTGCCAGTGGGTCATTGCCGCTGATCAGTTGTTCGAAATCTTCGGCCAGGGCCGCGCTGGCATCTACCGCCGTCTGCCAGCTTTCCACCCGCTCATCGTGGCTCATTTTCGGGAAGTCGCGACGGTCGGGGATTTTGCCGCCGGGTAAGGTGGCGGCGTATGCCTCACTCGGACACAGCAACACCACCTTGTCTAACAACTCAGCTTTGGCCCGACGCCAGGGTAAAAACTTGTCGAACCAACCGGGGGTGATGTCACCGCGAAAATGTGGATACAGCACCAGCCCGTCACCGCTAAAGCCGGCAAAGTCGAAGTGGTAGTCGATGATGCCGCCGTCCCAGTATTGTCCTAATGGTGCGCCGGGAATGTCGCGCTCGCCGGTGAGCACAAAGGGAATCGAGCCACTGGCGTGCAGGGCCTGGATTGTGTTGTCCGGGGTTAGCTGGACATCGCCGGTGGCGAAATCCCGGAATGGAAAACCGTGCTGGCCCGCTTGCGATGTGCTGAACACCACCCGTTGAAACCAGGCCTGCATTGCCTGGCGATGTACGATGTTGGACATTGCCGCCAGCGCCAGGCCCATTCCCTGCAATGCCGAATTCGCACTGGCGGTGGGGCCACGTCCCCGCGCCGTCACGATATGGGTATGAAACCGCGAGTGTTCACACAGCTCGCGGTTGCCCGGTAATGATGAAAAGTTATCCACGGAAAGCCCGACACCCGATACGTCGGACCGTTCCGCCCCCCTTGGGGTTTTGTGGATAACTTCGCCCATGAAGTTGGTGAGGATGCCGAGGCTGACTTTGGAGACGATGGCGGGGGTGATTTTTTCCCGGTCGTCGTAGTACTGGTGGATGTAGCCGTGCTGGAGTTTTTCCAGAGCGGCGACGGGGTCATCGCGGGTCAGGGCGGCGTGACGCCAGGTGCCGATGGACGAGCCAATCAAATGCAGGGGGTGGTCGCTGCGCTGCAGGTAGTCCCCAAACAGAAAATTATCGAGCTGTGCCAGGGCCAGGAACTTGGCCCCGCCGGAGGCACCGATCAGGGTGCTGAAAATTTTCGGCCCCCAACCTTCTTTTTCAATCACACGGCGCGCACCGACGCCGGCATAAACAGTCAGAGAATTCATGGGTTCAGCGATTGTCCCTGGCTTCCCTGGGTGTCAATCCAGTCCATTTGATATAGGCGCGGCGAAAATTGGACACGTCATTGAAACCTACGGTATAGGCAATGCTCGCCAGGGGCAGGGAGGTGGTGGTCAGGTAGTGGGTGGCGTGCTCGGTACGCACGTCGTCCAGCAGCTGTTGAAAAGAAACGCCTTCGCTGGCCAGTTTGCGGCGATAGGTGCGCGGACTCATGTTGAGCATCTCGGCGACCAGCGGCATTTGTGGGTAGTGCCCTTCCAGCTTTCGCAGCAGTTGCGTGGTTTGATCGCGCAACTGGTACTGGTCCACCAGGTCTTCCAACAAGCGCTGGCATTCCTGTTCATAGAGGGCCAACAGCGCCGGGTTGGAGGACGGCAGCGGCGCATCCAGCCAGGCCTCTTCGAAGGAGATACTGCCCTGGCGGGCACCAAAAAATAGCTCGTCGCCAAACTGGGCCCGGTACTCATCCACATAGTCCGGTTCCGGGTAGGGCAGCTCCACCCGAAACTGAACGTCGTTGTTCCCCACCAGCAATTTCAGGTTGAAGACAATGGTGGCGAACAGTAACTCGTGGCCGAACTCCGGGGCCATGCCGGGGGCGGTGGCGGCGGGAATCAGCCAACAACGGCCATCGCGCTGCAGGTATTGCAGATCCAGCGCCGGTGCCAGTATGCGGTAGTACTTGAGCAGGAAATTCAGTACCTGCTCGAGGTTTTCACAGGTCATGAAGGCCTGGCCCACGGTGGCGTGGGCGCTCAGGTTCAGTCGCGCACCCAGGTGCAAGCCCAGGGCCTGGTCACCGGTGAGTCGATAGGCGTTTTCGATGATGTGGGTGAAGTCATCTTCATCAATGCGCGCGCCAATACTGGCCAGGCTGCTTTCCTGCAGGCTGGTGCCGTTGAGAATGTCCTGCGCCGGTACGCCGCGCTGACCTGCCAGGTCGAGCAGGATAATCACGTACTGGGCCGGTGTTGTCGGATTACTGATGGCCATATATGACCACATTTTGCCCTCATGTCACCTTGAGAGCAAGACGTATAGCAGCGATAGTGGCAATGTCTGAAAAAGAGGAAGTGCCTGTGAAACTGAAGTATGTAGATGAAACACCCCGCAAAATCCAGAGATTTGCCGGTTCCAAGCGCCAGGAGGGCCAGGAAACAGATATTGATGACCTGCTCACCTCTGAGCATGTCGACGCGGTGGCCGAAATTTTCCAGACGCCGCTGACCGGCGCCTTTAACTGGAACTACACCCTGCAGGACGATCGCATCAAGAAACTCTACGAGTTGGGCAAGCAGCTCAATTGGAACGTAGAGCTGGATATCGACTGGAGCCCGGAGTGGCCTGAGGAAGACTTCGAGGAGGGCGCCCAGCTGATGAACCTGGCCGACTACCAGCCCTACATCGATCTCACCCAGGAAGAGAAGCGTGAGTTCTGGTTGCACCAGAATGCCTGGAGCCTGTCACAGTTTTTGCACGGTGAGCAGGGCGCCCTGTTGGTGGCCTCACAGTTGACCAGTTGTGCCCCCACCTTTAATGCCAAGCTCTACGCCGCCTCGCAAACCTTTGACGAAGCCCGCCACGTGGAAGCGTTTAACAAGTACATCCAGACCCGCATCGGCTTAATGTACCCGATCAACACCAGCCTCAAGAGCATTCTCGACAAGATACTCACTGATCCGCGCTGGGACCTGAAATTTATCGGTATGCAAATCGTAATCGAGGGGCTGGCCCTGTCAGCCTTTAATACGGCTCGTGAAACCACGCCCGACCCGGTGCTTAAGGAGTTGATTTACCTGGTGACTCGCGATGAGGCTCGCCATGTGACTTTCGGTGTGAACTACCTGGAAGAGTACGTGAAGACGCTGACCGATGAGGAAAAGGAAGAGCGCGCCCAGTTCGCCTATGAGGCCTGTGTGGTCAGCCGTGAACGGCTGGTCGCCACCGATGTGTTTGCTCACTTCGGCTGGGATGTGGAAGAAGCCCGCGAGCGGGTCATGGAAGGTTTCGTTATGACCATGTTCCGTGACCTGTTGTTCCAGCGTGTCATTCCCAATCTTAAGCGCATCGGTTTAATGACGGACAAGATCCGGCCCAAGTTCGAGGAGATGGGTATTCTCGATTACGAGAACTTGCCTGATGACGGCGACATCAACTGGACAGCGATGGAGCGGCCTCTGGATACTGCGGAGGCCATCAGCTACGAACAGGAAGCCCTGAAAGAGCATCTGGACAACGCCGTGCACGCCAAGATGGATGAATTGGCAGAAGCCTCCTAAAAAGGGGTCAGTACCCTTTTTATAAGGATAGTTAAACAAAGAAGGGCAGCTGTGGCTGCCCTTCTTTGTTTGTGTGATGTTTTATCAAGCCTAAAAAGGGTACTGACCCCTTTTTAGGACAACCAGCGGCCGATCGGGGTTTTTATCCAGAGGAAGTTCATGAATTTTTTCATGCCCTCGCCGCTGTCGGCAGTGTTGGGGTAAGCGGTCATCAGTTTGCCGCCACGCTTGTCGATCACTATCGGCATTTCGTGGCAGTAAGCCTTCAGGCCTTTTTCACCGTTGACCTGGCCAACGCCAGAGTTCTTCTTGCCGCCGAACGGTGCAGCGGGAATGCCGTAGCTCACCGCCATGTCATTCACGGAGCAGGAGCCGGTATCGATCTGCAGGGCCAGGTTGAAGCCCTTCTCTTTGTCCTGGGTCCAGACGTTGCCGTTCAAACCAAATTCGGAATCGTTGGCCAGGCGAATGGCCTCCGCCTCGTCGCGCACTTTCTGGATGCACAGGATCGGGCCAAAGGTTTCCTCGACCATGATCTGCATGTTGTTGTCGACATCGGTCATCACCGTGGGCAGGTAGTAGAGGCCTTTCAAATCCGGGTTGCGCTCACCGCCCATGTGGATGGTGGCGCCCTTGGCTTTGGCGTCATTGACGTGGCGCTCGATGATGTCCATCTGACGATCCCAGAACACGGCACCCACATCTTCGGCGAAACCGTGTTCAGCGCCTTGCTTCACCACCTTGCCTTTTTCCAGCACCTTGGCCACGAATTCGTCGTAGACCGCTTCTACCACGTAAATACGCTCGGTGCCGCAGCAATAGTGACCGGTGTTCATGCAAGAGCCTACCCAGGCGCCGTCGGCGGCTCGGTCCAGGTCGGCGTCAGCACAGACGATCATGGCGTCGTTGCCGCCTAACTCCAGGCTGACCGGAATCAATTGGCGGGCACAGCTCTCTGCCACTTTGCGGCCGGTGGCCACAGAACCGGTGAAAGACACTTTATCGATGCCACCGTCGACGATGGCGGCACCGGTTTCACCGTCACCCAGTAGCACTTGCAACAAGCCATCGGGCAATCCCGCTTCGCGGAAGATATCTTCTGCCAATTTGGCGGAAAACGGGGTCACTTCAGAACCCTTGGCGACCACCGCATTACCGGCCATCAGGGCCTGGGCTGCCTGATTCATAACCAGTACAAAGGGGCCGTTCCAGGGCGTGATCAGGCCGATAACCCCCAGTGGTTTGTAAGTAATGCGCAGTTCTTTGGTGAAACCCAGCACGCCGTGCACTTTGCGCTTGTGGGGCATGAGGAATTTTGGGGCGTTCTTGGCGTAGTAACAGAGGGAGTCGGCGACCGAATACACTTCCATGCTGAGTGCGTCGCTGCGGGCCTTGCCGGTCTCACTCACCACCAGGTCGACGATTTCGTCGGTCTTTTCGATGACCAGCTTGAGGGCTTTCTCGAGCACCTTGGCACGCTGCTTGATATCCACGGCAGCCCAGGCGGGCTGGGCAGTGCGGGCCCTGGCAATAGCCGCGTCCACGTCTTCTTTATTGGCGCAAATCAGCTCTCCCGACGGCTCCAGGGTAACCGGGCTGCGCAGTTGCAGATGGCGGCGGGCGTCGTTGGATTCAATCGGCTCGTAAATAGACATGGCTATCTCCCGGTCTGATGAGTAAAGCGGTGGATTAAACTAATGCTCATTAGTCTGGCTGTCAATGGCAGCTGGGGCCGCCGGCAATGGCAAATACGCTCAGGGTGTCGCATAGTACAAGTTGTTGAATTGGGGGAGTGTGGGCTATGAGCTACATTGTTCAGGCCGTGGGTCTGGCGATTATTGCGGCGGGCCTGGTGGTTCTTGCGCAACCATCCTTGATACGGGACCTGGTCCCGAAATTGATCGCGGGCAAGGCTATGTTCTTGCTGGCCGGGTTGCGGGTATTGATCGGTTGCGGGCTTATCCTGGCGGCGGCGGAAACCCGCCATCCACTGGTGATCGAAATATTTGGCTGGCTGGCGGTGTTCGCTGGCTTGATGATGCTGGTGCTGCCGCCGAAGGTCATGCAGCGCATTGGTGCCTGGGTCGATACCTTTAGCGACGCACTGATGCGCGCGGTGTCGCCATTGATACTGGCCGTGGGTGGCTACCTGGTGTGGGTGGCTCTCTGAGTTTGACCAATACGCATGTCCACTGAACCCTTACTAATTCTCGCCGGTTACTCCCTGGCTATTGTTGCTGCCTCGCTGCTGGGAGGTTGGCTGCCCAACCTGGTGCGCATGACACACACCCGCACCCAGGTGGCCATGAGTTTTGTCGCCGGCTTGATGCTGGGCGTGGCGCTGTACCACCTGGTGCCCCACGCGATGGTGCTGGCGGGTGGTTCGCAGGCGGCGGACCTGGTGATGTACTGGGTGATGGCCGGCCTGATCCTGATGCTGATGTTATTGCGGCTGTTTCATTTCCATCAGCACGACTTCAGCGATGAAGAGGAAGAGCATCAGCATCACCAGCACGATCACCAGAACGCAGGCAGCCAGTCCCTGAGTTGGTTGGGAATTGCCGTAGGCCTGGGCGTGCACACCCTGGTGGATGGCATTGCCCTGGGTGCGAGTATCCAGGCGGAATGGTTTGAAGGCGTCAGCGGTTGGATTGGACTGGGCGTGTTCCTGGCCATTGTGCTGCACAAACCACTGGACGCCCTGTCGATCACCACCATGATGAAAACCTCGGGCATGGGTGCCGGTGCGCGCAACGGCGCCAATCTGGCCTTCGCCCTGATGTGCCCGCTGGGTGCCCTGCTGTTTTTCTGGGGCATTGGCCAGATGGGCTCAGAGCGAGACCTGGTGATTGCCTGCGCGCTGGCGTTTTCCGCCGGCGTGTTCCTGTGTATTTCCCTGTCCGACCTGTTGCCGGAAGTGCATTTTCACTCGCACGACAAGGGTAAGCTCACGCTGTCCTTCTTACTCGGCATCGGCCTGGCCTTCGCACTGGGCTATGTAGAACCCGATGTCTCCCATTCTTCTGAACCCCAGGCCATGGAGGTCGCACACTGATGAACGACACACAAAAACCCCGGCGCATCCTCTTTCCGCCGATCTGGCTGGTGATTGGACTGGTGGTGATTTTTTGTCTCAATGAATTTTTCCCGCTGGCGCGTTTTACCGGTACCCTCGGCTGGTACCTGGGTGGTTTCGCCATCCTGATCGGGCTGGTGATGCTGGTGCACGCCGGTGGCAGTTTCCGAGTAGCCGAAACCGACCTGGTGCCGTTTCAGAATGTGACCAAGCTGGTCACCGGCGGCGTCTTTCAAGTGACTCGCAATCCCATGTACCTGGGCATGAGCCTGGTGTTGTTGGGCACCGCCATCACCGTGGGTGCCTTTTCAGCACTGTTTGTAGCGCCGGTCTTTATGGCCATCATCGAGTACCGATTTATCCGCCCCGAGGAAGAAATGCTGCGCGGTATTTTTGGCGAAGAGTACGAAACCTATTGTAAAAATGTGCGCCGCTGGATCTAAAAGTTATCCACAAAAACCCAAGGGGGCGGAGCGGTCCGACGTATCGGGTGTCTGCATTTTGTGGATAAGTTGCGGTTACACTAACTCCTATGAACATTACCCGCTTTAATCTCAGCATCATCGGCGGCATCCATGATGTCGATGCCGACGACTATTGGTCGCCGGCGGATTTGCGCCGGGCCATTGTCCGACGCAAGGCAGAGTTTGCCGACGCCGGCCTTGGCCCGGACACCCGGGTGGTCATTGCCCACGGCGGCACGCCCGGCTTTTTTGTCGATCTGTTTGCCAGTTGGGCAGTGGGCGCCTGCGCCGCATGTGTGAACACCTCGGTGACCCAGTCTGAGCTCGACAACTTGGTGAGTTTCACCAAGCCCGTGCTGGTGGTGCTAGAGGGGCCCGATAAAGCCGCCAGTTCCGAAGAGTTAATGGAAATTGCCGCACCAGCAGACGCCCCAGCACTGATCTTGTTTACCTCGGGTACCACCGGTGATCCCAAGGGGGTGGTGCACAACTTTGCCTCCATCGCTGCGCGTATCAAAAGCAATCACCAGTACATTGAGGGCGCCACCCTGGCTCGTACCCTGTGTGTGTTGCCCACGCATTTTGGACACGGTTTGATTGGCAATTGCCTGACGCCTCTGCTGACCGGGGGTGAACTGTACCTGGCACCGGGCGGGGGTGTGCCGCGTGCGGCCAGGCTGGGGGAGCTGATCGATGGCCAGGGCATCACCTTCATGAGCTCCGTGCCTTCGTTCTGGAAAATGGCATTGAAATTGTCGCCGCCACCGGCTCACTCACAACTTCGACAGGTCAGTGTCGGTTCGGCACCAGTGAGCGCCGAGTTGATTGAGGCCATCGCCGACTGGGCCGGCACAGATGATGTGCGCAATATGTATGGCATCACCGAAACTGCCAACTGGGCAGCGGGTAATAGCGCGCGGGAGCGGGCGCCGGAAGATGGCCTGGTGGGTACTATGTGGGGCGGTGAGGCGGCAGTGCTGAACGATGGCACTATCAGCAGCAGTGGCGCCGGCGAACTCCTGCTTAAACCGGCAGCGCTGATGAGCGGCTACTATCTACGGGATGATCTTACCGCTGAAGTGATGGCGGACGGTTGGTATCACACCGGCGATCTCGGCACCATTGATGCAAAGGGCGTCATTCGCATCACCGGGCGCTTGAAAAATGAAATAAATCGGGCCGGTATGAAAGTCTCCCCAGAGGAAATAGACCTGCTGCTGGAGAAGCACGCGGCGGTGGCGGAGGCTTGTGCCTTTGGTCTGGCCGATGATATCGCCGGTGAGATCGTCGCCGTGGCGGTCAAGTTGGAAGGCGAGTTGGCAGAGCCCGCCCAATTACTACGCGAGTATTGCCTGGAAAAAATTCGCCGGGAATGTGTGCCGGAGCGCTGGTTTTTTCTGCAGGAGATTCCCAAGACAGATCGCGGTAAGCTCAACCGCGACCGGGTACGAGAAGCCTGCATCGCCGGGGAGGAGGCATGACGGAGTGGAAGCGAGGCCAGCAACTGCATTTGGAAACCAAGCGATTCACGGTGCGCTCACTCACCGGTGCTGATGCCACAGACACGTATATAAGCTGGTGGAACGATGCCGAGGTTCAGGAAGGGCTGGGTGCGACGCCCCGGGGCTGGGGCAAGCAGGAGGCTCAGCGCCATATCGCCAGGTTCAACAATGCTCGCACCTTTCACCTGGGCATCTTCTGCAAGGAAGATGATCTCGCCATCGGTTTTATCGCCGTGTTCGTAGAACAACCCGGCATTGTAAAAACCAACTCGGTGATCGGCGACAAGTCATTCTGGGGGCAGGGGGTGGTACTGGAAGTTCGCAGCCGCGTGCTGCAGTTCGCCTTTGAAGAACTGGAAGCCGTGAAAGTGATTGGTCAGGTCGATGGTCGCAACTTCTCTTCCATTTACAACTACAAGGCACAGGGGTTTAAAACCGAGGGGGTGTTACGCCAACAGTTGCCCAATCCAGATGGCAGCCGCCACGACCAGGTTTTATTTGGCTTGTTGAAACAGGAGTGGCTGGATCGTGAGTGAAGCCAAGAAAATTCTCGCCCAGGCCCTGAAAGTTTCAACGGATGACATTTCCGACGATGCCGCCATCGGTCGCACCGAGCGTTGGGACAGCCTGGCTCATATGCAGCTGATCCTGGCGCTGGAAGAATCCCTCGGGCGGGTGCTGGATACCGATGCCATGCTGGCGATCGAGAGTCTTGCTGATATCGAGGCACTGGTATCCTAGATCAAGAACAATGCCTGTCCCCGTGAAAAGCAAGAAGCTCGCCCTCTCCTTTATATTCGTCACCGTGCTGTTGGACTCCATTGGTTTTGGCATCATCCTGCCAGTCATGCCCCAGTTGATCATGGCGGTGACCGGTGAGGGCCTGAGTCAGGCGGCCATCTACGGCGGATGGTTGCTCTTCATCTACGCGTTTACCCAGTTCTTTTTCGCGCCGGTGATGGGCAATCTGTCTGACCGCTTCGGTCGACGGCCGGTGTTGCTGTTGTCGCTGCTGGCCTATGGGCTCGACTATTTGTTGATGGGTTGGGCGCCGACCCTGTTTTGGCTGGTGATAGGGCGCCTGATTGCAGGTGCGGCTTCTTCTACCTATGCCATTGCCAATGCCTATATCGCCGACATTTTTGAGCCGGAGGAGCGGGCCAAGAATTTTGCCTTAATGGGTGCGGCTTTCGGCGGTGGCTTTATCCTGGGCCCGGTGCTGGGAGGTTACCTAGGCGAGCTGGGCCCGCGGGTGCCGTTTTACGCTACGGCAGCAATAGCGTTGGCCAATGCCGCCTTTGGTTTCCTGGTCCTGCCGGAAACCCTGCTGCCGGAAAACCGGCGCAGCTTTGACTGGCGCCGCGCCAACCCACTGGGGGCATTCCTGCACTTGCGCGACTATCCCATGGTGTTTGGCCTGGTGGTGGCGTACTTCTTCTTCCTGGTTGCCCACCAGGCATTGCCGGCAATCTGGGCCTATTATTCGATCGCGCAATTTAACTGGAGCCAGAGCGAGATCGGCTTTTCGCTGGGCTTTGTCGGTGTGCTGATGATGTTCTGTCAGGCGGTGCTGATTCGCTGGGTGATCGATCACTACGGCCCGGTGATCACCGCCTACCTGGGCCTGGTCTGCGCCATCATCAGTTTTACCGGCTACGCCTTTGTCACCCAGGCCTGGATGGTCTACTTCTTCCTCGCGATTGGGGCCGCCCAGGGCTTCCTCGGCCCGCAGTACAAGGCCTGATGTCGGAGCGTGTGCCGTCCAATGCCCAGGGCGAGCTGCAGGGGTCACTGGGCAGTATGGCCAGCCTGGCCGCTATCGTCTCCCCGCCGATCATGACTCAGGTGTTCGGCTACTACACCAGTGCCGCTGCGCCACTGTATTTTCCCGGTGCGAGCTACCTATTAGCTGCCATACTGACATTATTGAGCCTGGTGCTGTTTGTGCCACATTTGCGAACCGCCCACGTTGCTCGCCAGTAGCAGATTAATATGGGTGATGCCGTCTACAAAGAAAAGTTCTCTGACGCCGAGTACCGGGAGTTCAGCATACGGCTGGAAAAGCAGCTGGATATCTTGCGTGAATTGCTGCCGAGCGCGGCCTTCTGTCGGGATGAGCCCAGTATTGGCGCTGAACTTGAGCTCTACCTGGTCGACAGCAACTACCGACCGGCGGCGGTGAGTGAGGAGTTGATGCGGCTGGCCAATCATCCTCAGCTAACCCCCGAGCTCAATCGCTACAACCTGGAATACAACCTGAGCCCGGTGTCGGCGATAGGCAGCCCGTTTACTGCCATGGAGAGAGAGTCGCGGGCATTTCTCGAGCACTTGTTGAGCCTGGCGCGGAGCATGGACTGCAGTATTTTGCCCATCGGTATCCTGCCGACCCTGGCCGAGGAGCATCTCAAACAGGAATACATGACCGACCTGCCGCGCTATCACGCCCTCACCAAAAACCTGTGCGGCCAGCGCGGTCAGAAAATGCAGATCAATATTAACGGCCAGGACAGCCTGGTCATGTTCGGCGAAGGCCTGACAGTAGAGGGGGCCAATACGTCCTTCCAGGTCCATCTGCGGGTGCCGGCCGATCGTTTTGCCGCCTATTACAATGCGGCCCAATTAACCTCGCCGATGGCGCTGGCACTGGCGGCAAATTCACCGTTGATCGGGGGCATGCGCTTGTGGCAGGAATCGCGCATTGCCCTGTTTAAACAAAGTGTAGACTTTCGCGAGCGCGAACATCCAGACTGGCGCCAGCCGGCACGGGTCTGGTTTGGCAGTGGCTGGATGCGCAGCAGCGCCTGGGAATTGTTCGCAGAGAACGTGGCGTTGTTTCAGCCGCTATTGCCGGTGCTGTTCGACGAGGAGGCTGGCGATCCACCGCTGTTGCAGGAATTATGTATGCATCACGGTACGGTCTGGTCCTGGAATCGGGCGGTGTACGGGCCACAGGAGGGGGGCCATGTGCGCATCGAGTTCCGTGCCCTGCCGGCCGGCCCCACCATCTTCGATATGCTGGCGAATGCCGCCCTGTCCATTGGCTGGGCGGTGGGTGTGGCAGACAGCGCCGATGAATACGTGGCCCGGTTGCCGTTTAAGATGGCCGAGTACAATTTCTACCGGGCCGCCCAGTTTGGCCTGGACGCCAAGATCATCTGGCCGCGCAAGCACCGCGGTGGCCTCGAGGAAAGACCCATCTGTAGTTTAATCGAAGAATTTCTACCGCGGGCGCAGGCCGGCCTGAAAGCGCTGGGAGTGGACAGTGCCGACAGCGATCCGCTGTGGAAGATCATTGAGCAGCGATTCGAGACCCGCACCACCGGCGCCGCCTGGCAGCTGCAGCGGTTTGAACACTACCGGCAAGCGCTCGGCATAGAGGATGCCTGTTCCAAAATGCTGGCCGACTACGTCGACAATGTTATGGAGGGAAACCCCGTTGCCACCTGGTGAGGATACCGGGTGATTAAAGTCTGGGACAATCCGGCGCCCGCTGATATCGAACCCCGCGTGAACGACTTCCTGCAACAGCTGGGGGAGCCGACCGCCATTCATCTCGCCGGTGCAGACAGCCGCCGCAGCCGCGTGTTGGTGACCCTGTCCCACGGCAATGAACCCTCGGGCCTGGAAACTGTACACCAATGGCTGCTAGCGGGTCGACAGCCGGCGGTCAATGTTGTGATCCTGCTCGGCGCGGTGCGCTCGGCCCTGCTCGAGCCCATATTTTTCTTTCGTCAGCCGCCGGGAGAACGTGATCTCAACCGCTGTTTCGACTCGCCCGCCGGCGACGCCCAGGGCGAGCTGGCGGCGGCCATGTTGGCGCATATTCGCGAGCTTGAGCCCGAAGCCCTGGTCGACCTGCACAATACCTCCGGCTCCAGCCCGGCGTTTGCCGTCACGGTCGGCGATTCCCGTGAGCAGCGCAGCCTGGTGAGCCTGTTTGTGCATCATCTAATGGTGACCGAATTGCGACTGGGCTCGCTGATGGAGCAGGACGTGGGTTGCCCGGTGGTGACGATCGAAGCGGGTGGCACCATGGATGAATCCGCCGAGCGGGTGGCAGCGGGGGGAATAGAGCGCTTCTTCACGGCGGAGGATGTGTTGCATACCCAGGGCAAACTGGAATTGTTCCATCATCCTATGCGGCTGGAATTGTGTGAGCACTCGCGTATCGATTACGCCGAGCGGCCCCTGCATGACCGCGATATTACCGTGCGTGCGGATATTGAAAAATTCAACGACGCGCCCCTGCGTGAGGTGGATATGATTGGCTGGCTGGAAGCGGGTGACCTAAGTCATTTGCAGGTGGGCAGTGATGCCGGCCATCCTCACGAGGTATCAGATTTTTTCAAGGTGGAGCAGGGCAAGCTCTATCCCCTCCAGGACATGCGCCTGTTTATGGCCACCACCCGCGGTGATATCGCCGCCAGTGATTGTCTGTTCTATTTCGTTTTAGATGAATAAAAAAAGCCCGGTGCAGAACACCGGGCTTTCTAGTTACTTACTGCTGTGACTCAGTGACTAGAAGTCAACCGAGAAGCGGGCGTACCAGAAGGCGCCGTTGAAGCCCCAGGGAGACGTTACAGCGTAAGTTGCTCCCAGGAAGTCCAGTGTGCCATCCAACTCGTTGTCGGGGAATTCATCAAAGATGTTTTCACCACCAACGGTCACCGTGTAGTGCTCGGCAAAGGTGTAGCGGGCTTCGATATCCACCATGAAGACGTCACCATAAGTGTTGGCGTCAGAGGCATCGCCCGGGCTGAACAAGCCGCCCGTGCTTGACCACTCATCGTAGTAGTTGAAGCGCAGTACGCCACCGAAACCACCCTGGTTGTAATCAAAACTCAGTACCGAACTGTTCTCCGGTATCTGGTTTTCCAGGTCATACACACGGCTGCCATTGATGGCGCCTGACTTCACGTCAGAGATTTCCTGCTCATTGAGGTTGTGACGCCAGTCAATCATCAGCGTGCCCGCACCGACGTCCATCACGGTGTTAACCGCCAGGTCCCAACCGGTCACGTTGCTCTCAAAGCCATTGACGAAGTAAGCGGCACCACTGCCCAGCAACAAGCTGGCGTTGGCGTAACCCAGAGCATCCAGGTCGTCCACGTTACCCTGGCTGATGGTGTGCTGCGACAGCGCCAGGCGATCTTCAATGGTGATGTCGTAGTAGTCCACGGCAATGGTCCAGGTTTCACCCGGGGTCCACACCAGGCCTGCGGTGTAGCTTTGGGATTCCTCTGTCTCGAGGGCTTCAGAGCCCAATACCATGGCCACGGGGTTGCCCACCGGGTAGGTACCCTGGGGTACCAGGTTGCCTTCCGAGTCAGCCGAGGTGGTGATGTTCAGTGTATTTACCTGGCCGGGTGAGGGTGCGCGGAAGCCAGTGGCATAGGTACCGCGGACTGCGAAGTTATCGTTGAAGTCGTAACGGGCGGAGATCTTGTAATCTACGTTGTCGTCAAACTCCTCGTAGTCTTCGTAGCGCACCGCAAGTGCCGCGGAGAACTGCTCGGTGAAGTTGTGTTCTGCATCCACATACAGAGCCCAACTGTCACTGTCCCAGCTGCCGGAGGTTTCCGGGAAGGAACCCTGGAAGCCGTCAGAACCTACACCAAACTGGGCGAAGGTCGGGCCCACTGCAATAGAGGCAGCGTCGCCGACGCCAATTTCGTAGGTCTCCCGACGCCACTCAGCACCGAAGCCGAGGTTAAGGCCGCTGTCGAAGGTCTGGACAAAGTCCACGTTCACACTGCTTTCTTCCTGGGTCAGGGTGCCCGGGCTGAAGCTGGTGGGGGACAGGCGACCCAGGCTCGGGTTGATGCTGTCGGTGAGGGAGTAGTCCACCTCGTTCTCACCAAAGCGCACACGGGCGTTGTAGGTCAGGCTGTCGTTGATGTCACCGCGACCACCAATGACGATTTCGAAGTCAGAGATGTCGGCGCCGAACAGCGGGCTATAACCGCCGGGGAACAGGGTGTGAATCGGGTTCAGCAACTCGTAACCGCTGGGGTGATCGCTGTTGGCGGTGATGTAGTCGTCAGGGCTGAGGCCCTGGGCGATAATGGAATCCATCAGGCTCTGGGGCGCAGCGTCCGCGATGCCGTCGCCGTCAGCGTCAGTTTTCAAGGTGGTACGTGCTGCCAGATCCGCATTGAGCGTGCCGGGCAGAACCGGGCCGCGGTAGAAGAAACCACCGACGGTTTCGTTATCCATGTAGGTGCCGTGGGAATACAGCTCGAACTTGTCGCTGAACTCATAAGCGGTGTTGTAAACGAACTTCAGCGATTCAACTTCCGGGTCACCCCAGCGCTGGCCAAGACCGTTGTAGGGCACCAGTTCGTCGCCAACCAGGTCGCCGACTGCGGCTGCGTCAGGGCGGGCTTTGCCGCGGCTGGTCAGGTCGGAATCAGAGTATTCGGCAGTGATGTTCATGAAACCAGCATCGCCCAACTTGAAGCCGCCATTGGCGCCTACGGAGACACGCTCACCGTCACCCTCGTCGTATTCGCCGTACTGAACGGTAGCTTTGAAGCCTTCGTCAGCGTCGTCGAGTATCAGGTTAACTACGCCGGCGATAGCGTCGGAACCGTACTGAGCCGAGGCGCCGTCACGCAGTACTTCAATGCGCTTTATGGACAGGGACGGGAAGGCGGCAAAATCGACGCCCTGAGAGCCCTGGTTGATGGTGCCCAGAGGAGCTACCTGTAAGTTAACCAGTGCGGAACGGTGACGGCGGGTGCCATTCACCAATACCAGGGTGTGGTCAGGTGACAAATTGCGCAGGGTTACCGGCCGCACAAAGGCGGTGCCGTCAGCAATCGGGAAGCGCTGGGTGTTAATAGATGGCGCTATTTTGCTGAGGGAGTCAGTCAGGTCGAAAGCAGCCTGATCCTGGACGGCGTTACCGCCGATGACATCAATGGGTGACAGGGTCTCGCTGGGCGAGAGGCCTACTTTACGGGTACCGGTAACAACAACTTCTTCCAGCATGGCGCTGTCTTGCGCGAAGCCCAGGGTTGCGGTTAGCGGCAGTGCGGCCACGATGGCGCTGGCCATAATTGTTTTCTTGAAAGGGTGCATAATTCCTACCTTTATTTGCGGGTTTGGTTTTATAGCTGGTTGTTTTAACTATTATTTTTTACAACAAGCGCACATTCTAGCTTGCGCTAGAATGCTGCGCTTTCAGCGATTTTGGGAATATTTCACAGTTTTGTCATTGAGGTAACAGGGCCACCACCCGTACCGGGGCGCCGGAACCACCGCCAATCTTCATTGGCAGCGCGATTAACAGGAAGCCCGTGGCGGGTAATTGTTGCAGGCCGGTGAGATTTTCCAGCCCGCCGACATTGTTTGCGGCGGCGATGCGGTGCACCGTAAAGCCCGTCGAAGCGCCGTAATCGATGGAGGCGGAGTCGATCCCCAGCAGCGCCACCTGCCGTTCTTCCACCAGCAGTCGGGCGGCCTCTGCGCCGTAGCCCGGGAAACTGAGATGAGAAGCATCGCCGGCGGTATCGTCGCCGAGGTAGGCTTTTGCATCGGGCCAATAGCGGCTCCAGTCTGTTCGCATCAACACAATGCTGCCCGCTTTGATCTTGCCGTGACGCCGCTCATGATGTTCTACATCGGCGACGGTTAGACGATAATCGCGATCCTTGGCGGCGGCTGTACTGACATCAATCACAACCCCCCGGGGCTATCAGTTGCTCCAGCGGCAGTTGATCGGTCGGCAGGCCCTGCCTGTAGAAATGCAGGGGCGCGTCGAGGTGAGTGCCGCCGTGCTCCGGGGTGCACACCGAGTACGAGGAATAGAAGTAGCCGGCCTCCGATTCGCCGTAGGCCAGTTGGTGTTTCTCGAACTTGCTGGGGGAGGTGGGCCAGTACAAGGTGCTGTCGTCGTAGGTATGACTGAGATCAACCAGGCGATAGTTGTGCATCTCTTGGGCTGTCGCCAATCCAGCGTTCAAAGCCAGTAACAAAAAGCAGCAGCATATCTTCATAGTGAACTCCCGCCCCTTGCCGCCCGGGGTCTAACTTCAGAAATCGTATCGCAACTCGACACCGAGGGTGCGCTGGGCATACTTGGGTACCAGCTGCACGTAAGCGTTCGGGATCAGGATCTCGTCGTGGGCAAAGATGATGCTGGCGTAGTCCTCGTCGAGCAGGTTCTTGACGAAGGCGGTGACACGATAACCCCGTTGCCGACCCACCAGGGCCAGGCTGGCGTCAACCACGGTATAGGCATCCTGCACGTTATAACGATCCTGGGCGATACCGTAGAGCACATCGTCCTGGGCGCGCACACTGGCGCCGAGTATCACATTGAAGGGCACTTGCTGAGGCTGCCAGGTGTAGTTGGTGCTCAAGGTCAGTTTCCACTCCGGCGTGGTGGGCACCTGTCCTCCAGATAGATCCAGAAAACCGTCGGGGCATTCGCCGCGATAGAGTTGGCCCGCACTACAGGGTCCGCCGGGGAAATCCTCAACCGTGGCGTCGGTCCAGGCCAGGCCGCCGAACAGGGTCCAGTTGTCAGTGGGCTGGCCAATGATCTCCAGCTCAATACCCTGGGTAGAAATCTCGCCGGCGTTGACCAGGATAAAGCTGCCCGGCAGCAAGTCATCTTCGTTGGTGTCTATGTAAGACTCCGCCTGGAAGTCCTCATACTCGGCATAGAAAGCGGCGATGTTCAGTACCAACCGACCCTCCAGTAAATTTGATTTGAGTCCCAACTCGAAGGCGTCGCTGGTTTCCGGGTTCACCGGCTGCTCATTCTGGATACTGGCAAAGTCCAGCGCTGGTCCCTTGTAGCCCTTTACATAGCTGGCGTAGAGCATGGCCCGGTCATTAATACTCCACTGTAGGGCGACTTTAGGCGAGAAGTCGTCTTCATCGATGTCTTCGTTAACTTCCGCCTCGCGCGGAAATACCACGGCGTGTGTGCCCAGCTGTTGTTCATGGAAATCGAGCTTGTCGCGGGTGTAGCGCCCGCCCAGGGTCAACTCCCAGTTGTCAGCCAGGTTGAAGCTGACCTCGCCAAATACCGCGTAGTTTTCACTGCTGAACTCAGAATGGGTGGTTCGAGTCCCCGGCGGAAAAATCGGCGCCAGTAGTTCGGTGGTAATCGCGCTGCTGCTCTTGATCTCATGGTCGAAATAGAAGGCACCCAGCACAAAGGAGCCCCATTCGGCCGGGTCAGAACTAATCCGCAGTTCCTGGGAAAACTGCTCCAGGTCAGAGTTAAACAATTCGGGAAAACTCAAGGCCAGGGGGTTGGTGGGGCGTCGGTCAAAATCAACCACGGATTCGCTCTCCCATTCACGCACGGCGGTGATGGAGGTGAGCAGGTAATTACCCACGCCCCAGTTGATGGTGAGTGAATGGCCCGAGGCGGTGATGTTGTTGATGGTTTCCTGGTCGTTGTTCACATCCTGGTTGTCATCGGCGGCAACCACCGGCAATTGTTCGTCGATGAACAACTGTTGGTCGGGGGATTCCATGATCGAGCGCAGGCTCAGCGCGGTGCAATTACACTCGCTGTCACTGACATCGCTGGACCACAAAAATTCCAGCTCTTCATTCACGCTCCACAACAGCTTGCCGCGCAGGTTCCAGCTCTCCCGGTTGTTAACATCCTGGCCGTCAAAGGCATTGCTGGCCCAACCGCTGTCATCGACCATGTTGCCGGTGAGGCGAAAGCCCAGTTGATCGCTAATCGGTCCGGAGATGGTGCCGTCGAGGCGGTATTCATCCTGCTCGATAGCCGTGGCAGCGACCGTACCGCTGAGTTCCGGCGTGGGGTCCTGGGTGATGATATGAACCACACCGCCGGAGGCATTCTTACCGTAGAGGGTGCCCTGAGGGCCGCGCAGTACTTCGACGCGCTGAACATCCACCAGGTCGATAAATGACATGCCTGAGCGCGCCATCACCACGCCGTCGAGCACGGTGGAAACGCTGGGTTCAACACCAATGGCAAAAGTACGAGTGCCGATACCGCGTATATTAAAAGAAGACGTTCCCGGGCCAGAGCTGTCCTGCAGATTGAGCGTGGGTATCAGCGTGGTCAGCTCGGTGGCGTTTCTCAGCTGGGCTTCGGCCATGGCTTTTCCCGACAGCAGGGAAACGCCCACCGCCACATCCTGTAGGTTTTGCTCGCGCTTACGGGCGGTGACAATCAGCTCTTCGAGTACCTGGGTTCCATCGCCCTGCCCATAGACCGGTGAGCCGGTCAGCATAAGGAAGAGTAGGCAGTGACGTGTAATGTGCGAGTTCCATTCGGCCATGGTTGCTTATACCTTGTTATAGTTGTGCTGCATTCTCGCCTTGTTGCCTGAGACAGGCAATAGCCAACGGTATAGCTAAAGGGGTCATTGATGAGCTTTTACGAAAATTACATCCTGCCGCGGTTTATTAACTGCGCTTGCGGTACCAAGCCGATCACCTATCAGCGGCGCAAGGTGGTTCCCCAGGCCAGTGGCCAGATACTGGAAATTGGCATCGGTACCGGGCTGAACCTGCAACACTATGATCCCAATAAGGTGGAGAAGGTCATCGGCCTGGATCCCTCGGAGGCCTCCTGGGAGCTGGCCCGCAAGAACAACCCGGATATTGAATTCCCGCTTGAATTCATCGGTTTACCCGGCGAAGAAATCCCCCTCGACGACAATTCCATCGATACGGTACTGGTCACCTTCAGCCTGTGTACGATCCCCGACCCGGTGGCTGCGCTAGCTGGCATGCGCCGGGTATTAAAGCCCGCTGGCCGCCTGATCTTTGCCGAGCATGGCCGCGCGCCGGATGAGAATGTGCGCAAGTGGCAGGACCGTCTCAATCCCTATTGGCAAGTCATCGCCGGTGGCTGCCAGCTGAATCGCGATATCCCCGAGCTGCTCAGTCAGGGCGGATTCACTATTACTGAAATAGACAGCATGTATCTGCCCAGCACGCCGCGTTTTGCCGGCTTTAATTACTGGGGCATAGCTCAGTAATAGTCTGGGGTCAGATCCCCCCTTGGCCACAGCTCGCTTGAATTGGCGAGTTCATCATGTAACAGTAAGCTGCATGTCTGCCGCACTGACTGGATTGCTCGCACTGGCCGTTACACTGGCCACGTTTAGCGTGTGGCTCAGGAAAGTGAAGCAGGTCAATATTCCTCGCAGCCGCATTATCTTTCACGGCCTTATGGGCTTCAGCCTGGCGACAGGTATCTACGCCCTGGCCAATTCCCCGGGCTGGATAGGGGGCCCGGCGGCTACACTCGCCGTGCTTCTTGCCAGCTTCTACTTTATCTTGCGGGCACAAAGCAGCCAGTCACGCACACCCCCGCTGGTGTCTGTCGGGGACAGCATCATTGATTTTGCTGCCCCCGACGACGAGGGCAATACCTTTCAGTTGTCCTCGCTCCAAGGTACCCCGTTTCTGCTGAAGTTTTTTCGCGGTCACTGGTGACCATACTGTGTCGCCGAGTTGCGGCGATGGGAAGAATTACGACCCGAGCTGGATGCGCGCGGCATCAAGATAGTTACCGTGTCTATCGACAGCTCGTCAGATATCAAGAAGAGCCGCCACAAGCACGGCGCACAGGCCATCATGTTGGCAGATACTGAATTAGCCGTGGTCACGCGCTACGGTTTGCGCAATGAGAAAAATCTCAGTCCCAACGGTATAGCTGCACTGCCAATTCCCACATCGTTGCTGGTGGACAAAGATGGGGTTGTGCGCTGGATAGACCAATCTGAGGATTACCAGGTACGGTCCCAGCCGGATCGCGTGCTGGCGGCGATCAGTGCCATCACACAGACGTCGAGGATGCCAACAAGTCAATGATCAGCTCCGAGCAAATCGCCCAGTTTCATCGCGACGGTGCCATATTGCTGAAAGGGCAGCTCAATGATCATTGGCAGAACGTTCTAACCGCTGGGGTGGAGGAGGCCAACAACAGTCCCGACGGTATGTCAGCCGGTATCGACATGGCCTTGCGCATCGACCAGTTTCCCACCACTCGTTCAGAGAGCTTGCAGGCGCTCATAGAGCAATCTCCCATTGCCGAAATCGTCGGTACCGTATTGGCGGGTCCCGTGCGTTTCTATATGGACCAGGCGTTCTACAAGCCGGCAGGAAAAATCATTGCCAGTGCCTGGCACCAGGACACCTGCTATTACAACGTCGATGGCGATCAGCTGATTCGCGCATGGGTCTGCGCTGATCCTGCACCCCGCGATGCCAGTCTTGAAGTACTGCGAGGTTCACACCGCTGGAATATCACCTATCGGCCACCCGTGGGTCGCGACCCCCGCGAAGATCCGGCCGGTGCGGCGGCGCTGGAAGCGGCCTTCGCGCGGGGCGAGCGACTGATCGGTATTGACGCTTATAATCAATGGACCTATTTCGATTCCTTCTTCGATCCTGGCCTGCCCGAGCTGCCCGACATTGAGGCCAGCCGTGACTCCTTCGATATTCTTGGCTGGGATTACGAGCCCGGCGATGTGATTTTGTTCCACGGTCACATTGTTCACTCGGCCCTGGGTGGGGCGGTGCTGTCGCACCCGCGCCGTGCACACGCCAGCCTGTGGGCGGGGCCGGATGTTCACTATACCTATCGTCGCAGCCAGGCTATTCCAGACCCGGTCAAGCTGTATGACTATACTCCCACAGAAGGGCAAGCCCTCAGCGATTTCCCCGAGGTGTTCCCGCTGGGTTGGGCGCCCGCATAAACCTGGTAGCGTGTTAGCACCCCGCTGCTGCATCGATGGGATTTGGATTTGTTAGTACGTTGGTTTCCAAAAATACTGGCATTGGCATTGGTGCCCGCCGTGCTCTGGGTATTGTTATCGGAGCAGGACAGTAGCGGCGCCTTTCCGGCCAAGCCAATCAGTCTGACCGTTGCCTACGCGCCGGGGGGCGCTGTCGATGGCATTGCGCGGTTGTTGGGCCGTCATCTTGAGACGGAACTGGGCCAGCGCGTGGTGATTCAGAATCGGGCCGGCGCCGGTGGGCAGATAGGTTATACCAGCCTCGCTACTGCTGCCAGCGATGGCTACCAGCTGGGATTTATCACCGCGCCTTCCATACAAATGCTCAAGTTGTTGCGCCCCGGTGTCACCTTTGCCATGGCGGATTTTGAAGCGATTGCCAATGTGCAAGCCGACCCGGTGTTACTGGTTGTGCATAGTGACAGCCCCTATCGCAGCGTAGCCCAGTTACTCGCTGCCGCTCGCGCTGAGGCCGGTGCGCTGAGCGTCAGTGGCGACGGGCCGCTGTCGAATAACGAACTACAGCTGGCGGTGGCAGAACAGGCCGTCGGCGTCGCGTTTAATTTTGTCCCCTTCAACGGCTCTGGCCCCTCTCTCACGGCGCTGCTCGGAAAACAGGTGGCCGCCGCGGTTCCCTCAGCCAGCTCCGCTGCCAACTATATAGCAGCCGGTCGGCTGCGCCCACTGGCGGTATTCGCGCCAGAGCGACTGGGGGCTATGCCGGATGTGCCCACTTTTGAGGAAGCCAGCGCCAGCAAAGTTCCCAGTATTGGCCTGGCGCTGCGGGGTGTGGTTGCCCCGGCTGGCCTGGCCGCGGAGCGCAAGCAAATTCTCTCGGCCGCGTTCGAGAAGGCAATCAACAGTCCCGGTTTCAGGCAGCAGGCTGCCGAGGCCAATCTGCGCCTGGCCTATATGGATAGCGCAGAATTCGCCGATTATCTCGGCCGCCTCAGTGCACAGCTGAGCGTCTATATGCCACTGTTGATGGCGGGAGAAGCCGGTGACTGAGCTGCTGCGAGATCGCCTGTTTGCGACGCTCATCGTGTTGCTTGCTGTAGCTGGTCTGTTGGTCAGCCAGGTGTACAGCGCGGACACGGCGTTGTTTCCCCGCGCCCTGTGTAGCCTGCTGCTGATATTGGCATTGACCTTGCTGTGGCGATCTTTCACCAGCAGCCAGCCCACGCCGGGAAACGTTGCCATCACAGCCTGGGGTTCGGCGTTGCTGGTCATCGCCGCAGTAATCGCCTGGGTAGCGGGCGTGATGTTGTTCAACATTGAATTAGCGACCCTGCTGTTCTGCCTGGTATCCCTGCGGGTATTGGGTTTGCGGGACTGGTGGTGGACCTGGAATACCGCCGCCGGCCTGATGCTGTTTGTGCACCTGTTGTTTTTCCGCCTGCTCGATGTGACTCGACCCGACAGTTGGCTGTTCTGATGATTGAAAATATCGCCCTCGGCGCTGCCATGTTGTTTGACCCACTGATGTTGCTGGCGATTGTGGCGGGTGTGCTGGCGGGCACATTGATCGGTGTGTTACCGGGCCTGACCAGCACCTTGGGTGTGGCTTTACTCATCCCGGTAACCTTTGCCATGCCACCCACGGTGGGGTTGGCGATGCTGGGGGGTGTCTATGTGGCTTCCACTTACAGCGGTGCAATTTCTGCCATCCTCTTCAATATTCCCGGTACGCCATCGGCGGTGGCCACCCTGCTGGATGGCTACCCCATGGCACAGCAGGGACAACCGATGCGAGCGCTGGCTATTGCCACCTTTGGTTCGGCGATTGGCGGCGTACTAAGTGTGCTGGCATTGTTGCTGTTGGCACCCATGCTGGCGACCTTTTCCCTGCGTTTCGTCCCGCCGGAATTTTTCCTGCTGGCGGTATTCGGCATCACGGTGATCGCCTCGCTTTCCGCGGGCGCCATGGAAAAGGGTTTGATCGCCGGTGGGCTGGGCCTGTTGTTGAGCACCATTGGCAGCCATCCGATAACCGGCGATATGCGCTTTACCGCAGGCCTCCCCTCTCTCTACGACGGCGTGCCGCTGGTGGTGGCGCTGATTGGTTTGTACTCTATTCCCGAGGTGATCGACCTGGTGGCACGCCGGCTCAAACCCAATGCGGAGGCCGGCCGCCTCGACAGCAATAACCCCTACAGCTACCTGGGGGAGGTGTTGCGGCAGAAGGTCAACCTGCTGCGTTCGAGCCTGATCGGTATCGTGGTGGGCATTATTCCGGGGGTGGGTTCCAGTGTCGGTGGCTTTATCGCCTACGATGCGGCCAAGCGCGCGGCAAGCGATAGCGATCGCTTTGGCAAGGGTTCGCCGGCCGGCCTACTGGCTTGTGAAACCTCCAATAATGCGGTCACGGGCGGCACCCTGATTCCGCTGATGACCCTCGGCATTCGCGGTAATCCAGTCACCGCCATACTGTTGGGCGGCCTGTTGATTCACGGTCTTAAACCGGGTGCCGACCTGTTCACCAGCAATGCCGATATCGCCTATGGTTTTATTCTCAGCCTTCTGGTATCCAACCTGTTGCTGGTACCGGTAGGCCTGCTGGTGGCCCGGCATTTTGTACACGTGGTGCGCCTGCCAGCCTCCATCCTGGCCACGGCCATCCTGGTGCTGGCCCTGGTGGGCACCTATTCCATGCGCAGTGCCCTTGATGATGTGCTGATTATGCTGACGATAGGCGCATTGGGGTTCCTGTTGAACGTGTTCGCCGTGCCGCGAGCGCCACTGGTGTTGGGCCTGGTGCTGGGTTCCCTGGCGGAGGGTGAGTTAGCCCGCTCGCTGGCGCTGGTGCAGGGTGATTGGCTGGCCTTTGCCGTACAATTGCTGACCCGGCCGCTGTCGTTGGTGTTGGTGCTGATGTGTTTATTCAGTTTGTACCAGGGCCTGATGCAACATAGACGCCAGTCCCGCTACCTGGAGTAAGTAATGACGGATGTACTCGGTATTGACCACTATTGCCCGGTGCGGCGGGTGGGCGCCGGGGAACCGCACCATTTCTACGGCTACTATAACAAGCACATCTGGAGCCCGGACGGCGGTCGACTGTTGGCGGACCGGGTCAATATGATGACGGCTGAGCTCGACGGCTCCGAGCGGGCACAGCTCGGTTATTTTGATCTCGATGACGACAGTTTTCATGGCTTTGCCGAAACCAGTACCTGGAACTGGCAGATGGGTTGCCAATTACAATGGCTGGAAAACAGCGCCGGTCGCCGGGTTATCTTTAATCAGCGGTTTGATAGAGAGAGTGATGGAGAAGGCAAGGGCGACGGGGCGGTGTACCCGGATTTTGTCTCGGCGGTACACGACCTGGAGAGCGGCGAGACTTGTCGACTGCCACTGCCGATCTACGTGGTTGCGGCCAATGGCGAATACGCCCTGTGTGTGGATTACTCCCGCTTCGAAGTCACCCACAAAACCATTGGCTATCGCGCCACTGGCGCTGAACCCGAATTGGCACTGGCGCCAGCCGATGACGGCATTCACCATATGAACCTGGCCAGTGGTGAGCACCAGTTGATTGTGAGCCTGGCGCGATTGCGTGAATTCCAGCCGGTGCCATCTATGGACAAAGCCATTCACTGGGCGACTCATCTGGAAATGAGCCCGGGCTCAGACCGATTTCTTTTTATTCATCGCTGGACTGAGCGGGTCACCGATGAAACCTGTTTCCTGCACCGCCTGTTTTCTTGTAACCCCGACGGCACAGACTTGCGTCTGTTGGAATGCACAGATCATCCGCTGCCACAACTGGCGGACGATTTCGACCCGGAGGCCGTGGGCACCTTCGATTACGAGAAATCTGAGCACCAGATTTCGCATCCAGCCTGGCGAGACAATGACACGGTTATCGTGTGGGGCCCGCACACTGGCAGCATTCACTACCATCTCTACCAGGACTGTGACGGTGGTTCGGTGGAGGTATTGGGCCGAGAACTTCTGACAGAGAATGGCCACATGACGTATTCTCCTGCCGGGCGCTGGTTGTTGTCGGATACCTATCCCGACAAGGAGACCGACGAGCGATTGCTGATCCTGTATGACACGGAGGCAAACCAGCGCTATAACATCGGGAGTTTTTACACGCCGCCCGACCTGGGCAAGCACAATCGCTGCGACCTGCACCCACGCTGGAATCGCGATGGCACCCAGGTGTGTATAGATTCTGTGCATGAGGGCTCGAGGCAGCTATATATTGTAGACGTGAGTGAGCTGGTGTCTTAGCAAGAGGAATTATTGGCAATGAATATCGACAAGCTGAAACAGGCAGAGTCCAATTTTATGCAGCGCTTCCCCGGTGGGTTTGATGACCCGGGCATGGCCTATATCAAGAAGAAGCACGACGTGGATAAACTGGTGGTGTTTGCGGGTGACAACCTGGGCCGCAGCTCCTTCAATCAACCGGAGAAGCTGGCCGATACCATTCTGAAAATTGTCAGTCGTTCCTCCATGGTGTCGCGTTTTGAAAAGCCGCGCTTCCGGGACTTTATCAACGCGCTTAATACCCATGAAAAGCAGGCCCTGGCAGACGCCATGGAAAAGCGCTTGTACGGGCGCAGTAAACGCCAAGGCTTCGAAGAGCTATTAGGCATGCTAGCCCACCACAAGTTGGCCAAGTGGTCGGTGATCTCGGTGGTGCCTTTCTATTTTTCCCCGCGCACAGAAGCTTTTGTGAAACCCACCACCGCCAAGGGCATTCTCGCCTACCTGGAGGTGGAGGGCCTGGAGTACAAGCCGACACCGTCGTGGGCGTTCTACCAGGGTTACCAGAAGCTGTTGGCGGATATCAAAAAGCAGGTGTCACCGACCCTGTCGCCCAACAACGCGGCCCTGTCGGGCTTTTTAATGAGTAGCTTTTGACGCAACCTGAAAATCCTGTTCGCACCGCGGTATACCTGTCCTTCCTGATGGTGGTCATTGCCAGCACTGCGATAGCGACGACCAAGTATGTCTCGGGCTACGCCAGTACCGCGGCTATCGTAACGGTTCTGTACCTGGTGTGTGTGCTGATGTGTGTGCCGCGCATCCTGCCGCTGGGGCCTGCCGGACTCAAGACTCAGCGCCTGCCCCTGCATGTGTTTCGAGCTGTAGTCGGGGTGTTCGGCTTTTACCTGTTCTATGCCAGCATTGATCGCATTCCCATGATGGATGCGATGCTGTTGCGGCAAAGTGCGCCGCTGACGGTGCCCCTGGTGATGTGGGCCATGAGTAGCGAACGGGTTGCCGGCCGTGCCTGGTGGCCACTCACAGTAGGCTTTCTTGGTATAGCAGTGATTCTGCGGCCCGGCACCGAGGGCTTCAGTCTCTGGCACCTGGCCGGGGTGGTATCGGCCTTTACCCTCTCTATTTCCATGGTGGCGACGCGACGGTTGGCGAGTACAGAGCCGCCGACACGAATTCTGTTTTACACCTTTTCCCTGTCACTGCTTTGCGTGGCGCCATTCAGTATTGGTGACTACTCAGGGCTGCCGTGGCAGGCCTGGCTGGGAATGGTGTACGTGGGGGTCACTATTTATTTCGCGCTAAATCTCTATACCCGTGCCTACAGCATGGCGCCGGCATCTGCCATCGCCCCCATCAATTATATTGCCGTGGTATTGGCCGGGCTCTGGGGTTGGCTGATCTGGGAGCAGGTGCCGGATGCCTGGTCACTAGTGGGTAGTGGTTTGGTGATCGTGGGCGGGCTCATGACTGTGTACCAGGCGCGACAGGTAGAGGCACAAGTGTGAAATCCAGGGCTGTTCTTCGCAGTGAGTTCTATTACTACCGCCGCTGGTACCGGGATCGCCTGCGCGACGCCCTGTTTGGCAGCCGGCCACCCGGCCGGCTGGAGCGCAATTTTGTTTTCATGCACATACCCAAGGCGGGCGGTAGTTCTACCCGCAATTTTTTCAAACAGGTATTTCCGGCGCGCTACCTGTATCCGAGCCAAAGCTGGGGCGCTTTCCGGAATTTGCCAACCTGGACTCCAGTCCGCCGCAGGTCTTTATGGGTCATCTGGGCTTTCGTTTTACCAGTGATGCCGATGCCATAAGGGCTACGTTGATGCGCCACCCGGTGGAGCGCTTGTTATCGCTGTACTCCTATTCGATCAATCCTGGCAAGAATCGCCCACTGATTGGCGGCTTACCCGCGGACCTGAGTTTGCTGGAGTTCCTGGAATACGATCTGCCGGGAGTGAGTATGAATGTGGATAACGCCCAGTGCTGGCAATTGGGCTATGGCTATTCCACGGCGGAACGGCGTGAATTCGCGGCAGCAGCACAGAACCAGGAGCAGGATCACGACATTTTGTCGGTGGCGCTGGCGAACCTGGACCGCATTGAGCACCTGGGTGTGATCGAGAAATTTGAGCAGTTCCAGGAACAGGTTTTCGACTGTTATGGGGGGCAGCGAAGTGCGCGGGCACGGCATGTTAATGTCACGCTGCAGCGATTGCAGTACTCGCAACTTTCCGTGCAGGAGAAAAAGGCAGTAGACGCTTGTGTGAGCCTGGACATGCAGCTCTACGAAGCCGTGCTCAGTCGACTGTAGCCAGGTTGCACAGCGCAGATTTTTCGTACTCGCCGGACTCAGTGTAACCGAACCGGGTTAACTCGATGTGGGCGATCCGCCATGCCTCTCGGGCTTCAGCTGGACTCAGTGTCTCCTTCCATTCGCCGATCACCCCCTTGCGCACGACATTTTCCGCAGCCTGTCCGGGCTGGCGGCCGCCGGTGACCGCAGCGAAATTCGTTTGCGCATAGATCGAGTCGATGAGTTCATCATTGCTGCTGATGCCCAGGCGGCTAAACAAGGCCCGACAGGTGCCGGTAAAGTCTCGCTGCAAATCCTCGTAGCGCAGCACCAATATATCGTGTTGCGCACACTGGTGAGCCAGGGCTGATGCGCGGGTGGCCCAGCCCCTGAGTCGATCGTGATAACTCAATGGTTTGCCTTGCCACGGTGCATCCCATTTTTTCATCAGCTCGCCGAAGTGCAGCGCCGATATGGCAGCGTCACGGCCATCGCGCATGATCACGATCTTGGTTGATAGCGGTGAACTGGCCTGCAGCTGGTCCAGGCACATGATCTGGTCAGCCGCTTTGAGCACGATCGGTGTGCCGGGCCGACACTGCCCCTGTAAGTATTCGAAGTAAAAGTTAGGTACCCGAGAGAGATCGCTGGTGTCGCGAACTTGTTCGATAAATCGCAACAGGTCTTTGCGCCGAGAGTTGACGATGCCCAACGTGTTACTGAAATTCTGAGGTTCCAGTAAAGGGGCGTCGTCTGATTGCAGCTGGTATTCCCCCAACGCGATCAGTTGGTCGAGAAACTGATCGCTGTTGCTGAAGTCGAGGGCGTCAGCAGCGACCCGGCTGTCCTCACCCATGATGGGAATCCAGCCGCGTCCGCAAAATAGTTCACGCATGACATCGTCGTGTTGTCGAAGTGACAACTGCTGTTGAGGCGCTTCCCGTGGTGGCAGGCCGAGGAATCTCAGGAGTCGGTTGAGCACACGACTGGGAACAGGTCCGTGCCGGTTTTCGTAAACGGCCCGGATAATGTCGAACTCGCGCCAGGCGATGACCTCCGGGTGCGCGGCCAACACATGGGCAAGCCAGGAGGTGCCGCACTTGTACATGCCTATTATGTGTATCAGTCGTTGGTCAGCGCTGGGCAAGTGTTGTTCCCGGATGCAGTGTGGTGATTGTTATGAGCAGGGAGTCTAGCAGAACCCCTGGATTCCAGAACCCTTGGAATGAAAGCCGCGGGGGAGGTAAGCTGGTGCCATGTTTGATCCGATTGTGATTGTTTGTGCACTGCTCTGCGGTATCCTTGCCCGCAGTGTGGGTATGCCCGCGCTACTGGGTTACCTGGCGGCCGGTTTTGTATTGCATGAATTCGAGGTGGTGCCGGGGGAATTCATTTCCATCATCGCCGATCTGGGCGTCACCCTACTGCTGTTCTCTATTGGCCTGAAGATGGAGCTGAAGGATCTGCTGCAAACCCGGATCTGGGGTACCGCAGTGGTGCACATGGGGCTGCTGCAACTATTCTTCGGCTTGTTGCTCTATGCCGCTGCGCAGCTGATGCCTTCCCTCGGCCTGGATGTTAACGCTGTCCTGATCCTCGCCTTTGCGCTGACATTTTCCAGCACGGTATTCGTGATGCAAATCATGCAGGAGCGGGGAGAAATGGCATCCCGGCATGCCAATGTCGCAATTGGTATCCTCATCATTCAGGATATTGCAGCGGTCGTGTTCCTCGGATTTTCCGCCGGAAAGGTGCCGGAGTTGGCCTCTCTCTGGCTGCTACTGTTGATACCCCTGCGCGGTGTCGTCTTGCGTTTGCTGAGCCTGGCAGGCCACGGCGAGTTGTTCACCCTGTTTGGCCTGACCCTGGCGATTCTCGGTGCTGAAGTATTTGAATCCGTCGGTATCAAGGGCGATCTCGGCGCCCTGATTTTGGGCTTCTGGCTGGCCGGCGATCCGAAGGCCAAGGAATTGTCCGAGAACCTGCTGCACTTCAAAGACCTGTTCCTGGTGGGCTTTTTCCTCTCCATCGGTCTGGGCGGATGGCCCGACACCAATGTAATGCTGCTGGCCATTTTCATCGGCGGGCTGGCCCTGATAAAGCCGCCCTTGTATTTCCTACTGCTGACGCGGTTTCACACTGGCCAGCGCACCGCTTTCCTGGCTTCGCTGAGTCTTACCAACTTCAGCGAGTTTGGCCTGATCGTGGTGGCGGTGGCGGTTCAGTCCGCCTGGCTGGACGCGCAGTGGTCGGCGGCCCTGTCGCTGGTGGTGGCGGTCAGCTTCTTGATCAGTTCACCACTGAATATGAAATCCCATGTGCTGTATGACCAGTGGCACGACTTCCTGGCCCGTTTTCGCCAGGCTGATGTTAGTGGGCCCAACTGCGATCTGATGGGCGCGCGCGTCTGCATACTGGGTATGGGAAGCATCGGCACCGGCGCCTATTGTGCCATGCATGAGCAATACGGCGATTGTGTGATCGGCTTGGATGACAATGACAAAAAACTGGCGGGGCATCGCGGGCAGGGGCGCAAGGTTCTGGCGGCGGACGCCAGCGATCCCGACTTCTGGGCCGGGGTCGATCTCCAGCAGTTGCAAATGGTAATGCTGGCATTAAGCAATCACGAGGAGAACAAACTGGTCAGTCAATTGTTGCGCGGTAAGGGCTTCCAGGGCTCGATTGCCGCCGTGGTGCGCTTCCAGGAGGAGGCAGATGAACTGCGGGAGCAGGGCATCTCCAGCTTCAATCTGTACGACGAGGCGGGGCGGGGTTTTGCCGCCCACGCCGCTGAGCAATGGTCTCCGCTGCCGGAGGAGTAGTCGCTGCTCTCTCCCCAGCGTATCAGGCGAGGCCCTGCCAGTTCTCGCCAAAACTGAAAGAAACCAGCCTGCTCAGCTCTGACAAGCTGCCACCCGATTGCTCCCTCAAATCGTTGAAATAACCCTGGGCCGCGGCGAGCGCCGCCTTGCTGGTAATACCTGTGTCGACGATGTCATGTAAGCGCAGGAAGCCTTCAACGTCGCGGGTCAACAGGAAGGTGTCGACGCCGAGATTGCGCAGGGCGTAGGGGCCGGTGTTGCCGCCCAGGCGCGAGCCGTGTTTTTTCAGATACAACCACAGACCGGTCACGTCATCCTGCGGCCACTGGGCGATGAACTCGCCGAAGCTTTTGCTCTCGGCGCGCTGGGTGTCTGCAATCATCATGGCGTTGTCGCGAATAGCAACAATCTTGCGGTGGTTCCGAATGATGCGCTTGTCCTGGGCTTTTCGCTCCAACATGTCGTCAGGCATCATGATTAACTTGTCGACATCAAAGCCCCAGAACAACTCCTCGAAGTTGTCCCACTTGCTCTCTACCACCCGCCAAACGAAACCGGACTGGAAAATCTTTTTACTGAACTCCGCCAGGTACCGGTCTGATGGGAGTTTCTTGAGCTTGTTGCGAGAAACAGTTTTTGGCAACAGTCGTTTGAGTTGCTTCTCACCGCCCTTACGCTCGCAGGCCATGTGGAAGATATCATCGTAATTGGGTGGCATCGAATTTAGACCTTCTGGAATCTATAGCGCTGGCGCAGGATGAGCACTGTCAGGCCGAGTGCGACATAGAGCCAGTAATGACCGCCTTCCTCTATGGCGCCTGACAGGTAGTTGCCGGTGAAGATGAATAGCAATAGATAGCCGACCAGGGTGTGGAATCGCCGCCAGTTCTTTGCGCCCAACCACCGCACGGAAGCATCATTGGAAGTTAGTGCCATCAGGTAAATCAGAACATAAACCCCGGCCCCCGGGACGATGGCGTCAAGCTTGCTGTAATCGCCGGCAAAGGCAACCTGCACCAGATTGATGATAGCAAAGAGGTGGAATGTATGAGAGATCGCAAAAGAGATACCGATCCGCCGCCGCGCCTGCAGAACCGGTAGCCAGCGGTCGCCAATTTGCTGTCGCAGTGGTCGCGCAGAAAAAGCCAGGCACAACAACAGGAAGGAGGTCGCCGCGGTGGCTCTGATCGCAAGCCTGGCAGCTTCTTCGGAATTTTGCCCAGCCCAAAGAATAGCGCCGCACATCGCGAAGATGGCGGCGCTAGTGAGAGGTATCACCAGGGTACGCAGATTCAACATGCCCCTAGTGTAACGTGAGCGCTTGTCTCAGGCGGCCTTTTTTGGTCTCCGTCGTTTAGGTTTGCTGACGGTCAGATTGAGCTCATCGAACGATGCCTGCAGGCACTCGGCGTAGAACTCGGGGTCGGGCATGATTTCGCGGCAGGATACGGCGGCGATAATAATCGTGCCCTGTTTGTTCATCACCGCACTGGTGACCGTGTGAAACAAACCCATGCCCGGTGCCAGTACGCCAATGCCGAAGGAATCGATTATTTCTGCGCCGCACAGGTACAACTGAAACGGTGAGCCCGGCACATTGGTGACAATGGTATGTTGCAGGATGTTCTTTTCCGCCATGCCAGCAGCCACAGATAGCCGCATGACACTGGAGATGATGCCGCCGGGAACTGTGTCGGCGATGTCCATGCCGATGCGGGGACCCAGCGCTTCGGCGTAGGCCTTGGAACGGTTAGCTTCCTGGTGAACTGCTTCCAGTCGCTGCAGGGGATCGGCGATGTCGGTGCGCAGGGCCACGTTCATCAGGCCGATCATATTGCCACCGTCCATAGCCTCCTTTTCATCGCGCACGTCGATGGGGCAACCCGCGACCATACTGGTTTCAGGTAGCTCACCCTTGGCTTCAAGGTACTTGCGCATGGCGCCGCCGATGATAGTGAGCACGGTGTCGTTGATGGTGGCGCCGGCGACACCATTCTTGATGGTCCGCACCTCCTCAAAATCAAATTTGCGCGCCTCGACGACCCGATGGTTGGATACACCCACATTGAAACGGGTGGCTTCCTTGTCATCAAGGCTGGCAAAGCGCTCATCCTCTTTACCCTGCGCGAGTCGCTTACGAGCCGGGCCGGCATTGCGAATCAAGTCGTAGAACTGCTTGGGCTTGCGCAGGTTGTTTATGTACGCCTTGCCCAGTAAGCGGGTTTTGCTGGGGGTGGGTGTCACTATCCAATCGGGAATGTTTTCTGCCGGTGGGTTGGGCTCCATGTCGTTGAAGGCGGAGAAAAAATGCATGCCGGTTGCGCCATCCATGGCGGCGTGATGCACCTTCACATAAAGTGCGAAGCTGCCCTTGGGCACATCAGCGACATTGTTCAGGCCCTCAATGACATAGACCTGCCACAAGGGGTGGGCCATATCCAGCGGTTGTGCGTGTAAACGTGCCACCTGGATGCACAGCTGGCGCCAATCGCCGGGTTGCGGCAGGGCGATGTGGCGCACGTGGTACTCCAGGTCAAATTTGGCGTCATCTATCCAGTAGGGCTGATCCAGACCCATCGGCACTTCCAGCAGCTTGCGGCGGAAGATCGGTGAGCGGTGCAGACGCGATTCGAAGGTGTTGAGAATGTCCTTGAAGCGTACGCGTCCGCCGGGGGCGGTAGCCTGGTTGTAAATCGACACACCGCCGATATGCATGGGGAAGCCATCCATCTCCGTGTGGAGAAACATGGCGTCCATTCCAGTTAACTGTTGCACTAGAAGTGCACCCCTTTCATCAGGGAAGCCAGGGCTACCTGCTCGCTGGATACTTCCACTTGCTCTGGCTTTTTGTCGCCCTTGGCTGCAGAGGAGTCTTCAAACATGCGGAATACCGTGTTCATCATGACCTCGGACAGTTTCGGCGCCAGTGCTGTCATCACCTGCAGGTAGATACCCATCGGTGTGGCGATGCGCTTGGGCTTGTTGATTACTGCGTCGACAATCATGTCCACTGCCTCGTCGGGAGACAGTACCGGCATATGGTTGTACACGGTAGTTGCCTCAATCATGGGGGTGCGTACCAACGGCATATTGATGGTGGTAAAGCGCACATTGCGGTCGCTGAACTCCACCGCAGCAGAGCGAGTCCAGGCATCGAGGGCGCTCTTTGAGGCCACGTAGGAAGAGAAGCGTGGGCTTGGCGTTAGAGCGCTGATCGAAGAAATATTGATGATGTGGCCGGCTTTTCGCTCCAGCATGGAGGGCCCCAGCCCGCAGATAAGCTTGATGGCACCGAAGTAGTTGATCTGCATGGTGCGCTGGAAATCGTGGAAACGATCGAAAGACAATTCGATGGAGCGACGAATCGAGCGGCCGGCGTTATTGATCAGGATGTCGACGAAGCCGTGATTTTTCAGCACTTCCGTGGTCAGGCGTTCACAGTCTTCCAGGTCGGAGATGTCGGCGGTGTAGGAAGTGGATACGCCACCCAGCTCGGCAATTTCCTGGGCTGTCTCTTCCAATTTGTCAGCCGAACGGGCTATCAACAATACATGGGCACCCGCTTCCGCCAGGCGGATGGCAGAGTGCTTGCCGATGCCCGAGGAGGCGCCGGTAATCATCACAATCTTGCCACTCACGTTGCCTTCCAGCGAGTGGTCGATGAACAGGTCGGGGTCCAGGTTGCGCTCCCAGTAGTCCCAGATAGTGCCCGCGTAGGTGGGCAGGCTCGGACAACTGATACCGCTGCCTTTGAGGGCGCGCTCGGTGTCGCGATTGTCGTAGCGGGTGGGGTAGTCCATGAACATGGTGACTGAATCCGGCAGGCCCATGTCGGCCAGCATGGTGCTGATGATGCGTTTCACCGGCGGTAAGCCAGCCAGGGTTTCGCGCACGAATTTTGGGATAAAGCTGAACACGCGCATATCCAGGCGCATGCTGAACTTCGGTGCATGGCCGGCCTCGGCAAAGATGTTCATCAGGTTGCCCATGCTGTGGTGCTCGGGGTCACTGAGGTGGAAACAATCGCCGTCGCGATCCGGCAGGTGGGCAAGGTGGTCCATGGCGTCGACCACGTAGTCGACCGGTACCACGTTAAAGTAGCCTCCCTCAATACCGATCATCGGAAACCAGGGGGGCAGGGCCTTGCGAAACCCCTGCAGGGTCTTGAAGAAGTAGTAGGCGCCGTCGATCTTGTCGATCTCGCCGGTCTTGGAGTGACCGACCACCATGGCGGGACGGTAGATACGGTAGGGGATCTTGCACTCGTCGCGGACGATGCCTTCCGAGTCATGCTTGGTCGCGAAATAGGGGTGTTCCAGGTTTTCCGCTTCATCGAACATGTCCTCGCGGAAAGTGCCGTTGTAGAGACCGCCGGCGGCGATGGAACTGACGTGTTGGAAGCAACCGGCCTCCAGTTTCTCGGCCAGCTGCACCGCGTGGCGGGTGCCATCAATATTGGTGGCAATCTGTGATTCGGCATCAGCGCCGATATCGTAAATGGCGGCAAAATGACAGAAGTGCTGAATATCGCCCTTGAGCTCAGCGATCACTTCTTTGCCCAGGCCCAGGTTTTTCTCCCTGAGGTCGCCGGTGATGGGAACCAGTCGCTCACTGCCAGCGCCGAAACGCTCCTGCAGTGCTTCAAATTTGTGTTCGGACCCTGCCCGGGTCAGCACGTAGATATTGCCCTCGCGATCCTTCAGCTTGTTGATAAAGTTCTTGCCGATGAACCCGGTACCACCCGTGATGAAATAGCTCATGCTTTGTTCTCCCGTTATTTGAGCAACCATTCTAAGTCTGGTCGGTTTTTCCACAATTGCGAACTTTATCAATCGCTACAGGCAGAAATTTTCAGCTAAAAGCATAGAAAAGGGTACTGACCCCTTTTAGCTTTCTTGCTGCTGGCGGTACTCCGTGGGGGTTACGCCGGTCCACTTCTTGAAGGCCCGGTGAAAGGTGCTGCTGTCGGAAAATCCCAGCAGTTCGGCCACCTGGCTGGTTGTGACCTCGCTGTCGTCCAGCTGCTCGAGGGCAATATCCCGGCGCAGATGGTCTTTGATCTGCTGGAACGAGGTGCTCTCATTCTGCAGGCGCCGATGCAGTGTTGGGGTGGTCATATGCAGTCGCTCCGCCACTTGCTGCAGGCCGGGTAACTCGCGCTGGAAATCGGTGCCGAGAAGAGAGCGCACCCGGCTGGAGACGCTGTTGTTGCGAGGATCAAGCTTTAGCAATTCGGCGGGATAAGTCTGTAGCAGCTTGTCTACCGCCGCATCGCCCTGGACGATGGGAAATTCCAGGTAGCGGGGATCAAAATAGAAGGCGTAGCTTTCACTATTGAATGTCACGGTTGCGGCAAACATCTCCTGGTAGGGCTGCAGTTCCTGCGGCGCATCTTGCGCCAATTCAACGCCGAGCAGGTCTATGTTGGTGCCGACGAACCAACCGCATAGTCGATGCCACATGGAGACAGAAAGTGCGCGGCCTGTGTCTCCCCTGAGCCAGTTGAGCTGGCCCATATCGAAATTCTCCGGCGCTGCCAGACCACTGCTGTCTGAGTCGCCGCTGAACTCAAAGCGGCAATAAGCCCGATCTTGGGAATTCTCGATGGTAAAGCTGTCGCCCCGGGCCTCGAAGCGGTGGAAATAAACGGCGGCGCGCTGCAGGGCCTGCCGCAAATTTTGTGAATGGGCCATAGCCAGGTACAACATGCGGTAGGCGCTGAATTCCAGGGCGCCACTGAGCGCAGATTCATCTTCATGCAGATTGATCTGCAGTTTTTTTATCAGGTGTATGAAGAGCCGGCCGTAGTCATCTGCCGAAATTTCGGCACTGTCCAGCGCGGTATCCTGCAGCAGTACCAGGGGTAGCTTCAGGTCCAATAGGTCGGAACGAATTTCGTCCCTGGGCAGACCTGCCAGTCGCAGTAGCGACTGGGCATGTCTGACTGATATGTTGTCCGGCACGCTTCCTAGGAGCTAAACCTCATGACGGCGCTTAGCAGTTGTCTACAGGTGATTTGGCCCACCAGCTTACCATCTTCAACAACGGGACGACGACGCTTGTTCTTGCGCAACATATCCTGGGCCACATCGGTGATATCTTCGTGAGGGTTTGCGACTACCAGGTTGTCGCTGGCCATGTACTCGCGCACCATGCCAATCCCACCCTCGTTGTAGGTGGCGCTGAGAATGGCGCGCAAACAATCCAGCTCCGACAGGATGCCGACCAACCGCCCCTCGTCGTCGGTCACGCACAGGCCCGATATTTTGTTGTCTATAATGACCTTGATGGCCTCACCCATGTCTGCCTCAGCATTGACAGTAACGGGATGCACCAGCATGTAGTCTTTTAGCTCTACTGACCTCAGCATCTAACTTCTCCTTAGACTCCCCAAATAATTCGTCTTCATAGTATAGTCCGCAAAAAGCTCATCAGTGATTGCGGCAATACGCCCAAATACAGGATTAACAGAACCAGTGTGGCAATGATCCAGCGGGTTCCGGCCAGTGACTGCGCCGCCGGGGCGCCGTCGATTGCCTGCGACATCGTGAAGATGAGGCGCAGGTAATAAAAGATGGCGATGGCACTGCCGATCAGCACGATGGCCAGCAATCGCCACAGGCCGGCCTCAATGGCGGCGTTGATAATGTAGAACTTGCCGATAAAGCCCGCCGTCAACGGAATGCCAGCCAGGGACAATAGCGACAGGGCGAACAGCACTGCCAGCACCGGGCTGCGCCAGAACAGGCCAGTGAGGTCGCTGCGCTGCGCCAGATCCTCATCGCCACTGTCGCGGGAAATAATCCCCAGCAATGTGAACGCGGCCAGGGTGGTGACGATATAGGCGACCACATAGAAACTGCCCGCTTCCACCGCCAATGCTGGTGTTGGTGACCAACCGCAGGCAACCAGTATGACCAGCAGGTAGCCCATGTGCCCAATGGAAGAATAGGCCAGCAGCCGCTTGACGTTGTCCTGCATTAAGGCCAGCAGGTTGCCGATGATAATTGAAGCGGCAGCAATCACTGCAATGCCATCGAGGACAGAGGTGTAGAGGTAGAGATTGGAGTCGAGGAACCAGCGCAATATAGCGACGAACACCGCAGCTTTTGACACGGCGGCGAGGAAGCCGGTGACCGGTGCGGGGGCCCCCTGGTACACGTCTGGTGTCCACATATGAAACGGCACAGCGCTTAACTTGAACGCCGCCCCGGCAAAAATCATGGCACCGCCGGCGAGGAGCAATGTGCTGTGGTGAACGCCGTCCGTCAGCAATCTCTCGCCGATGGTCGGGTAATCAAGGGCGCCCAGGGTGGCGTAGAGCAGTGCAAAGCCGAACAGCAGGGTGGCCGATGCCGCACCTGAAAGTACCAGGTATTTAATTGCCGCTTCCAGCGGTTGTTCGCCCCGGTCCGGATACGCGATGAGTGCATAGAGGGCAACCCCCATCAACTCCAGTCCCAGCATCAGGGAAACCAGGTGGGTGGCGTAGGCGAGGGTAGAAGCGCCCATGGTAGAGAGCAGCAACAGCAGGAAATACTCTTCGTTCTGGCCTTCACGGGATGATAGGTAAGCCCGGGACAGCACCGCAGTGATGGCGGCGGCGCCGCAAAACAAGGCAGAGAAAAAGGCACTGAAGGAATCGTTGCGCAACAGGGGCGTCAACTGCACCGTGTCTGACTGCTGCGCCAGGATGCTGGCTGCGGCCGCCGCTAACAGCGATCCCAGGGTGAGCCAATAGGTCACTGCCAGGTTCCTGGTGACAGAAATGGCGAGCATGATCACGATCGCACCACCACCCAGTACCAACAGCGGTGATATCGCCTGCAGGGAAGCCAGGGTCACGGTGCACCTCCGGCCAGCAGGCCATCAATCACCGGTTGAGCCAGGGCCAGGATGGGCTGGGGATACAAGCCCAGCCACAGCAGTGCCAACATCATCGCGGCCATGGTCAGCATTTCCCGACTGCCAAAATCTGCCATTGCCAGGCCGGTATCTGGCGTTCCCTGGAAAGTTTTTTGCATCATGATCAAGGAATAAATCGCCGCGGTAATCAGCCCCAGTGCGGCGATGGCAGTGAGCCAGGGATTGACTGCGAACAGTCCCAGCAAGACCAGGAACTCCGCTACAAAATTACCCATGCCAGGCAAACCCAGAGACGCCAATGCAAAGAACATGGCGCAGGCACCCATGCGTGGGGCGTTGTGCCAGAGTCCCCCCATGCGATCCATGTCGCGCGTGTGCAGGCGATGCTGCAGTGCACCGGCCATCATGAACAGTGCCGCGGTACTGACCCCGTGGGCGACCATCTGCATGATTGCCCCTTGCACCGCCAACGCATTCCAGGCGTAGAGCCCGAGCAGTACAAATCCCATATGACTGACACTGCTGTACGCCACCAGGCGTTTGAAGTCGGATTGTCCGAAGGCCAACAGCGCCCCGTAAATAACCCCGACAGCCCCCAGGCCCATGGCGATTGGCGCGAACTCCCGGGCGGCATCGGGAAACAGCGGAATGGCGAAACGCAGCAGCCCGTAGGCGCCGGTTTTAAGCAAGATGCCCGCGAGAATCACGCTGCCGGCAGTGGGTGCCTGGGTGTGCGCATCCGGTAACCAGGTGTGTACTGGGAAGCCTGGCAGTTTCACCACGAAGGCAATGAAGAAACCCAACATGATCCAGAAGCCTTGCTGCGAATCGAATTGGGTGCCTAGCAAGTCGAAGTAGCTGAAGCTGTACTCGCCGGTGGCCGCCTGGTTGACGGAGGCCAAAGCCAATATGGAAAGCAGCATCAGCAGGCCGCTGGCCTGGGTGAAAATAAAAAACTTCATGGCGGCATAGGATTTATCCTCGTGTCCCCAGATTGCAATCAGGAAGTACATGGGAATCAGCATCACTTCCCAGAACAGGAAAAACAGCACCAGGTCCAGTGCCAGGAAGACCCCGACCACGCCGGCCAGAGTCCACAATAAGTTGGTCTGGAAAAAGCCAGGTTGATCATCGATCTCGTCCCAGGATGAAATAACCGCCACGACACCCAGTAACAGTGTGAGCCACACCAAAATCAGGCTGACGCCGTCCATAGCCAGTTCAAAGGAAATACCGAAACGAGGAATCCAGTCGGTGCGGTAGTACATCAACCAACTGTTGGGCTGGCTGGGGTCGGTGACCAGGGACATTTGTTCGGGGGGGATGCGGGCAGTAACGGCAGCCAGGTAGATGATAGCCAGGGCCAGCATGCCCACTGACACCCAGCGCGGGGCTTGGCTATCGATGCGCTGGCTGAGGCCGGCCACGACGCCGCCAACCAGTAACAGCCCAATGAGGATCACCATCAGCATCAGGGAACTCCCGCCACGATGCCTATCAGCATCATCAGGCCCGCGACCATGGCCGTGGCATACCAGCGTAGGTGGCCATTTTGCAGTGCCGCCAGGCTTCGGTGGGCCCGTACATTGACGTTGGCGATACCGTCGTAGACCAGGTCCAGGGGCTCGCTCTCAAGCAGGCGGGCCAGGCCGTTATAGGGGCGGACCCAGAGAAGATCGTAGATGGCATCCATGGCCCAACCGCTATGCCAGAACCTGGCCAGCCATTGCCCGGTTGCTGAATTTACCAGCGCCTCGTGGGAGAGTTGCTTGCCCAGGAACAGCAGGTAGGCCAGACCCACGCCAACAATGGGGATGGCGATGGATATCCAGTCCACGGCCATAGAGACGTGCGGATGTTCGCCGCTCGGCAGGGAACCATCCAGTGGCAGCACGATCCAGCCGCCGATGATCGACATCAGGCAGAGAATGGCCAGCGGCAGCGACATGCGCCAGCCCGGTTGTTTGTCGGGCTCGGTCTGGGTCTCACCAAAGAACACGATGAACACCAGCCGGAAACTGTAGATAGCGGTTAGGGCCGCGCCCAACAAGCCGCCAAACCAGAGCAGTGGACCCATGCCCGGGAATAGGAAGGCGCTCAACAGGATTGGGTCTTTGCTGTAGAAGCCGGCGGTAAACGGCAGCGCGGCCAGCGCCGCGGAGCCAATCATAAAACTCCAGAACACGATCGGCAGGCGTGTCCGCAGGCCGCCCATGCGGAAAATATTGTGTTCGTGATGCAGGCAGTGAATGACCGCACCGGCGGCCAGGAACAGCAGCGCCTTGAAAAAGGCATGAGTGACCAGGTGAAAGATCCCAAAGCTCCAGGCACCGACCCCCAGGGCCAGGAACATGTAACCGATCTGGCTGATGGTTGAATAGGCCAATATGCGTTTGATGTCATGTTGATTGAGCGCGGTGAAGGCAGCCAGCAACAGGGTCAACAAGCCGAGGATTGCCACCGCGGCGAGGGTTGGCGGCGCCAGCAGGAATAATTCGTGGGTACGGGCAACCAGGTACACTCCCGCGGTCACCATGGTCGCTGCGTGAATCAGTGCCGAGACCGGCGTGGGGCCGGCCATGGCGTCCGGCAACCAGGTGTGTAGCGGTAATTGCGCCGATTTGCCGACAGCACCACCGAGTAGCAGTGCGGTAGCCAGAACAATGATGGGCTCACCGCCTTGCCACTTGATATTAGCGAGGGTGGCCATCTCCTGGATGTCGAGGGTTCCCAGTTGGGTAAACAGCAGGAATAGACCCAGTGCCATGGCGGTATCACCCACCCGGGTTACCACGAAGGCTTTGCGGGCGGCGGCTCCGTTGGCGGGATCTCGATGCCAGAAACCGACCAACAGGTAGCTGCAGACGCCTACCCCCTCCCAGCCCAGGTACAGTAGTACCAGGTTGTCTGCCATCACCAGGATCAGCATGGCGCCGACGAACAGGTTCATGTAGGCGAAGTAGCGGCTGAGGCTCTCGTCCTCTTGCATGAACTCCGTCGAATAAAGGTGTATTAGAAAACCGACACCGGTGATAACTGACATCATGGTGAGGGTGAGTCCATCGACGTAGAGGGCGATGGCAGGCGCGAAGCTGCCCACCTGCATCCAGGTCCACAGGTGTTGTCTGAGGGGCTCTCCCTCCCAGGCAACGGCGGTCAACAGCACGCAAACTGCACTCAATCCAACTGAACCCGCACCTGAGAGTGCCACCAGTCCCCGCGGCAGCGTGCCGGCAGTCACCAGCAACAGCGCGGCGCTGGCCAGGGGCAGACACGGGATTAGCCAGAGCATTTCAGTCATCCTAACCCCTCAACCTGCTGGCCTGGTCCATGTCCAGGGTTTTGAAGCGGCGTTGTACTTGTAACACCAGGCCCAGCCCTACGGAGACTTCGGCTGCGGCCACGGTCAGGATCAGCATGAATACAACCTGCCCGTCTGGCTGGCCCCAGCGGGCACCGGCCGCCACGAAGGCTAGCCCGGCGGCATTGAGCATCACTTCCAGGGACATGAGGATAAAAATGATATTGCGCCGCACCATCAGCCCCACCAGGCCGGCTACGAATAACGCGGCAGCAAGCAGCAGGACGTGTTCCATGGGGACCTGTAGACCGGACATTAGCCATCCCCCCGGCGGCTTTTGTGAGGATTGCGATCGATAAAACGCCGGCCCAGGTGATAGGCGCCGACCAATCCGGCCAGTAGCAACATGGAGGCGATTTCGACCGCTAGCACATAGGGTCCGAACAGGTTTAGACCGACGCGTTTCGGGGTCACCTCCAGTCCGAGGGTGGTGCCGGAGGTATGCATGAGCACAGCCAGCAGCTCGAATAACAGGATGGCTGCCAGCAATGCGGGCAGCACCCACATGCGTGGTTCCAGCCACTGGCGTTCACGGGCGTCGCCGGCCTCTCCCAGGTTCAGCATCATGATGACGAAGACGAACAACACCATGATGGCGCCGGCATAGATAACAATTTCCAATGCGGCGGCGAAAGGTGCACCCATAAGGAAGAACAGTACCGCTACCGCCAGCAGCGAGACAATCAGGTAGATCAGGGCATGGGCTGCATTGGAGCGGCTCAGCGCCAATACGGTAGCCAGGAATGCGACCGCGCCGGCCAGGTAGAACAGCCCTTCCATCATGGCAGCAGACTCTTGACGTCGATGGGCGGCGCTTCGTTGCGCGCCTCACCCTTGTCCTTGCCGGCAATCTGCAAGCCGCAGGTGCGGTAGAAGTTGTAGTCGTGATACTTGCCGGTGCCCGCTATCTGTAAATGTTCCTTTTCATAGACCATGTTCTGGCGATCGTACTCACACATCTCGAAATCCGGCGTCAACTGGATGGCGTTGGTGGGGCAGGCTTCTTCGCACATGCCGCACATGATGCAGCGCGAAAAATTAATGCGGAAAAACTCCGGGTACCAGCGGCCGTCTTCCCGCACACCCTGCTGCAGGGCAATACAGTCCACCGGGCAGGCCACGGCGCACAGGTTGCAGGCCACGCAACGCTCGTCGCCATCGGGGTCATTGGTGAGCACAATGCGGCCACGGTAACGAGGCGCCAGGTAGGGTTTTTGCTCCGGGTATTCAACTGTCTCTGCCCGGGTGAAGCTGTGCATCAGGATTGTTCCCATGGTGCGCAGTTGACTGATCAGGGAATCAAACATTGCTGCCTCCGTATAGAGTCAGGGCGATGGCCCCGGTCAGCACCAGGTTGAGCAGGGTCAGGGGCAGCATGTATTTCCACCCCAGCGACATCAGCTGGTCGTAGCGTGGTCTGGGAATGGCGGCACGCAGCAAGATAAAGAAGCAGATAAAGAAAGCCGTTTTCAGCCCAAACCAGAAAATGCCCGGTGCCCAGTCGGGGCCGAGCCAGCCGCCGAAAAACAGCGTGGTGATCATGGCCGAGATCAGGATCAATCCCAGGTATTCCCCGAGCATGAACATGGTGAATTTCATGCCGCTGTACTCGGTGTGAAAACCCGCCGTCAATTCGTGCTCTGCCTCGGGCAAGTCGAAGGGCAGGCGATGGCTCTCGGCGATACCGGCGATAATGAATACGTAGAGTCCCAGGAACTGGGTGAAACAAAACCAGCCGTTCTCCTGCGCCAGCACAATATCGCGCAGGCTGAAGCTGCCGCTCAACATCACCACGCCCATCAGTGACAGGCCCATAAAGACTTCATAGCTGACCATCTGGGCGGCACTGCGCAGACCCCCCAGCAGTGCGTACTTATTGTTGGATGCCAGGCCGCCGAGTAACACGCTGTACACGGCCAGCGAGGTCATACCGAGGAAAAACAGCAGGCCGATGTTGATATCGATGATGTAGAGGGTGTCGGAGAAAGGCACGACAGCGAAGCCCATCATCATGGCGACCACGATGGCGGTGGGCGCGAACACGAACACTACCCGGTCGGCAAATGGTGGCACCCAGTCGTGTTTGGTCAGCAATTTGATCATGTCTGCCAACACCTGGTAGACCCCGAGGGGTCCGAGCCGGTTGGGGCCATAGCGATCCTGCCAGATGCCTAACAGGCGCCGCTCAAACCAGGTCAGGAAGGCGGCGCCGCCGACGGCGCCGAGCAATACAACCAGCGCGAAAGCGATAGTCGCGGAATCAGACATGACCACCACCACTGTCGCTGGCTATCATACTGGGTTGGCGTCTCACCCAACTGTCGTCTCTTGCCAGTTGCGTGTGTTGATCGGGTAGCAGCCCCGCTGTTTGCGGGTGGCCGACACTGTAGGCAGCGCAGCCTTCGGCCATGCTGGTGTCAATACGCACTTCCAGGGAACGCTCTCCGGCCTGCACGCCGTCGCCCTCGGTGACATCCAGTTTGCTGGCATCCTTCTCAGAAAGATAAATCAGGGCAGACCCTGCCACCTCGGCTATTGGCGGCGTGTACATACTCAGTTCATCACTGCCAAAGGCCTGGTGTCTGGGGAGCATTATCCACGAGCCCGCAATGCCGGAAGTGGGGAGGTCGGTGCTGGTGACCGGCGCATTTGCGCCGCTGTCGCTGGGTGAGCTGTCGAGCAGGCGCACGCCGCAGGTGCCGCCGCGCAGGGTGCCGCCCACCTCACTCTGGAATTTGTGAATAGACTGGTTGGAGTTCCAGCCCGGCGACCAGACATAGGGCAACAGGGCGCCGGGTTGCTCGCCGGTGCGACCCTCCATGGTGAATGCCAGCGCCGACTCGGTATCCTCGGCCTGTTTGGGTTCATGTACGGACACGTCGGCGTGCATGGCGGTGCGGCCACTGTAGCGGTGGGTCTGGCGCGGTATTTTCAGGCCGCGATTTCGAAATTCATGATCCGGTGCGCACTCGATGATGCCCTGTAAACTCGGGATAGCCTGGGCACAGGCCTGGCTGACCTCATCGAAACTGAGGTCTCTGTCGGCGAGATCAGTCAGCCATTGCCAGCTGGCTCGACGCTGGGCACTGGCTACATGCACCGGGAAGAAACGCTGTGCCCGTCCCTCGCTACTGACCAGCGTACCCTCGGCCTCGGTAAACGCGGCCGCCGGCAGCACCCACTGACAACGCTCCAGGGTTGCCTGCTCCAGGCAGTCCAGGCCGATACAGCATTCCACTGCAGCCATTAGCTGCTCAACTTGCTCGGCTGCGGCGCGGCGGAACAAATCATTTTCCATGATCAGCAGCGTGTTGATTTCACCCGCCGTGGCCCGCGCCGTCAGTTGTTCCAGTGAACATTCGCTGCCACTGGCCAATAAGCTGACACCGAGGCTGTTGCACTCGGGCAGACAATAACTCAGCATTGCCGGCTTGCCCTGTTGGCACAAGCTCTCAGCAATAGAGGCCGCGCCATCGATGAGTGCGGCAGAACCGGTAGTGCCGCAAATGACCAGGGGCCGTTGCGCAGACAGCAGGTTATTGGCAATCTCCGCGGTAGAGTTGTCAATGATTTCCCCCTCGCTCCTTTCACCCCTTAGGACCTGTGCTATCTGTTGCGTCAACTCGACCTGTTGTGCCGGTTGTAAACAGGCGTTGCTGGCTGCCACATCGGCCAGGCCGGTTTCAAACGCGGCGACAATATGCAAGGGACTGCGCTGATCCTGGGCCAGGTTGCGGATGGCGGCATCCTGCCAGGGTTGCAACTGCAACTCCGCAGCCATGCTGTAGGCCAGGTTGCGCACAGACTGGCGCAGTGCCAGCGCCGTGCGCGGTGCGATGTGGGTGACATCCTCGCCCAGGATGAGAATAGCGTCGGCGCTTTCTATGTCTGACAAGCTTGGATTGTGCGCGGGGGTTGAGCTCAGCTGGGCCAGAATCCGCTGTCCCCGCCGGGCTTCTTCGTCGGCCATACCACACTGGTAATTGTCTGCGCCCACCAGTTCCCGCAGCAGTTGATTGGATTCGATGCTGGCCCGCGGTGAGCCGATCCCCGCCAGTTTGCCTTTCTGCAGTTGAGTCGTTATTGCCGCCAGGGCGGCCGTCGTGTCCACGGCCTTAAAACTGCCATCGTCAGCGCGTTGGGCGGCGTAATTTAAACGCTTCTCACTGTTGACGAACCCGCCGCCAAAACGGCCGCGGTCGCAGAGGAAGTAACCGTTGACGGCTTTGTTGTAGCGATTGTGAATGCGTTTGAGTTTGCCGTAGCGCTCCCCGGGCAGGGTATTGCAACCGACGGCGCAGCCGACGCAGACCGAGGGTGCCGATTGCAGGTCCCACTTGCGGGTGTATTCTTTGACCAGTGACTTGTCGGTAAATACACCGGTGGGACAGACTTCCACCAGGTTGCCGGCAAATTCGTTTTGCAGCAGGCCTTCTTCATGGCGCCCGAAATAGATGTGATCGCCGGCAGCCATGGCGGCGAGATCGGTACCGCCGGCATAGTCCTGGTAATAGCGGGTGCAGCGGTAACAGGTAATACAGCGGTTCATCTCGTGATGTATCAGCGGACCCAGGTATTGATTGCGATGGGTGTTCTTGCGGCCCCGGTAGTGTCGGTCGCGATGGCCGACCATCACCGTCATGTCCTGCAGGTGACATTCACCACCCTCGGCGCAGACTGGACAGTCATGCGGATGATTGAGCATCAGTGATTCGACGATGTCGGTGCGGAAGGTCGCCGCCTGATCACCACAGAGGCTGAAGATGGCACCATCAGTGACCGGGGTCATGCAGCCCATGACGATGCGACCATGGGAATCTTCTTCGCGCAGGTACTGCACCAGCGCGCACTGGCGGCAGGCGCCGATAGAGCCCATGGCCGGATGCCAGCAGAAATATGGTAAGTCCAGGCCCAGGTTGAGGCAGGTCTCCAACAGGTTGGCGCCCGCTTCCGCCTGGTATTCAACGCCGTCTATCTTGATGCTGGCGGTTTTAGTAGAAGCCATGCTCAGTGTGCCTCCCCGTAGGGGCAGCAGCCATCCTCAATATGTTTTTCAAAATCCTCCCGGAAGTAGTGCAGCGCGCTTTGCAACGGCTCCATAGCACCGGGCGCCAGCGCGCAGTGAGTGTTGCCGATGGCACCGATGTACTTGACCTGTTGCGCCAGGGTATCCATGTCCTCTGGTCGCCCGCGTCCGCTTTCAATATCGCCCAGCACCTGCCCGGACCAGGGCAGACCATCGCGGCAGGGGGTGCAGAAACCACAGGACTCCTGGGCGAAGAAGTCCACCAGGTTTTTAACGAACGCGACAGGACAGGTGCGATCGTCGAGGATAATCATGGTGCCGGTGCCCATGCGCGAGCCCGCCTGGCCAATGGCGTCGTAATCCATGGGCAGGTCGAGGTGTTCAGGTACCAGGAAATCGGTGGAACCACCGCCGGGCAGAAACCCACGCAACTGGTAGCCATCTTCCATGCCGCCGGCTTTGCCCTCGATGATGTCTCGGATAGGCGTTCCCATGGGCAGCTCCCAGCAGCCGGGATTCATAACCCGGCCGCTGACGCCGTAGAGTTTGGTGCCGGCGTCGTCACCGAGCCCCAGGCCGCTAAACCAGTCGGCGCCGCGTTCGATGATATGGGGGATGTTGCACAGGGTTTCCACGTTGTTGACGATGGTGGGCCGGCCCCACAAACCGCTGACCTGGGGAAAGGGGGGTTTGGCGCGCGGGTTGGCGCGCTTGCCCTCCAGGGCGGAAATCAGGGCAGTTTCTTCACCGCAGATATAGCGGCCGGCACTGACGTGAACGTACATATCCAGTTTGAAGCCACTGCCGAGAATATTGTCGCCAAGGTAACCCCGCTGATAACAATCGGCGATGGCCTGGCGCAGTCTTTCCGTGGCAACCAGGTATTCTGCGCGGATAAAGATATAGGCGATGTCCGCCTGCAGGGTATAGGCGGACAGGATCATACCCTCGATCAGTTGGTGGGGATCGCACTCCATCAACAGTCGGTCTTTGAAAGTACCCGGTTCCATTTCATCGGCATTGCAGATGAGGTACTTGTGCCCGGGACTACAGTGTTCTCCCATCGGCACAAAGCTCCATTTCATGCCAGTGGGGAAACCGGCGCCGCCGCGGCCGCGCAACTGGGAGTCTTTCACGGTTTGCAGGCAGTCGGCCGGCGCTATAGCGGGAATTGCTCGGCGCAAACCCGCGTAGCCGCCGTTGGCTTCATAGGCTTGCATATCCGTCGGCCGGCGATCGGCGTGGATATTTCGGGTCAGTGGCAGCAGGTCACTCATCGCTTGAATACCTCGGCAATGGTGTTTTCGTTGATATCCTCGTACAGATCATCGCCCACCATCATTACCGGTGCCTTGTCGCAGGCGCCCAGGCAGGTCACCGGCAGCAGCGTGTATAGGTTGTCCGCCGTGGTCTCGCCGAGGCCGATGCCCAGTTGATCGGTGATTTGTTGTTGCAGCGAATCGCAGCCCTTCATCCAGCAGGTAACGCTGTCGCACAACAGGATGACTTTCTCGCCCACCGGCTGGCGGAAAATCAGGTTGTAGAAGGTGGCGATTCCATCCAGTTCCTCTGCCGACATATCGAGATGGTGGGCAATGGCCTTGAGGCTTTCGTCCGACACCCAGCCGCGGTGCTGCTGCACGATTTTCAGTGCATCAATGGCAGCGGCAGAACGGTAGGGCACATGCGTCAGCTCGGCATCGATTTCTGCCAGTTCGGCATCGCTTAGCATAGGAATGAGTTCCAGGCTGCTCATCGGTCCACGTCCGCCATCACAAAATCGATACTGGCGAGAATCGCAATCAGGTCGGGGATCATCAGCCCGCGGGATATTAGTGGAATTTGTTGCAGCGCCGGGAACGAGGGGGTTCGAATCCGCGTTCGATAGGATGTTGTGCCACCATCGCTAACCAGGTGATAACTGTTGATGCCCTTGGTGGCCTCGATCATTACCGAGGCTTCCCCGGCCGGGATCACCGGCCCCCAGCTGACATTGAGAAAGTGGTGTATGAGGGTCTCGATGTCCTGCAGGGTCGCATCCTTTGGGGGAGGCGTGGTCAGTTTGTGCTCAGACTTGTAAGGACCCTCCGGCATGTTGTCCAGGCACTGGCGAATAATGTGCACGCTCTGGCGCATTTCCTCGATACGTACCACGGCCCGGTCGAAACAATCGCCGTTAGCCGCTACCGGTACCTCGAAGTCGAAGTCTTCGTAGCCGCCGTAGGGGCGATCCCGGCGCAGGTCGAAATCAACCCCGGTGGCGCGCAGGGAGGGGCCGGTGATGCCCCAGTCGATGGCTTCCTGCGGGGTATAACAGCCAATGCCGACGGTGCGTTGTTTCAATATGCTGTTCTGCATGGCCATCTTGTCGTAGTGGTCCAGGCGCGCCGGCAGGAAGTCAATAAAGTCGCGCACCATTTTGTCCCAGCCCTCGGGCAGATCCTGGCAGACCCCACCAATGCGGAACCAGGCGGGGTGCATGCGGCCGCCGGTGATGGCCTCGATGATGCCAAACAGGCGCTCGCGATCAGCGAACATGTAAAACACCGGCGACATTTGGCCCACGTCCTGGGCAAAGGTGCCGTAAAACACCAGGTGACTGGAGATGCGGAAAAACTCCGCCAGCATAATACGGATGACTTTGGCCCGGGCGGGTACTTCGATGCCGGCCATGACCTCAATCGATTGCACATAGGCCAGGTTATTCATGACCCCGCCGAGATAATCGATGCGATCGGTGTAGGGAATATACGAATGCCAGGTTTGGCGCTCACCCATTTTCTCGGCGCCGCGATGGTGATAGCCGATGTCGGGCACGGCATCCACGACCACTTCGCCGTCCAGCTGCAGGGCGATGCGGAACACGCCGTGGACGCTGGGGTGGTTGGGCCCCAGGTTGAGAAACATGAACTCGGAATCGTCACTGGCGGCGGCCATACCCCATTCTTCTGGGCGAAAACGCAGGGCCTCCTGTTCGAATTCCTGGCGTTCCTCGCTGAGACTGTAGGGCTCCATCTCGGTGGCGCGAGCCGGGTGCTCCTTGCGCAGGGCGTGACCCTCCCAGGTGGGGGGCAACAGAATACGGCGAAGATTGGGGTGGCCACTGAAGCGGAGGCCAAACATGTCCCAGACTTCCCGTTCATACCAGTTGGCATTGGGCCATATACCAATCGCACTCGGTACTTCGGCAGGCTCGATCACGGCCACCTTGATGCGGATCTCCGCCACCGGTTCGAGGCTCAATAAATGGTAGACCACACTGAAGTCAGCATCTGGTTGACCAACCCGATGGTCGCGCAGGCGCTCATCAATAGCGAACAAGTCGTAGAGCATCGGGTAGCTCTGTTTCAGGTAGCTCAACACATCCAGCAACTGCCCACTACCCACCCACAGGGTGGGTATGCTATCGGCGGTGTTCTGGAGCACAAAGCGACCCGCGCCAAAGTGGGCGATCAAGTCGTCCACGGCGTCAGAATTTTTTGTGGCTTGTGCGTTGAGCACGATTAACTCCTCATCCCCCTGTTCTTAAAATGGACAGCTAAAACGGACAACTGAAACTGACAGCGTTCTAAACTTGCCGCTTTCTATACTTTGTTGGGCTCCCGCAATTCCGTGGCCAGGCTGCGCTCCTCCTGCAGTCGGTCGCGCTGACTGGGCATGTCGGGCTTTATGACCTGTTGGTCACCCACCACCCAGCTCAACGGCCGCCGTTCTTGTTCTATGGCATCCTGCAACATCATCAAACCCTGCATCAGCGCCTCCGGTCGAGGGGGACAACCGGGCACGTACACATCAACGGGAATAAACTTGTCCACCCCCTGTACCACGCTGTATATGTCGTACATGCCGCCGGAGTTGGCGCAACTACCCATGGAAATAATCCAGCGCGGTTCCAGTAACTGGTCGTAGAGGTGTTGTACCACCGGCGCCATTTTGCGAAAGCAGGTCCCGGAGATCACCATCAGGTCGGCCTGGCGTGGGGTGGCGCGGATGACTTCTGAGCCAAAGCGGGCGATGTCGTGACGGCTGGTGAACGAGGTGGCCATTTCCACGTAACAGCAGGACAGGCCAAAGTTAAACGGCCACAGGGAGTGGGCGCGGCCCCAGGCAACAAGGTCCTCGAGTTTTGCGAAAAAGACGTTGCGCTGAACTTGCTCCTCAATGCTCATGGCGCCAGGACTGGCGGCCCCTGGCGATGTGGCGATGATGTCTTCAGGCTTGCTCAGGCTCCATTCCACTAGCGAATCTCCTCGTCCAGCCCAACCCGGGTTTTCACGCCCCATTCCAGGGCGCCGGAACGCCACCCATAAATCAGCGCAATACCGAGTACGGCGATAAATACCAGGATGGAAAAATAGCCCTGCCAGCCCAATTCAAAAAAGGCGATGGCCCAGGCAAAAATAAACACGGTTTCCAGGTCAAAAATTACAAAGAAAATCGCGATCAGGTAGAACTCGACAGACAGCTGAATTTGCGAGGAACCCACCGGCACGATGCCAGATTCAAAGGGCATGTCGGTGGCTTTATTGGAGCGGCGTTCGCCCAGCACAAAGGACAGACCGAGCATGGTAAGAACCAGAAGTATCACCGCGCCGAAGTAAACCAGAAAGGGGAGGAGACCGTCTGTGGCGGAGGCGCTCAAGGCTGGACGTCCTCCAGATGGCCACAGGCCGGCCTTGGCAGGTCGCGCAGAGCGATCTGTCGGTATGAGGTTGTCCCCGCTTCCAGTCTTCGCACAATCCACTCCACATAATTTTTCTTATGGAGGTCTCTTGCCCGTACTTCACCATCTGGGTAAGTAAAACGACCTGGGTACCACTACCACTTACGTCTGTTGAAGACTCTAGACTGGATGAGTGGTGAACGCAATCCCTTGGCGTAATCCCCGCGTCGCGCTATGGTGGAGCCATGCGAATCGACGTTTATTCCGACAATATTTGCCCCTGGTGTTACATCGGCAAGAAACACCTGGACCAGGCTATCGAAGACCTGGGTCGGGAGGATATCGAGGTGCGCTGGCACCCTTACCAGCTATACCCGCAAATTCCGCCTGAGGGCGTTGATCGCGAGAGTTTTATGCGAGCGCGCTTTGGTGAGAGTCGCGGCGGCGAGGCTTTTCAGCGCATTGTGGACATTGGTTCCGAGGCGGGTATTGCGTTTGATTTCAAAGCCCGGCAGACCATTCCCAATACCTTTAATTCCCATCGCCTGCTTGAATACGCCGCCGACCAAGGTGTGCAGCACGAGGCAGTTGAGGCCTTGATGTCCGCAAGCTTTGAGAGGGGCAGCGACATTGGCGATAGCGAGGTGCTGATAGAAATAGCTGTCTACGTGGGGCTGGACGCGGATGAAGTGCGGGCCATGCTGCCGTCGCCAGATTATCGGGAAGAGGTTCACGAAGGGCTGCAATGGTGTCTCAACGCCGGCATCAGCGGGGTGCCCTTCTTCCGCCTGGAGGACGGTGAAATTATCCAGGGCGCGCAACCGGTGGAAATATTTCGCATGCTTCTGGCTGACGCCTGAGGCTCGTCTATACTCAGTACATATCGGTGTGTGACAGTGAAAGTTGTGGTCCTTCCTGTTGCCTAAAGATTATCTCCCGCAAGAAGGAACAGCCATGAGCACTAAGGAGGAAGAGTCATGAGCTCAGTGAGCCATGATGAAGCACAAGGCCTCAATCAAGTTCGTCGTGTTCCTATTACGCGCCCCTTTATCTGGTTGAATCGTGGAATTGGCGACCTGGTAACCCACCGTATGGCCAGCCTTGCCTATGGGCTGCTGGTATCTGTGATGGGTGGCCTAGTCGTCATGTATGAGCGCCATCCCTACTTTATTGCCGCGGCGATTACCGGCTTTTTGCTGGTCGGGCCTGTTTTAACTGCGGGATTGTGCGAGCTTTCTCGTCGGCACGATCGCGGAGAAGAGGTCACCTTTGACACTTCCCTGAAGGTGTTGCACAGTCATCGGCGTGATCTGTTGCGCTTTGCCCAGATACTTATTGTGTGCAGCCTGGTCTGGTTTCTCCTGTCCACCATGTTGATGAAGGTATTCCTGGATAGCGCCGCCCCCGAACTCAGTGCCACGGTCTTGGGAGATGTCATGAGCAGTATCACCACCGAGCAATTAGTGGCCTACATACTGGTCGGGGGAGGCCTGGCCGGTGTGGTTTTCGCGCTGTCGGTGGTCTCGATACCGATGATTATCGATCGCGGCGCCGAAGCGAGTTCCGCCATGCGCACCAGCTTGCGTGTGACCCTGGCGGATTGGCCCGCCATGATAGTGTGGGCAGGATTGATCGCCATCCTGGTCGGGATCGGTTTCATGACCTTCCTGGTTGGCATGGTGATCATCTACCCGCTGCTGGGGCACGCCACCTGGTACGCTTATAAGGACCTCGTTAAGTAGGGGCGCGTAGCCGATCCCTAGGCGGACCTCGCCGGCCGCGCCCCTAGCCGGGCGCCCCCCTTTCTGGACTCGTATTCGAGCAAGTAGCGATAGCGGGTTGGCCCGCGCTGGCTGTTTACCCCGTCCAACATCTCTACCGCTTCCAGTAACAAGTCGGCCGTCAAGCCGACAACGGCCTGCTGTTGGCACATCACCTGGTGTTCCTGGTAGGTAATCCCGTCGACGGTCTTGTCGACTTTATCCACCCGCATCTGGTCGTCAATAGCCAGGGTCAACACCTCGGCTACCTCGTCATTGGCCGTCGTTGACGGGGGTCCCTGCAGCAATCCGACGTAGGGCACCATCAGGTAGCCGCCACCGCTCCAGGCGTCATCCAGGCGGCCAAAAACCTCGATGTTGTCCGGCGCAATGCCGATTTCCTCGTGGGTTTCCCGCAGGGCAGCCTGCTCAAAGGTCTCGCCCTCATCGAGGCGGCCACCGGAAAAACACATCTGGTTGGCGAAGCTACTGAGATGACTGGCGCGCAAGGTGAGCAGCGTATGGGTGATGCCCGCCTCCTCCCACAGCAGTATCAGTACCGCGGCCTGGCGAAAGCTGGCGGGTACGCCCTCGCTGGGAAACCGGTAGGGGGGTGCGTTGTGGCAAGGCTTTGAGTCGATCAACGAGTTTCATGGGCATCTATACTAAACTTGCGGGAACAGGCAGGAAAAGGGGTAGGCGGAAAATGACACAGAAAATAGTGGATTCTGAAACATGGCTGGCCGCGCGTCGGGAACTGTTGTCCCGGGAAAAAGAGTTTACCAATCTGCGTGATGAGCTGAGTGCGGCACGGCGACGATTGCCCTGGCAGTTGGTGGAGAAAGAGTATCGATTCCAGGGGGATGCGGGCGACATAAGCCTGCAAGAATTATTCGATGGTCGCAGCCAGCTGCTGCTCTACCACTTTATGTTTCACCCGGACTGGGACGAGGCCTGCAAGTCCTGTTCCTTCTGGGCAGACTCCTACAACGCCTTTTATCGCCATCTCAACCAGCGCGATGTCACCCTGGTGGCGGTATCAAGGGCGCCGGTGGAAAAACTGCAAGCGTTCGCCGGGCGTGTGGGCTGGCGTTTTCCCTGGTACTCCAGCTATGGCTCAGATTTCAACTACGACTTCCGGGTCTCTTTTACCGATGAGCAGATTGCCACCGGCAGTGTCGATTACAATTTTCGCATGACTGAATTCACGTCCAAGGAGGCGCCGGGCATCAGTGTCTTTTACCGCGATGATGATAACCAGGTCTATCGAACATACAGCTGCTATTCACGTGGCCTGGATATGCTCAATGGCGCCTATCACCACCTGGACCTGGTGCCGAAGGGGCGGGACGAAACGGAGTTGTCATTTTCCATGGCTTGGCTTAACTTCCAGGATAACTATGATTAACAACACTGATCTTCGCGTTGCAGACACCACCGGGGAGATTCCCGATTAGCGAGGGTAGCGGCCGCTTCGGACCCTGGATGTTCGGCCTGTTCTGGGTCACCGTCCTGGTCATGCTGACCCTGTATTTTTCGGGTTTGCTGGATGCCCGGCGCAATCCGAACCAGAACCTGGAGTTGGTGCCCGCCGCAGACGGTAGCGTCGAGGTGTCCCTGCGCAGAAATCGTCAGGGGCATTATCTCGCCACCGGCCTGATCAATGGCCATGAAGTTGAATTCCTGGTCGATACCGGGGCAACCTTTGTGGCCCTGCCAGCGAGCGTGGCCGCCAGGCTGGGCCTGGAGAAGGGTATTCCCTCCACCAGTCACACCGCCGGCGGCATCGTGCGAACCTGGTTGGTGAAATTGGACTCAGTTCAGCTGGGGCCCATACGTCGGCGCAATGTGTCTGCGTCCGTGGTGCCGGACATGCCCGGAGAGGGGGTGTTGTTGGGTATGTCTTTCCTGAGCGACCTCGAACTGGTTCAGCGGGGCGATACCCTGGTCATCCGGCCCTGACCCACATGCGCTTGCTTCTTCATATCGGTACAGACAAGACCGGCACTACCGCGATTCAGCAACACCTGTATCTGAACCGGACCTGGCTTGACGACAAAGGCATCTATCTGCCACGGCAGGGCCTGGGCACGAACAATGGCCACGCCGCCCTATTCGAAGCAGAAAATCGTGAGAGCATGGCAGCGCTGGCGGAAGAGCTGATGGAGGCCGAACGACGGGGTTACCGCCAGGCGGTGTTGAGTTGGGAGGGTCTGTGCCTGTACGGGCGCCGCCGCATTAAGCAATTGCGTGGTGCGCTGCCGATTGAGCAGCTGGTGGTGTTGGTTTATCTGCGGGAGCAGGCGGATATTGTACAGAGTGGCTATCTGCAGCAGCTAAAGTCCCTTACTCATCGCCTACCCCTGTCGGCCTTTGAGTCACCCAAAAGCCCGCTGCAAAGATTGCGTTCACGCCGCGCCCGCATGCACCCCTCGAGGAATTATTTTCGCCTGCTTGAACGCTGGCGGCGTGGGCTTCAACCGACCGACCTGGTCGTGAGATTCTTCGATCGAGGCCTGCTGCACCACGGTGATGTCATAGATGATTTTTTGTTGCAGTTTGCCGTGCAAGCGGATGCGAAATTTGTGCGCGTGAGCGGTGCTGCTAACGTCAGCCTCGATGTGGAGACGGCAACCCTGATAGAGCGCTGGTCGCAGCAGGGCCTGTCACAAGACCTGATTGAACGCAGAATTGACGCCAGCCTGTCTCTGCTGGCAAGCAGCGCCGGGGGTGAAAAATATTTTCTGTCGGCCGGCGCGGTCGATGACATTCGAGATCACTACCGGCGCAGTAACCAATTGCTGGCGCAACATTATTTGAGTGAACCCATCCACGCCATCGAAGTGCAGAAGGATTGTTGGTCGCAGCTCGAGCCGGGGGAGTTGGCAGAACGTGCCGATCAAAGAGAGGCGACCATTGCCTCAATAGCCGAGATGCCCGTGCACAGCGGGCCCCTGTTGAGCGGCGCTGGCATCGCGGCAGGGGTTGCCCTGCTGTCCGGCTGGCAGATCGGTGAGAGCTGGGGCTGGTGGAGCGAAGGCGACTGCTCCCAACTGCGTCTGCGCATCCCTTTTCAGCAGCTGTTACCGATGCATGTGGGTATTCGACTCTATATCAAGGGCCGCTATTACGCTGGCAACGAGAAGAGTCGTGTTACGGTAAATGGCCTGGCCCTGGGTGAGCATCATTTATCCCACCAACATGCTGGACTGTATGTCAAAATCGCCGACCTATTGCCACAGCAGTTGCTGGAAATTGAATTGACCCATGAACAACCGGTGAGCCCGCGACAGTTTGAACAGATAGACGACGATAGACAGCTGGCTTTTGGAATCGAGAGTATCGGCTATGATTTGGTAGCCCTTAACAACACTACAGAGGAAGAAATATGACCACAGTGACAATAGAAGAACGCGACAGCTTTTTTAGCGATGTCGACGCCGCTTGCCGCAAGGCAATTTGGGCGGCGGTGGCGAGCGTACACAAGGGCGAACCGAGGGTGCGTTTGGTGCACCCCACCTGGGAGGGCGATACTTTGTGGGTCGCCACCGGCAATTCTTCTCCCAAGGCTGCCCAGTACCGAGCCAACCCCAATATTGATATTCAATACCAGGCCTCTCCGCCTGACTTCATTCATATTCTGGTGCGCGGTACGGTCGAGGTGCTGGATGACCAGGCTTCGAGGGACCACTGCTGGAATGTGATGGACTATGATCTCGCCGATTTTTGGCCAGAGGGAGTCACTTCCGAGGAGTTTGTCTGCTTAAAAATTACCCCGACCCGGGTTGAGCTGTCGGAAATGTTTGGCACCACCAACAAGCGGGTGTGGCGGGCTTGATGATGAGAACAGCTGCGATACTGCTTGCCTGGCTGCTCATTACGTCCTCGAGCTGGGCCGGCGAGGCGGCGCAACACCTGGCAGAAGCTGTTCGTATCAAAACCATCAGCTACCAGCAGGGGATGGGTCTCAACAGTCACCCGGCATTGCAGGAGATGCAGGCCTATCTGCGCCAGACCTATCCGCTGGTGCATTCTCAGCTGCAGGTTGAGTACGTCAATGACTTCAGTATCGTCATTACCTGGCCCGGATCCGATGCTGCGCTCAGGCCCGTGCTCTATATTGCCCATCATGACGTGGTGCCAGTGGAGGCGGGCACCGAGGCGGACTGGACCCATCCGGCCTATGCCGGGGTAATTGCCGATGGCATCATCTATGGTCGCGGCACCATGGACGATAAAGTGGGCGTGATATCCCTGCTGGAGGCAGTCGAGCGCTTGTTGGCACAGGGTTATCAACCCCGGCGCACCCTGGTTTTCGGTTTTGGTCACGATGAGGAGATTGGGGGTGATGAGGGCGCGGCCCAGATAGCGGCGCTGTTTCGTGAGCGCGGCCTGTCTTTCGAGTGGATGGTGGATGAGGGCGGCATGATCATCAGCGACAACCCGATGATGCCCAATCGAACCGCCGCCATGATTGGTGTCGCCGAGAAGCAGTTTTTGACTCTGGTGCTGGTGGCGAGAGGTGAGGGTGGCCACTCTTCCATGCCACCGACGGAGACTACCATTGGACGGCTTGCGGCAGCGGTCAAGCGGGTCGAGGATCACCCCTTCTCGCCCCGCCTGGTTGAACCCATGCGGACGTCTTTTCAGCGTATGGCCCCGCATATGGACTTTCCCTTTAATGTCGTCTTGGACAATCTCTGGGCCACGGACTGGTTGGTGGCGCAATTCCTGGCTGCAGATCCTCGTAGTTCCGGTTTTGTTCGCACCACCACGGCGCTCACCATGTTCAATGCCGGTGTGAAAGACAATGTAATTCCCCAGTCAGCCGAGGCGCGAATCAATTTTCGGATCTTACCCGGCGATTCCGATCAGCACGTCATAGAACGAGTGACCCGACTGGTGAATGATCCCTCGATTGAAATCACCATTGGTCGCAAATCGCCGGCAGGAGTGCCGGTGGCTGCCATGGCCGGGGGTGGCTATGACATCATTGAGGCTGCTGCAACGGCGATCTACCCCGACGTTGTTGCCTTGCCCTTTATGCTGCCCGCCAGCACGGATATTCGACACTACCTGGACCTGGCGGACAATCATTACCGCTTTCACGGCAACCTGATTTCGGTTACACAGGCCAGTGGTCCCCACGGCACTGACGAGCAGTTGGGTGTGGAAAGTTTTGAGCGGGCCGTGGATGTGGCGGTGGAAATGTTGCGTGCCACTGGCAGCCCTTAAGCTGCCAGTGCGCGGTCGCGACCATGAGGGCTGAGGTAGTTAATTTCAGGGCCCAGTGGTACTACCCCCGTCGGATTTATCATCCGGTGCGAGTTGTAGTAGTGGCGCTTGATGTGGTCGAAACTAACGGTGTCAGCGACACCCTGCCACTGGTACAGCTCGCGCACGTACCCCGGCAGATGGCGGAAGTCTTCCAGTCGCTGGCGATTACACTTGAAGTGGCCGTGGTAGACCGCGTCGAAGCGAATCAAGGTGGAGAACAGGCGCCAGTCGGCTTCGGTAAGGGTGTCTCCCATCAGGAAGCGGTTGCTGCCCAGGTGATCATCAAGCCAATCCAGTTCGCTGAATAATTCTTCATAGGCTGTTTCATAGGCTTGCTGGGTGGTGGCAAATCCAGCCCGATAGACGCCGTTGTTGATGGCGTGATAAATGCGTTCGTTAATGCTGTCGATGCCCTCGCGCAGGGGGTCGGGATAATAGTCGTCAACATTGCCGGTCAGCTCGTTAAAAGCGGAATTAAAAATGCGGATGATTTCCGCTGATTCATTGTTCACGATCTGCCCGGTCTTTTTGTCCCACAACACTGGTACGGTTACGCGACCGCTGTAGTCGGACTGGCTGAGGGTGTACAACTGGTGATGAAAATCGACCTGGTTGACCGGATCATAACTAGCGCCTTCAGACTGGTTATAGCTCCAGCCCCGGTCCAGCATAATGGGGCTGACCACGGAGACATCGATGATGTTTTCCAGCTGCTTGAGCTTTCTGAATATGAGTGTGCGGTGGGCCCAGGGGCAGGCCAGGGAAACGTACAGGTGATAGCGTCCGCTCTCGGGCTCAAATTCGCCACCCGCTTCAATAGTGTGACGGAACTGTGCGTCCTCGCGCACAAATTCGCCGCCCTCTGACTCGGTGTTATACCACTCGTCGTGCCATTTGCCTTTCACTAGTAAACCCATCGTCCCGCTACCTCGGTTGTGTATGTTGCTGAAGTTGGGGAGATATTAGTTTCGAATTAATAAACAAAAAAGCGCAATATTACGGCATTAACGTTCGAAATAATCGAAAATTAATAAGATGATTCGAAATTGCCCAGTTCCTGACCCAGGCGTTGAGCCAGCTGCCGGGTGGCGGGGCCACTCTTGTCGCGGTCAGCGAGGGTCAGGTAAACACCGGTGCTGCGCCGAGATTCCTGCTCCAGCGGCAGCGGCTTGAGCGAACCGGCCTGTAATTCATCGCCGATACGGGTCAGCGGCAGCCAGGCAAATCCCATACCGCGGGCAATCATATCTCGGGATGTTGGGATATGAGAGACCGTCCAGCGCTGCTCCGCTTCGAGCCAGCCAGAATCCAGCTGTTGTAGTAAGCCCGAATCACGCACCACGATTTGGCGGTGTGCGGCCAGGTCTCTCAGGTTCAGTGGTCGACCTAGCTTTTGTAGCGGGTGGTCTGGATGGCTGACAGCGATGAAGTTGATCTGGCCCAGGTAATCACCGAGAAAGCCGGGGGGAGCGCTGCCGGCCACCAGCACGTCGACTTCGCCGGCCATAAGTTTCTCCGCGCCCCCGGAGAGGACGGTTTCGTGCAATTGAATGCGGGTGTTGGGATAGTCCCGGGAGAAGTCGTCCAGGGCCTGGGTCAGGCAGCGATAGGGATAAATTTCATCGACGGCGAGTCGAATCTCCGCCTCCTCGCCCTGGCCGAGACTGTCGGCAACCTCTTCAAGTGCGGCCGCCTGTTCCAGCAGTTGACTGGCGCGGCGCAGTAATAGTTCGCCCGCTTCGGTGAGATGGGCTTTGCGTCCACGCACTTCCAGCAGTTGTACCCCGAGTTGTTGCTGGAGCTTGTGGACCGCGTGATTGATGGTGGATTGGCTCTTGAAAATGGCCGCGGCGGCCTGGGCAAAGCCGCCGTGATCGATCACCGCCTTGAGCATGCGCCATTGTTCCAGGGTCGCTTTTGCCATAAATAGTTCTAATAAATCGAATGAATAGAGGCATATTATGCGATTTTCTTTCGATATTGGCGAGCGTAATCTATTGCTTTCACACAGGAGGAGTCATCATGGCTTATAGAGAGATTGGCGAAATCAGAACGGCTCACCCCAGCCAGGACGGCGATGGGGTGGTTATACACCGAATATCGGGGATGCGTCATGCCGGCATGGATCCCGTGCTGATGCTCGACGAGCTGCGCTCGGAATACCGCGACGATTTTGCCGGGGGCTTTCCACCGCACCCTCACCGGGGTATGCAAACGCTAACTTACATGAAGCAGGGCGGTCTCATACACGAGGATAACCAGGGCAATCGCGGCGAAATTCGTGGTGGTGGGGCCCAGTGGATGTCGGCGGGACGGGGTGTGATTCACTCGGAAATGCCCACCCAGGACACGACCGGGCTGCACGGCTTTCAGCTGTGGTTCAACCTGCCCGCCAAAGACAAGATGAGCGAGCCCCACTATCGAGACCTGCCGGCGCAGGAACTGGCGCAGTTACCACTGCCACAAGGTCATGCCATTGCGATTGCCGGCGACTGGATGCTTGATGGCAGCACGCTGTCGGGTCCGCTACAGGAATTGAGCGCGGCGGGTGCGCTGCTGGATATACAACTGGAGGCAGGAGCAACACTGGAACTGGGCAAACTCGCCGGCGCAAATGTGTTGGTCTATGTTTATGACGGCAGCTGGGTTTACGACGGCAGCTTGCAAATCCCACAGTTGCTGACAGAGAAACAGATGGCGGTTACCGGCGAGGGCGATCAGCTCAAGCTGGTGGCGGGAGAGTCAGGTGTGGGTGCGCTGCTGTTAAAAGGCGAGGCTATTGGTGAGCCAGTGGCACATTACGGTCCATTCGTGATGAACACCCAGGATGAAATAGAACAGACCATTCAGGATTACCAGGCAGGGAGATTTACAGCATGAGTCGAACATTCTTTATCTTACTGATGGCCGCCGTACTGGCGGCCTGTAATTCGGGCCCTACGCGCAGCAATAAGCAGATGTCTGCCCGCGTGGAAGGTCTGGAATTGTGCCCCCAGGAGCGTCCGCAAGTGTGCACCATGGACTATCGACCCACCTGCGCTCACCTGGACAACGGTAGGCGCAAGGAGTATTCCAACCCCTGCAGTGCCTGTTCTGACCCCGCAGTGGTCGGCGTATTCAAAGGGGCCTGCGACAGTCAGTAAGTTACTCGGTATTAATCCTCTTTACCGTTGGCGGGCACTGGGCTAGAGTTCGGCGCATAAAAGCGCACTATACTTAAAAGCGCACTATATAAGTCCAAAAAGGAAATGCCGATGACCCTGACCACCCGCATCCTGCTCGCCATGGTGGCGGGTATCGTGCTGGGCAGCATACTCAATCTGCTGTCTGCACAGGCGCTACTGCCGGTGGCTCTTCAATCTTTCGTCGATAACTATCTGACTGGTGGTTTATTCGATGTGGTGGGTCGCATCTTTATTGCCTCACTGAAAATGCTGGTAGTGCCGCTGGTGTTTGTCTCGCTGGTTTGCGGTGCCAGTGCCCTCGGCAGCAACTCGCGCATGGGTCGTATTGCCCTGCGAACCATTACCCTGTATTTGCTGACTACCGCGATCGCGGTATCACTGGCGTTGAGCATCGGAGTTTTGGTCAGCCCTGGTGAGGGTGTGAGTGCAGGAGGCGAGGCTCATTTCGTGGCCAAGGAAGCGCCGCCACTGACCGATGTGATCGTAAACATGGTGCCGACCAATCCCGTCCAGGCCATGGCGGAAGGGAAAATGCTGCAGGTTATCGTGTTTGCCCTGCTCATCGGTTTTGCCATTACTCGCTGTGGCGAGCCCGGCGAACGCATTGCCGATTTCTTTCGCGACTTTGAAGTCATCATCATGAAGATCGTGGCTTTGTTGATGATGATTGCGCCTTACGGCGTATTCGCCCTCCTGACCAAACTGTTTGCCGAGCTTGGGGTCAGCGTTATTGTCGATCTGGCCAAGTATTTCATGACGGTTGTCTTCGTACTGCTGATCCATGGCCTGGTGGTGTACAGCAGTTTGCTCAAAGCCCTGGTTGGTCTGCCCCCGTCGATGCTGCTGTACAAGATGCGCCCGGTGTGGGCTTTCGCGTTCAGTACTGCATCCTCGGGAGCGACAATTCCCATCACCATGCGCACCGTGGAAAAACGCCTCGGTGTCAACGCCTCGGTGGCGGGTTTTACCGTGCCTCTGGGTGCCACAATTAATATGGACGGCACCGCGATTATGCAGGGTGTTGCCACCGTGTTTATCGCCCAGGTATACGGCATAGATCTGACGGTGGCCATGCTGGCGGGCGTGGTACTGACGGCCACCCTGGCCTCGGTGGGCACCGCCGCTGTTCCGGGGGTTGGCCTGATCACGCTGGCATTGGTGCTGGAGCAGGCGGGTATCCCGGTCGAGGGCATTGCCCTGATCATCGGTGTGGACCGGCTGCTGGATATGGTCCGAACTGCGGTCAATGTGACCGGTGATGCAACAGTGTCACTGATCGTGGCCGAGCTCGAGGGGCAGGTGGACAAGTCGGTATTTGGCGACTGGGACGCAGACGTCATGACCCCCGAGACCATCAATACCGACGGCGATCCCGACCGACCGCATTTTCTTGACCAGGATCAATAGACGCCTCTGAAGGTTGCGTTATAAAACTTTCGCTGTTAGCGTAGTTCACCCCTGAACTGCGCCCGTGGAGGTTTTAATGTCAAAACAGCAAGGTGAATGGAAAACCAGTGCCTGTATTCTGTGTTCCCTCAATTGCGGCATCCAAGTTCAGTTGGGCGGAGAGAACGACCGCCATATTGTCAGAACTCGTGGCGACAAGGCGCATCCCGCTTCCCAGGGTTACCTGTGCCAGAAGGCCTCCGGCCTGGATCATTATCAAAACGGCAAAGACAGAATTACCTCGCCCTTGCGTCGGAGCGCCGACGGCAGCTTCGAAGAAATAGATTGGGATACGGCCATTCGAGAGGTCAGCCAGAAATTATTGGCGGTGAAAGACCAGTTCGGTGGCGACAAAATTTTCTATTACGGCGGTGGCGGCCAGGGTAATCATCTGCCCGGGGGCTATTCCACCGCGCTGCGTTCCACACTGGGTGTGAACTGGCGCTCCAATGCCCTGGCCCAGGAAAAGACCGGCGAGTTCTGGGTTAACGGCCGCATGTTCGGCACGCACGTGTTTGGTGATTTCGAACACTGCGACCTTGCCATCTTCCTCGGTAAAAACCCCTGGCACTCCCACGGGGTACCGCGGGCGCGGGCCTGGTTACGTGAGATCAGCAAGGATCCCGAGCGCAAATTGATGGTAATTGATCCCGTCATCACCGAAACGGCTAAATTTGCCGACTGTCACTTACGGGTGAAACCGGGCACTGATGCCTGGTTGATGGCCGCCCTGGTGGCCATCATCGCTCAAGACAAGCTGTACAAGTCGGAGTGGCTTGAGCAGAACGCCTTGGGCCTGGAGAAAGTTATTGAGCTGTTCGCAGCCATTCCGATTGAGAAATACCTGGCAGTCGCTGGCATTGCCCGGGAGCAGGCCGACATTGCCGCCCGCATGATTGCCGACGCCAAGGGTGCGGCCATGCACGAAGACCTGGGTGTGCAGATGAATCGCTACTCCACCCTGGTGTCCTACCTGGAAAAATTGATGTGGGTGTTGTGCGGGCATTTTGGTGTTCGTGGCGGTCAGAACGTGCCCGCCTTTATTCAGAACATCGCCGGCAGTGGCAACAACTCCCGCAAGAGTCCGGTGGTGGGCGCTGAGGTGATCTCTGGCCTGGTGCCCTGCAATGTGATCGCCGATGAAATACTGACCGACCATCCCGATCGCTACCGCGCTATGATCGTCGAGTCTGCCAACCCGGTGCACTCGCTGGCGGATTCCAAGCGTTTCACCGAGGCCCTGCGCAGCTTGGAGACCGTGGTGGTGATCGATATTGCCATGACAGAAACCGCGCGTCAGGCCGACTACATTTTGCCAGCGGCCACTCAGTACGAAAAATGGGAAGCCACCTTCTTTAACTTTGAATTTCCCAACAATTACTTCCACCTGCGCAAGCCCTTGTTCGATGCCCCACAAGGCGTGCTCACCGAACCGGAAATTCACGCCCGCCTGGCCGAGGAAATGGGGGTAATGCCCATCGAGTTGTGCGAGGAGTTGGTGGCCGTACTGGAAGCCGATGGGCGCGACGCCTACCGCGACCGCTTCTTCCAGGCCCTGGCTGAAGATGGCGGGCTGGCCAACCTGGCGCCGGTGATTCTCTATCGCACCCTTGGCCCCAGTTTGCCTGAAGGGGCAGCTTCGGCGGCGGTGTTGTGGCCGCTGGCCATCGGCTATGCGGCGCGGGAATCTGAATCCCTGGCCCGGGCGGGCTATACGGGTAATCCCATGGAGCAGGGCGATGCCCTGTTTGACGCCATGCTCAGCCAACACTCGGGCATCATCTTTTCCAATGATGAATACGAAGACAGTTGGAAGCGCCTCGGTAATGAGGGCAAGGTGCAATTGATCATTCCTGAAATGCTGCAAGAGTTGGCGGAATTAGCGGATGCACCAGCCTCGCTCACCACGGACGAGTTCCCCTTTGTGCTCGCGGCGGGCGAGCGGCGGGATTACACAGCCAACACCATTTATCGCGACACCGCCTGGCGCCGCAAGGATCCCGAGGGTGCCCTGCGCATCAGTCCCGAAGACGCGGCTGAATTGGGTTTGGAAAGTGGTGGCCAGGTGCGTATCTCCACCCGCACCGGTTCGGCCATGACTTCGGTGGAAGTGAACGCACGCATGATGCCGGGCCACGTCTCTCTGCCCAATGGTTTCGGCATGGACAATGAAGATGGCACTCGCAGCGGTGTCGCTCCCAATGAGCTGACCTCGCTGGAGGATCGTGATGCCTTTGCCGGTACTCCCTGGCATAAGTACGTGGCGGCGCACATTGAAGCGGTAAGCTAACAGGAACAGTTAATGAGAATCTCCAGAACAGCTGTGGCGGTTACCGCTGCCGTGGTATTTGCCCTATTGGCTTTGGGATTGTGGTTCGCCCCTGGTCCAGAGGTCACCATTCGACAACAGATCTTTGAACCTGCTCACATGGAGCAGGGCTTCCAGACCATGGTCGAGCGCTTCCCCTCTCGGGTTGTGTACCGGGGTGAAAACGAGTCGCCCCTGAAAAGGAGCATCCGCGACCTCAACGAAGTGCGCTTCAGCGCGGACGGACGCGATTACATGTTCACCGATTTACTCGAAGTGAATGACACCCAGGGCCTGGTGATTCTCCACCGTGGTGAGGTGGCCTATGAAAACTACTTCGGCGAAGCCCACCCTGGCACGCGCTTTACTTCCTGGTCGGTAGCCAAATCGTTTACCTCGACCCTGGTGGGAATGGCGATTGGGGACGGCCTGATTAATTCTGTGGAAGACAGCCTGGAACAGTATGTCCCGGAGCTTCGTGGTACCGCTTATGAAGGAGTGACTATTGCCCAGGCGCTGCAAATGTCTTCCGGGGTAAAATTTTCCGAGGAGTACGACGGTTCAATTTTTGCCGACGTGACCCGCTTTATGGGCTACTCCTTTTTCGCCAATCGAGCCAGCGCCAACGAGGTGGCGGCCTCTTTCCCCAGAGTCCTTGAGCCCGGCACCCAATTCAATTACAACACCGCGGAATCACAAATCCTGGGTTGGTTTCATCGGTTACCGGAAAATCGAACGCCGCCTACCTGTCGGAAAAAATCTGGCAGCCCCTGGGGATGAGCCGGGACGCCCTGTGGAACCTTGATCAGTATGGACCCACCGGGGTTGAGATGGGTGGTTGTTGTCTGAATGCCACCCTGCGCGATTTCGCTCGTTTCGGGCAGCTGTTTCTCCAGGATGGCGTCTGGGAGGACCAGCAGTTGCTGCCTGAGGGTTGGGTGGTTCGCTCCACCCAGCCCGACGCGGACCACTTACGCTTCGGTGACAGTGGGCAGTCCTCAACGGGCTACCAGTACCAGTGGTGGCGTATAGGAGAGAATGCCTACTCCGCGGAGGGCGTTCACGGGCAGTTTATCTACGTCAATCCACAAGCCCAGGTGGTCATCGTCAAGGCCAGCAGCTGGGATCTGGCCTGGCCGGATGAGCAGGCGCATATCGCCATTGCCGGCATGCACGCAGTGGCCGCGTATCTCGCTGATCAATGACAGCCGCCCACAAAGAATAGTAGGGTGTCTCCAATAATAACTACATAAGCAGGGACGCGATTGCATGGATCAGTCCGTATTGGAACAGCCCCAGAGCACTGAACCTCAAGTGCAATACACACGCGGCTACACCCACTATGTGCTGGGCATGTTGGTGGTGGTCTATGTCTTCAACTTCATAGACCGACAGATTTTTGCCATCCTGGCTCAGTCGATCAAAACCGACCTCGGGCTTTCTGATACACAGCTGGGTGCGCTTGGCGGCGTTGCCTTCGGTATCTTCTACGCCACTTTGGGCATTCCTATTGCGCGCCTCGCTGATCGCTACTCGCGCGTCAATATCATTTCGATTTCCCTGGCGGTGTGGAGTTTGATGACCGCTCTGCAAGCGCTGGCTGGCGGATTTTGGCAATTACTGATTACCCGTGTCGGTGTCGGTATCGGCGAGGCCGGTGGCAGCCCGCCGTCTCATTCCTTGCTAGCCGATTATTTTGCGCCCGGTGAGCGGGCCGGGGCACTGGGCGTTTATGCCCTGGGTATTCCCATTGGCATTCTGATCGGCAACATGGCGGGGGGCTGGATTAACGAATTCTTTGGTTGGCGCAGTGCTTTTCTGCTGGTGGGCATTCCCGGCATATTGCTGGCGGTGGTGTTGAAGCGCACGGTGAAGGAACCGCCGCGCGGCTATTCTGAGGGAGGCGTAATCAAATCCACAGAGAAGGTGCCATTCTCTGCGGTGGTAAAGAAAATGTGGAGTTATCGCAGCTTTCGCCACCTGTCGATTGGCGCCGGTACCCAGGCCTTTGTCGGTTATGGCGCCATTGCCTGGATGCCGGCGTTTCTGGAGCGGGTGCACGGCATGAGCAGTGGCCAGGTGGGTACGGCGCTGGGGCTGATCATTGGCATCTTCGGCGGTATTGGTACGTTCTTTGGTGGTAAATGGGCGGACAAATTGAGCCAGCGCGACCGGCGTTGGTATATGTGGCTGCCGGCATTGGCGTTTCTGGTTGCCGCACCCTTTTCGGTGGCGGTGTTCCTGGTGGACAGTTTGTATCTTTCACTGGCGCTGTACGCCGTGCCGGCCCTGTTGGTGAATATTTATACCGGCCCTACCTTCGGCAGCAACCAGACACTGGCGCCACTCGCCATGCGCGCCGCTGCCGCCGCGCTGTTGCTGTTTATTATCAATATCATTGGCCTGGTGTTTGGGCCCACGGTCGTGGGTTGGCTGAGCGATCTTTTGCAGTCTGGCTGGGAAATGAATGACCAGGACTCGCTGCGCTATGCATTGCTGGTGTGCAGTTTGGTTTATCTGATCTCAGCGACCAATTACTTTTTTGCCGGCCGGCACATCGCCAAAGATATGGATACCGCTGCGATGAACAGCAGGCATGGATGAATTCAGCCGCTTACCAATTCAGTAGCGCTGAGCGGGAGCACTTTGACCAGCACGGATGGCAGGGGCCGTTTGCCCTGGCTCAACCTTTCGATGCACCACTGCTAGCCGATGAATTGCAGCGCTGCCATGGGCAGACCCGGGGCTATTTCTATCCTGACCCGGTTGAGGCCGGTGTTTCCTACTATCAGGACACACCCTGGTTCCAGAGCCTGCATGCGCTGTCACCTACGCTGTGTGAAGTTGGACAGCGTCCGGAAATTGTCGAGCGTGTGGCACAACTACTGGCAGAAGATTTATTGCTGTGGGGTGGAATCTGTTTTGCGCAGGAGCCCGGTGCCGGTTTTCACTGGCACACCGACACCGAGTTCGATCATGTCGAAGGGGTGAGTATTTGGTTGGGGTTGGAAGGGGTGACACCAGAGACTTCCCTGAAAATCATGCCCGGTTCAGATCGTTGGCCCCTGACGCCAGAACAGTTTCAGCAGGACGGTTCATTGACAATGGAAGCGCTCGCCTCTGATGAACTGGCACTGGAATTGGCCCGGCGGGCCGAACCGGATGCCTCCATTGTGCGTCCACCGCTGCACGACGGTGAGTTCTTTATCTTTAAAGGTAAGACCTGGCACGCCAGTGATAATTTCAGTGATCAGCGCCGGGTGGCCATGGGTTTGCGCTACAGCCCCACCAGCGAGAAGGTACTGATTCCCTTAAGTTACCTGCACCCAATTCAATGGGATCCGACGCCACCGCCCTGCGTGTTGGTGGCCGGTGAAGACCACTTCGGGCGCAACCGGCTTATCGATCCACATGGATAGGGTGTAAAAAATATTTGACATTGCTTGTTTTCTGGCTAAAATCTCCAGTGTCAAAAATATTGGATATATTATACTTGGCGTACCCATTGAATAACGGGACGCCGTAGACACGAAAGAGCCGGTTTTACTCGGTTTCCGGCTCTTTGTCCTTCTCTGTTTCCAAGCTCAAGCCCTCTACCGCCTTATCTAGTGCATCTTCGGATTCGTCGCACTCCAACTCTTTGGCTATGTTCTCAAACTTGTCTTTGTCACTGCCATCTACCATATTCATCAAAGCTCCTATTTAATTAATGTGTGTTGCTATCCATCAACAAAAACCGTAAAATCATCTATCAAAGTCGCAAGGGGTGCATTATGTGGTCGCATCAAACTAAGTCTGAACTAGAAACCAAGTTGTCCGAACTTGATGTCGAGGCTGCGCAGTATGAAAGTAAAATTGATGATTTAAAAGGGAAAATCATCAAAACGCACGCCCAAAAGGCGGCCATTTGTGAATTGCTCGATATACAAGATGAAGAACAACCCTCGCAAGCTGCACGCGCCCAGACTAATAGTCGCCCTTTTAAAGAATGCATTATAGAAGTGCTTGAGAAGGCTCGCAAGCCAATGAAATCTAGGGAGGTACTTGAAGAGCTAAGAAAGATGGATGTTGTGGTCAACTATTTTTGGACACTTTGCTTAAGTTAAATTCGTAGTCCATCGGCGTTTTGTATCCCAGCGTAGAATGCAGCCGCTTCGCGTTGTAATACACCGCCACATACTCCCGGACATCTGCGATCGCAGCTTCTCGAGTGCAATATCCCTGGTCACACGTCCATTCGCGCTTTAGGCTGCTGAAAAATCGTTCAACTGGCGAATTGTCCCAGCAATTACCTTTTCGACTCATGCTCGCTATGATTCCATGCTGCTTTAGCAGTGCTTGGTAAGCATGGCTGGCATATTGACTGCCACGATCTGAATGGTGGATCAAGCCTGGCGGTGGATTCCTTAGGCTTACGGCCATTATCAATGCCCTGATGACCAGCGCCTTGGTCATGCGGCGATCCATAGACCAGCCAACAACTCGTCGAGAGTAAAGGTCAATCACCACGGCCAGGTAGACCCAACCCTCCTGAGTCCAAAGATAAGTAATATCGGACCCCCAGCACTGGTTGGGGCTTGCGGGTGAAAATGCTCGATTCAGCACATTGTCAGCCACAGGTAATCGATGTTTGCTGTCAGTGGTGACCTTGTATTTACGTTTAGATTTGACGACGAGGCCCATAGATTTCATGAGCCGCCTGGCGCGATAACGACCAATGGAGAAGCCTTCTGCAGTAAGTTGACGGCTCAGTCTACGACTCCCCATACTCTGCCGAGAATCTGTAAACAGGGACTTCATTCGCCGCCTGACAGCCAGCTCTTCAGGACCAATCACCTTGCCTCCACGGGCCCTCCAGGCGTAGTAGGAGCTACGCTTTACACCGATGACCCGGCACAACATTGTTACTGGATATTGAGCTGTATTACCTTGCACTAAGGCGTACTTCACTTCATTTCCTTTGCGAAATACGCCGACGCCTTTTTTAGAATTTCTTTCTCCATTTTGAGTTCTCGAACCTCACGGCGCAGCCGCTTTAGTTCCTCTTGTTCGTCCTTAGCAAGTGCATTGATGTGGGAATTAGCCTCATGCTCTCGCTTCCAACGCCCGAGTAGCCCTGGGCCAACATCCAGGCTCCGTGCAGCTGCGACTATGGTATAGCCCTGCTCAATCACCAATGCCACGGCATCTTGCTTGAAATCATCAGGAAAGTTCCGTTTTTGTCTACTTGTCATTGTTCACCTCGTATTTGATTTTTACAGTCTATACAAGGTGTCCACTTTTAGTAGACCACAACAGTTATTCATGATTTTTCGGCCGCTCTCGCTGAGAATGTCTAGAGCGAATTCCGGGCCTTCGCTCACATTTAGCGAGTCTAATTCCTGCACGGGAATATTGAGCCTCTTGCATACATCTTTGTAATCACTGGTCAAGTTCTCATAGCGTCCGACATAATCAACTAATAGCTCACCTGCGTGTGAACAGATAAAATCTGACTGTTTCAAAAACATTTCCTTTTCAAAAAATGTTTGAACAAATTCCTCGAAGCTTATCTTACCGGTATATCGACTATGGAGCGGATGACTCTCATCTTTGAGCAGATCTCGAGTACGAAACTTGTACCATGAATACATCCAAGTGTACGGATTGCGTACAAACGCAAATTTGAAGAATTTTGAAAGATATTCCACCCCTAGATCGTTGTTTAGCTTAAGGGCCAATACATGCTTATTGAAGGGTTCGGAAATCTCTTTGTCGTCGTACTGCTGGAGCCGGTTTTCGATACTTCGTGACGCAGTTTTTGGAACCGCTACAAACATAAATCCATGCGAGCTTGACGCGAGCAAAACAAGAGCCTCCTCAACCTTGGCAGGCATTCTTAAGGAATGCTTAAGCCTAATATGTTGCGAGCAGTTTATCACTCCACAGATAGAGAATCGTCGTGAATGACATCACTTTCTCGAAGAGTCGGCACAGGTATATTGAACTCCCTGATCGGAATGGATCAGCACCTTTCCCTCTGGCTTTCGCCGCCACAGCGCCATCAGAAGCGCGTCAATCACTAGATCTGCTGGGGTTGCTCTTCATGCTCCAGCCCACTACCTGGCGCGAGAACAGATCCATCACGATAGTCAGATACAGCCAGCCTTCATGGGTTCGAATATAGGTGAAATTGGTGACTCAGGACTGGTTGGGCTGATCAACCTCAAATTCACGACCCAGGATGTTCGGCACCACGTGGCTCAGGTCTCCACCTTTGAAGCCCCGATGTCGCTTGTAGCCCCGCTGTGACCGGATGCCGGCTTCTCGCATGATAGGGTGCACGCGGTTCTTGCCGCAGGTCTCACCATGGTCTTTCATGTCCAGCGTGATATTTCGATAACCATAAGAAAATCCACTCTCAATCCAGAATTGTTTGATCTGCCCGAACCTGCGCTTGTCCTCCACGGCCCGTTTGCTTTCGGGATGTTTGAGCCAGGCGTAGAATCCGCTAGGGTGGATCTCCAGTATTCGGCACATGGCCACCACGGGATATAGCTTGAGTCTTGACTTTATGAACGTGTATTTTTCTTTGATTCGCCTGCGAAATACACTGCGGCTTCCTTTAATATATCTCGATCTTCCGTGACTCGTCGAAGCTGGGCTTTGAGCTGTCCTAGCTCATCTTGCCGACTGGTGATTGTTTGATGCTGGGAACCGGCATCACCGTATTTCTTGATCCAATCGTACATGCTCTTTGGCGTCACCCCGAGTTGCTTGACCACGTCGCCGATCTTATAACCCCGGTCTGTAACCTGTTTTACCGCCTCGATTTTGAATTCTCCTGTGTAGCGTTTCCCGCTCATTATCAATACCTTCTGTTCGCGTCAATTGTAACGCTATCAGGTATCTACGATACCAGGGGCTTGCCAGGTAATTGTCCATGCGGGTAGTCTCAGCAGGGGAAAGGAAATGTCGGCCCGACTCGGCATTGTGACCGGCCGTGGCCTGTCAGAAAACCTGCGTGCAGAGCTGGGAGAATCCGCGCTGGGCAAAGCCGCTGTAGTACTGGTGGTTGCGGCAGTTGGCCTGGGCAATGCCGCCTATGAGGCGGGCAACATCACCGGCGCAGCACTCGGTTTGAACGCCGTCATCGGTGGCCAGATGGGCTGGTGGTCCGCCAGCGTTGGCGCCCTCGCCGGTGTACTCCTGCTGACGGGGCGCTACCGGCTGATCTAGAAAACCATGCTGGCACTGGTGCTGACGATGAGCGTGGTTTTCCTGCTGACCATGTTCATGACCCGACCCTCGTTAAGCGCAATAGCCTCGGGATTACTGGTGCCGAGCCTGCCCCCCGGCTCGACCCTGATGGTGTTGGCGCTGATTGGCACCACTGTTGTCCCCTACAACCTGTTCCTGCATGCCAGCACCGCCGCGCAGCAATGGCATGGCGTAGAGGATACCGAGCTGGCGATTCGCCAGAGTCGCTGGGACACCGGCTTCTCCATCGGCCTGGGTGGATTGATCAGCCTGGCCGTCATGAGTACAGCCGCAGCGGCTTTTTTCGGCCATGAGGACAATTTTTCAGCGGCAACCATGTCCCAGCAACTGCAACCCCTGCTAGGGCCCGCAGCCAGTTATTTCTTCGCCGCAGGACTCTTCTCAGCCGGCCTTAGCAGCGCCATTACCGCGCCCCTGGCCGCCGCCTACGCGGTTTGTGGTGCCATGGGGTGGCCAACGGAGTTGAGTGACGCCCGCTTCCGCAGTATTTGGTTGAGTGTGTTACTGGTGGGTACAGTGTTTGCCACCGTCGGCACACGCCCCCTGACGGCTATTCTGTTCGCCCAGGCGGCAAACGGTTTTTTGCTGCTGGTAATGAACCGCAGCCGCCTGTTGGGCGCCCTGAAAAACAGCGCCATCAGCAACCTGGTTGGCGGCTTCGTGGTACTGGTGGCCATGGGACTGGGCCTGCTGAAAGTCGCACAAGTGCTGGGACTCGTTAACTGAGCCATCTGGCCCTTTTCGGGTTGGCAAATCAAACCCACGGCTCGTCGGGGCGGCTACAGTGATTTATGTCAATCGGGTAGTGGGAATCGGTGGCGCTTGTAGGAATTCATGGGCCAATTATATTCAGTTACAGCTAGTTAACTTGGCGGTACCCTAAAAAGGGAGCTAGCTGCCATTGCTAAATCCAAGACAGGCTATTGAAGGAGAGTGGTATGGAATCTATCAGATTTGTCGACAGTTTAACTACTAACGCCAAGCAAAATCCCTTTGCAATAGCAATTGTTTCGGAAAAAACAGTCATTGATTACAAAACACTCGACGCACTGGTATGGCAATATGCGGGAATCATAACCGAGGCGCTGCATTCTGAAGGTTTTACTCCCGGCAGTGGAAGTTGTATAGCCATTAAAATTCCAAATCCTATCCGGCATTTTGTTGTTTGCCTGGCAGTTCTACGAATGGGTAGCGCGCAGATATCCATTTCAGAAGAATCGACTTTGGATATCATCGACAATACCCTCACTGTCACCAAAGCCAACCTGCTGGTCTGCGATAAAAAGTTATCGCAATTTTCTACTCCACAATTGGAGCTTCCAAGCCAAATTTCAACGAAATATAAGCGACAATCTTTCACTCGTGACCCGGACTCAACGGCATTGATTACTTTGGGCTCAGGTACTAGGCCCAGTGCCCACGAAGCTGTGCAAATCGGCCAGATTTTCAGTCAGTGCTTGTTTTAGTCGTTGGATTCCATTTACAATATGTTCCGTATATATAATCCGTAATAATAAAACGGGAATCGTGAATGAAGCAAGTATGGACCGAGACCGAACTGAGCGAGCACTGGACACTCTATGATGACGATTACACCCTCCTCAAGGGCAAAACTGGGCAGAGTCGATTGGCTCTGGCTGTGCTGCTAAGACATTATCAGCTGTACGCCCGGTTTCCCAAACGAATCGACGAAATCACGTCTGTGGTACTGGAGTACCTGGCCTTCCAGGTCGAGGCATCCGTCACTGACCTTGATGATTATGCCTGCCAAAACCGAACGGGGAGCCGACATCGCCGTGAGATTTTAACATACCTGGGGATTCGGCCATTTGATAAACAAGTGGCAATCCGTTTCCGCACCTGGTTGATTGACAGCGTCTTTCCAGAAGCTCCGGCGCCATCACATCTGGATGAACTGATTACAGAATGGATGCTACACAACCACCTCGAGCGGCCGGGTGATTACCGCCTGGAACGGATGGTCAGTTCGGCCGAGCGTACATTTGATGGTCTGCTTTTCCAAAGGATCCACAGTCAGTTGAGCAAAGATGCGCTCGCGCAACTTGACGGTCTTCTTGTGGAAAAGGATGACGTTTCCGAATTTTCCCGAATTTGTGCCGATATGGGCCCCGTCAGCCTGGACAGTGTACTGCGGGCTGTCGACCGACTCGAGAGGCTACGCAGTCTCGACCTTCCCGCCGATATTTTGCAGGGCATCAACCCCAAGTTGACCGAACGCTACCGCCAGCGGGCACGGACAGAAAATGCCTGGGAGCTTCGCCGCCACCCTGCAAAGATACGCTATCCGCTGTTGGTCTTTTATTGCGTGCCGCGTGAGGGTGAAATCACTGACAAGCTTGTTGAATTGCTCATCCAGGTGATCCACAAAATCTCGGTGCGAGCTGAGCGCAAAATCGTCTCAGAGTTGGTCGGCAGCTTTTTCAAGGTGCAGAGCAAGACGACGCTGCTGTTCCGCATTGCTGAAGTCGTGTTGGAGAATCCTGATGGCGCCGTCCGTGATGTCGTGTTTCCCGTCGTTAATGAACAAATGATCGAACAACTGGTGAAAGAACATCGTTCAAATGGCCCGGCATACATCAACAAGATACACAAGAAAGTTCGCGCGTCCTATGCACAGCATTATCGTCGCATGCTGCCGCGTATTCTCGAGGCATTGGAGTTCCGCTGCAATAATGAGGCGTGGCGCCCGATCCTGGATGCAATAGACGTTATCAAGACGCACCAGGATCGTCGGGACCGGTACTTTGCCCTTGACGATATCCCGGTCGAGGGCGTAGTCCGCCAGAAATGGCGAGACATTGTCATCGAAAAGTCGTCCAGTGGAGCCGAGCGAATCAATCGGATCAATTATGAGATCTGTGTACTGCAGGAACTGCGTGAAAAGCTCCGATGCAAGGAAGTCTGGGTGGTCGGCGCCAAGCACTTTTGCAATCCCGATGACGACCTGCCGACTGACTTTGATATCAATCGTCAGAGTTATTACGAGGCACTCAATTTGCCGCCCGATGCTGAGACGTTCATCGCCGACATGAAGGGGAAAATGGCGGAGTCGCTCAGTCACCTCAATGAGAATTTGCCACGAAACGGCGAAGTGGCGATTAAACAAAAGCGTAATAAACCAACTATCTCCGTTACCCCACTGAAAGCACTGCCTGATCCGCCAAATCTGGACGCGTTAAAGCGGGAGCTTAACCAGAGGTGGCCTGCAACCAGCTTACTCGATGCACTCAAAGAGACTGATTTTAGGGCGGGGTTCACAAAAGCGTTTGCTACTGCCGCATCGCGGGAAGCCACCCCTCCCGATGAGGTATTACGCCGTCTGCTACTTTCACTTTATGGGCTGGGCACCAATGCGGGATTAAAGTGCCTTGCCAGCGGACCGCATGGGGTTAGTTACAAAGAGCTCTTGCATACACGTCGCCGTTATATTCACAAGGACAGTCTGCGCGATGCTATCAGGCGTGTGGTGAATGCGACTTTGCAGGCGCGCCTGCCACACATCTGGGGTGAGGGGACAACCGCCTGCGCATCCGACTCCACCCAGTTCAGCGCCTGGGATCAGAATCTCATGACCGAGTGGCATGTCCGCTATGGTGGCCGTGGTGTCATGATCTATTGGCATGTGGATATAAACGCGGTCTGCATTTATTCCCAGCTCAAGCGGTGCTCATCCTCTGAAGTGGCATCAATGATTGAAGGTGTTCTGCACCACTGCACGGAGATGGAAGTAGAGCGCCAGTATGTGGACAGCCATGGGCAGAGTGTCGTTGCTTTCGCCTTCTGTCACCTTCTGGGTTTTACGCTGATGCCGCGGTTCAAGGGCATCAACAAGCTCAAGTTGGCACAGCCGGATACCGGGGCTAAAGAGCGTTATCCGAACCTGGAACCCATCTTCACCAGCAAGGCAATTAACTGGGAGTTGATTGCTCAGCAGTACGATGAACTGGTCAAGTTTACCACGGCCTTGCGAACACGCACTGCCGAGGCTGACGCTATCCTGCGCCGTTTCACCCGCAGCAACGTGCAACACCCAACCTACGCAGCGCTTATTGAACTGGGCAGAGCAGTGAAAACTATTTTCCTGTGCAATTATCTGGCGTCAGAAGAACTACGCCGGGAGGTCAACACGGGGTTGAATGTGGTTGAACGCTGGAATGGCGTCAATAGCTTCATCTACTTTGGCAAGAGTGGAGAGATGGCGACCAATAATCTGGAAGATCAGGAGGTCTCGGCGCTTGCTCTTCACCTGCTACAGGTCAGCCTTGTCTATATAAATACCTTAATGATCCAGCAGGTGCTTCGTGAACCGGGATGGATGAATCGCATGACCGAACGTGATATGCGCGCACTGTCACCGTTACCGCACAGTCATTTCAATCCCTATGGCGTATTCGATCTCGATATGGAGCGTCGAATACCGCTGGATGAGATGCCGCTGGCGGCTTGAGCTTCCACGGTGAGGTGTTTTGTGTTGTATGAGCTTCAGGCCCTATTTTTGGCGAAGAGGACTCAGTTGCCTATCTGTTCCGAATATATATTCCGAGACTACCAACTAAAAGAGGAGAATTGCACATGTTAATCGGCTATTGCTGGGCCTCAAACACCGGACAGAGCCTTACGAGCCAGCGAGATCAGCTTCTGAAAGCGGGCTGCGAGAAGATCTTTCAAGAGAAATTGGCGGGCGCTGAGCGCAAGCGTCCACAGCTCGCCAGGCTATTGAATGAGATTCTGAAGGGTGACACGCTGGTGATTACCGGCCTTGATCGATTGGTGCGCACCACGCATGATTTACTCGAGATCACCCGGACATTGGATGAGCGGGGTATCGAAATCCGCTCTCTGGGAGAATTGTGGGCGGATACGACAGCTACGACTGGGCAGTTCTTAGTAACTGTTTTTAAAGGACTTTCTGAGCTTGAACGCAGCCTTATTCGCGGCCGGACCGAGGAAGGTCGCGCGGCTGCGAAAGAACGTGGTGTGAAATTTGGCCGCAAGCACAAGCTCACTGATTATCAGCGTGGGGAAGTCATACGCATGCTCGAAGAAGGCGTCAGCATTCGCGGTATCGCTCGCCATTTTAATGTCGGCGTCGCCACCATTGATCGGGTAAAGAACAGTCAGAGGGCTGACTGACCTAAAATCTGGCCGATTTGCACAGCTTCGTGGGCACTGGGCCTGGTTGCCAAAGGGTTTTAAGTAATCCGATCATCCCCGCCTGCGGGCGGGGATGTTTTCTTTTGGTATTTATTTTTGAGGTGTGGGTGGGCAGGTGGCGGCGCGCTGCGCCTGGCGGCCTGCGTCCGCCCCTGGGCAAGGCCCAGACCTGCCGATCTCGGCGCACATCGAGGTATCTTTGACTGCGTGGAGGTTTCGGCAACCACAGACCACAGACAAAGCCGATTTAACATCGCATCGGCTTGTGTTTGCGTGGATGCGGATGGTGTCCTTGTTGTTGGAGTCGCCCACGTTAACGTCGATGAACCTGGCATCGCTATTGGGCGTTACCGGCAAACAACGCCGGCCGATCGTCTCCGGGTTTCGCTAAACGCTCATCACCCCAAAACACGGGGTGACGCTGCGCGCCCTACACCTCACTAACGTCTCCGCCTGCCTGAACGGCGCCAGGCTGCGCGCGAGATAAAGCCTCGCTTGCCAAGAGCTCTCACAGCAGAACCTGGTGTGCTAGGGCCGGTGCGCTCCAAGTCCCCCCTTGCCGCCCTTAGGCGGCCTTCCTTCGTTCCCTGTTTCTGACCTTGCCTGGTGGGCTGTGCCCGCACCGGAAAGCCCCCTTGCACCCCAGAACCTTGCCGTGAGGTTTGACGCCAGTAAATGAAGCGCAGCAGGCAGGTGCTTGCTACCCGGCCAACAGGCCATCCAACCCACGAGGAACTACCCATGAGCAATCAAAACTACTTGACCGTCAACATCGCAACCGAGAAGCCCATCAAGGGCAGCGACGAGACAAAAACCTACTGGACCAAAGTCGGTGCCGCCTTTCCGTTCAAGGAAAGCGAAGGCTACCGGCTGGTGATCACGGAGGGCATCTCGGTCTCTGGTGAGCTGGTGTTGTTGCCACCCAAGGCACACGACAACGCCGAGGACGCCCAGTAAGACCGGAGAGACACGCGGAGCTGGTAGGGCAGTTCCGCTCTTTTTCAGATTGAGAGGACACGATTATGTTGGGATTCATTTACTTCATCGGGCGGGACATTGTGCGGTGGTCACTGATTACCGCCGGCGTGCTGACCTATATCGAACTGGGTCCGGGTGGCGAGGCACTGGGCAACCTGGTGGCCATGATGGTCCAGACCCTGATGGGTATTGACTGGGGCAATCTGGCTGAGCAAGCCTTTGAGCAACTGTCAGTCCTGCTGGATGCGCTCGTGGAGGCACTGAGTAGCGCGGCAGGGCGGGGTAATGAGTAACCGCTACGGGGCGTGGCCCATCAAGGTTCACCGCGGCGGACGTACTCGGCTGCTCGGCAACCGCGAGATCGCGCTGGCGATGGAGCTACAAACCGATTGCTGTTCTGTCAAGCAGATCGCCCGGGGCCTCTCGGTCTCACCTGACCATCTGACCAAGACACTGTATCGTGCGCGTTTGAACGGGATGCGCCCGAGTAGACAACTTGCGTCCCACAGGAGACCAGTATGGCGGTAAACTTGACTTCGGCTAGTGTAGCCTGTAGGCTACAAGCAAGATGAATTACAGCGTCGAAATGACAGAGGAGTTTGTCACGTGGATTGGCAAGCTTCGCGATCAAAAGGCGCGCGATGCGATTGCTGTGAGGATTACCCGCGTGAGAGCGGGCAATTTTGGGCAGACGCGAGGACTCGGCGGCAAGCTGGCCGAACTCAAAATAGACGTCGGCAAAGGCTACCGTGTCTATTACACGTTGAGGGGCGAATCACTGGTCCTGTTAATGTGTGGCGGAGACAAAGGTAGCCAGCGTCGAGATATTGAAAAGGCCAAGCATATGCTTAAACGACTTAACGAGGAGGGCAGACAATGAAAGTTAAGACAATGCCATATGACCCAGCAATCCTGCTCAAGACAGACCGAGACATTGCCGCCTACCTGCAAGGGTGCTATGACACGGGCGAGCCGGAAGTATTCCTTATGGCGCTCCGAGATGTGGCGAAGATTAAGGGTCTTGCAAAACTTGCGACGCAGACGGGTTTGTCCAGAGAAAGTCTGTACAAATCTTTGAGTGGGAAACGACAACCCAAGTTCGACACCCTACAAAAAATACTCATCGCGCTGGATGTGAAGGTGCGCTTCGCCGCTTAACTTCGTAGAGCATGCTCTACTTTCAGCCAGGCATTGACCTGGCTTATTTGTGTCTGGCGTTCGTCGGTCTTGGCCGACAGGTTTTAAGTACCGGAGTCGAGCAGAGAACGATGGGCCGTTTCCAGGCACAGCTGTTCCCCGATCTCAAATCGCGCGGGGTCGTCAAAAGTGCCGAGCGCGAAAATGCGCCGACTATCACTACCTGCGAGCGTCCAGGAGATTGTGACGCCACAGGTAGGACAGAAGGCGATCGCCAGGTCGCCATCGATGCCATTGTCACCAGCAGTGTAAAACTGACCCACTAGCGACAATTTAAAACTGACCCACCTGAGGCACAATTACCGCCAATTTCAATCAAGAGAGAGGCGGTGTAAATGAGATGTTGAATCAGGAGCAATTAGTGGACATACACGTTTTACATCGACAAGGGACGAGCATCCGCAGTATCGCCAAAGAAATGAACCTATCACGCAATACCGTACGTCGTTATCTGCGCGATGCTGCCAAAACACCTCGCTATTCTCAGCGCGAGAAAAGGCCGTCTAAACTGGACTCGTTCAAACCCTATTTAGGAGAGCGTATCGAGGCAGCGAAACCCTATTGGATACCGGCGACAGTCTTGTTTCGAGAGATTCTGGCGCGAGGCTACCAAGGCAAAGAAGGTATTCTGAGAGATTATCTCCGACAATTTAAGCCGAAGGCGAAAGATCCAGTCGTTCGCTTTGAGACACCGCCTGGCCAGCAGTTACAGGTAGATTTCACGACGATTCGGCGAGGCAGAAATAGGCTTAAGGCCTTCGTTGCCACCCTGGGATACAGTCGAGCAACCTACGTACGATTCAGTCAATACGAACGGCAGGAGGATTGGTTAGCGGGTATTGAAGGTGCGTTACACTACTTTGGAGGCGTGCCTGAGGAACTGCTATTCGATAATGCCAAGTGCATCATGATTGAGCGAGACGCCTTTGGTGCCGGGAAACATCGGTGGAACGCCAGTTTGTTGAACATGGCTCGTGATAATGGTTTTAGATTGCGCGCCTGTCGGCCCTACCGTGCTAAGACCAAGGGCAAAGTCGAGCGATTCAACGGTTATCTTAAAGGTAGTTTTATCACACCACTGGCCGCGTCACTGAAGCAATCCGGGCTGGCGCTGGACGTGGAGGTAGCCAATGGGCAGGTGGGTCATTGGCTCGCTGACATTGCACATCAGCGAATTCACGGGACAACAGGCCAAAAGCCGCAGGTATTGCTCGATCATGAGCGATTAAGCCTCATGCCGCTGCCTTTGGCGCAGCGCTTGGTGGCTCAGGACAAACCGCGAAGCAATGCCCAGGCACTCCCGATCGAAAGTCTCCAGCATCCGCTGAGTACCTATGACCAGCTGCTGGGAGTTGCTGTATGAACCTGCAGATGGAAAGAGTGCAGCAAGCCTGCGAAGTGCTTAAACTCGGTGCTGTGGCATTGGAATGGTCCGCTATCGCTGACAGGGCCTCCGGTGACGAGTCATCACTGGCTGACTTTCTTGAGCAGCTACTGCGGGTTGAGATAGACGCCAGGATGCTCCGCACCCGCGAGACTTTGCTGAGGTTTGCAGGGTTGCCGTCCGTCAAGCGTTTTGAAGACTATGACTTCAAGTTCGCCACCGGTGCACCGCGCAGGCAACTCCAGGAATTAACCAGTTTGGCCTTCATCGAGCGTGCAGAGAATATCGTGCTGCTTGGACCCAGTGGTGTCGGTAAAAGCCACCTGGCGATCAGCCTGGCATACCAGGCGGTCATGAATGGGATCAAAACACGCTTCATTACGGCGGCGGATCTCATGCTGCAACTGGCCACCGCAAAAAAGCAGGACCGACTAGAGTCTTACCTCAAACGAAGTATCCAGGCACCTAAGTTGCTCATAATTGATGAAATAGGTTATCTGCCATTTGGCCGGGAAGAAGCCAATCTGTTTTTTAATGTCATTGCTAAACGTTATGAGCAAAGCAGTGTCATTGTGACCAGCAACTTGCCATTCTCGCAATGGTCTACTGCGTTTGCTGATGATCAGACCTTAACCGCGGCTTTACTCGACAGATTGTTACACCATGCACATATCGTCCAGATATCGGGGAGCAGCTACCGACTCAAGGGAAAGAAAGCGGCCGGTATCGTCCCGGCAGCAAGCCAATCATTGGTTAAATAACGGAAAGAAAACGCTGAGGGTGGGTCAATTTTAAATTGCTGATTAGCACGGCAAGGTGGGTCAGATTTGGACTGCTGTTGACACCATCACAAAAACTCCGGTAGACCGCTAGCTCACCCTCCAAGCTCCTTACTTGAAATCCCTCGACGGCTGCGCCGACCGAGAAGAGAGACCCTGTGCGCCGTTGACAGGCAGGGCAGTGGCAGGCCACGATCGACACAGGTTCGCCCTGGATGGAAAATTGGACAGAGCCACACAGGCATCCACCCTCGTGCATCATGATCACAAAGTGATTCCTCAAAATTTGGAGGGTCGAATGGTAGCACCATCAGGTGAGTGACGTATTTGTTCGCGTTTGATCTGCCGGGGGAGTCCGCGAGCAAGCCCCTCGGATCCGAATGAGAAACCTATTCATCTATTAACTGACGCGTAGCGTCACGTAGACCTTGTGTCGGAGTTTGGATGGCGAAGCCATCCGAGAGAAAAGTGGTCTGGACCGCAGAATCCCCGGCGGAGGTTAGTGAGCACTGACGGGAGTAGGGCCTCGCAGTTTTTCCGTAGGTTGCAATTTCACGGTGAAAGACTAAAATCCAAAGGAGAGAAGAAGATGGTATGAGGGGATATGCTCTTTAGTCGCCACTGTGTTACAGTGTTCGACTCATGCCCTTGCAGGGAACTTTAAAGCGTGTCAGAAATCATCAATGTCAGAGTGCCAGACGGTGCAAAGCAGCAACTAAAAGAGCAGGGGAGTGAGGCGGGGTATGAAACGTTAACGGACTACATCAGGGCTTGTTTGTCAGTTGAGCCAGCCCCCGCATCGCCTCCGAATCCCCTGCTCAAAGCGACTCCGCTTGGCCGTAATATTCTCCAAACCCGAGTGAGCCCAGAGGAGAAAAAAGCCTTCAATGAGATGTGCAAAACAGAGGGCGTAAAACCTGCACAGGCACTCCGCCGACAGGTCAGGATTGCACTCAGAAATGGTCCGGATTTTTGCAAAGATGAACTGCTATTGCTCCGCCATGCAAATATGCAATTAGTGGCAATTGGTAGGAATTTAAACCAAGTGACGAGGAAAATTAACCAGGATGAAGGCGATGTATCACAGCGGCTGCTGGCGGACCTTCAAACGACAATTGATGCTCACCGTGGCACTCTGGCCAAGCTGACATCGAGGTCCACCAGGAGGGCTGCTGAGTGAAGAAATACTCAGACCAGCTTTTTGAGGATATTGTCCCAAATCGACGCAAACCTGAGGACCCCAAGGCACATGCAGCCAAGCGGGCCTATCGGATCGCTCAGTGTTATCCACAGGCGGTGCTGAAGGTCATATCATGGGCACATGACGCCAATAGTGTAATGAATACCTTGTCCTACATATCCAGAGAGGGTGATTTGGAGCTGGAAGACCCTCAGGGAGACAAGCTCAATGCTGACCAGGTAAAGGAGCGGCTTGATGAGTGGGCAATGGATTTCGATGATTGGAAGAAAAACTCGCGAGAGAGCATGCACATGACCCTTTCCGCTCCAGAAGGCAGCCCTCCTGGGGCTGTGCTGGAGGCCGCGAGGAAGTTTGGCCGTGACATATTCCCCAACCATGACTATCTATTCGTCCGGCATGATGACACAGACCACCCGCACGTACATTTTGTGGTGAAATCTCGTGGGTATGATCTAACAAAGGTCCACCCCGGGCGGAAGGATCTCCGAGAATGGCGGGAGCACTTTGCTCAGTGTATGCGGGAAGAGGGTGTTCAGGTTGAGGCCAGTCCCCGGTTGATGCGAGGTCTTTTTGGGAGGTCACCGCCCGTTCGAGGGCCGAAAGCGGCTTTATGGCGCTCAGAAAACGACTCTCACGCGATTCCCGACCCCATACTCCTACAACATCAGTTATCAGACCCTCTCAAGCGCGCTCTGAAGCGTTCTGAGGCCTACCAAGAGGCTTTTGAGGCCATGGGCGAGGAGCTGGTCGAGAAAGGTCGGGAATTAAAGAATAAGGGCTTACTTGGGATGGGCGAGGCCATCCAGCGCTATGCGGTGACGCGGGAGAAAGCGCAATTTCAGGATGTTCAGCGCCTCTATTACGCCCAGCGCCGGATAGGGAGAGCTGTGAAGGAGCAAGGCGGGATGGAACTGGGGGTGTGAAAGACGTGTTCATGGTGAGCCCTCATCTGGGGAGGACAGACTATCGAATCCCCGAGAGGCAATTCAATGGGTCACGGTAGCCATGGACTGCTATGTCCAATTGGCGCTATTACACATACCTGGTGAGGTGGTGATCGGTGATGCCATTTCCGGTGAGGTGTTTGCCTTCATGCGCACGTGATGGGTGGCTGGGGCAAACGATTGGCCGAGCAGGCCTACCAGCAACAGCGACAGCAGGAACGCGGTGCGATTCTATCTGAAATCACTCGTCCGGATCCGAGCAAGGCTGAGGAAGATGAGCCGAGCCTACCTTTAACCGACACTGATCAACGCCTGGCGTTGTTTTGATGCGTCAGAGGTGACGTTCTCCGGTCGTTGATGGCCATTCCTTGTCTCTCGGAGGGGTTAGGGAGCACCCCTTGCGCTGCTGCGGGTCAAGGCGTCCGTGTCCTCGCTACGCTGTGGGCCGCTCCAAACCCTGCCTTGACACCCTAACCCCACCGAGAGTCTTCGGGCCAAATCAACTGGCCCGGAGGCTACATGTTCTCACCTGACGAAAACGCAACTATCCAGCAAGCGCTGACCATCATCGAATCCCACGCACGCAAGAGCGGTGACGTGATGACTTCCCCCACGGCATCGGCGGGTTACTGCCGCTTGAAACTGGCCGGTCTTGAGCGTGAGGCCTTCTGGGTATTGTTTCTCGATTCTCAGCATCAACTGATCGAAGCCGAGTGTCTTTTCCAGGGCACCCTGGATGGCGCAGCGGTGTATCCCCGCGAAGTCGTCAAGGCTGCCATTCGACACAATAGCGGCGCAGTAATTTTGAGTCATAACCATCCCTCAGGTATTTGCGAACCCAGCCAGGCCGACCGACGCATCACCGAGCGCCTGCAGGCAGCGCTGGCGCTGATTGATGTGCGGGTACTGGATCACCTAATCGTGACCCTCGATAACAGCTACTCCTTTGCAGAGCGGGGGTTGCTGTAGGGGACGGCTGGCACGGCGCCTTGGCGGCCGCGCGACAAGGCCGCGAGTGCTTCGCACCCGCGCTTTTTTTGTCGGTCAATAAGGACCGATCCTCGGATCGGCGTTCTGTGAAGTTTTAGTGATAGTGGAAAGAGGTTTCTCTTGTTCATGCCCTTTAGTCTTCGTTCTTGCGGAAGAGAGGAGACCAACGATGCAAGAACTACAAATGTTGGTAGTGGAACAGGAGATGCAGATGCGGCAGACCCACCGCAACCATCCTGACCCCGAGCGGGCGCATTATGGTCAGGGCTCGCCGCGCGATGCCTTGATCGATGCTATTTCGGTGTTCTTGCTCATACTTGCCATACCCATCGGTTTTCTGATTCTCCTTTCATAGTATGGCTCTTTGCCAGTGGGCACTACAGCCTTCCGATCGGGTGAATCCAGTGGCCGTGATCGTTGTCTGTGAGCGAAATGTGGAGCAGGGGAGGGGGTAGATCTCCGCTAGTTCTATAGCTTCTTTCCCTGGCGTTTTCCCATTCTGGGGTTCTAGGGGTTTCCCCTCCAAAATGCCGAGGGCATGGCGGAGCGGTTTCCGATGGTCAAACAATGAACAGTAATCACCGCACTAAATCAATGCGCAGATCGTCGGCCGGATACATACATTGAGCGCGGTGAATCGGAGCACCAATCAGATGCGGAGATATTCATGCTTGGTTTAACACTACGAGAAGAGTTTAAAGGCCGCCGGCTAAAAAGCACGGCTATTGAACTGACAAATAAAAACAATACTGGTGCCACGCAAGTTTCTGCGGAGGATTTTCTGCGGATTACCTATCCATCGCATGATGTGTTGAAAGTAATGGAAGCTGCTGGACCAACTCAAGGCAGGCCGGTCACTATAAAAGGCGAAAGGGGCCAAGGTAAGTCGCATTTGATGGCTGTGCTCTATCATGCTTTCACTGATCACGAGGCTACCCAGCAATGGCTGGACAACTGGTCTCATATCCTGGGAGACCCAAAGATTAGTGACCTCCCTCTTCGTGATGGAATGCACGTCATTGGTGAAAGCCTCCACAGGCAGCGTTACAAGTATCTATGGGACCTGCTGTTCGACAAGCACCCGCACGGTGGTTATTGCCAGGGCAAGTGGGAGGCTCTTGGGGATGCAAAAACTGATATTCCCAGTGATGAAATATTGCTTGAAATGTTCCGTCATACGCCAACAGCCCTGATTCTTGATGAGTTTCAGACCTGGTACGACGGTCTTACCAACACCAAACAATATCCATGGAAGAGCTGGGCCTTCAATTTTATTCAGATCCTCTCCGAGATCGCCAAGGAACACCCCGAGAATCTCGTTTTGGTCGTTTCTGTGCGCAATGGCAATACTGATGCCTTTCAGCAGATTCAGCGCGTCAACCCCGTTATCGTAGATTTTCAGGGGCCATCAGCGAAGAGCGATCGCTTACGTTTGTTGCTCCACAGATTATTTGAGAACCGAATCCAGGTGGATGCCTCTGCGATAGAGGGGCTGATTAGTAATCACATCAGTGAATACTTCCGGCTCAAAAGTATCGCTCCAGCGGAGCAGGCGAGAATACATGACGAATTTCTGGAGGCTTGGCCTTACGCGCCGCATCTTATGCAATTGCTAGAAGATCAGGTTCTCATCGCCACGAGTGCACAGAGCACACGCGATCTGATCCGGATATTGACTGATCTCTTCAAACGCAATGGTGAGGACAAGGCCATCCTGACAGCCGCTGATTTTCGTCCAGACGACGAAGCTAGCGGCATTTCCGCACTGCTTGATTCAGTTGCCAATCAACATCATGCCAAACTCCGAGAAAAGGCACTGCGAAATCTTGAGGCTGTCAATGATGCCATCGCCGGCACGGGTCAGACATTGCCCCATCTTGGAGAGATCATCGGTGCCCTGTGGTTGCGGTCACTGGCAGAGGTTAATCAGGTTGGAGCGGATCTGGCGACACTCCACGTTGATGTCACCAGGAATAAGCCTGTGGATGACAACGGCTTCCAGGTTGAGCTGACCACTATTGTCGAGAACAGCTTCAATATCCATGAGGATGGTAATCGTTACATTTTTAAGGAAGAGGAAAATCCCCAGGCTAAGCTCATCGCCAGTGCGCGAAACGACAAATTATTTCAAGATGACGAAGACCGGGCACATCTTGCCAAAGAGACACGGTATGTCCTGGAGGGCGGCACCGGTGTTGATCTGCCCTACCGTATCATAGTCTTGCCACAGGCATGGAAGACCAATCCATGGGCGGATATGGAGGAGAGTGACACGCCCGCACGCTGGGGTAACCGTATTCCGATCCTTGTGTTTCCTGAAGCCCCGTCAAAGATTGATTCTATGTTGGGCGAATGGCTACGAGACAACCTGCAGAGCAATCGTAATGTGGTTAGATGCCTTATTCCCAGAGACGGGTCAGGTAATCTGTTTCTTGACCGTGATCTCCTAGTGCTGGCCCGCTGTGTCTACTTGGCAGAACAGTGGAAAAAACAGAATTCCGAATACGGCAGATTGCAAACCAAGTATCAAAAGGAATTGCGTGAGATTATCAAGGTGCGATTTGATCGTTTTGCCATCATTGCTAACTGGAATTTCCAGGAGCCTAAGAACTGTCGTTTCTTTACTGAAAGCCATAATGCAGAAGGTACTAAAATTCCGGGCGCTATCGACAAGAGTATTCGTGAAAACCTGTTTATACCGGAAGACTTCGATGAATTCATTATGGATTCAGCTCCCAATAACGAACCAGTTGGTAAATTGCTCAAAGAATTGAAAGAACCTCGCCCCAGTGGAAAAGACTGTATTCCATGGTTGGGTGAAACGCTGATTAAGGAGCGCATCATTCAGCTCTGCTCCCGTGGGAAAATTGCTATTAATTTGCGCGGTATGGAATACCTTCAGGTTCTTGATGGTGAGGCCGAAGATGCAGCCTACCGACGCATGCGTGGCAAGCTCGGTACGGGGAAACACCTGGATGAGACCCATATCCTGTTGCCACAGGCTGTTCCAGCCACGGGTGGAGTTCCGCAGCCCAACTCTGGCGATTTACCACCAGGTCCCGGCGGTTGGGTGCAACCCGAAGGAACTGGAGGCGGGGTAGGGGTCACCGGAGAGGAGGCAGGCGGTACGAGTGAGACAGCCAGCGGTAATCAGTCCCACCCTGGCACCGGTGACATCTTTGGCGGAGGGGCTGGCTATACCACATTCGTCGCACCGGTCACATCATCGCTCAATCTGCTTGGTAAAATAGAAACGTGGGGGATTGGCACGGGAACACAAGTTCGTTCACTGGTGCTCACAGTGGAGCAACTCACCGGTGCGCAGCTTCAGGAGCTGATTAGAAAACTACCTGACGGGATGACCTATGGTCTGGACCTGGAAAAGGAAGATAAACAATGACGCTTCCGCTTGAGCTGGTTCGGACTGTTCAAACAGCAAACCCGAAAGATGCCTGGGCTGCGATTAGAGAACACGCATGGCGAGTGTGCTCACATCCAGTTACCTCTGGAAAAGCTGTATCGGAGGTGCTTTCGCGTGATCGTACTCTAGGTGATATAGACCATTATCTGGCCACGGCTGGCTGGGATCTTTGGACTGATTACGAAACATCAGTGCCTCAAACGGCAAAAATGCTGAAAGACTGGTGGGCGTCGAATGCACCAGGGCGTGCCGTACTGATCCTTGACGCCTTCTCCTTGCGCGAGGCACCCTGGATACTGCACCAGGCCAAAGATCGTGGCTATACGGTGCACAGCGGCCACCCAACTGGTGCCGAACTACCCCCAAATACCACGCCTTTTGCCAAGGCACTCGGTTTTGCCCAACGCTCTGCACTGGGTAACAATGGGGCTGGAAAATCGCATGTTTTTCCGGGGGCGTGCACTGAATCAGTCGATATAGCCTGGGATGACTGTGCCAAACTCATCGGGTCTGAACCGGATTGGGTGTTCTGGCATCACTGGCCGGATCATCGCCTGCACGACCATGATGACCCCGGTAAGGGTCTCCAGACTCTTACTAGAGAGGTTGAAGCCCATCTGACGGGTGATGCGTTTTGGTCCTTTATCGAACGCCTTGCGACGGGCCGGCGCCTTATTATTACCGCCGACCACGGCTATGCCGCCAGCGGACAATTTACCGACTCGAACAAGGCACAAACTGAGTACCTCAAGAATCTTTACAAGAGTGGTCGTGCCATCAACAGTAGCCAGGAAGCCGGTGCCTGGGTGCCACCCATAGACCTTTCAGTCGATAGCAATCACGGGAGCCATATCTTCGTGAACGGCCGCCGAAAATGGAAAAGCCATGGTGGCTACCCAACACTTACTCATGGTGGTTTGAGCATTCTCGAAGTCATGGTGCCTTTTATCGAAATCAGCAGGAATAAGTAGTATGGCAGTCGATCACCCCTGGAAAGCTAAGGGCATGAAAAAGGACGAGTGGCTGAAAGAAGAAGTCGCCAAAGCCGTTAATGCTGGAGAACCTTGGGAATGTGAGACGGTCGATTTTTCCGACCCGAATCGCCCGCCGACCTGCATCGAGGTTGATTTTCCCATAATTCCCATCAATCAAATCGCTGCCATCGAAGGCAATGCGGGTAAGCCGATTTACCAGATGTCGAAGTGGTGGGCGCGGCGGCGAAGCAGTGTGTTTCGTTCGATGTTGCTGGCGTCCGCTATAAAAGCTCCGGATGACCCTTCAGAAGCAGCTAAGCTGGTTTGGGACGCATACTACGGTAATCACCAACAAAAGGGCGCGTTTAAGGATCTGAAAGTGGCCGACATCTTCATGGGTGGCGGTACTACCGTTGTCGAAGGCTCCCGGTTAGGCATGCAGATGTTCGGTAACGATCTCAATCCAGTGGCCTGGTTTGTGGTTAAGAACGAATTGGCTCAGGTCGATAAGGCAGAGGTCGAGGCTCTCTTGGCAGACATTGAGGCCGAGGTAAAGCCGCAGATAATGCCATTTTATGCCTGTGATTGTCCGCGTGGGCATATGGGCCAGTGGACCCAGAATAGTACTGGCAACGTGATGGACGAAAATTTCGATCCTCTGGCAATTAGTCCAAAGGAACGTGAGGATTATAGCTATTACGGACCAGAAAACATTTATACCTTTTGGTCTAAACATGGACCCTGTCAGGTTACTGGGTGTGGTCATCGCACTCCCATAATGAGCAGCCCCGTGGTGACAGTAAAAAAACTTTCAGTAATAAACTGGCCGCGAACCTGTAAACATTGCGGGTGTGACTACGACTTGGAAGAGCGTGATGTTCGCATGGCACCAGGTGTTCCTCTGGTAATCACCGACAGCGAGCGTCTTTTTACAGTTGCAATATTGAATCAACATGACGGATCGCCAGACAGTGCTATATGCCCCAGTTGCGGGAAGACGGAAACATATGGAAAACTGGGTAAGGGCAAGCGGAAAAAGGTTGAATTGTCGCTGCTGATACACCCAGAGTGGCTGAAAGGCGAGGCTTCGCATGATTTACGGGGACTAGCCTACGGCGGTTGTGCAGATGACCTAGTGGAAGAGACGAATCGTTGGATTCGAGTACGTGCGAAGAGATGTAAACTGATCGAGGTACGCGGACAATTACCAGATGAGTTTACCTGCCCGACAAGGGGTACTGTTATCGATACAGGAAAGAATGGAGGTACGGTTCCCAAGCGTAGCAATTTCGCTTGTGGCGCATGCGGCACCACTCAAGATGTGTCAACAGCAGTCCAAATCTGACCCACCTTGCCGTGCTAATCAGCAATTTAAAATTGACCCACCCTCAGCGTTTTCTTTCCGTTATTTAACCAATGATTGGCTTGCTGCCGGGACGATACCGGCCGCTTTCTTTCCCTTGAGTCGGTAGCTGCTCCCCGATATCTGGACGATATGTGCATGGTGTAACAATCTGTCGAGTAAAGCCGCGGTTAAGGTCTGATCATCAGCAAACGCAGTAGACCATTGCGAGAATGGCAAGTTGCTGGTCACAATGACACTGCTTTGCTCATAACGTTTAGCAATGACATTAAAAAACAGATTGGCTTCTTCCCGGCCAAATGGCAGATAACCTATTTCATCAATTATGAGCAACTTAGGTGCCTGGATACTTCGTTTGAGGTAAGACTCTAGTCGGTCCTGCTTTTTTGCGGTGGCCAGTTGCAGCATGAGATCCGCCGCCGTAATGAAGCGTGTTTTGATCCCATTCATGACCGCCTGGTATGCCAGGCTGATCGCCAGGTGGCTTTTACCGACACCACTGGGTCCAAGCAGCACGATATTCTCTGCACGCTCGATGAAGGCCAAACTGGTTAATTCCTGGAGTTGCCTGCGCGGTGCACCGGTGGCGAACTTGAAGTCATAGTCTTCAAAACGCTTGACGGACGGCAACCCTGCAAACCTCAGCAAAGTCTCGCGGGTGCGGAGCATCCTGGCGTCTATCTCAACCCGCAGTAGCTGCTCAAGAAAGTCAGCCAGTGATGACTCGTCACCGGAGGCCCTGTCAGCGATAGCGGACCATTCCAATGCCACAGCACCGAGTTTAAGCACTTCGCAGGCTTGCTGCACTCTTTCCATCTGCAGGTTCATACAGCAACTCCCAGCAGCTGGTCATAGGTACTCAGCGGATGCTGGAGACTTTCGATCGGGAGTGCCTGGGCATTGCTTCGCGGTTTGTCCTGAGCCACCAAGCGCTGCGCCAAAGGCAGCGGCATGAGGCTTAATCGCTCATGATCGAGCAATACCTGCGGCTTTTGGCCTGTTGTCCCGTGAATTCGCTGATGTGCAATGTCAGCGAGCCAATGACCCACCTGCCCATTGGCTACCTCCACGTCCAGCGCCAGCCCGGATTGCTTCAGTGACGCGGCCAGTGGTGTGATAAAACTACCTTTAAGATAACCGTTGAATCGCTCGACTTTGCCCTTGGTCTTAGCACGGTAGGGCCGACAGGCGCGCAATCTAAAACCATTATCACGAGCCATGTTCAACAAACTGGCGTTCCACCGATGTTTCCCGGCACCAAAGGCGTCTCGCTCAATCATGATGCACTTGGCATTATCGAATAGCAGTTCCTCAGGCACGCCTCCAAAGTAGTGTAACGCACCTTCAATACCCGCTAACCAATCCTCCTGCCGTTCGTATTGACTGAATCGTACGTAGGTTGCTCGACTGTATCCCAGGGTGGCAACGAAGGCCTTAAGCCTATTTCTGCCTCGCCGAATCGTCGTGAAATCTACCTGTAACTGCTGGCCAGGCGGTGTCTCAAAGCGAACGACTGGATCTTTCGCCTTCGGCTTAAATTGTCGGAGATAATCTCTCAGAATACCTTCTTTGCCTTGGTAGCCTCGCGCCAGAATCTCTCGAAACAAGACTGTCGCCGGTATCCAATAGGGTTTCGCTGCCTCGATACGCTCTCCTAAATAGGGTTTGAACGAGTCCAGTTTAGACGGCCTTTTCTCGCGCTGAGAATAGCGAGGTGTTTTGGCAGCATCGCGCAGATAACGACGTACGGTATTGCGTGATAGGTTCATTTCTTTGGCGATACTGCGGATGCTCGTCCCTTGTCGATGTAAAACGTGTATGTCCACTAATTGCTCCTGATTCAACATCTCATTTACACCGCCTCTCTCTTGATTGAAATTGGCGGTAATTGTGCCTCAGGTGGGTCAGTTTTAAATTGTCGCTAGTGGGTCAGTTTTACACTGCTGGTGACAATGTGCTTGCCACAGTTAAGGCGTCTGGAAAAAACGGACCTATGGCTAGTTATGCCCAACATGGGTACTGCCCGCATTGCGACGCAGAGGGTCAAGCATATGGCGGACGCTTCTTTACTGAAAGCAGTAACGCGGAGCCTTTTAACGCAGGGTATTCTGAATGGAATCAGCGAAAAGATTGTGATTTGGCTCAATATTGGCCGGAGGAAAAGCTATTCGAATATAAACAAGGTAATACCAGCATGCTGTACAACCAGCCACAGCATGGGATTACGCACTGGAGGAAAATGTTCAACCCGCGTCAATTGTTAGTGCATAGTTTGCTTCTCAAATCTATCTCGACAAATGAATCGAGTAGTGATGTACGAGAATTTGTTCTTGGCGCATTTCAACAGTATCTCAGAAACCAAAATATGTACTCGTTCTGGAACCCACAAAGAGATACACCGGAACCTCTCTTTTCAAACAATAATTTTCACCCTAAATCATCCGTCATTGAAAATAACGTTTATTCCAAATTAGGCCGAGGGAACTGGCTATCCCAACACGGCAATCTTTTCGCCGCTATAGATTGGCAGCAATCTCCTTGGGAACTCGTAGACAATACATACTTAGCGACGCTCAATAGCGAGTTAGGTGGGGAGGTTGGTGGAAAGAGCACGAAGGTATTTTGCGATGATCCGGTCAGTAGCGGGGCAACCTTGGAATGCGGCTCATCTACAGATCTAGCTTCTTTGGAGGAGAGCTCCCAGGATTTAGTGATTACTGATCCTCCATTCGGGGCCCTGGTTCACTATTCGGATCTGGCTGACTTTTTCTTTTCTTGGTTAAAAATTCCGCTAGGAGACAGATACCCTAACTATTTCAGGGGAGCCAGCACACCAAAAACTTTGGAGGTTATATCTAACAAGGGTTTGGCTGGGCGGGAGGCCGAAGCTTTTTATCAAAGGCTACTAACCGATTGTTGGCGCGAAGCGCACCGTATTCTTAAACCTGCTGGGCTGCTCGCCTTTACGTTTCACCATAGTGAAGACAAACCCTGGGTGGCAGTACTAGAGTCGCTATTTGACGCGGGGTTTTATTTGGTAGCTACATACCCTATTCGCAGTGATGAGACAAAGGGTGAAGGTGCTAAACCCGGTACGTTTGGATCGCAAACAATTGAGTATGACATTATTCATGTCTGTCGCAAACGTCACGAAGAATCTAAGCCAATTTCCTGGGCGAAGCTGCGCCGTCGAGTTTTGCATGATGTCCGAGACCTTCAAGATCTACTCGAACATCATCAGGAGGAGGGCCTTCCAGAAGCGGATCTTCAAGTTATTCGTCGAGGAAAGGCCCTGGAGTATTTTTCCCGCCACTACGGAAAAGTCTACAAGGGCCAAGATGAATCCATGTCGGTATTGGAAGCGTTGTTGGGCATCAATCAATTGTTGGACGAGGAAGCTGGCGGTATAAAGGAAGCGCCCCCGCACAACGCGGAGCCCTTCACCCGTATGTTACTCCGGCTATTTGACGGTGTCGGTGAGCTGCCACGAGATCAGATGCAGAAATTCCTGCGTGGCACTGGCAGCGCTCCATCTGATTTTATCAGTCGAGGCTGGATCTATGAGGATAAGAAGGTTTACTTTCTGACTTCACCAATTGATCTCGCCCAGGAGTGGATCGGCAAGCATCGCAAGGGTCTGCAAAGTGATTATGATCAGGCCATGTTCCTGCTCGGGGCTTGTTATGAAGGCAGCGGTATTAACGCAAGCGAGACATTGAATAATGAGAATTTCAATCCACACCCGGCATTGGGTGCAATTCTAATCTGGTTCAAAACACATGGGACCGATTCTCCAGTCAGGAATTCCGCGATTACAGCCTCGAAGCTCTATCAGAATTGGGAGTCTAAAAACCAGAGCAAAGTGCAGCAGCTGTCAATGTTTGATGCACTGGGTGAGGAGTAAGCCTGATGGTCAGAACGCGATTTAATGAGGGCTGGCCCCGTCGTGGCTTTGCGCTGCTGTGGGATGCCGAAGTCTTGTCGGGTCTGAATGCCCCTAAAGACGTGGTGTCTCTACGCCATTTTTTTGCAGTGGTTGATAACTGGCCAGATGAATTGCCCGCTGCTAACGGTGATGCCCTGGTGGTTTCTGGAATTGAGGGTTGCCTGGATGTTCTTAGTGGCGATGACGCAATTGATTGGATTGAAACCGACCTGAAGGAGGCGATTCTGTCATTCCAAGATTTTTATCAGGGGCAGGCCGGACTAATTTTGTGGGCGCCCAGTGGGCGCAATCGTATCTCTATGAAAGGGTCAAGCGAGACATATTTCTGGAAGCATCGAGGTGTTGCTGGAGGTGGTCTACCCATAGGTCGATTATTGTTCTCTGGCGCAGAAAATGAAGTGGAGCGTTTGATGAATACAGATGATCCTCACGCCGACCATGACGGCACACACTGGGCGGGCCTACATCACCCGCGGATTAGTTGATGGGAAACAGTTAATGACAGAGGGCAGCTATCAGCCTGGTCAGCGAGTATTACACCCTGAGTTTGGCGAAGGTGTGGTTGTTCGTATCGCTACCAATGACTATGTGCACGTATTTTTCCCCGGCGGTGAGAGACAGGTGTTTGGTGAGGCACTTCGTCCTGCTGTCAGTCGTGCCGAACAGATTATCGCGAATGTTCAGGGTGGTGAAGATCGGCTACGTAATGCCTGGTTGCATATAGAAGCCCATGCGCTGCCTTTGATGGAGAATGCTGCCGCACTGACGTCTGCGAGAATTGACCTTTTACCGCATCAGGTGGTGCTCACTCACCAGGTGGCTACAGCTTCGCCACGGAGGTTTCTCGTTGCTGATGAGGTGGGCCTCGGCAAGACTATCGAGACGGCATTGATCCTGCGTGAGCTGGCCAGTCGTGGTGAGCTAGATCGTGCTTTGATAGTCGTACCCGCTGGTTTGGTGAATAACTGGCACCGCGAGCTGAATGAGGTCTTTAATCTTGAATTTGAAGTGTTCGGTGCACAAGGAGATGTGACAGACCGAAAGAGTAATGCATTTGCCAAACATGACAGGCTAATTGCTAGTGTCGATACATTGAAACGCCAGGCACGGATTAACCGTTTAAAAGAAGCACCGCCGTGGGATCTGGTGGTGTTCGATGAGGCGCATCATCTTTCTGCATACAGAAACGGTCGCAAGGTTCGTAAAACAGAAAACTATAAGCTGGCGGAGGCGCTGCGCGACCATACGCGAGATCTGCTGTTGTTATCTGCCACGCCGCATCAGGGTGATCACTTTCGTTTCTGGATGCTAATCCAGCTATTGAATCCTACTTTGTTCAAGAGCCCGGAAGAGATGGTTGAGGAGCGCCATCGCCTGAACGAGGTGGTCTATCGTCGTACCAAGGCAGATGCCTGCACGCCTGATGGCTCTCAGCTATTTACAAGGCGCTGGGTGCACACAGAATCTTTCACTATGTCTCCGGGTGAAAATACCTTTTACGCAAAGCTAAGAGAGTACCTGCAAGATGGCTTTGACTTGGCCAAAAAGCAGGGCAACCAGGGCCGTGCACTCGGTTTTGTAATGACAATTTTCCAGAAAATCGCCGCATCCAGTTTTGCGGCTGTCCGCAATACATTACACCGCCGGCAGTTGGCACTGACCATCCACGAGGCGATCCTCAAGGATCAGGCGCTAGACATTGATGGCCATCAGACATTGATGGATGAAGCACGAAAGTTGATTCATCGACAAAGCGGGCAGCCTGACGATGCCATAGGGCGTGGTGAGGTGGATCGGATTCTTGCAGATCTCAAAGTCCGGCTGATCCGAAAACTGGATGAAGACGAATTGGCTACGGTTGCGTCATCGGAATCCTCTGAAGTAATTACCGCGGAGGGTGAAGACATTGCGGCGACCGCTGTGGCGCTGTCACTGCCAGAGGAGCGGCTTCGTATTGCCGATCTGCTAGCCGTCTTTCCCCAAGACAGGGAGACTAAGGTTGAGAAGCTAGTACGTGGCCTTGGTGCCTTGTGGAGCCAAAATTCCAGTGAGAAGGTAGTCATCTTTGCTACCTACCTGGCGACGGTTGATCTGCTATCGCGTGAAATTGAAGTTGCGTACCCCGGCCAGGGTGTTGTGGTCTTAAGGGGTGGTGACCACGGCATGAAGCTGGCAGCGGAAAAGCGTTTCCGAAAATCGGACGGGCCGCGTGTGTTGATTTGTACAGCTGCCGGGCGAGAAGGTATCAACCTGCAGTTCAGCCGTGTTCTGTTCAACTTTGATTTACCATGGAATCCGATGGATGTGGAACAGCGGATTGGCCGCATCCACCGGTACGGGCAGAAGGATACGGCGCAAGTCTATAATTTGGTGTTGTCAGACACTATCGAAGGGCGCATTTACCTGCTGTTAACCGATAAGCTCAATGAAATCGCCCGTACATTGGGGAAGGTCGATGAGCATGGTAATGTTACCGAAGACCTGCGTGGTCAGATTTTGGGCCAGTTGAACGATCGCTTGAGCTATGACCAACTCTATCGGGAGGCGCTCTCCGATCCTAAGTTGGTACGTACACGTGAAGAACTGGAAGCTGCGATGTCGAACGCAAGGAAGCGCGGAAAGTGGTGTTCGAGCTGTTCCAGGATCTGGATCGCTTCAGTCTGGATGATTACAAACCGTTAGCAGATATTGATGAGAGCAAATCGCGTCTTACAGAGTTTCTTCATTCCAGTGTGGAGGCAAATGGTGGAAGTTATCGCCAGGTGGATGACAACTGCTTCGAGCTAGCCATTGATTCCAATGCAGCCCCGGTGATGTGTACTCTGAACCGCGACCTTGCCCAAGATGACGACAGTATAGTTTTGCTAGGAATTGACCACAAAATCACTGGTAGATTTTTTGAGCAGTGGCGCGCTGCAGCACCTTCATTGTTGGGGGTAACCGCAACTATCGGCCTCGATCAACCTGTTGTGCTGAGTATCTGGCTGGTACATTCTTTTGGAAGCGGCGCAGATACCGGAACGCACCTGGTTCCTATCGCCGTGGACGAAGAGGGTAAGCGTGTCCCCTCAATTGAAAAGCAATATAGTGATTGTTTTAGTGCCACGGTGAGGCGGCCTTTATTCGAGGAAACCGAGCGGGCTAACCTGCTTCATGAGCATATAGAACCAACTCTGCAGCGAGAAATTGGCCACCGTGGCATTGCGAACCCAGAGACTGGGTATTCGACTGAATTGTTGGCTTGGGTTGAGGTGAGTTAGAGTAGTTTCGAGGATTCAAATTATTCCCTTTATAATCAATAACTTATGCGTATAATCTTAATTATATTAAATAGGAAGCATTATTTCCTAAAATCTGTTCCTACGTGCGTAAAACACAGCCTGGGCCGGTAATGGGGCCTCACCAGGCGCGTAGTCGCAGATTGTGTTTGGTGTCCCAGCAAAGGCCTTCTCAAGTCCTTCCCGCGATGATGGGGTGCAAGCGCAGCGCGCAGCCTGGTCGCTGTTTACCAGGCGGAGGCGTTAGGGATGCGGAACGTGTCAACCTCAAATGGACAGTCATTTCAAAGATAAACTCTATTTGATGTAGCCCGCGGCTGATAAAGTTGGGAAGTTAACGCGATCATCAATCATTGTGTCATCACCAGATTCTGCAATCGGGTTAATGGCCACGGTCTTTGCCGGCATGGGTACAGTCGGTCGCCCACGGACAAAGCGTTCCGGATGACGTTCATAGCGTTCATCAAGAACTCGTTGTTTTTGCCTGGCAACCTCGTGATAACGGCCCGTAAAAACCTGTTCCGGGGTAAAGCCCCCCAGGCCGCTGTGATGATGCTCGAAGTTGTACCAATCAAAGTAAGCTTCACACCAGCGCCGGGCATGCGAGGCATCGCTAAAACGGCCCGGATAATCCGGTTGGTACTTTTGCGTCTTGAACTGGCTTTCACTAAACGGGTTGTCATTGCTCACCCGTGGGCGACTGTGACTGCAGGTCACGTCCAGTTCTCGCATCAGGTCCAAATACCCGTGTGCAATCATTGGCGATCCACGATCCTGGTGCAGCGTGAGCTGGCCTGGCGCTATACCGTAACGGGCCGTGGCTTCGTCCATCAGCTGTTTCGATAATGCACTGCTCTCCTTGCGCGAGACCATCCAGGCCACGACAAAACGGCTAAACAGGTCAAGCACCACATACAGCGACAAATAGAGGCCCCGCCGCACCAGCGGTAGTTTGGTAATGTCCCATGTCCACACATCGTTAGGGGCGCAGGCTTTCAGTCTGGGAACAGCATGATGCTGGGCTGGCCGCTGCTGCCGACGGTCACCGGTCTCCCCTAAGCCACGAAGAATACGGTGCATGGTGCTGACCGAACACAGATACTGATCCTGTTCCAGCAGGCGTTGATAGACTTCAGCAGGCGGCTGATCACAATAGGGTTCACTGTGCAGTGTCTCGACGACAGCAGCACGCTCTTGGTCACTGAGGGCGCGCGGCTGCACCGACTGCTTCCGTGAGCGCCGCGGTGGTTCATCGTTGGCGGCACGCTTTTGGTAAACGTAGACCGTGCTTCGATTGAGGCCCAGCGCATGACACGCTCGCGTCAATGGCAGTCTTACGGGGCGGTGGATCATCACGTTATTCATACATCCTTCCCACTGCGTAAATGATCGAGCATCGACAATGCTTTTTTTTGCAAATCCAGGCAGTCGTTGGCAATCTCCAACTTGCGGTCCAAGCGACTATTCTCTTTCTCAAGCTGCTCAATGCGCCGCTGATCTGGCGTTTTCAAGGGTGCAGGGCCGGGAGCGCTTTTGCTCAATCCAGCCACGCCATTTTCCGCAAGCTCTCGTCGCCATTCCGAGATCTGACTACTGTAGAGTTTTTCGCGGCGCAGCAGCGCGCCAAGCTCACCGTACTGGCAGGCATCGGCTTCAGCGATAATACGTAACTTGTACTCGGTCTTGAACTGGCGGCGAGTGCGTTTCTCCAGCACCGGTTCCGGTGTAACTTGTGTGTCAGGCCGTTCTGATGGTGATTTTGGCATGTTGTGTGTCCAGTACCTGTGGCCCTGAAATCTATGTTATCCCAAACAAGAAGTGTATGGGGTCAGGTTGACACACAGGGCTCCACTTCGAGTAGCGTCATCCGCTATATCTGGCAAGGTAATGCCTAAGGAAAACTACTACAAACTTCTATTTCGGGCTGCTGCAATATGGAGCTGGGTGATATCAATCTCGGTTTCCGTAGGCAATGCTGTTGATGAAACGCTCTTCCGAAGTATCCTGCCTCGCGTTGAACCAGACTTTATTCTAGACCTGGCGGTGTTTCCGATATTTCTCTTCGGGTTTGCATTTTGGTGGGTTTCACTCGATCTTACCCGAAACCATGCCATAGTCGCAGTCGGCGCAGCTGGAGGTATACTTGCATTTGTCTCCGCCGCCATTCGGGCATTCACTGGAGATATACCATTTGTAGTCGTGCCTGCCGCTGTGATCGATCTGGTTTTCGGGGTGCTCATGATTGAATTTTTGTTTTGGACACATAGAAATCCGAAATCACATGACGGCTAGCGAGACCAACAAGAGGGTCCCCGAAACTGCCGCTTCAGATGGAATTCGCGATACACACTAAGTAGCGTTAGCATGGGTTCGGAAATGGCCTATTTGATTGCCGCAGATACACTCCTCATCGCCCACGTTCTCTTTGTGGCCTTCGTTATTCTTGGATTACTGCTAACGTTGGCGGGAAAAGTACTTGGCTGGCCGTGGGTTCGCAATCCCTGGTTTCGGCTGGCACATGTACTCGGAATAGGCGTTGTTGTGCTGCAAGCGTGGCTCGGTGTCATCTGCCCACTGACTACCTGGGAAATGGCTCTGCGCACTAAGGGCGGAGACACGGTCTATGCAGGTTCTTTCATTTCTCACTGGCTCGGCCAACTGCTGTACTACCAGGCGCCAGAATGGGTATTCATTGCTTGCTATACCATGTTTGGATTGATGGTAGCAGCCAGCTGGTTTTGGGTGCGACCGCGCAGATTCGCGAAAGCAGGAGAGCATTAAGGAGACAGTATGGAGCCAAGAGTCAGTATCATTACACTGGGGGTGTTTGACCTGGAACGTTCCTACCAGTTTTATCATATAGGCCTGGGGTTTCCCACCACGCGAAAACCGGAGTCTGGCATCATTTTCTTTCAGACCAGCGGCACCTGTTTGGCGTTGTATCCATTGGAAAAATTGGCCGAGGATGTCTCGCCGAATCAGCCTGTTGATCGAGCTGGCTTTTCCGGGATTACCTTGGCGCACAATACCAAAACCAAAGAAGAAGTGGATGCCACTTTATCCTTGGCCGAAAAGTGCGGCGGCAAAATTGAAAAGCCCGCTCAGGATGGGTTTTGGGGTGGTTACAGTGGCTACTTTTCGGACCCCGATGGTTATTTGTGGGAAGTGGCTTATGCTGACAGCTGGGAATTCAACAGTGATGACAGTCTCGTCATCCCCTGATGCATCACGTGGTGTGTTTATTAGGAGTAATCGCTTCATATAATCTGTCATATTTCAGGAGTACTTAGAAATTAAATACCTTTGGATAGCAATATTTTCCACCGTGCTAATTTGGTCTGGTATAAACCCGAAGGATCAATTTACATGGTTTCTCGAGGTAGCTCCCGCATTGATTGGTGGTGTACTGCTAGGGGCAACATATAACTCATTTCGGTTAACGCCCATTCTATATATCTTTGTCTTAATACATTGCCTAATTCTGATGGTCGGTGGTCATTACACATATGCTGAGGTTCCATTTTTTGATGGCCTGTTTGGCGCAGAAAGAAACAACTACGATAAAGTAGGTCATTTCTTTCAAGGGTTCGTTCCCGCTCTACTGGCAAGGGAGATATTAGTCCGCAAGAATGTAGTAAATGGCAGTATCTGGCGAGGATTTTTTATCATTTCAGTTTGTTTGGCCTTCAGTGCGTTCTATGAGCTAATTGAATGGTGGGTAGCTCTCGCCATCGGAGAAAATGCTGAGGCATTTCTAGGCACCCAGGGTTATTTTTGGGATACTCAATCCGATATGGGGTTGGCTTTGCTAGGGGCAATTTGTTCGCTACTCCTATTATCGAGCCTTCACGACATCCAACTAAAAAATGTAACAAGTCACGCAAGTGGGACACAGCAAAGCTTCCCCCCTTCTTGAGGCGTTATGTTTTTGGACGGAATCATTATCTATGAATAAGAGTTACCTCGACGCAACCGAAGAGTCGGCTATCGAACTATTTTCAAGGAACATCACTGGTGAACTGGTGATGCTCAACCTTCTAAGATTTCGGGAGCTGGCAGATTACTCTGACTTCCCCGATTTATCACCAGAGAGCCCTATATCTGGTCGCGAAGCATTTCAAAAGTACATTGATTATACTTTGCCGTTCTTACATGAGTCTGGCGGTGACATCAATTTTTTGGGTGAAGGCGGGAAATACTTTGTTGGTCCGCAAGATGAACGGTGGGATTTGGCGATGTTAATTCGGCAAGACTCCCTAGACAGCTTTATGGGTTTTGCCACGAATGATGCTTATCTTGCTGGCATAGGACATCGGAGTGCGTCTTTAGAGGATTCCCGATTGCTACCCTTGCTAGAGTGCCGAGATGGAAACATCACAAGTTAATGAAAACTGAAGAATTGATATTTGAGAGCTATGAGGCTTCATACTTCGAAGATTGCCTCGAACTATTTGATTTGAATTGCCCCAGTTCTTTCGCGCCAAACGAGCGCGGTGACTTTGAGTCCTTCCTCAGCAGCCCTCCGGGGTGTTATAAGCTTGGGCTATCACAAGGAAAACTCGTCGCTGCTTTTGGGATGGAGATTGACGATCGACGTGGCCGGGCAAGGATTACCTGGATAATGGTTAGTCCAAACGCAAAAGGTCTGGGCGCGGGTTCGAAAATGATGCATCACGCGAAGCAGATGTTGGAGGACCAGAGAGTCGACATCATCGATATTGCCGCCAGCCATCTTTCCGAACCGTTTTTTTCAAAATTTGGTGCGACGCGTGTCGGTTTCGAGAATGATGGTTGGGGTGAGGGTATGCATCGAGTCGATATGGAGCTCCATTTACATCCGTAACAGCGAGGATTCAGCCGATGCGTGAGGGATTATTTAGTTGGTTTCGTCCATTCTTATGCCAGCGGCAATTGAATACTAGCCCTGCTTAGTCGGTCTCATCATTTTTATACATAAGATAAGCCTTGCGCACGGTTTCAATCACTTCCCAGGTGCCTTTGCTGTTGGCATCGAAATAGAGGGTATCGCCAGCCCCAATGTGAATCGGCTCGCCCTGTTCCGGATGGAATATGGCCTTGCCCTTAAAAAATGTACTCAGTTCGGCGTCCATGACCTGGCGGGTCCAGGTACCGGGGGTGCACTCCCAGATGCCGGCTTCAGAGCCGTCTTTGTTCTCGCAGATGATCTTGCCGGCTAGCTGTGAGACCTGCTCGCTGACGGGCAATTGTACCGGCCCCCAGTTATCCAGTTCCTCGTTGGGAATGTTATGGCATGCCTTCAGTTGTGTAATTGACATGGATTGTCTCCTGACATTGTAGAATTCGGGGGATTCTATCACCGGAAAATTCATTTTCCTGTTCAGCCTATAGGTGGGGAATTGGCTACAACGCGAGCGGTTTTGAGGCTAGAATTGGCGCACGGAAGAGCGATGTCCCCGGTGGGGCGCCTGGTCTTCAACACCAGTGAGGTGCTGTATAGGTGCCTGGTGGGTTCGACTCCTACCTCTTCCGCCAATTTCGTGTATTTCCCAGTAGCGCCTGATTGCAGGGAGGTGGAAAGAGCGAATATGGGGCAGCCTTTTGGCAATTTTTTTGAAGAGGTCAGTATCTATTGCTCTGCCAGCATAGAATTGGCAGCCTACAGTCTCGAGGCCCTCATCAATGAACTGTACCTGGCGTATATATCACGGGTCAGGCATATCATGTATTCTTCCACGCAATTTACTTTGCTAGTCACTTTAGACGTTAATCAGGAGGCACACTCAGATTATTTTAAACCGTTTAACACTTAAGCAAGCCTTTCGACTGGCTGAGAAAAAAGCCAAAGAAGGATTGATCCCCGAAGCGAACAGTATCTGTGAAGATATCCTTGCAAAGTATCCCATGAATAGGCGAGCCAAAGACCTGCTAAAAGCATTTGCCGTGGAGAATGCATCCATTCCATCTAAAAAAAACCTGGAGCCCCCGCAAGATCAGCTACAGGTCGTAATCAGTCTTTACGGTCAGGGGCAACTCCAGCAGGCTTTGGCGCAAGCTACGCAGTTACTGCAGCGATTCCCTCATTCGGTGACGCTTTATAATATTCAGGGTGCTGCCAATGCCGGGTTGAAACAATTTGACGCAGCTGTAGACAGCTACAGACAGGCCCTCAAGATCAAGCCTGACTTTACTGAAGCCTACAATAATATGGGTGTTGCCCTTAAGGAGAAGGGAGACCTGGAGGCGGCTGTAGACAGCTACAGACAGGCCCTCAAGATCAAGCCTGATTTTGCTGAAGCCTACAATAATATGGGAAATGCCCTTAAGGCTAAGGGAGATCTGAATGCAGCCATAGACAGTGTGTGGCGTCAGCCCATATGGTACCAAATGACCTGATTCACTAAGAGAGACTTCTGCTACATTTAAACTGATGTAGAGGAGTATCGATATGAGCATGTCAAACACGGAAAAGGCCGTCAAGGACATTCGACGCAACACCCGTAGGAAGTTTTCCAGCGAAGAAAAGATTCGTATTGTCCTTGAGGGCTTGCGGGGAGAAAGTGGATATTCCCAGGAACAAGGATGACCAGCTAAAAATTGCCGCAAAAATGGCTACAGACCGGTATGACGCACAAAAGAAAGAGAATTTCGGTCGCGGCGCCAAAGAGCCGGTGTCCTACGAGCAGTTTCTAGATGAGGCAATGGAGTATATTTCCAAGTATGCCGAGCCCTCGGCGGACCGTACCAAATCAACCATGGGAACTAAGAGCCGCGTAGTCATTCCTGGTCATCCCCAGTTTGGTGATGTTACCGAAGAAGAGATCGAATATGCGATGTCCAAGCATGGATTGAGTCGTGACGAAGTAATCTCAAGGCTGAAAGATAATGCCCCGTGATTTACTAGCTGCTGAGAACGCCTCGCCCGCTGGGACAGCCCATCATCTAGTGCGAGATATCCTGGCGGGTAGTGATGAGCTTCCGAAGCCGGAAGGGCCCCGAGATCTACTTGGCCAAGAGTTCGGCGGTAATTTGGGGCCCCGTGAGCAATCCGAATTACATCCCCAGGCTCAGGACTGGCAACCCAGCTTATGGGACAGAATCTCCTCACTGATTGCACCCAATAACGCACGGGCTATGAATGAGTATGCGGCCCGGGAAATAGCTGTGGAAGATGGTACGTCCCCTGATGAAGCATATGAGGCTGCTGGCGGTCATCGCCCGCTGTTTAACCCCGAGGGCCGGCCTCTGATCGAAGCGATCACAGATGCTACCGGTATCGTCGCAAAGCAGATTCCCTACGTTCCTGAGGCGGCGGCGAACACCGTTCTGAGAATGATCAGAAACGGCGATGAGTCGGTGGATCAGTCTCTACTCGATCGAGCAATTGACGCTACAGAATTGCCGGAACAACCTTTTCGTGATCCTAACTACGCCGCCTTCAACGATATTGGACAGTCGTTGGGTTATTCGCTGAGCACACTCACAGCAAGTGCTTTGGCATTTGCCGGCGGCACCGCGGCAACCGGAAACCCAGTAGTTGGAGCCGGCGCCAGCATGATTGCAAGCGGTGCCGTCGCCTACCGGGGGAGCAAGGATCAATTTTTGGATCGTCTCAAGCAATCGATTGGTGATCAACATGTGGCTGTGCACGGTGTGCCGCTACCTCAAGAGGTTTGGGACGAGGCTATCGAGGAATATGAAGGAGCTGCCACCCGATACGGCGCATGGGAGGCGATCCCAGAAGCAGCAAGCAATTTGATATTTATGCGCGCCCTGGCGGCACCGCTAAAGGCTGTCACATCAAAGAAGTTACTGGAGATTGGCACCCGGGCAGCTCAGGTAATGGCGTCTGAACAGGTAACCGAAACTGCCACGGCCTTTGGTCAAAGCCATGCTGAAGCCGAGGCTAACCTGGGTAGACCTCTTACTGTGGGGCAGGCCTTTCGTCAGCAGGCCATACAAACCGCAGTCGTTACAGGGTTGATTGGAGCAGGAGGCGCAGGAGGAAAAAAAGCATTCGATACCCTTGCTCGACCCAAGGAGACTCCAGACCCCACTCAACCGGCATTCTCCGAAGAAGATGCGGCAGCCACCGTTGAAGCGGTATTTGAGGCGCAGACAATAGACGAGGTTCTATCCGCGTCAGAAAAGATTTCTTCTGAAATTACCGCGGCCATTCCTGGCGCCGAGGAGGCGAATCTAGAATTCAGCGAAGGAGCAGAAGAAACTGAGTTGACTGCAGCGGAGATGCTGGCCTCAGCCGATATCGACTTTACTCCTATCTCGGATGAGTTGCTTAGACAGCGAGAAGCTGAATTCCAGGCGGAGGATGATGTGCTTCTGCAGAAAGCGGAAGAGTTGGGGGATTTTGACAACGCCGTGGCAGAAAACCAACTCGTCGCGTCCATGCAGTACAAAACACCAGCAAACCAGGCAATGGCAGAAGCCATGGTGGCCGCGCTTGGAGAGGATTCACAGACGGGGGCGAACCGAGAAGCCGTTGAGCAAGAAGGAATTCAGGAAGCTACAGATAAAAGCACGCAGAATAACCAGCCGCCTATATCCGATTCACCGCAGTCGCAGGCGGGTCCAACCACGGAGGAAATAGGCCTGGCTGCCTCTGAGGCGGCCACATCCCCTGATAACGCTCTCGTCGAACCCAGCGCTGCGATGAAGTCAGCTGGAAATTACAAGATGGGTCATACCCAGGTAGCGGGCCTGGATATCAGTATCGAGAATCCCAAAGGCTCTCAGCGTTCCGGTACCGATCCTGACGGCAATAAGTGGTCGGTGGAAATGCAGCATCACTACGGCTATGTGAAGCGTACCACCGGCGCCGATTCCGAGAATGTAGATGTTTTCATTGGCGCCAACCCTGACGCTCCGAATGTCTATATCGTCGACCAGGTGAACAAGGACGGTTCGTTTGACGAGCACAAAATAATGCTCGGCTTCGATAATCAGAACGCAGCGATCGAGGGTTACGCGGCAAACTACGACGCTAATTGGACGGTCGGCCCTGTCACCGAAGTTTCGACGGGGGAGTTCAAGACGTGGCTGGAAGAAGGCGATACGAAGCGCCCATATAGTCGGGCAAAGTTCGCTGATCCTGCTCCTGAATCAAAACTCGATCAAGAAGCAGCGACCGCTGAAATTGTGCCCGCAGCTCCTGTGGCCGCCGTACCCGAGACTGAGACTCAAGAACCTTCGCGGGTAGAAGAAAGACTCCCACCTATCATTGCCGATTCCAAGCGAGCCCACCTTCGGAAGATGGCCAAGGCCAATGGCCTGAAGAAGTCCTCTCCTGGCTACGATTCGGCCATTCAGGGGTTGGAGGAGCAATATGAAGATGACCTCGATCGGGCCTACGCTTCAATTTCCTTTGAGAAATTTCAGGAACTTCACAGCGATATCCCCGAGAGCATTAACCGCCAAGCGCATGATCAGCTGCGTGAGGAATTTGCTGCAGAGGAGGGTGCGGAGTCGCTACCTGAAGCCAGCGCTGGAGAAGTAGCGGAGACCTCCGGCCCCGGGAGATCTATTGGAGAGAAGACTGGCGGCTACAAGACGGGTGTTGGGAAAGGTGAGGCCATTGAGGTAAAATCAGATGATGGAAGTGAATATAGCCCAGATGGGGTACGAAGCGGAAGTTCTGAAGGTCGCAGGCCGGGCGATTATCGAGGACGTAGCCCCGTACTGGGTAAGTATGTCGCGCTCGGAATTTCTGACGAAATTAGAGAAACTGGGTCTGCCTACCTCGTTGGAAGAAAAATTGACTCGGCAAAAGGCCTCGCTGAGCTAGCTCAAGTCTATCGCGATCCGCGGTACGAAACCCTCAGATATTTTTTCACCAAGAATAACGAAATAGTCCATGCGACCGGCGTAACAGTACGGATGCCCGCTCGTGCCCCTTTGGTGCCCAGGGGCCACGAAGGCGATACCGCTCAATGGATTCGTGATCAAATGGAAGATGCTGGGGCAGATGGCTACTGGCTTCTACATAATCATCCCTCCGGTAACCCGACCCCGAGCACCGAAGACATTGACACTACAAAAAGCATTGCTTCTCAGGTCGAGGGCTTTCAAGGGCACGTAGTGATTAATTCGAACGAGTTTGCGTACATTGATCAAGAAGGGTCAACATATAACGAAGAAGCTGACTTTGGTGAAGACAAGCTATTAACGCCAAGCAAACCGAGTGCACATCTAAAAAAGCAAATTTCCGGCCCTCTCTCGCTGGCCACGGTTGGGAAATCCTTTCAACAGGATGGATATATTACGGTTATTGGGGCGTCCGGGCGCGAAGGAGTGAGATTTGTTTCCGAGATTGATGTGCCGTTATTTTCCGATATCGAAAAAGCAAAAAACACTGTCAAGACCATGGCGGCTAACACTGGCTCTGGCTCGATCTACATTTATGGTGGGCACTCGGATATAGCAAGCGCACACAAAATTAGTGACCTGATAGCAGATGGATATGTCATAGATATAGTAACCGACCAAGGAGTTAGCTACAGAGATACCGTTGACGCTCCGGCCTATCCGAATTTTGGAGATGGGGGGGGAGTGGGTGGAGACATCGTTGCCACGGAAGGGCAACTTTATGAACCCGAAGATGTAGCCGCCGGCGCGCTGTTCGACGCTGATGTGTCTGGTAAAGGCGGTACCGTCAAACAGGTTCGTAGCTGGATAGCCAGAATCGCTCTTCGTTGGGATGGTCCGAAGATCAAGGTAGTTCAATCGATCGATGAACTGCCAGACCGCGCCCAGGAATTGGCAAAGAAGCAGAAGCTGAAGTCGGTTTCAGGATATGCGGACAGCGAGACTGACACCATCTACCTGGTGGCTGATGCCATTGGCACTAAAGAATTCGTGCAGCGTAAATTGCGTCACGAGGCCACTCATCTTGCCTTGTCCGACATGCTGGGCCTGGAGGAGTACCAGAAGATTCGAGACAAGATTGAGTTCTTGGAAGTTGAAGATGATGTGGTGAAAGCTGCGGCGACCTATGTCGATGGCAACTATAAAAATCTTGCAGATGACCGGCGCGCTGACGAAATCATTGCACGGCTGGCCGAGGACGCTCCCAATCATAACCTGATCACCCGTATTTACCTGAAGGTTCGCGCCTGGCTGAGAAAGAGAGGCTTCGACAAACTGGAGTTTACAAGGGGCGATCTCCAAGAATTGCTGCGCCGCACGGATCGTCACCTGGCGAGCGGGGAGTACGGGCAGCGCATGCAGCCCATTGGTGCCGGCGGCAGGCTGAGTGGCGATAGAGGTTCCAACACTGGCAATATCATAAAGGGCCACATGCGCCTCCATGGAATGGACATATCCATAGAGCATCCCAGAGGCTCCACACGAAGCGGTGTCGACCCAGACGGACGAGAGTGGTCTAGAACGATGTCGATTGACTATGGCCATCTGCGAAGCAAACAGGGAACCGACGGAGAGCATCTGGGCGTGTTCATAGGAGACAAGCAAGATTCAAACTTCGCCTATGTTGTCGACCAGCTGAAACACAACGGCCAGTTTGATGAGAGTAAAGTGCTGCTAGGATTCGAGAGTCAGTCAGAGGCGGTCGAAGCGTATAAATCAAACTTTGACGTAGACTGGCAGATGGGGCCCGTAACAGCGATGTCCATCAGTGGGCTGAAAAAGTGGCTGAAATCGGGAGACTTGACCCAGCCGCGTGCTAAGCCCGAGAAAATTAAGGAGTTCAGCCAACCGATCGCCGCGCAGGGTGCGACAACCTCTACCATGCCAAGTGCCGACTATCAGGCAGGCGAAGATGTTCAATCTGACTCGCCCGCTCAGGGGCCCCATCAATTAATTCAATCACTTCGGAAGCACTTCAATGTGCCCGTGCGACAGGGCCGGATCAGTTCACCTCGAGCAGCGGGTACCCACGATAAGCAATCGGGGGTTATTCGTTTGCGCAATATGGTGGATGTGGAAGTATTCTCCCACGAGTTGGGGCACGCGCTGGAATCCCGCTACGGACAGAAACTGACGGAGATAATTGGGGCTAACCGCGGTGAAGTTGCTCCACTGTCATACAGTCAGCGCTTCAACGAGAGCCAACTGTTGCGAGAAGGGTTTGCGGAGTTTTTCCGATCCTATGTTCTTAATCCAAACTACGTCAAAAAGCAGGCGCCAGAGTTCTATAGCGCCTTTGAAGATTACTTGGTGCAGAACCATCTCAACGACTACACAAAAATTGCTGAGATTCGAGATCTCTATCAACAGTATCTTCGGTCTCCATCAGGTGCGCGGGTGGGTGCTAGTATCTCGACCGGTGATAAGGGCTCGATCTATCAGCGTTTCGTGCATGCGGTGAATCCGAAGAATATTCGAGAACATCTGCGGGTATGGGGGTACCAGACCTACACTGACTATATCAATCGACAGCATCCAATCTACGTTGCTGAGGAACTGCTGAAGGAGATTCATGAAGATAAATCGGTGAGCCGGATTGACCTGAAGCGCGCTGAACAGTCCCATGTGCTCGCGAGGCTTGCGCTGGATGCGTACTCGGCTGCCCAGGTTAGTCTGGAGAAGGGGGTGATTCCCTACGAGGATATCTATCCCCAGGGCGCGAGCTTACGAGAGGCCATCACTACTGCGCTGGACAATTCGTTTTCAGTCCAGGGTATTCGCGATTTCGGTGCGTATCTTGTTTCCCGTAGAGCGGTGCATGAATGGGATCGATTCAAAAAAGGCGAACTGCCTATGCGCCCCACGCAAGAAACCCAGATTGACCACATTCGTGCAATTGCGCACTTCCAGTCTGAGCACCCCAGTTTTGAGAAGGCGGCTGAGCAGGTCTATGAATTCACCAACAATCTCTGGTTGAAGAAGCGAGATGCCGGACTAATCACGCCGGCACAGTATGAGGGCGGGCTGGAGGTTCACAAAGACTACGTGCCTTTTATGCGTGATCGCTCTGACTTGACAGAATTACTGCCCCGGAAACCTAAAGCAAGCGGCAAGAGTGGAGCATTGCAGCGATTCACCGGTTCGGAAAGGCCGATCATCAATCCCCTGGAAAGCATCATGACTGATGCGTACCAAACAGAAGCCCTGATAAAGGGGAATGACGCCAGGAAAGCGTTAGCTGATCTGGCCAAGAAGGTTGGGTACGGGGGAGGAGCGGTAATCGAAAAAATCCCCGACCAGGAAGTGAAAGCCTCAGCCATCTCCATCGAAGAGGTAAAGAAAGCGCTGATGTCTCAGGTGGATTGGACTGGCTTGAGTGAGAGAGATTCCGCCACGTTACAGGCGATGCTCGGTGGGCTCGATGCGATCGATGCACCTATGCTGAGGCTTTATCGAACCGGAGATATCAACGAACGCGGGGAACCCATTATCTATGTCTGGCGGGACGGAAACCGCGAGGCGTACCGTCTGGCTGATGGCGAGTTTGGCATGGATCTGTACAACGCCATAACAGGCATCAACAGAGAGCAGGTGGGTCAGCTGGTGAACCTATTGTCTGTGCCTGCAGCCACCCTTAGGTTGGGGGTGACGACGGAGCCCACCTTTCAAGTGGTCAATATGATTCGGGGAGAACTGACTGCCTGGGCGCTAAACCCTGACTACCGCCCCGTCGTTGATTTTTCTAGTGGTGGCTACTCCGCGGCAGTCTACGATGAGGCGAAACAGGCCTATGTGGGAGCGGGTGGCATCATGGGTGGTATCAACACTAACTCCTTGGCGGCTGAGCGAGCACTGAAAGACATCGCGGAGCTTAGCAGGCAGGGTCTCGATATACGTCGCGTGACGTTTCGTGAAGCGCTGAAATTGTCAGAGTTTTCCGAATCCGCCATGCGCATTGGATTGGCAAAGCGCACATTCAAAAAAGCTAAGGATAGGGGGCTCTCCAACAAGGAAGCCATCATCGAGGGTGCCTTTGTTGCGCGTGATATCACGGATTATGGCCGGCATGGATCGAAAATGGCGGGCGCGCAGCGTCTAGTGACGTTTTTGAATGCTAGCCTGCAAGGTATGGACAAATTTCTACGGGTGTTGGGTGGAGCCGGCGCCTATCAGAAAGCGCTATCGCTGGTATTTGATAAGACAAGCTCGAAGAAGCTGACAAGCCTTGAGCGAGATAATCTCGCAGCAGCACGATCGCTGTACACGAAGATGATGGTGCTCGGTTTGATAGGGGTTGGTCTTACCTCGCTGTACAGGGACGACCCTGAATATCAGGAGATATCAGACTACCTTCGCGCATCCCACTGGCTGGTTAAGGTGCCTGGCGGAAAGTGGCTCGTTATTCCGAAACCGTTTCAGGAAGCCGTGCTCTCCAACATCTTTGAGCGTGTCTATGAGATGTATTATTACAATGATCCCGCCGCCATGGACCGACTGCTGAATGGGATAGCGCTGTCGATGGGCCCGCCGATGGTACCGGTATTTGCGCGTCCTATCATTGAACATTTCGGCAACAAGTCCATCTACAATGGCATGCCGCTAATATCGCAGAGGTTGAACGGGTTGGAACCGGAGCAGCAGTTCTATTCCTGGACGAGCTCTTTTGCGAAAAAGGCGGGGGAAGCTCTGGGCGTTTCTCCCATTCTCATTGACCACTACATAACCAGCTACACAGGCACGCTCGGCAGGACAGTTCTGGGTTTTACTTCAGCAAGCGATCCTCAGGCGCCTGACCAGGGCCCAGACGATATGTTTTTCGTGCGTCGATTTATTCGCGACTACACTCGATCTTCGGTTTCCAACAAGGCTTTCTATGAAAAGATGGCCAGAGACGGCGGCGAGCTGAACGCCAAGTACCTGACCTTCCGGAACTTTGTTAGAAACGACAGCGATGACGAAGCTCGAGATTATCTGCGCAAGATGTCAGGCGAGGAATCTGTTTATGTGATGGCACGTTTCACTGGGTACTTGAAGCCGTCGGCGTCACAACGGAAATTTCATCCCCTGGAGCGTGCCCAGGATGTGGCGGGCTCGATTTATTCTTTACGCCGGGAAGTTCGTGCTTCGACCACGTTATCTCCACGGGTAAAGCAGCGAGTAGATGATGCGCTCTCCGAGCGCGTTGTCATGGAGTTTCGTAATGCCATGATTGCGACAGGTGTGCGTGGGTACAAGGGTCGCGGAATGATGGATTTAGGCAAGAACGACCGCAAGATTAAAATTGGGTCCAAGGCCGTATATGAGGAGTTACAGGCGCTGGTGAGTAAATACCCTGACGCTGAATCCACTTACAACGATTACGAGGCGTTCTCTGAAGCCATGTTGGGGCAGCGCGATGATGTGCTTGAATCGAATGGTGATATTGATCAACGCGCTGCCAATGATTTCGACGGATGATTGCTTGATGGGTGATGTTGAGAACAAAGCAGTTTGGGTACCTTTAGATCATTCATAGAATACGTGGACCTCGGGAGAAAGCTCGCTGGTTTGCTGACATTGCCAATTTTTCGGCAAAGTTTTGAAACAGGCTTGGCCTAATGATTTCGGACGGCATTTGTGGGTAGCCACCAATTCTCAACTCGCCCCACGGTGGAAGATTTTCTATCTCTGGATGTCCGAGTGCTGGCCCGCGGTGGATCGCTATCCAGAGAGGGACCCTTCTCGATTACTTGGAACGGAGGTCAGGCAATTGGTGCTCTCCTGGATGGGGATGGACTTTGTCTCTCATATACAGCAAACGGCAGGAGCATCCGCCAGAAACTTCACTTAGCGCATACGCCCTGTAACTATGGTGGAGAGAGAGTGTGGATTTGCTGCCCTCACTGCCAGCGCAGGTGTGCCAAGCTTTACTGCGGTCGACAGGGGTTTTTGTGTAGAAAGTGTTATGGCCTGCCTTACTACTCCCAACAATGCGGCAAGGTAGATGGTCTGGTCCACAAGATGCATAAGCTGGAGCAAAAAACGTTGACGAGGCCGATGCGTGAAAAAACCCGAGAGAAGCTGGTCGAAGATCTCTTGGAGCTGGATGACGAAATTGATCGGCTAATCTACGAGCGGGCAGCAAATGGATAAAACATTTTAACTGGACGAGCGGTCGATAGAGCGAGCGATGGACCACAGGGACTCTCCCTGTTGGTACTTATTCCAGATCTCCGCTTTGATCTCGTTGGTATAAAGCAAGCGCGGTCTACGAGCCATGATGCAACACCTCTTTCTTTGCTATAAAGATAGTGTGTTGCGTCGATCAATTGAAATCGCACCTAGGAGCGGAAGTTCGTTGACGGCCCGAGCTTGTGAGCGTCCGGCGACGGATGGGAACAATTTTCATGGCCTCTTTATCTATCAACTTGACGCGTGAGCTACCTTGTCGGGATTCAGCACAAATCCTGATTCTTTTAACCTGTTTGCTAACCGAGGCACCGTTTCCTTTACATGATTGTTGAATGCAATGTAAAGAATACCGTCAGCATCTGATGGCTTTTCAATGTGACGGTAATCACCCCTAAAATTAATTGACTTCAAAAGTAGAATTTTCTCGTAAACTGAACGAAGGAGATTCTCAAGTGAAAACATCAAGATATAGCGACAGTCAGATCCTGGCGATCCTGAAACAAGCCGAGGCCGGCACTCCTGTTCCCGCGCTCTGTCGTGAATACGGCATGAGCAACGCCAGTTTTTATAAGTGGAGAGCCAAGTTTGGCGGAATGGACGCCTCAATGATGAAGCGCGTGAAGGAACTGGAAGATGAAAACCGGCGGCTGAAGAAAATGTACGCTGATGAGCGACTCAAGGCGGAAATGGTCCAGGAAGCACTAGCAAAAAAGTGGTGAGGCCATCTCGGCGCAAAGAGATGGCCCAGAAGGCAGCCTCGGCATATGGTGCCACTACTCGCCTGGTCTGCCTCGCATTCGGCATCAGCGAAAGCTGCTACCGCTATCAGCCGATATTATCGGATGAGAATGCGGAGATTGCTGACTGGCTTGTTCGCTTGACTGATAACCAGAAAGACTGGGGGTTTGGACTTTGTCGAGATTACCTGCGGAATGTTAAAGGCCATGAATGGAACCATAAGCGTATTTATCGCATATACTGCGACCTGGAATTAAACCTGAGAATCAGATCCAGAAAGCGCATACAGCGAGAAAAACCAGTGCCGCTGGCTGTGCCGGATGAACCCAATAAAATCTGGTCAATGGATTTCATGCATGATCAATTGAGTGATGGTCGCACGTTTCGTTTGTTTAATGTGCTTGATGATTTTAATCGTGAAGGCTTAGGCATTGAGGCGGATTTTTCACTCCCTGCGGTACGCGTTATTCGTGCTCTGGAACAGATCATTGAATGGCGAGGCAAGCCTAGGCGACTACGCTGCGATAACGGCCCAGAATTTATTAGCCAAGACCTGGAGACATGGACGGAAAAACACGATATCCAGCTTGAGTTTATTCAGCCCGGCAATCCGCAGCAAAATGCTTACGTCGAACGTTACAATCGCACGATACGATACAGCTGGCTGAGCCAATACATATTCGGGTCAATTGCAGAAGTGCAAGACTATGCCACGAAGTGGCTTTGGTTTTACAATAACGAACGGCCTAATAAGGCCAATGGTGGCTTACCACCGAAACAAGTGCTGATTGCAGCATGACATCTACTTTTGGCGTCGGTTAAAAAGGGGATGATTACCAGTGCGCATCACGAACTGCCTGTGATCTAACGTGCTAGATAGGCCCTTGGAAATTATGGAGGCTACCAGAAAAATCGATTCCATCTGTGAGAGACAAAATGGCGCTAAAAGTAATGACGATAAGAGTGAAGGTGAAAATGAATGCATGAAGAAAAGGAACTAACGTCGCAGTTTCGGTTTTTCTTTAATACCTACGGACTACCGGACAGCGAGGTGCTTGGTACAAGCGGAAAGCCCCAAGAGGGCGTCCTTCGCGGGAAACTAGAGCTCTCCCGGAGCCAGGGCCGCACCGTGGCTGCGGGCATGCGGTCCAATTTGGCACAACTCGAAACGAAAATGTTCGAACCACGCCACGTATTCATGAATGTCATTTGTGATCCCGCCTTCAGGGCTTCTATCGCAGAATCGACGTTTGAAGACCTTCTTGCCAGAAACTCCGAGAGTTTGTCGGGAAAGGCTCCTGCTGCATTTGGGTCTACCGGGAAAAAACAGACAGCCTCTGCCCTGTACGCATGGGAATTACTGGCGATTTACGACTATGCGCCAGAAGCATGGGGGCTGACGTACTCAGAGATCGAGATGGAAGCGTGCCCGGAATTATGTCCGCGCTACGACGATCTTGGGGACCAGTTCCCCGGGATTATCGATGCGACCTGCTCCAAACTGGAAGCAGACATGCAGAACTGGGACAAAATCCCCAGGGTCAAACAAGAGCAATTGGCGAATATTGTTTTTGCGACAGGGATGATCGCCGATCCTGACTACATTACCGGTCACATTGAGTCCCACCCAGGACTCGCGGATTTTTACAGCAACATTATGGCCAGCCCCTACAATCAGGAGCTATCTACACCGATGTGCGACGTTATGGAGCCGGAGGAGATAGAGGCCGCAGTAGCGCCGGCAGCCTCCGCAACGGCCTTTGCCTGTAAATCCCCCGAAGATTTTTATGAGCACATGGGTGCGCTCGTGGCTCAGGCCAAGAAATCCCCGCGCGACCCCTCGGTTGCGCCTGTTTTACTCCAAATGGCGCAGGAGCTCCATGAGTGGTTTGAACAAAACCCGCAGACGAAATCCGTGGAAGAGTGTGCGTCGAGAATGATAGGGGCCCTGTATGCCATGGGCCATGATGCGGGCCTCGAGGGCTTTGCCGAAGAGGTTCCTGCCAGTAACTACCGCTCTTATTGGAATGCCTTTTTGGGCAGTAATCCTGCAAAAGAAATTCAAGAAGATGTTCTCGTTGCGCGGTTGACCGCCAGTGAAGAGCTGGTGGACCGACAACGTGCCTCAATTGAGACGTCAAAGCGGAATGTTGCAGATTTACGCCAACAATTAAAGGACCTAACCCAACAAGAGCCAGAAGGGCGCCGCGCACAGCGGGAAATGGAAGAGCAACAGCAAGAACTTACTACGCAGTATACGGAACGCAAAAATCGGCTCTATGAAGTGGAAGACGAAGCCATTTTGTCACTGCTGCCGCCCGGGTCTTCGATAGACGACCTCGAAGAGCACGCCGTGGTCGATGTGCCTGAGGAAGATGCCGTGTCGCCAGCGATGAAGGTGGCGTTGCAGCGAGTAAATTCATACCTCGAAAGTGGGTTTGTGGCCAGCTTTGGAGAGCATGTAAATGTGGACGATCCGGCACAGCCCGCTAGTGATCTTGAGGCAGAGGATTGGGATGAAGAAGATGAGCTCGAGGCGGCACTGGAGGCTGAGATGCCGGAAGTCACTTCTGACCCAGAGCCAGAACCCGAACCTCTCATCGAGGATCCATCTCCTCAACTTAAGGCGGAAGCAAAAGGCGAGGCTGAAAGTGATGTGCCGGCAGAGGTCCCTGCTGACGAAGTGGCCCAGGAGGTAGACCCGGAACCAGAGCCTGAGATGGAAGTTGTCGCCGCAGAGGTGGAGACCGAAACACCTGCCAAAATAGAGGTGCGAGAGCCCACGGCCCTGGAGATCGATTGCCTTCATCAAATCAATGAAGACGGTGTCATTGACGCCGGAGTAGCGAACACGGCGATACTGGAGTTGGCGAGGCAAAATCGACTTGAAGAGGCGCACAGCTTATCGGTGTTACTGGACGACAAACAATACGCCCACGACATTGTTCCGGCGAATCTTTTAAGGGCCGCGTTCTACGGAGGCAATAACTGGGAATTCAGCCAGAACCTCACTAAGTCGCAAAAGCTGGTGAACAACATAACCCCCGCTCAGATAGATCAGTGGGGACACATACAGGAAGCGGGCAAGTCTGTTCCTTATCTGGTATTGGCGGCGTGCTTCCAGGCATCGGTATTTGGCGGCAATTACAGCAATGCCCCTTTTCTTTTGTCTTCAATAAGACAAGCTTTCGATGGACCACTCTCTCGATTACTTGAGGACACTATTAATCTTGCCAACCGGGACAAAGTGGCGACCCTGGGCAACCTGCGCGCTGGAGGCAAGGGGAAAAAGGATGATGAGGACAATGATTACGGCCAAAAGGCGCTCACCTGGTGTGACAAGCTCAAGAAGACCAAGCGCGGCTACACGCCGATACTTAAGGCCCAGGTTTACTGCGTAGATCATGGCGTCTTCCACGATGTCGTAAAAGCCATTGTCGACAATAAGCCCGCCGGCGCTGATGTCGTCAAACAATTTGCAGGAACCTATTCCCAGCAACTTGAATCCAAAGAATTATTGAATGAATCATTAATCGCAGTTGGCTACGGGTCCCGTGTTGGCGGCATCACAGCGCGCGCTATGTCGAGATACCATGCCAAGGTTAATGAGCTGGTGGATATCGCCCAATCTTGGCTGGCACATATCAGCGAGAAAAGTGGTGAGTTAGAGGATTACAGCAAACGTTTCCCCACCATCGTTCCGCAAGTGATTACCCAGCTTGATGCGCAGGCCAGCGATGAGGCGGTTCCCGCTGACCGTCGCGCCGGTGCGGCCGTGGCCCTCTCGATGTTTAAAAACATGAATTCGGTCATTGAAGGCAATGATCGCGCGATATGGGATTACAGCCGGGCAAAGGCCTGGCTGCACTATCCCGAGTCGGCCGCTCGCATTGGCGGTGCAGATTCCGGTGGATTGAAGCAATTAAGCTGGCATCTGTCGCAAGTGGACGCACCCATGCTCCACGAGGACTTACTGCCGGCAGCCGTCGATGAGCAGGACACGGCGTTGGCGTATTTGATGTACCTGTGTCTTCGTGACCAGGGGGACGACCGCAAACGCACGGCGGCGACCCTGAAGGAAAAGTTTGCTGACCATCGATTATCGCTCCTGCACCGGTGCACACGGCTTGAAAGCCAGATCGAGAACATGGTCTTGTCATTGCTGATAAATCCGGATCGGGCGGAGACTATTCTTAGTGATATAGAAGACCAGCGTGATGCCATTTACTCCCTGGAGCAATACACACACACCTCACGCATTCAGGGCGACCTGACGGCAATCGAAGACGAGATTTCAAAGAAGATCGCCAGCAAGCTGCGTGAAATGGAGAGCCTCTACCGCGAAGAGCTTGAGGCTATTCAGGACAGCATGCCAGGCGAGCCAGTGCCGCAGAAGTGGATCGAGACCATGGATGCTGCCATTGCCGAGGCCAATCTTCCCGTCATCGACGAGATGTTGGACGAGCTCCAGACCGCGCGCAAGGACAACCACAAGATAAAGGCCCCCTCTATTATCCATCCCGCCTTGCTAAAGGACTTCATCGAGGTTGAGAAGGAAGTGTACGGGCACATTAAGAAATCAACCAATGGCAAGGATATGTGGAAGGAGATCAGCTCTTCCAAAGAATCCTGTTTTGGCTTGAATTTTGAACACCAAAACTCCAACTTCCGCAAAGTCATTGAGGCCATTGCCAGCTGGAACTCGATTGCGCCGCCACGGCAGGTAGGACAGGACTTCGGGTCCTTATATGACAAGGTTGGGAGTGTGTTGAATTTCATGGGGCTGACCCTGGTGGATTCGGCTTACAAGCGCAATCAGGCGGCTGCGATCGACTACCGAGTCAACGAGCATTTCGCCGCGCTCTACATGAAGGTCAAAACAGCAGAGACCGGCCGGCCATTCCCCATCTTCGGCGGTGTCGGCGGCAGCGAGTCGCAACCGGTCATCATCGCCTTCAAGGCATGGACCCCGCAGCAGCTCGAACGCTATATGGACAGTATTGGCATGGTCGGCGCCAAGCCTATCCTGATTTCGGGTGTCCCGATGTCCCAGACACAACGTGAGACCTTCGCCCACTATTTTAAGGCAGGGAAAAGTACCATCCTGCACATTGATATGACAATGGCCCTGTTTCTAGGTTCGAGTGCGAGCAACGCCGACGAAAGCAGTGCCGTACGCAAATTCTTATGGCTGACCTTACCCTGGACGTACTTTAATCCCTACGTCGGCGGCGACACCACGTATCCACCCCCGCGTGCCATGCGGTTTGGCCGCCAGACGGAGATTAACCGGTTACTGGAGATGAACAACGGCCACGCCATTGTCTTTGGTGGGCGGCAGCTGGGTAAGTCGACAATTGTTCAGGAGGTGCGCAGTAACTTCCATAAACCCGAGCAGAAGCAGTTTGCGTTCTATCATCTTCTGGACAAGAACATGGACCGCATGGGTATCACGCAGCAGCACTGGGACAATGCCCGAGAACTGGTGTGGCGGAGCATGTACAACGACCTGGTCGCTCGAGATCTAATCAAGAAAAACGATCCTAAACTGGATGCGGACGGCATGGCGCATGCAGTTGAGTCTGCTCTGATCGCCAACAAAGAACACAAGATCATTGTGATATTCGATGAAATCGATCCGATACTTAACGTCGATAGCGCCCACGATTTCGGCATTTTCAGGGGTATTCGCGAACTGGTGTCGAAGCCGGAGATCCAGGGGCGGTTTAAGTTAATCATAGCCGGCCTTGAGAACGTTAAGCGCTTTGAGAACTCCCCAAACAATCCGCTGCAACAACTCGGCGGTTCCTTGCAGGTCAGCATCATGTCCACTCAGGATGCCTTGCACCTGATTCAGGAGCCGTTGCTGGCCGCCGGTTATGCGTTTGAAAACCCTCAGGTCGCGAGTCGGATACTCTCGGTCACCAATCGCCACCCGGGTCTGATCCAAATTTTCTGCCATGAGCTGATCGCGTATCCGGCCAGTAGCAGTGAAGGCAATGTGGGTGATCAATTCATCCGGGACTACGACGTCACCGCCGTGAGCCAGAAGCAAGATGTGATTGATCTGATTCGCAAGCGCTTTGACATGACTCTGGTTCTGGATCGACGCTATCTCATTATCGTCTACGGCTTACTGGCACAGAAAAAGGGCACGCGACCCTTTTCGCCCAAGGAAGCACACGAAATAGCCAAGGGCTGGTTGCCGGAGGAATTTGCACAACTGGGGGTGAAGCAATTCGAGGCCTTCTTAGAGGAGCTGTGTGGACTGGGCGTGCTCAAGGCGCTTCGAGAAGGCCGCACTATCCAGTATGTCTTGCGCAACACCAACATTCAGAAGCTCATCGGTGAAGATGAGGACGAAATTGCCGAACGCTTGTTAATGGCGATCGCCCAGCGGACACAGAGCAGTCCTTTGGACCGTCACGCGGTGTGGAAAGACAAAGTGGAAAGTTGCCCAATTACCTTCCGTGATGAGCAGGAGTTGCTTGGGGGTGAGATTCGGCAAGATGACGACTCAGAGGTCAAGAATCTTGATTCCTGGAAGTACACCACGACGATTGTGGTGGGGTCTGATGCTCTGGGACTGCATGCGCTGAAAGACACACTTCCGCAGCTGTATGAGATCGAGTGCCTGAACCACTCAGAGCTTAAAAAGCGCGATAAATACACGGCCATTACACGACCCGATGACCATTTTTCCAGTCCTGAGAAATTCCGCACATTACTCCACGGTATCGTGGATAAAAAGGCGGATACCGATCCTTATATGATCATTATTGAAGTGGGAGGGAGTCAACCCCTGGCACACCTTCTGGGATTGCTGGATGCCGCACACGCGATGACAGGCATGTCCATGGAGAAGAAATTCCCGGTCCGGGTGGTCTTTGTGTTGTCACCAAAAGCCTATTGGCAGTGGCTGTCCGCTCCAGAGCTGACCATGGGGAGAGAAGACCTTCAGCCTTTCATCAACCTGTCGCCCTGGGGACACAGCGCATCGGCTCACCTGCTGGAAAAGCTGGGCATGATCAATGACGACACCTCCGTGGCTGACTTGGTCGAGCACACAGAAGGCTGGCACATGGCCATTGACGGGCTGTGTAAGATTAAACGTGCGCACCCGGGAACGTCGGCGCTCTCTGATATCGCCGATAAGTTCCCGCCGATCACGGTTGTGAAAGGACGGAGCCTCAAGGAGTTCCGTAAGGCCAGCGGCGTGGATGATGTGGGATGGGTCGTGCCGCTATTGAAGGCCTCCATAGAGCTTTGGGAGAAAGAAGAGTTTTCCGCCGAAGAAATCATGATGGCTGCGCTGGACATGGACGTTTTTGATGGCGCTGATGTTGAAATAGACACCGCGATGAGCTGGCTTTCTAGCATGAACATATTGCGTAAAGCCCGCCAAGGAAAGAAAGAAGACGCCACCTACAGAATCAGTCCCAGTATTTTGCATGCCATAGGCCTGCTGAATGAGCAATGAAAGCTGGGTTGATGTAGCCCGGGGGTTTTTACCCGGGGTTCCTGCCACCGACATGCTTGACGGCTCAGGTGCCGGGGAGGGTGCTGTGACACTCCCCTCGACGCTCCTAACTGCTGTGGCGGCGGCAGCCTACCGATTGAAAAACGGTCAATCCGTGGTCATCCAAGTGCCCTTCACACGACCTGAAGATCTCAGCAGCATTGCGGCGTATCTACATGCCTGCCGGATGGATGCATTGCTTGGCAAGGTACGAACAACATGGATGTCACGGCAAAACATGGCATGCAGTCAGGATTTGCTCGTCTGGACCCGGGCGCGATCGCAGAAGAAGTGGATGAATGCGCACCCGATGCTCCAGGCTCACTTTGTGGGCCTCAAACGGGATATTCAGGAAGTGCAGGATGCCCTGACAGACCGTGATCGGGTCTTAAGAACCATTGTTTGCCAGCAAAATAGCTCCACCCGGGGGTTTGCGGAGGAGCTGCGTCGCTCCGTATCACCCTTTGCGATCATCGTGGACGCGACACC
>CBDEGK010000002.1:0-480713 GCA_965237855.1 Halieaceae bacterium | reverse complement strand
AGTCGATTGGCTCTGGCTGTGCTGCTAAGACATTATCAGCTGTACGCCCGGTTTCCCAAACGAATCGACGAAATCACGTCTGTGGTACTGGAGTACCTGGCCTTCCAGGTCGAGGCATCCGTCACTGACCTTGATGATTATGCCTGCCAAAACCGAACGGGGAGCCGACATCGCCGTGAGATTTTAACATACCTGGGGATTCGGCCATTTGATAAACAAGTGGCAATCCGTTTCCGCACCTGGTTGATTGACAGCGTCTTTCCAGAAGCTCCGGCGCCATCACATCTGGATGAACTGATTACAGAATGGATGCTACACAACCACCTCGAGCGGCCGGGTGATTACCGCCTGGAACGGATGGTCAGTTCGGCCGAGCGTACATTTGATGGTCTGCTTTTCCAAAGGATCCACAGTCAGTTGAGCAAAGATGCGCTCGCGCAACTTGACGGTCTTCTTGTGGAAAAGGATGACGTTTCCGAATTTTCCCGAATTTGTGCCGATATGGGCCCCGTCAGCCTGGACAGTGTACTGCGGGCTGTCGACCGACTCGAGAGGCTACGCAGTCTCGACCTTCCCGCCGATATTTTGCAGGGCATCAACCCCAAGTTGACCGAACGCTACCGCCAGCGGGCACGGACAGAAAATGCCTGGGAGCTTCGCCGCCACCCTGCAAAGATACGCTATCCGCTGTTGGTCTTTTATTGCGTGCCGCGTGAGGGTGAAATCACTGACAAGCTTGTTGAATTGCTCATCCAGGTGATCCACAAAATCTCGGTGCGAGCTGAGCGCAAAATCGTCTCAGAGTTGGTCGGCAGCTTTTTCAAGGTGCAGAGCAAGACGACGCTGCTGTTCCGCATTGCTGAAGTCGTGTTGGAGAATCCTGATGGCGCCGTCCGTGATGTCGTGTTTCCCGTCGTTAATGAACAAATGATCGAACAACTGGTGAAAGAACATCGTTCAAATGGCCCGGCATACATCAACAAGATACACAAGAAAGTTCGCGCGTCCTATGCACAGCATTATCGTCGCATGCTGCCGCGTATTCTCGAGGCATTGGAGTTCCGCTGCAATAATGAGGCGTGGCGCCCGATCCTGGATGCAATAGACGTTATCAAGACGCACCAGGATCGTCGGGACCGGTACTTTGCCCTTGACGATATCCCGGTCGAGGGCGTAGTCCGCCAGAAATGGCGAGACATTGTCATCGAAAAGTCGTCCAGTGGAGCCGAGCGAATCAATCGGATCAATTATGAGATCTGTGTACTGCAGGAACTGCGTGAAAAGCTCCGATGCAAGGAAGTCTGGGTGGTCGGCGCCAAGCACTTTTGCAATCCCGATGACGACCTGCCGACTGACTTTGATATCAATCGTCAGAGTTATTACGAGGCACTCAATTTGCCGCCCGATGCTGAGACGTTCATCGCCGACATGAAGGGGAAAATGGCGGAGTCGCTCAGTCACCTCAATGAGAATTTGCCACGAAACGGCGAAGTGGCGATTAAACAAAAGCGTAATAAACCAACTATCTCCGTTACCCCACTGAAAGCACTGCCTGATCCGCCAAATCTGGACGCGTTAAAGCGGGAGCTTAACCAGAGGTGGCCTGCAACCAGCTTACTCGATGCACTCAAAGAGACTGATTTTAGGGCGGGGTTCACAAAAGCGTTTGCTACTGCCGCATCGCGGGAAGCCACCCCTCCCGATGAGGTATTACGCCGTCTGCTACTTTCACTTTATGGGCTGGGCACCAATGCGGGATTAAAGTGCCTTGCCAGCGGACCGCATGGGGTTAGTTACAAAGAGCTCTTGCATACACGTCGCCGTTATATTCACAAGGACAGTCTGCGCGATGCTATCAGGCGTGTGGTGAATGCGACTTTGCAGGCGCGCCTGCCACACATCTGGGGTGAGGGGACAACCGCCTGCGCATCCGACTCCACCCAGTTCAGCGCCTGGGATCAGAATCTCATGACCGAGTGGCATGTCCGCTATGGTGGCCGTGGTGTCATGATCTATTGGCATGTGGATATAAACGCGGTCTGCATTTATTCCCAGCTCAAGCGGTGCTCATCCTCTGAAGTGGCATCAATGATTGAAGGTGTTCTGCACCACTGCACGGAGATGGAAGTAGAGCGCCAGTATGTGGACAGCCATGGGCAGAGTGTCGTTGCTTTCGCCTTCTGTCACCTTCTGGGTTTTACGCTGATGCCGCGGTTCAAGGGCATCAACAAGCTCAAGTTGGCACAGCCGGATACCGGGGCTAAAGAGCGTTATCCGAACCTGGAACCCATCTTCACCAGCAAGGCAATTAACTGGGAGTTGATTGCTCAGCAGTACGATGAACTGGTCAAGTTTACCACGGCCTTGCGAACACGCACTGCCGAGGCTGACGCTATCCTGCGCCGTTTCACCCGCAGCAACGTGCAACACCCAACCTACGCAGCGCTTATTGAACTGGGCAGAGCAGTGAAAACTATTTTCCTGTGCAATTATCTGGCGTCAGAAGAACTACGCCGGGAGGTCAACACGGGGTTGAATGTGGTTGAACGCTGGAATGGCGTCAATAGCTTCATCTACTTTGGCAAGAGTGGAGAGATGGCGACCAATAATCTGGAAGATCAGGAGGTCTCGGCGCTTGCTCTTCACCTGCTACAGGTCAGCCTTGTCTATATAAATACCTTAATGATCCAGCAGGTGCTTCGTGAACCGGGATGGATGAATCGCATGACCGAACGTGATATGCGCGCACTGTCACCGTTACCGCACAGTCATTTCAATCCCTATGGCGTATTCGATCTCGATATGGAGCGTCGAATACCGCTGGATGAGATGCCGCTGGCGGCTTGAGCTTCCACGGTGAGGTGTTTTGTGTTGTATGAGCTTCAGGCCCTATTTTTGGCGAAGAGGACTCAGTTGCCTATCTGTTCCGAATATATATTCCGAGACTACCAACTAAAAGAGGAGAATTGCACATGTTAATCGGCTATTGCTGGGCCTCAAACACCGGACAGAGCCTTACGAGCCAGCGAGATCAGCTTCTGAAAGCGGGCTGCGAGAAGATCTTTCAAGAGAAATTGGCGGGCGCTGAGCGCAAGCGTCCACAGCTCGCCAGGCTATTGAATGAGATTCTGAAGGGTGACACGCTGGTGATTACCGGCCTTGATCGATTGGTGCGCACCACGCATGATTTACTCGAGATCACCCGGACATTGGATGAGCGGGGTATCGAAATCCGCTCTCTGGGAGAATTGTGGGCGGATACGACAGCTACGACTGGGCAGTTCTTAGTAACTGTTTTTAAAGGACTTTCTGAGCTTGAACGCAGCCTTATTCGCGGCCGGACCGAGGAAGGTCGCGCGGCTGCGAAAGAACGTGGTGTGAAATTTGGCCGCAAGCACAAGCTCACTGATTATCAGCGTGGGGAAGTCATACGCATGCTCGAAGAAGGCGTCAGCATTCGCGGTATCGCTCGCCATTTTAATGTCGGCGTCGCCACCATTGATCGGGTAAAGAACAGTCAGAGGGCTGACTGACCTAAAATCTGGCCGATTTGCACAGCTTCGTGGGCACTGGGCCAAGTAAGAATGCGAACTCTCACAACAGGAGGCATGTTGCCATGACCGTAATTCACGATATATCTAAAACCAGTACATTAGTAGCCATCGATATTTCCAAGAGCAGGAACGACATCCTGATTCAGGAGCTGGGAAGGAATCGGTACAAGATGAGCATTACAAATGAGCGCGTAGACCACGACCGATTTATTCAATTGCTCTCCAGCTTCAAAGATCCTGTTGATGTTGGCTTTGAAGCGACTGGAAACTACCATAGAGCCATTGCCTGGAGATTAGTATCCGCCGGATTCAACGTGCACTTGATTTCCTCCGTTGCCTTGGCTCGGACGCGAGAGGCCCTTCATAACAGTTGGGATAAGAACGACCCCAAGGACGCCCAGGTGATGCTGTATATGTTGGCCACTGGGAATGTGCAGCGATATCAGGATCCGCTTCAAGTCGGCATCAACGATTGGCAAGAAATGTCCAAAACCCATGATGCGATATCCAAAGATAAGACTGAAGTCCTGCATCGACTACAGACGCACTATCTGCCGTTGTACTTTCCTGAGATTGACCGATTTCGGCATAACTCCCGCTCCGACTGGTTCTTCAGATTCCTTCATGAGTTCCCTACACCCGGCACAATACAGGCGCTCAGCCGAGAACAATTTATTATGGCGGCGTGGGACCTCGTGGGTCGAAAAGTCGCTAAAACACGTGTGTTATCAGATATTTATGACACGGCCGCATCCTCTACAGGTTTGCCCATATCGGAGTCATCCTCTGCCATAGTGATGTATCGGCTAGTTATCACCCAGATGCGACAACTGATTAAACACCGCGATACGATAGAAGCACATGCACAAGAACAATTGGGCGCTCACCCTGACTTTATTCGCTTGCAGCAGCTGCCCGGTATTGGGCCTATACATGCCTTAACCATCCTCGCTGAGGCTGGGGACCTTCGCAGATTTGGACACTATCGACAGTTTTTGAAGTTCTGCGGATTCGATCTTGCCACACGCCAATCCGGGCAATTTCGTGGTCAGAGCAAACTCTCCAAATACGGGAACGCTCGCCTTCGACGTGCATTCTGGATGGCCGGTCAAATAGCCGTCAGACAGCGAGAAAATAGCTTTCGCGACAAGTTCCAAAGGTACATAGCGCGCGATAGAGAAAATCGAGATCTACGCCGTAAGGCGTTAACAGCTGTTGCCGCCAAAATGGCAAGAGTTGCATATTCCGTGATCAAGCACGAGACCGATTATCGACCCTTTTATGGGGTTAGATAACCAGGCGGATGAACCCTCTCTGTGGGGCCGTAGAGGCGTTTTGACCTCGTAGACAATGTTTGGGTCTTCTGCCTGGACCTGTATCTCGTGTTGGGAATGGTGAGGACTGCTAGTCAGATCCTGTGTTTATAATGGGCGAGAACTATCCATAAATGGGCGGAAGGAAACCTGGGAATATGGTGCCTGGTTGCTCGCAACGCCGCCTAGGGCGGTGGAGGGAGATCTTTTGTGTGTAGATAACTTGACTCCAGACTTAGAACGTTATCGCAGCGTAGTCGCCTAGGCTTGCCTCGCCATTCAATGATCTGTTCCAGAGCACGAATAACGCGTACCGCAGGGAGTGAAAAATCCGCCTCAATGCCTAAGCCTTCACGATTAAAATCATCAAGCACATTAAACAAACGAAACGTGCGACCATCACTCAATTGATCATGCATGAAATCCATTGACCAGATTTTATTGGGTTCATCCGGCACAGCCAGCGGCACTGGTTTTTCTCGCTGTATGCGCTTTCTGGATCTGATTCTCAGGTTTAATTCCAGGTCGCAGTATATGCGATAAATACGCTTATGGTTCCATTCATGGCCTTTAACATTCCGCAGGTAATCTCGACAAAGTCCAAACCCCCAGTCTTTCTGGTTATCAGTCTGTTGTGGTCTACTAAAAGTGGACACCTTGTATAGACTGTAAAAATCAAATACGAGGTGAACAATGACAAGTAGACAAAAACGGAACTTTCCTGATGATTTCAAGCAAGATGCCGTGGCATTGGTGATTGAGCAGGGCTATACCATAGTCGCAGCTGCACGGAGCCTGGATGTTGGCCCAGGGCTACTCGGGCGTTGGAAGCGAGAGCATGAGGCTAATTCCCACATCAATGCACTTGCTAAGGACGAACAAGAGGAACTAAAGCGGCTGCGCCGTGAGGTTCGAGAACTCAAAATGGAGAAAGAAATTCTAAAAAAGGCGTCGGCGTATTTCGCAAAGGAAATGAAGTGAAGTACGCCTTAGTGCAAGGTAATACAGCTCAATATCCAGTAACAATGTTGTGCCGGGTCATCGGTGTAAAGCGTAGCTCCTACTACGCCTGGAGGGCCCGTGGAGGCAAGGTGATTGGTCCTGAAGAGCTGGCTGTCAGGCGGCGAATGAAGTCCCTGTTTACAGATTCTCGGCAGAGTATGGGGAGTCGTAGACTGAGCCGTCAACTTACTGCAGAAGGCTTCTCCATTGGTCGTTATCGCGCCAGGCGGCTCATGAAATCTATGGGCCTCGTCGTCAAATCTAAACGTAAATACAAGGTCACCACTGACAGCAAACATCGATTACCTGTGGCTGACAATGTGCTGAATCGAGCATTTTCACCCGCAAGCCCCAACCAGTGCTGGGGGTCCGATATTACTTATCTTTGGACTCAGGAGGGTTGGGTCTACCTGGCCGTGGTGATTGACCTTTACTCTCGACGAGTTGTTGGCTGGTCTATGGATCGCCGCATGACCAAGGCGCTGGTCATCAGGGCATTGATAATGGCCGTAAGCCTAAGGAATCCACCGCCAGGCTTGATCCACTGTCAATACCGGGTTAAATTTCCCCAGAAGTGCCGAAGTAAATTTCCCCACTTTTGGTCATGGCTAACCAGCCAGGCTTAGTGGTCAGCCCCGCCGTTTTTAAGTGGCCGCCCACGCTTCTTCGGCAACGGCGGCGGTGTGATGGGTGCATTTGATCTCACGTGTTCCGGCATGAGGTCGGCATGACCGCGCAGGCGATAGCTGGCCCCCTCGATCTGTATAACCACGCCATGATGTAACAACCGATCCAGCAGCGCCGTCGCCACAACCGGATCCCCGAAGACCTCCCCCCATTCAGCAAAGCCCCGGTTAGAGGTTAAGATCATGGCTCCCTTTTCATAGCGGGCGTTAACAAGCTGGAAGAACAGGTTCGCCCCGCCTGTCGTTATCGGTAAATAACCAATCTCATCAACAATGAGGAGGGATACTCTGGCATAGAAGCGGATCTTTTCGGTCAGGCGCCCCTCACGTTCGGCTTTTGTTAATCCCTCAATCAATTCGGCCAGGGTGGCTCGATAGGTACTCTTACCTGCCTTGATGGCCGCCACACCCAGGGCCGCAGCCAGATGGCTTTTGCCCGTACCGGGCGGGCCCAGGAAGTGCACGACCTCTTTGCGATCAATAAACGCCAACTCCGCCAGTGCCATAATCCGCTCCCGCTCCAACGAGGGCTGGAAGGAGAAGTCAAAGCTCTCAAGCGTCTTGATCGGCGTCAACCGCGACGTCGTCAGCGCCATCCCAACTCGCCGCCCTTCACGGCAGGAGAACTCCTCGTGCAATAAATCATCAATGGCCTCTATCGCTGTGATTTCACCTTGCTCTAGTTTTTGTAGCGTGTGGTCCAGTACCTCCAACGCCCGGGGCATGCGAAGCCCGAGCAGGCTAGCGCGAATGCGTGTCGTTAAAGAGCTCATCGACGCACCTCCGCGCCGGCTAACCGGCGCCCAACAGCGTCATAGAAGGCTAAGGAGCGCCGAGAGACCCCCAAACACTGCGGGCCGGCTGACACGCGAGGTTGACGGTTACTACTCCTGGGTGGGCTCTTGCGGTGACGGGGGTCTACCCGTCTTTGGTTTTTCCCCTCCAGAACCGGGTGCCGAGCAATTAACTCACTCCCCTCGTAAATGCGCACTTCATTGGGGTGATTCTGAACCTCGACCACCCGCTTCCGTGCGGTATCAGGCACGCTGTAGAGATTGCCACCCACTGAGACCATGCCCTCGTGGCTAACACGCCGCTCCAGAGTTAAAACAGCATCATAGTGCCGCTTGGGTAGCACTATCAAACTGGACTGCTCTTCAGTGAAGGCCTCACTCACCACGCGATTGGTAGTAGCGTGAACACGCCTATGCGCGATGTCTGAACACCATGCACTGAACTGCGCGTTCAGGTCCTCCATGTTCCGGAAGGTGCGGCCCAGGAAGAAGTCTTGCCGGATATACCGGAAGGGGCGCTCCACTTTGCCCTTGGTCTTAGCGCGGTAGGGGCGGCAAGCCCGAGGGGCTGACCCATAATGGTCCAGCAGCGCGACCAACGAAGGGTTGTAGGTGATGGTGCCGTCGTCGTCCTCCCCGATGACGGCTGTCTTCATACGGTCATACAGGATCTCGTTGGTAGCGCCGCCACAAGCGGCAAAGGCCGCGATGTGGCAGCGCAGCACCGTTTCCAGTTTTTGGTTCGAGCAAAAGCGCCCCCAGAGCCAGCGGCTGTGGCCCAGTACCAGTGAGAACAGCCAGACCTTGCGACGAGCACCTGGTTCATCGGTGAATTCCACCTGGAACTCGGCAAAATCGACCTGGGCCTGGTGTCCCGGAGGTGTTTCAAAACGCCTTTCAAAGCGGGCTTGCTTTGGCGGCCGGGCGGTACGTAGGAAGTCCGTGACGGCGGTATAACCGCCTTTGTAACCCAGCTGGCGGATATCCCGCAGCAGTCGTTGGCCGGATAATCCTGGAAACTGGCTGATTCGCTCCTGCAGGTAATGCTCAAAGGGCCCCAGTAACCGGGGTCTCGGCTCTCGTGGAGTGTAGCGCGGCGGCTCCAGGCCTCGCGCCAAGTATTTACTCACTGTTTTACGGTCCATACCGGTCTTACGCGCAATGGCGCTTACGGACAGGCCCTGTCTCTTTAAATCATGAATCAAAAGGATTCTCCCTAGTTTTACCACCCATTGAACCTCTCAGTATTGACTGATATTGGGTGGTGAGTGTGGCTGATGTGTGCTCAGGAAGGCATTCCCCTGAACAACGCCATCAGCGTGAAAACTGGGGATTTTTACTTCGGCACAACTGGGGAGTATTCATCCGGTAGTGACAATCCACCATTCAGATCGTGGCAGTCAATATGCCAGCCATGCTTACCAAGCACTGCTAAAGCAGCATGGAATCATAGCGAGCATGAGTCGAAAAGGTAATTGCTGGGACAATTCGCCAGTTGAACGATTTTTCAGCAGCCTAAAGCGCGAATGGACGTGTGACCAGGGATATTGCACTCGAGAAGCTGCGATCGCAGATGTCCGGGAGTATGTGGCGGTGTATTACAACGCGAAGCGGCTGCATTCTACGCTGGGATACAAAACGCCGATGGACTACGAATTTAACTTAAGCAAAGTGTCCAAAAATAGTTGACCACAACAGTCAAGCGAACAAGCCAGTCAGCAATCTCCGCATTCTCATCCGATAATATCGGCTGATAGCGGTAGCAGCTTTCGCTGATGCCGAATGCGAGGCAGACCAGGCGAGTAGTGGCACCATATGCCGAGGCTGCCTTCTGGGCCATCTCTTTGCGCCGAGATGGCCTCACCACTTTTTTGCTAGTGCTTCCTGGACCATTTCCGCCTTGAGTCGCTCATCAGCGTACATTTTCTTCAGCCGCCGGTTTTCATCTTCCAGTTCCTTCACGCGCTTCATCATTGAGGCGTCCATTCCGCCAAACTTGGCTCTCCACTTATAAAAACTGGCGTTGCTCATGCCGTGTTCACGACAGAGCGCGGGAACAGGAGTGCCGGCCTCGGCTTGTTTCAGGATCGCCAGGATCTGACTGTCGCTATATCTTGATGTTTTCACTTGAGAATCTCCTTCGTTCAGTTTACGAGAAAATTCTACTTTTGAAGTCAATTAATTTTAGGGGTGATTACCCCCCCCAAAGGGTCTGCCCATTCCCTGTACCGAAATCTGCTTCAATAGGAAAAATGTCATTCAGTTGGTGTATAGCCAATCAATACACGCTTGTATGCTTCTGAAAGTTCACGACTTTGTCGTCATCAGCCTGACAAATACCCCCAGCTCTACCCCTTCTCTATGCCGCAAACGATGCTCGTATGGATGGAGGACATTCTTCAAAAATGCTTCTACCAATCTTCAGCACAGACCATCCGGTCTCATAATCGGGGCTAGGTTCGAGTCCTCCTGGGCCCAACATTTTTTATAAAAATGATAGGGTTACAAATTGTAGAGAATCCGACTTTGGTGGGGGGATGAGCGTGCCGGTTGCATCATACCTGCCAGATCTGTTTGGTAATCTCGTAGAAAAGTTGGGATCTGGCTTCCATCGCATCGGAACTAAACTGCGGCACAGCCTCAAATGCCATGCCAGATTCCTGAAGGAAAGCCTGCATTGCGGAATTCGACTTGTAGAAATCCGCAACAAGTGTCTGCGCGAGATACGGCGCACTACCCGTGTAAGTTCGAAGTTTGTCTGCGTAAAGCTCGTTACTGGAAGACATATTGTCTTGGCCTTTTAGAAGCAAAAGCCCGCCAAATCGGTTCCTCTCACTTTCAAATAATTCTTCATCAAGTTGCCCGTCATCGCCTTTGAAATGCTCTCGGCTTTCGTCATTACGAGCGAGGATATGTTCAACGTGATAAGCGTTACCGCGTCCGGTACCACAAACGTAGTTATGCAAGGTGTCTTGTGTTTGGCGTCCCAACCCATCCGCGATAAAGTTCTCTATGCGTGTTAGAAAGTACCTTAGAAAACGAGTATTGTAGTCGCCGTAACCCACCTGCCTAAACTGTCCATAGGACAACAAAGTGTCGGAATCGGTATTACGCCGATGGTTGATCTCGCCAAGAACCTGCTCGTTGATCCTTTGCTCTATTTCTTCGCTCGGACACCCTTTGAGAATCGGATGCAACGTATATAGTAGCTCTTGAAACTGATTGCTATCGTAAGCCCTGTTAAGCTGAAGCGTGACGTATGCACGATCGAATGCTCTTCCAACTGCCCGTATCTTGTTGTCTTCCTCAGCGTCCTCTTCATCACACGCTGCGATGGTCAGCATAATTTGACCATCCATCCGATTTAGCTGTGAGTTGTAATAGCATTCGGGAAACTCTTCGTCCAAGGTTTTGCCGAGTGAACGCATTTTAAGGAACAAACGAGCGTAATAGCGAAACGGACCAGTCAGAAACCTCTTAACACCTTGTGAGTTGTGCGCCATTTCTAGTACATCATTACAGGGCGAATCTAGAATAGAGCGATGGTAAGGCCCGTCGAATACTTGCCCCTGTTTTCGCGTCTGCGAAAAATGAGCCTTGAGATACGTTCGGAAGAACAAATCCACCTCATCTTCCGCCCTGGCCTCAAGACCCTGTAACGAGGCATCCCATATATCGACGTATTCATCAACCTCGATCTTGTCGATCTCTCCAAGAATCTTTCCCTTCAGAATTTCATATGACTGGAGCCTAACGCCCCGGTCGTTAATGACCTCAAATACCATGGGAACGTCGGTTTGAGCGACTTCCAAATTAATAATAACCACCATGCAAAGGAAGTAGAACACGAAGGTGTCTACCTTATGCAGTGTCGATAATCGACTGGCGAACTCTTTCTCTATCAGAGCATAGTTATCGATGATGTATTTCGCCGTAATACCATCTTCAAGCATATCGACATTTGTACTGCTTCCCTCGAACAGCGCTTGCATCAGCGGCTCACGCTTTTCGTGAGCCATCCAGAATTTCGACTTACCGCCGACTCCAATTCCGACAATCTTCGTCCGTAACCAGCTTCGTCGATCGGGGGAATCATGGGCATCTGTGCCGCATTGATGATATAGGGCGATGAGCATTAAAGTTAGCGTAGTTAGCCGTTGCTGACCGTCAACCACGAATATCTGCCCCTCGGTTTTATTCGTTATATAGGTATTCAGGTAATACCACGAATAACTCTGAGTGACGTTCGCTTCGGTGGGATCAAGATCATGATGTTTTCCATATGATTGCTCAAAATGATAGAAAATGTCATCTATCAGCTGTTTAACTTGGTCCGTTTTCCACTTGTATTCGCGTTGATAGAAATCAATGTGATAATTCGTTGTCGAAAATAGTTCGTTGATATTCTGCTTGTCTGGATTTACTTCCACGGCATTAGCTCCTGAACGCGACTTGTTCTAATTTCTATATTCCCTAAATATTCAATGGATATCAAGAAATAACTATCCAAAACAACAATGAAAAACCAATCAGTTACACCAGAAGCACCCCGAAATGTACCCCCTCTAGCTGGACTACTATCTAAACCTTAGTATTCTCAAATCGACTTCGGTGGTACTGCAGGTATGGGAAGTGCTCTGGTGACAGCCATCGCATACTCTGTTGAGAACTGACTGCAAGACGTTCGAGATCCTTAGGACTGATAGATGGAGATATTAGCATCCCACCTTGCTCGTCGAAACTGATCAAAAATCGATCGAAGAGCGCATCCAGATTGGCGCTCAGTAAAAATCCGTTAAATACGTCCAATCTCTCGGCATCGCTTGTACATTCCGCCCACGGTTTGGCATGGCTAGCACGCAGGACCTCTGGGATCGCGATTCCAGTGACCGCGCAGGCCCCACCCCAGTAATCTAGCATGGCGCTGCGGAACGACTGCTGACCGATGCGCTGACGAACCAGGCGCTCGACTTCCGTACCCTTCAGTTCCGGAGCAAGCTTCTCCAGTTCGCTTTTTAGTTTGGTATCGAAATCTAGGTTGGCCTGGTTAGGTAAAGCATGGGCCAACTCAGCAGCACGACGTAGAATTTTTGTAAGTGCATCCTGACCCATTACTACAAACTCAGTTTCCGCTCGAGAGACCCAGGGAAAGCTGCGTACAAGCTCCTTATCGAGTAGCCCGGATGCGGGTGAACTGAAAGTGACCATAAAAGCCGAATCCTTCAATGTTATCCGTACGCGGGCTCGATGGCGCGCTGAGGCGAGATTTACCGTTTCATCTTCATCTGACAGAATGTACTCAAAGCCGTGATCATTGCCCGCCTTTTCAAGCAGCGCTCGCTGAAGAGCATTCATGCCTTTTCACCGTGTTGTGACTGCAGTCGATTCCACTGAATTGTCCGTGATCGCCAGTGCTCGCCGATTGATTGAGAAAATTCAGCGCGAACAAGTTTGGCGCGAACCTCGCACCAATCGCTGGAGTTTTTGCGCACGACTATCCCCTCTGGCGGACCGGAGCGATAGCGGCTGGTACTGTTTTGCAGAAAGGATTTAAGATCAGCAAGCGCTGCACGCCCTTCATATATAGCAGGGACAGCGGCTAGCCCCAATTTTCCCGCCAACAGATTGCGTCGAGCGCTGCTCCAGAACTGTTGCCTAGACCGATCATAGACATCAAACACCACAAACCAATCCGGCAGCTTTTCGTAATTCAGGGAATGCCTGGCGGCGCACCATTCGCCGAAGAGGATCAGGTTGTGATCCAAATGCTCTGACAATTTAATACTATGCTGCCCCAGCCAAGCAGTCAGACGCGAAAACTGTCCATAAAAGGGCTCCTCCAGGTACTGACCACGATTCTGGACACGCAGCTCATTGTCCGCACTTAAGGATATCCCGAGATTCGCACCATCTAGCTTTTCTTCCACCAATACCGAGCCGAATAGAAGCTCGCGTACTTCATCAGGGGCAAGTACTTTATCATCACGTGGCACAACGTCTCCGAGCCAGGCGATATGAGGAGTGTGAGGAAAGCGAAAGAAGTCACCCGTCATGCCTAAGCAAGCCTCTCCGTGTACCATGTATCCGGCAATAGGCGGCGAAAGCAAAGCCCGATGGCTATCAAATCCTGTTCAGCAATAAACCAATCGGTTTCAGCACCGTAGACAATTGGAGGAACTTGCTCGTGTAGTATCTGTGCTGCTATCGCACACGCGACCCATTTGCGATCTTCCCGATCAGTCACGATAGACTCGTGAGCTGCCTCAAGTACTGCGATATGCTCTCCATTACCTTCAACTGTTTGGATGGGAACGAAATCTGCCTGATTTCGGTCGATTTTACTCTGTAACACTAGCAAGCCGTATTCTTGGCAGTGCATGTTATAAGGCATTTGGCGATCGTACTCGGCCCTCACCAGCCCTTCTTCATCCAGCACGATATGGTCGTCCGAGTTGTCAAAATCAGCCAGCCAGTCATAGACCATTTCCCGCAACTCAATCTCCTGTGGCATAGCACGTACGGCTAGATCTGATAGCTCCTGCACTGCGCTAGCTGCCAACATTACATTGGTATCAACCAGATACATTCCCATCCTGAGCCCTCAACTCCTTTGCGCGCTTGATCGCTAACTCAGCTTGTTCGCGAGTTTCTCCTAGTGCATCTCCAAAAAATTGCGGGGGCCAATTGCTTATTCTGCCCATTTCATCAATTTCGAGCGGCACCAGCTTTGCCTGTTTTCCATCACGCTCAACAAAGTAATTAGCGCAATCATCTACCGACAATTCACCTCGTGCCATTAGCGTTTGCATCCGACGGAAAAGATATTCTGAGTGGGTTTCCACAATGAACTGTACTTTGCCTTCAAGGCCTACACGGGCAAACATGTTAGCCAATTCGGATTGAGCAAGGGGATGCAGGTGACTCTCTGGTTCTTCAACAATCACAATATGGCCCGGCTCGGCATAAAGTGCGGCAACAATCACAGGTAGTACCTGTGATACTCCTACGCCCACATCTTTCAAGTTGGTATACTCGCCCTTGTTTTCTATTAGCAACTCGTAACGCGCAGGATTGCCGAGTGATTTCACCTGCATGCCATCGGCCAGGTTCATGGCTTGCAACCACTGTATTGTTTGAGTAAAAAGCGTTGCTTCCGGCGGCTCTGGTTGCTTGCGCCGGAGGGCCCGCTGAAGAGCCACACCACTGGCGATCAAGGCATCAACCGCCTTGGCACCATCATCGCCTATATGAGCCGGCATGCTACCCGCCCAGACATAATCGCGCTGCGCCAGACGTCGCACTGGACCGAGATAAATAATTTTGCTTAATTCACTTAATAATGCCGGACCAGCTGCTGCTATCTCCTTAGCCCGTTCACCCAAATCAGCAAGGGCTGCGGGTGAAAATGAAAATGAGCGCTGCGGCCGATAATCTGAGCTCTGCCCCAAGGGCCGACGCTCATCGGCTAGTTGTAAGCGATAAATGCCGGACTTACGACGCTGAACAGTAAAGCCCTCACCATCACGACCCAGCCTCAAGTACTCTAACTCGGCACTTCCTTCTGAGCCCTTACGATAACGAGCAGAAAAAAGTGTGGAGCCCGCAGACTCGCCCGACTCGCTCCAGCGAAATTCAATGCCTACCTGATTGGCCGGGTTACTGGTACTGGCCTGGCCGTGGCGGCATAGTAAGTCCTTGAACTGTCCTAGCGTTACCGAATCTTGCGTATCGGGGTTACCGAGATTTAGGTCAAGGTTGGGGTCATCGCTTTTCACCGTCTGACGAATCAGCAACAAGCTCTGAATTAGACTAGATTTGCCAGATGAGTTGGTGCCTAACAACAAGGTAAGAGGAGCTAGCCTCATAGCACCTGTACTACGCCATATTTTGAAGTTATCCAGTTTCAAATGTTTGAGCATTACCGTGGATCTCCAGCATCTAAATTATCCCAAGCCTCTATTACCAACCGCTGTGTGCGGTACTCACCAAACTCCTTCAGTTCATTTTTCTTCAGCCCACGGAAGGTTTCCGAGGGGAAGTCAGGACCTTCGATGTCAGCCGGGTCCATAATGTACAGCAGTTCTTCTTTAGCGAGGCCATAGGCGCGAGCATACCAAGCGTCCAACTCCGCACGAAGCAAAGCGCGCCTGTCAGGATTGAAGTCGAAGGGTTCGCTGTCAAGACCAAGATCCTCCGCCCAAGGCTGCAGGTCCCAGGCGGTATAGGTGAGCTCTAGTACTCGAGGTACAATGAAAGCAAGATCGTGTTCCGTGTAGTAGTCGGGTGGCAACACAGGAAATTGCTTCACATAAAAGTAAGCTAGATGAAGACCACCAACTTTCTGCCTGGCAATGTAGTCCAATACCAAACAATTAAAATTGCCAAGAAAGCATGCAATAAGCTGCGGAGATTGAAAACAAAAAATAATAGGAGAAGAGTTGCCTACGCCTGCCAATGGAATTACTGTTGAAATCACGGTACGTTCATTAGTTGCCGAAGTGACGTTCTTGAAGGTTAATAGCCACTTTCTGTTCCAGTCTTCATGAAGTCTTTTGTCAACATCATTTTTCGAAACCCAATAGAAAGATTGTGCCGAGTAGTTTGGATCCTGATATTCAGCAAAGGTTGGACTAGGAAGAACACGATAGCCTCTATCCTCATCGCGACCAGCATACGTGCCTGCTCGGTGGTCAAAAAAGTTAATCATTTTTCCCTCATACAGCGGCAATAAGCTCTCATCGGGTTCAGTCAGAAAAAGATGGCTGTCGCTGGACATATTATGTGTCCCTTGCATAAAGCGAATTTCCCAAGGATTCTGTTCCGGTTCTCCGTTACGAGCTTCCCGAAAAAGCACGGGCACGCATTCGTAGATTTTGCGTGTTAGATCCGCATCGCGGCGGGAGCGAAAAATAGGGCAAGTAAGTGTGTTGGGGTTAATCCGAGCAAAATCGTCAGTACATAGTGTAAAGCGGCGGCGCGCATCAGCCAACTGACTGGCCTGAGTGAGAAAGAAGGCAAATTCAGATTGCACCGCTTTCCCGAGGGTTAGGAGGCAAAACTTATAACTGCGATGTACACCAGGAAAAATTTTCTCGCGATTCTCGAAATCATACAGGCTTACTAAGCGACCGCCAGTCGCTATGGCTCCAAAATATGCCTTAGTAGAATTATCAGTCGCAATACCAGTAGGCACGATAAAACCCGCTCGGCCCTGGGCATGAGTGATTTGACTGATTGTTTCGGCAAAAAGTGCATAAGTGTTTACACGTCCCACACCGGTTAGAGGATAGCGGCCGCCATCTTCCCCTTTAACATGTGCAAAAGTGCTACTCGCTTCGAGTGTACGTTTCGCCACGAGAAATTCCTTAAACAACCGCTGCTCAGCTACCGAGGCTTCAGCAGAATGAGACTGCTCAGGGTACAAGTGACGGGCCAACTGGCCCTGGGCTAACCAATCGATACGCTGGCTTCGTTCGGCTTTGTTTTTCGCTGCCGACACCAAGAGATTTCGTGGGGTAAAAAATTCTTCTTCTTTGAGCTCAACATGCTCCCAGGGAGGGTTGCCCAGCACACAGTCAAACCCGCCCTGCTGGAACACCTGCGCAAAGGCTAATGGCCAGTGTAAAACGCGGGCCTCTCGGCAAGCATCACGAGCGCTGCTGAGCTGCTGTTCATGCTGGCGACTGCGCTGCTCAGTGAAGAGCTCCAAGTACAGGGTCTGGCTGGTGGGTACCAGTTCTGCACTGTCTTCGGTCTTATGCAGCACAAAGGCGCCTAGCAGCAGATCAGCGGCATGGGTAAGGCTGCTCGAGGCGACCTTTATCTGGATGGCCTGCCAGGCTTGGGCGCGAGAGGCAATGTCGGCTGTCGTATCCTCCGGCATGCTTTCCAGCGCTTGTAGTTCACTCAGGCCACTGGCTCCCTCCAGTGCTAGGCTCATAGTCTGCCGCTGGTCGAAGGCCTTCCTAAATGCCTTGAGCCCGGCCTTGTTGGCGGCGGCCAGCTGCTTGCAAATGTCCTTGTCGTCACCGGATAGCGGCTTGAAGGCAACCGAGGGGATGCCGGCTTCCAGCGCCTTGAGATCGGTAAGACCCAGCAGCGCATCACCACACTGAAGGTGGTGATCAAGGAATGAGAGGGGTCGACCCTCTTCAACACCTTCCAACCAAAGCGCAGTGCGGCATAGTTCCAGAGCCATGGGATTGCGGTCCACCCCGAAAATGCAGTGGCTGATCACCTCGTGCAGTGCCTGGCGGTAGTCCCGTGGTTTTACGGCACCTTCCGGACTGCGCAACTCGGCGAGTCTTTCCGCCAAACGGCGGGCTGCGGATAACAAAAAATGGCCACTGCCGCAGGCCGGATCGATTACACGGATAGCCAGCAGCGCCCCAATCGGGTTGGCGGGATTTTCCTTCAGGCGCTGCTCGATCACCGGATCGAGAGCGGATTTGATCAGTTCCTGCACCAGTGAGTCGGGGGTGTAATAGCTGCCACTGGTCTTGCGAGCATTGCCTTGGGTGCTGCCTTCACTGGTGAGTCCGGTAAATCCGAAGTAGCGAGCAGGCAGTTCTATTTCGGGCACGAGTTCCAGCAGACTCTCATAGACACTCCCTAGCTCTTCCGGGCCCATATTGCGGTAATCTACCGGGGCCAGGCTGCCGCTACTGTTGTCCCAGCGCAAATGTCGGATGGCCTGCAACAGACTGGCATTACTGAGATTAGCTCCATCGAGTGACGGGCATTGAGATTCGGAAAAAAGGCCGCCCAGGGCAGGCAGCGCGAGGCGCTGCTCACCCTGGTCCAGCCCCTTGAATACTATTCGAGTAGCCTGCCATAAATCATCGAAGCGGTTGTGGGCACGACGCCGGAGGGCGCGATCACGCATACGAGCCAGAGAATAGCCTGCAGCATAGGCGCGGCGGGCTGCGACGGCCGTTGGGCTGTCTCCAGCAGGATGCAGTAGGCCGCGCTCTTCCACCGTAAACAGGAAGATCAGGCGATAGATCAGGCGCAGCAGTTGCTGGAAGTACTCTTCTTTAGTCAGGCGGCCTTCCTGCAGGTCACGAAGCAGAGCCTCGTTGGCTGGCTGTTCTAAAAATCCATTACCAAGGCTAAGCAATGCCTGGGTAACCCCTTCGCGCAACCCCTCGCGCAACCCCTCGCGCACACGGGTGCCCTCTTCCTGCCCGGCGGCGCGCCAAGCCTCCCAGACACAATCCTCGGCGGGCTGGCCGATTGAGGAGGCGCGACTGGCGTGCAGCAGGCGCCAGGCCATGGCGAATTCAGCAAAGCGCTGGCCACTGAGCAGGTCCTGCAAGTCCACTTCCAGAAAACTGGGGCGCGTCAGTGTTGCCGCATCCCGGAGCAGGCGCAGCTGCTTGCCATTGCTGGCAATAGCCCAAAGGTGCGCATCGCTGGCGTTGAGGAATTCCTGCGCCAGCTGGAAAGCAGACTTCTTTCGGCTGCCAGCACCCACAATGGCAAAACGCTCATCTGGCGTATCTAACGCAAGATCATGCGGCGCCACGACAACGGGCACAGCGCCCGCCAACAATGTTATCGGATAATCGCGCTCGGCCAGGGTAATGCCCGCTACCGGGCTTAATGCATTATAACCGAAGGCATCGCGTAGCAGTTCCTGCATGAAGGTTAGGGTGGCAGCTGTCGCGTCTAAATCTGTGCGCTCCAGCAGTGGGGCAAACTGTTTCCACTGTGCGCTGGCTATCTGGAAGGCGCGGCTATAGTCGTCCTTGAGTTTCAGACCCCTGGGGGTGTTGTAGTCAGCCTCCGACTGATAGTCTGCCTGGCCCAGGGCTGCTTTTTCCAATTGGTCGGGCAGGAATAACGCGCCCTCCAAGCGTAAGCTGGGTAGGCTGAGGGCGGCGTAATGATGATAATTGATTTTTTTCATCACGTGCCTTACACGGAGTCCGGTAGTAGTACATAAACACCGATAACGTCCACCGGCAGGCAGGGGGTGACGCTGTACTGGCCGACATCCCGTGCCGCCTGACGTACCCGCTGATGATCAGCTAACAATTCTTCCGCACGCTCCTCGGCCAACGCGAGAAGACGCTCTGGCTGAGCCTGCAAAAATTCCAAGGCGGCACGTACCTCGCGCTCCATTTGTTCAGAGGGCAAGTTTGCGCTAGGCTGGCATTGCAGCAAAATTGACGCATTCTTGTCACTTAGCCACTGTGGCTTGCTACGCCCCTGTACGGCCAGCGTCACTGCTTCCTCCGCCATCAACTGGTGCGGCTGGCGGCGGCGAACATAGCTTAACTGATGTCGCAGGCGCAACAGGTACAGGGTAGTCACCACATCCACATCGGCGGTGACTGTCGCGGCACAACGAGCGGCGACGGGCCGCTCGCCCTGAAGGGCCTCCTCCAACAAATGCTCGGCAAATATGGTAACCAGCGGATGGCTGCGATGCAGCTCGCTGAAGTCCAGCGTTAAAGGTTTGTCTAATCCTTCGTCACCAAGGCGCAGCCGCAGGGCTTCCGGGAGGCGCTGTGGTAAAAAACGATAATGGTTGTTATGCGCAAGTTCCAGCGGAGCATTGAGGCGGGCGCAGGCACTATGCAAAAAGCGCTGTACATCGGCGTCACTGCCGAGGGCCTGTTGCTGTTTTTGCCATTCGGGCAGAACCTCGTCGGGGCGGATTCTGCGCTGGGCGAATACGGTTCGGTTGGCCTTGGCTTTCTCCAGGGCATCGGTCCATTGGGCCTGCAGGGGTTGGAGGATGGTTTCGGCATCGGCAAACATGTCAGCCGTATAATGCTGACTATCACTGCGCTTCATCAGTGCCGCTTTCACCAGGGCCTGATTTATGCGCTGCTCATCTTCAGGCATGGGAACCAGCACGCCCAACTCCTTCTGAATGGCCTCGCCCTTGCGCAGGATCACGTTGAGCACAAAGCCATCTACCGGATTATCCTGTCCGTAGAGCATGGTGCAGCGCACTTCATCGGCTCGCTGACCGAAGCGATCCACCCTACCTTCACGCTGCTCATGGCGGGTCGGGTTCCACGCCAGGTCGTAGTGCACCACTGCCGTGAAAAGGTGTTGCAGGTTGATACCCTCAGATAGGCAGTCCGTGGCTACGAGAATTCGCGGGTCGATTTCAACCATCTCCTCCACCCGCTCACTGCGTTCATCGGGAGTGAATTCGCCAGTAACCGCCTCCACCAAAACGCCAGATCCAAAGTGCTGGCGCAGATGCTCGGCCACGTAGTGGGCAGTCGCGATATAGCGACAGAAAACGACCGGCTGATATCCTTCCTCCACAAGTTCGTCCAGATGGTGGATCAGGACCGCCAGCTTTGGGTCACCTTTCATGCCGGACAAACGCTCCGCTTCCTCAATGAGGCTTTGCAATTGACTAGTGTCCCGAAGTTGCCCAGGGGGCTCCAGATCGCTGCTCGTGAGGTCATCGGCCTCACCGTCGTGTAGACGTTCGTCATGCAGAGCATCGTCATTCTCGAGGGTACCCTGCAGGCGAGTGGTAAGTGCCTTCACGGCAGCGGCCGGAGAGGAAGCTACACAACGCAGCAGCGCCAGGGTGGCGTACCATATCAGGCGCGAAGCGCCAGTTTCGGTTTGTTCAATGGACTCGGCCAGCTCTCGGCAGTAACCTTGTACGGCGTCAAAAAATGCGCCCCAATCACCGCTGAGCTGGTAGGTCACTTCCGTCTTCATACGCCTGGGAAAAGTTCGCCCCTGTTCGGTCTCGACCTGCCATTCCTCAATGTCCTTGCGCCGGCGCTGGACAAAATGGCGTGCCAGTTCCTGTCGCAACGGATCATTAGCGCTTGTGCGACCCTGCAGGGAGGAGAAAGACGGATTGAGCAGCGAGATGAGGTTGTAAAAAGCAGTCTCATCACCAGAGTGCGGTGTGGCCGTGAGCATGACTAAATGGCGATCTTCGTCGGCTACCAGGCGCTGTAATAATTCATAGCGCAGCTGTTTACCCTGCCTACCGGTGGCGCAGGTATGCGCCTCATCAACGATGATGCATTCCGGCGCAATCGCCAGAAAATAATCGCGGTGTCGTTCGCTCTTGATGTAATCCAGGCTCACCACGACCACCGGATGGTGATCAAACAGGGTGACGCCATGGGGCAGGTTGCGCTCGATTCGTGGAGCGCTCGATGCCGTGAGCGCCACCGCCTGCAGGTTGAATCGTTGTGCCAGTTCGCTCTGCCACTGCTCCACCAGATGCGGCGGGCAAAGTACGGCGAAGCGGCTGATCTCGCCCCGATCCAAGAGCTCCCGTGCTATCAGCCCGGCTTCAATGGTTTTTCCAATACCAACGTCATCGGCAATTAGCAACCGTACAGTGGACAGACGCAAAGCCATCAACAATGGCACTAACTGGTAGGCTCGCGGCTCCACGGCGATATTGCCAAAGGAGCGGAACGGGCCACCGCCCGCGCGCAATTTTAGACGCAAGGCATCGCGCAACAACAGTGCTGCAGCATGATTACCCGGTCGTTCGGGATCGGGCCAAGGAAATATGGCCGACTCGACCGCTTGCAATTCCAGTTCGGGGACTAACGCGATGATGTCATCCTCGGCACCGCCAAGGGGACGCAGACGCAAGAAGTCAGAGCGAGAATCGGCCTGCACTACCCATTCTCGACCGCGGGCATGCACTAGATTACCAGGTAGAAACGTGGCGCTGGATTGACTCATTCGGCAACGCCCCCTTCACCAAACACTTCCGAATGCTGAACAAAAAGTGCGTGCCACTGCGCGGCATTCGAAAAGTCCAGCAAATTCCATCCCTTGTCCATCAACAACGCCTCAAGTACAGGGTCGAGCGGAACGAGAAACACTAGGGTACGGGCGGCTTTGTATTGTCCAACGGCTACTGACGCACCCCCATTAACCGGTACATTGATCGCATCAGGCCGCCTGAGACCGGCCCCATCAAGGGCAGCAAGCCAATCGTTGCACTGCTCAGCAGCAGCATGATCCACGGATATACCGGCTGCAAAACCAGAAGGTGCAGCGTCTGTAAGCGTGACCTCCGCATTCGCCAGTGCGACTAAAATGCCAAGGGCGTCTCGATCCCGGCGGTTGATGTGGTCATGGTCAGGCTGATTGTAATAGGACAAGAGGCACTGGTAACAGCCTGCTTCACAGATCGCAATACCATCCTGACCATCCTGAGTTTTCTCCAGGCTGTCCAGATCTTCGACAACCCAGGGTCCGGTTGGTCTAGTGAAGTGCATCATTTCCAATGCTGCGCTGGCAACCTGAGCCAGGCTATCTGGCTCCGACGCCAGCCGCGTGAGCACACCAGCGCCGCCCTCGGCGGATTCATAGAGCATCAGAGACTTGCGATCGTCGATGGTAGGCAGGGGCTCCGCCACCAGTTCGGCCTCCTCGATCTGAAAGGTCATCTCAATGCCCCGCTTCAGCGCAGCTTGCAATGTCGCCATAGCATTAAGAGAAAGCGGCACAAGCGGCGTCAATATGAGCAAATTACGATGATCTTCCACGAACGGCACAATCCGCTGATTGGGCACCTTGTCCATCAGGGGCTCGTCCACCGCCCCACCGCCCTCACCGGCATTGGGGTCGTCTTTTTTGCTCCAGGTGCCGGTAATAGGGTTGATATAGAAACCCAGCTGGTTTTTATCCTTACGACGACGCCAGCCCCTATTGATCCGCCACAGCCGTGCTGCGGGGGTATAAACTACAGCGGCTAACAAATCGTCTCCCTGATGCACTTCGGCTTGGCTCTTCTGTAACTTACCGTCCGGCCCCGGCAAAAAGCGGTAGGTTGTTTGCAATTCGTACCCCTGGCGCTGGCGGTCTTCATCATTAATTGAAATGCGCTCGACAGGTACCGTCTCTACAGTTTCAATACGATACAGCTCCTTCACCCAGTCGTTTTCGGTGAGCAGCGCATCACAATTCTCGCAGCGTTCAGCCAATGGCTCTCCCGCGCCTGGCTCTCCAAGATGGCCATAGCCACACTGGCTGCATATGCGCGATGTGACGGTACTTAACTGACTACTACCGGACACGTGATCAGCGGAACCGACATTCAGCTTGGCACGAACGACCCGATACATGCGCCCCTGGTGATAAATCAGACTGCGGGGCCCAAATTCCGAAAGCGCCAGGAAGCGGGGCCGACTGACCATACCTCCCTCCTCGTCTTTGCCACTAGCACCGCTACCACCGCGCGCGGGAATCCAGGCCATGAGCGGAAGCCTGGGAAAGTTGTAACCGGGCAAAAATCCCTGACTGGCAAGGTAACGGTAGGTATAAAAGTCAGACCCCTGCGAATTTCCTGATTTAAGAAGGACGGCGTACTGACGGGCTGCATCACCATAGCGACGGCTGGCATTATTGCGCTCAGCATGAGAAGCGGTATGGCTCTTAACGATCTGGTCCGCCATTTCCATTTGCTTGCGCGTAGCGTCAAATAGCGCGCGCCAGCGCTCAAGCGAATCTGAAAAACCCTGGGGGGAGGTGTCAATAATCTGTCGGACATAATCGTCTGAAAACCAGCTGCTGCCTTTGAGATCGGTTTCCAATTGGGCGACGACTGCCAGCGCACTCTTGCGAGCGCGTTCCAGCACCTGCGTATCTCCCAGCTTTTGCTGTACGGTATCTTTAACCGGCTTACCTGCCTCCTCCAGCTCCAACATGGGAGCAATGCTGGTATCTAGGCCAACCTGCGCGCAGGCTAGCCACACAGCATGCAAGTGACTTTCCACCAAGTCGCGATTAGCCAGATCAAGCGTTGGCGCTTTCACGACACCATGCACCATGTCACTGGCGTGACGGAAGAACCACTGGTCATGAGGACTCTGCGAAGCACAATATGTCACCACCAGGGCCTGCTGGCCGGAGCGTCCAGCGCGACCGCTACGCTGAGCATAGTTTGCAGGAGTAGGCGGAACATTGCGCAAGTACACCGTGTTCAGCGCCGAGATATCGACACCTAGCTCCATCGTCGGCGAACAGAACATAACAGGAAGTCGCTCCAGGGGTGCCTCGTGTGCAGGGTTCGCCTCCCAATCCTTGCGATCCTTGTCTGTATAACGAAAGCGCTGCTCAAGCAACTGGCGGCGGGTAGGCTCGACCTGGGCCGTGTGCTCCTGGGCCTCGAAGTCAAATAGCGGATGGCCCGGCTTCGTCAATAAGGCTGCAACGTTCAGATAGAGTGCCCTGAAATAATCATTTGCGCGGTTATCGGTCGCATCCGAGTCGAGAAGCAACCAATCAAGTACAGCTGCATTCAGTCGAAAGCCGACCAACTTATTGTCTATGGGGTGCTTGTGAATGTAACCGTAGTTTCCGGCCACCCGCAGCATGTCACCAATGAGTTCGGTCCAATAGGCTTCCTTCCACCCGTGGGTTTGGTCAGCGAAATCGGTGCCTTTCCAGAAGTCAGCCATTTTAATCTGCTTTAGTAACCGCGATCGAGGTCCGCCGGCCATGAGGTCAGTACGCGGCTTACCCCTGTACTCAGGCCGCTTCTCAAGAATCAGGTATTTGGCGGTCTCGAGACTTTCATCAGCGGCAAAGGCCCAGCGCTCATGTAAGTAGGAAAACGCGCTCGTACGGGCTTTATCCTGCTCTACAGGGTCCAGATACCGGCTATCGAGGCACAGTCCACGGCGCATTTCATCGAAAAGGACCTGATAGAGTCCAGCGCGGCTTTGGGGATCAAGCTTGCCTAAGACTGGCCCTGCGCTTTCGAACATCGCCCCTTCGGAACAAAACTCCTCTAGACCGCGATAACGAATCGCGAGCAGATTGAGCTGATCGAGATTCGGATTATTAAAACGCCAGTCCCTACGCAGATCGCGCAGCAGGCGATATCCGATAATGAAGCGCAGGGTTCGTTGTGCTTCCTGCCGAGCCAGCCCCATCAGCTTGGGAGTACGCAGGTATTCTGTCAGCGTAGCGGCATCGACACCCTCAAAGCCGAGGGATTTGAACACGGCATCCGCCAGATGCTCTTCAGTTAATAGCCCCTGATTAGCCTGCAGTGCACCTATCAACCCCGAGCGGAGCGTCAGCAAAAATACAAAGTCGTTAAAATGGCCGGTCTGGAGAGCCGCATCCTGACGATTGTCGGAAAATCCCAATAATTTGCGTGGGTCTGGCAGCCCCGCCGGCAAATCTTTGAGTGCAAACAATTGCCGTAACGCGCTTATCGTCAGAACGGTTGTCGCCGATGAACGACCCTCACCTGACAGACTGGACAGGCGGTTTATGTCCTTACCGTGGGCTTCATGAAGCTGGGCGCAATTTACGCAAAAGCGGAATTTTCCTGGTATATACCAGTAACTTTCCCCTCTTCCCTCCCGCCCCTGGGGATCAACAAGTGACGAGTGTGGAACAGCTTTTTTGTAGGAGCTTTTAACTTTTGGCTCTGATCGGCTTAAATCTAGCCAGGTATCGGGCAAGTCTTCCAAGTGACCCTGATAAAGATGCTCCGAACTACGCGGGCACAGAAAACCGAAGCGAATGTCTTCGTTATCATCGGCCGTAATGTCGTCAATTTCACGGGGGTTATATTGGACACTTCCCTGCTCCGATCGCCAGACTGGATGATATTCCTGCCCACAATCCCGACAGAAGTGCGCCGGATACAGCAGCACTGCCTCAGATTGACGCCCCGGCGCGAATCGCTGCGCGTCAAGTGTAATCTGACGTTTACCCAGCTTCTCCAGCGTGGTGTGTACCTTGCCAGGCCCGCTAATAAACTGGTGTAACTTGAAAGCGAAGGGAGCGCGTCCCTGCGGTGTTCTGATCTCATGAGCGGCGAGAAGAAAACGCTGCATGCCAACACGGGCTTGCTCCTCACTGCAGCCGGCATCTCCCATTAATTTATGGCTTGCAACCTTCAGTGTGATTGGCCGAGCTCTCCGTGGGGCTTGATTTACGGGTAACTCAATACCTAGAGTGAGCTCCACCCAGATCGCGAGAGGATCCTGGCGAAAGGCAGCGTAATCCGGCCAGCTAAACACCTCCTGCATCAGCGCTGTTTTAAGGTGAGCGCTTATGGCCTTAACGTCTTTCGAAGGATCGGTAACGCGCTCGAGGGTTTCACCGATAACATCGTGTTCCGTGATATTGGCCCCAAAGAGCTTGCTAGCCACGGCAGCGACAGTCTTGTTTCTATCAACGAGATTATCGGCACTTGACATGGTTGCTGAGGTACCGATACATACTAGATCTGTGGCTCGCAACCGCTCACGCAAGCGCCTAACCAACAGCGCAACATCCGCACCCTGCCTGCCTCGGTAGGTATGCAATTCATCAAGGATAAGAAATTCCAGGCCGTGACAATTTTCTACCACCCGCCGATCGACTTCCTCATACCGCGTAAGGATAAGTTCCAACATCATGAAGTTGGTCAACAAAATGTCGGGGGGGTTGCTGGCGATTAACTCGCGCTCGGCTGCACTTTCCTGGCCGGTGTATCGAGCTACGCTGAAGGGCTTTTCGTCATCCGGGAAACCGTAAAGAAATTTATCCAGCTCTTCCAGCTGGCTATTGGCCAGTGCATTCATCGGGTAAATCACAATAGCGCGCGTGCGCGGTGTGGCGTCAACAACTCTTGCTTTGAGAATTCGATCTATCAGTGGCAGGAAAAACGCCAGCGACTTGCCGGATCCCGTGCCGGTCGTGACTACAAAACTACGCCCACCCTGGCCCTTCGCCAGCGCTTCCATTTGATGGGCATACAGGTGCAGCGGTTGCGGATTACCCTCGGTTTTTCCGGTCTGGAAAATCTCCGCACAGGACTCATGCAGCACCCCTTCCTGCGCCAGATTTTGAACTGTGCCTTTGCGTTTATAGTTGGGGTTAATTTGAATCAGCGGTTCAGGCCAATAGCGCCCCACGTCATACTGATAATCGACAGCCTCTCGAATATCATCAGCACCCACGCGCGTGAAACTGCGAGAGAACAGACTATACTCATCGATCAGCTGATCCCGGAAATGAAATACGTTATCCAATGTTGATTCCTTTTTACACCATCGCAGGAAAAACCCCGCGCCCCTCATGGCAATGCTAACTTGATGTGGAATTGGCAGCCATCGACACACTTCCCGTTACAGAAAGAGGTGCGCTCTAGACACTGATCTCCGTAATTCTCTTCCGCAGTCACGCACTGTTGGAGCCCTGAAACGGTCAAAAATCTTTGAGTCCATTCCAACGTTATTTCATTATTTGAACCCCATACTAAGCTTACTCCATCTCTTTGGTGTACATCTAATATAGTTCTGCTTTTCCTAGCGCAACAGATGGCTGTCGCGGATACATAGAGTCCAAGCCGGAAACGGCATGGGCAGAAACTTCAAATTGGGACGACACTCTCCAGAAGTATGTATAGCGCCCCAAATTCCAACAAAATGAGCAAAAACTGCATCAACTCAACTTGCTGGCGATCGTCAAAGAGCTGTCAGTAGGAGAGAACCTGAGAATTTTGGCAAAGCATACATTAGGTGGGGTATATTTGGGGGTATTTTATTTATCTTGTCATTATTTATATGTTAAATAACAATATGTTGAAATTGTTTTTCAGTTGACGCCGCCTCACAAAAAGCCTTCAGGTTTGAATGAAGTGGCTCGGATTCAGTTCCCAAACCTCCACATCAATGCGCCGCCACGCAGCGCTTCTTTACTGAACTTGGAAAACTACACTCTTCCATTTTTTGTATATCGCCGCCCTCGACAGCCCTGTCCGTTTCGTCACTTCAGTCATCCTTAGGAGAAGGTAACCACCTCTGTGAAATTTTCGTTGGTGGGCAATGGAGCTGCCTAATCGGAACGCTTTAATGCACGCTGGCAAAGAACCATACTTATGAAAGGAGAATCAGGAAACCGATGGGTATGGCAAGTATGAGCAGGAACACCGAAATAGCATCGATCAGAGCGTCGCGCGGCGAGTCCTGACCATAGCGGCGCAGCTCAGGGGCAGAATGGTTGCAATGGGCCTGCCGCATCTGCCACTCTTTTTCCAGTATCAACATTTGTAGTTCTTGCATCGGTGGTCTCCTCTCCCGCAAGAGTGAAGGCTAAAGGGCACGAACAAGAAAAGCATCTCCCCACTATCACTAAAACTTCACAGAGCGCTGTCCCTGCCCTCCCTTACAGCAGCCCTCGCTCTGCAAAGGAGTAGCTGTTGTCGAGGGTGACGATCAGGTGATCCAGGACCCGCACATCGATCAGCGCCAGCGCCGCCTGCAGGCGCTCTGTGATGCGTCGATCGGCCTGGCTGGGTTCGCAAACACCGCTGGGGTGGTTGTGGCTCAAAATGACTGCGCCGCTATTGTGCCGAATGGCAGCCTTAACGACTTCACGAGGATATACCGCTGCGCCATCCAGGGTGCCCTGGAAAAGGCACTCGGACTCAATCAGCTGGTGCTGAGAATCGAGAAACAAGACCCAGAAGGCCTCGCGTTCCAGGCCGGCCAGCTTCAGCCGACAGTACTTAGTCGAAATCTTGGGAGAAGTCATCACGTCGCCGCTCTTGCGTGCATGGGATTCGATAATGGTCAGCGCTTGCTGGATGGTTGTGTTTTCGTCAGATGAGAACATGTAGCCTCCGGGCCAGTTGATTTGGCCCGAAGACTCTCGGAGGGGTTAGGGTGTCAAGGCAGGGTTTGGAGCGGCCCGCAGCGCAGCGAGGACACGGACGCCTTGACCCGCAGCAGCGCAAGGGGCACACCCTGAGCCCTCCGAGAGACAAGGAATGGCCATCAACGACCGGAGAACGCCACCTCTGACGCATCAAAACAGCGCCAGGGGCTGATCGGTGCCGGTTAAAGGTAGACTCGGCTCGTCTTCCACCGCCTTGCTCGGATCCGGACGAGTAATTTCAGATAGAATCGCACCGCGTTCCTGCTGTCGCTGTTGGCCGGCAATCGTCCCACTGGGATAACATACTAAGGAGAAATTAAAGACCAGGAGCCGACAATGGCCTATCTATACAAATACAAGAAAGTGGACAAATATCTGTTAGCTACTCTATTGAATCAGGAGCTGTATTTCGCATCACCAGACCAACTCAATGATCCTTTGGATTGCCGGATTTCTATCGTTGACAGCCTCAAGTCCGCTCTCGAAAGTCCTGATCCTGATGACCGGACCGAGCAGCACCAAGTATATCTCGAAAGTATTCGGGGGATGTCCACGTGGGACAAGATGGACAATGATGTTGAGAGCTCTGGCGTTTTATCGTTAAGTAGCAACCCAGAAAATAGCGTCATGTGGTCACATTATGCTGACAGCCACAAAGGCGTATGTCTCGGTTTCGACTTCCCGGAAAACTGGCATCAGCTAGACGACAATGAAATGATCGGGATAGCCCCCGTACTGTATGCAGATGAAAACCCGTTCATTGCATTCTTCACCGACATTATCAATCACTTCTTAGAAACCACAGAAACACCCGAGTGGAAAAGCGTCTGGATGCCAGCCATGGCGTTTGCATACGGGACAAAAGGTAAGGACTGGTGGTACGAAAAAGAACACCGCGTCATCAGAAAAACCAGCGGCAATGTAGCGTTCGATCTTTCTTATCTCAAGGAAATCATCTTTGGGATGGAGACCACCCAGGAAGATAAGGCCCTCGTACACAAGATTCTCTCCCTGAGCGGATACGCCAATGTGACCATCAAACACATTCACAAAGATCCCGACAGCTGCGGTATTCGATTGGTCGAGGATTGAATCAAGACCAAACCAGGCATGTGATCATACCCTCGCAATAAACCGTCACGGAAAAGTACAGTTACGCCCCAGGGAAGCCCGCGAGGGAAAATAAAGACCGGTGAAACCGGCTTTCTATTAGCCGGTTTTAAAAAAAGAGAGCCCGCTTGCGGGCATCCTTACGTCGCGGCGCCCTATCGGCAGCCACCAAACTTGCCGGACCAGGTGTGGCTGTTGTGGTCAACTATTTTTGGACACTTTGCTTAAGTTAAATTCGTAGTCCATCGGCGTTTTGTATCCCAGCGTAGAATGCAGCCGCTTCGCGTTGTAATACACCGCCACATACTCCCGGACATCTGCGATCGCAGCTTCTCGAGTGCAATATCCCTGGTCACACGTCCATTCGCGCTTTAGGCTGCTGAAAAATCGTTCAACTGGCGAATTGTCCCAGCAATTACCTTTTCGACTCATGCTCGCTATGATTCCATGCTGCTTTAGCAGTGCTTGGTAAGCATGGCTGGCATATTGACTGCCACGATCTGAATGGTGGATCAAGCCTGGCGGTGGATTCCTTAGGCTTACGGCCATTATCAATGCCCTGATGACCAGCGCCTTGGTCATGCGGCGATCCATAGACCAGCCAACAACTCGTCGAGAGTAAAGGTCAATCACCACGGCCAGGTAGACCCAACCCTCCTGAGTCCAAAGATAAGTAATATCGGACCCCCAGCACTGGTTGGGGCTTGCGGGTGAAAATGCTCGATTCAGCACATTGTCAGCCACAGGTAATCGATGTTTGCTGTCAGTGGTGACCTTGTATTTACGTTTAGATTTGACGACGAGGCCCATAGATTTCATGAGCCGCCTGGCGCGATAACGACCAATGGAGAAGCCTTCTGCAGTAAGTTGACGGCTCAGTCTACGACTCCCCATACTCTGCCGAGAATCTGTAAACAGGGACTTCATTCGCCGCCTGACAGCCAGCTCTTCAGGACCAATCACCTTGCCTCCACGGGCCCTCCAGGCGTAGTAGGAGCTACGCTTTACACCGATGACCCGGCACAACATTGTTACTGGATATTGAGCTGTATTACCTTGCACTAAGGCGTACTTCACTTCATTTCCTTTGCGAAATACGCCGACGCCTTTTTTAGAATTTCTTTCTCCATTTTGAGTTCTCGAACCTCACGGCGCAGCCGCTTCCCTGTGTGTCAACCTGACCCCATACACTTCTTGTTTGGGATAACATAGATTTCAGGGCCACAGGTACTGGACACACAACATGCCAAAATCACCATCAGAACGGCCTGACACACAAGTTACACCGGAACCGGTGCTGGAGAAACGCACTCGCCGCCAGTTCAAGACCGAGTACAAGTTACGTATTATCGCTGAAGCCGATGCCTGCCAGTACGGTGAGCTTGGCGCGCTGCTGCGCCGCGAAAAACTCTACAGTAGTCAGATCTCGGAATGGCGACGAGAGCTTGCGGAAAATGGCGTGGCTGGATTGAGCAAAAGCGCTCCCGGCCCTGCACCCTTGAAAACGCCAGATCAGCGGCGCATTGAGCAGCTTGAGAAAGAGAATAGTCGCTTGGACCGCAAGTTGGAGATTGCCAACGACTGCCTGGATTTGCAAAAAAAAGCATTGTCGATGCTCGATCATTTACGCAGTGGGAAGGATGTGTGAATAACGTGATGATCCACCGCCCCGTAAGACTGCCATTGACGCGAGCGTGTCATGCGCTGGGCCTCAATCGAAGCACGGTCTACGTTTACCAAAAGCGTGCCGCCAACGATGAACCACCGCGGCGCTCACGGAAGCAGTCGGTGCAGCCGCGCGCCCTCAGTGACCAAGAGCGTGCTGCTGTCGTCGAGACACTGCACAGTGAACCCTATTGTGATCAGCCGCCTGCTGAAGTCTATCAACGCCTGCTGGAACAGGATCAGTATCTGTGTTCGGTCAGCACCATGCACCGTATTCTTCGTGGCTTAGGGGAGACCGGTGACCGTCGGCAGCAGCGGCCAGCCCAGCATCATGCTGTTCCCAGACTGAAAGCCTGCGCCCCTAACGATGTGTGGACATGGGACATTACCAAACTACCGCTGGTGCGGCGGGGCCTCTATTTGTCGCTGTATGTGGTGCTTGACCTGTTTAGCCGTTTTGTCGTGGCCTGGATGGTCTCGCGCAAGGAGAGCAGTGCATTATCGAAACAGCTGATGGACGAAGCCACGGCCCGTTACGGTATAGCGCCAGGCCAGCTCACGCTGCACCAGGATCGTGGATCGCCAATGATTGCACACGGGTATTTGGACCTGATGCGAGAACTGGACGTGACCTGCAGTCACAGTCGCCCACGGGTGAGCAATGACAACCCGTTTAGTGAAAGCCAGTTCAAGACGCAAAAGTACCAACCGGATTATCCGGGCCGTTTTAGCGATGCCTCGCATGCCCGGCGCTGGTGTGAAGCTTACTTTGATTGGTACAACTTCGAGCATCATCACAGCGGCCTGGGGGGCTTTACCCCGGAACAGGTTTTTACGGGCCGTTATCACGAGGTTGCCAGGCAAAAACAACGAGTTCTTGATGAACGCTATGAACGTCATCCGGAACGCTTTGTCCGTGGGCGACCGACTGTACCCATGCCGGCAAAGACCGTGGCCATTAACCCGATTGCAGAATCTGGTGATGACACAATGATTGATGATCGCGTTAACTTCCCAACTTTATCAGCCGCGGGCTACATCAAATAGAGTTTATCTTTGAAATGACTGTCCATTTGAGGTTGACACGTTCCGCCCTGCCCTCCTCCTTTAGCACTCTTTACTTGTACTCCAACCGAAGTATAAATATTATTATATACTTCATTATATTCACAAAATAATATATATACTTCTATATTATATATTAATAATACTTAGCTTATTAAGACCACATATAATAACATTTATATTCATAGGTGCTGGCAAGATAAGCCTTTTAAAGGCTGCACAGTATCTGTATTATGTTGACCATAGAATACTTATTGGTTCGTGTGGATCAAAAACAAGGGATAACCATTATGGATAAGAAGTGTTTTCTAATCGGGGGACAAAAAGGGGGCACGGGGAAATCCACCGTTGCCACCAACCTGGCGACAATGTTCACTATTGCAGGGCACGACACGCTGTTGTTGGACCTGGACAGCCAAAGGACAAGCACGAATTATGTTTCCCGGAGAAGCCAGCTGGAAATAGTCCCCACACTGTGTCATGCCGAATTATCAGGCGGCGAGCTGGCCAAAGCGATCGTGAACCTGTACGAAAAACACGATGTGGTGGTCATTGATGTGGGCGGGCAGGACTCAGAAGAATTGAGGGCCGCAATGCTGGCGCCGTGTGTGACGTTGATGATTGTGCCCATTCAGGCCGGACATTTTGATATTGAAACACTGTTGGGTATGGACAGTCTGGTGAACCTCACCAAGTTTTATAACCAGGAACTGGACGCCAAGTGTCTAATCAACAGGGCCTCAACGCATCACATGGTCAGTATCACGCGCGAAGCAAAAGACTTCATAGCCTCTGAATTGAAGAATCTTGAGGTGTTAAACACCATGCTGCACCAGCGCTCAGCCTACAGCTACGCCGCCGGTTCAGCCCAGTGTGTTGTGGAATACGAGAAGCGCGAGCGCAGCGACGGGAAGGCGTCTTCAGAAATGCTGCAGCTGTACAGAGAAATAGCGGGCGAACAATTCGACATGAACCGCGTTATAGTTGCGGATATCGCCGAGGAGGTGGTCAATGGGTAAGCTAGATATAGCGGGTCTGCGGCGACAGGCCGAAAACATCGAGAACGACAAAGGCGCGCAGGCGTTGGTTGGCAAAGCCCCGTTGGGAAAAGTGGACAAAGCAACTCCGGCAGCAGAAACGACCCCAAAGGCCGATCCGACATCAACCAAGGAAGCACCAGCAAGCAAGGAAGATAGCCGAACCGATGATACTCTGCTGGTTGTCACGGGCAGGTTGTCCGACCGTAATAATCGCTGCGGCAAGCCCAAAACACTGTATTTTGAAAACGAACTATTGGAGTGGGTGAAAAATCACACCCGCGGGCCCGACCAAGTGGTGTTCAACCAGCTGATTCGAGAGGGCATTAAGGCAATTGAAAAACAAGCCAAACGTAAAGGAATGGTCTTCGTCGATTACAAATAATGGCTAGAAAAAAGATAACAACCGAAGGGATTGATAGTTCAACCCAGCGTTTCCAAAAATTGCTACAGCAACACATGGCAATCGAGGAGGCTGAGGCTGTTGAGGCCGGCGCGCTGGGGTTCATGACGCGGTTGTTGATACAGACAACACTGCCTCACAGAGATCCAGGTGAACAGTCCCTGTGGGGCAGACAGAACGGTAACGTCGCGATCAGCTTACAGCCTGGCACCCAACCAGGTCCCGAAGGGGTGCCAGTTTCTGTCGGCTTGCCCTATGGAACGATACCCCGCATCTTAATGATGTGGGTGACAACCGAGGCGGTCCGAACTGGCAATAGAGACTTGTCTCTGGGTCCTACGCTGAGCAGTTTTATGAGGGAGCTGGACATGGTTCCCTCTGGAGGACGCTGGGGAACAATCACCCGTCTGCGAGAACAGATGAAGCGCCTTTTCAGTTCCCGCATTAGTTATAGCTATTTGGTCGAGGAAGAGGGGGGCGAGAGTAGGTGGTCACACAAGCCGCTCAACGTCGGCGAGACGCATTTGTACTGGGACCCGAAACATCCTGACCAGGCGGCGATGTGGGAATCTGTATTGAAACTCGATGAAGCCTTTTTTGACGAAATCACGGACGGGCGTGTACCCATCGATCTTCGCGCGGTGAAAGCGCTGCAGGCCTCAACGATGGAACTGGATATTTACCTGTGGCTGACCCACCGTTACAGCTATTTGCGCTCTACAAGCCGACCAATACCCTGGGCAGCGCTGGCCAACCAGTTTGGTAGTGAATACAGCAATCTTCGTGATTTCAAGAAGAACTTCCTTCGGGCGTTAAAAAACGTCCTAGTGGTCTATCCGCAAGCGCGCCTTCTGGAAGATCCTGGTGGCATCGTCTTACAGCCCAGCCGGACCCACATTCGCCGAGTACCCAAAGAACTCACCATGGTGGCGCAAAAAATCCCTGGTGTGGGAGACGAAAGGAAGTGAGCCTGTGGATAACTTTAACTTATCCACGAATAACGGCTCCCGGCTTACGAATAACGGCTCCCGGCTTACGAATAACTACTCCCGCTTTTACGCATAACTACTCCCGGCACCACACCTGCAGCCCACGTAGATACTGGGATACAACGATTCCCCTGTAGTTAATCCTATATAACCTGTATGTTCACCTGTAGTAAAGATAAGGTGTTATAGACTAAAAAATGAACAGGTTGAAATCTCTTTTCTCGTCGATAAAGCGTACAAAGATGCCTGATAAGCCACCTTTAGCACCTGATAGCCACTACTGGTCTGGCTTAGCGGTACCCTCCAAATTGCTCGAATTGAGATCAGTTTGTGGCGGACATACCCAGAAGAGCTTCGCCGAACTTTACGCTACATGTTTTGAAAACGCGCACAGCGAACTCTTGGCAATAATGCAAATGACTGCACCAGCAGCTGAAGATAAGCTGCCCGCCGTACTCGAAGAGGTGATTCGGGCAGTAAAAGCGAGACAGGGATACCTATTGCCGGCAGAACGACCAGGATCGAATTATCGCGCTTTCGAGCAGGTATACACCTATGCCTTGGTGACAGCTATCCTCACGGAGGCGCTGCTAGCAGGCTCAGACGACACTGCGGCTTTAAGACCGGCCGACACAGCCCAAATAAGGGCGAAACACCCTCAGCGCCCACACAGGAGCTCCTGAAGCGCCAAATTATCCCACCAAAAGGCCTCCAATGGCTCCAACAAGACGATATCGTCTGGCAGGATTGGTGCCGTTACTTCACTGATCTTGAATCTTCTGGGCTTCGTCAAATCGTCAACGGGGTTAGAAAACGAGGTCATGTTGACCAGGGCAATCCAACGGTTCAGAAGGCCGCGGTAGCTGAAATACCAGCGGAGCTTCCAGAAAAATCAAAGGCGACCAAGCGTTCCAGGATGACCGAAAACCCAGAAAACAAGGTCGGCTGGAAGATCGTTGAGTCAATCCGGCAAGCCTTGGTAAACGACAAATTGAGCTTCAACCAGCGCGGATCGCTGATCCAGGTAGATGGGGCGGGGCGGACGTTTATTGAGATTCCGGCTATTTTCGAGTGGTACCGGGAGCAACACACCGACGGCTCTCAGTCAGAAAAGGCACTCCAAAACCAATTCAAACGACTGAAAGTGACAGCCACCTTAAACGGAGGAAAAGACGTGTTTAGGGGTAAATTACTGGCCAGTGAAGAGCTGAAGACAGGTTTTGTGGTCGACGACGAGTCGGTATTGTGGGAAGAGGGCGCTCCCTGCGGGGGGTTTGTTATCCGGTAAGGTTACTACAACGTAAGTGGACAAGTTCAATGTGCATGTCCTTGCTCGCATACAAACCTGCAGACTGTCAGCGGGGGACACAGCGGATATCTTTCCAGAATCTGATGAATAGATGAGGTCTCGCTTAGCGGCTACAGGTTTACTGTAGCTGGGCCTTTGTGTTCACAGGTCTTGATTGTTGTTGCCCGGTTCCCTGAGTACTTGTTGTGCAACAACACAATTTGTCAATCATACGCATGGATTGATAGATTGACTCCTTGACCCTGTCCCCCTCCAGGGGACAGGGATTTTCCTCCCCGGTTGATCTCCCTGTCACATTTGGTTTGTCTATCGCGATGATGTGAAGGCGGCCGATAGCGCTACTACGACGGAGGATGCAGCGGGAGGGTAAGCGGGAAAAGTTGGAGCTGATCGGCCTTTTATTGACTATGAATTGTCTTCATCGGGACTTTCAGGTGGAGGTATTCCGTATTTTTCTAGTAGACCAGGGAGAGCGTTTCGTGTCTTTTCGGCCGTCTCCTCGCCTTCATCCAGGTACTCCATGACGTAGCTGCGGAGCAGCATGTTGGTCTCAAAGGCGCAGGCAAGTAGCATTCGTTCGACATCGCTAGGTGAATTCTTAGCCGTTTCCCCGCCAATTTTTTCCAGCAATTCGGTAAGATTTTTCTTGTTATCACACCAGCTTGAAGGGATTTGCCCTAACAAAACTTCACGACAATACTCGGAAAAACCATCGTAGCCAGCTTGTTTTGCGGTTCTATCTACCTGCCGACGTTCCGCATCAGACATCCTAATGGTCTGATTCTTCCGGCGAACAGCACCATTCATATTCGTTCTCCTTTGGTTTTCTTTACGCCTTGTGGTCTGTTGGTAGTGTCAAAAGCTTTGGGGACACGACGGTTTTTCCCTCCGGAGAATATCGAGCTTGGTAGAATTCAATGCTACGGCCATGCTCGCGGCACTTCTGATCGACAATTTTCATAACTTCGATTTTGTGTTCCATGCTCGTATTTATGCCAAAGATGATGCCGTGAAGTGACGTAAAGTCGTAGAGAGCTGTCCGCTCTTCGGGCGTAGCTAGTTGAGACAGGAAGCTTGTTAGGATTATCCTGTGCTCAACTTCATGCTGCCAATCTTTGGATTTCGAAGTCAGTGCAGGGGAAAAATCGCTCCAGTATTTCCTCCTCCATTCCTCTTCGTTGCCGCGAATCTCCTCGAAGATCGGGCTTGTGCTGCCGTCGGCGGAGTACCAGGTTTGGTGAAGTTTGTGCATGGGAAGCTGTCCTATCCGGCGAAAAAAGTCCAACGCCTTGTATTCTCCAGAGTATGTGACTTCGTCGAGTGGAAGTGTTTGGTTGAACTGGAGGGCTTGCGATTTGATTTTTAACGACGGCTTTTCACCGCTCAGATTAGGGTCAAATATCAGACAAACGCCCTTATGTTCATCGGCATATGCAGCCCAGAGTGAGGCAGTTGGGGGCGACCGATAGAAGCACGCGGCACCCCAGGGTGGGTAGGCCAATCGCTCTAAGGCATCTGGGTACGCTTGCGGGAAAAGGTAGCTAATAAAATAATTGTTCGCATCCATTCCGTCGTCCTCGCCGTTGAATCTTCGAAGGAGAAGGCGTTTCTCCTGAAAATGGTTAGACATCCAGAAAAATTCGAAGTCCCTAGGGCTGGATTCGCTCTGATCTTTTTCGAGCTGGTTCGTCACAGACAAGAAATCTGCCTCAACTAATTTCTCCAATACCTCGGCGCTATTGGTCGGCGTGAACCCTGGGTTCACTAGACGCCTGGCTATCATCTCTTTCCAAAGCTCCTCGCGTGCAAAGGGATGAATGATTTCGAGCCAGTACATCAATTCATTTTTCTGAACCTGGGAGGTTCGCTGGGACAAACCGCGAATGATTTTCTGCATACTCGCGTTGTTGAAAAACCTTTCCTGGACCGTCTGGCTCAGTTCCCGATGGTAGTCCGACATGTAATCGTCCGTTCCAAGCTCTGTGTAAATTCCTTCAGCAGAATTTTCTAACGTCTCATCCTGCAGCATGAATCGGTATGCGTAGCGCTCCAGACACAACAGGTAATTGCGGAAAAGACACTTCCAGACCACTTCATCGCCTTGCCAAAACACATTTCTGTGGCCTTCCATAGGATCGTTGAGGCTGAGTGGGTCTGGGAAAAATATCGCCTGCTCTTTCAGCTCGGCGACTCTTGTACCGCTCCCGAGGAGGCTATCCATCGTGCGCAACCGATAGAATTTATCTCCGCCACCTGGAATTACTACATTCACAGATCTATTTCCAACAGATCAACTTTCTCACTCTCCACGCCCCCCTCAGAGGTTGGGGCTTCTCCGATCGTTTCAGCCTCTTCCGTTTGCTCTCCAAGCGTAAAAAACCTAGCCAGCAGCCGCTTTTTCCGAGGCTGGCATCGGGCACTTCTAGAGATGTTCCTCATGTATTCTCCTTGTCATAATTGCTTGTTCGTAACCGCAACTTCTACTCCATATGATGCGGAAGCAGCGCTTCAATTTCCTCAAGGCACGTTGCCTTTGGTAGTTCTGTAAATATGTGCCGCAAGTAGCGGTACGGTTCAATATTATTCGCCTTGGCCGTTTCAATCAAACTGTACAGATTCGCCGTGGCATTCGCTCCGGCCACACTGTCACAGAATAGGTAATTCTTTCGCCCCACCACGAAGGGACGTATCGCGTTCTCTATCAGGTTGTTGTCGATCCGCAGGTCACCATGCTCAACATACACGATCAGACCAGGCCATTGCTTATGCATGTAGTTCAACGCCTTGCCCAGGGCCGATTGTTTTGGCACCAGTGGCAGATGCTCATCCAGCCATTGGCGCAGGTCGTCCAGCAGGGGAAGGGCCTCCTTCTGTCGCTTGTCTCTGCGTTCGTCAACACTCAGATCAGCGGCTTCGCGCTCGATGCGGTACAAAGCCCTGATCTTCTTCAAGGCAACACCTGGCAGTGATGCAGGATCAGGCTTCAACTGCGACTTTAACGCCTCATCGAACTTGCGCCGGGCATGGGCCATACACCCCAGCCGTGTGATGGCGGAGCCTGCACACACTTTCGCGTAGCCTTCATAGCCATCGGTCTGTAGATACCCCGCGAAGCCCTCTAGCAGTCGCACAGGTACGGCCTGGCTGCGGCTGGGATCATAGTCATACAGCACCATCGGGTGTTTTGGCGGCCCGCCCTGGCGTACCCACAAATACGACTTACTTTGCGCCCCAGTTCCTTGAGCACCTGGATGGTGGTCTCGTCCATGCCAATGTAATGGCCAGCCAGCATTCGTTCGCCTAGCAAATTAATTAGCGGCTGGATTGCCATCCCCGCCTTAATCATCCACTGGGCCATGGTAGAGCGCGGTAAATCGATGCCACTGCGCCGTAGCTGTGTCTCTTGCCGGTACAGGGGCAAGCTATCCACGTACTTGGCCGTGACGATATGCGCCAGTGTGCCGGGCGATGCCATCGTCTTGGGCAACAGCTGCGGTGGCATCGGTGCGGTCTTGATCTGCCCTTCGCACTGCGGGCAACCGTAGACCGTCTTGATGTGACGCAGCACCTGGATTTGCGCGGGAATGATATCCAGTTGTTCACAGCTGCGTTCGCTGATGACCGTCAGGGTGCTTTGGCACTGCTTGCACTGGCAGGCCTCGCCTTCCAGGGTATGCACGATGTTGATTCGGGGTAATTCGGGCGGCAAAGGCTTACGACGGCCTCGGGTTCTTCTATGGGCCGGCACAATCATTGAATCATCGGCATCAGCGTCCTCCTGGGAGGTGCCGCTAACAGCCTCGGCCTCTGGAAGGCTAATATCACCGGCTAACAGTGATAACTGATCAATGTTGAACTTCTCACTACGCGCACCGAAGTGCTGGTGACGCGACAGGCGAATCTGTTCCAGTAAGTTCCGGATAAAGTCTTGCTGATGGGATAGCTGGGACTGCTGTGTTTCACACAGCGTTCGTAGTGCATCGTAGTCATTGGGTAATACAGGACTCGTCATGAGTGGATTATACATCGGCGTGTTTGGTGATACACCGAACAACGCTATAAAACCCGTTGGTGCGGCAATACATCGTGTCCTTGCATCACGGTGAGGTCATAACCTGCAAGCAGCCAATCAATTTGCTGCGTATTGAGCTCAACAACCGACAATGGCAGTGAAGCGGGCCACTGAAAACGAGACTTGTCTAGCCGTTTCATCAGCAGCACAAAGCCATTGCCCTCCCAGGCCACCATTTTGATGAGGGTGCGTTGGCGGTTGCAGAAGATGAACAACTGCGCGCTGAACGGATCAAGCGCCATCTCTGCTTCCACAATAGCGACCAGGCCGTTGATCGATTTACGCATGTCCACGGCGTCCCGATACAGATGAATGCGCGCATCGGCAGTGGGCCGTATCATGACACTGAGTGGACGGCACTCATGAGATCCTGCAGCAGAGCACGGTCTACAGCACCTTGGAGTTCTAGCCGAAAGCCATTGGGCATGACCAGTGTTGCAGAGGTGTTGCTGCCCACTGAGGTGACAGGTACAAATCCACACTTTTTGCCTTTGCGTGTGTCCGGCAGATGTCCTGCGATGATGAGCCGTGTTTTCCAGCCATAGAGGTGTTTGGCCTTGAGTTGGTGTGCGGCGGCGTAATCGACCAGGGAACCACCACTGGTGGCAGCGGTGGTCAGATGGTCAAGCCAGTAGCGCTGGCGTTGTGAGATCGGTTTGATGGGCATGGCGTGCTCCAGTGAGAAAACACGAGCATGGCAGGCTTCGGCTCAGGCCGATAGGATGCACTTAATGGAGCGCTTACACATATCCATCACTGACCTATGCTTCTCCGTACATTGGTTCTAAGACCCGGAGGTTCGTAATGCAGAGCATACCCATACCTGACTCTATACTTGATGAGTTGGCGGAACGCATCGCAGGAAATGTCGCCAGGAAGTTAACGAGTGTTCTGATAGATCAGATAAGGCAGGCGGCTCCCTTGCCCATTGCAGAAAATTGCCCAGTGTCAGTTACTTTTCTGCGGATGCCTGAAGTAGCTAAACGGACAGGGCTGTCACGGGCGACTATTTACACGCAGATGAATGAAGGTGCTTTTCCAAGTTCGGTAAAGCTAGGGCCTAGGAGCGTCGCATGGCGTCGGGTAGAGGTAGAGCAATGGGAAGCAAACCCGACAGGCTATTCCATGAAATAGGCTAAAGATGCCGTATCGGGCTTTTCGGGAGGTATATAGTCCTCCAAATTGATGGGCCAACTCATTGAATTTTTGGCATAAACAGCCTCACACCGCGAAATACACCCCCAAAAGAGCCCCCCCGGGCAAAAAAAACTGGAAGAAATAGGGCTGAACGCCGACTCCTATTGATGATGGAGTGATGTAGTGCGAAGATCATCCACTTCAGAGGACATATTATACTTGACGTACCCACTGGATAGGCATACAATGGCACCATCTTCTGGAGAAAACGTCATGAGTATTTTATCTAAGCCCTACTTCCACAATGAAGAAGCCGCTTATGAGTATGTAGAGTCCAAGCTATGGGCGAATGGCCCCGTATGCCCCCGCTGTAAGGGCTGTGAGCGCGTTACCAAGATGCAGGGCGAAAGCACCCGCATTGGCACCTACAAGTGCCGCGCTTGCCGTAAGCCCTTTACAGTGAAGATTGGCACTATCTTTGAGTCCAGCCACGTAAAAATGCACATCTGGCTACAGGCCATCTATCTGGTGTCTTCCAGCAAGAAGGGAATAAGCTCTAATCAGTTACACCGCACTCTTGGTGTCACCCTTAAAACGGCTTGGTTCATGTCTCACCGCATCCGTGAAGCCATGAGGCAGGACAATATCGGTACTTTTGGTACTGGTGGCGGCACTGTTGAGGCGGATGAAACCTACATTGGCCGCAACTGTCAACAGCAGTCCAAATCTGACCCACCTTGCCGTGCTAATCAGCAATTTAAAATTGACCCACCCTCAGCGTTTTCTTTCCGTTATTTAACCAATGATTGGCTTGCTGCCGGGACGATACCGGCCGCTTTCTTTCCCTTGAGTCGGTAGCTGCTCCCCGATATCTGGACGATATGTGCATGGTGTAACAATCTGTCGAGTAAAGCCGCGGTTAAGGTCTGATCATCAGCAAACGCAGTAGACCATTGCGAGAATGGCAAGTTGCTGGTCACAATGACACTGCTTTGCTCATAACGTTTAGCAATGACATTAAAAAACAGATTGGCTTCTTCCCGGCCAAATGGCAGATAACCTATTTCATCAATTATGAGCAACTTAGGTGCCTGGATACTTCGTTTGAGGTAAGACTCTAGTCGGTCCTGCTTTTTTGCGGTGGCCAGTTGCAGCATGAGATCCGCCGCCGTAATGAAGCGTGTTTTGATCCCATTCATGACCGCCTGGTATGCCAGGCTGATCGCCAGGTGGCTTTTACCGACACCACTGGGTCCAAGCAGCACGATATTCTCTGCACGCTCGATGAAGGCCAAACTGGTTAATTCCTGGAGTTGCCTGCGCGGTGCACCGGTGGCGAACTTGAAGTCATAGTCTTCAAAACGCTTGACGGACGGCAACCCTGCAAACCTCAGCAAAGTCTCGCGGGTGCGGAGCATCCTGGCGTCTATCTCAACCCGCAGTAGCTGCTCAAGAAAGTCAGCCAGTGATGACTCGTCACCGGAGGCCCTGTCAGCGATAGCGGACCATTCCAATGCCACAGCACCGAGTTTAAGCACTTCGCAGGCTTGCTGCACTCTTTCCATCTGCAGGTTCATACAGCAACTCCCAGCAGCTGGTCATAGGTACTCAGCGGATGCTGGAGACTTTCGATCGGGAGTGCCTGGGCATTGCTTCGCGGTTTGTCCTGAGCCACCAAGCGCTGCGCCAAAGGCAGCGGCATGAGGCTTAATCGCTCATGATCGAGCAATACCTGCGGCTTTTGGCCTGTTGTCCCGTGAATTCGCTGATGTGCAATGTCAGCGAGCCAATGACCCACCTGCCCATTGGCTACCTCCACGTCCAGCGCCAGCCCGGATTGCTTCAGTGACGCGGCCAGTGGTGTGATAAAACTACCTTTAAGATAACCGTTGAATCGCTCGACTTTGCCCTTGGTCTTAGCACGGTAGGGCCGACAGGCGCGCAATCTAAAACCATTATCACGAGCCATGTTCAACAAACTGGCGTTCCACCGATGTTTCCCGGCACCAAAGGCGTCTCGCTCAATCATGATGCACTTGGCATTATCGAATAGCAGTTCCTCAGGCACGCCTCCAAAGTAGTGTAACGCACCTTCAATACCCGCTAACCAATCCTCCTGCCGTTCGTATTGACTGAATCGTACGTAGGTTGCTCGACTGTATCCCAGGGTGGCAACGAAGGCCTTAAGCCTATTTCTGCCTCGCCGAATCGTCGTGAAATCTACCTGTAACTGCTGGCCAGGCGGTGTCTCAAAGCGAACGACTGGATCTTTCGCCTTCGGCTTAAATTGTCGGAGATAATCTCTCAGAATACCTTCTTTGCCTTGGTAGCCTCGCGCCAGAATCTCTCGAAACAAGACTGTCGCCGGTATCCAATAGGGTTTCGCTGCCTCGATACGCTCTCCTAAATAGGGTTTGAACGAGTCCAGTTTAGACGGCCTTTTCTCGCGCTGAGAATAGCGAGGTGTTTTGGCAGCATCGCGCAGATAACGACGTACGGTATTGCGTGATAGGTTCATTTCTTTGGCGATACTGCGGATGCTCGTCCCTTGTCGATGTAAAACGTGTATGTCCACTAATTGCTCCTGATTCAACATCTCATTTACACCGCCTCTCTCTTGATTGAAATTGGCGGTAATTGTGCCTCAGGTGGGTCAGTTTTAAATTGTCGCTAGTGGGTCAGTTTTACACTGCTGGTGACACAACAACAAGAGCATGGCTAAAGGCGGGTATCGCCATAAGCAAAAAGTCCTGTCTCTAGTGGATCGTGAGACCAAGCAAGCCCGCAGCGTGGTGGTGGACAATGTGAACATGAAGACCATTGCTCCTATCCTGCGTGAGAACATCGCTCGGGAAGCTAGGCTAATGACTGACCAGGCGCATCACTACAAGGCGATTGGTCGCGAGTTTCGCGCTCACGGCGTTGTGAACCACTCCAGGGGCGAATATGTGTCGTTGTCCAACCCTGCTATTCACAACAATACCATTGAAAACTACTTCTCAGTATTCAAGCGTGGCATGAAGGGCACTTATCAGCATTGCGGCCATAACCACCTGAACCGCTACCTTGCTGAATTCGACTTTCGCTACAATAACCGCTCTGCTTTGGAGGTAACCGATGAGCAGCGTGCGGACAACCTCTTAATGGGCGTTGTTGGCAAGCGACTCACTTATCAAATATTTGGTGCATGAGGAGTATTGGAGAAAAAGGAAAACCACACTAATTGTAAGTCTAGCGTGTAAAGACTAAGCTAATAGAGGCGGTGGCCGGATTCGAACCGGCGTACGGACCCCTGCAAAGAGACCTACCTGACCACTCGGTCACACCGCCACTAAACATCCTCCCATACAAGCAGGGTGACAAGGGGGTTTTACCCCGTTTCTCCGGACTGGTTAGTTAAGAGTAATTCCTTTGCCTGCCGGACTTCAAGCTGACGCCTTCGTCTGGGATTGTGGAACCGCTCGATGTAATCAAAGACATCTGCTCTGGCCTCGTCTCTGGTGAGATAGCGGCGACGGTTTATCCTTTCTCGCTTAAGCAATCCAAAGAACCCCTCGGCCGCCGCATTGTCTGCACAGTTGCCAACAGCGCTCATGCTGCAAACCAGGTTGTGCCCCGCCAGGAATCGCTGGTATTCCTCAGAGGTGAACTGGCACCCACGATCACTGTGCAGTATCACCGGAGATCGGTCGGTCCGCTGCCAGATCGCCATCAGTACAGCCTGGATAACCAAGTCGCGGGTTTGACGGTGGCTCATCGACCACCCAACGACAACGCCCGAGTACAGGTCAATGACAACACACAGATACAGCCAGTGCTCTGCGGTTCGGATGTAGGTGATGTCGGTTACCCATTTGGTGTTCTGTTCATCAGAACGGAAGTCTCGTTGCAAATGGTTCTGCACACCGGCAGGACGATCATTGGCGCCCTTTTTCTTCCAGCGTCGCTTCTGTGGAATGCCCTGCAAACCCTCGCGCTTCATCAGGCGTGCCACACGGTTTTCGCCACAAGAAATGCCCTGATAATTTAGTTCATCGCAAATGCGGGGCGCGCCCATCACACCATCACTGTCGGTATGCAGTTTCTCGACATGCCGCAGCAGGACTCGATTGGCCAACTCACGCTTGCTAGGTTCGCGACCTCGCCAATCGTAGTAACCACTGGGCGAGACGTTCAAGTGACGACACATCATTCGAACCGAGTAAGTGTCCCGGCAGCGGTCGATCATCCGGAATCTCATGTCGATTCCTTCGCGAACCACACCGCCGCTTCTTTTAAAAAATCGCGTTCCTTCTTCACCCGGCTTAACTCTCTCTTGAGAGCAGCCATTTCTTCATCTCTGGGTTTGCCCTGGCCGGTGAATGCCTTGGGTCCCAACATACCCAATTCACGGCGCCAACGGCCTATCATATTGGCATTGATACCAAGCTCTTCGCCGACTTGCCTGGCAGTTACGCCTGGCTGATTGGCGAACGATACAGCTTCTCGTTTAAACTCCTCGGAGTACTTTCTTCGTTTGTGCATGACATACCTCTGCGGTCATTCTCGACCTTTTTAGATATGTCCGGATAGACGGGGTAAAACCCAGGCGCCACAATTTAGCTAAGATTATGGCGTTACTGCTAAACGCCGTTACCTATTATTCGTAGCGCTTTTAGCACAACCATCGACCCAAAATTAATGAGACGATGGGATGCACAGTGCGCCAAACTGGTTTTTCAGTTAACGGCATAATGTTTCCCTCCTCTGGTTAGTGCGCCTCGGTAGACGCGGTTGATGTAAAAGAGTCATTTGTGCCAACAAATGACTCTTTTTCTTTGTACTGATAGATCCCTCTATCTACCTTGTGAATGTAATCATTCGCTTTCGCTAGATGAAAAAGCTCACTTGCGACACGCGTACTGTCATCAGTTGTGCCAGGAATTTGGACCTCCATCTTTCTTAGCTTTTCAAGTACCTCCCTAGATTTCATTGGCTTGCGAGCCTTCTCAAGCACTTCTATAATGCATTCTTTAAAAGGGCGACTATTAGTCTGGGCGCGTGCAGCTTGCGAGGGTTGTTCTTCATCTTGTATATCGAGCAATTCACAAATGGCCGCCTTTTGGGCGTGCGTTTTGATGATTTTCCCTTTTAAATCATCAATTTTACTTTCATACTGCGCAGCCTCGACATCAAGTTCGGACAACTTGGTTTCTAGTTCAGACTTAGTTTGATGCGACCACATAATGCACCCCTTGCGACTTTGATAGATGATTTTACGGTTTTTGTTGATGGATAGCAACACACATTAATTAAATATGTAGTGGCATAGTTTATTTGGCCGTTTAATTGTAGGTGATATTATCACCTCTTACATTAAGCGAGCAAAACGATGAGAAGCAAAACACGACGTACTTTTAGCCCAGAATTTCGACTTGAATCAGCACAACTCGTGGTGGATCAAAACTACAGTATCAGAGAAGCAGCACAAGCGGTGGGGGTTGGGCATTCGACCCTGGACAAATGGGTGAGGCAGTTGCGCAAGGAACGTGACGGTATAACGCCGACGACCCATGCGATGACTCCTGAGCATCGGCGCATCAAGGAACTAGAGAAAAAGCTACGCCGTGTCGAGGAGCACAATGAAATATTAAAAAAGGCTACCGCTCTCTTGATGTCAGACTCGCTGAACAATTAGGTATTGTTGAAGCACTTCAAGAGAGCCATAGTGTCACCGTTCTCTGTGAAGCCTTTGGCATTCACAGAAGCACCTTCAAATATCGTCGATCAGCGGCAGCAAGAATTGATCCGGAGAAAATGAAGATCAACGCGATGGTTCAACATGCACACCAGATCAGCAATGGCTCGGCCGGTGCTTGTTGTGGTCAACTATTTTTGGACACTTTGCTTAAGTTAAATTCGTAGTCCATCGGCGTTTTGTATCCCAGCGTAGAATGCAGCCGCTTCGCGTTGTAATACACCGCCACATACTCCCGGACATCTGCGATCGCAGCTTCTCGAGTGCAATATCCCTGGTCACACGTCCATTCGCGCTTTAGGCTGCTGAAAAATCGTTCAACTGGCGAATTGTCCCAGCAATTACCTTTTCGACTCATGCTCGCTATGATTCCATGCTGCTTTAGCAGTGCTTGGTAAGCATGGCTGGCATATTGACTGCCACGATCTGAATGGTGGATCAAGCCTGGCGGTGGATTCCTTAGGCTTACGGCCATTATCAATGCCCTGATGACCAGCGCCTTGGTCATGCGGCGATCCATAGACCAGCCAACAACTCGTCGAGAGTAAAGGTCAATCACCACGGCCAGGTAGACCCAACCCTCCTGAGTCCAAAGATAAGTAATATCGGACCCCCAGCACTGGTTGGGGCTTGCGGGTGAAAATGCTCGATTCAGCACATTGTCAGCCACAGGTAATCGATGTTTGCTGTCAGTGGTGACCTTGTATTTACGTTTAGATTTGACGACGAGGCCCATAGATTTCATGAGCCGCCTGGCGCGATAACGACCAATGGAGAAGCCTTCTGCAGTAAGTTGACGGCTCAGTCTACGACTCCCCATACTCTGCCGAGAATCTGTAAACAGGGACTTCATTCGCCGCCTGACAGCCAGCTCTTCAGGACCAATCACCTTGCCTCCACGGGCCCTCCAGGCGTAGTAGGAGCTACGCTTTACACCGATGACCCGGCACAACATTGTTACTGGATATTGAGCTGTATTACCTTGCACTAAGGCGTACTTCACTTCATTTCCTTTGCGAAATACGCCGACGCCTTTTTTAGAATTTCTTTCTCCATTTTGAGTTCTCGAACCTCACGGCGCAGCCGCTTTAGTTCCTCTTGTTCGTCCTTAGCAAGTGCATTGATGTGGGAATTAGCCTCATGCTCTCGCTTCCAACGCCCGAGTAGCCCTGGGCCAACATCCAGGCTCCGTGCAGCTGCGACTATGGTATAGCCCTGCTCAATCACCAATGCCACGGCATCTTGCTTGAAATCATCAGGAAAGTTCCGTTTTTGTCTACTTGTCATTGTTCACCTCGTATTTGATTTTTACAGTCTATACAAGGTGTCCACTTTTAGTAGACCACAACAGCTCGCAGTATTGCTCATATTGTATCTGGCCAAGGCGTACCGTTAAGTCGCTATCGCGCAAAGGGTTTTATGGCTCGCTTGGGACTTGTGAGTACCCAGCTTCCAGCGCATCGCTACAAAAAAGCGTCACAGCCACATACACTCATTCCTAACACGTTGAATCGAGAATTTACGCCAGTGGCGCCCAACAAAATCTGGTGTGGGGATGTGACTTATATCTGGTCAGGACAACGCTGGTCCTACCTGGCTGTAGTACTTGACCTGTATGCACGTAAGCCTATTGGCTGGGCGCTGTCCAATTCACCCGATAGCGAGCTGACAGCTAAAGCACTCACGATGGCTTACGAATCTCGCGGTCGACCTGAAGGCGTGCTGTTTCACTCCGATCAAGGGAGCCATTATACGAGCATCAAATTCCGACAACATCTGTGGCGTTATCGAATCAACCAAAGCCTGAGTCGACGAGGAAATTGTTGGGATAATTCGCCGATGGAGCGTTTCTTTCGAAGCTTAAAAACAGAATGGGTGCCCGAGATGGGGTATCGATCTTTCGCTGAAGCACAGCGAAGCGTGGCTGACTATATAGCTGGATACTACAGCCAAACTAGGCCACACAAACACAACGGTGGTATGCCACCGAATAAAACCGAGGAACGCTATTGGAGTTCCTCTAAACCAGCGGCCAGTTTTACTTGACCACTACAATAGGAGCTTTGATGAATATGGTAGATGGCAGTGACAAAGACAAGTTTGAGAACATAGCCAAAGAGTTGGAGTGCGACGAATCCGAAGATGCACTAGATAAGGCGGTAGAGGGCTTGAGCTTGGAAACAGAGAAGGACAAAGAGCCGGAAACCGAGTAAAACCGGCTCTTTCGTGTCTACGGCGTCCCGTTATTCAATGGGTACGCCAAGTATAATATATCCACAAAATTACACGTTAAAGCGAAAATGGATGACGTCGCCGTCCTGCACCACGTAGTCCTTGCCTTCGAGGCGCCAGCGGCCCGCGTCTTTGGCGCCCTGCTCACCGTTGTTGCCGACAAAATCCTCATAGCCCACCACCTCGGCGCGAATAAAGCCTTTCTGAAAATCGGTGTGAATCACTGCCGCAGCTTCCGGTGCGGTGGCACCGACCTTGACGGTCCAGGCACGCACTTCTTTGACGCCCGCAGTAAAGTAAGTTTGCAGGTTCAATAGGTCGTATCCGGCGCGGATGACCCGGTCCAGTCCGGCTTCTGCCAGTCCCAGATCGGCCAGGAACTCGTCCCGTTCCTCATCTTCCAGTTCGGCGATCTCGGATTCCAGCTTGTTGCAGATCACCACCACCACGGCATTTTCCTGCGCCGCTATAGCCCTCAACTGCTCAACTTTTGAATTTCCTCCCTGCTCGGAGGATTCCATACCGGCTTCGTCCACATTGGCGATATACATGGTCGGTTTAATCGTGAGTAAATGCAGTTGATCGACCAGCCGCCACTGTTCGGGGCTGAGATCCAGGCCACGTACCGGCCTGGCTTCATTGAGCTGGGGCAGCAGGTTATCTTCGAGCAGGGCTTTGATGGCGATGGCTTCCTTGTCACCACCTTTGGCCGTGCGAGTAACTTTCTGCAGCTGCTTTTCACAGCTTTCCAGGTCAGCCAGCGCCAACTCGGTGTTGATCACTTCAACGTCGTTGGCCGGATCCACCTTGTTCTCAACATGGATGACATTGTCGTCTTCGAAGCAGCGCACAACATGAGCGATGGCGTCGGTCTCGCGAATATTGGCGAGGAACTGGTTGCCCAGGCCTTCACCCTTGGAGGCGCCTGCCACCAGGCCGGCAATGTCGACAAACTCCATGGTGGTGGCAATTTCCTTCTGTGGCCTGACGATGCCCGCAATTTTTTGCTGGCGGGTGTCTGGCACCGGCACGACACCGGCATTCGGTTCGATGGTGCAAAAAGGAAAGTTTTCCGCATCAATACCAGCCTTGGTCAGGGCGTTGAACAGGGTTGATTTTCCAACGTTGGGCAGGCCAACGATGGCGCATTTAAATCCCATGATTGTGTCCTAATGTTGTCAGCTGCTGGTGTGCAGTTGTTTGGTGGCCTTGGCCCATTCCCCGCTTACCAGCAGTGGTAGCGCAGACTGGCTGTCGTCAATGCTTGCAGCTATTTTATCCCGGTCTGCCAGGGAGGCAGACTTTAGCACATAATTGGAAACATCTGCCCCGTTGCCAGGGTGTCCGATACCAATTCGCAAGCGTAAATAGTCGTCGCCACAGGCTTTGCTGATATCGCGCAAGCCATTATGGCCGCCGTGGCCGCCGCTGTCTTTGAAGCGGGCAGTGCCGGGCTCAAAATCGAGCTCATCATGGGCGACCAGGATATTGGCAGTATCCACTTTGAAAAAATTGGCCATGGCTGCAACAGACTGGCCGCTGCGGTTCATAAATGTTGTTGGAACGAGCAGGCGCACGTCCTGGCCATCGATCGAAATTCGACCGGCCAGTCCATAAAACTTTGATTCGGGTGAAAGGCTGGCACCGTGGCTTCGGGCCAGCGCTTCGACGAAATCGGCACCTGCATTGTGGCGCGTACCCCGGTAGTCATCACCGGGGTTGCCGAGGCCAATAATCAGCTTGATGGGCTCAGACAATACAGGTACCTCAGTCGGTTCTGGAAAAGGGGATTATTCCTCCTCTTCCTCACCACCTTCGTCATCAGAGGCCTCAGCGTCATCGGCTTCACCTTCTTCGCCCTCAACGGCTTCGCCTTCTTCAGCTTCCAACTCGTCCTCATCAACAATAACTTTCGGTGCTGCAACACTGGCGACTGCCAGATCGTGGTCTTCACCGTGGGACAGCGCCACAGACTCAACGCCTTTCGGCAGTTTAATATCCGATAAGTGAAGGATGTCGCCAACCGCACAGTTTTCCAAGTCCAGTTCAAGGAATTCCGGCATATCGGCTGGCAGACACATAACTTCTATGTCCGTCGCCTGGTGTTGAATCAAGCCGCCCTCATTTTTCACGCCAACACAGTCCTCTTCATTGAGGAAGTGTATGGGCACGTGGACCTTGATCTTCACATTCTCACTGACACGCATAAAGTCGGCATGCATCACGAGATTCTTGGCGGGATGGCGTTGCAGGTCCTTCAGGATTGCCTTCTCCTTTTTGCTGCCCACTTTGATGGTGAGAACGTGCGAATAGAAGGCCTCGTTTTCCAGGGCGTGCTCCAGGTCCTTGCGGATCATGGTCAGCGGCATGGGTTCCTTGTCACCGCCGTATATAATGGCGGGAATTTGATCGGCCAGGCGACGCAGGCGGCGGCTCGCACCTTTCCCCTTGTCTTCCCGGATCTCTGCATTAATCTCAAATGCGTCAGACATAGTCTGTACTCCTTTGAATAATCATTACGCAACCTGCGACCGGTTGCTGTAACGGTTTAAAAAACGCTGGTCTACTCGAACAGCGCGCTAATGGATTCCTCGTTGCTAACCCGGCGCATGGATTCTGCGAGCAGGTCGGCAATAGTGAGCTGGCGAATGCGTGAACACTCTCCAGCGGCCCCATTGAGAGGAATCGTATCTGTCACCACCAGCTCATCGAGCGTGGAGGCATCAATAGTGTCGATGGCCTTCCCTGACAGTACCGCGTGGGTACAGTAGGCAACAACTTTCTCGGCACCGTTTTTCTTCAGTGCTTCTGCTGCTTTACACAGCGTACCAGCGGTGTCGACCATGTCGTCTACCAGCAGGCAAGTTCGGCCACTGACATCACCAATAATGTTCATCACCTGGGCCTCGTTGGCCTGCGGGCGACGTTTGTCGATAATGGCCAGGTCAGCATCGTCCAATTGTTTGGCGATAGCCCTGGCTCGAACTACACCACCTATATCCGGAGACACTACCATCAGGTTCTCGTAGCGCACCCGCACAATGTCGTCATTGAGCACCGGTGAGGCATAAATATTGTCTACCGGGCAGGCAAAAAAGCCCTGTATCTGCTCCGCGTGCAAGTCGACGGTTAGTACCCGGTCAACGCCCACGCCCACCATCATGTCCGCCACCACCTTGGCGCTGATGGGCACCCGCGAGGAACGCACCCGGCGATCCTGGCGGGAATAGCCGAAGTAAGGTACTACCGCCGTAATCCGGGTGGCCGATGCTCTTCGCAAAGCATCGATCATGACAACCAGCTCCATCAGATTGTCGTTCGTAGGTGCGCAGGTTGACTGCAGTACGAAAACATCCTTGCCGCGAACGTTCTCGTTTATCACCACCGCAACTTCGCCGTCGCTGAATTGAGTGACGTCTGCGTTTCCCAGGGGGATATGCAACCTGCTGGTGACTTTCTTGGCCAATGCCGTATTTGCATTGCCGGTGAACACCATCATTTTTGCCGACACAGTCGTTTCCTTTTGCAGCTTCGGGCGAACATATGGCTGGGGTGGCAGGATTCGAACCTGCGCATGCCGGGATCAAAACCCGGTGCCTTGCCGCTTGGCGACACCCCAATAATTCGTTGGTGGACTACTCCAGTGAGTTCAGCCCAGTGAAGTCAATACAGGAGAGCAATTTACACCCTTTGCGATGAAACCGGACCAGTGATCCGGTTTCTGTGCAAAAACGGCCTGCGCCTGCGCCTCGTCTGGCAATGGCAAAAACACACTGGCCCCTGTGCCCGTCATCTGGGCTTGGCCAAATTTCTCTAGCCAAATCAACACCTTATCCACCTCTGGATAAAGCCTGCGAACGACTGACTCGCAGTCGTTTGCTCCACCCCGTTCAAAAAAGGCCGCCATTGTCGTTGCTGGTGTGTTCCGTGTCAATTGCCGGTGGGAAAAAACTTCCGCTGTGGAGACCGCGCAGGATGGGGCTATCACCAGGTACCACTGCTCGGGGAGCTCCACGGCAGTCAGCTTTTCACCGATTCCTTCGGCCCAGGCCGAATGGCCATGCACGAAAACCGGCACATCTGCTCCCAATTCGAGGCCAATTTCCGCCAGTTCAAGTGGTCTCAAACCCAGGTTCCATAACTGGTTGAGCGCCAATAAAGTGGTGGCGGCATTGGAGCTGCCGCCCCCCAATCCGCCCCCGCAGGGCAACTGCTTAGCCAGAGTGATACGCGCACCCAGATTGCAGCCGGTATGAGTCTGCAGAGCCCTGGCGGCGCGGTGAACGAGGTTGTCTGCTGCCAGGATGTTTAGCCCAGGGCAATTCAGGTCGATCTGCGGAGACGCGAGCTGTTCGAATTCAAGCCAGTCACCGTAGTCGAGCAGCTGAAACAGGGTTTGCAGTTCGTGATAACCGTCGTCGCGGCGCCCGGTGATGTGCAGAAACAGGTTGAGTTTGGCGGGGGCGGGCAGTCGCATCAGCTGCCTTCACCCAGTTGCCAGTGTTTCAGTACAAGCTTGCCACTGCTGCGGGGTCCTGAAAAACGCATTGTGCGTGGCAGTGACAGATCATCAACCCATTGGTAGTCGTCGTAGTACACCTTCCAAACGCCGCTCTCGAAGGCCGACAGTCGCCCGAGCTCATCGCGTACAACGCTCGACTCGCTGCAGGAGGGACATAGACCTTTCACCCAGTCCACCAGATGCGAGAGTGGCAGTGCCTCGATTTGGCTGGAGATCTGTTGATGTTCCTGGTCGGAAAACTGATCAAACCCTTCATCCAGCTTTAGTGCTGTGAAGTCATGACTGCCGCTGACGGTGTAACGTCCCCAACCCCCTGGCCCACTGAGGGCAAGTTGAAATCGTGCGTCTTCCTGCCGCCAGTCTATGCCGACGGTGTCTGTGCGATCCGTGGTCTGCAAAACCGCTCTGCCACGTAGCTGCCAGTGACTAATATCCAGCAGGCGTGCTTCGTTGTGGATCGCGTCAAAGTCTTCCTCAAGGTCTGGCTGACTGACGCAGGCGACAAGCAACAAGTAGGCGCCGGCAGTGATGGAGAGCCTTATTGTTCGCAGCATCCGGCGTCTTATTCCGCTGCGCCCAGGCGCTGCATGGTCTCGACTATAACCTCGCCATTAACTCCACTGCTGAGTGCCGCATTCCAGATGCTGACGGCGGCATCATTTTCACCCATAGCCCACAGTACTTCACCCAGGTGAGCGGCTACCTCCGGGTCCGGAAAGACTTCGTAGGCGCGGCGTAAATACTCCAGTGCCTGCCGGTAATCGCCGAGGCGATATCTCACCCAGCCAAAGCTGTCGAGAATGGCGGCTCCTCCGGGTCAAGCACCAGGGCACGCTCGATGAGTTGTTGGGCTTCCTCATAACGTTCTGTCTTGTTGGCCAGGGTGTAGCCCAGTGCATTCAAGACCGTGGCATTGTCGGGTTCTCGATCCAGGATCGACCGGAGGTCTCCCTCCATGCCCACCAGGTCCCCCAGTTGCTCCCGGGCCATAGAGCGCATGTACCGTAAGCTGGTGTTATCGGGGAGCTCAGCCAGGGCGCGGTCAAGCACCTCCGTGGTGGCGGTGAAGAGGTCGTGATTGTTGAGGCTTTCCACTTCCACCGAGTACAACTGAGCCGTCAGCACTGGCATATTTTGTCGCAGTTGATCGAAATATTCACTGTGTTCCTGTCGACGCTGGGCCAGCAACAAGATGTTGGCCAGACGGCGGGTGGCATTGACGAAATCGCGACCGGGTTTGACCTGCATATAGTGCATCAATGCGTCTTCATAGCGTTCCTCTTGCTCGGCAATTCGACCCAGGTAGTAGTGAGCCTCATCCTTGCGCTGGTCAAGCCCTATGAGTTTTTCCAGCTTATCGCGCGCCGCCGCCAGGTCGCCCATCTCCCGTTGAATCAAGGCCAGTGAAAATAACAGGTCCGCATCATTGGGTGCTTGATCCAACAGAATTTGAAACTGCTGGCGGGCGGCATCGATATCCGTTCGGGTCAGCAGCCGGGCATATTGCATGCGCAGGCGACTATTGTCTGCTTGTTCAAGTAATGCTGCCTCTATGCGGCTGTATATGCCGTCTAGCTGCCCCAGGTCCTGGCGCAACTTGGCATCCAGAACGATGGCTTGCAGTTGTCCCGGACTTGATTCGAAGACGCCTTGCAGTGCATCCAGAGCCCGTTCTTGCTGATCCAACGCTTCGAACATCAGCGCCTTGCAAATTAAAAGTTGTGCATTGGACGGGAATTCTCGCTGTAACTGGTCGACCGCTGCCAGCAGTTCACCCTGTGCAGTGCTGTCCAGTCGACTGAAACCATTGGCGACGGCCGTAAAGTTGGCGACACCGCCAGCTCGAACAATCACCGCCATATGTGGCAGTGCCTCGCGACCCTTGCCTTGTTTAGCCAACAAGTTGGCCACGGTAAGTCGTGCCTCCAGATTATCCGGTTCCAGTTCCACCCAGAGGAGTGAGGCTTCAACGGCGACCTCGTCGTTTTGCAGGTATTGTGCCAGTCTGGCGGTATGGGCACTGACGCCACCATCGCGCAGTTGCGGCGCCTGCGCCATGTAATTATCAAGGGCAGTTTCATAGTCCCGGCGGCGCAACGCGAATTCGGCCACTAGTAGAGGATAAAAACTATCGTCCGGAAAAGGTCGCTGGATTATCTCAGCGACCTCTGTTTCGGGCGCTGTTACGGTTACATCTTCGCCAGTTTCCGGTTCCAATTCTGTCACTTTCGGTGGGGCGGTAGGGGCTGTGGTACAGCCGATCAGGCACAACAGCAGGGCGGGAATGAGTAGGATATTGGGCATTCAACAATGATGACACAGCTGGGGAAAATCTCCTAAAAAGCCGATTTTTTCCTGCATTGTGCGGCGCAACTTGTTAAAATTCCGCACTTTTTTTACGGCTGGCCACTTGCGGCCGAATTCGGTACCTTAATTTCGTCAGACGGGCGGGCATATGGGCCTCACTGCACTGGGCATCAATCACACAACGGCGGTTCTCGACTTGCGCGAGCGGGTGGCTTTTGCGCCCGAGCTTTTGGTCGATGCGCTGCAACAGGCGTGTGCCGAAGCTCACTTGCCCGAGCTTGTCATACTCTCTACCTGCAATCGTACAGAATTGTTCTTTGTCGGCGAAGACGAGGGTCACGCCCTGGCACAGCAGTCAGCATTGCGGTGGCTGGCGGCGTATCACGGTCTCGAGGAACAGGAGATCGCCCCCAGTTGTTACATCTACGCTGACGATGCTGCACTGCGGCATATGATCAAGGTTGCCAGTGGACTCGACTCCATGGTGTTGGGCGAACCGCAGATACTGGGACAGATGAAATCGGCCTTGGCTGTGGCGGAGGAGGCGAACACGGTAGGCGGCACATTGGCACGCGCTTTTCGCTGTGTGCTCTCTGTTGCCAAGCGCATCCGCACCGATACAGCAATTGGTGAAAACCCGGTTTCGGTGGCCTATGCGGCGGTTGACCTGGCCGGCAGGATTTTCACAGAGCTGGCGGAAACCCGGGCACTACTGGTCGGTGCGGGTGAGACGATTGAGTTGGTGGCACGGCACCTGGTGGACAGCGGGGTGGGTGGCATCGTGGTGGCCAATCGAACCCTGGGGCGCGCGCGCGAACTGGCCGAGCAGTTTGGTGCCGAAGCCGTGCTGTTGGCTGAAATTCCGGATCAGTTGGAGCATGCCGACATTGTCATATCGTCGACTGCAAGCCAGCTACCCCTACTCGGCAAAGGCGCCGTCGAGAGGGCTCTCAAGCTGCGCAAGCATCGGCCTATTTTAATGATCGACCTCGCCATACCCCGGGATATCGAACCCCAGGTCGGTGACTTGAGTGATGTGTATCTCTACAGCATCGACGACCTGCGTGAGATTGTCGATGAGAACCTGCGTTCACGGCAGCATGAAGCGGGCAAAGCTGACCAGATTATTGACGAGGGAGTTGAAGACTTTAGCCGGGAGTTGCGTTCCCTGGCGGCAGTAGACTCCGTGAAGGCGCTGCGGGCACAGGCCGAATCCATGAGAGATGCGGAGATAGACCGCGCCCTGCGCTCGCTGGCCAAGGGTACATCACCGGCACAGGTTGTGGAGGGGCTGGCGCGCAGTCTCACCAATAAATTAGTACACAGCCCCAGCGCAGAGATGAAGCGAGCCAGTGCGGAGGGGCGCCAGGATGTGCTTGATGCGGCACACTTGCTGTTGGGCCTGGACCAGGATAAAGAGTAAATCGGAAGACAATGAAAAATTCCCTGCTAGTCAAACTGGATACCTTGTGTGATCGCTACGAAGAAGTGGCGGCGCTGCTAAGTGACAGTGAAATTATTAGTAATCAAAACCAGTTCCGTGACTTGTCGCGGGAGTACTCCGAGTTGGAAACCGTGGTGACATGTTTCTCGCGCTATCGCGAGGTCAACGACGATCTCGATGAAGCCAGGACGATGCTCGGTGACGGCGAGGCCGATATGCGTGAATTGGCAGAGGAGGAACTGGTCAGTGGGCAGGAGGAGTTGGCTACGCTGGAGGTGGAGCTGCAAAGGCTACTGCTACCGCGAGACCACAACGACAGCAACAATGTGTTTCTTGAAATTCGCGCCGGTACCGGGGGTGATGAGGCGGCGATTTTTTCGGGAGACCTGTTTCGCATGTATAGCCGTTACGCGGAATCGCAGCGCTGGCAGGTGGAGATCATCAGCGAACGGCCTGGTGAGCACGGTGGTTTCAAGGAGATTATCAGTCGCGTTGCCGGAGCGGATGTCTATGCTCACCTGAAGTTTGAGTCCGGTGCCCATCGCGTCCAGCGCGTGCCTGAAACCGAATCCCAGGGGCGTATTCATACCTCGGCGTGCACGGTGGCCATTTTGCCCGAGGCCGAAGAGGTGGATGAGATTGAGATCAACAAAGCTGATTTGCGTATTGATACTTACCGGGCATCTGGCGCCGGTGGTCAGCACGTTAACAAGACTGATTCAGCGGTACGGATTACGCATTTACCTACCGGCATGGTTGTCGAATGCCAGGATGAGCGCTCACAGCACAAGAACAAGGCCCGTGCCATGTCACTGTTGCAAGCCAGGCTATTGTCTGGCGTACAGGAGAAGCAGGCTGCGGAGCAAGCGGCGGAACGGCGCAACCTGGTGGGTACCGGCGATCGCAGTGATCGCATCCGCACATATAACTTTCCCCAGGGCCGGGTTACCGATCACCGTATCAACCTTACCTTGTACAAGCTGGCAGAGATCCTGGAGGGCGAGCTGGGGGTGGTGGTCGAGCCATTGCGACAGGAGCACCAGGCGGACCAGTTGGCAGCTCTGTCTGACAATGACTGATGGCCACGGTCCGGGATCTAATCAGTGCTGCGTCCGGGGCGCCTTTCGACCTGGATAAAGCGGACCTGGATAGGCTGGACCTGGAACTTCTGCTCTGCCATTGCTTGAGCAAACCCCGAACCTGGCTCTACAGCTGGCCAGAGGCCGCGGTAGAGAGTGCCGATGCCGAGCACTTTCAGCGTTTGGTGTCACAGCGTCGGCAGGGGAAACCGCTCGCCTATTTGCTGGGCAAACAGGAATTCTGGTCACTTCCCCTCACGGTTAACGAGCACACCTTGATCCCAAGGGCGGATACCGAAACCCTGGTGCAGTGGGCGTTGGCACTTGCGCTCCCCGAAACTGCATGCGTTGTTGACCTGGGTACTGGCAGTGGTGCCGTGGCACTGGCATTGGCCCGGGAGAGACCCCATTGGCAGCTGACAGCAACTGACTGCAGCGAAGAGGCCTTGGAGGTCGCACGGGTAAATGCCTCGGCGCTGGGGCTGGCGCGGGTCAGTTTCCTATGCTCTGATTGGTTCCAACAGTTACCTGGGAAGCGGTGGAATTTAATGGTGAGTAACCCCCCCTATATTCCTGAAAGCGACCCTCACTTGCACGGTGATGGCGTGAGTTACGAACCTCGAGCTGCGTTGTCCTCGGGTGTGGATGGACTGGATGACATACGCCTACTGGCTGAATTGGCGCCCGCTTATCTTGCCAGTGGAGGATATTTGCTGATGGAGCACGGTTTTGATCAGGCGGCAGCAGTGCGAGCCCTGTTATCTGCTGCGGGTTTTGTCGGGGTCGAGTCGAGGCGTGACCTGGCCGGATTGGAACGCGTTAGCGGTGGCTACCTGGCATGATTAGCGACCAGCAGTTATTGCGTTACTCACGTCAGATCATGCTGGGGGAGCTGGATGTTGCCGGCCAGGAACGCTTGCTATCAGCGCGTGTGCTGGTGGTCGGCCTGGGCGGTCTCGGCTCTCCGGTGGCCCTGTACCTGGCAGCTGCGGGTATCGGCAAGCTGGTATTGGCCGATGGTGACGAGGTGGAGCTGAGCAATTTGCAGCGCCAGCTGGCTCATACCGAAGCGCGATTGGGTATGAACAAGGCACGTTCGGCCGCGCAGTCGGTAGCTGCTCGCAATTCCGAATGCAAACTGGAGTGTATTGAGCGCCGATTGCAAGAGTCCGAAATGGTCGAGCTGGCACTGAGGGTGGACCTGGTGGTGGATGCCAGCGACAACTTTGCCACGCGATTTGCCCTCAACCGGGCTTGCGTCCAGGCTGGAGTGCCTTTGGTTTCTGGTGCCGCTATTCGCAGTGAGGGCCAGGTCGCGGTATTCCATCCCGCCCACAGCGGTCCCTGCTATCGATGCCTGTACGATGACACTGCCGGCGACGAGAACCTGAGCTGTTCAGAAAGTGGTGTACTGTCACCGGTTGTCGGTGTCATTGGCAGTCTGCAGGCGTTGGAAGCGGTCAAGCTTTTAGCTAAATTTGGCGAGCCTTTGCTAGGATACATGCTGGTTATTGATGCCTGGTCAATGCAGGTGCAGCGCCTGCGTTTGCGCAAGCGTGAAAACTGTCCGGTGTGCGGCTGAACTTTTTACGAAAGGCCTAGTCATATTTTCCACGACGGTAGGGAGAACACATATGAACGCAGTAGTGGCAAATTACTACACGCTTCACAATGCGCTGTTTGGGCGCCTGAAATACCTGGATGGCTTGGCACCGCTGGCCTTACGGCTATACCTGGTGCCGATATTCTGGATGGCTGGTACGACCAAGATAGCCGGCATTGAAAATACCATTGCCTGGTTTGGCAATTCCGAATGGGGACTGGGCCTGCCGTTTCCAGCCCTGTTGGCCTATTTAGCAGCTTACACCGAGGCGATAGGGGCAATATTACTGGCCCTGGGGCTGGCCACGCGCTGGATATCGGTGCCGCTCATGGTGACCATGCTGGTCGCCATATTCGCCGTACACTGGGATTACGGCTGGGCCGCGATTGCCGACTCTAATGTTGAGGAAGTGTCTGTCCGATTGTCCCGCGCCAGGGAGGTTTTGCAGGAGCACAGTAACTACGGCTGGCTGACGGAGAAGGGCGGTTTTGTCATTCTCAACAACGGAATCGAGTTCGCGGTAACTTACCTGGCGATGTTGTTTGCCCTGTTCTTTACCGGCGGCGGTCGCTATGTGAGTGTCGATTACTGGCTGCACCAGTTTTGTGGCGGCCAGAGCGAGGTTTAAGCAGCCAACATTACGCCGATAAAAGTGATAGAATGCCCCGCTTTTTTTAGGTGGGAATCTCCAAGTGAGCAAAAAGAACAAAAACCATGAGTCGGCTGAAGACTGGACCATTGACCAATTCCAGGTGCCAGAACAGGAAGGTGAAACCCGTTTCCACGACCTCGACCTGCACGATACTATCCTGCATGGCATAGCCGATTTAGGCTTTCAATACTGCTCGCCGATACAGGCGGCCATACTGCCGCAGACGTGCCAGGGCCATGATGCCATTGGCAAAGCGCAAACCGGCACCGGCAAAACGGCGGCCTTTTTGGTCACCATTTTCAATGACCTGCTCAATCATCCGCTGGAGGGTGAGCGTTTTTTTGGAGAGCCTCGAGCGCTGGTGATCGCGCCAACCCGCGAGCTGGTCATGCAGATCGCCGCCGATGCAGAAGACCACGCCAAGTATACCGGCCTGCGAATCTCCACCCTGATTGGTGGCATGGACTACCAGAAACAGCTCAATCGCCTGCAACGCGACCCGGTAGACCTGGTGGTCGCGACTCCCGGTCGCTTGCTCGATTTTATGAGTCGTCGGGACCTGTTCCTGGATCGGATTGAAATCCTGGTGTTGGATGAAGCCGACCGTATGCTGGATATGGGTTTTATTCCCCAGGTCAAACGCATTGTGCGTGCGACGCCAGCCAAGTCACATCGTCAAACGCTGTTATTCAGTGCGACCTTCTCCCAGGACATCATCAACCTGTCGCAGCAATGGACCTTTGAGCCTGTGCATGTAGAGATAGAGCCTGAGCAGGTGGCTGTTGATAGTGTCGAGCAGCGCGTGTACATGGTCTCCAGTGACGAGCGATTCAAAGTGCTTTGCAACCTCTTGCGTAGCGATGAGGCCGGCAGTGTGATTGTTTTTGCCAATCGACGCGACCAGGTGCGACGTCTTTACGAGCGCCTGCGCAAAGGCGGTTTTCGCTGTGGCGTATTGTCCGGGGAGGTGCCTCAGAGCAAGCGCACCCGCACGCTCGAGCAGTTTAAAGAACGTACTATCCAAGTATTGGTTGCCACAGATGTGGCGGGACGCGGTATTCATGTCGAAGGGGTCAGCCACGTGGTGAACTTTAACCTGCCGGAAGATCCCGAGGACTACGTACATCGAATCGGTCGAACCGGTCGCGCGGGTGCCACCGGTATATCGGTGAGTTTTGCCAGCGAAGATGAGGCTTTCCTGTTGCCGGATATCGAAGCACTATTGGGGCAGAAATTAGCCTGTACCATGCCCCCTGAAGAGCTGTTAGCGTCTACCTCTCACTGAGCCGCAACTCCTCACACCAGTAAATGGTTGCACCAACTACGGCGGCGGGCATAACAAAAAAGTTCACCACGGGTATTCCGCTTACCAGCGCCACTAGGCCGCCGAAGCCGAGGCTGCTGAGGCGGCGCTCACGCAGTACCTGTTTCACTTCCGCAAAACTCAGCACATGGTTGTCCATGGGATAGTCGACGTATTGCACCGACATCATCCAGGCGCCGAGGATAAACCACAGTAAGGGTGCCAGGACATTGACAACCCAGCTGAGGACAAACACCAGCAATAACAAGGGCAGATAATACAGAAACTTACTGAGTTCCCGCATCAGCGCCCGCGGGAAGCCCTTTAATGCACCCACAAATCCCTCCAGTCCTGCCACGGGCTGACCGGTGATGAGTTCCTCGGCTTTCTCGGCCAGCAGGGCATTAAATGGGGAGGCTATTAAAATGGCCACTGCGGTAAACAGGTAGCCGCTGACCAGGGCTATACCGATAATGATAATGGGCCAAATCAGCCAGTTCAGAAATGACAACCAATCGGGGATGACCGCCATCCAGTCCTCGATCGTGCCGCTGATAGAAGCCAGGGTATAGACAATCAGGCTGCCAAAAATCAGCATATTGATTAGCAGTGGGATTGCCACAAAAGGTACCAGGCTCGGGTGTTTAAGCATCTTGGCCCCGCGCACCAGGTAGTCCGCGCCACCGACAATATTACCCCGCATGAGTCGCCTCCATCCTGGTTGCGTCCAGGCAGCTGTTGGCCCCCTCGCAGAGCGGGCATTGCTGCATATTGCTATCGGGGAGGGCAGGCATTCTTTTATAATACTGTGGACTATGAATGATGACGAGGATTTCCTGTTTCAGCAGGCCATGACCGACGTAGAGCCTCTACGCCGAGCGGAACGTGTGGCGCTGAAAAAAGATGCCGCCGACACTGAGGCGCTACGCGCCCGCCGTGAATCCGCCGCTGCCGAAGATCCACAAGTTAATCCCCTGGCCGATGAAGGAGTTGTGCCACGCGATTCCTGGTACGTGCTGAGTTTCAAGCGACCCGGTGTACAGAACGGCGTGTTCAGGAAGCTCAAGCAGGGGCGCTATGAGGCCGAGGCGCGATTGAACCTGCACCGTATGGGCTTTGAGCGGGCCCGTCGGGAGATCTATGAGTTCGTACAGCAGGCGCAGGAACTGGGTATGCGCAGCGTGCAGATCGTGCACGGCAAGGGCGAGAACAGCAGCAGTGTTGAACAACAATCGATTATCAAGGGGGGCGTCGATCACTGGCTGCGTGAGCTGGAGATAGTGCAGGCCTTTCACAGCGCCCGGCCCCAGCACGGGGGCACTGGCGCCGTGTATGTATTACTACGGAAAAGTGAGGCTGCTAAACAACGGAATCGCGAGCGCTTCCTGGGCCGTCGCGGAGGCGCCGGCTAGCGCGATTTACTCGGCGCCAGCGGATCGTAGGAGGGCGGCGTAGTCTCCTGAACGGCGGTGCTGTTCAACGATCGATAGCACCGTGTCACCCGCCGGGTTGGTGGCATTGAGATCGCGGTTCTGTGCCAGGAAGAAACCAATGAATTTCTCAAAATCGTCTGCGCGCATGCTCTGGTAGGCTTTAAATAGCATGTGAAAATCCGCATCTACCGCGTCGTATGATTTCACGTCGAGAAAGCTTCTGACCCGTTCTTCAGTCCAGACTTCGTCCACTACCTTTTCTTTGTCTTTCTTCATGCGTTATACCAATTTCTTGTGCAGGAGTTCGTTGACCATTTTGGGGTTGGCCTGGCCCTGTGAGGCCTTCATGATTTGACCAACAAAGAAGCCCAGCAGTTTTTTGCGCTTGCCCTCGTCGGCGGCCAGATATTGTTCGACTTGAGTGCTGTTGTTGGCGATGACTTGGTCGACCATGGCCTCCAATTCGCCGCTGTCATTGAGCTGTTTGAAGCCTTTGCTCTCGATGATGGCATCAGCATTACCTTCACCGTTCCACATGGCTTCAAAGACCTGCTTGGCGATCTTACCGGAAATACTGTTGTCGAGAATGCGGGTAATGAGTTCACCCAGCATAGGTGCTGAGACCGCACTGGCACTCAGTTCTAGCTCGGATTTGTTCAACTGACCCAGCAACTCCACCTGCACCCAGTTGGCAGCCAGCTTGGAGTCACCACACTCAGTGACCACTGCCTCGAAATAGTCGGCTAGCTCCCGAGAGCTGGCAAGTACCGCCGCGTCGTAGGCGCTGAGCTCGTGTTGTTGGACAAAGCGGGCCCGCTTCTGTCGCGGCAGCTCTGGCAAGCTCGCGCGCAGCTTGTCGATAAAGTCCTCGTCGATGACAACGGGCAGCAAGTCCGGCTCCGGGAAGTAGCGGTAATCGTTGGCTACTTCTTTGCTGCGCATGGAGCGTGTTTCATTGCGGTCGGCATCGTAGAGCCGGGTTTCCTGGGTGATGCTACCGCCATCTTCGAGGATATCCATCTGCCGCGCTGTTTCAACATGGATCGCTTTCTCCACAAATCGAAACGAGTTCACGTTCTTGGTTTCGGTGCGGGTGCCATATTCCTCTTGTCCAAAAGGCCGCAGGGACAAGTTGACGTCGCAGCGCATGGACCCCTCCGCCATATTCCCATCGGAAACGCCGAGATAGGTGATCAGCGAATGAATGGTTTTCAAGTAGGCGACGGCTTCTTCCGCGGATCGAATATCTGGCTCCGAGACGATTTCCAATAAGGGAGTGCCAGCGCGGTTGAGGTCAATGCCCGATTGGCCGTGGAAGTCTTCGTGCAGGGATTTACCCGCATCTTCCTCAAGATGTGCCCGGGTAATTTCGATGAATTTGTGGCTGCCGTCGGCGAGATGAATCTCGACCTGGCCCTTGCCGACAATGGGATGGTCGAACTGAGAGATCTGGTAGCCCTTCGGTGAGTCGGGGTAGAAATAATTTTTGCGATCGAAGACCGAGCGTCGGCCAATTTCGGCGTCGATCCCCAGGCCAAACTTTACTGCCAGGCGCACGGCTTCCTCGTTGAGCACTGGCAACATCCCCGGCATGGCCAGATCAACGGCACAAGCCTGGCTGTTAGCTTGCGCACCAAAGCTGGCAGCGGCGCCCGAGAAAATTTTGGATTGGGTGGCCAGTTGTACGTGGACTTCCAGGCCAATTACGATTTCCCATTGCATCAGCGTGTACCTCCGCTCATGGTTGGGGCGCGCAGATGCCAGTCAGTTAACTGCTGGAACTGGTGTGCCGTGTTCAGCAATTGGCCTTCGCCGAAGTAGTTGCCAATCAGTTGCAGCCCCACCGGTAGGTCCTGGCTAAATCCCGCCGGCAGAGACATGGCCGGCAGACCGGCGAGATTGACTCCCAGGGTGTAGATGTCTTCCAGGTACATGGATACCGGGTCGCTGGATTTTGCACCCAGCTGCCAGGCGGGGTGAGGCGTTGTTGGCCCGGCGATAATATCGACTGTCTCGAAGGCTTTGACAAAATCCTGCTGAATCAGGCGCCTGATTTGTTGGGCCTTGCGATAATAGGCGTCGTAGTAGCCTGCAGAGAGGGCATAAGTGCCCACCAGGATACGGCGTTTCACTTCCGCGCCGAAGCCTTCCTCCCGGGTCCGGGTATAGAGATCGTGCAGGTCCTGGGGATCTTCGCAGCGGTGGCCGTAGCGCACACCATCAAAGCGGGACAGGTTGGTCGATGCCTCCGCCGGCGCGATGACATAGTAGGCGGGAACACTGAGCTCGGTATGCGGCAGGGATATGTCCACCAGGGTGGCACCCATGCTCTCGAGTTGCGCCAGGGCAGCCTGCACGGTGTGGCCGATACCGGTATCCAACTCGCTACTGAAATACTGCTCGGGAACCCCGATTTTCAGGCCTTCAAGATTCTCAGCTAATTGCCCGCTGTAATCTTCAACGGGACGATCAATGGATGTTGAATCGGCCGGATCAAATCCCGTCATGGCCGACAGAAGAACGGCACAATCCTCAGCCGTCTGCGCCATCGGTCCACCCTGGTCGAGGCTTGAGGCAAAGGCCACCATGCCCAGGCGAGAGACCCGCCCGTAAGTTGGTTTGATGCCGGTAATACCACACAGGGCCGCAGGTTGTCGGATAGAACCGCCGGTGTCGGTGCCGGTTGCCCCCGGGCTCAGCCCCGCTGCTACCGCGATGGCAGAGCCGCCGGAGGAGCCGCCTGGAACCCGGCTGGTATCCCAGGGGTTCAGCGCTGGCCCGTAATAGCTGGTTTCATTGGAGGAGCCCATAGCGAATTCATCCATATTGGTTTTACCCAAGCTGATACTGCCGGCAATGCTCAGTTTTTGTATGGCCGTGGCGTCGTAGGGCGGTACAAAATTATCCAGCATGCGCGAGCCACAACTGGTGCGGACACCGCTGGTGCAGAAGATGTCCTTGTGCGCTAGTGGCACACCGAGTAGAGGGGCTTCCTCGCCAGCGGCACGGCGCTGGTCGGCAGCTTCAGCCTCGGCCAGGGCGGATTCCTCACAAACCGTAATAAAGGCGTTGAGCTGGGGGTTGAGACGGGCAATTCTGTCCAGGTAATCGCGCGTGACCTCCACGCTTGAAAACTCGCCCTCGCGCATACCTGCCAGCAGTGTTGCAATTGTTGGTCTGGACATGTCAGTCAATCACCTTGGGAACCAGGTACAGTCCATCCTCTACCAGGGGAGCGATTTTCTGGAATTCTTCGCGTTGATCGCCCTCGGTCACCACGTCCGCTCGCAGCCTTTGGTTGGCATCCAGGGGGTTGGCCATGGGTTCAAGTGCGCTGGTATCCACCGCCTGCATCTGGTCGACCAGACCGAGGATGCCGGAAATTCTATCAGTGACCTCGGCGATTTCAGCGTCGGCAATTCGAATTCTGGCTAGTTCGGCAATCTTCTCTATTTCAGCTTGTTCTACAGACATATTGGATCCGGTTTAGCTGTGCTCTGGTTTCAGTATGGCTCTACTATCCGGGGTCCTCCCGGAGCGGGGACGCAAACTTAACACATTTGCGCCTTGCCCAAAATCCCCGTGATTGGTAGAGTTTCCGCACACAGGCAGAGGCGCGCATATAACATATTAACGAAGCGCGTTTTTTGCCACCCAATAAAACCAGCGGAGTGCAGCTCGCAGCTGGCATCCCGATGCACAAGGCCCAAGAATAAGTACATGTTAAAAGCGCTACGCGGAATGTTTTCCAACGACTTGTCGATTGACCTGGGGACGGCAAATACCCTGATATACGTCCGCGACCAGGGCATTGTACTGGACGAGCCTTCAGTGGTGGCGATCCGGGTCCACAACGGGCAAAAAACCATCGAGGCGGTGGGGAGGGACGCCAAACGTATGTTGGGCCGCACACCGGGTAATATTACGGCCATTAGACCTCTCAAAGACGGGGTTATTGCAGATTTTCAGGTCACTGAGAAAATGTTGCAGCACTTTATAGCCAAAGTGCACGAGAACAGCTTCATCCGGCCCAGCCCGCGAGTGCTGATTTGTGTGCCCTGTACGTCAACCCAGGTAGAACGGCGCGCGATCCGCGAATCTTGCCTCAGTGCGGGGGCGCGTGAGGTTCGTTTAATCGAAGAACCCATGGCCGCCGCCATCGGCGCCGGTCTGGCGGTGGATGAAGCCAAAGGTTCCATGGTGGTCGATGTTGGTGGCGGCACTACCGAAATTGCCATCATCTCTCTCAATGGGGTGGTTTACAGTGATTCCGCCAGGGTTGGAGGGGACCGCTTTGACGAGGCGATCGTCTCCCATGTGCGCCGTCGCTATGGCAGTCTCATTGGCGATGCCACTGCCGAGCGTATCAAGCAGGAAATAGGCTGCGCGTTCGCCGGCAGCGAGCTTAGAGAAATTGATGTCCGGGGCCGCAACCTGGCCGAGGGGATACCGAGATCCTTTGCTCTCAACTCTGATGAAATACTCGAGGCGTTGCAGGAGCCACTGGCGCAGATAGTGCAGTCGGTTAAGTCAACTCTCGAACAAGCGCCACCCGAATTGGCTGCCGATATTGCTGAGAGTGGTATTGTCCTCACCGGGGGTGGCGCACTTTTACGTGATCTCGACAGGCTGATTGCCGATGAGACCGGCCTGCCGGTTATTGTTGCTGACGATCCCTTGACCTGTGTCGCCAGGGGTGGCGGTCGGGCCATGGAGCTGATGGACCGCCATACCATCGATCTGCTGTCTACCGACTAGGTCGCAGCTCCCACTGCCCGCGGGGTTAAACACGAGGAGCTCACATTAAGCCACTATTCATTAAAGAACCTTCCGCTGTCGCGCGTGTGTTGACGGTGGCTTTCATCGTCCTGTTACTTCTGCTGGCGGATTTGAAGTTCAACGAGTTGGGCAAGACGCGGGCCGCTCTGTCCAATATTGCCTTGCCTTTTTACTGGTTGGCCGATACCCCCGCCCGGATTGCTGTCTGGGGCAGGGAAAATATTGTGAGCCGGGCGACGCTGCTGGATCAGAATGAACAGCTGCGAACCGAAAGCCTGCTGTTAAATGGCCAAATTCAGCAACTGGCGGCCCTGCGAGCAGAGAATGGTCGCCTGCGCGAACTTCTCAATTCCTCCGCGCGGGTTCAGGGTGATGTGTTAATTGCCGAACTGATCGGCATTGTTCCAGATCCTGTGCGTCACCAGGTTATTCTCAATAAAGGAGAAGACGACGGTGTCTACATGGGGCAGCCCTTACTGGACGCGTCCGGTTTGATGGGGCAGGTGATCGAAGTCGGCGATGTCATTTCCAGAGCGCTGCTGATCACGGACGCAACACACGCAGTTCCCGTACAGGTTAATCGCAATGGTATACGGGCGATTGCTGAGGGGATTGGGCGCCTCGATCAGCTGGAGTTGCGGCATGTGTCTGCTACCACCGACATAGAGGTGGGAGATTTGCTGATCACTTCTGGATTGGGGCAGAGGTTTCCCCAGGGTTACCCGGTGGCAACCGTGGTCTCCGTCGAGCGTGATCCCGGTCAGACTTTTACCAGGGTATATGCGAAGCCCCAGGCGGCACTGAATCGCAGCCGTCACGTGCTGTTGGTTTATCACGGTGAATGACGGTCGTGTGGGGCGTACAGGGGGGACCTGGGTCATTTTGGTTAGCTTTGCTTGCGCCTATGTGCTTGCGATATACCCACTGCCAGGTTGGGCGGTATGGGCGCGCCCGGAATGGGTAGCGCTGGTTTTGATTTATTGGGTTGTAGCTCTACCGCAACGAGTGGGAGTTGCGGTGGCGTTTAGCGTGGGCCTGCTGCTGGACATTCTCGAGGGTGCGCTGCTGGGGCAGAATGCCCTGTCCCTGTCAGTTGTGGCGTTTCTCGCCCTGGTTATGTACCAGCGACTGCGAGTGTTTAACTTGTGGCAGCAGGCCGCTGTCGTGTTCGTGTTGCTGGGTTTGAACCAGTTGATATGCCAATGGATACAAAATATCACCAGCGCCGGCGCGTTGAACCTCTTGTTCCTGTTGCCGGCCCTGGCGGGCGCTGCGCTGTGGCCGGGAGTGCTCAGCTTGCTCCGACATTTTCGGCGGACCTATCATGTCTATTGACCTGGTACTTGCTTCGCAGTCCAGTCGGCGTGCAGATTTATTGGCGCAGCTGGGTGTGAGCTTTGTTCAGTTGGCGGCAGACATCGATGAAGTGTTACTGCCTGGTGAATCAGCGGCAGAATATGTGGAGCGAATGGCGCGTGAAAAAGCCTTGCGCAGCCTCGTTAGCGACCCGCACAGCTGCCCGGTTCTTGGTGCAGATACCTGTGTGGTACTGGACGACCAGATACTGGGAAAGCCGGAGGATCGACTCGATGCAATGGCCATGCTGGCGCGATTGGCTGGACGTCAGCACCGGGTATTGACAGGGGTCAGCATTTGCAGTGAAACGCGTCAGGAGTTTTTCCTCAGTGAAACCTGCGTGCAGTTCGTGAGCTTGCAGCGAGAGCAGGTGGAGGCCTACATCGACACCGGAGACCCCTTTGATAAAGCTGGAGCCTATGGCATCCAGGGTGTTGCAGGGGCATTCATCGAACGCATTGAAGGCAGCTACAGCGGGGTGGTTGGCTTACCATTGGCTGAGACATGGCAATTGTTGCGATCCTTTTCAGTCCCTACGGCATTGGGGGCGGGTGACAAAATTGACTGAGGAAATTCTGGTCAATGTCAGTGCTGTTGAGACCCGGGATCCGGCGCGGACGGTGGTCACGGGGGTGACGGAGCTGGGTCTGGTGCAGGCTACCCAGGAGGTTGTGGACCGATTGCTCGATGAAGAAGCGGTCGCAGTGGCCGATTTGGGCGAATTTATAGGCAAAACTGTACAGTTTCGGGTGGAGCCTGTGTACAGCCGGGAACAGTTCGACATAATACGGCTCTAACAGGTTAAACCGCGGGACTACCTTGAAAGAACAGATCCTCTACAGGCTGATCAATGGGCTCTGGACAGCAATTGTGCTGTTCATCGTCAGCCTGGCGCTCTATGTCAGCATGGGTCGTTTCCTGATGGGCAATGTGGCTCAGTTTCAGGATGATATTTTGCGTGAGCTAAATGCGCGCCTGAATTTTGTCATAGAGGCCGACACCCTGCGCGGCCGTTGGGAATCGCTTACACCCTACCTGGAGTTGGAAGGCGGCAGAGTGTTGGGAGACGCTCATGCCGAATCTGCGATGGAAGTGGCGCGGCTTAGCCTGGGATTTGATTTACTCAATTCCGTACGCACGGGCAGTCTTCAGCTCTATGTCCTGCACGTGGATACATTGCGCCTGCATGCAGATATCAATGACGCGGGAGAATTGGAGATCCCGGGCATTCCGCCGGGGGATGAGGTTCTGGCGGAGCAGGTTCTTAGATTTGTGCTCAACACTGAGCGCTTGCAAGTAGACGATTTTGAGCTCGTGCTGCACCAACAAGAGCACCTGCGCACACTGCATAGCACGGTGCGCCTGTTGCGCGACGGGAGCTTCCGACGTCTCAATTGGTCGCTATTTAACCCCGGTGAAAAGTCCTGGTTTCGCATCGTGGGGGAGGCCACGGGCGATCCACTTAACCTGGACAAGCTCAACGCCGACCTGCACATGCGCTTCCAGGTATCTGATGCAGAGAGCTATGAGGACCTAGCAGCGCTGGCGGGATTCAGTATTGGCCGTGGTCACTTGAAAAGTGAGGTTTGGCTGAGTGTGCGCCGTGGTGAGTTGCGAACCGCGGTGGATTTTTCGGCTGCGGATGTTGCCATTACCCAACTCGCGGAAGACTCCCCAGAGATGGTCTTCGACAGTATTTCCGCCACCTTCCGTGCTGATCGCGTCGACAGTGGCTGGTCCTTCGGCGCCACGGATATTCGTGCTGCTGGCACAGAACAGGAATTTTACCTGGAGGGCATCAGCGGCAATCTACGCGAGGGGGTACTGCAGTTTCAATTTGCTGACATAGACGTTGCCAGCCTGGTGGACTATGCCCTCGAGCAACAGTTGCTACCGGCGGCGAGCAAGGGCTTGTTTGCTACATTGGCGCCTTCAGGACACTTCACCAGTCTGCAGGCAACTGTCCATGACCTGGAGGCAGTTGCAACCAGTTGGCGGCTACAGGCTAATTTTGAGGATCTGGCGGTTAATTCCTGGAAAGGTGCACCCTCCATAGCAAATGCTCGTGGCTACCTGGCGTTGTCGCGCACCGAAGGCCTGCTACAAATTGATACCCGCGATTTTTCCATGGGATTTCCCCCGGTCTATCGGCACACGCTGAACTACGAGTCGTTTTCCACTGAGCTGGCTTTTAAGGTTGAAAAGGACCGCTTCGAACTGTGGAGTGGTCGTTTTAGCGGCCATGGTGAAGAGGGGCAGGCGCACGGCCTGTTTGCGTTGGCCGTGCCATTTGGCGAATCCCTGGCCGGACTGGAAATGGATCTGCTGGTGGGTATCGAGGACGCCCATCCCCGTTACCGAGCCAAGTATTTGCCCTACACACTGGCGCCTGGTTTGCTGCGGTGGCTGGACGGCAGCATCGGTGATGGCCATATTCGCGAAGCCGGTTTCATCTTCCGTGGCAGCCTGAAGCGCGCTCTCGCGGCCTATCGCAGCGTACAATTGTTTTCCAATGTGGATGGAGTGGAACTGGATTATCATCCGGATTGGCCAGCCCTGAGTGAAGTCAACGCCACCCTCTACATTGATAACACCAGTGTCGACGCCTTTGCGGAACGCGCCCGAATATATGACTCCCAGGCGCAGGATGTAGCGGTAACCCTGCGCAAGCTGCCCGGCGGTGAATTGATGCTTAAAGTTGATGGCGCCCTGGAGGGTTCAGCCCAGGACGGTCTGGACGTTGTTAATCAGTCACCGCTGCGCAAACTGGTGGGAGACGCCTTTATAGACTGGCGATTAGATGGGGGGCTCACTGCCGACCTGCGTTTGGAGCTGGACCTTACAAATTTGCAGACGCCACCGAAGGTGGCCCTCGACGCCAAGCTGTCCGGGGTGAGCCTGGATACCGGCCCGCTGGGCGTCGAGGTTGGGGCAATTAATGGCGCATTCAGTTATCGCACGGAAACGGGCTTTGCCGCGCAGGAGATATCCGGGCAACTGTGGGGACAGCCGCTGTTGGCAGGCATTGGGCAGGGCCGCGGCAGCGCCGGTTTGAATGACCTGGATGTTCAGGTAAATGGCCGTGTCGAGGCTGCTGCCGTACAGAATTGGTTGCAGTTAGATATGTTGCGTTTGGCGTCGGGCGCTACTGAGGCAGAGATGCATATTATCGTGCCCGCCGGGGGTGGCCCTCGACTCGAAATCAGTTCTGAGCTGGTGGGGGTGGCGCTGGACCTGCCACAACAGTTTGCCAAGGCAGCCGACCGCCGAACTGAGTTGAAATTGCAGATGCCGTTGTCCAGCTTGCCGCGTCGGCTCACACTATCATTGGACGAGCGGGCCTGGCTGAACCTGGTGTTGGGTGAGCAGGGCCTGCAGGCTGCGGGGCTGGGGTTTTCTCAGCAAGTCCCTGCGGATGCAGAGCAGCGACTGGTTGTTGGCGGTGCTATCGACAGCATGCAGTGGGATCCGTGGATGGCTTTCGTTGATGAGTACATCATTACCGGCAAATCCAGCCATGGCACTGATTCTAGCTCTGGCTCTGATTCTAGTTCTGGGCCTGCCATGTTGCTGATGGCGCGAGATCTGCATATCGGCGAGCTGCGAGCCCTGGGCCAAACCTTGCACAACGTGGATCTCTCGGCCAGTCAGTCCGAGGAGGCCTGGCAATTGGAATTCTCTACGGATTGGGCGCGCGGTACTACCACATTTCCTGGCAGCCTGGAAAACATCGAATTGAAACTGGACTATCTGGACCTGGATAAGCTGCCGGAATCTGTGGTCGATTCCCTGGCAGGCGAAGCCCTCCAATTTTTTGAATTGCCAGATCTGCAGCTGGCTGCTGAGGGCCTGCACAGTGGGGGTCAGGAGCTGGGCTCTCTGAATTTCTCCGTAAGTCAGAACGGACCGGATTATCACTTTGCTAACATTACTGGCGATTTGCGCGGGCTGTTGTTGGGCGGGGATACGGAGTTGAGCCTGGACTGGGTCCGTAGCTCAGAGGGAACCAGTACACATTTACTGGGACCCGTTCGCTTTGTCAATTTTGGCGACGTGCTCCACAGCTACGGCTATGAGCGTTTTACCGAGACCAATAGTGGACGCTTTGACATGGACATGCACTGGTCGGGTTCGCCGACAGATTTTGAGTTGGTTAATACTTCGGGGCGAATGGGCGTTGCCGTGGATGAGGGTAGTTTCCTGAAAACATCTGCCGCGGCGGAGGGAACCCTACGGGTGATGGGTATTCTCAATCTTGCGGAATTTGTGCGCAGGCTCTCTTTCGATATGAACTACCTGTTTAAATCCGGCATCCCCTTTGACTCCATCACCGGTGAATTATTGTTCCACGAAGGGCAGGTAGAGGTGCCGCAGATGGACGTACTCGGCGCCTCCAGTCGTTTTCAGTTTGTGGGCCTGGTGGATGCAAATGATGCGACCATTGCTGGTGAATTGGTCGCCACCCTGCCGGTTGCCAGTAATCTACCCTGGATAGCAGCTTTGATAGGTGGCCTGCCTGCCGCCGCTGGTGTGTTTGTTGTCAGCAAGGTATTTACCAAACAAGTCGATCGTTTCTCCAGTGGGGTATACAGCATCAATGGGCCCTGGGAGGATCCCGAGGTCAAATTAGAACGCATTTTCGACAATACCGCATCCCACCAGAAAGTGGTTGCTGAACAGGTAGAAGATGGTGAGGAAGACGCCCCCGCGGCGGTTCCCTAAGATTCTTCCGCCAGGTCCTTCAGGTAGCGAAATATTTTACGGCTGGCGGCACCGGCCTTGTTGGCACGCTCTTCTTTTTGATGTGCTTTGACTAATTGCCGTAAATGTTGGCGGTCGGCCTGGGGATATTCCTGCAGGATAGCCTCAACCGCCTCATTGGTGCCGGTCAATAATTGATCGCGGTGGTCTTCAATCTGGTGGAAAGCATCGGTTACATGTTGTTGCTGGTGCAGAGCCGCCAGTGCATTGGCCAGGGGAGTTGCGTCAATATTGCGCATCAACTTGCCGATGTATTGTAATTGGCGCCGGCGCGCGCTGTTGGAACGGATGCGGCGTGCTTCATGAATTGCCTGTTGCAGCTTCTCGTCTTCAAGAGGCATTCGCGCCAGCTCTCGTTCGCTAAGGCCGACAAGCTCCTCACCTATTTTCTGTAGTGCCGTCATCTCCCGCTTGCGTGCGCTCTTTGAGGGAGTAAATTCTTCCGTTTCGAATTCGTCGTCCACGGGCTATGCTCAGGCGTAGTACAGGGTGGCGAGACCCAGGAATGACAGGAAGCCCACCACATCGGTGATCGTGGTTAGTACTACGCTACCGGCCAACGCGGGATCAATATTCAGGCGCCGCATGACCAGCGGAATAATGGCCCCCGCAACGCCAGCAGTGACCAGGTTGATAACCATTGCGGCGGCGATAATGAGGCCTATCTGGGGATCACTGAACCAAAGGGAGGCAGCCACTGCCACCACGACGGACCACAAAATGCCGTTGAGCAGGCCCACCACAAACTCTCGATTGATCAACCAGCCGCGATTGCTGTGGCCAATGTGTCCCAGCGCCATGCCACGGATCATGACCGTCAGGGTCTGGGTGCCGGCTATGCCGCCCATACTCGCGACGATAGGCATCAGCACCGCCAGGGCTACCACCTTGTCGATAGTATCTTGAAACATATGGATAACCGACGATGCAATAAACGCCGTGACCAGGTTGATGCCCAGCCATACGGCGCGCCGTGGGGTGGTCTTGTAGATCGGTGAGAAGGTGTCCTCGTCGTCGCCCAGTCCAGCCATGCTCATCAGGGAGTGGTCGGCGTCTTCCCGAATGACGTCTACCACATCATCGATGGTAATCCTGCCAAGCAATTTACCGCCCCCGTCAACAACCGGCGCCGATACCCAGTCGTGTCGTTCGAACAAGTTGGCTACTTCGGCATCTGACATATCGGCGGGAATGGCTTCGACGTCCGTTTGCATCATTTCCCTGACGGTGGCATTGGGGTCTGATACCAACAGGGTGCGCAGTGGTAGCAGTCCAATAAAGCTGTCGGCGCGATTGACGACAATCAGATTGTCCGTCATCTCGGGAATTTCGGTATGCCGGCGCAGATAGCGCAATACCACGTCCATGGTGTGTCGAGCCCGCACCGTGATGGTGTCGGTATTCATCAGGCCGCCAGCGGTATCGTCGGGGTAAGTGAGTATCTGTTCCAGCCGAGTCCGATCCTGTTGATCCATGGAGTTCAGGACTTCCTGCAACACCTTTTCAGGGAGCTGCTGCAGAATATCGGCTACATCATCGGTTTCCAGCCCCTCGGTAGCTACCGCCACCTCTCTGGCGTCCATGAGTTTCAGGAATTGAGCTTGTAATTCGTCGCTTAAGTCCTGCAGGATCTCCCCTTCATCAGCCTCATCAATCAACTGCCAGAGCACATGGCGTGTTGGTGGTGGTGATGACTCGAGCAAATGCGCAATGTCGGGAGCTGGCAGGGAGCGAAGCACGCGGCGCACCTCGACAAAGGTTCCGCTATCCAGGGCCGTATTCAGTTCATCCAACTGGGCCTGTGTATTGATGGCTTCGGCTTGCTTGGCCACGCTTACTCGTCCTCGTCGAACCGGTTTTCGATCAATTCCACCAGGGCTTGCAGGGCCGCCTGCTCATCCGCGCCATCTACTTGCAAGGTCAGTACTGAGCCTTTTGCGGCAGCCAGCATCATGATTGACATAATGCTTTTGCCGTCCACCATGCCATCGTCAGGGCCCACCTGAATCTTGCTGGCGAAAGAGGAAGTGCAACTGACAAATTTTGCTGCTGCGCGGGCATGCAGGCCCAGCTTGTTGATTATTGTTATTTCTTGCTGGATCATTTTTGAAGCTTGTTGTCCTATAGTTCTCAGGGTCGCAGATGACCCCGCGGTTATGTATTTCTGTGGTTATGATACAGCAATGTGCTAACCACCGAGGAATCAGGGTGGGTAGTTCACAGCTACCTCAAATAATTGCTCCGCACTGGTGGCGCCGCGGAGTTGTTCACAAAACGCGGCCTGGCTGAGCAACCCAGCCAGACCTGCCAGGATATCCAGGTGTTCCTGTTGACCCTCTTCCGGCACCAGCAACACGAACAGAATATCGACACCGATGCGATCTGGAGCTTCGAAATCCACTGGCTGCGCCAGGGTAATGAGGCTACCGAGTACAGTTGTACACGCCGCCATCCGACAGTGAGGTATAGCGATACCTTCACCCAATGCAGTACTGCCCAGTTTCTCGCGGGACAGCAGGCTCGAAAAAATGGTGTCGTTGGGCAGCGCCTGTTGCTCACTGCTGATGAGATCGGCGGCGGTTTCAAAAAAACGCTTTTTACTAACAATGGGTACATTGCACAGGGTCCGCGCAGGACTGAGTATGTTGGCTAGCTCCAGCATAGTTACTCAACTTTGTGGGAAGGTTAGTGGTGTCTGGATTTTTCCTTGTGCTTGATCAATTGCCGATCGAGCTTGTCTACCAGTAAATCGATGGCTGCATACATATCCTCTGACTCGGCGGTGGCGAAGATATCCGCCCCGGATACATGGATGGTGGCTTCGGCCTTTTGCACCAGCTTCTCGACGATAAGGGTGACGTCTGTATTGGTTATATTGTCAAAGTGCCTCTGCAGTCTTTCCATTTTGGATAGAACATATTCGCGCAGGGGCGGAGTGACTTCAACATGGTGACCGCTGACGTTAATTTGCATATAAGGCTCCTTATGCAGTGAACAGTTCGCAAGCCTAGACCAGCCGCTTGCGCTCGTTAGAGGGCGGAATCATGAGTGATTCCCGGTACTTTGCGATGGTGCGTCGCGCTACTTGAATACCCTGTTCCTCTAGCAGGGTTGTGATTTTGTTGTCACTCAGTGGCTTGCGTGGATTCTCGGCGCCAACAATTTTCTTGATCAGGGCGCGGATTGCCGTGGACGAAAATTCACCACCACTGGCGGTACTCACATGGCTGGAAAAGAAGTACTTCAGCTCGTAGATGCCTCGGGGGGTGTGCATATACTTCTGCGTAGTTACCCGTGACACGGTAGATTCATGCATCTCTATCGCCTCGGCAATATCATGCAATACCAGGGGTTTCATGGCTTCATCGCCATACTCAAGAAAGCCGCGCTGCAGTTCCACAATTTTGCTAGCCACTTTCATCAGGGTTTCATTGCGACTCTGTAGGCTTTTTAGAAACCAACGTGCTTCCTGCAGGTTCTCGCGTAAGTAGGTATTGTCGCTGCTGTTGTCGGCCCGCTTTACCAGGCCAGCGTAGTGGCTATTAATGCGCAGGCGGGGTGCGATGTCCGGGTTAAGCTCAACCGACCACCTACCCTCTTTTTTGCTGACGAACACATCGGGTACGATGTACTCCGTATTGTCCGGCGCCAGACTTTGCCCGGGGTTAGGTGACAGAGATTGGATCAGGTCCAGAGCACCTTTCAATTCAGGCTCACGCATTTTGGTGCGACGCATAATCTGAGCATAGTCCCGATTTCCCAGTAGGTCGATATGTCGACTCACCAGTAGCTTGGCCTTGGCCAGGCAAGGGGTATCTTCCTGCAGTTGCCCCAGTTGAACCAGCAGACACTCGCGCAGGTCGTGGGAACAGACACCTGGCGGGTCAAATTGTTGTAAGCGGTGCAAAACCGCCATGACTTCGTCCAGCTCTATGTCCTGCTCCGGTTCAAAGCTTTCCCAAATTTCCTCTGCGGAAATCGAGAGGCGACCATTGTCGTCCGTGGCGTCCAGGATGGCGAGGGCGATAGCTCGATCGATTTCAGAGAAACGGGTGAGATTGAGCTGCCACAACATGTGCTCGCGGAGGGACTCCTGGTTGCTGAAGCGGCCATCCATGTCCATATCGGCGCCTTCGCCGCTACCCAGGTTTGGCATAACAGGCGCCTGGTAGACGTCTTCCCACTGGGTGTGTACCGGTAATTCGGTAGGGATATTCTCCTGCCAGTCAGTGTTGTCTACCGGCGCTTCCACGGCCGCTTCGTCAGTGTTTGCTTCGGCCGGGGTAGTCTCCTCGGCGGCAGCCTCATCTGCGCCATCCTGAACTTCGAGCATGGGGTTGCTATCCAGTACTTGCTGGATTTCCTGCTGTAAGTCCAGAGTTGAGAGCTGCAACAACTTGATCGCTTGTTGCAGCTGCGGAGTCATCGTCAGCTGCTGGCCAAGCTTGAGTTGGAGGGATTGTTTCATTACTTCAAAGTGGCCCCCGGGGAAACACATAGCAAGGACTGGTGGGTTTTCTGCTGTCCTTGAACGAAGTGTAGCTGTGGCCCTAGGGCGGCGCAACTGCGATAGGTCAATTCTGGCACGAAACTGGCATGTTTTGAATAAAAGGGTACTGACCCCTTTTATTCATCTCAGAGTCTGAAATCTTCGCCGAGATAAGTGCGACGCACCTGTTCGTCTGCGAGAATGTCCTCCGCGCCACCCGCGGCGATGATATGACCCTCGCCGACAATATAGGCCTTCTCGCAGATATCGAGTGTTTCTCGCACATTGTGGTCGGTAATGAGAATACCGATACCACGCTCCTGCAGCTGTTTGACGATCTGCTTAATATCATTCACTGAAATGGGGTCGACTCCGGCGAAGGGCTCATCCAGCAGGATGAAGTCGGGGTCGGTAGCCAGTGCCCGGGCAATTTCGACCCTCCTGCGCTCGCCTCCGGATAATGCCATGCCCGCGCTTTTAGCGATGTGTGTGATATGAAATTCTTCCAGCAATTGCTCGAGCTTTTCCCGTTGCTGGTTGCGGTTGAGGTCCTTGCGAGTCTGCAGGATTGCAAGAATGTTCTCTGTCACCGACAGTTTGCGGAATATCGACGCCTCCTGGGGCAGGTAACCGATACCCATCCGTGCCCGCCCATGCATGGGCAGCGGTGTCAGGTCCTTACCGTCGATAGCGACAGTGCCCTTGTCGGCCGGAACAATGCCGACAATCATGTAGAAGCAGGTGGTTTTGCCTGCACCATTGGGTCCCAATAGGCCAACGATTTGACCGCTCGCGACCTCTATGGAGACATCGATAACTACCTGGCGACCATTATAGCTCTTGGCCAGGTTAGTGGCGCTCAGCTGTCCCATGCCATTGCCTACTCTGGTTCGTCCTGTGCCAGGCGGCTCGGTGGGATAACCACCCTGACGCGACCGGCATTCTCGCCGTTGGCGGGGTCAGCTGAAACAGCCTTGACCAGTTCCTGGTTGATGAAGAACTCAATAGAATCGGAGCGTACCGTGGAGCCATCTTGCTCTAACTTGGCATTGTGGCGGAGGTGGACTCGCTCTTCCTCTTTGTAATACTCGATAATTTCGGCCTCCGCGTGAATAGGATTGCTTTGCGCATCGCGTTGTTGTTGCAAGCTGGCGGGCTTGCCTTCAGCCACGATTTTATCTGCCTGGGACTCTATGTGGAACAGCGTAACCACGTCGGCAGCGATTCTCAGGCTGCCCTGGCGTATTTTCACGTTACCGCGATACAGGGTGAGACCGGTTTTCTCATCTCGCACTGCCTCATCCGCTTCTATGTGGATGGGTTGTTGCTTGTCGTCGGGCAAGCCATGACTTGTCACTGTGACGCACAGCAGTGATGTCGCGATGAGTGCCGCTACCACTTTGGAATTGGAAATCATGCCAGGTAGCTCTCCCGGACCTGCGCCAGTGTGCCGCGGCATTCCAGGATGAACTCGCAGGCTTCCCGCACCGCGCCAGCACCGCCATGGGCCCGGCTTTGCCAGTCCGCATGTTGGCGCACGAAGCTGTCAGCATTGGCTACTGTCATGCCTACGCCGGCTCCCTGAATGGCGCCGAGATCGGGGAGGTCATCTCCCATGTAGGCGATTTCACGCAGGGGTATATCGAGTGCCTCGGACAGGCTGGTGAGCGCCACCAGTTTGTCTTCCCGGCCCTGCACCAGGTGTTGAATCCCCAGCTCTGCCGCACGCCTTTCGACAATTTGAGATTTGCGTCCGGTAATTATGGCGACCTCTACTCCGTCGTTCATGAGTAGCTTGATACCGAGACCATCGGCAATGTGAAAACTTTTCAATTCCTCACCATCATTGCCGTACAACAGGAGTCCGTTGGACAGCACGCCGTCCACGTCCAGTGCCAACAGGCGTACTCCAGCTGCCAGTTCTTTCAGGCTCATGCCACGCCCGCTTTCAACAGATCGTGGAGGTGCACTGCACCCACGGGTCGCCGGTCGGCTGCAACAACCACCAGGGCAGAGATTTTGTGCTCATCCATGATGTGCAAAGCCTCAGCGGCGAGAATATCGGCGCTAATAGTAATGCAGTTCCGAGTCATGATCTGCTCGATGGGTGTCCTGTGGATGTCTATTTCATCATCCAGTGTGCGGCGCAGGTCCCCGTCGGTAAACACACCCAGCAATTTGCCGTCTTGGTCGAGGACGCTGGTCATGCCCAGCCCCTTGCTGCTGATCTCCAACAGCGCTGTATCCAGCGTGGTGCCACTGTCGACCGCGGGAAGGGCATCTCCTGTGTGCATAATATCTTCGACTTTAAGCAACAACCTGCGTCCAAGGGCGCCGCCGGGATGGGAAAAAGCAAAATCCTCGGCGGAAAACCCACGTGCTTCCAGCAGCGCGATGGCAAGAGCGTCACCTGCCACCAGGCTGACCGTGGTGCTCGAAGTCGGGGCGAGATCCAGCGGGCAGGCTTCCTCTCTGACGCTGGTGTCAATATTGACGTCAGCTGCAAGGGCCAGGACAGAGTCCGCCACCCCGGTCATGGTGATCAGGGGTATGTCCATTCGCTTGAGCAGTGGCAATAGCGTTACCACTTCACTGGTGGTGCCACTGTTAGACATGGCGATGACCGTGTCCTTCGCGGTGATCATACCCAGGTCACCGTGACTGGCTTCGCCGGGGTGTACGAACATGGCCGGTGTTCCTGTGCTGGCCAGGGTAGCAGCTATCTTGGTGCCAATATGGCCGGACTTACCCATGCCGGTGACAACAACCCGGCCTTCGGTATTGATCAGAATTGCACAGGCGGCGGCAAAGGAATCATCCATGCGTTCCAGCAGGTCGCTGATAGCATCTCGCTCCATGGCTACGGTGCGGCGGGCAGAGCCTAGATAGTCTGGATTGTCGACAACTGACACGGGTTTGTCCTGTATTAGACTGTTAGATATAGCCAGTAATAATACAGCGCGTATGAGGCCAGTAACAGGCCGCCAATAGAGCGCCCCAGGCGCACTTCGCCGACACCCTTTTGGTAGGATGGTCGGAACAGGCTGACATAGAGCGCCAACGCCAGTAGCAGCGTGATGCCCATCATGCTGGCGTAATCGCGGAGCAGTACCTGGGGGTCTAGCAGCTGCGTCGAAAACAGCCCCGGTAGCGACATCACACCTAAAAGATTAAACAGGTTGGAGCCCATGATATTGCCCAGGGCAATTTCGCCATGTCCCTTCATGGCGCTGGCCAGAGAGGCGGCGAGTTCCGGCAGACTGGTGCCAATAGCGACGATGGTAAGTCCGATTACCAGGGGGCTTACACCCAGTTCCAACGCTATGCGGCTGGCGCCCCATACCAATAGTTTCGAACTGGCACTGAGCAGGATGAGACCGATCCCAAAACTGGCCCAGGCGCGCTTGGGCTGCATGTGCGGCAACTCATCCACGTTGGCCTCTTCCGCCGCGTTGATATCGTGGGACTGGCTGCTGATCATCTCCACCAGGATAAAAGTGAGTGCGGCTAACATCAACAGACCGTCAACCAGATCGAGTTCATTGTCGAGTATTAGCAATCCACATCCCAGGGTGACGACCAGTAAGGTGGGCATCTCCCTTTTCAGGCGATTACGGTGTACCGGTATTGGCGCAAGCACCGCAGTGATGCCGAGAACAAGTCCGACATTGGCAAGGTTGGAGCCGACCGCGTTGCCGATTGCCAATTCGCCGGTGCCGAGAATGGCGGCGTTAATGGATACCAGCACCTCGGGCGCGGAGGTACCGAGGGAAACAATGGTCAAGCCGATGAGAATCGGCGACATACCCATGTTGTCCGCGATAGAGGCGGCACCGGCTACAAATAAGTCTGCGCTCCAGACTAAAACGATAAAGCCCACCAGAATGGCGGCTGAAGCGATCAGCATAAAAAGTCCAATCCTGTTACAGTATGCGGCGTCTGGGACAGGCATGAACTTGCACGGGGTGGAACGGTCTCAGACACAGGGGCGACGATAGCATGATATTGGTTGGCTTTGGTACAGCCGAACACAGTTTGATTAGCAAGGATTAAAAATGGTAGACGCTTTTAGCAGTTTTTTTCGTATTCTGTCAGTTGGTCTGACAACTCTGGTCCTGGCGACGCCAGTTTCCGGACAGGTGGAATCGGCCAATGCTTACGATGTGGTTGAGAGCGCTACGTCTCGCATCATGAAGGTTGTTGAACTGGCGCCGTCCTACGTCGACCAGGATTCCGCACGCTACTACCGGGAGCTACAAGCGATATTGGACGACGTCGTAGATTTCTCCGGCTTCGCCCGCGGTGTGATGGGGCCCTTCGCGAGCAAAGGCTATTACCAGTCGCTGGATGCGGATGGAAAAGCGGCGCTGCGGGAGCAGGCTTCGAATTTCACCAAGGTCATGCGTATTGGCCTGGTGCGAACCTACGGCAAGGGGCTGCTTGCCTTTGGCGGTAGCCGGGTGGAGGTGCAGCGACCCCCCAGTACAGATGCCGGCAGTAACAAGGAATCCATTATTCAGCTTATCTACAGTGGCGGCGACGAGCCTTACGTGATTCATTACCAGATGCGTCGCAGCAAAAGTGGTGAGTGGAAATTGCGCAACCTGATCGTTGAGTCCATCAATCTTGGCCAGGTCTATCGCAACCAGTTCCAGGCGGCCGCCCGCGACGCTAGCGGCAACCTGGATGTGGTTATTGCCAACTGGTCGGGCCTGGAAGCGGAATAATCACAGTCCGTTCGCCTTTGTGGGCGATATCCCCTAAAATGCGCGGTTTTTCGGCCCGGGCCGTGAACAGGGATTGCACATGCAACCGCAACAAGTAAAAGATCTACTGGTGCAGGAATTCACCGAATGTGAAGTAACCGTATCAGGCGAAGGAAATCACTACGACATTCTGATTGTTGGTGAGGTCTTCGCTGGTCTGCGTGCTGTAAAAAAGCAGCAGATGGTGTATGCGGTACTTAGGGGCCTGATCGCCGATGGCAGCATGCACGCCGTTAATATTCGTACCTACACCCCTGCTGAATGGCAGGCGCAGTAGCGCGGATTGGCATGTCTTCTAATCTGACTCTCGCCCTCACCAAGGGGCGAATCCTCAAAGAGACCCTGCCCCTGTTGGAGCAGGCCGGTATCGTGCCGCTCGAAGATATTGCCACTAGCCGCAAGTTGGTATTCGACACCACCGTGCCCGGTGTGCGCTTGGTGGTCATCCGGGGCACGGACGTTCCCACCTATGTGCACCAGGGTGCGGCTGATATTGGGGTCGTTGGCAAAGATATTCTGCTGGAGCAAGGCGCAGAGGGTATGTACGAACCTCTCGATCTCGGCATTGCCCGCTGTCGCCTAATGACCGCCGCCCCGGTGGGTTGGCGGGCGGGTAGTCAGCGCGTGCGAGTGGCCACCAAGTTTGCCGGCGTGGCTCGCCGCTTCTTTGCCGAGCAAGGCATACACGCCGATGTCATTAAACTCTACGGTGCCATGGAGCTCGCACCGATCATGCAGTTGGCCGACATGATTGTCGACATTGTCGACACTGGTGACACACTGCGCGCGAATGGCATGGAACCGGTAGACCTCATTGCTGAGGTCAGTTCCCGTTTAGTGGTGAACAAGGCAGCAATGCGTGCCAAGCACGATGCAATCCAGGAGATCGTGATCTCCCTCGCCCGGGCGGTCGCGGAAAACTGAGCATGCAACGACTGGATACTACATCCTCTGATTTCGACGCCCAGCTGAAGACACTCACAGCCTGGCAGGAATCTGTTGACCGGGAAGTCGTGCGGGTTGTCGATGACATAGTCGACGATGTCATTGCGCGGGGAGATGCAGCCCTGGTTGAATACTGCCACCGTTTTGATGGCTTGTCGGTGGAATCGGCGCTAGAACTGGAGTTGCCTGTGGAGCGAATGCAGTCCGCCCTGGCGGGACTAGACAGCTCCTCTCGCCAGACGCTGGAAGATGCTGCGGAGCGCATTCGTAGTTATCATCAGCAACAAGTGCAGGAATCCTGGCAGTATCAGGACGAGCACGGCTCGGTGCTGGGCCAGCAAATAACGCCCCTGGATCGCGTGGGAGTTTATGTGCCGGGGGGAAAAGCCAGTTATCCCTCCTCGGTACTCATGAATGCAGTACCCGCCAATGTGGCAGGTGTTGGCGAGGTGATCATGGTGGTTCCCACACCGAGCGGCAACATCAGCGAGATGGTGCTGGCCGCCGCCGCTGTGGCGGGGGTGGACCGCTTGTTTACCATTGGCGGTGCCCAGGCGGTGGCGGCATTGGCCTATGGCACAGAGACGGTGCCGGCAGTGGACAAAATCGTGGGTCCCGGCAATATCTACGTCGCCACCGCAAAACGCAGGGTCTTTGGCCAGGTAGGTATCGACATGATTGCCGGTCCCTCGGAAATTCTTATTGTCAGTGACGGCAACAGCAATCCGGACTGGATTGCCATGGATTTGTTTTCCCAAGCCGAACACGATGAAAACTCGCAAGCTATTTTGTTGTCGGATGACAGCGCTTTTCTCGAACAGGTGGCGGCCAGTATTGAACGATTGCTGCCGGATATGGAGCGCCGGGAAATTATTCAGGCCTCTCTGCTGTCAAGAGGTGCCCTGATAAAAGTACGGGATATGAAAGAAGCTATCCGCGTAGTCAACGAGGTTGCGCCTGAACACCTGGAACTCGCGGTAGAAGCGCCTGAGAGCTATTTGCCGGAAATCCGCCACGCCGGCGCTATCTTCCTGGGTCGACACACGCCAGAGGCCTTTGGCGACTACTGTGCCGGCCCGAATCACGTCTTGCCGACCGCCGGTACGGCGCGTTTTTCTTCACCCCTGGGTGTTTATGATTTTGTTAAACGCAGCTCGATCATCAAGGCTTCTGCAGCCGGGGTGAGAAAAATGGCGCCGCTGGCCTCGGCATTGGCGCGTTTCGAATCTCTGCAAGCGCATGCGCTGTCGGCGGAATATCGGTTGCAGGACGACAGCTGAGCAGTTGCTTACTCGGGCCGCTGTCCCACTACAGCCTGGAAGTTGATCTCTACACCTTCGCGCAACACTGTGATCTCAATGGCGTTGCCCGGCCGCAACAAGGCAATTTGTTGCATAGTCGAGCGACCGTCAACCACAGCCTGCATGTTGATGTGGGTGATAATGTCACCCGCACGAATCCCGGCCTTGGCGGCGGGGCCATTTTCTGCAGCTGCGATAACCGCCAGGCTTTGTCGATTGTCAGCGCTGAATAGAGGTTGTACCTCCAGCCCCATCCAGCCGCGAATAACCTTGCCATAGCTGACCAGATCGCGCATGACTTGCAGGGCGAGATCGCTCGGGATGGCCAGGCCAATGCCGACCGAGGCTCCCGTTTGAGAGTAGATCGCCGTATTGATGCCGACCAGCCTGCCCTCGGCATCGATCAGTGCACCACCCGAGTTGCCCTGGTTTATCGCTGCATCGGTCTGTATGTAATCTTCGTAGGTGCTCAGGTTAAGACCGTAGCGGCCCAGGGCCGAAACAATGCCCTGGCTGACTGAATTGCCAAAACCGTAGGGATTGCCGATGGCTAATACCACGTCGCCGACCTGCAGTCGGTCCGGGTTGCCGAGGCCTATCGGTGTGATGTCCTCGAGTTCAATGCGCAGAACAGCGATATCGGTATGCTGGTCGCTGCCAATGACCGAGGCCATGCTATTGCGGCCATCTTGTAATAGCACCACGATTTCATCAGCGCCATCAATAACATGCCGATTGGTCAGCACCAGCCCCTCCGGCGCGACAATTACCCCAGAGCCGAGCGAGCGCTGATAGCGCTCCCGGCGATTATTGTTGCGAAAAAAACGGCGGAAAAAAGGATCATCAGCCAGCGGGTGACGTGAGGTCTGGATGCGCTTGCGAGTATAGATATTGACCACGGCGGGTGCCGCCTGTTGAACAGCATCAGCAAAGCTCACCCGCTGCAGTGGTGCTGAGGGCAGGTGATTGCGCCCGCCAATTTGCCACTGGATAAACACGATGGCGGCCAGGATTCCGGTTATCGCCGGCCAGGTGATAAACTGGGCGAGTTTTTTAAGCAAGCAGGTGTCTCCGTATTTGAACCCGGCGATTATACCTGCTCTGGCCTGTCTATGGAGATACCCGAATGGCGGTGCAGTTGGTGGAGTTGGTTCGCTATCTTGATGAACTATTGCAGCCGGGGCAGTTCAGGGATTACTGTCCGAATGGCCTGCAGGTGGAAGGCCGGGCCGAGGTAAGCAGAATAGTGAGCGGGGTCAGCGCCTGCCAGGCGTTGGTCGATGCCGCGGTTGAAGAGGGAGCCGATGCCATACTGGTTCATCACGGATACTTCTGGAATGGTGAAGATCCGGCGATCAGGGGGATGAAGAAACGGCGCCTGAAAACCTTGCTGGAACATGACCTCAGCTTGATCGCTTACCATCTGCCGCTGGATGCCCATGCTGATTTTGGCAATAACGCCAGCCTGGCGAGATTATTGGGTATAGAGCTTGAAGGGGCGCTGGAGCCAGATGAGCCAGGATCGGTGGGTAATATTGGTAGCTTGGCCGAGGTCACCCCGGTGTCGGAATTTTTAGCTCATATTGAACTCAACCTGGGTCGAGTGCCACTGCACATCGGCCCTGCTGACGGGCAGATCAAGTCCCTGGCTTGGTGTACCGGCGCTGCGCAGTCATACATTATTCAGGCGGTGGCGGCGGGGGTCGATGCGTTTATTACCGGCGAGGTCTCCGAGCAGACCGTGCACGTGGCACGCGAAGAGGGCATACATTTTATTGCCGCCGGTCATCACGCCACCGAACGCTATGGTGTGCAATCACTGGGAGCTTATTTGGCTGAGAACTTGTCGATCGAACACTGCTTTATCGATATCGACAACCCGGTCTGATTAGCCCCTGCCGTTGGCTTCTTCTACCAACGGAATATCGGGAATGCCTTCAGTTAGTTCGGTCACTGGGGCCAGTTCGGCTTCGTTAGAGGCCATTTTGTTGAGGCCAAATTCCTCGTTCAAGGTACCGGTTTCGAAGGGCGAGGTCTTTGGCGCATAGTCCAGGGGCTGTTGCTGCTTGTCTGGATCCGGCTCCCCGGACCCTTCCGTGAGCTTGCCTTCGGGCAGTGGCTGCAACAAGCCAGCGGCTTGTTGGTCGGTGAGCTTGTCAGCTCCCGCGGCGAGGTGATTGTGTACGTCGCGATAACTCTCGGCAAGATTGTTAAGTAGTTTCGCGGTGTCGGCGAAATGCTCCACCACTTCATGTTGATAGTCTTTTTGTTGCTGAGAGAGACGATCCAGGCTGCGTTCCAGTTCACGTTGCTTGCGTGTGTCTGGAGAGAGTCGCTTACTGGTTACGAGCCCGACCACGGCGCCTACCAACACGGAGGAGACAACAGCGAGAATAAGAATTTCGAGACTATACACGGCGTTCCCCGTCGATTTGGCTTGTTGGCATTATAACGTGATCTGGGTACAGTGTGCCCCTCATTTAGCCTGACAGGTATCCATGACAACACCGCGACAGCGATATGCGCAGTACCTCCAACAGCAAGGCTTCCAGGCTGACGATGCCCAACGCCAGACGGTAGACGCACTGGATGCGTTGTACCATGAACTGGTAGCCGCGGAGTCTGCTGCGCTGAATCAGGGTTGGTTGAGGCGTTTGCTAAGCGGCTGGAAAGGGGAGACCGTGAAGCCTCTCAGGGGGCTGTATCTGTGGGGGGGTGTTGGTCGGGGCAAGACCTGGCTGGTCGATACTTTTTATGAATGTCTGCCCTTTGAGCGCAAGATGCGGGTGCACTTCCATCGCTTCATGCAACGCGTGCACAATGAGTTGGCTGAGCTTGAGGGGACGGTTGATCCCTTGTTGAGCATTGCCGATACGCTGGCGAGTGAAGCAAGAGTCGTGTGCTTCGACGAATTTTTTGTGTCGGACATTGCCGATGCAATGATCCTCGGCGGCCTCATGGAGGCATTGTTTGAGCGCGGTGTCACCCTGGTTGCCACGTCGAATATCATACCGGATGAACTCTATGAAAACGGCTTGCAGCGGCAGCGGTTTTTGCCAGCGATTGACCTTGTGAATGAGCACACGCGGGTACTCAACGTGGATGCCGGGGTGGATTATCGACTGCGGGCCCTGGAAAAGGCCGAGTTATATCACTGGCCGTTGGACGGGGGCGCAGATGAAAGCCTGCAGCGCAGTTTTGACAGTTTGGCCCCGGAACCGGGAATGGCCTGGGAGAAACTGGAAATCAATGGGCGCTACCTGAGTTCGCGCTATCTCGCGGATGATGTGGTCTGGTTCGAGTTTGCCGAACTCTGCGATGGTCCCCGCAGCCAAAACGACTACATAGAACTGGCGCGCATCTATCACGCAGTGCTGGTGGGAAATGTGCCGCAAATGGGTCGGAAGACCGATGACCAGGCCCGCCGCTTTGTGAACCTGGTAGACGAGTTCTACGATCGTAATGTGAAATTGGTGCTGTCGGCACAGGTGCCCCTGCTGGAGCTCTATAGCGGAGGCGGTCTTGATTTTGTGTTCGAAAGAACAGTGTCTCGCCTGCAGGAAATGCAGAGCCACGAGTACCTGGCCCGATCTCACCGTCCCTAGGATTTTTCCGGCTTGGGCCAGCGCCGCTTCAGGCACATCCACTGTTCTGGTGTTTCCCGAATCCAGCTCTCGAACTGCCGGTTGATCTCCGCGGTCATGGCGATGGCGCGAACACTGACGTCAGCTTCCACTTGATCGTTCTCGATCGGGTCGTATACTCGAATACGAAAGCAACCTGGATCGGTGCGCTCGGCCCTGATGGGCAGCAGCGCGGCTTTGCTGCGCAGGGCCAGGCGAGCAGCGGTGATATTGGTGAGCGCATCAATGCCAAAAAAAGGAATGGGTTCGCCGCTGTCGAGGCGGGTGTCCATGGCCAGGCCGATACTATTGCCATCCTTGAGTTCTCTCAGCAAGGGTCTCACCCCGGCCTCTGAAGCCAACAGTTTGACACCGAAGGCATCTCGCAGTTGTAGGAACATGCTGTGCAAGGCTGGATTCGACTCGGCAGCATACACGGTAGTGATTGTGAGCCCCTGGTGCAGGGAGATGAGGTTAGTGAGCTGCCAGGCGCCGACATGCGCGGTCACGAATACCGTGGCGCCCCCACTATCCAGGTGTGCCTGTGCAGCGGGAGAGATAGCAAATGCCACACGCTGTTCCCGCTGATCCCAGATTTTACGGAGGGTTATCAGCTCAGCTGCGGCTACCCCAAGATAGCCGAAGATATCGCGGCACAGGCTCGTGATCTGGTCTTCATTGTGCTCGGGGTAGATGATACGAAGATTGCGTTTTACCGCTTTAGCTTTATTGCTGTGCGGACCCAGGACGCGAAATATAGCGGCAGTAATTGCCGCGGCCCGCTCAGGGGACAGCAAGCCTAGCAGCCGGAAACAAAAGCGCAGCAGCAGCGCTTCCAGCCACTGGGCCATGCCTGCCAAAGCAGGTGCGGCCCTGGCCAGCCGTTTGGGTACCAGGTAGTACTCAGCCACAGCGTGGCTTAGCGGGCGCTGCCGGTGGTGCTGAAAACATAGTCCCAGATCGGAGAGCTAACCCCGTAGCGACCTTCCTCACCGGCAAAATGATGCTTCAGGTGGTAGTGTTTCAGAAACTTGGCCACCGGGTTTTTCATGGGGAAGTGGTGTGTGGCGTAGTGAATGTAATCGTACACCAGGTAGCTGAATATGAAGAAGCCCATAAAGGGTTCTATCCACGGTGCTGGCACCAACAGGGCGAACAGGGAATAGAGCGCGGCCATGATAGGAATAGCCCCTCCCAAGGGCATGACCAGGCGAGTCTTATCCTTGGGGTCGTGGTGATGGTTGCCGTGCATCAGGAATACCATCCACTTGCCAATTTTTCCCTGGGCCGGGAAGTGGAAAGCGAAACGATGCAAAAAGTACTCGGTAAAGGTCCACACCAGGGCGGCTGCAATCGCGCATAGCAGCACACCGCTAATGGCGAGATCAAGCACGGTGAAGCTGCGCCACAGCAGGAAGCTGGCTATAGGTGCCCAGAACACCAGCGGCACAATGGGATGTACGTGGGTGAGGCTTTCCAGCACATTGTTTTCAAACAGGCGAATTGACTGGTGCTTGGTTTCAGGCTGCATGGGGAGTTACCTCGGCATCCGTGGCATTGGGGGTCAGTCTGGCCGCAGTCTTGGGCCAGATTCGTTTGGGGCAGAACCATTCCTCGGGCTCTTCGCAGATCCAACGCTGAAAGTGCTGGTGAACCTGAGTCATCATATCCAGTGCTTGCTCATCCTCGGTGGCGTCCGGCATAGCCTGGTCTGGTATCACCGGCGGCAAGAAACTGACTTTAAACTCAGCGCCGTGCAGTCGCTGCACTCGAACCGGAATCAGGTCGATGCCGAATTTGAGGGCTAACTTGGCGGGCAGCATGCTGGTGGGCTTGGGTAGATCGAAGAAGGGTACGTCTGGGCCGCCGTCGATGCGCCGGTCAACCACTATCCCGACGGAGCGGCCTTTCTTTAGATACTTCATCATTGGGCGAGCGGCGTTATCCCTGTCGACCAATTCACAATTCATCTTGCGCCGGGATTCATACAACAGCGTATCCAGTAGTGGATTGGTGGGTGGACTGTAGAGGTTTGCGTTGGGGATATTCAGACGACCCAGTGCCGAGGCGATTACTTCCCAGTTACAGTGATGTGCGGTGGCGAACACAGCGGGTCGCGACGAGTCGCAGAAATCTTTGAGTGAGTCTGACAATTGCAGCTGGTCTGATAATTGTATATGTATTCGCTGTCGATCACTGGAGTCGAAGATCGCCTCGAAGTGTGGGTATTCAGCCAGCACTCTGCCGGCCGCCCCCCAACTGCCTTTAACCAGGGTGTCGATTTCCCCTGCCGACATGTGGGGAAATGCTCGTGACAGGTTTTCCCGGTACATCTCATTTTTGCGCTTCAGCCGGGGGCCAATCAATTGGCCCAGGCGTCGACCCAGCTCAGAGGCGGTATCGATGGGAAGCAGGGCAAATAACTTGATAAGCAGCCAGACGGCCGCAAAATCAAGGCGCCACAAGAGCTGTTGTAAGCCCTTGTGTTTTTCGGCGGTTTTGCCGATTGCGTTGCCAAGTATGAACTGTGCCACTGCTTTACCTTGCCTGATTGTGCATTGTCATGTGTGCTTAATTATACCGTAGCGGCCCCTGCCGGCGGCGCCAATTTGATGTTTCAAAGCGACAGTTCCTGCAAGCCCTGAGGCAACAAAATATGTGGCTGCCAGTCGATTGCGGCCTGCAGGTCCGTGTTGTCGATCACCCAGTTGGGGTGCCTGAGCTCCCGCAGTTTGGCGGGAGTCAACATTGGCGCATAATTCAGGAGCCGCGCCAGCTTCAAATTAATTGTGGCAACGAGATCCGTCAGGGCCCTCGGTAAGCGCAGGATGCGCACCTGCCGTTGCCATACCTCTCCAGCCAACAGCGCCAGCTCATGCCAGCTGTAGCCGCCCTTGCTACCATCGCAGACATTCATGGCTTGCTGGGGTACGGAATCTGCATCCAGCAAGGCCAGGATCGCCCCCACCAGGTCATCCACGTGAATGAGGGAAATACGATTGTCTGCGCTTCCTGGCACAGGGGTTATGCCGCGCGCCATGAGGCGGAAAATAGGTAGCATTTCCTTGTCACCGGGGCCGTAGACCGCTGCTGGCCGCAGGGCTGTCCAATCCAGTTCGCGGCCAGCCGAGGCTAATACTTGCTCAGCCTTGAACTTGCTGTTGGCATACCAGGACAGTTCCGGTTGCAGAGCTGCCATGGATGACAACATGATGAGCCGCGCCGCTGGGGAAAAATCCTTCATCGCTTGCACCAGCTGGGCGGTGCCGTCGACATTGGTGCTATCAAATGCCGCCTGGTTGGCGCCCCGGACGGAACCGGCACAATGCACCACTGCATCGCAGCCTGTCAGCAAATCGGCTAGTGCTTTGCTATTGGCCAGGTCTCCGGCAACCAGCTCAACGCCCGCTTCCTGCAAATGCTCTGCCGCGACGGGGTTACGCACCAGGGCTTTCACCGACCTGCCCGTCTTGAGCAGCTGCGTGCAAAGTTGTTGTCCAATGAATCCGGTTGCACCGGTTAAGGCGACAACTGTGCGGGAGGTAGCCAAAACCTAGGCTGAAGCAACCCTCAGCCTGACTTCCTCGGTGACCGCAGAGAGGCGGTCGTCATCGTGTGCAGCGATGAAGTCGAGCCGTGCCTTGGCGCGGGACAGTTTTCCTGAGGAGGTTTTCGGTAGTGAGTTGTTGGGGGCCAACTCAACATAGCAGTCGAGACCCAGTTCCATGCGAATCAGCGCGGTAAGACGCCGTACCAGCTGGCGGCGCTTGCCGGGATCAGTTTCACGACACTGCACAATCAGCACACAAAGCTCTTCGCTATCTGCATCGGGTGCTGAGAAGGCCAGCGCATCACCGACTCGCACTTCAGGCTGAGTTTCAGCAACGTGCTCCAGATCTTGCGGCCAGATGTTGCGGCCGTGAATGATAATCAGGTCTTTCTTGCGACCAGTGATGGTAAGCGTGCCATCGACCATATAACCAATATCACCGGTGTTGAGCCAGTTGTCTTCACAGAGCGCGTCGCTGGTTTCTTCCGGCAGATTATAATAACCGGACATAACGCTCGGGCCACGCACGTAGACGACACCGCTGTGCCAGTCTTGCAGTGCGTTACCGTCGTCATCACGAATCTCCATCTGGTAGCTGGGCAGGGGTTTGCCGCAGTTCACGAAGTGACGGCCGCGGCCTTCACGGTCGTCTTCATCCATCAACACAACCCTGTGGTGATCGGCCAGGTGGTCGCTGTCAACGTAGTGGGTGCTATAACTCTCACCCAGAGCGGAGAAGCTCACGCCCAGGGTGCATTCTGCCATGCCGTAGCAGGCGGTGAATGCGCGCGGGTCAAAACCGGCGGATGCCAGCACCTCGGCAAAATGATCCAGTGTTTGAGGGCGAATCATCTCGGCACCAATACCCGCCACTCGCCAGTTGCTCAAATCATATTGTTCAATATCATTCTCGCGCAGTCGACGCGCCACCAGGTCGTAGCCGAAAGAGGGCGCAAACGATATGGTCGCCTTGCTCTTGGTCATCAGGTTCAACCACTGACGCGGCCGCATGGCGAATTCGCGGGTGTCGAGAAAGTCCACAGATAACTGTGCGGCAACCGGTGTCAGGACAAAACCGACCAGGCCCATATCATGATAGAAGGGCAACCATGAAACCAGGCGGTCCTTGGCGGTTATGTTGAGTCCGTCACTGATAATGCCCTGCAGGTTCGCCATCACGGTGCGGTGCTTGATGATGGTGCCGCGGGGGAAGCGGGTACTGCCGGAGGTGTACTGGATGTATGAGATATCGTCACTGTCGAGTTGCGGGAGCTCAATATCGTTGACAGGCAAGCGGTAGAACGACTCGGGCTGATCCGCCATACGCAGCTGTAGCCCTTCGCAGGCCTCTTCAAGAAACGGCAGGTAGCCTTCGGAGGCAACCGCCACGGCCGCATTGCTGGCTTCCAGCAGGCGGTGCAACTGACCTACATAGATACTGTGTGCCCCCATCTTGACGGTGACTGGCAGGGTAACCGGAATTAAACCTGCATACTGGCAAGCGTAGAAAAACTTCATGAAGTCCGGTGTTGTTTCCGCGACCAGTGCAACGCGCTCACCTTTTTCCATGCCCAGGCCGAGCAATTGTTTGGCGAGCCTGATGGCTTCGTCACGCAGTTCGGAAAAGGGTAGGGTGGTGTGAAGTTTGCCGCGACCGCTGTAGAAGTTAGCGCCTGTTTCACCCTGGGCTGCATAATCCAGAGCATCGGCCAGGGTCGCGAAATCTGCAGCCCTGAAACTTAGATTGTGGCTGGTTGGAGTGGCATCAAATTGCAAAACATTGTCCCCGCATTATCGACGCAAAATTCCCGTCAAAGCTAAATCAAAGTGCCAGCTACATGCTGACTCTGTAGTCCCCAACCTGATTTGGTATTGGGCCCGCTATTGCATATCAACCTGAGAGCCCATAACCTGACTGCCCTGGTGAAGTCTCTTGCGCGGTGCCGTACCGTTATTCGAGCGTTATTGTGTGATATGTGCCCGATGGGTAGATATTATCAAAATCAAATCAGGCACTTGAAGGTAATAATACCAATTGCTTGCAGAAACTTGCCTTATTTATTGAGGTCTTCGCGCCGCCATTCGTTGTAAAAATGGGAGTGTATGTCATGCTGCCACGATTCCCCTAATCCCACACCTCCAAGTCCTTGTTATTAAACAATATAATTTATTCGCCAGCTATGGCCGGATATGACTAATTGATTCCCGGTGCAGTTGTGGGCCTGTAGGCCCGTCGGTATACTGCCCCCCTTTCCAGCCGCAGAAGCGCGCATTTCCCATGCAATTAGACCCTGACGCTCACCGATTGTCGGCCATTATCCTGGCCGGAGACCGTACCAAGGAAGATTCGCTGATCAATCACACCAATGCCGGCTGCAAGGCCCTGATCGATATTGATGGTGAGCCGATGGTGCGGCGAGTGATTGCCGCGCTTAAAAATTCCCAGGTGGTGGATAAGATATTGCTGTCGGGGCCGCAGGCAGATGAGCTGGCAAGTGATGGGCAGCTGGCAGAGTGGGTAGCGGCAGATGAGATCGTATGGCAGGCGCCGCTGGCGACTCCGAGCACCAGCGCGTACAGCGCCCTACAATCCTTGCCCCAGGACGAGGCGGTTCTGCTCACCACTGCGGACCATCCATTGCTCACGCCAGAAATCGTCGATGCCTTTGGTCGACAAAGCCTGGCGGATGACGTCGATGTTACCGTCGGCCTGGCGCCGCATGCTCTGGTGCAGGAGGCCTACCCCGATATGAAAAAGACGGTGTTGCGTTTCAGCGACGGCGAGTTTTGCGGCTGTAACCTGTTCGCTTTCCTGACCCCCGAGGGACGCCGACTCGCCAATTACTGGCGCAAGATCGAGCAACAGCGCAAAAAGCCGCTGATTGTTATTGGTTTGTTAGGATGGTGGGCGGTGTTGCGCTATCGCTTCGGCATGTTGTCGCTGGAAGAGGCCCTGGCTAAACTGAGCAAACGTCTGGGGCTGCGGTTGCGCGTCGTTATCCTGCCCTATGCCAACGCAGCAGTGGACGTTGACTCTATTTCCGACCTGGTGATGGTGCGAGGCTCATTCGAAAAATTGCGCGCCGAAGACTTGTGAACAGCGACGCCTAGGCGCTGCCAACCCGTTTTATATTGGCGCCCAATGCTGCCAGCTTTTCGTCGATGTTGGCGTAACCACGGTCCAGGTGATACACCCGGTCAATACTGGTTTCTCCATCGGCCGCCAATGCGGCGATAATCAATGAGGCGGATGCGCGCAGGTCCGTCGCCATAACCGGTGCCCCCTGCAATCTTTCACGACCTTTGATAAGTGCTGTATGTCCCTGTAATTCTATGTCCGCGCCCATACGTTGTAACTCAGCAACGTGCATGAAGCGATTTTCGAAAATGTTTTCCTCCACGCTTGCGGTGCCCATGGCGAGCGCGTTGAGAGCAACGAACTGGGCCTGCATATCGGTGGGGAAATCAGGATAGGGCGCAGTACTGATACTCACGGCCTTGGGGCGGCGGCCGTGGCTTTGCAGGCGTATCCAGTCATTGCCCATACTGATGTTGGCGCCTGTCTCCTCGAGTTTTTTGAGCACGCAAGCCAGGTGTTTGGGTTCAGTGTTACGAATAGTGATATCGCCTCGCGTGGCAGCGGCCGCAACCAGGAATGTACCGCTTTCAATGCGATCCGGTGGAACACTATGAATGGTGCCGTTTAGTTTATCGGCACCACAGATGCGGATGGTGGGCGTACCAGCGCCATCGATTCGTGTCCCCATCGCTGACAACATTGCCGCCAGGTCTGCCACCTCGGGTTCCATGGCCGCATTTTCCAATACCGTATCACCATCGGCCAGGCTGGCGGCCATCATCAGGTTTTCGGTGGCGGTGACCGACGGAACTTCGAGGGTGATGTTGGCGCCTTTCAGGCGTTGGCACTTGGCCTTGATGTAGCCAGCGTCTATGGCGATTTCCGCGCCCATTTTTTCCAGCCCGGTTATGTGTTCGTTGACCGGACGCGAGCCGATGGCGCAGCCGCCGGGCAATGACACATTGGCCTCGCCAAAGCGGGCCAGCAGCGGGCCCAGCAGGAGGATTGATCCACGCATGGTTCGCACCAGTTCATAGGGCGCTCGGACCGAGTGCACGCCGCTGCTGTCAACGGTGATCTGGGTGCCAGCTTGCTCGACAGTGCAACCCAGCAGCAGCAACAACTCGATCGCTGTGTTGATGTCCCGCACCTCTGGCACATTGCTGATGGTAACCGGTTGTTCGCTGAGCAGCGTGGCAGCAATCGTTGGCAGCGCCGCGTTCTTGGCGCCGGCAATGGGCGTTTCACCCAGCAGTGGGCCGTTCCCCGAAATGAGCAGCTTTTCCATCAGGCGACCTGTTGAGTTTTAATCAGTCCTGAACTGACCAGGCCAGCGTAGGCAGCAATAATATGATCTATCTGGTCACGATCGTGGGCAGCGCTGACACTGCAGCGCAGAAGGAAATTAGTAGAGGGTGACGCCGGCGGCACCACCAGGTTTACATAGATGCCGGCTTGCATCAGCTCATTCCAGCACTGAATGGCCTGGTCGCGGTCGTCAAGTTCCACAGCCACTACCGGGCTAACCGTCGGTCCCACTGGCAAGCCCATGGCTTGCAGGCTGCTGTAGAGGTGTTCTGCATTGCTCCAAAGCTTGTCTTTCAGCTCCGGTTTTTCCCGCAATATCTGCAAAGCCTGGCGGGTCGATGCCACCACCGAAGGTGAGGAGGACGCGGTAAAAATATAGGCGCGAATGCAATAGCGAATAATCTCCAGGTCGGCGTGCTTACTGACGCAGTAACCACCGGTAGCACCCAGACTTTTGGAGTAAGTGCCGACGGTGAAATCCACATCGTCTTCCACCCCTGCCGCTTCCGCTGCACCGCGCCCGGTGGCCCCGAGTACGCCCATGGAGTGGGCCTCGTCTACCATCAGGTAGCCGCCGTACTCCCGCTTGACTGCGGCGATTTCCTGCATCGGTGCAGTATCACCGAGCATGCTGTAGATGCCTTCCACCACGATCAAGGTGTTCTCTGCGCGATCGCCAAGGCGCTTGAGTCGCTTGGCCAAATCCTCGGGATTGCTGTGTTTAAAGCGAATAATGTCAGCGCCGCTCAATTGCACGCCTGCATAAATACTGGCGTGACTGTCTGCGTCCAGCAGGATGGCATCGCCGGGGCCGGCCAGGGTGGCGCACATGCCCATGGTTGATGAATAACCCGTGGTAAAACTAATGGCATGGTCGACGCCATAGAAATCCGCCATTTCCTGCTCGAGTAATTCATGTTCTACGAATGAACCGTTGGCCAGGCGTGAGCCGGTGGTACCGGTACCCCATTTTTCGGCGGCGGCCTGGGCGGCAGCGATGCAGCGAGGTTCGTACGCCAGGCCCAGGTAATTATTGGTGCCCGCCAGGATAACTTCGTAGCCACCGACGATGCCGACCGTCGGCGACAGAAATTTCTCGGTTACCGCACCGAAGGGCTTAACATTGCGTTCAGCCAGCTCCTGTTGGAACTGCGCCATGGTCTCAAACTTATCGAACAACATGCGATTTAGTCTTCCAGTTCTTCCAATTTATTTGCCAGTTGGCCGATAGTGCTGATGTCAGGCAGGATATTCAGTGGAATAGTTACATCGAATTCGTCTTCAATTTTCTCGATAAATTCCATGACCTCCAGCGAACTCATACCCACGTCAGCAACCAGTTCGGTAGACTCAGACAACTCAAGTCCGGGCTTGTTCAATTGGCCGAGAATTCCGTACATGAATTGAAGATATTGCTGTTGATCTGCCATGCTTTTAGCTTCCAGGCCATGAGAAAGAGTGGGGGTATGGCCTTGCGCTGATCCCGCCAAGCCGCTAGATTTCAGTGCTTGGAACTATACCGACGGAACTTTGCCAATGCCAGTAGTTTGGGTTATCGACGCCTATAGAGCCGGTGAGCGCAACCAGGTGTTGGCGCTAGCGGATGCGCTGGGTTGGCCCTATGAGATAAAGCGGCTGAGCTATCGGAAATATGAAATTTTGACAAACATATTTCGAGGCAGCGATCTCCGTGGCATCAAGATTATTGACTCGGACCTGCTGCAAGCACCCTGGCCGGACCTGGTAATATCTTCCGGTATGCGCAACGAGGCTGTCTGCCGCTGGATCAAGCTGCAGTCGGGGGGGCGCAGCCGGATTGTTCATGTTGGCAACCCCTGGGCAGACCCCAGCCGGTTTGACCTGGTCATCACCACCCCCCAGTACCGGATCCCCGAGCGCAGCAATGTATTGCAGAATGTCCTCACCCTGAGCAACGTCGATGCAGCGCGCTTAGAAGTGGCGGCCGCTCAGTGGCACGGCCAGTTCGAGCAGCTGCCACAACCCTATACTGCGGTGATTGTCGGCGGCGACAGCGGCCCGTTTACGTTTGGGAAAAAAGCCGCAAAACGGCTGGCGGGTGAGATCAACCAGATGATTAAGCAGAGCGGTGGCTCGGCGCTGGTGACCACCAGTTCCCGCACCAGCCCGGCGGCAACTGAACTGCTTCAGCAACAGCTCGATGTCGCCAATTATTTTTATGGCTGGCAGCCCGAGGATGACGCCAATCCCTATCTGGGTGTACTCGCTCTGGCGGAGCGGTTCATCGTCAGCGGCGACAGTATCTCGATGTTGTCAGAGGCCTGCGCTACCGGTAAGCCGGTCTATATGTTCGACCTGGGTCGGGGAGTGTTTGCCATGCAGGATCGTGCCAGCGGCAGTTGGTCTGACAATGACTGGCGCCTGGGCGGTGTGATGTATCGATTTCTCATGCGCTTTATCTGGCAGAAGATCAGTCGTGATATTCGCCTGGTACACCAGCAATTGGTTCAGCGCGGTCGTGCCTGCTGGTTAGGCCAGCAGTTAGAGCAAGGAAAAGAGTCCAACAAGATGGAACAGGGTGGGGATATGCAAGCGGCCGTACGCGCCGTTAACGCCCTATTTGACGAGCCTGCTCTCGTCGATACTGTTCAGTAACTCGGCACTGCCATTCCCCAGTTGGTAAATCCTCTCAGCAGCTTCCACCATGGAGCGGTTGTGGGTAATAGCGAGGATGGTCAACTGGCCTTTGAGGCTTTCCATGGTCTGTCTTATGGCCGCTTCACTGTCTGAATCCAGCGCGCTGGTGGCCTCATCAAGAATCAGTAGCCGGGGTTGATTGATCAGTGCGCGGGCGATCACGATTCGCTGTCGCTGCCCACCGGACAATTTGCCACCACGCTCTCCCACAATGGTGGCGCTGCCTTCACTCAGGCGTTCGACGAATTCCCAGGCACCTGCGGCTCTGAGGGCGCGCTCTACGTCGTCTGTTCCCAGCGCTGAATCGCCAAGTGTGACATTGTGCTCAATGCTGTCGTGTAGCAATACGGTTTCCTGCGGCACGTAACCGATCATACTGCGCCAGGCTCGTATATCGAGGTTTCCCAGGGGCAGGCCGTCCAACTCAATCGTTCCCGACTGGGGCTGTAACAAGCCAATGGTCAGGTCAATAATGGTGGTTTTTCCGCCCCCGGAAGGCCCTACCAGGGTGGTCATTTCCCCCACCTTAATCTCCAGGTTGAGATCCTGGAACACCGAGTGTTGATCGTAGCTGAAGCTGACGTCGACGAAGCGGATGCTGTTATTGAATACAGGTTCGCTTCCACCGAAGAGTTGTTCCTGGGCGCGCTCGGCATCAGATATCGAAGCCAGCATTGCCCAATAAGCACTCTCACCCTGGGCGAGTTTCTGGTATTGCTTCTGCACTTTGCCCAAAAAGGCAAAAGCGCGGCCCAGGGTTACCACCAACACCATCACCACTGGCAATTCCATGGCGAATATATCCAGCGCGGCGTAAATACCGATAGCTATAAAAAGGGTGAACAGTAGTTCCTGCGCGCCGTTCAATACGGCTCCCGCCAGCACCGCCTTGCGCAGAGATTTGTTGAGGCGATTGGTGTCGCCTGCCAGGGCGTGGTCCGCCAGGTGTTCTCTCGCCATCGCTTTCAGCGGCTTCACCGACTGCAAGGTGTCGGTCATATTGGCCATGAGTGCCGCGAGGATCTTGGTTTGTCGTTTGCCAGCGCGACGGGTTACCCGCACCAGGAAGTGAGATGCCAGCATGACCAGGGCGCCGGCAACCAGTGCTGCCACGCTCGCAGTCCAGGACACGGCGAAAGCCACACCGGCATAGACCACGGCTTGCACCAGGTAAGTCAGAGCGGTGGCGCCGTGGACGAAAGATGTTGAAGATCGCTGGGCCTCAGTGGCCAGCGCGTTGGTCAGCTTACCCACCGGTTGGTGCAGAAAATACTCCCACTTGCTGCGCATGATGGCGCGCAACATATTCAAGCGCATATCGGTAGCGACCTGGGCGGCGGTATAGCCAACTTGTCGGTTGGCGACAATGAGCAGAATGCTCTTTAACAGCACCATGACCACAATGATCAGCAGCAAGTTAAGCAGGCTGGGCGCAATCTCCATCCAGCCCAATACCTCGAGTACCTGTCGCTCGAAATCGTTCTGCAGGGTGCTGCCGGGAAGGTCGATTCCGAGGCTGGCCTGGGAGCCGAGCGCCACGTTGAGCAATGGCAGCAGTGCCGACAGGCCAAGTCCCTCCATAAGGGCCGACAACAGCAAAGCCACTAACATCAGTACGGTCTGTAGGGGGTAGGCGGTGAAAAAGCTGAGCATCAGGCGCATGGGTAGCTACCACCGCATCCTGTGAATCATGAACATACTGCACACAATCACAGCCAGGGCCGGCAACAGTGTGGTGAGCAAGGGGCTGGCTTGCATCAATTGTCCCACCGAGTAAACGATCTGGGTGCCGAGATAGAAAAATATGCCTATCATAGCGCCGATGGCTATGTTGACCCCGAAATTGCGATTGCGGCGTGAGCCGATACTAGCGCTAACGGGCGTTGCCAGTAACACCATCGCGGCCACTGTGATGGGCAGAGTCAGGCGCTGCCAGAATGTCATTTCATAGTCCTGGTATGCCTGATCGTTGCTGCGCAGATACTCGGTGTAGTCCCTGAGCACCGACAGGCGCATGCTCTGGCTGGTGAGCGAGAGTGTCGGCAGCTCCGCTTTGGACCAGAGATTGCCGATCTCTACCTCCTTGAGGCGCGACGTGGCCAGTTCATCGGCGACCAGTTGTTTCTGCTTGACCCGCTGAAAACGCCAGCGCCGATCGCTGCTCACCTTGGCGCTGGCGGCTTCCAGGGCCAACAGCAACCGGCCCTCGTCGTCGAAGCGGTACAAGCTTATCTCGCCAGGTTTTTTGCCCTCGTGCATGGCGCCCAGGTGAATAAAACGATTGCCCTGTTTCGACCAAACACCACCGCCGGGCAGTCGGTTGGGGTTGTCATTGCGGGCAGCGGTCTTCATTTGCTGGGCCTCCTGAAACAGCGGGGCTGAAACATACTCCAATAGTAGCCACAGCACTATCATCAGGACTGCCGTAGGTAGGGCAATGGCTTTCAATAAGGCCCTCACCGAAATGCCGGCGCTACAAATGATGGTTAATTCATTGTGTCTGTCCAGCCCGGCGAGGGCGACGATGGTGCCGAGCAAGACGATGACGGGTGCCAGATCCAGTAACTGCGTGGGCATGGACATCAGGGTGAACTGTATTACCTGCAACACCCCATAGTTGCCATAGGTGCGGTCCAGTTCATCGATCAGCCCAATTAATCCAAACACGGTGCCCAGTACCAGGAATACCATGAGCCAGCCCTGGATCAGGTTAATGGCAATGTAGCGGCTGATAATGCTCACCGGGAGCGCGCCTGCGGCTGGCGCAACAGGAACAACAAGACGATGAATATCACGCCATAGGCTGTCCAGATACCCGGGAAGGCGCCAATACGGCCTTGTTCGATGAATGTCCGGGTGACGCTGGTGAGCCCGAACAGGCCCACGTAAATCGAGATGGCGACAAAAAAACTCCGAAAGCGGGGTTCACGCGGTTTGGTTTTCGCCAGCGGCACGGCGACCAGCGCTAACAGCAGAGTAAGCAACGGTGTTGACAGGCGCCATTGAAACTCGGCTATGTCTTTGGGTTCTCCCGACAGACCCAGTTGTGCTGTGGTTTCCGCTTTGCGTCTATAGGTGTTGTGAGCCTCGCTGTTCTCCAGATTGATGGTCAGTTCGCCGAAGCGCATGGTCACGTCTTGCGATCGGCGCTGATCCAACAAGTAGTGATAGCCGTCGTAGAATTTGGCATTGAGGGCGGCACCCGGGTTGAGCGCAGGCAGCGAGGCTTCCCTGGCGACTATGATTTCGGTACGTTTGTCCTTGCGGTGTTTCTTGTGCAGGAACACATTCTTGTGCAAGCCTCGCTCGAGATCAATATCATCGGCAATGAAGATATAGTCGCTCTTGCCCATGCTGACAAATTCGCCGCTAGCCATCTTTTTCAGATCGAATTCCGCCAGTGCCTCAGCTTCCAGCCGGTACACCTCCCGGTAAGCCCAGGGCCGTCCCTCGATGGAGATGATGCCGGTGATGATGGCCACCAGTACCGACAGCTTGAACACCGATTCGAGGATGCGATAGCGACTCACGCCCGAGGCGTACAGAACCGTCATTTCCGCGTCACGGTACATGCGACTAATGGCTGCGAGTACGGAAAAGAACAGGGCCGAGGGCATCAGGATTTCCAGCGTGACCAGGGTGTTTAATCCGATCAGTTTGAAGGCGGATAGCAGAGACAGTTGTCCCTCGGCGGCGAGATTCAATTGCAGGGTTGCTGAATAGCCGATGAATACAAGCACCAATAATCCGAGACCGCTAATAAATGGACGGATAATTTCGGTGCTGATATATCGATCGATGATCAAGGGCTTGCGTCCCTGCGGAATACCGCGGCCATTGTACATCAGCCGCGCTGGAACTGGTTATTTTCGCAACCTTGCCACATACTCTCAGGCATGTCTCATCCAACTACCTGGGTCATAGTCAGTGACAAGCGCGGCGATAATGGACAGGTAGAAACCATTGCCGACGCCTTGCCCTGGGCCTGTGAAAGAAAGTATATGCACATGCTGCCGCAGTATGCGCAGGGCAAACCTCGATTCTCGCCCTCGCTGCATCATATAGATCTCGAACAATCAGATCAGTTGCAGGAACCGTGGCCCGATTTGATTCTCACTGTGGGGCGACGACCATCAATGGTGGCTTTGTGGGTCAAGCAACAGTCTGTGGGACGTAGCAAGGTAGTGCTGGTTGGTAAGCCCACGGGACGCATGCTCGACTTCGACCTGATCATCTGCAGTGCAGAAAAGCACATGCCGCCGATGCCCAATTGCCAGGCCATCAGCCTGCCGCTGATGCGAGTGGATTCAGCTGAGGTGGCGGCCGAGGCGGACAGTTGGCGCGAGCGTTGGCGGGAGCTGCCGAGGCCGTTGGTAGCGTTCCTGATAGGCGGCGCCACCAGCCCCTACGCGATGAACCGCAAGGTAGCCCGGGAACTGATTGAGCTGGCCAACTGGGTCGTGAAGGACCTGGGTGGAACGCCTTATTTTACTACCTCCAGGCGCACCTCGGCCGTTGTCGTCGACACGCTGAGAGAAGGTTTGCCGGAACAGGCGATATTGTATGAGTGGTCTACGCAGGGGCAGGACAATCCCTATCGCGCCCTGATGGGACTGGCCGATGGATTCATCGTTAGCGGTGACAGTATTTCCATGATGGTGGAGGTCGTGTATTTACGCCGCCCACTGGCAATTTACAATTTACCCTACGGTGCCCTGGGTCGCCTGGATCAGTATCGCCGCTCGCTGGCGCGCTGGTTGTTTAACCCGCGCCGGGAAAACACCCGGGATGGTATTCGACACCGACTGGCACGCCTGGTCTTTCACCTCGATGTGTTCACTCTGCTGTCGTCTACCCGCGATTTCAAGGCCTTCCACCAATTGCTGGTGGGACGCGGTCTGGCAGTTTGGGCGGGGCAGCCGTTTCACAATCCAGATACCGAGTTACCCGATGACGTGCCCCGGACGACGGCGCGGATACAGTCCCTGATTGAGTAAAATGAAATCTGTGAGTGTGTATTGTGGTATTTTCTGCTGCTGCCTGGGCGGGGAATTTACTATATGATCCTGCGCCCTTGTTAATGACGGGAAAGCTCCATGTTGCATATCCTGCAGATGATCCGCCAGTTTTTTCAAACCGCCACACGCAAGTTGTCTCGGCGTTACCTGCACCTGCACCTGCGCAACCGGCCCGAGTCGGAGGTGCTGGCGGCAGAGCGGCGTCTGCGCGGGAAAGATCAACTCAAATTGCTGCAGCGAGCGGATGTGGTCGTGGTCTCATTTGGTAAGAGCGGCCGCACCTGGGTACGGGTCATGCTGTCACACCTGTTTCGCACCCTATATCAACTTCCCGACAGCGCACTGCTGGGTTTTGATAATTTCCACAATATGAATCGGCGCATTCCCCGCATATTTTTCACCCACGATAATTACATCAAGGATTTCACCGGCGATGCCGAGAGCAAGCAACCGTATTACGGCAAACGAGTCATCCTGGTGGCACGGGATCCACGGGATGTTGCTGTGTCCCAGTTTTTCCAGTGGAAGTATCGTCTCAAGCCGGGCAAGGTCGCCATCAACAATTACCCGGACCGCGACTCGAAAATGGAGCTGTTCGATTTCGTCAGCGGCGATAATGGCGGCAGTATCCAAGCTGTATGTGACTACCTTAATTTGTGGGCGCGGGAATCTGACAAAATCCCCGCCTTCCACCTGGTACGTTACGAGGATTTGCGTGGCAACCCGCAACAGTACTTGCAACAGATGCTGAGCTTTATGCAGGTCGAGGCAAGTGAGGACGACATTGCCGCTGCTGTTGAGCTCAGTTCTGTTGAGAATATGCGCAAGCAGGAGAGCTCTGGTCGCTTCAAACTGGCGGGCGCTCGTATGGTGCCCGGGGACAAGAGCAATCCAGACAGTTATAAGGTGCGGCGGGCCAAGGTTGGTGGTTACCGGGACTACTTTGATGACAACGAGCTCGCGGTCATAGATCGTCAACTGGCCGAACAGTTGAACCCACTTTATCGCTATCGCAGCAGCGCGGGAGAGGGCACTCTTGGCTGAAGCAAACGTCTGGTTACTGCTGGGTCGCAAGGCCGGTGACAACACCCAGGTCCGGGCCCTGGCAGCGGAGTTGGGTTGGCCCTGTGAGGAGAAACATCTTGTCGCCCATTTCTGGGAGCTGCTGACCCATTTGTTGCCGGGCTCGACTCTGGCCGGAATCAAGAGCCAGCAGTCTTCTCCACTGGCCGCCCCCTGGCCGGACCTGGTGATCAGCGCCGGTCGCCGCAATGAGCCGGTGGCCCGCTGGATTCGCCAGCGCAGTGGTGGTGTTACCAAGCTGGTGCATTTGGGCCGACCCTGGGCAGCTCCGAAAAACTACGACCTGGTGATAACCACCCCGCAGTATTTCCTGCCCGCGGCAGAAAACATCCATTGCAACAACTTGCCTCTACATCGCCTGGACAAGACAGAGCTGACAGCGGCTGGCCAGGTGCTGGCAAAACTGCTTGGAGAGCAGTCTGGAGCATTGCCGCGTCCCTACCTGGTGATGCTGGTAGGCGGTAACAGCGGTCGTTTTGTATTCACAGAACGCAAGGCCAGGCAGTTGGCACAGCGGGCCCAGCAATTGTTGGAGCTCAGCGGTGGGTCGCTTTTGCTCACCAATAGTGCTCGTACTCCGGCCACCGCATGGCGGGCACTGACTGGCGAGTTGCGGGTGCCACATTATGCCCATGATGCATCCGCCTCGCCCGGTTACAATCCCTATGTCGGCATGCTGGCGTTGGCGGATAAGTTCGTGGTGACCGGGGAGAGCATGTCCATGCTGGGGGAGGCCAGTGCCATGGGCAAGCCACTCTACATATTTGATATGAATGATCTCCCTGGCCCCTGGTGGCGCCATCCGCACAATTATCGTTACAAATCACTCAGCCATCATCTGGCAATGAGTGTCGCGCCTCGCCGCATGCGCCGCGATGTGAGCCGCATTCAGCAAGCTATGATCCAGCAGGGTATGGCCGCTTGGCTCGGCCAACAACTTCAGTCGATGCCGGATTCGGCACAGCGGCAAGAGGATGAATTGCCTGTGACGGCACAGCGAGTGCGGGCATTGTTTACTGCCTGAGCGGCACAACTTGTGCAGTCAGCGAATGTCTATGGACCGCCGCCCTTGGCGTAGTAATTGATCGCTCGCTGGGTGGTCAGGGAATAGAGTACGCCGGCGCTCTTGCCGAGGCGGTAAACATGATGCAGAAACAGGGGTTTGTGCACCAGGGTCAGAGGTAGGGAAAGACCTACCAGTATTAATTTGAAGCCCGCTTTGACGACTATCTGCGCTATTTTCCCCGGGTTCCCGTAAACGCGCGCCATGCCCGCCTGTGAACAGCCTCCCTTGAAACCGCGCCGCAGCAATCCACGAGCCTGGAAACGTTCCGCCTCGTAACTGAGATTGATGATGGAATCATCGGCGCTGGCCAGAACGGCACCCTGTTGCCGCGCGCGAATAAAGAAGTCCTTGTCCTCACCACCGCTGAAGCGGAACCTGTGATCAAACACATCTCCGATTGCAGTGAGCTTTTCCAATATCTGACGACTGGCCAGAACATTACAGGTAGACGCGCAGATGGGTAGACCGTAACGGCCTGCGCCGCCGATCGCTTTGTTGCGGGTGGGATCGCGAAAAATTCCCGCCCGCACAGCCCACTCCGGTGTGTCCTTTGCGGCGCGCCAGCTTCCGAACACAAGATCGGCATCGGCTACGGATTGCTTGTACAGCAGTTGCTGTAGCCAATTCGGTCGCGGGATATCATCGTCGTCGATAAAGGACAGAAAATCAGCTCCCCAGTCCAATGCCTTTTCCACTACCGTATTGCGTGCATTGGTTACACCCGCCCGCGTCTCTTCCACGTATTGCAATGTGATGCTCAGTTGGTCGGCGGCTACCCGACATATCTCTGCATTCTCAAGCTGCGGGTCATTGTCCACCACGAAGAGGCAGACGTTTTCTGCCGCTAGCTGCCCCAGCTCTATGTGCGCCAATGAACCCAGCAGTCTGCGCAGGGATTGGGGGCGATGGTAGGTACAGATACCGACGGCCACTCGCACATCGTTCATTTGAAAACCCCCTGCCGATAGAGCCGCCAGAAAAATCCCCAGGCGAACAGCAGGGGCATTTTCTTCACCCGTGGCGGAATAACAATCGTTTGACCGGAGTGACGCTCGAGCTTCCAGGCAATGTAATCCAAGCCACCGGCGAAGGTGAACAGGGCTTTAACCAGCCTTAGTATCGAACGCAATTTTCCAGACATGGCACGCAGTGACCATGCCAGTTTTGCCCCGCGGCGCTGCCCGGTGCTGCAGTGACTGCGGTAGTCCAGATGGTGTTCATTGCGAGACAGTTGCAGGGCGTCCACTTGTGCCAGCTCTGTCACTGTCTCGAAATGCTGCCGGGATGCCAGCGCGAGTTCGTTTGCGCGACCGCTGCGCTCCGTACGCAGCTCGGTGTTGTAGCTCAGCAACAGCCCTTCGCTCCAGAGTTGCTCCAACGAGCCTTGTTCTGGCAGTGCTGGCAGGGCTGCACTGAGGAAGCTGTCCACCGCCTCTAGTAGCACTGCCTCCAGCCGCGAACGCTGTTGAGTATTGCGTTCCCAGACCACGCCGACGGGCTGGGCAAAACGCCCCCAGAAATAGGATTCGAAACTGCGCCTGCTGTTGGCACGTGCAAAGTCAGCGCTGGAGACTACCGCATACTTGCAGCGAAGAATTCGACCCTCATATTCCTGCTGGGCGTAGAACACGTTAGGCGGCAGCAGCCAGTTGCTGGTGGCGCGCAGTCCGTGGCCGTAGGCACTGCTGTAATCGTCTACCACCAGGTACAGATCCAGCAAGCCGTCATAAATATCGCCGCTGCGCAGGCATGAACCATAGGCGAGCACGTACTCGACACTGTCGCGATACTGCTCGCGCAATGTTGTTGTCAGGGCCGCCAGCGCGGGAGTATCACTTGCTGTGGGGCCCCCTGCGATGGGGAATGTAGTCATAGCTGGATGAAAGTAACGGGTTTGCTGGTGCTGATTTTAACAGGTCCTGCGGCACTGGAACTTGTAAGTATTTCACCATCCAGGTTCAGGGCGGCATCCATCAGCAGGTGGATTTCATTGCTGTTGTAGCTGAAATAGCCGTTCTCGGGCGTGGCAAGTTTGTTCGCTTTGCCGCGGGCTATCGACTGAAAAGTGCGCAGAAATTGGCTGCACTTGCCTTCGATGATGGAAATGCGAATGCCTCCCGGCCCCTCACCCCAGAACGGATCCATGCCCAGGAACAGTCGCCGCAAGCTACTGACTGCAAGTATCCAGGCCTGGTGCTGGCTGTGCAGTTGCAGCTCGGGAATACTGACTTGTATGCCAACAGTGCTGGAAAATTCCGGTTCTCCGCGTACCAGGCCCCACACGGTGCGCAGTACACCCAGGGCGCCGCTGAAATCGTCCCGCAGGCCGCGCGAATGAATTTCGCGATGGGCGTATTCTGTGCCCTGAATGACTGCCCCTGCACCCAGGAACATGCCGTAATGGGGCGCGCTGCCTGCGCTTAGCTGTACCCGCATCATTACTCGTTCAACCGAGGTCCCAGGCAAATCACCGCTGTGCCAGCGACAAAATTTATCAACCGCCCGGCTCAGCTTGCCACTGATGCCGACGTCGCCGGCAGTCATATTGGCCGTACCGCCGGGCAAAATCAGCACCGGTGGCAACTGCGGGAAGATTTCGTGCTCCAGTGCATAGCCAAGTACTGCGGCCACGGTCCCGTCACCGCCGTTGATGGCCAGGTATTCGCACTGGCTTGCTCGCAGACTCGCCAACGCCGGCCCAATGTCTTCTGCGCTATGGGTGACAATGTGCTCTACGCCGGGCAGGGCATCCAGCTGCTGAGCTAATCGCTGGAACTGGTCTCGATTGTGCCCGCTGCCCTGATTACTGATCAGCCCGATCAATAGTGGGCTCCAGTCATATCGATATGGGTATCACCGACACGTGGCGCTTTGCCCTGGATTCTCAGTGGTAAGCGCCGTTCCTGTTCCACCAGGAATGAGACCTGTCCCGATAGTCCCATCACGCCGAAGTCCGGCCGTGCCGGTTCACTGAATGGGACAACTGTGAGCTGGATGTGATCGACAACTACCGATTGCTTGCGATATTGAGTGACTTCATCGCCCTCGGTCAGCGCATAGGTGGTGACCAATTCCTGTTCCCCGCTGTTATGAAGCGTCACCTCGTAGACGTTGAAGTCAGTGTGGACATACACGCATACTTCGCCGTCGTGTTGTGCTAGTCGAGGGTCGCTGACCAGCAGAAAAAGTGCATAGGGGGTGGTGAGAACGGCGCCCTCGGGTAAGTCGGGATACTCGATGCGCTGTTGGTTGCTCAGACTCCACTGCTCCACCGGCAGTGCCGCTTCACCCGCGGCGGGATCTTTGCGCAGGCGATCAATCCCCTTGTCGCGGTAATCGAAAGATTTGAAGCGTCGGTCTTTACGGCCGCGGCTGAAGCGCTGCTTGTCGACAATCTGGCCGTCGAGTGAGGCCAGTTGAAGAGTTACCTGTTCTTCATTGTTGTTGCCCACGCGGGTACTAACGTCTAGATTCCAGCGCATTTTCGCGCCGACTTCAGCCGCGTACAACTGCATTTTGGCGTCCACGTTGCCCCACATGGATTTACGTTGAAAGCTCAGCTCTTTCCAGGCGGGTGAGTTGTTGGATGCCAGTATTTGAGTGGATGCAAACATCCATAAGCTCATTAGTAACAACCGGTGCAGCTTCATCTACCTGCGCTCCTGTAGCGGTTTAACCCGGGATCGTGTCGATGTGGGTAGGCTGCCATGATAAGTGCAACTGGCAGCCAAAAGAATAACCACAATTCACGGGGTGCAACCAGGATTCGGTCAAAGTCCATGGCAACGCAAGTCATCGCGTACAGGATCAAGGCCAGGTAAATCCGTTCTCTCCTCTCCAGTAACATGCGCACCGCCCACCACAGCGCCAGTGCCAGGATAGCGAGCATTAGAACCAGCCCGATGATGCCACCGTCTCTGAGGCTGGCGACATAGCTGTTGTGGCTGTGGCTGAAAAGCTTGCCATAAGCAGCCACCATGGTGTCCTCGCGAAAACCATGGCCAAACCACCAATGTCCGGACATGGCAGAAATCTGTTGTTCCCAGATGCCCGGCCTGAAGGAAAACTCGGAAACCCGGTGCCACCAATCCTGGGGGTTAGAGGCGATCAATACCCAGCTCGCCGTTAGCCCGCCGGCTATTGCACCCAGGGCACGCCAGCCCGCCAGCACCAACAGGCCTATGCAAACGGCGGCCAGGGCAGTGCGCGACTGGGTTAGCAGGATAAGTGCCAGCAAAATAGCGGCCAGCCCCAGGTAGAGGCCGCGATTTTCACGACCGCGCTCGGTGAGCACGTAGTAAGCGCAGAACATAAGTATTACGCCGTAGACGCAGGCAGACTTATTGGGGTGGTGCATGACACCCAGTGGTTCCAGGCGCGCTTCTGGAAAGGGGTTCACTGCATACCAAACCAGGATCGAGGTGGCGGCCACGGTGGCGGCCAGCCAGACACAGCGATGGGTCAGCATATCCATACGCTGGGGGTACTGAATCCAGAGATAGCCACTGAGCAGGCAAAACGGCACAACGGCTAGTGCCTGCCAAAGCGCTTCCATGATTAACGCGGGCTCCTGCGAGCTCCCCCACAACAGGGTGGCCAGCATATACAGGGTGTAGATGCTCAGGCAGTGAAATAGCGCGTTGCCGCGGTAAAACTCACGCAGTTCGCGCCACAACAGGGCGATGGCAGGAGCGACTAAAATATAGAACAGGCGACGGTGTCCCGCCGCCATCGGCAGCAGGAAGAATCCGGCAATGAATATTGCGTAAATATGGACGATACCCCGGTCGAGCAGATAGCGTCGCCACTTTCTAAGGTCCATGCGGCAATACATACCACAACCTTGAGTATGGGGCGATCATCTTATAACCTGCCGCTGTTTCGTGTGTGGAGAATGTCTTTGCAAAAACGTGTCTATATTCACACTAATGAGCGACAGTGGTTGGGTGCGCTGGTCGCCGAATATTCCCTGCGTCGCAATTCGAAGACGCCAGAAGAGTTCGATGTGCAAATCCTGCACACCCGAGACTTCGATTATCTGCGCGCCCAGGAAGGCAGGGAATATTTACGTGCCGGAAGTCCCCGCACCTGGCGAATGAATGACCTGCAGTCATTCACTCCATTAAGGTTCCTGCCACCGAAATTGATGCGGTGGCAGGGTCGAGCGGTGGTGATGGATCCGGATATATTTGCAGTGGGTGATATTTGCGAATTGCTCAATCGTGATATGCAGGGTGCGGCAGTGATGGGTCGGCATCGCTCTGACAAGGCTGAAAAGAGCAGCAATGTCGCTACCAGTGTATTGCTAATGGACTGCGCCGGGCTGCGGCACTGGGATGCGGAAGCCGAGTTTGAGGAGTTATTCAGCTTCAGCCGGGACTACAAGGAGTGGATGGTGCTCGCTCACGAAGAGCCCGCCAACGTCGGCTTCCTGGAAAAAGGCTGGAACGATTTTGATCGTCTCGATGAAAATACGCGCTTGCTTCACAATACCAAGCGTCGCACCCAGCCCTGGAAGACTGGCCTGCAGGTTGACTATACCCCTGCGGACAAGTTCAAGCGGCCGCCGCTGCTGAGGGCGCTCAATCGATTACGGGCCAATGTGTTGGGCGAATATGCCCTGTTGGGTCGATACCATCAGCACCCCGACATTACCCAGCAACACTTTTTCTTTGGCCTATTGAAAGAGTGCCTGGCTGCCGGACATGTGTCAGAGGCATTGATTCGCGAGGAAATTGAACGCCAACATGTGCGCCCCGACGCACTGGAGGTGTTGGCAGCAACCCCCGACCTTGCCCACTGATGGTCTTGTCGCCGCCACTTGCCGGTCGCGAGGTGCACGTCTGGATTGCCGAGACGGGTTCCAGCAGCAGTGAACAGCTATTGCGCAGGGTGCTGTCTGCCTATGTTGAGCGGGAACCCGCTAGCTGGGAATTCAGAGTTCCAAGCCAGGGCAAACCCGAGCTCAATGATCCCAGCATCGGCCTGGAATTTAACCTCAGTCACAGCAGCGAGCGGCTGGCCATCGCGATCTCGGACCGAGCCCACCCTGTCGGTGTCGATATCGAGGTAGTTCGTCAGCGCCCATTCTTGCGCCTGGCGCGGCGGTACTTTGCTCCAGTAGAGGCTCAGGGCCTGGCGCAGTGGCAGGGCGATGCCTTGGCAGCGTGGTTCTATCGCTACTGGACCCTGAAGGAGGCCTGGGTGAAGGCGAGCGGCACTGGCTTGCGCACGCCGTTGGATAGTTTTACCTTTATATTCGACGATAATGGAGGCATTTCCGCCCAATGTGCTGGTAACGTGCAGCCATATGATTGTTGGAGTGTCGATTTAGGCGCAGACTGTCATTTGGGGGTGGCCATGGCGGGTGTCGACGCAGGCGCACAATTGCGGCTTTTAAGTGCTAATCACGATGGTTTTTCCGAGCCGGTAGATGGCGACTTGAGAGGTGCTACCGGCGGGCTCTCGATTGTATCTTAAGCATGTGAGAAATAAGCACTTTTCCCCTTGTATTAGCACAGTCGGCTATGTAGAATTCGCGCTCTCGAAATTGGAGGCCTCTTAGGGGCGACAAACTATGAAAACCTATAGCGCCAAGGCAGAAGAAGTACAGCGTGACTGGTATGTGGTAGATGCCGAGGAAAAGACCCTCGGACGCCTGGCCAGTGAAATCGCTCACCGTCTGCGTGGCAAGCATAAGGCTGAGTACACGCCGCACGTTGATACCGGCGACTACATCGTGGTCATAAACGCCGAGAAAGTTAGAGTAACCGGTGCCAAAACTACCGACAAAATTTATCACAGCCACACGGGTTATCCCGGTGGGATTAGGTCGATCTCTTTTGAGAAGCTGATCGACAAGGCGCCCGAGCGCGTCCTGCAGAAAGCCGTTAAGGGCATGTTACCCCGCAACCCCCTGGGTCGGGCCATGTTCAAAAAATTGAAAGTCTACGCGGGCTCTGAGCACCCCCATACTGCCCAGCAACCGCAGCCACTGAACATTTAAGGTCACTCTATGTCTGATACCCAATACTACGGAACCGGTCGTCGCAAGACTTCAACTGCGCGCGTTTTCCTGCAAAATGGCGAAGGCAGTATCACTGTCAATCGCCGTCCCCTCGACCAGTATTTCGGCCGCGAAGTCGCACGCATGATCGTGCGCCAACCGCTGGAACTGGTAGAGCTGAACGACAAATTTAATATTAACGTCACCGTTAAAGGTGGTGGCAGCTTCGGCCAGGCCGGTGCTATTCGTCACGGCATCACCCGTGCGCTGCTGCAGTACGACGAGTCACTGCGAGCAACCCTGCGCCCCGCTGGTTTTGTTACCCGTGATGCCCGCGAGGTTGAGCGCAAAAAAGTTGGTTTGCGTAAGGCGCGTAAAAGACCTCAGTACTCCAAGCGATAAGTGCGAGCCCGCGACGGCGGCTCCAAATATCAAAAGCGTCCAGTTTGTTGACACAATGGGCGCTTTTTTTTGTTGGTCTGGTTCCAGTTAAATCTAGATATAGCCCAAGTTTCAGAGGCTTATCCTTGTAACAAATGGGCAAAATCATTAGTATTTGCACGGTTTTGTTCAGCCCCCACGACGCGTTCTCTGCGTCGTATTCAGAAACGGGAGAAAATAATGGGTAGTGACGGCGTTAACACCGGCCGCAGACGCTTTCTAACCGCGGCCACGACTGCGGTAGGAGCAGCGGGTGCGGTGGGGATAGCGGTGCCATTTGTTCGTTCCTGGAATCCGAGTGCCCGGGCCCGGGCCGCTGGCGCACCAGTCCAGTTTGATGTCAGCAAGGTGAAAGTCGGCCAGATGGTCACTGTGGAGTGGCGCGGCAAGCCGGTTTATGTGATGCGCCGTACACCGGAACAACTGTCCGACCTGGAACAACTTGATGGTGAGCTAAAAGACCCGAACTCCGAAATTTCAGACCAGCCCGCTTACGTTGAAGGCCGCGGCCGTTCCATCAAGTCTGAAATATTGGTGCTGGTCGGATTGTGCACCCACCTGGGTTGTGCGCCGAAGTTTCGCCCTGAGGTTGGCGCTGCAGATTTGGGGGGTGATGAATGGCGAGGAGGCTTTTTCTGCCCTTGTCACGGTTCCAAGTTCGACCTTGCCGGGCGTGTCTATTCCGGTGTGCCAGCGTCGGCCAACTTAATTGTGCCTCCCTACCGTTATGACACTGAAAACGTCATTACCATCGGCGAAGATCAGGAGGCTGTCTGATGAATAATATACTGATCAGCTTCCGCGACTGGATCGATGCCCGTCTGCCCATCATGCGAGCCTGGGAAACTCACATGGCCGGCTACTATGCCCCCAAGAATTTCAACTTCTGGTACTTCTTTGGTGTGCTGTCGCTGTTGGTGCTGGTCAATCAGCTGTTAACGGGCATTTGGCTGACCATGAGTTATGTACCCAACTCCGAATCCGCTTTCGCTTCGGTCGAGTACATCATGCGCGATGTTGATGGCGGTTGGATTCTGCGATATATGCATTCCACCGGTGCCTCGGCGTTCTTCGTCGTGGTCTACCTGCATATGTTCCGCGCCCTGTTGTACGGTTCCTATCAAAAGCCTCGCGAATTAATCTGGATTTTCGGCATGCTCATCTTCGTGGTGCTGATGGCGGAGGCGTTCTTCGGCTACGTATTGCCCTGGGGCCAGATGTCCTACTGGGGCGCCCAGGTAATTATTTCTCTGGTGAGTGCGATCCCGGTGGTGGGCGATGAACTCGTTACCTGGGTGCGTGGCGATTTCCTGATCTCAGGCATAACCCTGAACCGGTTCTTTGCCCTGCACGTGGTGGCACTGCCAATCATCTTGCTGGCATTGGTGGTGTTACACCTGCTGGCCCTGCATGAGGTGGGTTCCAATAATCCCGACGGCGTCGACATCAAGAAACTCAAGGATGAGAATGGCATGCCGCTGGATGGCGTGGCCTTCCATCCGTACTACACGGTGCACGACCTGCAAGCGGTTGCGGTGTTCCTGTTCGTATTCTGCAGCGTGATGTTCTTCTTCCCGGAAATGGGTGGCCTGTTCCTGGAATACCCCAACTTTGAAGAAGCCAACTCCCTGAAAACGCCGGAGCATATTGCGCCGTCCTGGTACTTCACGCCATATTATTCGGTGTTGCGCGCCGTGCCCGACAAGTTCTGGGGTTTTGTGGCGTTCGCAGCCTCGGTCGCTATACCCTTTATCCTGCCCTGGCTGGATCGCAGCCCGGTCAAGTCCTGGCGTTACAAAGGCAATATGACCAAGGTAATGCTGGTATTGTTTGCAGCCGCGTTTATTATCCTGGGCGTGCTGGGTATGAAATCACCGACGCCAGAGCGCACCTTGTTGGCGCAAATTTGCGCGATTATCTATTTCGCCTTCTTCCTGTTGATGCCTTTCTGGACCTCCCTGGAGGACACCAAGCCGGTACCGGAACGTACTACCGACGACGGTGGCATCGGGTTCTGGGGGTCGATGGTGGGCGTGGTCATTATCTTCGCGCTATCGTTTGGACCGCTGAAGGCTGTGGGTTCTTCCGCTGCCGATGTGCATTTGGACCACATGAAAATTGATCTGTACGATGAGTCCTCCCTGCAGTCAGGTGCCCAGACCTACATGAATTACTGTTTTGGTTGTCATTCCCTCCAGTACTCTCGCTACGAGCGGGTGGCAGATGACCTGGGTATTCCCCACGACCTGATGCAAGCAAACCTGATGTTTGACTCCGATCAGAAGATCGGCGCATTAATGGAAAATGCCATGGACGAAGCGCAGGCCAAGAAGTGGTTTGGGGCGACGCCGCCAGACCTGACCCTGGTGGCACGGGCGCGTGGCGTGGACTGGCTCTATACCTATTTGCGCGCATTTTACGTTGACCCGTCTCGTCCCTACGGAGTCAATAACAAGGTTTTTCCCGATGTGGGTATGCCCCATGCATTGCTGGAATTGCAAGGCTTGCAAGATTGTGCCATGGGCCCGGTAGCGGCAGCCAACGGCGGCATCAGGCGTGACCCCCTGACCGGTGAAGATATCCTGGCTGATCCCTGCGGCCAGTTCACACTGGTTACAGAAGGTGTGCTGTCACCGGAAGAGTTCGATACCGCGGTTTATGATCTGGTTAATTTCATGGCCTACGTGGGTGAGCCCGCGGCGGCCAAAAGAGAGCGCATGGGTATTTACGTCCTGCTGTTCATAGCACTGTTCTTCGTCTTCACCTGGTTGTTAAACCGGGAATATTGGAAAGACGTTCACTGATATAAGATTTAGATTCGAGGATTCTCCATGGGAGTTGTGGCAAAGCGGTCTTCAATGACCTTTTATTCTGACAGTTATAGTCATTACAGTCATCGCGTGCGTATCGTGCTGGCAGAGAAAGGCGTGACAGTGGATGTGGTGGAGGCCGATAACGCCCATCCCCCTTCAGAACTGTCTGAACTGAACCCTTATAATTCGTTACCTACGCTGGTCGATCGTGACCTGGTGTTGTACGAATCCAAGGTCATGATGGAGTACCTGGACGAGCGCTTTCCGCACCCGCCGCTGTTGCCGGTATACCCGGTGGCCCGCGCCGAGAGTCGCCTCTATATTCATCGTATAGAGAAAGACTGGTGCGACAAGGTGGATGCTATCGAGCACACTCGCTCCAACAATGTGGTGGAGAAATCTACCAAGGAACTGCGTGAAAGCCTGTTGGCCATTGCACCAATTTTTGCTGATAAGCCGTTCTTCATGTCCGAAGAATTTACCCTGGTTGATTGCTGTATTGCACCGATCTTGTGGCGCCTGCCGGCCCTGGGAATTGAGTACCGCGCAACGAAGCAGTCCAAGCCTTTGTTGGCCTACATGGACCGCCTGTTCAATCGCGAGTCATTCCAGGCCAGCTTGTCCGAGCAAGAACGGGAAATGCGCCTGTAAGGGCATGTCCCCGTCGGACACGAGGTATTTATTATGTCTATGACCTCGAGTCGACCCTACATTATGCGTGCACTCTACGAGTGGATACTCGAGAACGAGTGCACGCCCTATGTGCTGGTCAATGCTATGGCCGCGGGCGTCGAAGTACCGCAGCAATATGTTAAAGACGGCCAGATTGTGCTCAATGTCTCCCCGGTTTCCGTGGTTAATCTCGAAATCAGTAACGAGATGATGAGTTTCAATGGCCGTTTTGGTGGTATTGCCACGGATGTTTTCGTGCCCACGACGGCAGTGATCGGCATCTATGCTCGTGAAAATGGCCAGGGCATGGTGTTTGAAGAAGAGACTGAACCTCAGCCCCCCACAGATTCACCCCCGACACCGCCCCAGCCTGTGGGAGATATTCGCAAACCGGCACTCAAAGTCGTGAAATAGCGATAGTCCGTGAAGCAGTGGCGATTTCGCCCGCTTTTATGTGACAATTCCTGATATACCCATCGCGACTCGGAGTAGTCCATGGCACGGTCGACCCGCAGGTCCTTCATCCAGAATACCGCATTGCTCGGTGCATCCTCGCTGCTTGGTCGCGCTCAAGCCCAGGGATTCGCCGGTGCCGACTACGATGTGGTCATTATTGGTGCGGGTATTTCGGGAATGACTGCGGCCCGCCTGCTGGGTCGTGAAGGTCCTGGCCTCAAAGTTTTAGTCCTGGAAGCGCGGGATCGAGTGGGTGGCCGTGTGCATTCCCACATCGATCGCGAGCTTGTACATCATGGGGTCGAAATGGGCGCCCAGATGATTCATGGCTCCAAGGTGGCGACCTGGGAACTGATCAGGGAATTCGGTATTCAAACCCGTCCCATACCAAGCCACGGTGCGGAGCACAGCCTTGAATTTAGCCCTGGTGGGATAGCCGCGGAAAGTAGCTCGCAGGCGGTTGAAGCGGCGTGGATTAAGGCAGAAGCGGGCTATGCCAGCTATAGTGGGCCGGATATTTCCTGGGGGCAATTCCTGGATACGCTCGAATTAACCGCGTTGGAAAAGCTACATCTGGGCGCCGCGGCACAGAATTTTACCGCCGAGCCAGAGGCCATCAGTTACCACTCCCTGTTGGAGGCCGAGTCAGCCTGGGAGGAAACCGTGGATCAAAATTTCCAGGTGATTGGTGGCTATTCGACCTTGGCACAAAAACTGGCCGATAACCTAACCGGGCAAATTGAATTATCCAGCGAGGTCGACGGCGTCTTTTGGCGTCCTGAACTGGTCGGTGTGTCTTTTCGTTCGAATGGCCAGACCCATACTCTCACCACCAAGCGCTTGATTATTACCGCGTCGATTGGGGTGTTGCAGAGCGGCACCCTGGCGCTGGAGCCAGCATTGCCAGATTGGAAGCTGGCCTCCATCGAGGCCCTGGAGATGGGTAATGCCATCGTGGTCAATATGCTGTTCCAGGTGGACACCGGCAAAGCTTTATTCCCGGCGTCCCTGGAATACCATACCGCGGGGGAGCGGCTTTCTTTCCTGTCGCCGCACGGCCCCCTCAATGGTGTCCAGGCAATCAGTACCTGGATATCCGGCAGTATGGCCAGGGACATCAGTGCACTGGGTGAAGAGGCGGCCCTGGTCCAGTTGCTGGCCTGGCTGGAGGCTGCCAGTGGCACTACCGGCTTGCAGGATCGATTGAGCTGGCACCGCTACAAAGACTGGGTCACAGACCCCTATTCCAGGGGCTCTTACTCCTTCACTCGACCGGGCGGGGTGGGACAACGCGCGGTACTGGCCAAGCCGGTGCAGGACACAATTTTCTTCGCGGGAGAGGCCACACAGCGGGCTCTCCCCACTACCAGACCGTTCACGGGGCTTATATGAGCGGCAAACGGGTTGCGCAAGAAGTCGCCGCGTCGCTGGCGCTGGTCTATGACGAAGCGCCGATTATCGAATTGTTCTAGAGAGTTCAGCTGTGTACCCGCCATCCTGGCCGACGCTAATCGAGGATTGCCCGGGTAGCCATTTCGATCATGCGCTCGAAAAGAACATCAGTATCCTGAGCTGGGGCGAGGGCGTTGTTGGCTTCCAGGCTAATGAAGCCGTTAATCAAGCAGCGTAGGAATAACTGCGAAAGTAAGGATTTATCTGCACCCAGCTGCAAACTGCTGAATCCGCTGTCAATCACCGTCATTAGTCCCGCGGTGGCATTTTCAAAGTCTTCACTGCTCAGCGAAAAGTTTCTGCTGGCGCACAGGAACAAGGTGGGGTTTTGTCTGGCAAAGTCGCGCACAACCTTGGACATCGCGGCCAATCTCTTGTCTTCATCGGTGTGCAGCACGGAGTTTTCCAGGGTCGCCTGCAAATCCCTGATGCCTTTGTAGGTCAGCTGGTTGTACAGATCATCCAGATTCTTGACGTGATTGTAGATCGAGGGCGGGCGTACATTGAGACGGTCTGCCAGTAGCGAGATGGTCAGGCGTTCCAGCCCGATCTCATCGGCGATTTCGGCGGCCTGGTTTACTACGCTGTCTCGATCAAGTACGCGCCGGGTTCTGGCCATTGCCTGGTTTCCATGTCATGGGTTTGTGATCTCAAGTGAGTTGACAGACTTTACGTCAGAGGCTTATGCTATTGCAACAAACTAATACTATTAGTTATAGTTTATGCACCCGTTAGACCACCAGAGGGGACTTCCTTGAAGACTTTAATCGATGTCGTAGCCAGGTCCAGGTACAAGTGCAGGCTCAAGCCAGGCCTGCCAGTGATTTGCCTGCTCTGGGTACTGGCGAGCAATGGGCTGGCATTGCCGGTTTTCGCCGCAGAGCCCACAGCTCAGCCGGTTCTTGAAGAGGTGATCGTCACCGCCCGTAAGCGCGAAGAGAATATTCAGGACACGCCGGTAGCAATATCAGTCATGAATCGTGCAGATTTTGAGAAACTGGGCCTGACTGACCTCAGCGACCTGAACACCGGCTATATACCCAGTCTGCGCATTGCTCCCTACGCGTTCGATCCCTCCACGGCCATTATCTTCATGCGCGGGGTGGGTAATACCGACGCCGCCCAGATTACCAAGGATGCCGGTGTTGGCATCTATCTGGACGGCGTTTCTCTGGGGCGAGTGCAGGGCCTGGGTGCGGAGCTGGTTGACCTGGAGAGGATGGAAGTTTTGCGCGGACCACAGGGCACACTGTTCGGTCGCAATACAACCGGCGGAGCGGTCAATATGATCTCCCAGAAACCGACTGGCGAGTTGGGTGTAGAAGTGGGGCTGACGGCGGGCAACCTGGACTACCAGCGGGGCCTGGTGCGGGTAAACTTTCCTGCGCTGGGAGCCTTGAGTAGCAAGATCTCTTACCTGGCCTCTGAACGCGATGGTTGGGTGGAAAATTCTGACCCGGCCGCCTATGACTATTACTACGAAGACAAGAGCGGTGGCCGCGCCGCGCTCAGGCTGGATTTGCAAGACTCGCTGGGTCTTAATATTGACTACGCCTATGATAAATCCCAGGTGGATACCACCCAACTCTACTATCAACTCTACCGCATCGAGGACAATCCCCTCACCGGGATGCCCGCCATGCAGAGCAGCCCCACGGTAGAAATTGGTCCCGAACTGGACCGTGAAGATGAGACGCGCTACGACATAGCACCCCTGCAACCGAATAGCTCTGACATCGAGGGCCATGCCCTCACCATAGACTACGATTTTACTGACGCACTCAGTTTACGTTCAATTTCTGCCTGGCGTGAGTTAGACCACGAGACGTTCGCCAACATGGATATCGGCGTGGCCATCGCTGCCGCTGGCCCGTTGCTGTCCGGCGTGCTGGCGACCACTGACACTGAGCAGAGCCAGTTCTCCCAGGAATTTCAATTGCACGGCACAGCCCTGAATGACTCGATGGACTTTGTGCTGGGGTTGTACTGGTTCGAAGAAGAGATTGATGAATCTGACAATTTTGGTGCAACCACGCTGTTCCTGCCCACGTATCTACGTTTGCCTGAGCCACTGCTGTTTGAAAACAATGTGGTGGATGTGGAGACAGAATCCTGGGCCATTTTTGGTCAAACCACATGGGCACCGAGCTGGGACCCACAGTTGGAAATCAGTCTGGGGTTACGTTACAGCGAAGACAAAAAGGAGGGGGGTCGACATCAGCTCCAGGGCCTGCCCGACAACAGTGTTCTGGATGTTGACTCCGACAGTCTCGACCCACTGATCAGCCTGAGTCGACGCTGGAATGACCAGTTGAGTACGTATATAAAATGGTCAACTGCTTATCGCGCGCCCGGTACCAGTACCCGCTCGAGCACCTTCCGTGCTTATGATGAGGAGCGGGTTAAAACCTTTGAATTGGGTCTGAAATCCGATTTTTGGGCCAAGCGAGCCAGGGTTAACGTGGCAGCCTTTTACTCCGACTACGAAGATAAGCAGATTGATTTTTCTGACCCAACAAATATCACAGTATCGGAAACCATCAATGCCAGCGAAACCATCGAAATAGGGGGCATTGAGATTGACGCTGTTTTCATACCGCTGCCGGGCTTGAGCCTGGGGTTGCAGTACACCTACCTGGATGTGGATGTGCCGTTGCAATTCAATCCGCTGACTGATGCCTATGAACGATTTGTCGCACCGATGTCACCGCAACATGCTGGCTCATTAACTCTGGACTACACTTTCGCTGTGACTCCTATAGGAACGCCGCTGGTGAACGTGACTTACATCGCAAGTGATGAGTACTACTTCGCCTCGAAGAACGTGCACCGTACAGATGCCTATCAACTACTGGATGGACGCCTGAGCCTGGTTGACATTCCGCTCGGCAGTTTACACGGCAGCTTGTCAGTCTCTCTCTGGGGTAGGAACCTGACCGACGAAGAGTGGATCACACACAGTATTTATACCCAGGACGTGAGCGTCTCCCAGGCCTTTGGCACACCGCGTACCTATGGCCTTGAAGTGATCTACCGCTATGGTGAGCAGCGATGAGCACACCAGCGCCTTCGCAGTGGGTACGGCCTGACGCGTTGCCAGCAGCGAAACCGCGCCCGGTACAGTGGAATCGTCTCTGGCAGCAAATAAAGATATTTCGCGATGCGGATCCGAGCCAGGTGCTTGATGCGGCCTATTCCACGGGTGATGCCATCGGCGGCATGAGTGAGGAGCGGCTTGTGCAGCGCCTACTCGACAGCGCTATGGGCCAGGACCTTCTCTCCCGGCGTCCCAACCTGGCATTGGCGCTGGTTGATAAGGAAGCCCTCGGTGAAATGCCGGCGGACAGTCTGGGTCGGCATTTTCTCACCTTCAGCAACCGCCACCAGCTTGATTCCCTGGCATTACTACAACACCAACATCAAATGTCCCGCGATTATGCGACGCTCGACCCCGTGCGTCAGTACATCGCCGATCGCCTTACGGTCATGCACGATCTGTGGCATGTCATTGTCGGCTATGACGCGACCAATAGTGGCGAGAGCGCGCTGATGTGTTTTTCACTACCGCAGCGGTTCAATGATCGAGCTATTCCGCTGTTTATTTTCCTGGCAGTGTTGAGCCGGCATATCAGAATCCGTGATGTCTGGCGAGCATTTTGGCGCGGCAAGCGGGCGGGACTGTTGATCGCTGAACCCTACGAGGAATTTCTGGCGCTACCTTTGACCGAAGTGCGTAAAGCTCTGGCGGTAGGAGAGCCAGGCTCCATTCACCGAGGTCGGGTAACGGACGATATGCTAATTCCGCTAGCTTAGACTTTCACCTACCACAAATTGATTAATTCACAACACAAGAGACATTCTATGACAGCATCGCAGACACTCGAAAATACCGTCGCCCTGGTGACCGGCGCCAGCCGTGGTATCGGCAAGGGCGTGGCGCTGGAACTCGGCTCTCTCGGCGCCACCGTGTACGTCACTGGCCGCACCGTACAAGCCGAGGACAACCCCCTGGGCGGGACGGTATCGGCGACTGCCGCTGAAATCGATGAACTGGGTGGGGTCGGTATTGCCGTGCGCTGTGATCACGGCAATGACGATGATGTTAAGGCCCTGTTTGATCAGATAGCTAAAGATCACGGTGGCCTCGATATTCTCGTTAACAATGCATGCTCCGCACAGGACATGGAGCGGCACATTGGCAAGCTGGCCTGGCAGCAACCGCTGGCAGCTTGGGACGAAGTCCATCAAGTGGGTTTGCGCTCCGCCTATGTAGCCTCTGTTTCGGCCTGTCCTCATATGGTGGAGAAGCAGTCCGGGCTTATCGTCAACATTTCCTCCATGGGCGCCGTCAGTTACCTGCACTCGGTTGCCTATGGCACCGCCAAGGCCGGCCTGGATAAAATGGCGGCCGATCTCTGCCACGAGTTGACCCCCCACAATGTCACTATTGTGTCCTTGTGGCCGGGCCTGGTCCGCACCGAACTCATTCTTTCCCAGTGCCGGGAGAAAGCCGATGGTGGTGGTATGGAAATGGTCTTGCCGCGACACACCGGCGACGAAGGGCCGGAGCAAGCGATAGATCTGATCATTTCTGAGAGCCCGCGCTTCACCGGTATGGCGGTTGCGGCCCTCTACCAGGATGAGAATCGCCTGCAGCGAAGCGGCGGGGCGTACGCCTGTGCTGCGCTGGCGCTGGAATACGGTTATCTCGATATCGATGGCAACCAACCCCCGGTAATCACCAACCAGGAGCAGGCTGCAGAGGCGTTACCGAGTCTTTTTAACCAGTCGGCGTAGGCGGGGAAAGTTGCGACTTGTCAGGGTGTGAACTAGCCTTTTCAAGGTAGTGAACTCAGAGCGAGGAAGTGCAAAATGAATCTATATGCGATTTTACGCCGCGATGGTTTTGCCGATGGACCCACACTCGAAGCGGCAGCGGCGCGCTCGACAGAAATAGGTGACGGGATGCCGGACGATATTCGCTGGATCCGCACCTATGTTTTGGAGGAAGCGGGCGGTGCGCTTGGCACCGTCTGCATATACGAAAAGCCAGTGGCGAGGAGGCTATTCGCAATCACGCCGCCGCGGCGAATCTTCCCATCACTGAAATTATCACGATTGCTGATACGGTGGTGGTCAGATCCGACCCAGCTTAGCTTCGCCGGCGCTACTTTTTAATCTGGCCGGCAAACATCTTGTCGAGTTTCTCGGCATTGTAGGGAGGATTGGTGCCTGCCAGCTTGGGTAGATTCAACCAGCCCTGCTTGTAGATGCTGCGCGCATGGCTGAAGGTCTTGAAGCCCTCTCGACCCTGGTAATTGCCCATACCGCTATTGCCCACACCACCAAAAGGTAGATCTATGTTGGCAACGTGCATGAGTACGTCATTGATGGTCACGCCTCCTGACTGGGTATTTTCCAGCACGTATTGCTGTTCGGCTTTGTCATCACCAAAGAAGTAGAGGCCCAGTGGATGCGGATGATCGGCGATGTAGTCGATGCACTCGGACATCTCTCGGTAGGTTTTGACGATCATAATGGGCCCAAAAATTTCGTCCTGCATGACCTTCAGGTTCTCATCGGGGTTGACCACCAGGTGCACGGGAATGCGTTGTTCTTCCGCGTTATAGGTATCGGTCGCCAGTGGTTCAACCCGGGCTCCCGCTTGTTTGGCTTCATCGATGTAACCTGTGATGCGCTCGTAGTGACGCGAATTTACCACCGCCACGTAGTCGCTGTTACCTCTGACGGTGGGGAACATATTCAGAAACGTGTTGCGGGCAGTATCGATAAAGGTCTCAAGCTTGTCCTCTGGAACGAACACATAGTCCGGCGATAAACACACCTGCCCGGCGTTCATCACTTTGCCGGAAATAATCATTTCCGCGGTTTTAGTGATATCGGCTTGCTGACTAATGATAGTAGGCGACTTGCCACCCAACTCCAGGGTTACCGGGGTAAGGTTCTGCGAGGCCGCTCGCATGACCATTTTGCCGATACTGGTGGCACCGGTAAAAATGATGTGGTCGAGATCCAATGCACTAAAGGCGCCGCCAGCTTCCGGGCCCCCATTAACAACCACTATCTCGTCTTCGCTAAAATACTGCTGGAACAGTTGTTCCAGTAGTGCCGCTGTTTTCGGGTTAAATTCCGAGGGTTTGATCATGGCGCGGTTGCCGGCCGCCAGGGCATTGGCCAGGGGGTGAAAAATCATTGCCATCGGAAAATTCCACGGCGACATGATGCCGACCACGCCCAGCGGATGGTATTCGAGGCGGGCGCGGCCCCCGAACAGGCCCATAGGAAACATGGCGGAACGTTTTTCCGGCTTCATCCACTTGTCGACGTGCTTGATGGCATGCTTGAGATGACCAATGGGCTGCAACACCTCTGACATCTTGCTCAGGTAAGGCGAGCGGCCGCCGTAGTCTTCATCCAGTGCATTGACCAGGTCGTCCTGATTCTCGACCAGCAGGTCGATACAACGCTGCAGGCGGTCTTTGCGCGTTTTGGCATTCGGGAAGCCGCCAGCGCGTTGTGCTTTCTTTAAGCGCAGCAGCTGCGCCCGCATGGTGTCTGGAGTAACGGCTGAATTCATAATATTGGTCCTGTGATACCGGGGGCAACGAAGTACGGGGCGCTTATTGTACGCCGTCCTCGCTGATGTGGGAAAAACCAGGTGCCAAAATACTGAACCGCTCTAGTCGATATATTCGAACACGCTGACTACTTTTTGCACGCCCTGACTGGCGCTGGCGGCAGCCTCAATGCGATCGGCTTCGACCTGCGAGGCCAGTCCCATCAGGTAAACCACCCCGTTCTCGGTTACCACTTTCACCCGGTTGCCCTCGGTTTCAGAGCTGGCCAGCAGGTTGGATTTGACCTTGGCAGTAATCCACGTGTCGCTACTGCGAGTCATCATTGAGTTATTGCCGGCAATTTCGAGTTCGTTATAGATACGGCGCACATCGCGTATTTCGGTAACAATTGCCGACACTTTGTCCTTGAGGGCTTGCTCTGGCACCTGGCCGACGATCAGGACATAGCCGTTGTAGCTGATAACATTGATATGGGCGGCTTTCAGCGCCTCATCAGCGGCGTCAATATTCACCATGGCCCGGGTTTCGATGGTTTCATCATCCATCTGTGCACCCAGGCTGCGCTCGCCGGGGTCGTGCTCCATTGGCTCAGCGCCAGCGCCGCTCATCAGGCTGCCGCAGCCGGACAGAGACAGCAACAGGATCAGGACAGAAATCGTGGATAGAGGCGCCGAGAAAGATGTCATGAGTAATAGCTTCCAAACAGTGATTGATCAATTTGTTCGCAAATGCAGTGAATCAGCATGGTTTGCATCTCCACAATACGCGGTAAGCGCTGGCTGTTCACGTGCAACTGACAGTCTTCAGGCAGCAGTAAACTGGATATGTCCGGACAGTCGCCGCCGCTGATGATAATGACGATCATTTCCCGGTCATGAGCCGCGCGAATTGCCTGGATGATGCTGGTATTGCCCTCGCCGCTGGCGATGCCCAACAAAATATCACCCGCTTGGCCCAGGGCACGCACCTGCTTGGCGTAGACTTCACTACTGCCACTGGAGGCGGCAATCGCGGACATGGTACTGGCGTCACCGCTGAGGGCCATCGCCGGCAGGGCCGGTCGATCGTGTTCGTAGCGGTGCAACATATTGCTGCAAAATATCTGCGCCAGGGCACTACCGGAACCATTGCCGCAGGCCAGAATTTTGCGTTCGCTCAGCAGCGCCTGGCTGCATAGTTCGCCGGCTAACTGAATGTGGGGCACTAGTTCGTCGACGGACATCGAAATGAGTTCGATGGTTTCCTCGAAGCCGCGGGCGATGGCCTTGTAGTAATCCATAGTTTAGAAAATCGTTCAGGTCGTAAATGCGTTGGGCAGCCATTGTACATGATCTTCATGACATCCCGCTGCCGGTGGAGAGATGGCTATCACGTCAAACCGACAGGGCCAGTTTTGATAAGCCGGGTGTCGTTGCAGGTAGACCTGTGCGGCGCGAATTAGTTTCCGTTGTTTACTACGAGTAACGGATTCCAGGGCACCACCATAGCCCGGGTGACTGCGAAATCGCACCTCAACGAAAATCAGCTCACGACCCTGCTTACACACCAGGTCCAGCTCTCCAACTTTGCAGAGAAAGTTACGTGCCAATATGTTGAGGCCTTGGTTTTGCAGATAAGCAGCGGCCCGGGTTTCGTATTTGTTGCCGATAGCAGACATGGACAAACCTCCCTGTTTGTCGAATTCTATTGTGCCCTCGGAATCGGAATGCCGGAAACGATTGAGGCGGGCCTCAGCTGCCGATGTATGCGTCCCTCAGCATCCATGCTGAGCAAGCCAGTGTACCCTCGTACTGAGTAATTGCTGCTGTAACGCAACTGGGGCAGGCGCCAGTGTAGCAGAAAAGCGTCGGCACCCAGGGCGTACATTACGGAGAGCTTGCCACTGTATTCGAGTTGCTCCAATTCCGCTCGCAGGGAATTGTCGGGTTCCAGGCTCCAGGGCATCTCCAGTAGCTGGATACCGTTCAGGTCCCGATCCTGTTGTGGGTCGGGATTGCCGCTGAAGACGTGGGATGTGGAGTATACCGGCAGGTCGCCCGCATAATGGAAGGCCAATAAAGGCTTCAGGGAGCGCGCTTCCTGGGGATTCCCGGTAAACAGGAAAACACTGTCAATATCTTCACGCCGCCGCGGTGAAAACTCCATTCGATTGTCCATGAGACGCCGTATCTGCCTGGCTCGCTGTTCACTATCTGCTAATTTGAGCGCGCCCTGGATACTGCTGGAATAATCACCGGGATCGGAATAAATCGCCTTGGCGCTTATGGATCCCTGTTGCTCGAGCCAGGCCTGCTCAAAATTGTTGGCCATGTCGTCGCCGAAGGCACTGGCCGGCTGAATAATCAGAGCTCGGCGGGCACCATCGCCGTAGGCAAGTTGCGCCAGCTGGCGAGCCTCGTCTTCCGGCGCCAGCGCCATTTGGTACATATGGCCATCCGTTTGCTGCTGCTGTTGCATCCAGTTTAATGCCAGCTTGGGAATGGGGGTCGATGAATCGGCCCGCCAGCGTCCCAGACTTTCCCGGGTCAACGGACCCACAATGGCCTCGGCACCGGCCGCCTCGGCCGCGAGGTAGGCCTCATTGACATCGGCAAAGCTGGTGACATCAAAGAACAACAGGCTTTGCGCCGGCCAACCCAGCTGCCGGGCCTTCATCATTGCCAACAGGTAACCATCGACAATCGCTTGTGAAGCCTGTGCCAGTGGTCCACTCATAGGGAGGACCAGGGCAACAGTGAAGGGTATCTGGGTGGGAAGGAGATTGTGTCCCCCGGGCGGGTCGATAGCTGCTGGGTGCCTGGGGTGAGCAGCTCGCCAGCGCTGCCAATCCGCGTGCTGGATACTGGGCTCCATGGGTAAACCATTGTGCAACAGGGCGAGATCCAGCCAGGCGCGCCAGGTTCGATCGCGGCTCTGCTTGCGTGCCAGCTGCAATTGTTCAAGAGCTGTGCTTTGCAGGTCGCGCCACACCTCCGCGATCAGTTGCCGCTGTCTCGCCGAAGCGGGATACTGGGGAAGTATGCTGGCGGCGTAACGGGCACGCTGTAGGTTTGAACCTGAATCCTTGAGCAATCTTAACTGCCATTGCTGCAGGTTCCACAGTGTCTCGGTATCCAGCTTGCTGCTATCAGTGAGGGCTTCTCCGGTGAGCTGAGTGGCGCGATTGAGTTTGCCCTGCATATAGTTGAGGCGGATGTTCAGTTCCCGAAAGTCGGCGAGCTCTACGGCGTGGAGCTGCGCACTGTCTATCTCAGCCAACACAAAAGCGGCGGGGATTAACTCCCGTTCCTCCAGGTAGCGCCGGGCCCCACGCAGGGACTCGGTATATTCTCCCGCTGTGCGTTCGGTTAACTCGGGGGGGGCTTCAGGGATCGGCATTACCGACTCTGCAGGCAGGGAGATATCCGCGCCTGGTTGACTGGCGCATGCGGCCAGTAGCAGCGCCAGTGCCAGGCCGGCGACATAGTGTAGTATTACCGCGTTTCTCATTGAGCAGTTGGAAGTGGTGTGAACCCGTCTAATGCACTTTATATTGTGGCTACGCCAATCGGTAACCTCGCCGACATGGTACCCCGAGCGGTTGAAATACTGAAATCTGTGGATGTGATTGCGGCCGAGGATACCCGGCACAGTCAGCGCCTGTTGCAGCACTTTGGCATCGATACCCCGCTGCTGGCTTATCACGATCACAGTGATGAGCGTGCGCTGAAAAAACTGAACGATTTGATGGACAGAGGGAAATCGGTGGCGCTGATATCCGATGCGGGAACGCCGTTGATTTCCGATCCCGGCTATCGTCTGGTCAGACACGCCCACCAACAGGGCTGGCAAGTTGTGCCCGTTCCGGGAGCCAGCGCCCTGGTGGCGGCACTATCAGTGTCAGGTTTGGCGACAGACCGGTTTCGGTTTGAGGGGTTCTTACCGGCGAAAACGGCGGGGCGTTGTAAGCGCTTACAGGAACTGGTTACAGAATCCTGCACCCTGATTTTCTATGAGGCTCCCCATCGTCTACAGGAGTGTCTGCTGGACATGCAGAGCTGTTTCGGCCCCCACAGGCAGGTAGTGCTGGCGCGCGAGTTGACCAAGACCTTTGAGACCGTGATTAACACCAGTTTGGGTGAACTAATGGAAATGGTCCGTGCTGATTCCAATCAAAGTCGGGGTGAAATCGTGCTCCTGTTAGAAGGCGGAGTTCCAGAGACCGCCGAGTTTACACCCGAACTGGAGAAGCTCCTGGCGCTACTGGCCGCTGAACTCCCCCCAAAGAAAGCCGCGACAATCGCCGCGGAGTTCTCGGGACTCAATTAGAAAGATCTCTACAAGTGGCTTATCAACTAGCGGCGAGATAGCTCTCCTGCTTGCCGCGGAAGGCCCATTTTCCTGCCTCGATGCTGATATCAAGCACCTTTCCCAGCCGGTGGGCACGACACGCAACCCTGAAGTTCCCCTCGGTGTTACTGGCATTGAAATAGTAGTTATATTCACCGCGAGTCCCTTCGGTGGTGTACACAGGGCCGGCCCGCAGGGCCATTTCCTGGCTGTGATTGATGCTTTTGAAACGGTCCTGGCAGGCTTCAAAGGCCCGTAAATCCTCGATTAGATTGGCCTAAGCGGCGGGGGCAGAAACAGGTCATGCAGGACAAGGTGCGCCAGGTGAATCCGGCAAGCCAGGGCTAAACCGGACAACCACAGAGTGACATTTCTAAATAATTATGAGGGTGACATCTCTAAATGTGCTTAACACACTAAGGTGCGCTCTATAACACCAATAACGTGTACCTGACTGGAACCGACAACATGGTTAAAAAATCCTTTAGTGATATGGACTGCTCCCTGGCCCAGGCGCTTGATGTCATTGGCGAGTGGTGGAGCATGTTGATTGTGCGGGACTTCTTCCTCGGTAACGGCGTGCGTCGCTTCGAGCAATTGCGGGACAGCCTCGGTATCTCCCGCAATATTTTGACCGAACGCCTGAAAACCCTGACTGAGGCGGGTGTGATAGAGCGCGTCCCGCTGCAGGAAGGCGGCAAGCGCTGCGCTTACCAGCTGACGACCAAAGGCCTCGATTTGATGCCTACCCTGGTTGCCATGCTGCAGTGGGGAGACAAGTGGGAGGATCATAGCGGTAAGGGATTCATCACGGTGCGTGAGCGCGCCACCGGCGACCGCGTTGCGCCTCTGACCTTGCACAACCAGGCCGGCGAAGAGCTCGGCATGGGCGACCTGTATTTGACGGTTAAGGGCCCCCGTGGAGAAATCAAAGTCCGGGAATGGCCGGTGGACTGGCAACAGCACGATGACTCCGAACTGGAGGAGGTCTCCTGAGCCCATGGCGGTAAGCACCCTGTTCTTCGATTTCGGCGGCGTTTTTACCTATTCGCCCTTTTCTGCGGTAGACGCAATCGGTGTCCAACAGGGCGCTGAACCGGGCCAGTTTACCGAGATCATGTTCGGTCCCTATCACATCGACGGTGATCATCCCTGGCATCGATTAGAGCGGGGCGAGCTTACGATGGACGATGCTCGCCTGGAGATTCTCGAGTTGGGAAAAGAGTTCGAACTCGAGGTTGATCTCTACGAGGTATTTGCCAGTCTGCCGCGCGACGGCGGTTTGCGCACAAAGTTGGTCGACAAAGTGACCCAGTTGAAAGCCGCCGCTGTGCCTATGGCGATCATTACCAACAATGTGCGGGAACTTTCTTCGAGTTGGCGCTCCCTGTTTGCCGTCGAAGAATTGTTCCAGGAAATAATTGATTCGAGTTTTGAGGGCGTACGTAAACCCAATCCTGCCATCTTCGAACTGGCGCTGGAGCGCATGGGTGGAGTCAGCCCGGAGAAATCACTTTTCCTCGATGACCATCCGGCCAATATCGCCGCCGCCAGGGCCCTGGGTATGCAGACAATCCTGGTGGAAGAAGACATGGCCGCGGTGATCGGCCAAATTGACAGTCAGCTGAATAGTTAAGCAAACCATTCCGCTCACAAGCACCCCGCAGCCGCCGCGAACAGCTATTATTAGTTGAAGCTGATAATGGGGAACGGTCGGTGTCTGAAGACTTATTTGACGATAGTAGCTGGAATACATTTTGCGACCAATTGCGGTCAGCGGGACAGCAAATTCTGGCGCAGGCACCCGACGATAATCTGGATCGGGCGGAGGGCTTTCGTTACCTGGCGCGCCTGACCTCTCATGCCCTGGGCAGATTTACCGAGCGGCCCAATCCTCTGCGACCGGTACTCAGTTATGTTGCTCCCCGTATTGGTGGCGATAACCCGGATTTCCTTTACGGCAGCTGTACAATTTCGGGCGCTCATGAATACCGGATTCGTGGCCAGCGGCAGCAGGCCTTCAATGTAGGGTTTGGTGCCTATTATGGTGGCCTGGGTTCTGGCGGTGGGCTGCAATGCGCCGGCTACCTGTTGCTGAGTGACCTCGAGGTCGAGCCTGATGGCAGTTTCGAAATCGTCGTCAGTAGAGAAGAACGCGCGGGCAACTGGTTACCGATGGTGGCGGAGTGCAATTCCCTGTTGATTCGTCAGACCGTCCTCAACCGGGGGCAGGACACCCCGGCCAATTTGGAGGTGATCTGCCTCGATGGGGAGGAAGGCAGACAACCAGTACCGGCTCTGACGCCGGAGGCTTTTGAGAAGTCCCTGCAACATGCTGGTATGTTTGTGGGCGGTGTCGTTGGCCAGTTTCTGCTCTGGACCAATACCTTCAAGGCGAAGACCAATGAGCTGCATCCGACCGATCCATCCCTGCTGGCCATTGCCCAGGGGGACCCTAATACCTTCTATCACAATGGCTATTTTGAGTTGGCTGACGACGAGGTATTGGAAATTGAGCTCGACCCGCCCGATTGCGCCTACTGGAATGTACAAGTGGCCAACCACTGGCTGGAATCCCTCGACTACCTCGACTACTGCACCAACTACAATCACGCCAGCGCCAAGGTGGACACGGATGGCAAGGTGCGCCTGTATATTGCTGGTAGCGATCCCGGGGTCGATAACTGGATAGATACGGCGGGTCACGCCCGCGGTTGTATATCCATGCGCTGGATCAAGGCGAGCGAGGACCGCCTGGCCAGTACCCGGTTGTTGAAGTTGTCTGATCTCGCGGTGGCTTAATCGCAAATGGAGATACCCGACCGTTTTGCCGGCTGTGTCGATTTGCTGCATGCCCAGGCCAGTGAATCGACCGACCTGCATGACTTTGGTGATGCTGCCTACCGCGATGCCCTGCAGGTGCTGCTAGACAGCTATGACGCCACCGCCCAGCTCAGTGAGCTGGGGCGAATCAGCGCCTGGATGATGATGCGCAACAGCCTGCGCGGTCGTCTAGTGGCAGTAGAGGGCATTCGCAGGCACGCGGCGGATTTGCCAGCTACGGTTCGGCGGCCACTGTTTATTGTCGGTCTACCCCGTACCGGCACCACCATATTGCACCGGTTGCTGGCCTCTCACCCGGACAACCAGGCGCTGGAATACTGGCTCAGTAGCTTTCCCCAGCCTCGACCGGCTGCCGATAGCTGGGCCCTGAATGCCGATTTCCAGGAGGTGCGACAATCCCTGGAGATGCTCGACCGGGTCAATCCGGAGTTAAAGAAAATTCACGAGATGTCCGCCGAGGGTGCGGATGAGTGCCGCATGTTGCTGATGCAGAGTTTCGTGAACGTGACCTTCCAGTCCAACGCCAATCTCGCGGACTACGAAGCCTGGCTGTACGATGCTGATCTGCGACCTGCCTATAAACTGTACCGGGACAGTTTGAGGCTCATCGCTGCCAATGAGCCTCACAAACGCTGGGTGTTGAAAGATCCCAGTCACCTGTGGTCTATGGATGTCCTGCTCGAGTTTTTCCCGGACGCCATGGTGATTCAAACTCACCGCGACCCGGTGAAGCTGATACCCTCGGTTAGCAGTCTGGTGCTGACCGCCCGTCGCATGCAGGAACCGGATGTGACGGCCGCTGAAGTGGGGAGACGGGAACTGGCCCAGTGGCAAAGAGTGTGGAACAAAACCATCGCAGTGCGCCGACAATACCCGCAGCGTTTTATCGATGTGTACTTTGATGATTTTGTGAATGACCCGGTAGCGGTGGTGAAAACCATTTATGAACAGTGTGGTGAGGAGCTGGGCGCGCCGCATGAAGTGTCAATGCGAAACTGGATGCAGAGTAACCCAGCGAGTAAGTACGGCGGCCACAGCTACAGCGCTGAAGAGTTTGGCTTGAGTGAGGGCGGTATTCGCGATGCCTTTGGGGAATACTGTGACTTCTTTGATGTGTAGAGTTTAATGTGTAGAGCTGAATGTATAGGGAAAAGCTATGGCTAATCGACTGGAAAATAAAGTGGCAATTGTCACCGGCGCCAGCAACGGGGTGGGGGAAGCCACCGCCCGGCTGTTTGCCGCTGAGGGGGCCAGCGTGGTCTTGTGTGCTCGCCGCCAGGAATTGCTTGACCGTATCGTCGCAGAAATAGAGGCGGACGGTGGCGTCGCCTATGGGATCTGCGCCGATGTCACCGACGAAGCAGCGGTAAAGGCGCTGGTGCATGAAACCGTGGAGAAATTTGGCGCGCTGAATATCGTGGTCAATAACGCCAATGCCCTGGTGCCGGGTATGTTGGCAGATCACGATCTTGGAGACTGGCGCAAGAGCTTTGAAATTGCAGTAGATGCGCCGATGTTGCTAATGCGGGAGTCGCAGGCGCATCTCGCAGCTGCCAACGGGGCGGTGGTGAACGTGTCCTCGGTGTGTGGCGATCTGGCCACCCCAGGGGTGGCAGCTTACAGTGCAGCCAAGGCGGGTTTACAGTCACTCACGCGCAATGCAGCGATAGAGTGGGCGGGTGAAGGTGTGCGTGTGAATGCCATAGTCATCGGGATTATGATGACGCCGGCCACCGCAACCGCCATTCCCGATGAAGCGGGCCAGCAGATGACCGGTCGCAGTGTCCCGCTGGGGCGGATCGGTGAGCCGCGTGAGGCGGCCCAGGCCATTCTTTTCCTGGCCAGCGACGACGCCTCGTATATCACCGGCGTAGAATTGAATGTGGATGGCGGGCGTGCGGTGGAACTTAACGCCGGCAGTGCCGACTGGGAGGAATAGCATGAGCTCAGACTTGGAAGCACGCATCGATCGGCTGGAGTCTCTCGACGAAATTCGTCAGCTAGTGGCCAAGTACTCGCTGTCTCTGGATATGCGTGATCTGGATGCCCACGTCAATTTGTTTGCAGCGGATATCCGCGTCAGTCGCGAACTGACTGGGCGTGCACATTTAAAGCACTGGCTCGATGACACCTTGCGCTTACAGTTCACCGGCACGTCCCATCACATCGGCAACCACGTGATTGAGTTCGATGATGCCGACCATGCCCACGGCGTGGTGTATTCCAAGAACGAACACGAGACTCCCTGTGAGAATGGCGATACCGAGTGGGTCATCATGCAGATGTTGTACTGGGACGATTACGAGCGCATGGAAGGGCGCTGGTACTTTCGCCGTCGCCTGCCCTGCTACTGGTACGCCACTGACCTGAACAAGCCACCGGTGGGTGACAGCAAAATGCGCTGGCCCGATCGCGAGCAGTACCAGGGTGCGTTTCACGATTTGTGGCCCAGCTGGGAGGAGTTCTGGGCCAATCCCCCCGGTGATGACGAGCCACAGGTGGCAGAACCTGCTCATTACGAGGAGTTCCTCGCGGGCATGCGCCGCGGTCAGCCCGAGCCTAAAATCCGGGTTCGCTAACCCCGGCAATATATTGACTAAGCTTAGGGAGAGCATCCCCGCTAATGGAGATAAACGATGAAAACAATGGCTACCACTTATATTTTAGCATTGGCGCTGCTGGCGCTGCCCGCTGCCGCCGCTGATCGGCCTAATATCCTGGTGATTTGGGGTGATGACATCGGTATCACCAATATCAGTCACTACAGTCGCGGCATGATGGGTTACCCCACGCCCAATATTAACCGCATCGCCGAGGAGGGGCTGTTGTTCACCGACTACTATGGTGAGCAGAGTTGCACTGCTGGGCGTTCCGCGTTTATTACCGGCCAGAGCCCCCTGCGCACGGGCCTGACCAAGGTGGGCTCGCCGGGTTCTGACCTTGGCCTGCGCCCGGAAGACCCCACCGTAGCGGAGCTGTTGAAGCCATTGGGTTATGCCACCGGCCAGTTTGGCAAGAACCACCTGGGGGACAAGGACGAATTCCTACCCACCAACCATGGTTTCGACGAGTTCTTTGGCAATCTCTATCATCTCAATGCGGAGGAGGGGCCGGAAGATCCCGACTATCCCAAGGATCCGCGGTTTCACAAGATGTTTGGTCCACGTGGCGTTATTCACAGTTACGCCGATGGAAAGATTGAGGACAGCGGTCCTTTAACCGTGAAAAGGATGGAGACGGTGGATGAGGAATTCCTCGGCGCCGCTCTCAAGTTTATCGACAAGTCACACAAGAAAAACCAGCCGTTCTTCGTCTGGTTTAACTCTACTCGTATGCACTACCACACCTATGTAAAAGACGAGCAACTGGGTGTGTCCGGTCAGGGTTTCTACAACGACGCCATGATGGAACACGACGGTCACGTTGGGCAGTTACTGGACAAGCTTGATGAGCTGGGGATTGCCGACAATACCCTGGTGCTTTACTCCACCGACAATGGCCCCCACTACAATATGTGGCCCGACGGCGCTATCAGTCCTTTCCGCGGCGAGAAAAATACCAACTGGGAAGGCGGCTACCGGGTACCTGCGCTAGTGCGATGGCCGGGCAAAATCCAGGCGGGCAGAGTTAGTAACGACATCATGTCCCATCTGGACTGGCTGCCGACGATACTGACCGTGGCGGGCGCACCCGGTGTGAAGGAGTCTCTGTTAAAAGGCCATCGCGCGGGTGATAAGCAGTTCAATGTACATCTTGATGGTTACGACTTTACTGAGCACTTGACCAATAGTGCAGCACCGGGCCCGCGCAATGAGTTTCTGTATTTCACCGATGATGGCTTGTTGGCCTCGGTGCGGGCCGGGGATTGGAAAGTGGTGTTTGCTGAACAGCGCGCCCACCGCTTCGATGTCTGGCGTGAGCCTTTCGTGCCCCTGCGTATTCCCAAGTTATTCAATCTGCGACGTGATCCCTTCGAACGGGCCGATATCGATTCTAATGCTTACAATGAGTGGTGGACGCGCAAGGGTCCGGCGGGCATGGGTCTGGGCATGATCGAGGTGCAGAAATTTATGGCCACGCTGGCTAAGTACCCACCGCGACAGCGCCCGGCCTCTTTTAATATCGAACAAATTGTGGAAGCTTCCATGCGCGCTTCCCAACGAGCGAACTGACACAGGGAATACCCATAAATGGCGGGAAACACAGTCAAGCCGTGGTTGCGGCGCTATGAAGATATAGACAGTTTTTATCTCAGTACCGAGGTGGTGATTTGCGGCTACGGTGGCGCTGGCGCCTCGGCGGCACTGGAGGCTCGTCGCGCTGGTGCCGATGTGCTGGTGTTGGAGCGAGCCAGTGGCGGTGGCGGTTCCACCCAAATGTCCAGCTGTGAGATGTACCTCGGTGGTAGCGGCGGTACCGCACTGCACAAGGCGCTGGATATGGAAGACAGCACTGACAATATGATCGCCTACTTGACTGAGGCGCTGGGTCCCCACGGTGATGCAGAAAAAATCAGACTTTATGCAGAGGGCGCCGCGGCTCACTTTGAGTGGGCAGAATCCCTGGGCGTGCCCTATAAGCGAGCGGTAGTGCTGGAACGCACGGTGGTACCGTTCACCGACGAATCATTGTTATTTACCGGCAATGAGCGCGCCCATCCCTTCAACAAGATCGCCAAACCCGTGCCCCGGGGGCATGTTCCCTCCAAGGAGGGTGATGAAGGCGGTCGCATTTTCATGCAGGCGCTGATGAATAAGGTGGAAGAAGAAGGCAGTATTATCCAGCCCGACGCGCGGGTGCTTGCCATCATCCAGGATGACAGTGGACGGGCGTGCGGCGTCGCCGCCAAAATCGACGGTGAGGAGCGTTACATTGAAGCCACCCAAGCCGTCATTCTCACGGCTGGTGGGTTCGTGATGAACCGCAACATGATTGAAAAGCACTGCGCCCAAGTTGTGCCCTATGCAGAGCCCTACGGCAACCAGTGGGATTTAGGTGACGGCATCCAGATGGGCATTGCCGCGGGTGGCAATGCCATCAATATGAACGAGGTATTCCTCTCCTTCGCCTTGTACCCACCCGCCAAGCTCACCTACGGTATCCTGGTAAACAAGTACGGCCAGCGCTTTATCAACGAAGATTCCTACCTGGCGAGGCTCGGTCACTACGCGGGTATACAGGATGACAACGAGGTCTACCTGGTCGTGCAGAATGAGGACTTCGAGCTGTCCCACTACATGGAGAACACGCCTATTGTCGGCACCGGCGATACCATTGCCGAGGCGGAAGGTGAGGCTGGACTGCCCGCTGGCTCGTTACAGGCGACCGTGGATTACTACAACCAACACGCAGAAAAGGGGGCAGACCCCTTGTTTCACAAGCACGAGGATTGGCTGAAGCCAATTAACAAGCCACCCTTCGCGGTGGTTAGTTATCACCCGAAAGATGTGAAATACGCCCTTGGTGAAGACACCGGCTACCTGATGTTCACTCTCGGCGGGTTGGAGACGCGACCCGGCGGTGAGGTTTTGAACAGTAATGGTGATATTATCCCCGGCCTGTATGCGGCGGGGCGCACTTCCGCTGGACTACCGAGAACCGCCAAGGGTTACGCCAGTGGCATGTCGGTAGGCGATGCCACATTTTTTGGCCGCCGGGCGGGCATCAGTGCCGCGGCGAATAGATAGCCGCGGCCAATACGAAATAGGGAAGCAATGACAGAGAAAATCCTTCGCTCGGTACTCTATATGCCGGGCTCGAATTTGCGGGCGATGGAGAAAGCCAAAAGCCTGCCCTGCGACGCCGTGGTTTTTGATTTAGAGGATGCGGTGGCGCCGGGGGCCAAGGAACAGGCGCGGGACCAGGTTATCGCCCAGGTTGAAGCCGGGGGTTACGGTCCGCGCCAATTGGTGGTGAGAGCCAACAGCATTGATACGCCCTGGGGTGAGGCCGACCTGGCGGCCCTGGCGACCGCGGGAATCGAAACCGTATGCCTTCCCAAGGTGGAATCGGCTGGACAGTTGCAGCGTTCCCGCGATTTACTGGCCCAGGGGCGCTCGCCAGACGAGGTGAATATCTGGGCCATGATTGAAACGCCGCTGGGAGTGCATAACGCCGAGCAGATTGCGTTGGCCTGCCCCCAGTTGCGGGCCCTGCTTATGGGCACAACAGACCTGGCCAAGGAACTTCGCGTACCGGTTCGTGCCTATCGCCGCGGACTGCTCTACGCCCTGTCAAAATGTGTCAATGCCTGTCGCATGGCCGGCATCGTTGCACTTGATTCTGTGTTTCTCGACATCAAGGATGTCGATGCCTTCCGCATTGATTGTGAGCATGGCAAGTCCCTCGGTTTTGACGGCAAAACTTTGATACATCCAAGTCAGATAGAAACCGCTAATGCTGTCTACGGCCTTAGTGAGGAGCAGGTAGAGCACTCCCGTCGCGTGATCGCAACCTGGCAGGCGGCCGAGGCCGAGGGTAAAGGTATTGCGGTGCTCGACGACAAATTGGTGGAAACCATGCATGTAGACGAAGCCAGGCGAATTCTGGCATTGTCTGAATCCCTGAAACAACTGGAGCAGTAGTATGCGTATTGGATTGATGGCCGGGGCAACCCCTGGCGCTAACGGCATTATGGACCTGGTCGAATTTGCCAAAGACGCGGAAAACCGCGGTTTCGATAGTTTGTGGTTGGCCAATATTTTCGGCCTGGATGCGATAGGTGCCTGCGCCATCGCCGGCTGGGAAACCGAGAAGATTGAACTTGGCACCGCGGTGACACCGACCTATCCACGTCACCCTGGCGCACTGGCGCAACAGGCGATTACCACCAGTGTCGCCTGTGGCGGTCGCTTTGCGCTGGGCATTGGCCTGTCTCACCAGATTGTGATCGAAGGTATGTTCGGTATGTCCTATGACAAGCCCGCGGCTCACATGAGCGAATACCTGCAAATTCTGACGCCCTTGCTGGCCGGCCAGAACGCAGATTTTGCCGGCGAGCAGCTAACCGGAAAACTGGCGCTGGATGTCACCGGCGCCACCGAGGTACCCCTTATCGTCGCGGCACTGGGCCCAGCCATGTTGAAGCTTGCTGGCAAGTACGCCGACGGTACCATCACCTGGATGACCGGCCCTAAAACCATAGAGAACCATATTCTTCCGGGTATCAGCGCCGCCGCCCAGGAAGCGGGGCGCGCCGCGCCGCGAGTTATTTGTGGTTTGCCTATCGCAGTTACCAATGATGTCGATGGCGCGAAAGAAGCGATCAGTAATCAGTTGAAGGTGTACGGCATGTTGCCCTCCTATCGAGCCATGCTGGACCGGGAAGGCGTGGAAGGCCCGGCAGACCTTTCACTACTGGGTGATGAAGCTGCTATTCGGGTACAAATTCAGAGCCTGCGCGATGCCGGAGTGACTGACTTCAATGCCGCCATCATGCCGCTGGAAGAGGGCACCATGGACGCCACCCTGGACCTGCTTCAGTCTGAGCTGGGCTAGCACTCTGCCTCATCAAATGAGCCTGGGGCTACCAGGCTCATGGTTTTACGGTTTGTTATAAGTATTCTGAGAGCTCTGCTTCGTAGGCAAACAGCGCCGGCTGCCCGCCGGTGTGAATAAACAGCAATTTACTACCCGGCGTATGTTCTGCGTAGTGGCTTGCTTGGCTCAGGAAGCCGGCCATGGCTTTGGCGGTGTAGGTCGGGTCCAGCAGCAACCCCTCCAGTTGGGCGCTGAGTTTCATGGCTTCCATGGTAGGTGTATTGAGTCTGCCATAGCCCGGCGCCAGGAAGTCATCCTGTAAATGAATGTCGGCCTCTGTGACAGCCGAATCCATGCCTAACAAACTGGCAATAGCGAGACAGTGCTCGCCTATACGGCTGCGTTGGACCCCGGCATCACGACGAACGCATATGCCGCTGACTTGGGTTTTATCCCCCAGCGCCCGTAGACCAAAGAGCAGCCCGGCATGGGTATGGCCGCTGCCTGAGGCAACCACGATCTCATCAAAGGGTGTATTCAGCTGTTGAGCCTGCGCAACGATTTCCTGTGCCGCCACCACGTATCCAAGAGCCCCCAGAGGTGGGTGACCCGGTGCCAGCGGAATAACGTAGGGATGTCGGCCCTGTTCTCGCAAAGAGTGCGCCAATTCATTGAGTCGACGATCGGCGCCTGCCTCATCCTCGCCCTGATCGTAGTAGTGAAGGGTCGCCCCCAGCATTTTGTCCAGCAATACATTGCCCGAATTCTGGTAGGTTTGGTCTGCGTTGGGGACTCTCTCCTCAAGTTGTACATGACACTGTAAGCCGTGCCGGGCGGCCGCGGCGGCGGTCAGCCTGACAAAGTTTGATTGCACTGCGCCGGTTATCAGCACCGTGTCCGCGCCGCGGGCCTGTGCCTCACCGAGGTAGAATTCCAGCTGCCTGACCTTGTTGCCGCCAAAGGCTAAACCGGTACAGTCATCGCGCTTGACGCTCAGATGTACATCACCGATATGCGCCGACAAACGATTCATTGCCTCGATAGGCGTAGGTGTGTGAGCCAGCTCCAGTCTGGGTAGTGCCATAAGCTTGTCGACTAGTTCAGACATTCCTCAGTCGGCGATGCCGGACCAGGCAAATACCTGCTCGGGTTTTATTCTCACCAGGACTTCTTCCGGCACCGCATTGCGGCGGCCGAACGCCTCGGCTTGCTCGGCCGGCACATAGCGGGCTGCAATTTTGGTTGCCCAGGATAGTAGTTCCTCCGCAGACAGAGAATCGAAAACCGCCGTGCCGCGAATACTGACAAAGCCGTAGGGAAACTGCTCGTCATCAACCGACACAGACACCCTCGGGTCTCTCGACATCGCCTTGTACTTGAGTGAATTGTTCATAGTGGTGAAGACCAGGTCATCCCCGTCCAGGATAAACCAGACCGGTGATACCGACGGGCTACCGTCCTTGCGGCTTACCGCGACCTTGGCGGTGCGGGTGCCGGCTGATAGAAATGCCTTTAAGGCATCGCCCTCAAGCGGATGAGCCATCAGGTCACCCAGCCGCCGGAGAAGGCGATGCTCTGTCCAACGAAAAAATTGACCTCGCTGGCTGCCAGGAACACTGCAAACTGGGCATCTTCCTCCGCTGTGGCGAGTCGACCCAGGGGAACCTCTTGCTTCAATCGCTCCTGGAATTTCGGGTTCGCTTTTATTTCCGGGGGGTAATAAGTGGGGTTCTCGACGAAATTCTGAGCGATCAGGTTGATTTGAACATTGTGACGCGCCACTTCGGTTCCGGCCGCTCGAACATAACTGACCTGGGCACCGCGAGCGGCGCTATAGGTAGAGGTTAGGGGCATTGCCCGCAGCGCCGAGGAGGAACCCATTACCACGATTTTTCCGGCCTGGCGTTCAATCATCTGTGGCAGTACACCACTAAACAGGCGCGGCAGCGGATCACACAGGTGCGAGAATACATACCGCCATTCCTCGTCCTCGACATCAACTACCGCTGTACGCGGAGCGGGTACCGCGAGGTTGGCAATTAATACATCGACCTGGCCGGCGTCGGCAACTAGTTGTTCGACGATGCCGGGTTGCGCGAGCGGTCGGGGATCAGAGATCACTTCGGCGCCATAGCCCTGAAACATCTCACACAACACTGGCCCCATGAATTCTTCAGACTGGGTAACCAGGACGCGTTTACCCTCGAGGCTGTCACCTATTTTTTGCATCACATTATTCCGCTGTTGAGAAATGCGCTGCCCAACACGCTAAGGGCAAGCAGGATCAGAATAGCACCCAGCAGACGTTCCACAAACACGGCGGAGCTGCGCAGGGGGTTTAACATCCTGGGTAGTGAGAACAACGTGGCCACCGTGATGTACCAGAGCATGTCGATGATGCCGACGGTGGCAACCATGATCCAGCGATGAGCCCATGAGCTGCCGGCGTCGAGGAATTGCGCGAACAGGGCCAGCATGAAGACAGCGAGCTTTGGATTGAGGAAGGCCATCAGAAACCCTTCGACAATGGCCGTACGATGCTGCGCAACCGTGTCTGTGTCCGGTTCCGGCAGACTCACACCTTTAGCGCGAAGGGATTTGAGACCCAGGTAAAACAGGTAGACGGCGCCGCTCAATTGCAAGGTAGTAAATACCAGCGGTGATTGATTCAACAACACCGCCAGTCCGGCAACCGTGATAAAGCCGTACAGGGCAACACCAATGCCGTGGCTGATTCCTGCGAGAATGCCGGCACGACGACCGCCGCGAAGGGTATTGCCCAGCACTGTAGCCAGGCTGGGTCCCGGCGACATGGCGCCCAACAGGCACACAATGGCCAGGGGAATCCAGGTCGTCAGGGTCACGAAAGGCTACCGTTTGACGATCATTTCTTGATGATTACGGACGAGCCGTGACCGAACAGACCCTGGTTGGCGGTGATGCCAACTTTGGCGCCTTCCACCTGGCGTCCACCCGCTTCGCCACGCAATTGCCAGGTCAGTTCGCAGACCTGCGACAAGGCCTGGGCTGGCACAGCTTCGCCGAAACAAGCCAGGCCGCCGGAGGCGTTGACCGGGATCTTGCCGCCAACGGACGTATCGCCATTGCGCAGCAGTTTGGCGGCGTCGCCGCGCTCACATAATTGCAGGTCTTCTATCCAGTCCAGTTCCAGCGCGGTGGACAGGTCGTAAACTTCCGCCAGGCTGATGTCTTCCGGACCAATGCCGGCCTCTTCATAGGCTTTGACCGGGATGGAGGAGCGGTAGACGGTGGGATCGATACCTGCGGCTGCGGCCGAGTCTGTGGCGATATCTGGCATTTCCACCACGCTGCTGGCGAAGGTGGGGGTGACGGTTGAAATTGCTGCCACCCGGGGTGCATCACCCTTGCCGATTTTTTTCGCGTATTCCAGGCTGGAGACAATCAGTGCAGCGCCGCCGTCACTGGTGGCACAGATATCCATAAGGCGCAGCGGGTCTGCCACCATGGCAGAGTTGGCCACATCCTCCAGGGTGAATTCTTTTTTGTAGCGGGCGCGGGGATTGTGCATGCCGATCTTTGCATTCTTGACCTTTACTGCAGCGAAATCCTCCAGGGTATCTCCGTACAGATCCATGCGCCGACGCGCGTAGAGGCCAAAGTAAGTGGGGTTGGTCACACCCAGGTAAAACCGCACCCAGTCCGGATCTTCCGGGCGATAGCCTCCCGCGGGCGCTAGGAAACCCTTGGGGGTGGTATCAGCGCCCACGACCAGCGCCACATCACAAGCACCAGACAGAATTTTTGCTCTCGCAGCAGCCAGTGCCTGAGAGCCTGAAGCACAGGCGGCATATGACGTGTTTACTTCCGCACCTTGCCAGCCCAGCGCCTGGGCAAAGGTGGCACCGGCAACAAAACCGGGATAGCCGTTACGGATGGTGGCGCCACCGGAGACAAATTTAATGTCCTGCCAGGGCACGCCGGAATCTGCTAAGGCCTCGCGGGCGGCAGCGACACCGTATTCGACAAAGTTTTTACCCCATTTGCCCCAGGGGTGCATGCCTGCGCCAAGAATGGCTATTTCATTCGACATTTTTCAATACTCCTCAGCTTGCCGGCTCTTTGTCTTGTGCTAACGGCTTCCACTTCCAGGTGACCTTGGTGTCTTCCTCAGTCTCGTGCAGGGTTTCCAGTACCAGTTCCATGGCCATGCCCACTTTCAGGTCTTCCACGCCAGTGCCTTCAATGACTTGTCCCAATACCACCATCTGTTCCTTATCCAGTTGTACGGCGGCGATGGCGTAGGGCTCAAACGGGTCTGCAGCGACGAATGGTGCCGGTGGTTTGTAGCAGGCGTTGGTGTAACTCCATATCGTGCCGGTGCGGCTCAATTCAACTTCCTCAAACTCGGTGCTTTCGCAGTCCGGGTTCTTACAGTAGCTGAACTGCTTGGGGAAAAAGTAGGTGCCACAGCTGTTGCACTGGCTGCCGATGAGGTGCGGTTGGTCCACATCCATGGTGTGCCAGCCGTCGATGGCGGGTGCCAGGGGCTTGTCACTCATAACGGTGAGTCTCCGAGGGAAAAACGGCGGCCAGAATACTCTGGCGGGGGGTGTACAGCAAGTCTCCCAACGAGGATGGCAGGCGCAGTTCAGCATGGCGAACCCGGTCATTCTGGCGATCTGTGATCGCATTTGTCAGCCTCAACTGACAGCTTTGGCTATTGAGGGATAGTGTGCTGGGCGTAGTATGTTGGGCTCTGATTTCCACAGGTTTCGAGGCCAACGGCTATGAAAGTTGAATTTACTCCGCAACAGGCTGAGCTGCGCGCGGAATTGCGCGCCTACTTTGCCGATTTGATGACACCGGAATTGGTGGAGGAATGCTCCCGCGATATGGGTGAGGGTGGCGGTCCCCTGTGGCGGGAAGCCCTGCGCACGATGGGTGCCGACGGCTGGATTGGCGTGGGCTGGCCGGAAGAGCTGGGTGGCATGGGCAAGAGCCCGATAGAGCAGTTTATTTTTGTCGAGGAAGTCATGCGGGCGGGTTACCCGTTTCCCTTTCTCACTACCGAGTCAGTGGGGCCGCAGTTGGCGGAACACGGCAACGAGTGGCATAAAGGAGAACTGGTACCTCGAATCCTGGCCGGCGACCTGCTGGTGTCCATCGGCTATTCGGAGCCCGGCGCCGGTACCGACCTGGCGGCCCTGAAAACCAGTGCAGTGAAAGACGGTGACGAGTGGGTCATCAATGGCCAGAAGATGTGGACCAGCCTCGCCCATTTCTGTGACTACACCTGGCTGGCGGTGCGCACGGATCCGGATGCGCCGAAGAAACACAAGGGCATTTCTATGTTCCTGGTGCCCAATGATGATCCCGGTTGGAGCTGTACACCGGTAAATACGCTTGGCGGTGTCCGCACCAATGCCACTTTTTACGACAATGTGCGGGTCAGTGAAAGAAACCTGGTGGGCGAGCTACATGGCGGTTGGAAGTTGATTACCAGTCAACTTAACCGCGAGCGCCTGAGCCTGGTGAACGTGGGCCCAACTTCTGTGTTGTTCAACCAAATCGTGGACTGGGCAAAAGAAACCGAACTGGGTGGCGGGGGTTATGTTATCGACCAACCCTGGGTGCAGATGAACCTGGCGCGGGTGCGCGCCGGCATCGAGGCCCTGAAGTTGGTGGTCTATAAGCAGGCCTGGGCCATGACCGAGGGCACGCTGGATATGACGAGTGCTTCGGCGGCCAAGGTCTATGGTTCTGAGTTTTTTATCGAAGTCTACCGGGCGCTGGGAGAGGTGCTGGGCCAGGCTTCGCTGGTTAAAAGCGACGGCGATGCGGCTAAGTTACTGCAAGGCAGGCTCGAGCGTATGTATCGCACGGCATCGATTATCACCTTTGGTGGTGGAACCAACGAAATTCAACGCGACATTATATCGGCGGCCGGGCTATGGATGCCCCGGGCCAGCCGCTAGGGGGAGCTAGACATGGACTTTGGATTTTCAGAAGCGCAACAAGAAGTACAGGGCCTGGCCCGCAAGATTCTCTCCGAGGAAGTGACGCCGGAAAAGTTGGCGGCCTTTGACGAATACCAGCAGGAGCGGTTCGATGCTGACCTGTGGGCAAAACTGGTTGAAGCCGGATTACTGGGTGTGGCGGTAGAAGAAGCCTATGGCGGCATGGGCTTTGGTTTTACCGAGCTGGCCCTGTTCATCGAAGAGTTGGGTCGGACCATCGCCCCGGTGCCGGTTATACCCCATTGCGTATCGGCAGCCTTGCCTATTCAGAAGTTCGGTAGCACTGCGCAAAAAGAACGCCTGCTTGCCGCTGTGGTCAATGGCAGCGGCTTATTGAGTGCCGCCTTGATGGAGCCGGCTTCGGAAGACCCCAGCGCACCGTCGGCAACCACGGCGGTGGCAGCCGGGGACGGTTATAGGGTGACTGGTCTGAAAACCTGTGTGCCCTTTGCCAGCTCAGCTGCGCGCATTTTGATATCGGCAAAAACCGACGCGGGTGTGGTCGCCTTGTTACTTGATCCAAATGCCGAGGGCGTTGAATTGACGCCGCTTAAGTACACCACCTTTGAGCCGCAATTTGAGATCACACTGACAGACGTGGCTATCGCTGCAGAAGATGTGTTGGCGGGCCCAGAGCAGGGCGCTGCGGTGATGCACTATGCGGCGGAACATACCATGGCCGCTATTTGCGCCCACCAGGTCGGGGTAACCGATCAGTCCATGCGCATGACGGCGTCCTATACTGCCGAGCGCAAGCAATTTGGTGTGCCTATTGCCACATTTCAGGCGGTGGGACATCGCGCGGAAAACTGCTTCATTGATGTGGAGTGCCTGCGCCTCAACACCTACCAGGCGGTCAGCCTGCTCGATAGCGGAACAGTTGCCACCACCGAGGTACAGATCGCCAAATTCTGGGCCGGTGATGTCGGTCATCGGGTCAGTTACGCCTCACAGCATTTGCATGGCGGCACCGGCATCGACCGCGACTATCCCCTGTGGCGTTTATGTCTGTGGGCACGTCACAACGAAACCATGCTCGGCGGCTCCGCCCGTCAGTTGGCCGCACTCGGCGAGCGTATCGCCAATGGCGACGCCTACTGCGCGTGATGTAAAAGGGGTCAGTACCCTTTAATTTGACGTCCTCTAGCAACGGGCGACACCCATTGAAAAATTAAAGGGTACTGACCCATTTTACCAAAATAGCTATACAAATGAACAAGTTGCTATTTACCACCTGGTCCGATTTGCGCTATTGCCAGTTTGGATTTCAGAGAGTAGGCTAATGGCTATTAGTTGATAGCTACCCACGTCAGAGGTTCTTATGGATTTTGCCGTACCCGATTACGTCACGCATAAAGACAACAAGAAACTTCCTCATATTCCCGGTTCCTATGGCTTGCCGTTGATAGGCGACACCTTCAGCTTTGTGATGGAGCCGTTCAAGGTGCTCGATGAGCGCTTCCACAAATACGGGCCGGTCTCCAGGGCCAATATGACCTTCCAGAAGTTCGTCGTGTGTCTGGGCCCCGAGTACATCCAGCAGTTGATGCTGGACCGCAACGAGAGTTTCTCAGCCCGCATGGGTTATAACGCCCCGCTGGGAGATTTTTTCCGCGGCGGATTGCTGATGCGAGATTTCGCCGAGCACAAATTCCACCGCCGCATTATGCAGACGGCGTTCAAGACCGAAACCATGCGCGGCTATGTTGAGCTGATGCATCCCATCATTGATGAGCAAATCGACGCCTGGGCCGAGCAGAAGGATTTTCATTTTTACCCGAACATAAAAACCTTGTTGCTGGATGTTGGCGCCAAGGTATTCCTGGGCATGGACCTGGGTGGTCCGGAGACCCAGAAGCTGAACCAGGATTTTCTCGATATGAACGACGGCGTTCTGTCGTTGATTCGAAAAGATTGGCCGGGATTGCTCTATCGCAAGGGCATGAATGGTCGTCGCGGACTGGAGGAATTTTTCTTTGGACTGGTTCCTGAGCGCAGAGGCAAGGAAGGCATGGACATGGCCACCATGTTCGCCAACGAAAAAACGGAGGAGGGCGATTACTTTTCCGAGACCGTGGTAGGCGAACATCTCATCTTCCTGTTGCTGGCTGCCCACGACACCACCACCAGTACCCTGAGCATGGCCTCCCACTACCTGGCTAACGACCAGCAATGGCAGGATCGTCTGCGAGAAGAAGTTCGAGCCCTCGGTCATACTCACCTCGAGTACGATGACCTGGGCAATTCTGTGCCCGACCTGGATCACAGCTTCAAGGAAACCCTGCGTTTGAATCCGCCGGTGCCGATGCTGATGCGACGCACCACCAAGGAAGTAGAGGTGGGGGATTTCCTGTTACAACCACACACCATGCTGCAGGTTTCTCCGCTGTACACACACAGAATGGAGCAGTGGTGGAACAATCCTCACAGCTTTGACCCGGATCGTTTCGCTCGTGAGGAACACAAGCAGCACGCTTTCCAGTGGATACCTTTTGGTGGTGGCGCGCATAAGTGCATCGGCCTGCACTTTGCCGATATGCTCTACAAGTGTGTGCTGTCCCGGATTCTGCTGAAGTATCGCTTCACATACAGGGACGAGAACCAGTATGTCGGCAAGATCCAGCACTTCCCCTTCGCCAAGCCGATGGACAACCTGCCGTTGGTGCTGGAACGTCTGTAACGTGTAAAAGGGGCCGCCTTCTGAAAGGCCTCGAGCTCGTTGCAGTTCTGGTATATGGCATGCAACCTAGGGAAGACGGAGACATCCATTTCAAAGCGTAAGGCGTTATAGAACTGTGGTACCAGGTACACATCGGCCAGGCTCGGCCTGTCGCCGAAGGCAAAATCACCGGCAGCCACCGCAACGGATAGCTGCTGCTCCAACGCCGTAAATCCGACCTTGATCCAGTGGTGATACCACGCCACGCCCTGTTGTTCCGATGCACCCAGCTCAGCGGGTAGGTATCGCCTCACGCGCAAGTTATTAAGCGGATGAATGTCGCAGGCAATGCTGTTAGCCACGGCGCGTATACGCGCCTGCTGTACCGCATCACCGGGCAACAGTGCTGGTTCCGGGTGTGTCGTTTCCAGCCACTCCAGTATCGCCGTTGACTGGGTCAGGATGTCACCGCTGGCCAGTTCCAGGGCGGGTACCAGTCCGTGGGGGTTGACCGCGGTGTAGTGATCCGACTGGTGCTCCCGCTTGGTGAGGTCAATCTCTTCGACCGCATATACCACGTTCTTGAGATTGAGCCCAATGCGCACCCGGTAGGCGGCGGAGGAGTAGCGGTAGCTGTACAGTTTCATCAGGCAGGCGGTTGATACTGAGTGACGATCTGGTCAATTTTGCCAAAAATACTCTCGCCTTGCTCGTTCAGCATCTCTATTTCTACGCGATCGCCGAAAGACATAAACGGTGTGCTGGGCTTGCCCTCGGCAATCGTCTCCAGGCAACGCAGCTCTGCCAGGCAGCAGGAGCCATCCGGGCTGCCCTGGTTGGCGACAGTGCCGGAGCCCACTACGGTACCCGAAATCAGAGGCCGGCTTTTGGCGGCATGGGCAATCAACTGGCCAAAATCAAAGGTCATGTCGACACCGGCATTGGGTGCGCCGATGCGGGTGTTGTTCAGCGTGGCCATCAATGGCAAGTGAACCTTGCCGCCATCCCAGGCCTCTCCCAGTTCATCCGGGGTAACCAGTACCGGCGTGAATGAGGTATGGGGCTTGGACTGGTAAAAACCGAACTGCTTACCCAACTCGGCCGGAATCAAATTGCGCAGCGACACATCGTTGACCAGGCCAATGAGCTTGATATGGCCGCGTGCCCGTTCGGCATTGGTGCCCGCCGGCACATCGTCGGTCAATACCACCACCTCAGCTTCAAAGTCGATTCCCCACTCTTCAGTCTCTACCGGAATATCATCTTCGGCGCCGAGGAAGGCGTCAGAGGCGCCCATATAGATCAGCGGGTCGGTCCAGAAGGACTCCGGCAGTTCTGCACCGCGAGCCTTGCGTACCAACTCCACGTGGGTGACATAGGCACTGCCATCGGCCCAGTGAAAACAGCGGGGTAGGGGAGCGGCGGCGTCGGCGCCGGCGAAAGCAAATTCACCCGCCACCGGTCCGGCTTGCAACTCTGCATACAGTGCCAGCAGTTGTGGCTCGATGTCGGCCCAGTTATCCATCGCCGCCTGCAGGGTCGGGGCGATAGCTTGTGCCGATACCGCGCGGCTCAGGTCACGGCTTACGACGATCAGCTTGCCGTCGCGGCCGTGTTTAAGGCTGGCCAGTTTCATACGAGTTCTCCTTCAAATTCCTTTTCATGTAGCCAGTTTGCGTGCTGGGGGGCTTTCTTGGTACGACTCCATTCCTCCAACATCGCTGGCGCCACCCGGTGAAGTTCTTCCATCTCCGCGTCGGTACTGGTGTTTACCACGACCTCGATGCGATGGCCGTTGGGGTCGCGAAAATACAGGGATTGGAAAATGCCGTGGTTGGTGGGGCCAATCACATCCAGGCCTTCTGTCTCCAATGCAGCAGCAGCAGCGCGGAAATCCTCGATGGAGTCCAGTTCGAAGGCGATGTGTTGAACCCAATCCGGCGTACTCTGATCCCGGCCCATAGTCGGCGAGTTCGGTAATTCAAAAAACGCCAGCACATTACCCATACCGGCATCGAGGAACACGTGCATATAGGGGTCGGGTGCCTTGGTCGATGGTACCTGGTCCTCGGCGATCGCCAGCACAAAGTCCATGCCCATGACCCGCTGGTAGAACTCAACGGTCTCGCGGGCATCGTGGCAGCGATAGGCCACGTGATGAATGCGTTTCAGGTTCATAGTGGTTCTCCTCATCATCATCAGGCGTTGGCAGTGATGGCTCCACGCGCCAACTGGTCGCGTTCAATGGATTCAAACAAAGCCTGGAAGTTACCCTCGCCGAAGCCGTCGTCGCCTTTGCGCTGGATAAATTCAAAAAAGATCGGCCCTACCACAGTTTCGGAAAATATCTGTAATAGTAGACGGGCATTACCGTCTTCGCTGGTGCCATCGAGCAGAATACCGCGGGGCATGAGATCTTCCAGCGCCTGTCCGTGGCCAGGCAGGCGATCTTCCAGCATGTCGTAATAGGAATTTGGTGGCGGCGTCATGAACTTGAGACCGCGCTCTTTCAGTTTGTCCCAGCAGCCAACGATGTCATCACAGGCAAAGGCAATGTGTTGAATCCCCTCGCCGTTGTACTGCATCAGGTACTCCTCAATTTGACCCTCGCCGCCCGCTTCTTCGTTCAGCGGGATGCGGATCTTGTTGTCGGGTGCGGTCATGGCCCGACTCTGCAAACCGGTGTGCGTGCCCTTGATGTCGAAGTGGCGAATCTCGCGGAAGTTAAACAGCTTCTCGTAGTAGCCGGCCCAGTAGTCCATGCGCCCGCGATAAACATTGTGGGTGAGATGATCAATATGGGTGAAACCGCAACCAAGAGGATTGCGGTCAACGCCTTCAAGGAATTCAAAATCGATATCGTAGATGGTGGATCCCTCTTCATAGCGATCCACCAGGTACAAAATAGCACCACCGATACCGCGTATAGCTGGCAATTTCAGTTGCATGGGTCCGGTGGGGATATCAATCGGTTGTGCCCCCAGTTCCAGGGCGCGGTTATAGGCGTGAGTGGCGTCCTTGACCCGAAAGGCCATGCCGCAGGCAGAGGGGCCATGCTCTTCCGCGTAGTAAGCGGCGGGGGAATTGGTTTCGTAGTTCACCACGAAATTAATGCCGCCCTGGCGCCACAGGTCGACTTGTTTGGAGCGGTGGTGCGCCACCAGGCTGAAGCCCATCATCTCGAACACAGGTTCCAGCAGGCCGCGCTCGGCGGCGGCAAATTCTACAAATTCGAAGCCATCCAGCCCCATCGGGTTTTCAAATTGATCTACCATCTCGGAATCCTCTCGGTTCTGCTCTTTACAAGCTCTGGGTTTATACAAGCTCTTGATTGCGGGAAACTATAGCGTTAATGTTGCGCACATATTCACCTATTTACGCCAGTAACATGTGGTTGAGACGGTGATATACTCCATTTAATTTCTATTATCAGGTGAAATCCTCCTATGAAACTGGATCGTGCGGAACGCCAGATACTCAGCATCCTGCAAGCCGAGGGACGCATCTCTAACGTGGAACTGGCATTGAAAGTGGGTTTATCAGAGTCACCCTGTTTCAGGCGGGTGAAACGGCTAGAGGAAAGTGGCCTTATCGAGGGCTACACCGCCCGGGTAGACCGGCGCGCGCTGGGCCTGCAGGTAACCGCCTTTGTCCAGATCACCATGGATAAACACAACGATGATCAGCGCAAGGATTTCCTGGCTTGCGTGGAAGCCGAAGAGCATATCGTTGAGTGTCATGCCATGAGCGGCAGCTACGATTTCCTACTCAAAGTGTTGGCCTACAGCATGGATCATTTCTCGGAATTGTCCATGCGCCGCATCCTGAAATTCCCCGGCGTCATCAATATGGAATCCCACTTCAGTCTGATGGCCATCAAACAGGACACGGCGCTGCCGGTGCCGGCACATGTGCGGGCGAGTTAATGTCATCGACAACCCGGAGTTGCAACAGTTGCTGAAAGAACTGGGCATCGACCTGGGTTTACCGAGCCGCAGCAATATTGCTCCCACAGATGCCCTGCTAATGATCCGCCAGGTCGATGCGGTGAATGAGCTGACCAATGTGCGCTGGTGGCTTACCCCCAGTTGGGCCGGTGAACCGGATCAGAAATATGCCATGTTCAATGCGCGTAGCGAATCCATTGCCACCAGCCGGGCCTATAAAGGTCCGTACAAATACAAGCGCGGCGTTGTGCCGATCTCATCCTTTATTGAATGGCGCAGTGAAGACGGTGGTCGTCAGCCTTACTTGATAGAAGCTGAAGGGGCAGCCCTGGCGCTGGCCTGTGTCTGGGATTGTTGGGAAGGCATTTGGGACGGCGCCGAAGCCATCATCGAGAGCTGTTCCGTCGTCACCAACGCTGCCGCGCCCGAGTTTGAGCAATTCCACAAACGGATGGCGGTGATGCTGGTGGGGGACGAGTTGGATCAGTGGCTCAACTGCGAACATCGCTTGCCCGCAGACATCCCCTTGTTTCGCCCGCAGTTGAAGCAGAACCTGCTGGTCACCCCAATTTCCCGCGGCGTCAATAATGCGCGCAATAAGGAACTTGAATTGCTTGCCCCAACCGGGGACGCCACCCGGCTGGCCGCCTGAGCCGTGCTATGATTTGCACCAGCGATAGTCTCCCCGGGAATCCGCATTGGCCGAAATAGCCCCCAAGTCACGACCAACCCGTTCCAGTGGGCGCGAGAGGCGTCAACTCATCCTGGAAGCAACGCTGCGCGTGATCGCACGCGAAGGCATCCGTGCCGTCCGACACCGGGCGGTGGCCACTGAAGCCGACGTGCCGCTGGCGGCGACCACCTACTATTTCAAGAATATTGATGATCTGCTGGCAGAGAGTTTCCGCTACTGGATGCAGAGTAAGGACGTTTACTTCGACGAATATAGCCGCCGGTTGGAACGAATCCTGTCGGTCTATGTGCACACCCAGGCAGACCCGGCGGAGCGACGTCGACAAGCAGAAGAAATTCGGGATGCCACCGTGGCCTACGTGGTGAACCAGGCGCAATTGACCGACGACAGGATTATTGAACTGGCGTTTAAACACGAGGCCCTGCGCAGTGATCTGCTGCGGCAATTGGTTATCGAACAAGACCAGCGTTTCATTGATGATGTGTATACCCTGGTCGAAGCGATCGGTAGCGACACTCCTGATAGCGATGCAGAAATCACGCTCAGCCTGATTCTGCGTCTGGAACAGCAGGCTGTAATTGGTGGACTGGATGAAGCTAAAATACATCGGGTCATTACCCGCCACCTACAACACTTGTTGGAGGTGGAAATTGATTAATGGTACGCTCGTGCCAATCTGTTAACTCAGGGGACGCCATGAAAAACCACCTAAAAACCACCGCCATCCTTGCGGCTGCCATCGCGGCACCGGCACCCATTGCCTTTGCCCAATTGGAAGAAGTCATCGTCACCGCGCAAAAGCGCGAGCAGGGCCTGCAGGATGTACCCATCGCCGTGCAGGCGTTTTCCACCGAGAATCTGGAGAGCCTTGCGGCCCAGGATATCGGCGATCTCAATGCGTTTACGCCCAATGTCGATATCCCCCGTCAGACCAATCAACCCAATTACAAGATTCGCGGTCTGGGTACCAGCGAGTTTGGTGTTGGCGGCGACCCGGTGGTAGGTGTTTATGTTGATGGCGTCTATATTGCCCGTGGCGGTGGGTCCAAGGTGGCATTTAGTGACATCCAACGAATAGAAATTTTGAACGGCCCACAGGGTACTTTATTCGGGCGTAATGCGGCAGCTGGAGCCATCCAGTACATCACCAACAAGCCTGACGAGGAGCAGGGTGGTTGGGTGAAAGCTACAGTGGGTGATTACGATCGCCTTCAGCTGGAAGGTGTCTACAACCTGCCTATCACTGATGAACTATTCTGGCGCACCGGTGCGCTCTATAACGAGCGTGAGGGTTACATTGATAACGACTACACCGGTGAAGATCACCAGTTCCAGGAAAACTGGTCGATTTCCACGGCCTTACGCTGGGTGCCCACCGACAACCTGGATATTATCTGGCGCCTGGAGTACGACGAAATTGACCAGGATTCCAAAGGGGTAACCAGCGCCATCTATGGCCCGAACCGTTTTGATGGTGCCAGCTTCGAGAACACCACAACCACCCGCCGTTTGGAGGAGACGCGCGAACTGTTCGGCACCTCCCTGCACCTGGTCTATGATTTACCCTGGGCGACCTTTACTTCGATTACCTCCTATCGCACCTACGAAACGGCCAACCCGGAAAATCAGGACGGCTGGATAGATCCGACTTTCCAGTTTGATGACTTCAACGCCGAGGACAATGAGCAGTTCAGCCAGGAGTTCCGCTTCTCCGGCGATGTAGGAAAGCTGCTGTGGACGGCGGGAGCGAATTGGTACGAGGAAACCGCCAAACAGACCTCGGCCATTAATCTACTCCCGATCGCCGTCGAACGAGTAATTATCGAACAGAACGTAGGCATACCCTGGGGTGTGGTACCGGTTGGCACCGGTTATGACATAGCCTGGTCTGTGCCGGACTTTGCCAACTTACCCCGCGCTTTTGATAGCGGCGTTGAGGCAGTAGCGGCAGACAATTACAACGAGTCAATCAATGTACAGGGTGACTACGAATCCTGGGCAGTTTTTGCGGATTTTACTTACGATTTCACAGACCGAGTGTCTTTGACGTTCGGTGGCCGTTACACCGAGGACAAGAAGGATTTCACGCGGAACGTTCCAGTGAGCGATCACGGCATATTCTTCGCTTTTACACCTACCTGGGTTGATGAAAACGGCAACTATGTTCCCGACGGCAGTTTAGATCCTACTGGGCTGACTATAGGCAAAACCCAACAGGACGGCGAGTGGGATGAATTCACGCCACGGGTCGTGCTGGACTGGGCCGTGACTGATGATGTCATGATGTACGCCAGTTGGGCGGAAGGCTACAACTCTGGCGGCTTCAACAGCGTCGGTATTTCCAACGATGCGGATGCTTACGACCCGGCCAAGGTGGACAACCTTGAATTTGGTTTTAAATCGACCTGGTTGGACAACACACTGCGCGTCAACGCGGCCTATTTCTTTTATGACTTCGAAAATCTGCAGGAGCTGAACCAGATCCCGGCCGCCTGCCTGCCAGAATCCGATTTCGCCGTGCATATGTTTGAGACCTCCGACGTAGAGGGTGAGGGTTTGGAATTGGCGATCAATTGGGCACCGCTGGCTGGCTTGGAACTGTGGGGCAGCCTGGGTACCCTGGATGCTGAATACTCTGACCGCGTCCGCCAGCGAGAGGTGAATGGAGTTTGTGACCCTATTGACGAAACCGGGGATAAATTTACCGGCAACCCTGAGTTGGCTTATGCCCTGGGAGCAAATTATACCTACGACATGAGCAGTGGTGGTGCGTTGACAGGTTCTGTTTCCTGGGGTTGGAAGGAAGGCGAGACCGACCGGAATAACTGCACATACATCCAACATGTCTCTGATGACGTCTCGGGCTATTACGAGCTCGATACTGTGGAGGGCGCATTAATCATCAGCACTGACTCAGCGGTCGGCACCTTGACCGAGCCACCTTTTGACAGCTGTCCAGACCGGGATGACCGCGAGCAACTCAATACCCGGCTTTCATACCTGAGCTCCCAGGGCAACTGGGAGGTTGCTGCCTGGGTCACCAACTGGACCGATTGGGGCCCCGACGATGAGGCTGGTGGTAGCGGCCATGAATTGTCATCTCCATTCACCGACGGTGCACCTTCATACGACCGCCGTGAGCCGCCGCGTATGTACGGCATGGAACTGAAGTACATGTTCTAAACACTCTGGCAGACACCGGTTTATTGAACGGGTGTCTGCCACCACATCTGCTAGACTCAGGCGAGCCCAAAATGGAGGTGAGCCTTTGGAACTGTACGATGTGATGCGCACCACCTTCTCGGCGCGCGAATACACTGGTGAAAATATTCCCGAGGAAGTGCTGCAAGGCATCTTCGAAAATGCCCGCTTTGCTCCCAGTGGTGGTAACCGTCAGGCGGGGCGCATTATTGTCCTTAGAGATAAAGCCTTACAAGCCCAGATCGCCGACCTGTCTGTCGACACGGCGCGCCTCTACACCGCCCAGTCCATGGCCGGTGAAACGCCCTTCAATCCGATTACCCCCACCTCCTTGTCTGCCGACGATATTGCCAACACCGAGGCCATGCCACTGCTGACCGAACACCTGCGCACAGCCAGCGTGCTGTTGGTGGTTTGTCTTGATCTCAGTGCTATAGCCGCCCTCGACAAAGACCTCGACCGCATCAGCCTGGCCTGTGGAGGCTCCATCTATCCGCTGGTGTGGAATATCCTGCTGGCGGCACGGGCCGAGGGCTACGGTGGCACCATGACCACCATCAGCCTGGCGGTGGAGCCACAAATCAAAGCCTTGCTCGACATCCCCGAGTACTGGGCCCTGGTAACGCTGGTGCCCATGGGTAAGCCGGTCAAACAGTTGACGAAGTTAAAGCGTAAGCCGGTATCGGAGTTCGTGGTCAAAGATCGATTTAGTGGAGAAGCCTTTTGAAAGTACATAGAAGTTGCCCCACCTGCGAGGCCTCCTGTGGCCTGGTAATGGAAGTGGACCTGGAAGCCAGGCAGGTACTTTCCATAAAGGGAGATGAACTGGACGAGCGCTCCAAGGGCTATGTCTGTGCCAAATCCCAGGCCTTCAGTCATATCTATGAAGACCCCGAGCGCTTGCGGCGGCCAGTGCGTAAAACCAAAGACGGCTGGCAAGAAATCAGCTGGCAGGAGGCCCTCGACGAGGTCGGCAGCCGTCTCCGCACCATCCGCGAAACCCACGGCAAGGACTCCATCGCCTATTACTACGGCAACCCCAACGGCCACAATTTTCACACCCAGATGTATACCGAGTTGTTCATCACCATGATGGACACGGAGCGCTTTTTTTCCGCCGGCAGTGTCGATCAGCAACCCAAGAATCTGGCCTGTGAAATTCTCTACGGCAACGCCTGGCTGATACCCGTGCCCGACCTGGATCGCGCCGATCACCTGGTCTGTATGGGCGGTAATCCGCTGGTGTCGCAGGGATCACTGTTGGGCGGGCCGGACGCGGAAGGACGCTTCAATGCGTTGCAGCAGCGTGGCGGAAAAATCGTGGTGCTGGATCCGCGCCGCACCGAAACGGCCAGGTTGGCCGATGAACATATGTTTATCCGACCGGGCACGGATGCCTTTCTCCTGTTGGCCTGGGTTAATGAATTATTTGAGCTCGAGTGGGTGGATTTGGGCAGGCTGACTGGCCTGGTCGACGGGGCTGAACGGGTTCGCGAACTGGCGGCGCCCTACACGCCCGAGGCGGTGGCGGCTGTCACCGGTATGAGTGCCACCGATATTCGGCGCCTGGTTAATGAGTTCCACGCGGCGGAGAACCCCGCGCTGTACGGTCGCATTGGTCTGTGTACACAGGAGTTTGGCACCCTGGCCAGTTGGCTGGTGGAAGTCATCAATATTCTCAGCGGCCGCCTCGACGTACCCGGTGGCTACATGTTTGCGCGCCCAGCAACGGGGCAAAACGAGGCTATGCCTTATCAACCCATCAAACACGGTCGCTTCCATGCCCGCTGCAATGGTTTCCCGGAGTACATGGGCATGTTGCCGGCCTCACTGATGGCAGAAGAATTGCAGTGTGATGGTGAGGACAGGGTGCACGCTATGATCACCATTGCCGGCAACCCGGTGTTGAGCGTACCCAATGGCAAGGGCGTGCGCGAGGCCATGGAGAAGATCGATTTCGTGGTGGCACTGGATTTCTATATCAACGAAACCACCTCCCTGGCCGATATCATCCTGCCGTCGACCAGTCAGTTGGAGCACAGCAACTACGAATTCTTGTTCTCGGCCTTCTGCCAACGCAACTATGCCCGTTACTCGCCGCAGGTATTTGAAGCAGAGCCAGACAGCAAACAGCAATATGAATTGCTGCTGGAGATTGCCGCGCGCATTAATGGCATGCAGGCGGAGTCGCTCAAGGACATGATGTTGGACGGTATGTTGGCGCAGATTTGTGCACAGGCAGAAGATCCAGGCGCGTTTTCTGCACAGATAAAGCGTGAAACCGCGCAATACGAAGATGCAGAACGTTTCCTGGATATCCTGCTGCGACTTGGTCCCTATGGCGATCAGTTCGGTGCCAATATCGATGGACTCAGCCTGGCTAAAGTCAAAGCGGCGGAGCACGGCATAGACCTGGGTGCGCTGGAACCGGTGTTGCCCGGCTGTTTGCGCACGGAAAACCAGCACATCCAGTTGATGCATCCGCTGCTGGAAGCAGATTTCCCACGCCTGGCGGCAGCCTTCGACAGGGAAGTACCGGAACTGGTGATGGTGGGGCGGCGCCATATACGCGATATGAACACCTGGCTGCACAACATCGTCAACTACGCCCGCGGCAAGAATCGCTGTACATTGCTCATGCACCCTGACGATGTCGAACGCTTTGGTTTGAGTGACGGTGAAAACGCTGAAATTTCGACACCCGTCGGTAGCCAGGTATTGCCAGTGGTGGCCAGTGACGAAATGATGCCCGGGGTGGTGAGTTTCCCCCACGGCTTTGGTCACGTCTATCCGGGTTCAAAGCAAACCACGGCGCAGGAGCGCTTGCCTGGGCGCAGTGCCAACGATCTTATTGATGCCACGCTAGATGTACCCTCAGGCACCTCGGTGGTTAACGGGGTACCGGTGAAGGTGTCCCGTGTTGCTTAGATGTGTCCTGTTGTGCCTGCTGTGGCTGCCAGCCCTGCTAGCGGCAGAGCCGGGCATGGAGCGGCAGGTGCGGGATCTCATTTCGCGATACTCCCATGCAGTTGACGCAGGCGAGGTAGAGGCGATAGTCAATTTGTTTGTTGATGACGGCGAGCTGATTACGCCGGTTGGCAGTCCGCAGGGTAGTGCGGCACTGCGGGAATGGGCGCAGCAAAGAATAGACAGTCGTGAGCCGCGAATCCAGGTGCGCCACATGGTGGTTAATACCTTGATCGCACCAGTAAATAGCAGTCGGGTTCGTGCGCGCAGCATGCTGTTGTATACACGGCAGAACATTGACAAGCCGCTGTCAGCCGAGGTGATGGCGACCGGCATTTACGAGGATATTATTGTGCATACGGCGAATGGTTGGCGCTTCCAGCAGCGGCGTATGGAGGTGGCACCCGGTATTGATCCGATCTACTTTAAAAGGCCCTGATATGCGAATTCTAATAATAACGGCACTGCTGATCCTGTCTGGCTGCGCCCAATATACGGACAAGCGTGGCGTGGAAGTCACTTGGCAGCCCGAGGTCGTCAACAGTTTCACGGTGGGGGAGACCAGCCGCAGCGATGTGCTAAAGGCCCTGGGGCCTCCCTCCCAGGTGATCACCCTCGACGATGAAACGGTGCTCTACTATCTCTACGAAAAAAGCGAAGGCGAGGGCCTTATCCTCATTGTTTATAACCGCTTTGAGGTGGAGACCGAGTACGATCGGGCGGTGTTTTTCTTCGACGGCAATGATCGCCTGACCGAGTACGCCAGTCACATTAATCCTGAAGACGATGATTAGAACCCTGGCCCAGGCCCTTGTTTCAGTTATGGCCCTGACTTGTATCCTTAGCGGCTGCAGCCAATCCCAGTACGACATCGGCACACCGCTGGCAGCACAACAGTTTGAACAAGGTAGCGAGCTGACGCACGTACTGGAGCAGCTGGGCCCGCCACATAGAATGTCTGCGTCCACTGTAGGCTATGTGATGGCCTGGGAGTACTGGCGCATCAATGAAGATAAATTGGGTATCAGCCTGCGTCCCATTGGTGTGGAATTTCTCAGCATTGATTGGGGCGATGCCCGTACCCGTGGCGAATACCTGTTGCTCAGCTTCGATAAATCTCACCGGCTGATCGATAGTGAGTTTTCTGAGTTTGACCGCGATGCCGGTGGCGGCAAGGGTATCCAGGCATTGGTCAGTGTAGTGGACGTGGTGGACGTGGATGACCTGACGAAGCCCATGCCGCAGCATCGCTGGGGCTTGTTTGCGCTGGAGGAATTGCCGGTAACGCTCAACCGGGACAGCCATATGGACAGTGGCCAGCACGGTATTGAACAGCGCGGCACACCGGTTCATGTCGGTCAGCGCAGTACTGAAATGCCCTGAGAGTCGTTAAATATCAATATTATGTCGTAAATTCGCAAGTTTTTCCTTTCCTGAACGCGTAATCTTTCGCCCAGATCAAGAGATGGGAGATTTCAGTCATGCGTGTTTTCATTACCGGTGCTCGTGGTTTTATCGGTCAGTCGCTGGCCCGACACTATCGGGCGCAGGGCGCAACCGTCAGTGGGATCGATTTTCAGGCAGACCCCGAGTGGGGAGTACTGGCTGGTGATTTGTCGCAACCCGAGGCTTGGAAATCTGCACTGGCAGGTGTAGACCTGGTTATTCACACGGCAGCGGTGGTTTCCAACACCGCCTCCTTCGAACTGGCCTGGCAGGTAAACGTCAAGGGTACAGCTGATCTCCTCGATGCTTGCATTGATGCAGGTGTGAAACGCTTCATTCAACTCTCCTCTGTTGCTGCGTTCGGTTTTCAGTATCCCGAGCAGGTGACCGAAGATTTCCCTTTGCGGCCGATGGGCAATTCCTACGTCGACACCAAGATTGCCAGCGAGCACGCGGTGCTTGCCTGCCATGCCAGCGGCCGAATGGATTGCACCATTGTGCGGCCGGGCGACGTTTATGGCCCGGGCTCGAAGCCCTGGGTAGTGCTGCCACTGGAGATGATGCAGCAGGGAAAATTCGTGCTGCCGGCGGGGGGTGAGGGCCTGTTCAGCCCGGTCTACATTGATGACCTGGTGCAGGGCATCGTGCTGGCGGCTGCCTCAGAGGTGGCGCGAGGGCAAATTTATACTATAAGTGGAGGAGCGGAAGTCAGTTGTCGGGTCTTTTTCGGTCATCATCAGCGGATGCTGGGTAAAGGTGCTCGACTGAGAACCACCTCAACCGGTTTTGCAAGAGTTGCGGCGCAGTTGGTTGGCTCTTTGACTCGATTCTTCGGCGGCGAGAGTGAACTGGGACGGGGCACTATCGACATGTTGTCCCGGGTACATGGTTACTCCATTGAAAAGGCGCGCACGCAGTTGGGCTATCAGCCGGAGGTCAATCTGGATGAGGGCATGCAACACACCAAGCACTGGCTGCGCGGGAGGAAATTGATCGCTTAATCCAGGAATGACGCTAAATATCAAATCAATGTCGTCGTATCGTAAAAAATGATCTGAATCTGTCTGTAAATTGTCCAAAATCATAACGACGCAAAAGGGTTGGTGGGATACCAAGATTGCTCCCATGGGCATGCAAGCGCAGGTGGCAGTAGGGCGATTCGTGTACAGCTTTCAACAGTTTCCAGCGCGCCAACGTCCCGGTTCGTTTAGCGTTGATCGAGTTATGGAGGCGCTGCATCAGCAGCCCTGAATATTTAATAACTGAGAGGTTAGAACCATGTCCGACGAAATGAGTATTATTTGTGATGAAAACCAGGAGTACCTGCGAATTCCCTTGCCTGGCGCCGAGGGTGTTTTCGCCAAGGTGCTGAAAGTCGATGAAGAGATGGACCGGGTGTTGGTAAAAATCCGCTTCGAGCCCGGCAGCAGCATGCCGCGGCATAATCACTACTGCCGGGCCATTGCCTACACCATCAGTGGTGAGTGGGCGTATGACGAGGGCAGCTTCAAGGCCGGCGATAGCGCCTTTGAAGTTTTCGGCAATGAGCATACGCCCTGGAGTGACACCGGTGCTGAGCTGTTCATCGTGTTTGATGGTGCCGATGGACGCTACCTGGATAATTTCCTCGAGGATGGCACGGTGATTAAACTGGATTTGCCTTATTTCAAGGCCATGGAAGGACTGACTCAAGCGCAGGCTGATGAGCTGGATGTGATGAGTCTCATCGAAATAATCCCACCCGCAGCCTGAGAGTTTACCTGTGGCCACCATCAACCAAATTGCTATGAGTGTCACTGATCTGCCGGCAACCCATCGCTGGTATTGCCAGCTATTCGGCTATCAGCCGGCGGGTGGTACCAGCTCATTCAAAGGTTGGATTGCCTCAAACGTACAGGGCATTCCCGACGTGGCAAGCACCTGCTGGTGGCTGGTAGATCGGCAGGAATACTTCCAACTGGAATTGTTTGAGTTCTCGCAACCCGCGGTAAAACCCCTGGCTGCAGATTGGCGTCCTTGCGACATCGGTTACAGTCAGATCGGTATCTGGGTGGCCGATATGGATGTCTGCCTTGGCCGGCTGGCGCAAATGGGTGTCGAAACGCTGACACCGCCAATGGGTGATCCCGGTCAACGCAGAGTCTGTGCGCGCGATCCCGAGGGCGTCTTGCTGGAAATCCTGGAACAGGATCCGCTGCAAGAAACCCTGAATGAACCCGCTCGCCCAGACTTGCAGGTAAGAACCTGCAGCGTGAGCGTGTCTGTCCCCAGCCTCGAGCAATCGCTGGTCTTCTTCAGGGATGTATTGGGGTTAGCGGAGTACCGCGGCACCGATCTGCACTGCGAGCAACATGAAGCGTTGTGGGGATTGACTGGCGCTCGACGCAAGAGCTGCACTTTGCGGGCAGGTGACGTTCTGGTTGAGCTGGTGCAGTACCTGGACCCGATCGGGAAAGACTGGCCCGACGGTTATCGAATCTCAGACCAGGGGCTGCTGAATATTGCCCTGGGCTTTCGCGATAAAGCAGAATTCAATGCTGTTCACCAACGCTGCCTGGCGGCCGGGGTGAAAGGCAACTGGCGGCCACTAAATTTGGGCGCCTGGAGCGTTGTTTACGTAAACGATGATCAGGGTTTCAGCGTGGAACTCCTTCATGTTCGACCCTGGTATGACGGGCGCATGGGTTTCAAACCCAAGCCCGCTCCCAAATACAGGAGAATTGCAGCGTGAGTAGATGGCGTATTGCCTATATAACAGGTGCCGGTAGTGGTATTGGTCGTCGGTTGGCTGAACTGCTGATGCAGGAAGGCGTGTCTGTTGCGGCCTTTGACCGAAATGCCGATGAGCTGGTGCAGCAACAGTTGGCGGCGTTTGCCGAGCGGCAGGCCGGCGTGAGATGTATTTACCTGCAGGCCGACGTGACTGATTCTGCACGGCTTGCAGATCAGGTTGCCGTCGCCTTGCTGGAATTGGGTACACCAGACCTGGCTATCAATTGTGCGGGCGTGCAAATTGCCAAGCCATTTGAGGAATTGTCTGGTGAAGAGTTCGAGCGGGTCGTTAATATCAACCTGCTTGGCAGCAGAAACTTTGCTGCGGCGGTACTACCAAATATGCAATCAGGTTCTCAGTTCAGCTTCGTGGCTTCGTTGGCCGGCCTGGTGCCAGCCTATTGTTACGCTGCCTACAACGCCTCCAAGTTTGGCGTCGTTGGCTTAGCCGGGGCATTGCGTTTGGAATACATCGCCAGGGGCGTGGAAGTCTCAGTCATTTGCCCACCCGAAGTGGAAACTCCACTGGTAGTGGAAGAGCGGAAAACGATGACGGCGACGGGTGCCAAGTTGAAATCCACAGCTGGAACCTTGCAGCTGGAGCCAGCATGCGACTCGATACTGAAGCAGCTCAAAGCGCGGAAGTACCTGGTTATTCCCGGTTGGCGTGCGCGCATGGTGGCGCGAATGTCGGCCTGGCTGCCGGGAACGCTGCGCTGGTTCAGCGAGCGTATTGTTATATCGGGTTCGAAGTAGGTCGATTGGCCCGCTGCCATTGCCTGGGCGATAGACCGGTTTGCTGTTTGAAAGCGTAGGAAAAGGCGCTCAACTCCGAGTAACACAACATATCAGCGAGTCGTGTGAGAGAGCCTTTGGATTCTCGCAGGTATTGAGTGGCGATAGAAAATCTAACGCCTTCCAGCAGGCTTTTGTAGCTTGCGCCACGCTGGCTCAATTGGCGCTGTAAAGTCCGTTTGTTCATGTTGAGGAAGCTTGCGACGCGGTCGATTGAGCAGTCGCCGGTGGAGATAGATTGGCGTATCAAGTGACTGACCTTGCCGGGGAAATCGTTGGGGTAATTTCGTTCCAGTTCAAGCAGATGTTGCTCCAGGATGCGGTGCAAGTGTTCGTTGGCCTGGGATATTTTTGTGTCAAGTAGCGCTGCATCGAATGTCAGTGCTGGGTACTCCCAGTCGAAGTACATGGGGCAGCGCAAGTGTTCCTTGAATGGGCGCAGATTGTCTGGCGCCGAGGAGGTGAAGTAGGCCGCATTGGGCCTCCAATTGCCGCCACACAAATGGCGCATAAGGTTCACGCCAATCCCCACCGCCAGGTACAGTTGCTGGCGCACACCGATATCGGTGGTAGAGCGTACCTGGAATCCGAGTAGCACCAGCTCATTCTCTCTGGTTACGGTAACATCGGCACCCTGATTGTGTTGAGCGAAGTGACTCGCTAATTCGCGCAAGGCAACACCTACAGTGGGCGCTTGCTGCAAGATGAATCCTACCGGTCCGAGTATATTGGTTCCCTGACGGCGGGACAGCTCAATGCCAAAGTGGGGGCAAGCGGTAGCCTGTGCGGCGTTTTCCAGTAACTGCAGCCAATTGCTATAAGCTATCCAGGTGTCCGGGTCGGGAATTTCTTGCGGTAGCCCCGATCTGCGTAGGAGTTCAACAGGATCTCCTCCCAGTGTGAGGACAGTCTCTGAGAAGCCCTCCAATGCCGATGCTCTGACTAAATCACCTTCCATAGTGGCTAGAAAGCACGACTAAGCACTCAGAACTTCCAGCGCGATGATGATCATGCCGTAAAGACTGGCGAAATAGAAAAGCGGTCTGATCATTGGCCAGCCAAAGGCATAGACAATCGCATGCGCGACGCGCGTATACAGGAAGATACTTGCTCCCATAACAGTTGTTTCATTGGAGACTCCTGCCGCGTTAGCAACAAGGACAACGGCGGCGAACAGAACAAGGTTTTCTTGCATGTTGGCCGTAAGGCGTAGCAGGCGCAAACGCAGCAGCGTTGGTTCTGCTAAGTTGTCACGACTGCCTGCTTGCGCCATCAGGCCATTCTGGTTAATGGCCAGGCCAGCCTGGGCCAGGATGATAATAAAAAGCAAAATAGCGCTGCATAGCAGCATCATGAGTTCTACAGACATTGGAGTTCTCCCGTGAGTAGTTTTCTATGGTCCTGCTAACGATCATATCAGAGCCACACGTCCCATATTGGCTGGATCGCAACAATGTCCGCTCTGAGTCAAGAATACAGTAAACTGTTGCGCTGAATTAACAGCTGGAGTGGCACATGTCAGATTTCAGGCCGGATCTTTTGCAGGGCAAAGTAGCCCTGGTCACCGGCGGTGGCACCGGAATTGGCAAAGTGGTCGCCCGCGAGCTTGGCTTGCATGGGGCCAGGGTGGTAATTGCATCACGCAAGCAGGAAGTCATTGAGCAGGCCGCTCGTGAATTGGCAGAACAGGGCGTCGATTGTCTTGGGTTGACCCTGGATATTCGCGACATCGAGAGGGTTGAGGCTGTGATTGCAAAAACCATCGAACACTTCGGTAGTCTCGATATCCTGATCAACAACGCCGCCGGAAATTTTCCGGCCCGAATAGAAGACCTCTCCTACAACGCCTTTAAAACGGTGGTCGATATCGACTTGCAGGGCACCTTTAATATGACAAAGGCGGCCTTTACCGCGGTAATGAAGGAGCGCGGTGGGGTGGTGATAAATATTACGGCGCCCTTTGAACACATGGGTGTGTCCTGGCAGGCACATGCGGCTGCGGCCAAATCTGGAGTGATCTCCTTTACTCGCTCAGCCGCCGCGGAGTGGGCTGGCCTGGGTATTCGGGTCAACGGTATAGCGCCTGGCGAAATAGAAAACACCGAGGGGGTGGAGCGGCTCAGTGATACGCTGACCAATGAAGGCCAGGTGCGACGCAAGGGCCGCCCGGAAGATATCGCCAATACCATACTGTTTTTAGCCAGCGATGCCGGCAGCTATATCAACGGGGTCAATTTGTACGTGGATGGTGGTACTGGGGCGGATATGTTGAAGGTGCCAGTTTATGAGTGAGCAGTGGGAATTAGTCGATCAGATCAGGGGCACGGTCGGGCAGATTTGTGCCAATTACCCGGGTGAATACTGGCGTGCCAAAGACCGGGAACGGGAATACCCAACGGAATTTGTACAGGCGCTGACCGAAGCGGGTCTGCTGGCCAGCCTGATTCCCGTGGAGTATGGCGGCAGTGGCCTTTCGTTAACGATTGCACTGGAAATCTTGAAGGCCATTCACGAGCGGGGGGCCAATGCAGCCGCCTGTCACGCCCAGATGTATACCATGGGCACCCTGTTGCGCCATGGCAGCGAAGAGCAGAAAGCCAGGTACCTGCCGGGCATTGCCAGCGGCGAATTGCGACTGCAGGCTTTTGGGGTAACAGAGCCCACAGCGGGCACCGATACCACCAGCATTACCACCAGCGCCGTGCGTGAGGGCGACAAGTACATCGTCAATGGGCAGAAAGTGTGGATTTCGCGCGCTGAACATTCTGACCTGATGATCCTGCTGGTTCGCACCACCCCCTTGGCGGAAGTCGCCAAGAAAACCGAGGGTTTGTCGGTGTTTGTCGTCGATATGCGTGACGCGGTGGGCAATGGTCTGACCATCAAGCCGATTCGCACAATGCTCAACCATGCGACTACAGAATTGTTTTTCGACAACCTGGAGGTCCCCGCGGAAAACCTGCTGGGAGAGGAGGGTAAGGGTTTTCGCTATATCCTTTCGGGTATGAACGCCGAACGCATCCTGATTGCCTCAGAGTGTATCGGCGACGCCCGTTGGTTTATCAAAACAGCGACCAACTATGCCTGCGAGCGGGAAGTGTTCGGCCGACCCATCGGCCAGAACCAGGGCGTACAGTTCCCGATCGCCCGGGCCTATGTTCAAACCGAGGCGGCGGAATTGATGGTGGGTAAGGCAGCTGCGCTGTATGACGCCGGCGAAAACTGCGGCGCCGAAGCCAATATGGCTAAGCTGTTAGCCTCGGAAGCTTCCTGGGCGGCTGGCGATACCTGCATCCAGACCCACGGTGGTTATGGCCTGGCCGAGGAATACGATGTCGAGCGCAAATTCCGCGAGACCCGCCTCTATCAAATTGCCCCGATATCTACCAACCTGATCTTGTCTTACCTGGGTGAACACGAGCTGGGAATGCCGCGATCCTACTGAAGGCTGCCGCTCTTGCGGAAGATCTCCATTTCCCGATGCATGATCTCCAGCGCATCCTTACGCGTGTAGAGTTTATTTTCCCTGTAGGGTTTGGCCGGTAGCTGCGCCATTCGGAGCGCCAGTTCCATGGTGCGCGCATCGACTTCCTCGGCGCTCACCACTTCATCGAGAAAGCCAGCCGCGACAGCGGTTTCCGGATCGAAGGCCTGGGCCTGTATCACTGCTGCCGTCAGGAAGCGGGGCGACAGGCGGCCAGTGCACAAGGGCTGCAATGCGGTGGGTATGGTCATGCCGATGGCGGTTTCCGGCAGGCAGATCTTGAAATCACCCGCAACACCAATGCGGTTGTCGGCGGTCAGCAGCAGGAAGGCGCCCGCAGCGACAGCGTGCCCGGTACAGGCGATCAGCAGGGCTTGGGGATGGGCGTACATGCGAATAAACAGGTCCACGCCACGAGTGGCCAGTTCTCTGGTTTCTGCGGGGCCTTTCTTGAATTCGTTGAGATCGAAACCGCCCGACAGCAGGCCCTCCCGACCGCGAATAATGACTGCTTTGGCCTCTTTCTCTGCCCGGCCCAGGCCGTCATTCATGCTGTCGATAAAATCGTGACTGACGGCGTTGGCCTTGCCGTCATCAAAATGAAGAATGGCGACGTCGTCGGTAAGTTGGTAGTCCATATTACAAGATCCACAAATAGAATTGACATAGATTATGCCACAAAGTTGGCAGTGTAAGCTGCTGATGTGGATGCTTGGCCGATATTGCACTATGCTTTTCTTCTGTACCAGCCCCGTTGCACACTGGAGAATTGCCATGTTGTACGCCATGCCCGGAAGTGATGAAGCCATTTTTAATTTCAAAAGCCGCTATGAAAACTTTATAGGCGGCGAATGGGTGCCCCCTGCCGAGGGCAAGTATTTTGACAATATTACGCCGGTAACCGGTGAGGTATTCTGCGAAATACCGCGTTCAAGTGTCGCCGATCTGAGAATGGCGCTTGACGCAGCTCACGGCGCCGCGGATGCCTGGGGCAAAACATCTGCTACAGAGCGCTCCAATGTGCTGCTGAAAGTGGCTGACCGACTGGAAACCAACCTGGAAACCCTGGCTTATGTTGAAACCTGGGAGAACGGTAAAGGCATTCGTGAAACCCTCAATGCCGACATTCCACTCATGGTCGACCACTTCCGCTACTTCGCCGGTTGTATCCGCGCCCAGGAGGGCAGTGCCACCGAGATCGACGCGAATACCGTCTCTTACCATTTCCATGAACCGCTCGGGGTGGTTGGACAAATTATCCCCTGGAATTTTCCCTTGTTGATGGCGAGCTGGAAATTGGCGCCGGCCCTGGCGGCGGGCAACTGCGTGATCCTCAAGCCCGCGGAACAAACACCTTGTTCAATTCTTGTCGCGATGGAGATGATTGCTGATCTGCTGCCCGCAGGTGTGGTCAATATTCTCAATGGCTACGGCAGTGAAATCGGCGAGGCCCTGGCCAGTAGCGATCGAATCGCAAAAATCGCCTTTACCGGTTCCACCGTGGTCGGCCATAAAATTCTGGCCAACGCAGCAAAAAACATGATTCCCTCAACGGTTGAACTGGGGGGGAAATCACCCAATATCTATTTTGAAGACGTGATGGCACAGGAAGATGAGTTTGTCAGCAAGTGCATCGAGGGGCTGTTGCTTGGCTTCTTCAACCAGGGCGAGGTTTGCACCTGTCCTTCGCGGGCACTGGTGCAGGAGAGCATTTATCCTGAGTTCATTGAGCGCGTACTCGAGCGCGCCAAGAACATTAAGCAGGGCAATCCGCTGGACACGGATACCATGGTGGGCGCCCAGGCTTCCAAAGAGCAATTTGACAAGATCATGACCTACATGGAGATCGCCCGCCAGGACGGCGCCGAGTTCCTGTTTGGCGGCAACCAGGCCGTGGTTGGTAGTGATATTGCGGGGGGCTACTACATCGAGCCCACCCTGTTGAAAGGCACCAACGATATGCGGGTGTTCCAGGAAGAGATCTTCGGTCCGACACTGGGCGTCACCACGTTTACCGATGAAGCCGAGGCGTTGGCCATTGCCAACGACACGGAGTACGGCCTGGGTGCCGGTGTGTGGACGCGAGATACCAATCGCGCGTTTCGGATGGGCCGCGCTATCAAGGCCGGACGCGTCTGGATGAATTGTTATCACGCCTACCCAGCCCACGCCGCTTTCGGCGGTTACAAGAAATCTGGCATCGGTCGGGAGACACACAAAATGGCCCTGGAGCATTACCAGCAAACCAAGAACCTGCTGGTGAGCCACGATGTAAACCCGCTCGGCTTTTTCTAATGGGTCGGTTTTGATGGAGAGTTCTAGCGGGTCGGTTTTAGTGAGAGAGTTTTAGTGGGTCAGTTTTAATGACCGACTCTGACTTATGGGAGCGGGCCGGGCAGGACATATTCTGGTATCAGGCGCCGAGCCGGCTGCTGGATGATGACAATCCACCTTTTTATCGCTGGTATCCGGATGGTGTTACCAACGCCTGCTATAACGCCCTCGACATACACATCGAACAGGGGCGCGGCGACCAACTGGCGCTGATCTATGACAGTCCTGTAGCCGACGTAAAAGCGCAGTTCACCTATTCGGAACTACTCGACCAGGTTTCCCTGCTCGCCGGTGCGTTGGTTGCACAGGGAGTTGGGCTGGGAGACCGGGTTATCATTTATATGCCGATGATTCCGGAAGCACTGATTGGCATGCTCGCCTGTGCCCGGCTCGGTGCCATTCACTCGGTGGTATTTGGTGGCTTTGCCAGTAATGAGTTGGCGGTAAGAATTGATGATGCCCAGCCGAAGATGGTGTTGTGCGCCTCCTGCGGCATCGAACCCGCTCGCCTGGTCGAATACAAACCCTTGCTGGACCGGGCTATTGAGCAGGCCCAACACAAGCCCGAGCACTGCATTGTGCTGCAGCGACCCCAATGCGTAGCTAGCATGATTCCGGGGCGAGATCTCGACTGGCAACAAGTCATGGCAGGGGCGCAAGCGGTGGATTGCGTGCCCGTGCCGGCCAACCATCCCCTCTACATCCTCTATACCTCGGGCACCACCGGCGCACCGAAGGGGGTTGTTCGTGACACTGGCGGCAGTATTGTCGCGCTGAAATGGAGCATGCCCAATATTTACAACGTGCAGGCCGGCGACGTCTACTGGGCGGCATCGGATGTAGGCTGGATAGTGGGTCACTCCTATATTGTTTACGGCCCCCTGTTCAACGGTAGCACTACGGTGATCTATGAAGGCAAGCCGGTGGGTACACCAGACCCGGGCGCCTTCTGGCGCGTTATCGCTGAATACAAGGTAAAGGTATTGTTCACCGCACCCACGGCGTTTCGTGCCATCAAGCGCGAAGATCCCAGCGGAAAGTACCTTGAGCAATACGATACCAGCAGCTTGCAATCCTTATTCCTGGCCGGCGAGCGCTGCGACCCCGATACCTTGCTGTGGGCGCAGGACAAGCTTGGCGTGCCGGTCATTGATCACTGGTGGCAGACCGAAAGCGGCTGGCCCATTTGCAGCAATTGCTTAGGCATAGAGCAACTGCCGATTGTGCCGGGCTCGTCGGCACGTCCGGTGCCGGGCTACCATGTAGACGTTCTGGACAGCGACGGCAATCAAGTTGCCGCGGGGCAGATCGGCGCACTGGTTATAAAGTTGCCCTTGCCACCGGGCACTTTCACCACGTTGTGGAATGCGGACCAGCGCTATGTGGATGGGTATTTTAGTACCTTTGAGGGTTATTACGAGAGTGGTGATGCCGGCTATATCGACGACAACGGTTATGTCTTCGTGATGTCCCGCACCGACGATGTCATCAATGTTGCCGGGCACCGACTGTCCACGGGTGCCATGGAAGAGGTGCTGGCAGCGCATCCGGATATTGCTGAATGTGCGGTGTTTGGGGTAGCCGACGCGCTCAAGGGTCAGCGGCCGCTGGGTTTGGTGGTGCTCAATGTGGGGGTCGACAAATCAGCCGAGCTGGTTTGCAACGAGGCGATCGCTAAAGTGCGCGAAGATATCGGGCCGGTGGCATCCTTCAATCTGTGCGCCGTTGTACAGCGGTTGCCGAAAACCCGGTCGGGGAAAATACTGCGCAAAACCATGCGGGCGATGGCCGACGGGGTGGAGTGGACCATGCCGGCAACCATTGAAGATGCAGATGTGCTGGATGAAATTAAGGAATCCCTGCTCGCCCTGGGTTTTTCCGGCTAGCTGGATCGTATTACAGCAGTTCATCAGCACTTTCTGTTGTGATGCCATCTTGCTAATCTGCCTGTTTCAGAACACAAGGAAATATTCATGGAAACAGTAATCGAATGGTTGCCCCGCGTCGGCGCCATCATCATGTTGATCATCGGCTTGGTGGGTTTTTTCAAGCCGCAGACATTTACCGGCGCGATGGGTATCGAAATGACCAAGCCCGATGCCTGGTCGGAGATGCGCACGGTGATGGGCGGATTGAATATCGGCCTGGCATTGGGCGCGCTGATCATGAACCGGCCAGAGGTCTATATGACCATTGGCCTGGCCTGGGTGTTCGCGCTCCTGGCCCGGTGTTATTCCATCCTCAAAGATGATATGACGTTCAAGGGAACTATCCCCGCCTTCGTCCTGGATGGCGGATTGGCAGTACTGTTTCTCAGCGGCCTGATCTTTTAGTTGAATGGCGCGAGTACCACTACAGGCCCGAAGTCGCTTCAAGCGAGCTCTGCTATATCGCGATAACAAAGAGTTTCAACTCGCGGAAAAGTGTTTTCAGCAGGCCCTCGAGTTGCATGGAGATTACCTGGATGCAACCTTCTGCCTCGCTGAGCTGAAGCAAGGGCGCGGAGATCACCAAGAAGCAGAAAGACTTTATCGACGAGCCATTGAAATAGACCCCGATTTTTCTATGGCGTACAACAATCTTGCAGCAGTCTATTTTGACCAGGGAATGACCGAGCGCGCCCTGAAATGGTACATGGAGGGGTGTACAAGGGATCCACTAAACTACAAGGTGTTTTCCAATTACATCATGGCATCTCACTACGCCGAAGAGTTTGATGCTAGCGTTTTGAAATCTTTTGCAGAGAACCACCATTTTCCGATAAAAAGCACACCGCCCCCTACCGGCAAGTGTCGACCGAATAGGCCCTTGAAAGTAGGTTATGTTTCACCTGATTTTGGTTTCCATCCTGTATCGATTTTTGCCCATCCGGTGATTGCCCGGCATGATCGCAACAAAGTTCGTGTGTACTGTTACAGTACTAAACCAGGGAAAAACAACAGCTTTGCGGATGCTTTCAGGCGGCTAAGTGATGAATGGCGAGAATGTAGCGCAATCCAGGAGTTGGCTGAGCAAATTAGGATCGATGAACTGGACGTTCTTGTGGATATGTCCGGTCATACCGCCAACAATAATCTACAGATATTTGCCTATCGGTTGGCACCGGTGCAATTGAGTTGGCCCGGGTATTTTGGAACGACCGGTCTGGACACCATGGACTATCTACTGGCGGATCCAGTCGTCGCTCCCATTGAAGAAGACGAACACTACACTGAGAAGGTAGTCCGGTTGCCAAATAGTTACCTATGTTTCCATCCTCCGCAACCGTGGATTGATCCCGGGAATCCGCCGCTGGAGAAAAATGGTTTTGTCACTTTTGGTTGCTTCAGCAACAGGGTCAAAATAAGTGCGACCAATATTGCCGTATTTGCCAGGATTCTGGAAGCGGTGCCAAACTCTCGCCTGCTATTCAAATACAAGTGCTACAACAGCGAAGCCGTAAGATCTGGACTGATTGAAGCTTTTGCATCTCATGGCATTGGTACGGGCCGATTGGAATTTGAAGACAAATCGAAATACCCGGCATACCAGGGGGCGTTTAATCGGATCGATATAGCCCTGGACACGATGCCATTTACCGGCGGCACGACCATGGCGTTTTCTCTTTGGATGGGCGTGCCCATGGTGACTTTGCGTGGTGATCGATGGGCCGGTCGAATCAGTAGTTCTGTGGCTATCGCTGGAGGTTGTTCAGATCTGATCTGTGCTGATGAGCAAGAATTTGTACAAAAAGCAGTAGCATTGGCTGGAGACTTTCAAAGTTTGCAAGAATCGCGCAAGAGCCTTCGCGCTCAGCTACTCTCATCTTCACTATGTGATGTCAGTGGTTTTGTACGGGAGCTGGAGAATGTCTTCCTTCAATGCTACGAAGAGAAGCAGGGCAGCGCCCGGTGATGGGTGTTCCTAATAGTGGCCTAACCTTTTAGATATTTTGTTCCGGCACCTCGCCATCGAGGAAATTGGTGATGGCGTGGCCCGCCATCATCTCGATCAACTGATCCCGCGGTAGTTCCTTCATGAATTCGCGACCCTGGCGATTGATTTCTCCCGCAATCAACATGCCTTGCTGTCCCAATGCCGCCATGACTTCCGCTACCAGTTCATCGGTGGTCTGAAAGGTCGATGTATCAAGATGCTGATAGCCTGCCGCGGCCGTAGACAGCGTCATACCCGCGGCCACACCGAGCACATCGACATGGTAGGGCTTGAATTCCGCCCACAGAGATTCCGCCAGTACCAGCACATAAGCACGGGTGGCGGCGTAGTGGGTGTAATAGGGCGAGCCCTGCAAGCCGGCGCCTGAAGACATCAGGATGATGCCACCGCGCTTACGTGCCAGCATAGGCTTGGCCAATTCGTAGGTCAGGTTGAAGGGGCCGCTGACATTGATGGCAAGTCGCTTGTGCTCCAGCTCAATACCGGTTTCGGCTTTGTAGAATGGCCCAACATCAGCGATGCCGGCATTGTAGACCAGCAGGCCGAGTTCACGATCGCCGAGCGCAGCGCCAACCTGCTCGGTCAGGTCTGGCGCGGCCAGGTCAATATGCAGGGGTAACACCTCGACGCTGTGCTCTGAAGCGAGTGCTGGGCAGAATGTAGCGAGTGCTTCCTCTGATACATCGATGACGGCAACATTGAGCCCGCGTTGGGCCAGTTCCCTGCTATACGCCTCACCAATACCCTGGGCGCCACCGGCCACCAGGGCCCAGGGGCCGTAGCGTGCGACAAAATCCGACATGGACTACTCCTGTTAGAGAAACAGGCCTAACGTTGGCACATTGATATCCGCCATGTCCATGATGATTTCCCGTTTGGCTATCTTGTAACCCTCGTCCTCCTGTCGCAACACATCCCGGCGTTGGCCCGCGTAAAAATAATCCTTCATGCCCGGGCGAGAATAGAACAGGTGGAAGTTACTGAGTATGGAGAGTTCTGCCCCTTCAATGCCAGTGATCTCAACATTGCCAATAATACGACGGGTGCGAGCGGCTGGATTTTCCGCCCAGGCGTTCATCTTGAAACTGCGCTCCACCCGCAGGAACAGGTAGACAACGTTTTCATCGCGAATAGGGCAGCCGTCTGAATCGATACCCTCCAGCTCCCGTTCCACGCTGATCATATTCTCGTCGCCCTGTTCCCGATTGTTCACCAGCGGATTGGTGCGTGAGGGCATACTGTAGGAAATGTCCTCCGCACACAGGGCCAGCCAGGTCTGGTATTGGCGGTTATCCAGCAGTCGCGCTTCCTGGTAATACCACTGTTCCAGGTTCATCTGCAGTTCGGGAGTGACTTCGTCGAGGTAAGTATTCATGCCGCTGCTCCCTGTTGTGGCTCTACCGCCATCAGGGCGTCGCGCCAGCGTTGAAAGAAGGCGCGCGCGTAATATTCATTGGCGGTGTTGCTGACCAGGCCGGGCAGGTCCGGGTGGGGTTTTTCCTCGCCGAAACCCAGGCCGTAGAAGAAGGGGCGGTCGTCGGCAAAATCGATATTGGCACCCTTGAACTGCTGCATCCAGGCCTCACTGTCTTCCTGCTCGAGAATGCCGCCTGGGCCAAAGAAAGAGGTGGAATTGGAGCGCATGATCTTTTTGAGATGGTCTGGCGCATCTGCCGGCACGACTGACCAGGACCAGTACTCGACCTTGCCGGGCCCGCGTGGATGGGAGACCTTGAAGGCGCAGTTGGACCAGAGGAAAGATAGATTGGGGTATACCCCGTAAGTCAGGCCCTTCATCTGGGCGCGAATGGGGCCGACCCGTTCTGCGGCCTGGGCTTGGACTTCCTTCAGGTACTCCTGCAGTTCCGGGCCGCCCAGCTGGCCGGCGATGGATTCAAAGCCCCAGCCGACATTTTCCACCGGTGTGTCTTCTGGCATGAGGCGAAAGGTAGCGCCGTGGCCGGGATGAGGGACCACCGAGTGACCGACGGTAAAGATTTCTTCATTGGCTTCCGGTGGGATGACTGCCGCGTGCAGAAACGGGCCGTGATTGACGTCGCCCAACTGGTTTTCCATCGGCAGTTTCCAGTTGGCATCAATCACCCAGCGGTGGGGAGCACCGATAAACTCAATGCCCTGGGGGAAGCGCAGAAAGAACGCGTCGAGGTAGAAGCGCATATCGCCCAGGTAGTCTTCGAGGGGAATGATCTCCGGATCGAAGCTGCCAAAGATCATGCCATTCCAACTCTCTACCCGGGGCACCTGCTTCAGACCCAGTTCTTCCTTGCAGGGCTTTTTCTCAACAATGCGTTCCTGGGGTATTGCCGCCAATTCACCGGAAACTTTGTAGGACCAGTTGTGATACGGGCAGACAAAGCGCTTGGTGTTGCCGTGGTCGGCCCGGCACACCGGCAGGCCACGGTGGGTGCAGCTGTTAATGCTGGCGTAGACTTTGTTGTCTTCACCGCGCGCCAGGATGATAGGGGTTTCGCACATAAACGCCTGCACGAAGTCACCGGGATTCTTGATTTGGCTCTCGTGGCCGAGGAACAGCCAGGCCTTGCCGAAAATGCCCTTTTTCTCCAATTCGTAGATATGGGGGTCACTCCAGGCACGACGACTGATGAGGGTGGCGTCTTCGTTGACGACATCGCGAATAGCAATATTCATGGTAGGGCCTCCATATTGAGGCCACAAAAATTAACACTCGTTAATAAAATTTGCAAGTCATGAGAGAAAAATATTTAATAAACGACCAATAGGGCCGAATTATAGTAGCGAGTGATAATTTAATTGTGAGTTTACCGGTGAAAGTGCAAGTACAAGAGCAGGAAGAATCCAGACCGTTGAGCAAAGGTGAACGAACTGCGCTCCGTATTCTGGATGCCGCGGAGATACTGTTTGCCAGTCGCGGCTATGAAGCCACATCAGTGCGGGAGATTGCGCGGCAGGTGGGTATTCGTGAGCCGGGTTTGTACAATTATTTTTCTGGCAAGCAGGCCTTGTACTCGGCAGTTCTGGATCGTGCTCTCACGCCGATGGCCGAGGCCATGTCGCAGCATATGGCTGCAGAGGATGGCTTGCATGCCTACACCGCGCTACCGGCAGTGATGACAGATTTACTGTTGGAGCACCCACAGATGTCGGCCTTGTTTCAGCAGGCGCTGCAGGGTGACCCGGATTCGGTCGGCAATCGCCTGATCAAGGACTGGCTCGATCGTTTGTTTGCCCAGGGTTTGGCAACCATGCGGGCGCTTGGTCATGAGGAGGTGGATCGGGCTGACCTGGTGATCAGCACCATTGCCATGTTCAATCTGGTGACTGGCTACTTCTTGTCAGGCAGGGCGCTGGAATCCATGGGCCTGGGTTTAGTCACTGAGCCGGAGAATATCGCCCGCCAGAAAAAGCTGTTGTCGAAAATCCAGCGGGCCATGTTGCTGAGCTAACGCTAGGCTTGCAGCCCGCGACCATCCGTCAGCGGCAGGTCTTGTTCCCACACCACGTTCAAATAGCGGCGAGCGTATTTGTAAACACCGTCAAAAGACTTGATCGTGTCCTGGTAGCGAATACCCATTTCCAGCTTACGCTTCTCACCGTCCTTCTCGTAGACGTGTGAGGCGAGGCAATAGGTTTCACCCTCGTAGACATCATCTGTCCACTCTCCCAGCTGGTTGCTAATCACGTGCATGGTGCCACTGAAGGTGTTGAGAAAATCCAGCTGCACGACAAATTCATCCAGTGTCTTGTAGTCAAAGTTGGGTGCCGCCATGTTCACGTCCGGCGGCATAATGGTCGCCATTTGATCAAACAGTTTGTCATCCACGAATTTGGCGTACTTGAGTGCAAGTTCCTGAACTATCCCATCCCGCATGTTTTTCTCCGCCTGGTAAAAGGTAGTGGTATTGGCAGCAGCAAAGGTAAGATGAATGCCTGCGAAAGACAAGAAGCCTGGGGATAACTATTGTGAATCGGTTCATTGTTGCACTGATCGGTGTCTTGATTGGCGCTGGTTTAATGGCCGCCGCGTTGTTGCCCTGGTCCAGCGGCGGCGACGAGAGTGTGCAGGAGAGCTGGCAGCTGTTTATCGATGGCCTCAATCGAGCCCAGTCTGGTCTGACCGATCCCAAACGTTTTCCCGCGCCGGTGACCGATCGCAACGTGGCGGAGGGACATCGCTATATGCTGGCGCATCTCAGTCGCATGATTGAAATGGAGATGCGCCAGGACCCGCGCTATCCGGAGTTCAACCGTTCCATGGATATGTTACGCAAGTGGACTGGGGAAAACCCCGATACGATGTACCTGAAGGCACCGATTGACGGGACCGGCTACTACAAGGTCACCGCGCAAGCGGAAGATGTGGCCCAGTGGGCGGATTCGAGCCGGAACCTGGCGCAGCGGCAGGCGCCACGCATGGTGACTTTTGCCACGATCACTGATGTGCCCGGCTCTACTGGCGGTTTGGCGGAAATGGCCAACTGCAAAAACCAGACCCTGGATTTTGTCACCAGTTTTGACCTGCTGCTGGATGGCGATGGATTTGAATTGTTGATCGGCCCCGAGCGACCAGTGGATTACCAGGGTAACTTCCTGCTGTCTCGCAAGATCATGGAGTGCCCATCCACCGGTGACAGCACCGAGCGCGAGGCGAAGTTTTTGTCTGTGCGCGAGATATTTTCTGACTGGCAAACAGAGCACGCCCTGGACATGGAAATTGTTCGCCTGGATGCCATCGGTGAAAGCCGTCCGCCGATAGAGTCCGCCTTTATAGCCAGCAAGCTGCGCAAGATCGGCGAGGAATTGCCTAACCAGGTTTTCTTTTGGCAGCTGTTGCAGGAAGTGGCACTGGAGGTCTACCGGGATATCAATCTGGACGGTAAGCGCAGCATGCCCCTCAATGGCATCAATCAACCGGCGCCACCATTTACCGCTGGCGGCGTGGCCGGTGCGAAACAGCTGTACGCGGCGGGCAATTTTGAGCTGGAAGATGACCAGGCCCTGGTGGTTAAAGTAATGGCGCCAGTGGAACCTCACTACATTAGTTTTCAATTGAGTAACTTGTGGTTTGAGGGGCCGGATCAACAAAACTATGTCAGCAGTTTGACCGGTTACCAGTTACCGGTGTCCAGTGATGGTTCTCGGTACTACATTGTCGCCCATCAGGACCCGGGGTGCAGGGTTGGGTCGATACCACCGGGCTTGAAAAAGGCACCCATGCCATGCGCTTTATTTTTCGGGAGGATCCCGAGGGCGCCTTGATGCCCCGGGCTGAAGCAACACTGATAGACCTGGCGGATCTGGCCAGCTTCATCCCAGCTGACACACCGCGGGTAACATCGGAGCAGCGACGCGCGGAAATTGCCTTGCGGCAATCGCATATCAAACGACGTTGGCGTGGGCATTAATTGCTACACTGCCGATCGATATCGCTATAGGCAGCAGTGTGGACATACCGATCATTGATTTTTCGAGTTATGACGAGGCGCATCCTGAAACGCTGGAAGCGCTTGGCGCGCAGGTAAACTCGGCACTCTCGGAATTGGGTTTTATGGCGGTGCGCAACGTTGGGATGGCGCCCGCGTTGCTGGACGAACTATTCGCGGCCAGCGAGAAATTCTTTTCCCAGAATGAAAGCGACAAGCGGGCACTGGGCTATTCCACTGCAGAAGAAAATTTTGGCTATCAAGGCCTGGCTGAAGAATCCCTGGCGCCGGGCAGTTCACCTGATTTGAAGGAAGCGATCACCCTATGTGACCTGCTGTCACAGCGTGACAGGCCCTGGCCAGATTTGGAGTTTCGTGATCTTTGCGTTGAGTTTTACGAGGCTTGCTTGCAGGCGGCCTACCGAATTCAGCGTGTGTTCGCGGCGGCCCTGCAGCTGGACCGTGAATATTTTGTAGAACGCCACAGCGGGCAAAATGTCACCCTGCGCTTGTTGCACTATCCGCCCTTGTCAGCAGCCGAAGCGGGGCAGCTGGGTGCCGGCTCGCACACGGACTACGGTATGGTCACGCTGCTGTTCCAGGATGCGGTCGGTGGTTTGGAAGTACTGGATAAAAATGACAAGTGGCAAGCGGTGGCGCCGATCCCCGGCGCGGTGGTCATCAATACCGGGGATCTGACTGAGCGCTGGACCAATGGCTTTTATCGATCCACCTCCCACCGGGTGCGACGCGAGGTGGGGCAGGGTGACCGCTATTCCATCGCGTTTTTTGTCGACCCGGATTCCGAGACCCGGGTCGAGTGTTTGTCGAGCTGCGTGAATGATGCGCATCCCGCGCGATATTCACCGATCAGTGCCGGCGAACATATTTTGCAAAAGCTACAGGCTACCCATCATGCAGACTGATTCGTGAACGAATCCCTGGACCGTTTCTTTCAACTCAGCGCGCGTGGCAGTAATTGGCAACGCGAGAGCCTGGCCGCCCTCACCACCTTCGCCACCATGGCCTATGTGCTGGCGGTTCATCCAATGATCATGGCCGATGCGGGCATGGATCGCGCCCAGGTAATCACGGTGACGGCGCTGGTTGCCGGTGTGTTTTCGATTTTGATGGGCGTGATGGCAAATGTGCCGATTGCCCAGGCGCCGGGTATGGGGTCCAACGGCCTGGTGGCGTATACCATCGTGCTCGGTATGGGCATCAGCTGGCAGGCGGCGCTGGGGCTGGTGTTCTGGAGCGGCGTAATTTTTCTCATACTGACCGTGACAGGTATCCGGAAAATTTTGCTGGAGGCTTACCCGGCGGACCTGAAGCGGGCGCTGACCGCGGGTATCGGTTTGTTCATTATGTTTATTGGTTTCAAAACCGCGGGCATCGTGGTGGATGCACCGGCACCTTCCCTGCTGGCGCTGGGTTCTCCGCAAGACCCCGCGGTTTTCCTCGCCCTGGTGGGAATTCCCCTGACCATGGCCTTAATGGCCATGAAAATACCCGGTGCGATTTTGCTGTCGATTGGGCTGCTCACCTTTGCCGGGTTCTTTGTACCCGTGGGAGAGGCAAGCCTGGTCACCGTGCCAGAGAATTTTTTCGCCGTCCCCGCCCCGATTGATGATCTGTGGATGGCACTGGATATCAGTTTCCTCTGGAACAACCTCGGTGTGGCTTTCCCGGCCCTGTTGTCACTGGTGTTTATCGACCTGTTCAGTTCCCTGGCCGCGGCCAATGCAGTGTGTCAGCGCGCCGGCCTGGTGGATGATGAAAACAATATGATCAATCCGACTCGCACCCTGGCCGCAGATGCTATCGCCACCATCGGTGCTTCCATGGCGGGAACGTCTACCACCAATGTCTATGGCGAGTCAGCCGCCGGGGTTGAAAGCGGCGGGCGCACGGGATTGGTGGCGATTGGGGTTGGCGTGCTGTTTTTACTGGCGGTGTTTTTAAACCCGTTACTACTGGTTATTCCACCCCAGGCCACGGCGCCGGCGTTGGTCATTGTGGGCCTGGTGATGTTTTCCGAGGTTAGCGAGATAGACTTCTCAGAGCGCATCATTGCCGGTTCTGCCACGGTCACCGTATTGCTGATGGCGCTGACCTCTATCAGCGACGGCATGGCCATCGGTCTAATGATTTATGTCGCCGCCATGCTCGCGGTCGGACGCATCCGCGAAGTGCACTGGATGGCCATCTTGCTCTCCCTCTCCTTCGTCGCCTACTACCTCATCTAGTTAAAAAGGGATCTGACCCCTTTTAGAGGTCAAGGACGTTCGAGCGTACCAGTGAGCCACCGTCGACGACGAGGTCGTGACCGGTTATGAAGGACGCTTTGTCGGAGCAGAGGAAGATAACCGCATCGGCGATCTCTTCGGGCTCTGCGATACGCCCCATGGCGTGAACATTGTTCACCTTCTCCTCCATCTCCGGCATGCTCTTCAGGTAGAACTGCATGCCGCCGGTGTTGATGCCACCGGGACAGACAGTGTTGACGCGAATACCGCGTTTGCCGTATTCCGCAGCCACTGCCTTGGTTAAGGTGCGCACGCCGCCCTTGGCTGCCGCGTAAGCGGATTGATGGGCTTCGCCGCGCATGCCTGACACGGACGCTATGTTGACGATGGCGCCACCGCCAGAGGCTTCGATCAAGGGCAGTTGTGCTTTCATACTCAACCACACACCTTTGAGAGTAACGCCCATGCAGGCGTCCCACTCTTCCTCGGTCAATTCTGTCACCGGTTTGTTGGGTGTACCGAGGGCTGCGTTATTGGACACCGCGTGCAGCGCGCCATAGGTGTCACGGGTGGCAGCTAGTACCGCCTCAATATCAGCGGCCTTGCCCATATTGGCTTTCACAAATATGCCTTCGCCACCGGCCTCATTGAGCTTCGCCAGCGATTCCTGGCCACCGTCTTCATTGATGTCAGCGATTACAACCTTGTAACCCGCTTCACCAAAGGCCAATACGGTGGCGCGACCGGTTCCCGCACCGCCACCCATCACCAAAGCAATTTTGTCGCTCACAGCATCAATCTCCTTTCTCGGTGCGGCCCTTGCCCATCACATTTTCGCGCCGTTGTTTCATCAGCTGCGCGCTCATCTGCTTGGCTGATTCAATGGCCTGTTGTTCCTCCCACACCAGGGCTTCCTGGTAGGACATGTTGTAACCGTCTTCTATCAACGGCTTGTACTGCTTTAGAATGTGGGGCACGCAGGCACACATATTCTCCGCGATCTCCACCGCCTTGTTCAGTAACTCATCCGCAGACACCACATGGTTGACGATGCCCCACTCATAGGCCTGTTGCGCAAACACTGGCGCGCCGGTGAAAGAAATTTCCTTGGCTCGAGACAGGCCGATCATACGGGGTAATTTCTGGCTCAAACCCCAGCCGGGCAAAATACCCACGCGGGCGTGGGTGTCAGCGAAACGAGCATTTTCCGAGGCGATTAGTACATCGCAGGCCAGGGCCAGTTCAAAGCCCCCGGTTACCGCGTGACCGTTGATGGCGCCGATGATTGGCCCGGAGAAGTTGTCCACTGCTCGGGCCATATCGTTGCCGACCTCGTCCGCGGTATTGTCCTGGTCTGAGGACGCCATCTCTTTCAGGTCGAAGCCTGCACAAAAGGCGCGCCCGTTACCGGTCAACACAATAACCCGGATGTTGTCATCCGCCTCGCAGTCGTTAAAGGCGGAAATGACATCGGCTCGCAACTGTTTTGACAGCGCGTTCATTTCATCGGGGCGGTTCAAGGTGACAATGGCGTAGCCATCGCGTTTTTCGGTAATAACCAGGCTCATGACGGCTCTCCTTGGGCGCTCAGCAGCGAGGGTGCTTTCAGCATACCGAGTTCTTTGGCGATGGCGGGTGCCCGCAAAATATCGAGGGGTTTCCATTCTTCCCGGGGTTCGTTGTCGGCCAGCCAGGCCACCACGGCGCCAATGGTGGCAGGTGAGCAGGGCTTGAATCGGGCCAGCACTTCTTCGTCGATGCCGGCGGCTTTCATGACTTCGGTAACCACCGTGCCGGGCTCCATGTTGTAGATGCGGATGCCGCTGTCTGGGTGCTCTACTCTCAAGGCACCCGCCATGCGCCCAAGCGCCGCCTTGGAGGAGGGGTAGGCATAACCCCAGCCACCTTTGTCAGCTGATGCAGGGGGATCGTTGAAAGCGGTGTAAGACAGCATGTTAATAATCAGACCGCCGTCACCCGCTTCCATGGCAGGTACAAATTCCTTGATCAGGGCCAGTGGGGTGAAGACATTGCCCTGGTAAATCGCCTGCAGTTGCTCCCTGGTAACGTCGAGCAAACTCTCCTGGTTGCCCGCGCCCTGGTAGACCGCATTGTTAAACAACAGGTCGATGCGGCCGAACTTCTCCAGTGTCGCGCGGGCGGCGGCAATCATGGATTCTTCGTCGAGGATATCGCCGCGCAAACACAGGGCTTCACCGCCAGCCCCCGCTACCGCCTCGGCGGTGGCTTCGAGGCTGCCTGGCAGGGCCGACACTTTGCCAACGTGATCGTGGCTTTCCCCGTCACTCAGCGTGCGCGCGGTGATGGCGACCTTGTAACCCAGCCCGGCTAATGCCACGGCCGACTCAGCGCCGATGCCGCGACTGGCACCGGTGATAAATGCAACTTTCTCGGTCATTGTTTGCTGGCTCCCTTTCCTTCGTCGAGTAGCGATTGCAGGCCGTCAAGCAGCCTGGTGAGTTCGTCCTTGCCGACGATGTCTGTGTACTGCTGCCACACTTGCTCGGTCGATTGTGTTAATTCGGTAATGAACTTGCGACCTTCCGCGGTGAAGTCGATCAGTTTCGCGCGCGAGTCACTGGGGTCGGGTCTTCGTTCGACCAGCCCGAGATCTTCCAGTTCGTGGATGATAACCATCATCGATTGTGGTCGGATCCCCGCTGCCTGCGCCAGGTCGACACTACGGCTGGCGCCATTTTGTCCCAGGTGCAGAAATATCGCCCGGTGCCGTTGCCCGATTCCCGGGATGCCTCGCGCCGTGAGATCAGTATCGAGACGCTGCTGAAAATCACGCGCCATCAGCATGAGTATTTGGCCAATTCGATTAGGCAGGGTTTTCGGCATCAGTGGCTTGCAATACGAATAAAGTAAGTTAAACTTATTATCAGTTTAGCTGTTTAAAATCTCACGTCAAGCTATACAAGCAATCGGAGGCAGTGATGTTCCAGGTACTCGCGAATTCCCTTGAGACTACCACCCTGGAGGAGATGGGGCCGCGCGCGAAGCGGGCTGAAGCCATGGGCTACTGGGGCTTACAGGTGCCCGACGCCTTGCACGATGGCTTGCTGCTGTCGGCCATGGCCCTCAACGCGACTGAGAAGTTGGTGGTGGGGACCAGCGTGTTGGTGGCTTTCCCCCGCAGCCCGATGATCACGGCGGTGGCGGCCTGGGATTTACAGCGCATGTCCGGTGGTCGTTTTGAATTGGGCCTAGGTACCCAGATCAAGCCCAATATTGAGAAGCGCTACGCAGCGCGTTGGGATTCGCCGGTGCCGCAATTGCGGGAATACATGCAAGCCATGCGGGCTGTCTTCAACAGTTTTCAAACCGGTGAAAGACTCAACTTTGAAGGGGAGCATTACACCCTGACCAAGCTGCAACCCTTCTTCAACCCCGGGCCCATCGACCATCCTCATATCCCGATCATGGCGGGCGCCGTGGGCCCGGACATGACCAAGATGGTGGGGCGCATTGCCGACGGCGCGATTACCCATCCCACCAATACACCACCTGAGTACATCGAACAGGTGTATTGGCCACGGCTGCGCGAGGGACTGACCCAGGCCGGGCGCGATGAAAAGGATTTCAAACTGGTTCTCGGCCCGCTCTGTGCAACGGGCAAGGACGAGGAGGCGGTGGCTGCTGAATGGGAAAAGCAGCGCGGTATGCTCGGCTTCCTGTTTTCAACGCCCGCCTATTGGCCGAGCCTGGAATTGTTTGGCTGGCAGGACAAGGGTCAGCAGTTGTTGGATATGACCCGCGCAGGCAACTGGGACGAGATGCCCAATATTATTACCGATGAGGTGCTGGAGAAAATCGTACCCCGCGGTACCTACGATGACATCGCTGGCATCTACAAACAGCGCTACGGGCATCTTACTGATCGCCTGACTTTTCCGATGCCGGAAGACCCTGTTTACGATGAGCGGGTCGCCGATGTTGTTCGCCAGCTTTCAATAACTACGGGAGGATAGAGGAATGTTTGATTTGAAGAGCAAGGTAGCGCTGGTTACCGGGGCAGGACAGGGAGTTGGTGCGGGTATTGCGCGGGCGCTGGCGGAGCAGGGTGCTTCAATTGCGGTGAATGATTTCTTCGCCGACCGGGCCGAGGCGATAACCCGTGAGTTGCGAGATGCCGGTACCGCGGCCATGGCTGTGCCTTTCGATGCCAGCGATCTGCAGGCGGTGACTCAAGGTGTAGAAATGATCGCCTCTGAACTAGGCGGCGTTGATATCCTGGTGGCGAATGTGGGTACCTTGCCCCATGGACAGGGTGTGACGAAGTTCCTGGATATGAACCCGGATGAGTGGCGGCAACATGTTGACAACAACCTGACCAGCACCCTCAATTGTGTGCACGCAACGGCACCCGCGATGGCCGCACAGGGCTGGGGTCGAATAATTTCTATTTCGTCTGATGCCGGTCGCGTGGGTCACGTGGGTTCGTCTATCTACGGTTCTGCCAAAGCTGCGACCATTGGTTTGATGAAAAACCTGGGTAAGGAGCTGGGCCCCGATGGTATTACCGCCAACGCGATCGCGCTGGGCCTGATCAATACCGTACCGCCCGAATTTTCCAAGGGCGCAGAGAGTCATTACGCGGTGGGACGAATCGGCACACCGGAAGATGTGGGTGCTGCCTGTGCCTATCTCGCCTCCACCGAGGCCAGCTGGGTCAGTGGTCACTGCCTGGTGTTGAATGGGGCGTCACACGGCGGTTAAGGGGAGTAGCGACGTTCTACGTAATCTTTGCGTAGCTCTGCATCGAAAAGCGGGTCGCGCAATATCTCCCTGGCAAAGTTTTCGGCCTGGTTGGCATAGTGCGGTGAAGATTCATCCAGGGTGGCCGAGCCAAAATGATGGGTGCCGCGGATTTTCTGTACGCCATCCCGGTCCCAGGACACCATGTAATATAAACCGTCGCCGGCGATATTAGTGTGATATCCATCCTCCTCCATGCCCTTGCCGTAGATGGCTCGCAAGGTATCTGGCCCACCGCCGACCGGCAGATTGAGCTGGCCGCGAACGTGACGATTAACGTCTCCCCAGCGGGGATCCAGCCGCCCGGCTTTGTCCAGCAACAAATCCGTACAGCGCATCAGTTCTTGCTCCACAGCGGGTACCGGTCGTCCTTTGCTTTCTGCCACCCACTCCGCCCCCAGCACGCAGGTGCCGAGCGCCGCGCCGCGGTTGTCGACGTCAGTGGCGTAATCCCAATTGGCAAGCACCTCTTGTGCGCCGCGATAGGGTTCAATGAGTGAGGGCAGGGTTATTGCGGATTGAACGTAGGCATAGGAGCGGGAGGAGCTGGAGTAAACTTTGTCGTGCTTGATATCAAACATCGCCTGCTCTGAGATCGGTCCCAGCTGTTGCAGTAACTCCAGACCGCGATAGGCGCGATTGGTCATGCGGGTGGGAAAACCATCTTCATCCCGGTAATCAGACTGTTTCGGATTGCTGCCCTCAGCGGTCACATGGAAGGGGCTCTGGTTGGCGCTGTGCAGGTAGCCGGAAGCCGGGTTGATGACCTGGGGCAAGTCATCGAAGGCGATGAACTCCTGCCAGATCAGTGAACTGTCGTTGCCTGGCAAATATTGCAGCCAGTCGTAGCTGGGCTTTCGCACCGGGGTCAGGGAATTGTGCACGAACATGATGTTGCCATCGCGATCGGCGTAGACAAAATTGAAGCTGGCGAAAGCATGAATACGCATGGCGTTGCGCCATTGTTCCAGGTTGCGGGCTTTGTCCATGGCCAGCCACTGTTCTATCTGGCGCATTTCACCCATACCGGCGTAGCGCACGGCATAGGTGCCGTGGTCTGTGGCCATCACCGGTCCATGAACAGAACGCAGCCCTTGTTCCGTCACGGTCCAGGGAATTAAGCCCAGTAACAATACCTCGATCTCGATATCCCGTTGCTCGAGTGTTCGCCATTCACCATCCAGTCGGTAACGCATGGGATCATCTGGGTCTGTGTCCAGCACGAACACATCGACCAGGTCTGGTTTGTTCACTGTCGCCGACCACGCGGTGTTCTTAGTGAAGCCCACACTAATCATAGGGCTGCCGGGCAGCAGGCCGCCCATCACGTTCAGCCCCTCGTCACTTTCGATGTGCGCCTCGTACCAGGCGACAAGACCGGTGGTAGGTTGGTGAGAGTTTGCCGCTAGCCGGGTGGCGCCGTCTGTACTGTAATGGGGTGCGACCGCAAAGGCATTGGAACCCACAGGCACTTCGTCGCGGAGTACGCCAGCTGCATTGCTTACGGGATGTTGACGGTGGTCGGCAGTGAGTTCCTGTAGGGTGCGGTCAAAACCGAAAAACAGCAGGTGTTGCAGCATGGATGACGCGACGATATCCTGGCCGCGAAACGGCAGAAGGTCATAGCGAATCACCTCTGGATGTCTGGCGGCATAATAATTGAGGCCATTGGCAAAAGCCTCAAGGTAGAGGCGGGTGTCCGCTTTGAGATCGCTCTCGTAACGGGCGTCAATGTCCTCCCAGATGCCCAACCACTTGACCAGGAAGTCGGTCACGGCGGCGTCAGGGCCCTTGTGTTTTGCAGACTGACCCCGGTACACCAGGATGGCATCTTCAAGTAGTTGCCAGTGATCCTCGGCCTGTGCGTAGGCAAGGCCAAAGGCGGCATCCACATCCCGCTTGCCCTTAATGTGCGGCACACCGTAGTTGTCGCGCTCAATAACCACATCATATTGCGCGCCCAGCCCGAGATAGGACGATGCGTCAGGTGTCGGTGTGCAGCCACTTGATGATAAGAGCGCCACGGCGCAGATAAGGTTTCTTGTTATTCCCATGTGCAACAATGTAGCAGACACTAGACCAAATGTGTCCTCGCAGTCATCTCAAAATAGCAGGTGGGCCGCCGCCGCAGCCATCGGCAATATGAGCAGTGTGCGGATAAGAAAAATCTGCACAAGGTTCCAGAAGTTTAGCGGTAGCGGGCTCTTCAATAGCAAAACGCCTACCTCAGACATATAGATTAGTTGAGTCAGGGAAACCACGCATATCACAAAGCGGGTCAGTTCACTCTCGATCGCTTTGCCAATTGCAGCCGGCAGGAACATGTCGAAAAAACCTACCAGCATGGTCGGGGCGGCCCTAGCCGCCTCGGGGATCTGCAACAGTTCCAGCAGGCCGATGAATGGCCAGGACAGCCATTGCATGATGGGGGTGAATTCAGCGATGGCCATGCCCGCCATACCCACAGCCACCACCGCCGGCAGTAACCCGAACCAGATATCCAGAACATTGCTGGTGGCGGCTCCTACAAACTCACGTGGTCCCGGGCCAGACGCTGCGCGCTAAGAGGCTTCCTGTAGGGCGTGCTGAAACAGACTCCGCCCCGCGGGTGTCGTTTCTTGAATCCGCTGGCCTATACCGGGAAAGTAGTCGTCGCTTATGCGCGATAGTGGGGGCAAGCGCGGCACAATGATGGCGGCAACAACTCCGAACAAGAATACGGTTAGGTATACCTGAATAAACATATGGCCCAGCCCGATAAATTCAGTGGTAAACAGGCAGAAGGGCAGGCTGGTGATAGAGAAATTAGTGGCGATCACCGCAGATTCCCGTGCCGAGTAAAAGCCCCGCTGATATTGTTGGCTGGTAATCATGATGCCAACAGCGGCTGCACTCAGCCAACTGGCCGCAGCATCGATAGCGGAGCGTCCGGGCAAATTGAAGATGCGGCGAAAAGCGTTGCGACAGGTGGTGCCGACGAATTCCATGAAGCCATAGTCGGTGAGAAAAGGTAGCAGCAGGGCTGCAAAGAAGAACAGGGTAACAATGGCGGCGGCCAAATCGTACAGTGCTACACCGCCGGTCGAGGCATGCCAAAGCCATTCTGGTCCGATTTGAAAGTGGATCATCCAAGCGCAGAGCGCGCCCAACATTCTGAGGATCACCCAGGGCGTTTCGACGTCGAAGAGATGGCGTAGCGGGTGTTGTTCAGGCAACAGTGGCAGCCTGAACCAACTCACCAGCGGCGTGGCGATGGCGGAGATGGTGAGTATCGTGATAACAATCCAAACCCTGGTGTCACCGAGCGTGTCGTTAGACCAGTCAGTCAATACACCCATCAGAATGGTGTAGTTGCCGTCCACATTGACTGGCAGCAGGAAAAACAGAATGCCAACCAGGGAGGGCAGAATGAAACGCCAGCGGCTGTTGGTCGGTGCTGGTTGTGCTTTGGATTCACTATGCATGTAGTTATTATCACCGAGGTAAGTGTTCGAACCAATGGATATTGAGATAGGCATTTATTTCCTGGAGGCTTTATATCGATGAAAGAATCTGTTGAACCAGCTACAGCCGCTGATTTAGGGCTTGGGCAGCGACCGGAGCTCCCCTCGTCACAACGAGTGGACTACGACAACTGGACCTTGCCCCCCTACAACCGCTGGTCATTTCAGCGTGTGCAGCAGTTTACGCGCACCGCGCGAGTATCACGTTCGCCAGACGTTTCTCCACTATCGGAAAATATGCAAGAGCTGGGCGAAATCAACTTCGAAGATTCCCAGGGGCTAGATACGACGGTCAATGACATGTTACAGCGCACATGGACTGACGGTTTCATCGTGTTGCATTGCGGCAGCATCGTCACCGAGAAGTATTTCAACGACATGCGAGCTGACACGCTTCACCTGATGATGTCCTGTAGCAAATCGATGACAGCATGCTTGCTCGGCATTGCCATCGACGAAGGCTATCTCGCCAGAGCGGATTTTCTCACCCAGTATATTCCTGAATTGGCGAATACCGGGATGGACGGCGCGAGCATTCAACAAGCGTTGGATATGCGGGTGGGCCTTCAGTTCGAGGAGAACTATGATGACCTCAACGGCGAGTGGCGCAATCTGGAAATTGCAACGGGTTGGCGCGAACCGCCGGCAGACTATCGCGGCCCCAGGGACCTGGTCGGCTATCTGAAGACCTTGACGGAATCTGCAGGCCCTCACGGTGGGCCATTTCATTATCAATCCATATTGGCAGATGTACTTGGCGTTTGCCTGGAGCGTGCGACCCAACGTACGTTTATGGATTTGTTTGCGGAAAAAATATGGCATCCGCTGGGGACTGAGCAGGAGTTGGTTACCATTGTGGATGCCGCTGGCACGGCTATTTTTGAAGGCGGGTTCAACTGTTGTCTGCGGGATTTTGCGCGCTTCGGCCAGATGGTGTGTGAGCGAGGGATCGCCCATGGGAAGCAGCTTATACCGGAGGGTTGGATCGATGACAGCCGATTTGCCGGCGCTGAGTTGAGAGCCGCGTTTGTGCAATCAGAATACAGCTCAGAAATGCCGGATTATGCCTATCACAACCAGTGGTGGCTTCGGGATCCGCAACGTGGGGTCATTCAGGCGTTGGGTATTCATGGGCAGATGTTATTCATAGATCCTGATAGGGATTTCGTCGTCGCAAAATTTTCTTCACAGCCTTCCCATGAGGATACCAATATGGAACTGGATTCAGCGCTCGCGTGTGATGCTATTCTCGAGGCATTGGAAAGTACCGGGAGCTAGCGCGTTTAAATTCAAGGAGCTCGCACTTGATCTGGAACAACAATGGGCGCGTCATTCTCCGGTTTTGCCAGTTCTTCGAGATAGGTTTGTAGTACCAGGTTGGGCCGAGAGCCTTTCCTGGTGATTGCTGCGAACGGAGTTTTGAAGGACATGGATCGGGGCAGTAATGCTTTCATCCTGGTCTCATCTATCCAGCGCTTGGCGTAATGATCTGGCAGGAAGCCAATATATTCCCCCGACAGGATCAGGAAGGCGATGCCCTCGCGGTCAGTGGCGCTAGCTGTCGCTGTCATTTGGCTCATCAACTCGCGGGCTTGCTCGGGCATATTCGCAGCCATGGTTACCGCATCCTGAGACAGGATCTGCTTGTTGTTCAGCTGATTGACCTCCAGCGAGAACAGGGGATGACTGTGCCCGCAGTAGAGCGATGAGGGTTCGTCGTACAGCGCCAGCTGTTCCAATCCCGCGGCCAGTTTAATACCCGGCGTCACACCCACATGCATGCGTCCGTCCAGCACGCTTTTTTCGATTTCGGTGGGTGGCATCATGCGGATATTAATAGTGACGCCGGGGCCACGACGTTTGAGAGCGGCCAGAGAATTCGTGACCCGCATATGGTCGGACATGGTGACCAGGTTGTCGGTAATGGCAATGTTGAGTTCGCCGCGCAATTGAGCGTGCAAGCTGTTCACTTCGGTACGGAAGTTTTCCAGGGCTGCCAGCAGCTGCAAGCTGGCCTCGTACACCTGGGCACCTTCATCGGATAGAGAAAAGCCTGCCCGACCGCGCTGGCACAGGCGCATACCCAGTCGTTTTTCCAGGTCGGCCACGGCAATACTGATGGCGGCGACCGACATACCAAGATCGATCTCGGCGGCAGAGAAGCCGCCGTTATCCACCACCGCCCGAAATATGCGCAGCTGGCGGATATCTGCATCGGCAAGTTGCCCGCTAAGTCCCTGGAATGGTTGAGTCATTACATTAAGTATTACTTAACTAAACTTAAATAACTATACATTTTAATTTAGTAAATGACTGACTAGACTGGCAGCCTTGATCGGAACTTATCACGACAGGTGACACTATGACCCAGGCAGAATTTGATCCTCGTGCAGGGCTAACCCAGGAGCAACTGGACGCCCACTGGATGGCCTTTACCGGCAATCGCCAGTTCAAGAAAGACCCCCGCATTATTGTGAAGGCCGAGGGCAATTACTATTACACTGCCGATGGCCGGCGCATATTCGACGGTTTGTCTGGCCTCTGGTGTTGTGGCCTTGGCCATGGGCGTCAGGAGATTACCGACGCGGTGTCCGAGCAAATCGCCACCCTGGATTACTCGCCGGGGTTCCAGTTTGGCCACCCCAAGTCGTTCCAACTTGCCGAGCGCATCACCCAGTTCATGCCGGAAGGCCTGAACCGGGTGTTCTTTACCGGTTCCGGCTCTGAGTCGGCCGATACCTCGCTTAAAATCGCCCGTGCCTATTGGCATAAGAAAGGGCAGGCCCAGAAGACTCGCCTGGTTGGGCGTGTAAAGGGTTACCACGGCGTGAACTTCGGCGGCATTTCTGTTGGCGGTTTGGCACCCAACCGGGCCTTGTACGGAACCGCTGTGGATGCTGCTCACATGTCCCACACCATGTTGCCCGAGAATACCTTTGTAAAAGGCATGCCCGAATACGGCGCTCACCTGGCCGACCAACTGGAGCAGATCGTGATGCTGAACGATGCCTCCACCATTGCGGCGGTGATTGTGGAGCCCATGGCGGGTTCAGCCGGTGTATTGCCACCGCCGGTGGGTTACTTGCAACGTCTGCGTGAGATCTGCGACAAGCACAACATCCTGCTGATTTTTGATGAGGTGATTACCGCATTTGGTCGCGTCGGTGCCAAAACCGGGGCTGAGGCCTTCGGTGTAACCCCGGACATTATCAATATGGCCAAGCAGATGACTAATGGCGCTATACCGATGGGTGCGGTGGCAGTGCGCCAGGATATATACGATACCTTTATGGAGCAGGGCGGCCCCGAGTACGCATTGGAGTTACCGCACGGTTACACCTATTCGGCTCACCCGGTGAGTTGTGCCGCGGCATTGGCGGCCCTCGATGTGCTTGAGAAGGATGATTTGATTAATCGTGTGAAGACCACGGTAACCCCGGCGCTGGAAGAAGCTGTGCATACGCTGAAGGGTCAGCCCTTCGTCAGCGATATTCGCAATTGTGGCGCGGCGGCGGCATTGACGCTGGAAGCGGCCCCGGGCGAGCCCATGAAGCGGCCTTACGAGGTGGCAATGAAGATGTGGGAGAAAGGCTTCTACGTGCGCTACGGTGGCGACACCATTCAGATGGGCCTGCCGTTCACTACCGAACAAGCCGAAATAGACAGCTTGATCTCAGCCCTGGGTGAGAGTCTGCAGGACATTGCCTAAGTAACTGAACTAGCGCCCTTGGCGCCAAAGTTACACCCTCCGGGTACCTTGTCCACATATACGATATGCTGACACCCGAAACGTCGGACCACTCCCCCCCCTGGGGGTTTTGCGGACAAGGTACTCGGAGGGTGTAAGTTTATGGCCTGGGATTTTTCGACGCCTGCAGATGTGCAGGTGGAGCTGGACTGGATGCGGGAATTCGTGGATGAGAACGTGATTCCACTGGAGCTTCTGCTGCGCGATGTGACACAGCCGCAGATGGATGCGATCTTTGCGCCGCTCAAGCAGCAGGTGAAAGACAAGGGTCTGTGGGCCGCGCATCTGCCACCGGAGGACGGTGGCCAGGGACGGGGTAATATGCACCTGGCCCTTATGCACGAGGTGTTAGGTAGGGCGGATCTCGCCCCCGAGGTGTTTGGTTGCCAGGCACCGGATTCCGGTAATGCCGAATTGATCTCCGCCGGTGCCAACGAGGCCCAGCGGGAAAAGTGGCTGTACCCGCTGATGCGCGGTGAAATGCGCTCTACCTTTTCCCTCACCGAATTCGATAATTCCGGTTCTGACCCCACCGGTATTCGAACCAGTTGTATCAAAGACGGTGAGGAGTGGGTGCTCAACGGGCACAAGTGGTATGCCTCCAATGCGTCCGTGTCCGACTTCATGGTGGTGATGGCGGTGACTGATCCTGAGGCAGCGCCCCACGCCCGCGCGGCGATGGTGATTGTGCCCCGGGGCACGCCTGGTGTGGAATTGATTCGCGATGTCGGCACCATGGCGCATCCAGGTCACGCCGATGAGGGTGATTTGATGCAGAAGATCGGCGGTCATACCGAGGTAAAGTTCAACAACTGTCGGGTGCCGTTAGAGAATATGATTGGTGAACCCGGTGAGGGCTTTATGTTGGCACAGAAGCGTCTCGGCGGCGGTCGCATCCACCATGCCATGCGCATGATCGGCCAATGCAATCGCGCCTTTGAAATGATGCAGGAAAGGGCGGTCTCTCGTAACACTCGTGGTAAACCCCTGGGCAGCCAACAGATGGTGCAGGCCATGATCGCCGACAGCTATGCCGAAATTGAAATGGCTCGCCTGTTTGTTCTGAAGGCGGCCTGGACCATGGATCAGAAAGGCCCGCACTCCAAGGAATCCCAAAAAGAAATAGCGGCCACCAAGTACGCTGTGCCCAACATCATGCTGGGAGTGATCGACCGTGCTATTCAGTTATACGGTTCCCTGGGTTATTCCAGCGATATGCCGTTGGAGCAGATGTATCGCACCGGCCGCGCTTTGCGGGTCGCCGATGGTGCGGACGAAGTGCACAAGCAGACAGTGTCACGCCTGGTGCTGGCCTTGCAGGAACCGAAGGCGGGCACTCCCAGCGAATTTATTCCCACTCAGAAACAAATAGCCCGCGACAAATTCGGTGCCTTCGTCGAGCAGGTCAAAGCCAGTGTCTGAGCAGCCGAAAGGGATCGATGTCTCAGCTGTCAGTGCCTGGCTGGAGGCGCAGTTGGCAAACTACCCACCGCCTTATGCATTCGAATTAATCGCCGCCGGTGGCTCAAACCTCACCTACATCGTCACCGCCGGCAATGGCGAGCGCTTTATCTTGCGGCGGCCGCCGGTTACTGCCCGCATTGCCACCGCTCACGATATGCAGCGGGAATTCCGTATTATGTCGACGCTCAAAGGGACTGCGGTGCCGGTGCCAGCCATGTTGGCCTACTGTGATGATATCGAGCTCAGTAATGGTGAGTTTTACTGCATGGAGTGGGTGGAAGGCATCGCCCTGCGCGAACAGTCTGACTGTGCCCAGATGACTGAGGCGCAGTGCCGGGTGGCAACTGAATCCCTGGTGGATGCCCAGGTCGCCTTTCACCAGGTCGATCTGGAAGCCATCGGCCTCGCCGACATGGCGCAACACGATGGCTACCTGCAGCGACAGCTCAAGCGTTGGAAAAAGCAGGTCGACTCTATTAGCGATCAGGGCAACGACCGCACGGTGCCGCTGTTCGACACCCTGCACGAGCGCTTGAGCACTGCTGTTCCAGAGGCGAAGTATCCGCCAGGCCTGGCGCACGGAGATTATCGTTTCGACAACTGCATCCTGGATCAAAATTACCGCGTGGCAGCGGTGCTGGACTGGGAACTCTGCACGATTGGCGATCCCGTCGCCGATTTCGTCTGGTCCCTCAATTACTGGGCCGAACCCGGGGAAGACATGACCTGGCTGCTGTCTCCGCCCACACACCACCCGGCCTTTGCAGGAAGAGATGCGGTAATCAAGCTATATTGTGAGAAGAGCGGCGTCGAGTTGGACAATCTGGCCTGGTATCACGCCTTTAGCTGGTGGAAACAGGCCTGTATTGTCGAGGGAGTCTATGCCCGCTTGCGTCAGGGTGCTGGTGGTGGCATGAAGGTAGAGGCATTGGACGCTATTGGGCTAAGAATTGAGCACTATTTGGTACGATCGGATGAGATTTTAAGCAGTATTTCCTAGTACACTTCGCGGCCTCAAAATCCATAGTTTTTAGCCGAGGTTTTCCATGTACAGCAACCAGAATTTCAACCGCTGGCGTCGCCATCCCTGGCACGGCCTGCGAGCGCACGCGCCCGACGCCGCCGAGGATGTGGTTACCTGCTATATCGAGATGACCCCTGCCGACACGGTCAAGTACGAACTGGACAAGGACACCGGCTTTTTGATCGTCGATCGCCCCCAGCGCACCACTTCCAGTCCGCCCGCCCTGTACGGCTTTATTCCCCGTACGTATTGTGCGGAAGAGGTTGCCAAGCGTTGCCCGGACGTGGATATCGCCGACGGAGATCCGCTGGATATCTGTATCTTCTCTGAACGCCATATCACTCGTGCCGACATCCTGCTGAATGCCCGGGTGGTGGGCGGCATCCAGATGATCGATGACGGTGAAGCCGACGACAAAATCGTGGCGGTGCTGGAAGGGGACAATATTTGGGGTGACGTGAAAGACATCTCCGATCTACCGAAAATTAAAACCGAGCGTCTGCAGCACTATTTCTCCACCTATAAAATGCAACCCGGCAAGGATATCGAGATCAAGGTCGATTATGTCTACGGTCGTGAGGAAGCGCTGGAAGTCATTCAGGCAGCAATGGATGACTACCAGAATCACTTCGGTCACCTGCACACTGACGGCGTCGCCAACCCCTAGAAATAAAGGGGTCAGTGGAGTCTTGAAAACTGTGGATAAGTAGAAAGCAACTTACCCACAGTTTCCTGCGCACCCCCGACCCCAGCCCACTACCCTTCAGTCCCATTTATAATATAACTGTTGTACTATAATAATTTGGCAGCTATAGTCCCGCCATGCCCAAGATTGTTGATCACGACCGTCGTCGCCACGAACTCTCTATGGTCGCCGCCTCGCTGGTGGCCGGCCGGGGTGTTGGCGCCTTAACAGGGCCCAGTGCCCACGAAGCTGTGCAAATCGGCCAGATTTTCAGTCAGTGCTTGTTTTAGTCGTTGGATTCCATTTACAATATGTTCCGTATATATAATCCGTAATAATAAAACGGGAATCGTGAATGAAGCAAGTATGGACCGAGACCGAACTGAGCGAGCACTGGACACTCTATGATGACGATTACACCCTCCTCAAGGGCAAAACTGGGCAGAGTCGATTGGCTCTGGCTGTGCTGCTAAGACATTATCAGCTGTACGCCCGGTTTCCCAAACGAATCGACGAAATCACGTCTGTGGTACTGGAGTACCTGGCCTTCCAGGTCGAGGCATCCGTCACTGACCTTGATGATTATGCCTGCCAAAACCGAACGGGGAGCCGACATCGCCGTGAGATTTTAACATACCTGGGGATTCGGCCATTTGATAAACAAGTGGCAATCCGTTTCCGCACCTGGTTGATTGACAGCGTCTTTCCAGAAGCTCCGGCGCCATCACATCTGGATGAACTGATTACAGAATGGATGCTACACAACCACCTCGAGCGGCCGGGTGATTACCGCCTGGAACGGATGGTCAGTTCGGCCGAGCGTACATTTGATGGTCTGCTTTTCCAAAGGATCCACAGTCAGTTGAGCAAAGATGCGCTCGCGCAACTTGACGGTCTTCTTGTGGAAAAGGATGACGTTTCCGAATTTTCCCGAATTTGTGCCGATATGGGCCCCGTCAGCCTGGACAGTGTACTGCGGGCTGTCGACCGACTCGAGAGGCTACGCAGTCTCGACCTTCCCGCCGATATTTTGCAGGGCATCAACCCCAAGTTGACCGAACGCTACCGCCAGCGGGCACGGACAGAAAATGCCTGGGAGCTTCGCCGCCACCCTGCAAAGATACGCTATCCGCTGTTGGTCTTTTATTGCGTGCCGCGTGAGGGTGAAATCACTGACAAGCTTGTTGAATTGCTCATCCAGGTGATCCACAAAATCTCGGTGCGAGCTGAGCGCAAAATCGTCTCAGAGTTGGTCGGCAGCTTTTTCAAGGTGCAGAGCAAGACGACGCTGCTGTTCCGCATTGCTGAAGTCGTGTTGGAGAATCCTGATGGCGCCGTCCGTGATGTCGTGTTTCCCGTCGTTAATGAACAAATGATCGAACAACTGGTGAAAGAACATCGTTCAAATGGCCCGGCATACATCAACAAGATACACAAGAAAGTTCGCGCGTCCTATGCACAGCATTATCGTCGCATGCTGCCGCGTATTCTCGAGGCATTGGAGTTCCGCTGCAATAATGAGGCGTGGCGCCCGATCCTGGATGCAATAGACGTTATCAAGACGCACCAGGATCGTCGGGACCGGTACTTTGCCCTTGACGATATCCCGGTCGAGGGCGTAGTCCGCCAGAAATGGCGAGACATTGTCATCGAAAAGTCGTCCAGTGGAGCCGAGCGAATCAATCGGATCAATTATGAGATCTGTGTACTGCAGGAACTGCGTGAAAAGCTCCGATGCAAGGAAGTCTGGGTGGTCGGCGCCAAGCACTTTTGCAATCCCGATGACGACCTGCCGACTGACTTTGATATCAATCGTCAGAGTTATTACGAGGCACTCAATTTGCCGCCCGATGCTGAGACGTTCATCGCCGACATGAAGGGGAAAATGGCGGAGTCGCTCAGTCACCTCAATGAGAATTTGCCACGAAACGGCGAAGTGGCGATTAAACAAAAGCGTAATAAACCAACTATCTCCGTTACCCCACTGAAAGCACTGCCTGATCCGCCAAATCTGGACGCGTTAAAGCGGGAGCTTAACCAGAGGTGGCCTGCAACCAGCTTACTCGATGCACTCAAAGAGACTGATTTTAGGGCGGGGTTCACAAAAGCGTTTGCTACTGCCGCATCGCGGGAAGCCACCCCTCCCGATGAGGTATTACGCCGTCTGCTACTTTCACTTTATGGGCTGGGCACCAATGCGGGATTAAAGTGCCTTGCCAGCGGACCGCATGGGGTTAGTTACAAAGAGCTCTTGCATACACGTCGCCGTTATATTCACAAGGACAGTCTGCGCGATGCTATCAGGCGTGTGGTGAATGCGACTTTGCAGGCGCGCCTGCCACACATCTGGGGTGAGGGGACAACCGCCTGCGCATCCGACTCCACCCAGTTCAGCGCCTGGGATCAGAATCTCATGACCGAGTGGCATGTCCGCTATGGTGGCCGTGGTGTCATGATCTATTGGCATGTGGATATAAACGCGGTCTGCATTTATTCCCAGCTCAAGCGGTGCTCATCCTCTGAAGTGGCATCAATGATTGAAGGTGTTCTGCACCACTGCACGGAGATGGAAGTAGAGCGCCAGTATGTGGACAGCCATGGGCAGAGTGTCGTTGCTTTCGCCTTCTGTCACCTTCTGGGTTTTACGCTGATGCCGCGGTTCAAGGGCATCAACAAGCTCAAGTTGGCACAGCCGGATACCGGGGCTAAAGAGCGTTATCCGAACCTGGAACCCATCTTCACCAGCAAGGCAATTAACTGGGAGTTGATTGCTCAGCAGTACGATGAACTGGTCAAGTTTACCACGGCCTTGCGAACACGCACTGCCGAGGCTGACGCTATCCTGCGCCGTTTCACCCGCAGCAACGTGCAACACCCAACCTACGCAGCGCTTATTGAACTGGGCAGAGCAGTGAAAACTATTTTCCTGTGCAATTATCTGGCGTCAGAAGAACTACGCCGGGAGGTCAACACGGGGTTGAATGTGGTTGAACGCTGGAATGGCGTCAATAGCTTCATCTACTTTGGCAAGAGTGGAGAGATGGCGACCAATAATCTGGAAGATCAGGAGGTCTCGGCGCTTGCTCTTCACCTGCTACAGGTCAGCCTTGTCTATATAAATACCTTAATGATCCAGCAGGTGCTTCGTGAACCGGGATGGATGAATCGCATGACCGAACGTGATATGCGCGCACTGTCACCGTTACCGCACAGTCATTTCAATCCCTATGGCGTATTCGATCTCGATATGGAGCGTCGAATACCGCTGGATGAGATGCCGCTGGCGGCTTGAGCTTCCACGGTGAGGTGTTTTGTGTTGTATGAGCTTCAGGCCCTATTTTTGGCGAAGAGGACTCAGTTGCCTATCTGTTCCGAATATATATTCCGAGACTACCAACTAAAAGAGGAGAATTGCACATGTTAATCGGCTATTGCTGGGCCTCAAACACCGGACAGAGCCTTACGAGCCAGCGAGATCAGCTTCTGAAAGCGGGCTGCGAGAAGATCTTTCAAGAGAAATTGGCGGGCGCTGAGCGCAAGCGTCCACAGCTCGCCAGGCTATTGAATGAGATTCTGAAGGGTGACACGCTGGTGATTACCGGCCTTGATCGATTGGTGCGCACCACGCATGATTTACTCGAGATCACCCGGACATTGGATGAGCGGGGTATCGAAATCCGCTCTCTGGGAGAATTGTGGGCGGATACGACAGCTACGACTGGGCAGTTCTTAGTAACTGTTTTTAAAGGACTTTCTGAGCTTGAACGCAGCCTTATTCGCGGCCGGACCGAGGAAGGTCGCGCGGCTGCGAAAGAACGTGGTGTGAAATTTGGCCGCAAGCACAAGCTCACTGATTATCAGCGTGGGGAAGTCATACGCATGCTCGAAGAAGGCGTCAGCATTCGCGGTATCGCTCGCCATTTTAATGTCGGCGTCGCCACCATTGATCGGGTAAAGAACAGTCAGAGGGCTGACTGACCTAAAATCTGGCCGATTTGCACAGCTTCGTGGGCACTGGGCCCACCTTGGCAGGGATTGAGCTTTGGCGGATGCTAAAGAAGGGCCAAAACAAGAGTTCGTTGCCGGCATGGGCGCAGTTTTACGAATTGGCTGCTACAGGATAGGTGCGCCTGAGGAGCACTATTAGTTCACTAAAACCAAAGTTTGCGACGGAACCCGCGCTCGTGCCGATGGTAGGGGCTACGCGTGTTATTGATCAGTCAATACCCTCAGTAACTATCGCCAGTGTCGCGCCAACAATACAGCCGAAGGAAGCCCGTTGTCGTGTGTTATAGAAACAGGCGCTAGAATGATTACCCGGTAATCGGTAATTCCGCCGCCATCTGGCCGAATAGATTACTACCTCGTGTCTAGTCCGGCTTGGGCGTCAATTGGCCCGGATTTCTGGATCGGGGGTCGGGGTCGGCCTGACCCAGGGTCCTTGGAGGTAGCTCAACCAGTCTTGCTCACGGTGTAGCGCCACCACAATAGTCTGAACGGACAACCAATGGCGGTACCGTGTCGCGGGTGCCAGTTCTTTTGTCTCTGTGTCGAGATACCACCGCAGGTGGTGTAGACGGTATTGGCGCGGTCCCACCTGAAATTGCCTATACAGGCTGTTGGCTATGCGGCATGCCCGCTGGGTATGCTCTTTGACCCGTGTACCGCGTCGCCCGGTGATTTTGCCACCCAGCAGCTGCCTCATGTGGTGCTCGGCTTGCTGAGTGTTCGCGGGACGCATGCTATCTGGACGAGCCGATGTACGACGTCAAAATATTCCGCCTGGAATGCCCCAGTTCCAGGGCAATGATATCGCGCGCCTGGTGATCCAGTGATCTATCTGCCGTTCTGCCACCATTCACCACGGGGGCTGCTTTCCCGGTGATCCGCTGATACCGGTCACAAGCGTAGGCGGCACGGAGGTCGTGAAAACCCCGAATATCGGTGTTTTGGGTTGCTTGGCGCCATTGACTGTAGGCATGGTTGCGCCACTGGATATAATTGAGTTTGTCTGGAATCAGGTTCTTATTGGTTCCCAGTTCTTTGTATGCGCGCTTTAGTAGGACGTGGCCCTGTGGTGTGACGGGTAGCCAGCGATCCGCATGTTTGCCCCTTCCGCCTTTGGTACCGGCTGTAATATTGATTCGTCCGTCTATTCTTGATTGTTGCAGCGCGATAGGAACGTTCAATAACGAAGCCTCCTTGAAACGTAATCCGAACTCTCGGCAAAGGGAGGCAAGCAGAACCAGGCGCTTTTCATTTTTTGACTCAAGTCGCTGCATCGCTTGTGTTAGCTGGATTTGGTCGACTGTTATTGGACTGTTCTGGCGAACTGCTGTCCGTTCTCCCACTAATTGAAACGGTGAAACAGTTAGTTTGGTGTCACCGCGTAAACCGGAGAGCACGACATTGACCGACGAGAGTAAATTTTGGGCGTAGGCAATTTTCGTTTCTTTTGAGATGACCGACTGTTTGTAACCGCAACTTCTACTCCATATGATGCGGAAGCAGCGCTTCAATTTCCTCAAGGCACGTTGCCTTTGGTAGTTCTGTAAATATGTGCCGCAAGTAGCGGTACGGTTCAATATTATTCGCCTTGGCCGTTTCAATCAAACTGTACAGATTCGCCGTGGCATTCGCTCCGGCCACACTGTCACAGAATAGGTAATTCTTTCGCCCCACCACGAAGGGACGTATCGCGTTCTCTATCAGGTTGTTGTCGATCCGCAGGTCACCATGCTCAACATACACGATCAGACCAGGCCATTGCTTATGCATGTAGTTCAACGCCTTGCCCAGGGCCGATTGTTTTGGCACCAGTGGCAGATGCTCATCCAGCCATTGGCGCAGGTCGTCCAGCAGGGGAAGGGCCTCCTTCTGTCGCTTGTCTCTGCGTTCGTCAACACTCAGATCAGCGGCTTCGCGCTCGATGCGGTACAAAGCCCTGATCTTCTTCAAGGCAACACCTGGCAGTGATGCAGGATCAGGCTTCAACTGCGACTTTAACGCCTCATCGAACTTGCGCCGGGCATGGGCCATACACCCCAGCCGTGTGATGGCGGAGCCTGCACACACTTTCGCGTAGCCTTCATAGCCATCGGTCTGTAGATACCCCGCGAAGCCCTCTAGCAGTCGCACAGGTACGGCCTGGCTGCGGCTGGGATCATAGTCATAGCACCATCGGGTGTTTTGGCGGCCCGCCCTGGCGTACCCACAAATACGACTTACTTTGCGCCTTGCGCCCCAGTTCCTTGAGCACCTGGATGGTGGTCTCGTCCATGCCAATGTAATGGCCAGCCAGCATTCGTTCGCCTAGCAAATTAATTAGCGGCTGGATTGCCATCCCCGCCTTAATCATCCACTGGGCCATGGTAGAGCGCGGTAAATCGATGCCACTGCGCCGTAGCTGTGTCTCTTGCCGGTACAGGGGCAAGCTATCCACGTACTTGGCCGTGACGATATGCGCCAGTGTGCCGGGCGATGCCATCGTCTTGGGCAACAGCTGCGGTGGCATCGGTGCGGTCTTGATCTGCCCTTCGCACTGCGGGCAACCGTAGACCGTCTTGATGTGACGCAGCACCTGGATTTGCGCGGGAATGATATCCAGTTGTTCACAGCTGCGTTCGCTGATGACCGTCAGGGTGCTTTGGCACTGCTTGCACTGGCAGGCCTCGCCTTCCAGGGTATGCACGATGTTGATTCGGGGTAATTCGGGCGGCAAAGGCTTACGACGGCCTCGGGTTCTTCTATGGGCCGGCACAATCATTGAATCATCGGCATCAGCGTCCTCCTGGGAGGTGCCGCTAACAGCCTCGGCCTCTGGAAGGCTAATATCACCGGCTAACAGTGATAACTGATCAATGTTGAACTTCTCACTACGCGCACCGAAGTGCTGGTGACGCGACAGGCGAATCTGTTCCAGTAAGTTCCGGATAAAGTCTTGCTGATGGGATAGCTGGGACTGCTGTGTTTCACACAGCGTTCGTAGTGCATCGTAGTCATTGGGTAATACAGGACTCGTCATGAGTGGATTATACATCGGCGTGTTTGGTGATACACCGAACAACGCTATAAAACCCGTTGGTGCGGCAATACATCGTGTCCTTGCATCACGGTGAGGTCATAACCTGCAAGCAGCCAATCAATTTGCTGCGTATTGAGCTCAACAACCGACAATGGCAGTGAAGCGGGCCACTGAAAACGAGACTTGTCTAGCCGTTTCATCAGCAGCACAAAGCCATTGCCCTCCCAGGCCACCATTTTGATGAGGGTGCGTTGGCGGTTGCAGAAGATGAACAACTGCGCGCTGAACGGATCAAGCGCCATCTCTGCTTCCACAATAACGACCAGGCCGTTGATCGATTTACGCATGTCCACGGCGTCCCGATACAGATGAATGCGCGCATCGGCAGTGGGCCGTATCATGACACTGAGTGGACGGCACTCATGAGATCCTGCAGCAGAGCACGGTCTACAGCACCTTGGAGTTCTAGCCGAAAGCCATTGGGCATGACCAGTGTTGCAGAGGTGTTGCTGCCCACTGAGGTGACAGGTACAAATCCACACTTTTTGCCTTTGCGTGTGTCCGGCAGATGTCCTGCGATGATGAGCCGTGTTTTCCAGCCATAGAGGTGTTTGGCCTTGAGTTGGTGTGCGGCGGCGTAATCGACCAGGGAACCACCACTGGTGGCAGCGGTGTTCAGATGGTCAAGCCAGTAGCGCTGGCGTTGTGAGATCGGTTTGATGGGCATGGCGTGCTCCAGTGAGAAAACACGAGCATGGCAGGCTTCGGCTCAGGCCGATAGGATGCACTTAATGGAGCGCTTACGACTGTTTGAGTTGTTTCCCATAGGATTCAATATGTTCACTTGTGATATCGCGGGCGTCTTTGATGTCACAGTCGGCTTTCAAGAAACCGACAAAGCGATTCCATCGTTCCAGGTGTGCAGCAACGGTGCCAAAATGACCGGCCCCATACCGGTCATGCAGGGCATTCTTCCCTGCCCAGGCGAGTTTCTTTCCGTACCCATAATTTCTTCCTCCACCGACTTTGCTCATTCTGAAAACCCTTAAACGGTTAGTATTTCAATCGAATAGAGCGTCGACCGCGCTTGTGGGTTACGTACCCACCGACGGCTTTGTTTTTTCATTCATAGCATAAGCAAGTCACTGTCTGCAGCGTCACATCTGAACTGACAATCAATATTGGCAGCGGGTTCTGTGTGCGCATCAATCAGCTTAAAAAGCCTGTTGGTTGCGCCGTACAGACAGTTTGTAGCGGTTTGCAGCGGCGAATCCGGCCGTAAGGTGTTGACTGGATTGGCTTTATTCCTGGCTGCGGGCCCGCGTCTCTGTGTAGCTTATGCTGACACAGAGACGCGGACGTCCTTCTTCGTACCTTCTGCTTGGGTGGTATCACCTCCTTTTTACTGAACGGGATTAAGAGTATGTGATCCCGGATGTTGCCATCCCGGTATCACGCTGAGCAGTGGTTCCACTGGAACCACTGTGCCTTCCTGCTAATTGCACAGGAAGGACTTGCTTCGGCTAGGTCTGCAGCCGACACAGATAGTGGCGCCACTACACCATAGCCTCACGCCTGTGCACCACAGAAAACCCCCGACGGGTCGGTCGTGGTTTTCTATGGGGTGATGCAACCTATAGGGATAGCACCCCGCACAAAAACCCCTATCGCCCAGGAAAGGCTTCTTCATTGCTATCTTCTATTGCTTGCCTACCATGAGGGGCAATGCACAGAGCTACTGCAACAGCCGAATGGGTGTTCCATGGGCTGTTAACAAGTAAGTGGGATAAATAATGGCACCAATGACACCCCGATTGATTCGACTCCGCGATGCGCCCGGCTATCTCGGTATGGACAAAAATCGATTTAACCATGAAGTAAGACCGAACCTGATGGAAATACCCATTGGCAAACAGGGTATTGCCTTTGATCGACTTGAAATTGACGCCTGGGTGGACCACTATATGGCCTGCAACGGGCGTCCCACCTCTAAATCTAGAGGAGATACATTATGGGACGAAAAAGAAGTCCGGGGCTCAGGAGTCGAGCAGGGATCTGGCATATCGAAAAGCAGATCCTCGGCCACAAGATTCACGAGAGCACTGGAACAAGCAACCTCGAAACGGCGGAATTAATCCTAGCCCGCCGTATCGAGGAAATCCGGCAGGCCACCGTTTTTGGGGTCAGACCACACAGGACTTTTCGAGACGCAGCAGTCAAGTTTCTTGAAGAGAATCTGCATCTGGCCAGCATCGCGGACTACGCGACGCACCTGAAGCAGTTGGAGCCCTATATTGGGGGCCTGTCGTTGGAAAAGGTACACTTGGGAAGCCTTCAGTCCTTTATCAGGGATAGAAGACAAAAGGACATTAAGACCAAGAGCATTAATCTTGCACTGAGCGTAGTGAGACGGATTCTGAATCTGGCCGCAAGACTCTGGCGTGATGAAAACGGATTAACGTGGCTAGATACACCTCCACTGATCCAGATGCTACCGGTGACTGATGCCCGACAGCCCTACCCAATATCCTGGGATGAGCAGCGCACCCTGTTCAAAGCGCTCCCCGATCATCTGGCCCGCATGGCGCTGTTCAAGGTCAATACGGGTTGTCGAGAGCAGGAGGTCTGCCAGCTCAGATGGGACTGGGAGGTCAAAGTGCCACAATTGGATACCTCGGTATTTATTGTACCGAGAGAAATTGTGAAAAACCGAGAGGACAGGGTCATAGTGTTGAATCGGGTGGCGATGTCAGTGGTAGAACAGGTTCGGGGGATTCATCCCAATCATGTCTTCACTTTCAGAGGCCATTCGGTCCAGACCATCAACAACAGTGGCTGGAAAAACGCTCGCAAGAAGGTGGGGTTATCTCAGGTCAGGGTACATGACTTGAAACATACTTTCGGGCGCAGGCTTCGGGCTGCCAATGTACCCCTGGAAACCCGAAAAGTGTTGTTGGGCCACCGTAACGGTGACATCACAACACACTACTCCGCCCCTGAATTGGAGGAGCTATTGGAGGCGGCAAACAAGGTTTGTGAGGAGAAGTCCGGCAAAAGTCCGGCACTGGTTATGCTGAAACAAAAAACGGCTAGCCTATAATGGGCTAACCGTTTGATATCTGGGAATGTAGTACCTGAGACATAGCTTACAGATTATACCGGAGACATGGTTTACACATTAGAGCATTTGGGAGAGCCCAAATGCCTTGGAATGAGTGTAAACCGATGGATGAACGTCTTAAGTTTGTAGCTCGCTTGCTCGAAGGCGAGAAGATGTCTGCCGTATGCCGGGACTTTGGTATTTCCCGGGTGACAGGCTACAAGATTTTTAACCGCTACAAAGACTGCGGCCTCGATGGCCTGCAAGATCGAAGTCGTCGACCCTACCGCCATGCAAATAAACTGCCGTTCCAGATAGAGCGAACCATCCTGGCAATCAAGAAGGAACACTCCACCTGGGGTGCACCCAAGATCCGCGAGAAGTTGATCAGGGCCTATCCCATGATTAAACCTCCAGCCAAGAGCACGGTTCATGCTGTTTTAGATCGCCATGGATTGGTAAAGCGGCGCAAACGCCGACGTTACCGTGCACAGGGCACTTCGCTCAACAATGCCCAATACCCCAACGGCTTGTGGTGCGCTGACTATAAGGGGGAGTTCCTGCTCGGGAACAAGCAGTATTGTTACCCTCTGACCGTCACAGATTATTGCTCTCGCTACCTGCTGGCCTGTGAAGGGCTTGATTCCACCAAGTCGAGCTTCGCAGTTACCGTGTTTGAGCAAGTATTTAAGGACTACGGGCTGCCTGAGGCCATCCGTACTGACAACGGCGTTCCATTTGCATCACCCAACGCACTCTTTGGCCTGAGTCGATTGTCAGTCTGGTGGTTGAAGCTGGGTATCAACATCGAACGCATCAAGCCGGGCCATCCCGAACAAAATGGGCGCCACGAGAGGATGCATCGGACCCTGAAGAAGGAGGCGACCAGGCCGGCTTCCTTCAACTTTCTGCAGCAACAAGGTCGGTTTGATGAGTTTGTCGAGGTTTACAACAACGAACGACCCCACCAGGCCCTTGACGGCCAATACCCCGGCGATGTGTATACACCTTCAACCCGGGTCTACAGCCAGCCGGAGGAACCAGAATACCCTTACCACGACCGCACGGTGCGCGTTACTCAGTGTGGGCGTATCTGCATAGGCAATAGGAAAATTAACTTAAGCACCGTGTTTGCGGGGCAATCGATAGGGATACGAGAGGTCTCTGACAATATCTGGCTTGTCAGTTTTATGGAATATGATCTAGGCTTCTTTGATGAAGACGAAGGAAGGGTTGAACCGGCGAACAACCCCTTCATGGCAAAAGTGTAAACCATGTCTTCGGTATAAGGTGTAAACCATGTCTCCGGTCTATACCGAACTTAATTGGCGCGCCCGACACGATTCGAACGTGTGACCGCCTGGTTCGTAGCCAGGTACTCTATCCAGCTGAGCTACGGGCGCGTGAGGTGGCGTACTATAGGGGCGAGCCCCCTGCTAGTCAAGTTCAATATCGGGTATCATGCGGGTCCTTTCAAACCACGATTTTTAGGGGAATTACATGAGTCTGGCTGGCAAAACTGTGGTCGTTACCGGAGCCAATGGCAACCTGGGTTTAACCGTGGCGAAGACTGCCCTGGCACAGGGTGCCAAAGTGGCCATGCTGGATATTGTGTTCAGCGGCGAGGCACTGGAGCTCGACGCGGAACGTCTGGAGGTGAACCTGCTGGATGCAGAAGCAACGGCTGCAGCCATCCACGGCATTGGCGATATCGACGCCCTCTGTAATATCACCGGTGGTTTCGATATGGGCGCGCCGGTGCATGAAGCTCCGGATGAGCAGTGGGAGAAGTTGTTCGCTCTCAATGTCAAAACGCTGATCAACACCGTACGCGCCGCCGTGCCGGGTATGCAGGCCCGCAAAACGGGTGCCATCGTCAACATCGGCGCCGCCGCTGCTGTCAAAGGCGAAGCCCTGATGGGCCCCTACCTGGTTTCTAAAAGCGCCGTGATCCGCATCAGCGAGTCGATGGCGGAGGAACTCAAAGGCGATGGTATTCGCGTCAATTGTGTTCTGCCCGCCGTATTCGATACGCCGCAGAATCGCGACGCCATGCCCGACGCAGACTTCTCTGAGTGGGTTACTCCGCAGCAGCTCGCCAACACAGTGTGCTTTTTAGTCTCAGACTCCGCCGAAGGAATCGTCGGCGCCAGCGTGCCGGTCAAAAACCTGATGTAAGGTTTAGTTCAGGTCCTCGTTCTCCCAGAACTTCGTCCCCTGCAGGGTCGCTTGCAGGGCCACGCCTGCATCAGTGAGCTGGTAAATAGTAGTGCCGGCCACAACCGTGGCGGCGGCTTCTGCTCCCGCCCCCTTGTCGCCAGATTCGGCGCTGGCATCAGCCTTACCAGCAAAATCCCAGCCGCCGGCGCGAAAATCATCCATGGCTTGTTGCGTGTGGAACACGAAGATAGCGTTGAAATCCTTGATGCCCATGCCAATGCCACCACCGCCGGAAAACATCTGCATGTAGATATCTTTGCCGGTGCTGTTGATCCTCAGAACGCCGTCACCACGCTCGGTAGAAATCAGGAATAAATTCATGCCGAAGCTGGAAAATACCGCGTATCCCTTGGCATCCTTCAGCTGCTGCCGGGTAGCGGGTTTCTCGGCATACAATTTATCCAGCGCTTTTCCCCGCGCCTCCAATATCTCTTTGCGCTCTTTGTCCGGGTCGTCCTTGCCAAACAGTGCAAAGCTAGTCGCGGGAACCGCCAGCAGGCAGCTGGCGAGAATGAGATGGGCTATTGTCTTCACTGGGGCTGCTCCATAACTATACGTACGCCGTTTATCTTAGCCCATTTCTTGCGATTTTCTACGCCTGCGCCCAGAAGCCGTGGAAGGACAATGGCGTGTGGTGTTCCAAATGAATCCTGGCAACCGGGCCATCTGACAAGTGACCCGCGTCCGTCACTGCGACAAAGCTTTTACCGGTTTCACCATCGAGCGCCATCGACAACAAGTACCCCTGGTCCTGCGCTTCACCCCGGGGTGCAAAAATAGGTTCACCCACGTGAACGGTGTCACCGAAATCAAAACTATCCACCTGGCCACGGTTCATATCGAAGCGTGCCAATCCACTGTGCAAAAACTGGCCCGGTCCGCCAAAGCTCGCGTAGCCTGTGTTGTATTCATAGCCATTCAGTGCCGGATGAATAATGGGGAATTCGTAATTGCCATCGGCAAGTAGTTCTTCCCGCAGCTGCCCGCTGTTCAGGTTTATCACGTAGCGCCTGGCCTGACCGGAGTGTTGTGCCTGACCGAGTCGCCCCTCCATTACAGCCGACAGCGTCGGATCCTCACCGATGAAATGATCGGGTTCATCATAGCCTACGAAATCCGCAATGATCTCATCACCTTTCTCATAGGCATTGAAGCTATGCCACATCCACCGCGGGGGTGCATCAAACCACTGCACGGGTTTGCTCTGGTCTTTCGGAATAACCACGATGGTATTGCCCAGATCAGGTTCCCAGCTAAGGCTATCGGTCAAACTGCGCATACCCGCCAGCATAGGAAAGGGGTTGAGCGTTACCGCGTGCATATTGGCAATCACGTAGTTTTCGCTGGCAAAGAAATCGTGCACATAGCAATCCCGCGGCGCCTCGACGGTGCGGTGAAGCTTGGCCTGACCCTGAGCGTCACGAATCAATACATCCATTGAGGCCGTGGGGCCATGATTCCAGCTGAGGAAGATCCAGTCTCCCCGCGGCTGATCGAATTTCGTATGCGCCTTTAAGCCCCCAACGTCGAACTGCTCCTTGAGGGGCAACTCACCCCGGTCTTCAAGCGTTACCGGGTCGAGCAGAAATGGATTGCCGCCCTCGTCGTGAGCCGTGAGCTGTCCATTAACCAGGTAGGTAGTCACCCCGGCCTGGGATTGTTGTGGCGTACCTGGAATGTTGTTCCAGAAGTCCGGTGCCAGCGTGGTCCAGGTAGGCATGGTGAACTTGCCAGCTGCTTCCTCTTCCAGATACTTGGGCGTGCGCACAAAGTGGTTTTGATACTGCACTTTGCCGGCATCGAATCGAACTGACTGGATGAGGCCGTCGCCGTCGAGCAGGCTCTTCTTGCTATAACCATCGCGCTCAAACAACCCTGGGCCATTACGATATAGAGTTCCCTGCAAATCAGCTGGCAGCTGCCCTTCCACTTGCGCCTGGTAGTTTTTTCCATCCGCCAGATTTTTACCCAGAGCCGATTGCCAGAACGCCCCATCGGCGGCTTTTTCTAACGCCCAGGCCAAGGGATTACCTAGTAACCCGGCTGCCGCAGTCCACTTGCACAAGGTTCTTCTGGATATGCTCATAACTCTATACTCCCGGGTCCAAGCCCAATCTTTACACCGTTAAGTTGGAGTGATTGTACACCATATCTTCACACTGTCAAGTTTTTTGTGCACACTGGGAGTATGGCCATCAAGAGCAACAACTACCATCACGGCAATCTGCGCCAGGCGCTGATCGATGCCGCCCTGACCCTGTTGGAGCAAGGGGGGCTGGAGAAACTGAGCCTTCGCGCCATCGCGCGTCAGGCCGGGGTATCCCAGACCGCGCCCTACTCCCATTTTAAAAACCGTGATGAGCTGCTGGCGGCAGTTGCCGCTGAGGGCTTTCGGCGCTTCCAGGACAGCATGGAAACTGAAGCGGTCAATACATCCTCCAGCGGCGACCGTGTTGCTGCTTTTGGCACGGGCTATATTGAGTTCGGTCTGGCCAACCCTGCCCTGTACCGGCTGATGTTTCGCGGCGATAAATCACTGCTGCAATCCATTGAAACGCTGAGCGATGCCTCGGGTAGCAGTTTCAGTTTGATCGAAAATGGGGTTGCAGAAATGTTGGGTCATGCAGATCGCGACGCCGCAATCGCCGCCTGGTCCCTGGTTCACGGCGTTGTGGAGTTGGCCCTGTCAGGTCGTGTGGAACTTTCACACTCTCGTGCGGCGCGACAGGCAGAGATAGCGCGTATACTTGCGTTTCTTTTCTAGCCGCTCATCGAGCCAAGCAATGCGCAAGACCAAGATCATCTGCACCATCGGCCCCGCAACATCTTCGTACAACATGCTGGAAAAGCTCGCGCATGCGGGCATGAATGTGGCGCGGCTGAATATGTCACATGGCGATCATGCATCCACCGCCGAGGTGATCAAACGCCTGCAAACCCTGAATAAAAAACTGCCCTACCCCATCGCCATCCTGCTCGATACCCAGGGCCCGGAAATACGCACCGGCGAAATGGACACTGCCCTCGACCTCAAGCAAGGCGATATTATATCGGTAGTGCCACGAGGCGCTGAGGATGTCGAAGAAAACTCGCTGATGGTTAACTACGGTGACCTGATCAAGGATATGAGTGTTGGTGATCGTTTGACCGTCGACAATGGTCTGATCAACCTTGAAATCCTCGACATGGAAGAAAGAGTCATGCGGGTCAAGGTCATCGATGGCGGGCTGTTAACCAGCAAACGCCACGTCAATCTGCCCGGCATTCGCGTCAACCTACCGGCCATCACCGATAAAGATCGAGAAGATATCGCTTTTGGGCTGGGGCAGGATGTGGACTACATTGCCCTCTCCTTTGTGCGAGAGGCATCCGATATTCATCAGCTGAATGAATTGCTCGGCCCCAAGCTCGGCAAAGTGAAAGTCATTGCCAAGATTGAAGACCAGGAAGGGGTCAAGAACATTGAAGAGATCATTGCTGCCGCCGATGGCATCATGGTGGCGCGCGGTGACCTCGGCTGTGAAATGGACTTCTGGGAACTACCCCATGTCCAACGCCGGATCGTGCGCGATTGCGCGCAACAGGGTAAGCGGGTGATTGTCGCCACCCACCTGATGGAATCCATGATTGAAAACCCCATGCCGACCCGGGCCGAAGTGACCGATGTTGCCAATGCTATTTACGAGGAAGCAGATGCGATTATGCTCTCCGGTGAAACTACCGTGGGCAAATACCCCCTCAAGTGCGTTGAAGCCATGGTCAAGATCGCCGAGACCGTCGAAAAACACCGTGGCCTCGCCTTTACCGAGGACCTGGTCAAGAACGACTATAAGCAGAACATCGCCGCCAGCGCGGTGCACCTGGCTGAATCACTACCAGCCAAGGGTATCGTGGTGATCACCCGGCACGGGCGCATGGCCAATTATGTGACCAACTGCCATCCCCAGAACACGGTGATCTTTGCCTTCAGCAACGACGGCCGTACCCGTCGCCAGATGGCGCTGAACCGCAACACCTACGCACATAAACTGATGTTTTCCTCCGACCCGGAAAAAACCCTGCAAAAGGCATTCGAGCTGCTGCGAGAACGGGAAGGCATGACGACCGGCGATCAGGTGGTGGTGATTTCAGATACTCTGAGTGGTTCAGGCATTGACGCGGTACAGGTCAGGGAGATTCCCTAAACTGAACATTGGGGCGTCAGGGACAGTCGACGGTAATCGTGGCCGAAGCCTGGTAATCGACCAAGCCACTATCTTCTTCTTTCTGCTTTGTTGCCGTCACTACTGATACGCCACATTCCTGCGCGAAGATAACGCCATCGTCATCCACAGTCACTGCGCTGCCACTGCTTACCTCCCAACTGAGAGGCTGCCGGGGATCTGTGTCGCGGTCATTCAGCACTGGCGCCACACACTTTTTGTCGCTGCCCGGCTCTTCTTCGTAGTATCCCTGAGCCAGCATACGCAGCTGCGTTGAAGGTGCCATTGATGAGTCACCCGGCACCAGCGCCATTTCCAGCAGACGAACATCCTTCTTGCGGTACTCGCAGATATCACTGATCACCAGCTCGGCTTTGTCCACCAGGCCATCGAAATTTGCGACAACATCCAGTGACCGGCCATCTTCATTTTTCTTTTCAGGCGTCACCTGCCCTGATTGGCTGATGTTTGCGTCGGGACCATCTCCCGAATTCACACGCTCCAGACTCCACAAGGCATCCATGGTTACGTCTTCGACCAGGCCATCGCCGTAGGTCGCCACCGCGATAAACTGAATGGGAATGTCCTTGTCTTCATTAATTTCGTTAATCTCGGAGGGCCGTCGGGGTAAGCGGTTGTAATACACTGTCACTGCAATCGCCTGCTTCGGTATGACGGTCACGCTCGGAGTATCACCCACCGGCTGAGTCTCATAGAACGCACGCACCGTGGTCGAGCCGTCGGCACGCGCCGTTAGCACCCCTGCGCTGCTCTGGTCGTTCGAGATCACCGCGATATCGGTCTCATCGGTTTGCCAGGTCAGATCCTCCGTTACAATCTGGGAGGAGCCATCGGCAAACCTCGCCTCAGCGGTGAAAGCAACCGTTGATCCCACCTGTAACTGAGCGGACTCCGGCTTAATATCCAGAGACTCCAGGGCAGCCTGTGTTACTTCAACAGACGTATTGGCTGACAAACTTTCGAACACCGCGGTCGCATTGGTTGAGCCTGTCTGTACTCCGGTAACAATACCCCCGGGATTGCCATTCGCCGCATTGCTGACGGTGGCGATTTGAGCATGTGTGGTAGACCACTGAGCTCGATCGGTCACATCATCAACCGTGCCATCAGAATAGCTAGCCTGCGCCGTTAAATTCTCCATGGTACCGGCCGGCAGCGACAGGCCTTCTTCCGGTGAGATAGTCAGGCCCATGATGGTCACCGCAGAAACCTCCAGGCCGGTAGAATTCCCCACCCCGGATTCACCATGCAGTGCTGAGATGGTGGTAATACCGACCGACAAGGTACGGGCATTGCCCTCATTGCCTGGCGCATTGCCAATACTCGCGACACCTTCATCACTGCTTGACCAGGTCACATTGTCGGTTACCGGACTACTACTGCCATCACTGAAGTGCAGTTCCGCCGTGTATTGAATGTCGTAGCCAGCTGGCGACGCCAGATCTTGCGGCTCAATCGCCAGGTAAGTGGCCTGCGCGGGTTTAACTTCCAGGTCGACCTGCTCCGAAATCTCCCCGTTCTCATCCTGCCAGACTGCACTAATTCCCGCTATTCCAGCAGCGCGCCCCGTTGCCAGCCCGGTTCCAGAACCTATGACGGCAATGTCCTGCTTGTCCGACAGCCAGGTAACTCCATTGGTGACATCCTCATGGCTATCATCGCTGCGATAAGCGGTAGCCGTGTATTGCAGGGTATTACCAACAAATACGCTGCCGTGTACGGGCTCGATGACCAGGCGCTCCACGATTACGGGAACTTCCAGTACTGTCGCGCTTGTCTGGCCACTCACATTCTGGCCGTCAAAGACTACATTCGCACTGACTACTGCCGACCCCGGCGACACGCCCCTGAACAAACCTGTGGGTTCCTCCAGCGCCAATTTGTCCGACTCAGAGGAGGACCAGGCCGCAGTAGTGGTAACATCCAGTACCGAGTCATCGCTGAAAATCGCCTCAGCTTTATACTGCTCCGTATTGCCAACGCTTATCTCTTGATTGGCCGGTGTGACCTGGATCGCACGGATCGTGACGGGGTCTGTCACTGTGACTGTAGCGGCACAGCCTACGGCTGCCTGGCAGTCAAATGTTTGCCCCTGGTATTCGTAATCTGCAAAAATCTGGGTTGTTCCGGCTTCTACTCCAGTAGTTGCGCCTCCGTCAGAGCCAGACCCAACCACGGCAACTGCTGTATCTGCCGAGCGCCACGCTGCCTGTGTGGTGATGTTATCCCGCGAGCTATCACTGAAGGTAGCCCAGGCCGTATAGCTAATAGAAGCCTTCACTAGCACTTCTGCTGACACCGGCTCCACGTTCACCGCAATCAATGTCAGTGGCGCTTCAACGGCAAGGTTTGTCGAACCGGTGGTGGCGATACCTTCGTGCGTATAAGTCGCCTGGATTTTCGTCGCGCCGGCAGCAATTGCGAATACCAATCCATCAGCGCTCACCTCAGCCACATCCGCGCTGGTAGAATTCCACGCTGAATTTGCCGTCACATCAAAGGGCCGGTTGTCACTGGTAAGTGCCGTTGCGGTGTACTGCAATTGGGTATCAATCAACACTGTTTGATCGACGGGCTCCACCACGACGTCTGTGATCATGAATGCTCCTCGCACCACCGCGAGTGCGGCAGTACCCGTTATATTGTCCGACGGGCCTTTATAGGTTGCAGTGACGGTGACCTCACCCTCCTCCAATCCCGTGGCGTTCCCGGTCTGGGAAATTTGTGCAACACTTGATTCAGAGGTCGACCACGTGACCACGGTGGTAACTTCGATGTTTTCCTCGTTGTTGAGCCGCGCGAATGCCTGGTACTACTGCGACGCCCCCACGATGACTTCCACGGTGGGTGGCAACACCTGGATTTCGACAACCTCCAGTGCCTCAACGGCAACAGTGGCCTGGCAACTGCTCACACCGACACAGGGAATCACAACCCCATTATCTGTGTATTCAGCGTAAACCAGGGTATCGCCACCCCGGATACCGGTAACCAGGCCAGCTGCTTCACCGTTCCCGGCTTTAGCAATATCTTCATCACGGGTGGACCAGATCGACTCTTGGGTCACATCCCTGGCACTATAATCCTCCATCACCGCCGTGGCTTGGTACTGAAAGGTCGCGCCAGCGAGTAGTTCACCGCGTTTGGGCGTTATTTGAACATTGTCGACGCGAAGATCGCGCACGGTCAGGGCAGCGGCGTCGGAGAAGATAGTGCCATCCAGATCAAGCGTGGCGCTTATTGTCGTCACCCCGTCTCCCACCCCCTTGGCTACATTAGCTGAGACCGTCGCCACCTCCGTATCGTCCGATTGCCAGTGCACGTCATTAGTGACGTCAAGCTCTTCCATATCGGAGAATCGCAGGATCGCGGTATAGGGCTGACTGTTGCCGACAATAATTTCGGCAGTGGGTGGTGTAATCACTAACGCTTCAGGAACCACCAGTTGCAGTACCTCAAGGTCTGCATCACCCTGGTAGGTATCGCCCTGATAGTCCAGTGTAGCGATAATCTTCACTGCACCAGCAGATAGGCCGGTAGCAACTCCATCGCCATCGATGTGGGCAATGTTGCTATCGCCGGTGGACCAATCCACATCAGCGGAAATGTCGACACTGTCGCCATCACTGGTGAGAGCAAATGCGCTATATGCCTGGGTAGAGCCTTCGATCACCTCGGCCTGTGGTGGCTCGACGAGAATTTCCTCAATCTGCACCGGGGGTGGTTTGACCGTCAAGTTGCCGGAATCTTCCAGCACTAATCCCGAAAAGCTCAAGGTTGCCGAGATGGTCGCTGTGCCCGCCTCCAGACCGGTTGCCAAGCCCGTGTGCGGCTCCACATGGGCTGCCGGGCTGTCGCTGCGCCAGGTAACATAATTGGTGACATTTACCGGCCGCCCATTCACCGCCAGGGTCGCTTCGTACTGCTGGCTTTCATCGATCAATACGTCAGTCAATGCAGGGCTCACGGTGAGGTCGGTGTCAATCTCAGGTGCAGAAACGACGACGTTGGCAGCAGCGTCAAAAACGAAATTATCCGCGGTGGTGTACTCCGCTCGTATCATCGTTTCTCCGGGTGATCCCGCGAGCGCCAGTCCTCGACCAAAGTAATCGGAGTTGCTCACCACCACCGTGGAGCGATCATCACTGCGCCAGGCTACCTCGTTGGTAATATCTCGCTGGGTTGAGTCTGAGAAAATGGCAAAGGCGAGGAATGGCTCAGTCGACAAACTGACCATAAGCGCCTGTGCCGGTTCGATGCGGATACCCGTGACAAAAGCCGGGCTCACGGTCAGGATTGCCGAACCGCTGCCCCCTGAAAAGCTGGCGACAATACGCGCATCACCCACAGACAACGCGGTTACCTGCCCCTTGTTACCAACCCTGTTGTCTACCTCGGCAACGGGTTCTGCTGCGGGGTCATCAAGGTTTTCGGTATTCCATTGGGCATCTTCGGTGACATCCGGCGCGCTGCCGTCACTGTAGGTGGCAATAGCCTTATAATCGATTACTGCTCCAACATCGACAAACTTGCCGACGGGAAACACATCAATCTTCTGCAGGGTGGGTTCCTTCACCCGTAATTGTCCCTCAGAGGTAAACCCGTCCATTGCGGCGCTGATTGTCGCCTCGCCTTCAAGCAGTGCATCAGCCAATCCGCGGGAGCCCGCTTCGTTGCTTATCGTTGCCACTTCCGGTGCACTGCTCTGCCAGGTCACCACCTTGGTAACATCCTGGGATTGCCCATCACTGTAGAGACCAACCGCCATGTATTGCAAGGTGATGCCCGCTACCACCGTCTCACTGGCGGGGCTTACAACGAGCTCCAGCAACGTCGGCACGGTCACCTCAACCTGGGTTTCCGCCCTCAGCCCCATATAGGTGGCGGACAAAATGTCACTGCCCTCGAGAATGGCCAGGGCAGTGCCAAAATCATCCAGCGCGCTGGACTTCGAGCCGGGTTCGTAAGCTTCCAGAATCGGGGGGTTGGTGTCCAAATCCCAGTTTGCTGTGAAGGTTACGTTTTCTCGGGAACCATCTTCATAAAAAGCCATGGCCCGGTATTCCTGGGTGGTGCCCAGTGGAATACTGGCCACGGGCGGAAATATTTCTACCTCGACAAGCTCTGGCACAAACGTTTCGACCGTCAAGCTGCCTGAATCAGTGAAACTACTGCCGGAGTAGCTCATAGTGGCAATCACATCAGAGCTGCCAGGGGTAAGACCCGTGGCTCCACCTTTTGCATCAACATGCGCGACAGCGGGATCACTCACTGACCAACTGGCATCCCTGGTTACGTCAATGACATCGCCATTGCTGAGAGTCGCCGTGGCGGTAAACTGCTGGAAATCCCCCTCTGTCACGGTGGCAGAAGTCGGCGATACCTCGAAGCTCTCAACAGTCACCGGCGGCGCTAATACCGCCAGTTCACCAGTTCCTCGAGCGGTCTGTTCGTCGCCATAGTCGTAAATCGCCTTGATCGTGGTGTCCCCTGCACTCACTCCAGTGGCAATGCCGCCACTATCAATAGTCGCCACGCTCGGCCTACTGGACTGCCAGACAACACTGTCAGACACATCGCGGATGTCACCATTGCTGAGTTCGGCTTCGGCCCGGTACGGATCGGTTGTAGCAGCGATCAGCACACTACTGGTTTCGGGAATCACGGTGAGGTTGACGACAGTGAGCGGCTCCTCGTCGACGGTGAGCGAACCGGAGTCCACAAAGCTGGTGCCGTCACTGGAGAAAATGCCAGTAATGGTGACTTGTCCTGGTGAAACCGCGGTAGCTGTACCCCCGGCACTAATGCTAGCTATCGCGGAATCGGAAGATGACCAACCAACGGCGTCGGTTACGCTCAACTCGGATCCGTCGTTCAACGTCGCTATACCACGATAGTTCTTGGCGCTCCCCACCAATAGATCAAGCAACTGGGGCTCTATACGGAAGCTCTCCACCGCTGCCGGCGCCGACTCTACCCGGATTTCCGCTGAGGCATCGTAACGAACGCCCTGGTACTCGCCGGAGGCATTGATGGTGGTGACACCCCGGCCCTGGCCCTTGGCCAGTCCGGAGTTATCGACACTGGCAATCGAGTTGGCGCTACTGGTCCAGGTCAACAGATCCGCCTCAACGGGGACGGTGGTATTGTCACTGAGCAATACACGGGCACTGTACTGCTGGGTAGCCCCGACCAAAATCGTGGCTCGTGCGGGATCGATGATTAGTGCCACAATTTCCACAGTGGGCGACAACACGGTGAGCGTACCCGCATCCTCAAGCAACTCGCCGTCGTAGAGCAGGCTCGCTTTGATTTCGCTGATTCCCTCAGCAAGCGCCGTGGCACGACCGTCTTGCGCGATTTGCGCGACCGTATTATCAGCAGAGGACCAGGTCACACTGTTGGTGACATCATCACTGCTTTCATCGCTGTAGACGAGGGTAGCGGTGTATTGCACCTTGTCACCGATCAGCGCTTCAGCCAACGGGGGTTCTACCACCAGTTCTAATGCCGTCACTGGCGGCGCGTTGACGGACAGGTGTCCCCTGTCCTCAAACAGGGTGCCCTCAAATTCCACCGAGGCGATGATGTCAGCGGCACCAGCCGCAATACCCAGTGCGAAACCCACTTCGTTAACCTGGGCTACCACCAGGTTACTGGACCGCCAGGCAACCCGGTCTGTCACCTCCCTGTTGCTGCCATCGCTGAGACGAACGTGTGCGGCAAAGGCTAGTCCAGTGCCAACGATAACGCTGCCATTGGGTGGCGAGACCACCAGTTCAAGCACTGTAACCGGTGTTTCCTCGACCGAGAGCACTCCGAAATCTGAAAAGCTATCGCCGTCCGACAGATACAGGGCAGTTATATCGGTTGTGCCAGAAGCAATTGCGGTTGCCTGACCCTGGCTGTTAACCGAAGCCACCGCCGGCTGGGTACTACTCCACTGCACACTATTGGTTACATCCAGCGAACTACCATCACTGAGTATCGCGCTCGCGGTATAAGCAACCTTGTCTCCCACCAGGGCAGATTCAGAGGCCGGGTCAACCTTGATGGATTCCACCACAACGGCTTCAGGCTTCACCTGTATCTGCGCACTGCCCTCGTAGATCTCTCCGCCTTGATTAAGCCGCGCAAGAATATCGGTCACGCCTTCAGCCATGCCTGTGGCAAGCCCGGTCGCGTCAACGTGTGCAATGGCAGTATCGCCCGACACCCAACTCACCACCGAGCTGACATCTACACTGCTGCCATCACTCAGCAATACAGTTGCCGTATAGGCCTGAGACTCACCGACAATTACCACTCCCCTGGAGGGGTCGACAATCAATTCGAGAATGGTAACTGGCGCCGCGACAACTTCTAGCTCGCCGGTCGCTGTGTGAGGTTGGCCCTGGTAAAAAACCGAGCCTTCTATTTGTACAATTCCGGCACTGACTCCTATCGCAATACCAGAGGCATCTATTGATGCTGTGGCGCTGTTGGATGACGCCCAGGACGTCTCCGCCGTCACGTCAAGACTAGTGCCGTTATCGAAAACCGCCGTGGCACGATAAGCCTGCCGATCACCGATCAATACCTGTGCGGCCACCGGGCTGATTCGATATTCCAGCAAGGCCGGCGCCGTGACATCCAGCACACCACTGTCGCGGAACAACTGCCCCTCATAATCAAGTGTCGACTCTATGGCAGACTCGCCTACCCCCAACCCGATTGCCAGGCCGGTGTTATCGACGTGAGCAACTGCTTCATTGGATGAAATCCAGGTAACCAGCTGACTCACATCTCGGCTATTGCCATCACTCAGTAAAGCCGTGGCCGTAAATCGAGTGCTGGTATCGACTGATATACTCTGCTGCGGTGGATCAACCACCAGTTCCAGGATGGTGACATCCAGAGGACTGACCGTCAGTGTGGCGCTGTCGCTCCAACTGTCTTCACCCACCATAATTGTCGCAGAAATCGTGCTGGAACCCTCGGCGAGAGAGCTGGCGAGACCCGCTGAGTCAACCGTCGCAACAGCGGGTTGGGAAGATACCCAGGTACTGCGTTCGGTGACATCGACACTGGTTCCATCGGACAAATTTGCCGTGGCGAGAAACTGCTGGGTATCACCGATCAGGATGCCGGCGCTCGGAGGTGACACGACCAGGCTCTCGATTACAATCGGGGCAGCTTTAACAGTCAGGGAGGCAGTTCCAGAGAAGGTTTCGCCCTCATGGCTAAAGTTGGCCTGGATGGTTGTCTGCCCTGCTTCCAGGCCGACTGCCCGGCCACTGATGCCTATAGTGGCTACAGTCCCGTTGGTGCTAAACCAACTTACCCCGGAATCCAGTTCGACCTGGCGGCCGTCATCCAGAATGGCCGTGGCGGTAAACTGCTGAGTAGCTGCCACCAGGATGTCAGCCATTGCTGGCGATACCACGATCTCACGAATACCTATCGCGGGACTTTGTACGTCAATCAGGGCGGCCCCCCGCACCACCTGTCCGGCCAGCGCTAACTCCGCGATGATTTCACTAACACCCTCGGACTCGCCGTAGGCATAGCCCTGACCATCAACGCGCGCGACAACCGGATCACTCACTGTCCAGGAGGCATTGCTGGTTACATCAAGTGATTGGCCACCCTCGAAACGCAGCTCTGCCAGGTACTGTTGCCCATCTCCCACCAGCACAACGGCGCTGGGTGGCGTCACCACCAGCGTCAAAGGAACCTGTTCTCTTTCGACCACCGTTACCGGTGTAGAACCGCGTACTTCTGCGGGCCCGAAACCCATGGTGGCAATTACCTGTGTTTGCCCCGGGCTCAAGGCCAGTGAGAGACCCCGTCCAAAAAGGTCATCATTGGAGAGTTGAATGACCTCATCGTCAGCGCCGGACCAGATCACTTCCTCCGTGATATTCCGACTGCTGTTATCGGAGTAGATGCCTGTTGCGCTGTATTGCTGCAGCGAAAAGCTGAGCAAGCTGGTATTGGCCGGATTGACCACGATTTCTCGTAGCTCCACCCCGGGATCAGCTTCTACGATGAGCTCAGCGCTACCCTGTTGGCCGGAGAAGTCAGCGGTAATATTGGTTACGCCCGCGCTTAGCGTCCTGGCAAATCCCTTGTCGCCGGCCTCGTCACCGACGACGGCAATGCCCTGATCCGTCGAAAGCCAACTGGCGTCCTCGGTAACGTCGAATGCATCACCATTGTCCCGGTAAGCAATGGCCTGGTACTGCTGGACGCCGCCAACGGGAAGCTGCTGTAGGGCGGGCAAAACATCAATGCGTATGATCGGACCGCCACCGCCACTATCGTGGAAAACCTGTGCGTCTGTTGTATCCGAAAACCCCGCAAAGTCGGCATTGACGTTGGTTGTGCCAACTCCCTCGGCACGTGCAAGGCCATAATCAGGTGCCTCTCCACTAATACTCAACACTGAGGAATCATCCGTACTCCAGCTCACTACCTTGGTCAGGTCAGCGCTGGTACCGTCGATATAGTTGCCGATTGCCTCATACTGGATCGTGCCGGCGAGCAGAACTTTTTCAGAGCGGGGGAAAATGCTGAGTGACACCAGAAGCACATCGGCAACGGCCACATCGGACAAGGCCGTAAGTTGCCTGAACTTTAGTCGCAGTTCATCGTCACCAACTTCCACAGCGATAGCAGTTCCAAAGTCATCAAATTCGCCAGTGGGTGGCTGTTGCGCTTCATAGGGTGCGAGAACGCCCGACTCATTAACCAGAGTCCACTCAGCTTCCTCGGAAAAAGTGATGTTCTCTACCTGACCGTCAGAGAACAGAGCAAAAGCTCGGTAATCCTGGGTATTGCCAACCTTTAGAGAGGCCTGGGGCGGAAAGATGCCGATTCCTGTCAGCTCCGGCTCCACCACGGTAAGCGATGTCTCGCTGGTGATACCTGACTGGGCCGCCGCTATCTGGGTGTTACCGATACCTAGCCCGAGTACAACACCACTGGCGTCAACAGAAGCTACCGCTGCATCACTGCTGGACCAGTCAACAGAATCGGTAATATCTTCGGATGATCCATCGCTGAATAGACCCTGAGCGCTGAATTGAGCCTCTGTGCCGAGCGGGATGGTTTGTTCCTGCGGGGAGATCGTAATCTCCTGCAAGATGACTGTTGGCGTCTCAAAACTCGCGTCGTCGCCGTTACTACAGGCCACCAGAGTCAACAGCGCCAACACTGTGGCGGATACCTTCGCCCAGCCTGACATTCCACTTCCTTTGCGCAGCTACGCCCCGGAAGGGGCAAGCTATTTAGGGAATTTTTTCTTTATACTTCATGAGTTTAGTGCATCTATCTAGTAGAAGCTAGAATTGACTTGAGGTCAGAATCGGTAGGTCGCGCTGGCAATGAAATTGTCGCGGGAACCACCAAAACCGCCCTCGGCGTGCACACTCCAGTTCTTGTCGATATCCCAGTTGAAACCGACCAGATAATTCAAGCCGGGTTCGTGGCCTTGATGATTTTGACCACATCGAGGAACAGGTTGTTGACCTGCTTCAACTCGAAACCGGCGGCCTGCACGTTGGCGACAGTAGTGCGATTCATGTCTGGCCCTATCTTGCGGGTCAGCTGGGTCATCAGATCCATCATCAGCTTAAAAGGATAATATTTACTGCCAGTATGCTCGAACATGAACAGTTCACCACCGGGCTTGAGCACTCGACGAAGTGACTTCAGGCCTTCAACTGGCCGTGGCACCGAACAGAAGGTGCAGGAGGTAAATACCTGGTCGAAGCTGTCATCGTCATAACTCAATTCGTGGACATCCATGACCTCTGCCGTCAGCCTGCCGTCGTAGGCGTCGATTCGCGGTTGGGCTACTTCGAGCATGCCGGGGCTGATATCAATAGCGGTGATGTCCTGCCCGGTCGGAAAGGTGGGAATATCCAGGCCGGTACCCAGGGCAAGAAACAAGATGCGCCCGTTCATATTGGCAAACAACTCATCTTTAAAAGGCTGCCAGCGTTTTTCTGCACCTTTGCCCGCCATAATGTCGAAGCTAGGTGCCGCCTTGTCCCATTTTGCCTGGGTCTGCTTATCCATTTGCCTGCACTCCTCTGACGCTGTTATTCAGAATCCAGATGGCAACAATGCAGGCCAAACCACAGACACCACCCACCGCCAGCGCCGACATAGCCGAGAGCGGCTCCATGGTCGCCCACATGCCCACCACCATGCCACTAACCATACCGGTGAGCATGACAGGCAACATCACCTCCATGGCACCAAACAGGATACCCAGGGGAAACCACAACAGCGTGCCGACAATCATGCCGATAACCATAGCTAGCACCATGGTCAGGAACATATTCCAGCCGACACCGACCATCAGCGCACAGAGCCAGGCCACCACGGCACCAACCAGGATGTTGACCGCGAGGTCACCGAGCACAAAATATAAACGGGAATCCATAGCCAGATCCTTGCAGTAAAAGAATTGATTTTATCCTAGCACAGCCTTGGCACTCAGGTTCTCTATCTGCTCATCGGTATAGTTCAGTACCTCGGACAGAATTTGCGTACTGTGCTCCCCCGCCGCAGGCGCAGCGGCGGGCGCTGGCAGATCTTCCCGTGGGAAATGAACCGGGAAGGGCAACATGTCCGCAACGTGTTCGTCTGCACTCAGCCAGGGAAAGCGCGTCTGGAAATGTGGATCTTCAAGCAGTGTCTCTGGCGTATTCACCGGTGCAATCGCAGTATTGTGTTGCGAGGCAAAACTCATCCATTCGGCGCTGCTTTTTGTTCGAAAGATATCGCGCAGAATAATCTGTAACTCGCGATTGCCACGGGCGTGATCGCCTATGCGCTGGCCCGGCCAGCGCTCGAATAACTCCAGCCGATCAACGCCTGCACAAAAGTTCTTCCAGAACTCCTGCTCTGAGGCCATAAACAGGATATGGCCATCGCTGCTTTCGTAATACTGGTAGCGCACCCCCTCCCGCATACCCGCCGTGCCCGGAGCACGGCGCTCGTAATTGTCGGACTTGTTGCCGGTGACTTCGGATTGTGGACGTTGATAAGCCTTCCAGGTCTCACTGCGCAGTCGATCCATATAGGCGGCACTATCTGCCTGGCCGATTTCCAGGTAGGCACCCTCGCCGCAGAACCTGGCCCGCAGTAGGGCGACGCAAATCGCCATGCCCGCATAGACGGGCCCCGCGTGCATGCCTACCGAGGGATGTTCCGGGATATAACAAAACCCCTCCTCGTCATAGACAGGCTGTACCAGACCCGCCCAGCTATCGAAGGCAATGCCGTGGGCTGCGGCATCCCGGTAGACGCCTGTCTCCCCGTAACCGGACACACTGCAATACACCAGAGCCGGGTTAACCCCCGCCAGGGTGTCGTAGTCGAGGCCACGGCGAGCGAGGGCACCCGGACGCATGGCTTCCACAAGCACGTCACTACAGGCAACCAGGTCCTTGAACACGCCGACTCCTTCCGCCTGGCGCAGGTCCAGCACCAGGCTCTTCTTGCCCCGGGAAACCTGGTGATGCATCAGCGATGATCCCTCAATGATCGGCCAGGTTAATTCGCGCACATAATCACCGCCGGGAGCCTCTACCTTGATTACCTCTGCACCGAGATCGGCAAGATGCGCCGTGGTGGCGCCGGGCGCCAACAGGGAACAGTCAATGACTCGTACGCCTTCCAGTGGGGCACTCATGGCTGCCACTCACCTCCCCGTCTGTCCCAGGGATTGTCTGTTGGACTGCCGGGCAAAGCCAGTCGAGCGGTGCAGCCGGTAGCCCTCTTGTCCGCCACGGAAATACCCAGCTGCAGGGTAAGCCAGCAGCAACCTGTCGCGTCTTGTTCCTTGGCCGTTACCTCGCCAGCGATAGTGATTTTATCGCCGGCATAAACCGACGCCTGCATAGTAAACTTCATACGACCCAGGCGACTCTCGGGTCCCGCCCAGTCACTGAGATAGCGCTCAAACAGGGCCGCCTGGTGAGGGGTATTGAGGAATATGTTGCGCTGACCTGCCTCGTTGATGGCGTAATCTTTGTCGTGGTGTAGCGGTGAATAATCGCGACTCGCCAGTGCCCCGCTCACAACGGCTGTGGGGGTGATAGTCAGTTTCAGCTCCGGCAGCACATCACCTACCGAGACGGTCTCATAGTCCAATTCAGTCATCTGCGCTTGCCCGACGGTAACCCAGGCAACTGAAGGTTTCGACACCAACCAGTTCATCCCGTTGATTGTGGTACTGCACCTCGATCTCCCAAAATCTGCCGCGCCCCAGGCGGGTGTTCTTCTCGTCACTCACTGACTGCAGCACTTGCCGTGATTGGATCAGGTCACCGATCAACACCGGTGCGTGAAAGACCGATTCAAAACTGCTGACAATAGCGGTGGGAAAATCCAACAACTGCTTCAGGTCGTAGTGTAATTGCAATGCCTTTAGCTGCTCACCGTCGTCCGGTGACCAAAGTTCGGGCCGTGACCAGGTAGACAACATGCTGCTGGGCGCCTGCTGTGCTGGCCAGTAACGGGGGTTACTGTTTTCAACCACGGCACACATGGCGCGCACATTGGCATCACTCACCGCTGCATCCGCCTGCAGACAGTATTGCGGCTGGCCCAGCAGCGCGGATACTGACTCAGGCAGACTCAACAACACTCTCCGCAGAGGTGGCCGAGAACTGCTGTAACAGTTGCTCTTTCAGTGTCGAGGCTTGTTCTATATGTGCCTCCTTAACCACGTCATAGCCGCGGATCTGTTCTGGCAGGTTTAACAGTTGCACAGCGACTGCATGATTATCCGGTGACAGCCCGCTGAGCACTTGCTCAACCAACTGCTCATACTCTGTAATTAATTGTCGCTCCTGGCGTCGGTGAGTGGAGTAGCCAAAAATATCAAACACCGTGCCTCGCAAGAACTTGAGTCGCGCCAGTAGCCCAAACAGAGGCAGCATAGATTGTCCGAACTCCATTTTGCGATAGCGACCCGTGTTTTCGTCGCGCCTTGCCAACAGGGGTGGCGCCAGGTGAAAGCTGAGCCGGAAATTCCCACTGAATTGGTCCCTCAACTTCGCCATGAATTCCGGGCGTGAGTAAAGCCGCGCTATCTCGTACTCATCTTTATAGGCCAACAGCTTGGCATAGTAGCGCGCTGCCGCCTCGGCCAGGGCACCCTCGGTGCCGGTTTTGGCGCGCTCAACATCCATCACTTTTCGCACCAGCTCGAGATAGCGGTTGGCATAGTTCGCGTCCTGGTAATCCGTGAGCCAGGCGGCCCGATGATCAACCAGGCCATCAAGGCTTTGATCATCCCCTTGGACGAATTTCACCACCTGCTCTTGGCCCAGCATCGCCTCCACGGTCTCGGGCGAAGTTGCCCAGAGCCGACCCAGGCGGAAGGCGCGGAGGTTCATCTCCACCTCCGTGCCATTTAACTCAATAGCATATTCCAGGGATTCATCTGCCAGGGGAATCAGGCCTTGCTGCCAGGCGACGCCCAGCAGGAAAGAGTTGGCGCCGATAGCATTGCCTAACAAGCGAGTGGCTATGCGACTGGCGGGCACGCCGTGGCTTTGGCCAGCTCGGGTTCTGCGGGCCAGTGAAGATTCCATGCCATCGCTATCGAAACTGAGATCGGCATTCTGGGCAAAGGCACTGGTGGGCGCGACGTAGTTGTTGTAGACCACGGCAGTTTTGTCGGCTGCCATAGCGGAAAGTACTTGTGGTCCCGCAGCTACCACCAGGTCCGCCGCCAATACCAGGGTCGCCGCCCCTTCGGGAATGCGGGTGGACTTGTTCAGTTCTTCCCCGTCAATAAAGCGAATATGACTGGTCACCGCGCCATTGCGCTGGGACAGGCCGGTAATATCCAGCACGCTGCAAGGCTTATTCTCCATGTGGGCCGCAGTACCCAACAGTGCGCCGAGGGTGACAATACCGCTGCCGCCGATACCCGCCACCAGAATATCGCAGGCCGCGGCATCAGCCCTCTGCAGCGGTGCCGGCAGATTCTGCAACAGCGACTCGTCAAAGCCCTGTCCATCTTCAACCTGCGCCCCCTTCAATTCTCCGCCATGGACAGAGACAAAGCTGGGACAGGAACCTTTCACGCAGGAAAAGTCTTTATTACAAACACTCTGGTTGATTTTACGTTTGCGACCAAACTCGGTCTCATTGGGTTCCAACGCAATACAGTTAGACTGCACACCGCAGTCGCCACAGCCCTCACAGACGTCCTCGTTGATAAACATGCGCTTGTCGATATCGGGGTATTTGCCGCGCTTGCGCAGACGCCGTCGCTCAGTCGCACAGGCTTGTTCGTAGATCATCACGGAGACACCTTGGTGCTCCCTGATTTCTTTCTGCACCGAATCCAGATCGTCGCGATGATGGAAGCTGGTAATCGACGGAAACTGCTGTTTGTCGTGATGCCGCATTAAATCATCAGTCACCAGGGCGATTCGTGTGACCCCCTCTGCATGTACCTGGTGTGCCACGTGGGGGGCGGTAATGCCGCCGTCAAAACTCTGCCCCTCAATCGGCTGACCACCGGTCATACTGATGGCGCCATTGAGCAAAATCTTGTAGGTGATATTACTGTCTGCAGCCACGTTGGCACGGATCGCCATCAGCCCTGAATGGAAATAGGTGCCATCTCCCAGGTTTTGAAACACATGATCGCGATTCATGAACGGTTTCTGGCCAATCCAATTCGCGCCCTCTCCGCCCATATGTGTCAGACCCAGGGTTTTACGATCCGGCATCCAGGTGGCGAGGCCATGACAACCAATGCCACCCATGGCTACCGAGCCCTCGGGGACCTTGGTGGAGGTATTGTGGGGGCAGCCGGCACAAAACGAGGGGATTCGCATCAGGCCACCATGATTAACCTCCTCTGCCGCCCGCTCCGCCAGGTTTTGTTGCAAGGCGTTCAGCGCTGCGGCAACACTATCATCCTGGATCTGCCCGGCGATGCTGAGTGCGATCTCTGACGGACTCAACTCGCCGATATCTGAAACCAGCGGCTGGCCCTGCAGATCACGCTTACCGGTAATCTGTGGCCGCTGCTCCGGGGCCAGGTTGTACAACAGTGCGGCAATTTGTTCTTCCATCACCGGTCGTTTTTCTTCGATCACCAGCAACTGATCACACCGAGAGGCGAATTTCCGGATACCCTCAGGCTCCAGCGGCCAGACCATGGCAGCTTTGTAAATGCTCAAGCCGAGACGATTGGCAGTGGACTCATCAATGCCCAGTTGTGACAACGCATCCATAACATCCAGGTAAGCTTTTCCTGTCGTGACAATACCGAGCTTTTTGTCCGTCCCCGGATAGATCGTACGGTCCAGTTGATTGGCGCGCACAAACGCCTTTGCGGCTTCCAAGCGCTGCATCGCCAACTGCTCTGCCAGCAATGGCGTAAAACCGGTCTGAATATTGAGGCCATGATCCGGCAGCTCAAAATCATCAGGTATCACCACCTGTATACGCTGCGGGTCTACTGCTACCGAGGCCGAACCCTCCACCGCATCGGTGACACACTTGAAGCCAATCCAGCAACCAGAATAGCGAGACAGGGCGAAACCATAGAGGCCGTAATCCAGGTACTCCTGAATAGTCGCCGGATTAAATATGGGCATGGCAAAATGAATCAGCGCGTGGTCACTCTGGTGTGCCGTCGTTGAAGAACGGGCACCGTGATCATCCCCACACAAAACCAGCACACCGCCGTGTTCAGCTGCACCGGCATAGTTGCCGTGCTTGAGTGGATCACCCGAACGATCGACGCCGGGGCCTTTGCCGTACCACATGGCAAACACACCATCGTAGTCGGACTCACCCATCGCCTTGACCTGCTGGCTACCCCAAACCGCCGTCGCCGCCATATCTTCATTGATACCCGGCTCGAAATGTATCTGGTTCTGCTTTAAAAACGCCTCGGCCTGCCACAGCGCCAGGTCATACACACCCAGCGGTGAACCACGATAACCGGAGATAAATCCAGCGGTGTTCAAACCGGCGAGCTTGTCACGCTGGTGCTGCATCATCGGCAATCGTGCCAGCGCCTGGGAGCCACTCAGATAGACGCGCCCTGAGGTGGCCTCGTATTTATCGCTAAGGGTAATTTTTTTCACGATCGTTTCTCTTCGCTGATTCGCTTTTCCATGGCGATGGCCTCCGCCAAATCATTCACTGCCCCATGAGCAAGTACTCGTTTAATAGCCGGAATCATTCCCGGTTTGCAATCTGCAGCCGCATTGGCCAATTCTTCCGCCAATGCCAGTACGCCAACACCCGGTACCGCGTGATTCACCAACCCCAACCCTTCTGCCTCGGTACCGCTGAAACGGCGTGTACACAGCAACAACTCCCGCGCTTTGGCCTCGCCAACCAGACGCGGCAGAAAGTAACTGGAACCCATGCCGGGCACGATACCCAGCTAGGCAAAATTCAATACCAGTTTGGCATCATTCGCAGCAATACGAATGTCGAAAGCCAGCACCCCCGTGATGCCGATGCCCGCCGCCGCACCATTGATAGCGGCTATTGTCAGTATAGGTAGCTGCGCCAGTTCTTCGGTAAAACTGGCGATAAATTCCTCTTGCCCAAGTCGCAATCCTGCAGGACTCTTCTCACCGTTAAGGTAGTCCAGGTCAGCGCCAGCGCAAAAGGCTTCACCGCGCCCGGTCACAATAGCAGCATGTATGGAGGGGTCAGATGCTGCATCACGCAATGCGGCCACCAACTCTTCACCCATTACCGGGGTGTAAGCGTTGAGTTTTTCCGGGCGGTTGAGTTCGATCAACATCACCCCGTCATTGCGACTGAGGACTATCTCGGACTCACTCATTTGTCTTCACTGTAGGCTTGCCAGTTGGGGGTACGGCCTTCCATAAATGCCTTGCCGCCCTCGGCAAAGTCGGGGTGATCATTGTGCGCCATTATCAAGGACCAGGCATTCTCCAGCGCCGCACTCAAACCCACATCGGCACCCTGCCAGATCGCTTGCTTGGTTTTCTTCAGCGCAGCGGGCGAGTGTTGCTTGATCATATCTGCCACTTCCCGAGCCCTGGATAACAGGTTCTCTGCGGGCACTACTTCACCCACCAACCCCAAGGCCTGGGCTCGCTCGGCGCTCATGCGCTCAGCACCACCTACCAGCATCATGCGCATAACCGCTTCCATGGGTATTTTCCGCGCCAGGCACACCGGCTCTAACCCGGCTATCAACCCAACCTTCACATGGGTATCAAAAAACGTGGCTGATTCCGCGGCGATAACAATGTCACTGTCGGCAACGAAGTGCAGACCGCCACCCACCGTCATACCATTCACCGCGCAGATCACCGGCTTCCACACGTCGTTCTGCACAGAGGTCCAACGTATCGATTTGAGACTGCTACTATTACCCTCACCATCCGTCTCCGGCAGATCGCCCAGATCAGCACCGGTGCACAATGCTCTATTACCCATAGCCGTAAGAATAGCGACAATGGCAGAATCATCGCCTTCAAACTCCGCCCACACCTGCGGCAATTCTCGACTCATGGTTGAGTTGACCGCGTTACGGGAATCGGGGCGGTTGAGGGTGATAGTGGCTATGCCGTCGCTTACCTCGTACTTAAGAGTTTCGTAAGTCATGATCCCTCCGGTGGCACAACACCTTTATGGAAAGGATACGGCGTACCCATGATGCCAAAGACACCGAACTCCTGGGGCATTTCCTGTTGGAATTGTTCACGCACCGCGTCCAGTGTCCAGCCCCCAGCCATGGTCAGTGTCTTACCATAGTGAGGCTGCACCATATGCGACAAACGCTCGCCGCCGACACCAAATACCTGCCCGCTGACATTGGCCGCTTCATCCGAGGCTAGATAAGCAACCAGCGGAGCATTGCGCTCTGGCTTCCACAAATCTGCCGCGCTTTGGCCGTCCTGATCCTGCATCAAGCCATCGGTCATTTGCGACATGGCGACCGGGCATACCGCGTTAACCCGGATACCCATTCGAGCCAGTTCAATAGCCCAGGTATAAGTCATGGACGCGATAGCGCCCTTGGCCGCTGAGTAATTGGTCTGTCCGAAATTACCAAAATGAGAGCCGGAACTGGTATTGATGATCACACCACCATGGCCCTGCTCTTTCATTTGCCAGGCAGCGGCCTGACCACACCAGAAGGTACCTTTGACATGTACATTCCAGACGTCATCAAACTCATCATCAGTCATCTTTAAAAAGGACCGATCACGCAAATTGCCCGCATTGTTCACCAGGACATCTATCTTACCGTACACGGTGACGCAGGCATGGACCAGGTCCTGGGCACCACTTCGACTGGCTATATTATGGGTACTCACCGTTGCCCGACCACCCGCTGCCTCTATCTCGCTCACAACCGCCGCTGCTGCCTCGGCGTTCATGTCATTAACCACCACCATCGCACCTTCACGCGCCATCAACAGCGCGTGGCCACGACCAATGGCACCGCCGGCACCGGTTATTACAATTGCCTTTTCTTCCAGTAGCCCCATCAGGCAAATACCTCATTGGCTATGCGTTGTTCAAGATAGCGGTTGTCCCAATACATTAGCTGCAGATGTTTGGCGCGCCGGTAAAACAATTGCGGATCGGCCTCTTCACTGAAGCCCATACCGCCGTGCACCTGTATCCCGGTGACCGTGGCCCGGCGAAACACCGAAGTCGCCTGTAATTTCGCCATCATCGCCAGCTGGGCATAGGGTAAACCTTGATCGCGAGCCCAGGCCGCCTGGTAGACCAGGAAGCGAGCGCCCTCTATTTCGGTGGCACGATCGGCCAGGTAGTGGGCGATCGACTGGAAGGCGCCGATAGGCTGGCCAAACTGTTCCCGCTGGCCAGCATACTCAACGGCCATGTCCTGGATACGGCTGGCACCGCCAATTGCGAACGCTGCCTGCGCAATCTGCCCCTCCAGCATGGTTTGCTCCCAGCACCGCGAAAAATCGGCTGCGTCCAGCAGGTTTGCCGCAGGCACGTTGATACCCTCGAGGGCGACAGCAAACAGGTTTTGATCCGCGTGGTTCGGCTGAACGGTCAGAGACAGTTCTGATTTCGGCACTAAAACAGCGACAACCCGTTCCTCCAACTGGCATAGAACCAATACCGCATCGGCACTGTTGGCGTAAGGCACCAGTACTTTTTCGCCGGTCACCACCACCTTGTCACCGAAGCGTTCGGCCCGGCTACCCAGGCCGGAAATATCAGCACCAACACCCACTTCCTGCCAGGCAACCACCACCCGCCTTTGGCCGTTTGCCAATAGTGGCAACCATTCAGCGCAGAGTGCTTTGCTACCTGCTTGCGCCAGTAAACTGGCTGCCAGCAGACAGGATTCAAAATGGGGCGACACGGCCAGCTTGCGGCCAAATTCCTCGTAGACCAACGCCGTCTCCAGCAGACCCATCCCGACACCGCCGTGTGCCTCGTCGATGCGTAAACCGGTGAGGCCAATTTCTGACAAACCCTGCCAGAATGTATGCGAAAAACCCTGCTCATCGTGTTCCATTGCCCGGATGACGGCACTATCACAGCGATCACTGCACAGGCTTGCCACCGTATCGCGCAACAACTTCTGTTCTTCTGAAAACCCCAATTCCATGGCTAAACCTTTTTCTCTGCGGAGGCAGCACCGCGCCGGGCGCTGTCGACAAGCTGTTCGATATACTTTTTCCCCGCCGGCTGATTGAGCAGCATGATGCGCATGATGACCGGGCCCAGGCACTGATCGGCAAAATTTTCAGCGTCGATGCCCGCGGGCAACTCACCTGCGGCGACGGCCAGATTGATGACATCGATGATCGGTTGGCGTCGGGAATGCATCAACGGCGTCAGCGCCTCATCGAGGCTAGGGTTGTGGGTGCGCTCCGCCGCCAGGGCAGGCAACACACCACCCAATGGGGTATCTCGCATAAAGCGACTGAACTGGTGCACCACGTCCACCAATTGCCGTAATTGCGAACCTCGCCCAGAAGCCTGCAACGGCGTGGTCTGCTGAAAGGCGGCAATGACCAGATTTTCCTTGGTGGGCCAGCGCCGATATATGGTGGCCTTGCTGGCGCTGGCGCGGGCGGCAACCTTGTCGACAGTGAGTCCGCGAAAACCCTCTTCAGCCAACAATTCCAGTGTGGCATTGAGAATCGCATCTTCCGACGCCTGGCTGCGAGGCCGCCCGCGACTGCGTTTAGTGGTAGCAACTGTCATGCCGGTAAACCCAATCCACGGCGAGCAATAATATTTTTTTGAACTTCCGAGGAGCCGCCACCGATGGTATCCACCACCGTGGCCCGGTAGGAGTGTTCCCACTTGCCGTTGGCGGGGGCCTCCTCGGCATCATGACGCAACAGGGCCATCGGGCCCAATGCATCCATGGCGAAGTCGGCAATACGGCGACCCAATTCGGTGCTGTAGAGTTTGCACATGGCTGCCTCTACCGTCGGCACCCTGCCCTCCAGGGCCGCGACAATCACCCGCCTCTGTAACATTTTCGCTGACTCTAACTCGCAAGCCAGCACCGCCATACGACTTCGCAGTACTGGGTCTTCAGAGAGAGACACGGCGTCAAGCTCAGTGCTCTTCAGTAACTCCACAAGGGCCTGGAACTTGGTCAACAGGGGCCCAACCGTATAGAGGGTAAAGCGCTCGTAATCGAGCGCCTCACACACGTAGGTCTAGCCGCTATTCTCTTCACCCACCCGGTAATCTTCATGCACGCGCACGTCATCAAAGAAAACCTGGTTGGTGCGGTGATCACCCATAGTGGCTATTTCCGTGATCGTCAATCCGGGGTGATCCATGGGAATGAGGAATACACTGATACCCTTGTGCTTGGGCGCCGCAAAGTCAGTTCGTGCCGCCACCCAGTACCAGTCGGCAAAGTGCGCAGAGGTCGTCCACATTTTGGTCCCATTGAGCACGTACTCTTCGCCACAGCGTTCCGCTTTCAATTTTAGCGATGCTAGATCCGAGCCTGCGCCCGGTTCGGAATAACCCAGGGCAAATTCGATATTTCCCGCGAGAATCTGCGGCAGAAACTCCTGTTTCAATTTGTCGGAACCATGGGCGATCAGGGTTTTTCCGATACAGCCTACGCCCTTGCCTATCAGGGGGGCACCGACGCTGGCCAATTCTTCGTTGAGCAGGTAGTCGTAGACACCGTCCCGATCCTGTCCACCGTACTGCTCGTCCCAGGACATCCCCAGGTAACCCGCCTCCGACAGTCGCTTGTTGAAAGACCGGCGGGCCTGACTGTCGGCGAGCATGCTGTCTGCTTCACGGTCCGGCGCGAACACGCCATCGGCCTCGTCCTGCTCGCGGTTGCTGGCAACAAAGCCACGCACTTCATTAATAAAAGCGCGCTCGGCCTCGGCAAATTCGAAGTCCACGCTCAGCTCTCTTCCATCAATTCGATGGTATTGCCGTCGGCATCTTCCACCTGGGCGACGCGAACCCCCGGGCGTAAATCCCGCGGCGCCGTTGTCACCTTGAAGCCCGCCGCCTCGACCCCGGCAACCGCCTCATCCAGGTTGGAAATATACAAGGTGAGATAGCGAATGCCGGTCTGGCTGGCAAAGCCATCGCGGCTGCCCTCGGTGGTCGGCGCCTGTAACGGCACGAACAGGCGCAATACACTGTCACCGATACTGTAGCGGATGACCGTGCCGTACTGGGGTATATCGACCTCCCCCTGCAAGGGTAAGCCGAGCACCTCACCGTAAAAACGATGGGCGGCCTCGGCATCTTTCGTCACGATGCCCGCATCCAGTAACCGCTTACTCAGGTTAACTGCCATCAGCTCACCCCCTGCTCGGCTTTTAGAGATTCCAGGTTGGCCTCCAGGGTTTCCGGGTCCAGACCTTTATGTCCCCACAAATCGCCGCCGACAAACTGGTTGGCAACCCAGTCATCACCAACAATGCGCGCATCGAAGCCGATTTCCACTTCGAAGCCAAACGGGCTGTTCATGTAGAAAGACAAGGTGTTGTCATTAATATGCCGGCCCAGGGTGGAAGTGACGTTAATGCCGGCGGCCTGCACGCGCTCGTAGCATTGCAGCAGCATGTCGACCTCGGTAACTTCCAGCATCATATGTTGAATGCCCGACACCTCGCCCATCTGCATCAGCCCGACACTGTGATGGCGCCCATTGCAGCGGTAGAAATGTACCGAACCCATGGGACCGAAGTGCATATAATCGGTTAACTCAAAACCCAGCACACCGCGATAGAAATCCTGGGCTGCCTGTAACGGCCCGGCTAACAGGTTCAGGTGCCCGAGACCGTATTCGCCGGTTTTGAATTGCATGCCCTGGCCGGACTGGTAATTCTTGTCCAGGGTCGGCCCGAAAAACAACTCGACCTGGTGACCGAGGGGATCTTCGGTGATCGCCAGACCGGTCACTGCGCGGCCTTTTGCTTCTTCAGGGGTACCCATACGAATGTCGACGCCCTTGCCTGCCAGCTCTCGCACTGCATTCTCCAGAGCCACCTGGTTTTTTAGCTCCAGGCCGAGGTAGAGGAGACCGGCATTACTGGCATGGGGATGAATGCCGATACGCCATTGCCAGTCGTCCATCTTCAGATAAACGCTGCCATCATCTGCAATGCCGGTGCCCGCACTGGCGGGTCCACTGGTCGGATCCATGGGCATGCCCCAGTCTTCGCCGGGCACTGCCCGGGCCGGCATCAGGCCAAGAATATCCGTGCCGTAATCCAACCATTTCAGGGGCTCAGGCGCCCCGAAACCTACATAAGCTAAACTGTGAATATTCATCTCTATCTCTTTATTTTAATTGACACTTTCATAAATCCAGAAAGGTGCTCACCGTAGGCGCGCTGACACTGCTCTTCAGCGAGCTCATAGTCCTCGATGCGACTGAACAGCTCCTCGAGAGTGATCTGCGCACCCAGGCCCGCCAGGTGCATACCCAGGCATTTGTGCCCGCCCGTGCCGTAGGTGAGGTCTCGTTCGTATTCGCGAAAAATATCGAACTCATCCGCCCGCTCAAATTCTGTTGCATCGCGATTAGCCGACGCATAGATATACAACAGGTTCTGCCCCGCCTTGATCTGGACCCCGCCCAGCTCAAAATCATTGACCGCCCGCCGGCACAACATATTGGTGGGCTGATCGAAGCGACAGGTTTCAAAATAGAGCCGCTGGATGAGATTGGGGTCGGCTAGCACCTGCGCTTTCACCTGTGGTTGCTGGGCCAAGTAATAGAGGGCGCCGGCGCAGACCATGGGCGTGGTTTCAGAACCCAGTATGAGGAAATTCATCATCACCAGGATAAGTTCCTCGTCGCTCATGCGGTGACCGTCGATTTCTGCATTCAGGTAGGCGGCCGTGTGGCCGCTGGCCAGCTCGGGGCTTTGACGCAACCTGGCAACATAGTCCGCCAGGTAGCCCATCAGTTGCCCCGCCGCTGCCTGGTTACGCTCCGATCCCGCGCCTACCTGACCTGTTTCCCGGTGCAGCATTTCGTCAATCAGGGCACGAAAGGTAATCGCATCCTCTTTCGGCAAGCCCAGGTGATGACCTGAATTGAGGCAAAACACCCGGTTGGCGTAATCGTGATAAACATCAAACTCGCCTTTTTCGAGTAGCGGCTCCAGCACTTCAATCGCCAACGCGCGAAAGCGCTCAGCCTGCTGGGCAGCGCCCTCGGGGGTATAGTCTTTGCGCACAACGCTCCGCCATTTGCGATGTTCCGGCGCATCCATGGTGGCGAACGCCCTCAACACGGGTTCCCCAAGAAGGACCTGGCCCGGTGTCTGACCCGCCGTGAAGGTAATATCCTTCTCGTGCTTCATGCTGGCTTCCCAGACATCGTCGAAGCGTGCCAGGGCCCAGGCATTGTATTTCTCAATGAAGTGGGGCTTGCCCTCCGCACGCATCGCCGCATAGAGCGGGTGCGGGTCGGCCATGGCCTGGTGGGAATAGGGGTCGTAATCAACTGACATGAACTGCCCTTAACGAAACTATTAGTACCTATATTAACAAAAAATTGCCGGACGTCAACCCTGACACGGTAATATCAATGCCGACTAGCGGCTACGCGAACAGCTGCGACTACCGCTGCGGGAAATGAAGAGGAATCGAACCATGAAACCAGTCTGTCTTGTAATAGGTGCCGGTGCCGGTATTGGTGGCACGGTGGCGCGGCGGTTCGCGCACGAGGGTTATCACGCCTGCCTGTGTCGACGTAGCGACGAAGAGGGGCTGAAGGCAATGGTCGAGGGCATTGAGAGCGATGGCGGCTCGGCCACGGGTTTCTTATTGAACGCTATCGAAGACAACAGTATTGAAGAGCGTGTGGCTGCCATCGAGGCCGACATTGGCCCCATCGAGGTCGTGCTCTACAACCTGGGTGCACAAATAGGCGACCGGTCGCTGCAGGACACCAGTGACAAGGCTTTTGAAATGGGCTGGCGACTGGGTACGTTTGGCTTGTTTCGCCTGGCGTCGGCGGTAACCCCATTTATGGAGGAACGCGGAAAAGGCACCATCCTGGTGACATCGGCAACCGCTGCAGTGCGTGGCAACGCCGGTCAACATTCTCATGCGGCGGCCATGGGAGGTCGGCGCATGCTGTGCCAGACTCTTAACGCCGAGTTTTCAATCAAAGGCATCCACATCGTGCACATCCTTATTGACGGTGCCGTCGATGCACCGGATACCCTCGGCAAGATGCTGGGCCCGGACATGTACCAACAACTGCGTGAAACCCGGGGCAAGGAGCACGACGGGCTGATACTCCCCGCGCAGGTGGCGGACACCTACTTCCACCTGTCCCAGCAACATCGCTCCGCCTGGACCCATGAAATTGATATACGCGCGTTCTCTGACCGACCCTGGTGGAATCATTGAGTTCGCCGATTGAGAATTCCCCGATGACAGCTCGCGACCCGCGCTACGATATCTTGTTTGAACCGATGAAGATTGGCCCGGTGACAGCCAAGAACCGCTTTTACCAGGTTCCCCATTGCACCGGCATGGGCTGGCAACGCCCGCGTATGGTGGCTGAACTGCGTGGCACCAAGGCGGAAGGCGGGTGGGGCGTCATCTGTACAGAATACTGCTCCATCCACCCCTCCGCCGATGATATTCCAACCACCAGTCACTCCCTGTGGAACGATGACGACATCCGGTCTCATCGGATCATGACAGACAAATGTCATGAACAGGGGGCCCTGGCAGGCGTTGAGCTATGGTATAGCGGCAACCGCAGTGCAAATTTGTTCACTCGCGAAGTCCCCATGGACGTGGCGTCGATGCCAATTTCCACGGGTGATCCCTACCAGTCGCGCGCCATGGACAAAGCTGACATCAAGCAACTGCGCCGCTGGCATCGCGATGCCGCCCTGCGCGCCAAGGACGCGGGCTTTGATATCGTCTATGTCTACGCCACTCACCACTACCTGCTGGATAATTTCCTCAATCCACAGCTCAATACCCGCACCGACGAGTACGGTGGCAGCCAGGAAAATCGCATGCGGCTGTTGCGAGAAATTATCGAAGACACCAAGGAAGCAGTGGGCGATACCTGCGCGGTTGCGGTGCGCTATACCGTTGATGACGGCGGTGGCCCGGACGGCACGCCCGTTCACGGTGACCGCATGGAGATCTTTGAAGCGCTGGCAGAGTTGCCCGATCTTTGGGACATCAATATCTGGGACTATTCCCTGGAGATGGGCACATCGCGTTTCACCAGGGAGGCGGCGCTGGAAGACTACATGGCCACGGTCAAATCGAAAACAAGCAAGCCGGTAGTTACGGTGGGACGCTTCACCTCACCGGACACCATGGCCAGCCAGGTCAAGCGTGGCATTGTTGATTTCATCGGCGCGGCCAGACCCTCTATCGCCGACCCCTACTTACCCCTGAAAATTGAAGAGGGGCGGCCCGAGGATATCCGCGAGTGCATCGGCTGCAATATCTGCTTTACCGGTGACAGCAGGCACTACCCCATTCGCTGTACGCAAAACCCCACCATAGGTGAGGAATGGCGGCGTGGTTGGCACCCGGAGAAAATTGACGCCAAGGGGTCTGATGATAGCGTGCTGGTGGTCGGCGCCGGCCCTACCGGCCTCGAAGCCGCGCGCGCCCTGGGTCAACGTGGTTATGCCGTGATGTTGGCCGAGGCCACACGCGATCTTGGCGGGCGGGTTAGCGCAGAAAGTAAATTGCCGGGACTGGCGGAATGGGCGCGGGTAACAGACTATCGCGTCGGCCAATTAGACAAAATGCACAACGTGGAAATTTTTCGCGAAAGTAAACTGGGCCTGGATGATATTCTGGCGGTGGGCGCCGACCATGTGGCCATCGCCACCGGGGCGACGTGGCGCCGCGACGGCTATGGTAGTCACCACACCAGCCCCATGGACCCGCCGCCGCACGCGGCAAGAACATTCACCCCCGATGACATCATGGCAGGCAAGCTGCCCAATGGCCCAACCATCGTCTACGATGACGATGGCTTCTATATGGCTGGGCTGCTCGCTGAGAAGCTCTGCAAGCATGGCAACAAGGTGATCTATGTAACACCGCAGCCCAGGGTTTCCAACTGGGGCGTGAACACAGCAGAGCAGCCCCGCGTGCATGTGCGTCTGGCGCAGCTTGGCGTCGAGATTATCCTGAACAAGGGTGTGCGCAGTTTCGATGGCGAGAGCGCCGTATTGGACTGCGCCTACACGGGCGTGGAACAAACAATAAGCACCGAGAACCTGGTGCTGGTAACCTGTCGCACGCCACGGGACAGCCTCTATCACCAGCTACTGGAAGCCATTGAAAATAATGTTGAAGGCGCACCGAAGTCGGTGCAACGCATTGGCGACGCGGAAGCGCCAGCTATTATCGCGGCGGCTGTTTACGCCGGACACAAATACGCCCGCGAATTGGATTGCGAGATCGATCGGGCGAACCCGGCCAAATACGATCGGGTGTTTTTTACAGAACGCGATAAGCCCTATATTGGGTCCTCACAGGGAGTTTTAACATGAGCACACTTGTCACCCGTGAAGACAGCAACGGGATTTGCACCCTGACCCTGAACCGGCCGGAAAAACTCAACGCCCTGACGGTGGGCATATTTCGCGAGCTGCGGGATCACATCTTCGCACTCAAGGCGGATGAGTCGGTACGCTGCGTTATTTTGCGCGGTGCCGGCAAGTGCTTTTCCGCCGGCCACGATCTGGGCGACATCGCCGAGGGGGAAGCTGTACCCTCCCGCGGTTGGCACTCGGAAACCCTGCGCCTGCTGGAAAAGCTACCCAAGCCGGTTATCGCCGCAGTGCACGGGCACTGCTACACCGGCGCGCTGGAGGTGGCACTGGCGGCAGACTTTATTGTTGCGGCCAGCAACGCAAAGTTTGCAGACACCCACGCAAAATGGGCATTAACACCGGTGTGGGGCATGAGCCAGCGCTTGCCGCGACGAGTAGGCATTGCCACTGCCAAGAAACTGATGTTCAGCTGCGAGACGGTTACCGCCGAGGATGCCCTGCGCATTGGCCTGTGCGAGGCGGTATACCCGGAACAGGAGTTTTTCCAGCAGGTTGAAGAACTGGCTACCGGTATTGTGCAAAACTCTGCCTTTACCCATGCCGCCAACAAGCAGCTGCTTGAGGCCACAGATCAGCAACCCCTTGATGCCGGCCTGCAATGGGAAGTCATGGAAACCGAGGGGGTGGGCCCCGACGCCCAGCAACGAATCGCGGCGTTTACCGGTAAGTGAGATTCGAAATCCCAGGGCCGGGTCCCGAATTTGTCAGCCCTTGAAACGCACAGCGCCGAGAAAATCCATCTTACCCAAAGGCGTACCTTGGATACGCAGCATGTCGTAGGCGGTTGTGGCATGGAAGTAGAAGTTTGGCAGTGAAAAGGACAGGATAAAATCTTCCCCCTGAAAGGGCAGCTCCATACTACCCAAGGTGAATATCAGGTCATTGTTAGCCAGTGCATTCACCTCGTCTTCTGTCCATGCCTGTAACTCTTCAATGGTGTCGTTGACCAGTTGCTGTAGTCCTTCATAGTCAATGCCTGGAATTTGCGGCGGTGGTGCAAAACTGCCCGTCTGCGCGCCCTTAAGGCCACCCAGGGACTGGTGACAGGTGGCAATCACCTGAAATTTGAACGGCAGCATGTCGTCGCGCAGGCGAAAGTTAATCAGCTCTTTCATGTCGAGGTTGTTTTCTGCGGCGTGCGTCGCCCCCTTCTGCATCACAGTCGATAAGCCCCCTAGAACTTGCAGGTAGCTTCTGACGCTGATGTCGTAGAGTGATGTGGCCATGCTATTTAATCCTTAACGGGTTGTCGTGTGGACGAACAATATACACAAATTCTAGAGACAGTTTGAGCTAACTCGGAATTGTTTGCCTTTCTGTACCAATTGGTTCAATATGCCGGCTCTTTCCACTTCCCGACCAGACGAAACCTGAAATGCCCAGATCACTCGAGTTCGATCGCAGCAAAGCCCTGGAGGTGGCCATGAAGCTGTTCTGGGCCCGCGGTTATACCGCGACTTCACTGCCCGATCTTCTTGAGACCATGGGCATAGCCCGTTCCAGTTTCTACGCTAGCTTCGGCACCAAGCGCAAGCTGTTCACTGAGTGCCTGGAACTGTTCGGTGACCGTACCCTTGCCATGGTCGACAAGGATGCTAAAGAGCTACCTGCCAGCGCCCTGCCCCGCGCTTTTTTTGAAGCCACTCTATTAGATGTATCGCAACGCCGGGCCAAACAAGGCTGCATGATGGTCAACACCATCCTGGAACTCGCGGATGTAGACTCGGAATTAAATCAACTGGCAGCGCAAAAGCTCAGTGCCATTGAAAACGCTTTTGCCAGGGCCTTTCGCCAGGCGCAAGAGAGCGGCGAGATAGATATGGCACGAAGCCCGGAAGAACTGGCCAGTATGGTGATGACCATTAATCTCGGCTTGCGGGTACAGAGTCGGCAAAATCCAACTCAGCAAGCACTCATACCCATCATCGAAAATAGCCTGTCCATGCTCGGACTGGCTGCCTGAACCTTCACTTAGAACCCAGTACCCATACCTGAAGAGGCCCCACTATGTCTTCACAAACGTTGTCTGAAACCATGCCCTATGAGAAAAAATTTGCCAGTGTAAACGGCAAGCAAATTGCCTACGTCGAGGAAGGCAGCGGCGATCCTATTGTGTTGCTACACGGCAATCCCACCTCCTCCTTTCTGTGGCGCAATGTCGTGCCTGATCTTGTGGTATCGGGCCGGGTCATCGTTCCCGACCTGATCGGCCAGGGCGATTCGGAAAAGCTGCCCGCCAGCGAAGGCCCCGAGCGCTACACACTGGAAGTGGTCTACAGCTATGTGGAGGGTCTGCTGGAGACCATCGGCGTCAACCAGAATGTCACCCTGGTCATTCACGACTGGGGTAGCGCCCTTGGTTTTATGTGGGCTATGCGTCACGCCGCCGCGGTAAAGGGTGTTGCCTATATGGAAGGCATTGTTAAGCCCGTGGGCTGGGCTGACTGGCCCGAGGGCGGCGTGGGAATTTTCAAGGGTTTCCGCTCCGATAAAGGCGAGGATCTCATCCTCAACCGTAATATGTTTATCGAGGCTGTCTTGCCCACCTCCGTCATCCGCGAACTTAGCGAGACGGAGATGGATGCCTATCGCGCGCCCCACCTCAACGCCGACGATCGCCAGCCGCTACTGAATTGGCCACGGCAAATACCTATCGAGGGTGAACCCGAAGATGTGGTTGCCCTGGTGAATGAATACGGCGCCTTCATGGCCGGCAGCGAACTACCCAAGTTGTTCATCAATGCCGAGCCAGGCTCCATCCTGGTCGGGCCACAACGCGAGTTTTGCCGCAGTTGGCCGAACCAGCATGAAGTGACCGTGAAAGGCCTGCATTTTATTCAGGAAGACTCACCAGTTGAGATCGGCCAAGCCGTGGCCAACTGGTTGCAAGCTATCTAGTCCACTCTTTAGAAATCCCGACTTATATCAAACAGAGGAATCAAACAATGTCAGATGCTCCCGCTTATATGATCGCTAACTTCATCATCACCGATAAGGAAGAATACCGGAACTATGAGAAAGGCTTTTTTCCTATATTGAAAAAACATGGCGGCTCGTTTTTCACCTATGACGACAATACCAAGCACATGGAAGGCGCAGACCCCAGATCCGGTCGCATAGTGATCTTCCAATTCCCGTCGGAATCCGCCGCAGAGGCATGGTATAACGACCCGGACTATCAAGCCCTCTCAGAACATCGCCGCGCGGGCACCGACATGGTATCGCTGACCATGGTGCACGGCCTGCCACCGCGGGATTAACCGCTGCCAAACTAAAAAACCCGGCCTGGGCCGGGTTCATCTTTTATATAGCGGTGTACACAGTCTGCCGCTACTTCGTCTCCGGCCGAAATACCCTGATATCGGGAAATTTGCAGCGAAATTCGAGAACTCCCTTCTATAAATACTTGGGCGATTCATTGCCAAGCCGGCAATCATACGGGTTTCAGGCAGATCTCCACCTCGGTGGCTTCTAGAAACAGGGAATTATCAGGGATCCAGGTTTAGGGAACCTGGCGACGAACCAGGCGGTCTGTCTTGCGCACCACACTGGGGGGTACTGACAAGTGGTCAGCAAACAATGGGAAGATCCAGAACGTCTGAGTCATCCCTTGACGATCCGCTGAATTCACGCTTTTTGGGATGCCACTTACCAAACTGGTGGTTTTGGGCCGATAGCTATGGTGGTTCTTCATACAAAACGGTGATCAACTCTTGCCAGATATCTTGCGCGACTATGCCCCGCCGCCCGTCTAGTCGCCGGATAATGTATTGGTGAGATTGTCGAAGTTCAAAGTTTTCAACCACAATGCGCCGTAACTTACCGCTTTTTAGTTCCTTCTTCACCATATATTCTGGTAGCCCGCCCCAACCCAGACCGGATTCAATGACTTTTTTTTGGTCAGTAAGTCCGTCACGTGACAATGTCTCCCACCTTCGATGACATCGAGCGTCTGTTTGTTCTCGAAACGGCTGGAATCACGCACTATGACCTGGGTGTATTGCGACGCCTGATGCTCGGATATCAGCTGGTCTACGTTCGCGAGCGGATGATCCCTGTGGACAACAGGGAAAATGGGGATGGAAAAGATAGGATATGCTTCCATATAGCCACTCTGTAATCCCGTAGAGGTGGTAATGGCAATTTCAACCTCGCCACGGCTGAGTCGTTCTATCGCCCCGCCCATCTGTTCCGTCGAGACATTGATCTGGGTTTCGGGATGCTTCTTATCGATCTTTCTGAGTACGGCAAGTACTGTCTCAAGCGGGCATACGGCATTGATCGCGATGTTCACGATCAATTCCTTGTGCCCGGAAATGCGTTGCGAAAGGGCACTCAATTCATCCATCTCAATGAGTAGCCGCTTCGCCTTGGCATAAAATATTTGCCCTTCATCGGTCAGCTTTGGCCGATAGCCTTCACGCGACAGTAGAGTTATCTCCACGTCCTTTTCCAGGTTCTTGATCAACGTACTGACCGCCGGTGCCGTCTTATAAACGTGCTTGGCAGCGGCGCGAATTGAACCGTGCTGGACTACTGCGTCGAGTGCCTTGAGTTGCTCGAGTGTCATGGCCTACCAATCGTAAATAGAAAGCTTACATAATAGTTAAATATAGAAAATATATTTTAATATGTTAAGCGCTTACTCTTTGCTCAGTTGAAATCCACATTACTGAAGAGGAACGACACAATGAAATTATATGATTTTGGATTATCCGGTAACGCGTACAAAGCGCGTCTGATGTTAAGTTTCCTGGGCCTGGACTATGAACGCATCAATGTAGACCTGGCCAGCGGTGAGCAAACCAAAGACGACTTTCTTGCGATTAATCCCGCAGGCCAGGTGCCGGTACTGGTCGATCAGGATAATGTCATCACTGATTCTCATGGGATCCTGTTCTACCTGGCGAAAGCCTATAGTAACGGATCAGATGTCGAGTGGTTACCCGAGTCGCCGGTCGATTTGGCGAGAGTCGCGGTGCTCATCAGTCAGGTGTCCGATGATGTCAACAACGGCCTGAGCGCGGCCCGACTGGTCAAGTTGTTTGGTGCGCCGCTTGACTATGAGCAGGCTAAGGATCGCGCGCTGAAACATTTGACCAAGCTGGAACAATCCCTCTCAGGAAAGGAGTTCCTGTTGGGTGACAAGCCCACTCTGGCCGATATTGCTATGTATCCATACGTCAAGACGGCCGCTGACGGGGGCGTCGATCTGGCTCCCTATAGCAATGTTAATGAGTGGCTCAAGCAGTTCGAAGCCCTGCCCCGTTATGTTGACATCAATGGCTAACCAAGGCATTGAGCCAAGTGGCCGTCTCACAAATCCGTTGACGGCCACCCACTCTAAACAACTTACTGCCGGAGCCCAACAGCCGTTGGCCGTCAGTTTCTAGTAAACCAACAAACGTCCGGAGAATGTTATGAAACACGTCAAAGTAGAGATGATCCACGACCTGGTATGTTCCTGGTGCCCAATCGGTTACAACAACCTTAAACGTGCCGCGGACTCGCTCGGCGATCGCATAGAGACCGATATCCGATTCTTACCGTTCGAACTAAACCCGGAGATGCCTGCCGAAGGTGAAGACATTGCTCACTTGATGCATCACCGTATGGGCATGGGTGAACAGCAAATCAAGGAATACCGGAGAAATTTGATTTCGGTCGGAGAAGCCGCCGGTGTCCATATTGATTTTTCCAAACGCACCCATTATTACAATACCCGCGTCGGTCACTTAGTAATGCATTGGGCAGAAAGCAAGGGCAAACAACTTGAACTAAATGAGGCCTTGATCCCGGCTTACTTTTCAGAGGGCAAAAATGTCGGTGACATGCATGTTTTAAATGACATACTGTCATCCATCGGACTGGACGGTGGCGAAGCTAGGCAAGCCCTCCGCAAAGACGCATTCAGGCAGAGTTTCAAGATCAAACAGCAACGCGTTGCCACCTTGGGTGTGAGAAGTATTCCAGCATTCATTGTCAATGACAAACGCCTGGTTTCTGGCTCGAATTCGGTTGAATTTTTCAAAGAGATGCTAATTAGGGAGGCCACCGCGGGGACGGATCTTGAGACGAACGCAGCTTAACATTCGAGCAGTTCGAAGTTGTGAAAATGAAAACACCCTCAAGTAGGGGGCCTTTCAGAAGTTGGCTCGCCGGGCCGGCGTCGAACCAGCGACCAATTGATTGACAGCTAGGTATACACATTCCTACTTTGTGGTTGCCGAATTCGTTAACTTGTCAGTACCAAGTCAAGTCTCCACTAGTGACTGGCGGAATCGCCGTTAGAGAAAACCGGAGTATCCAGCTCCCAATTGACCGTCTCCCAGTCACTGTTAGCTAACCCCTGAAATGCAGAAAGCCCGCAAGATGCGGGCTTTCGCGCGACTGTTCAGAGTCTCTGGTAAGAGAGTCTCCACCAGCCAGTGTAGTACCTGAGACATAGCTTACAGATTATACCGGAGACATGGTTTACACATTAGAGCATTTGGGAGAGCCCAAATGCCTTGGAATGAGTGTAAACCGATGGATGAACGTCTTAAGTTTGTAGCTCGCTTGCTCGAAGGCGAGAAGATGTCTGCCGTATGCCGGGACTTTGGTATTTCCCGGGTGACAGGCTACAAGATTTTTAACCGCTACAAAGACTGCGGCCTCGATGGCCTGCAAGATCGAAGTCGTCGACCCTACCGCCATGCAAATAAACTGCCGTTCCAGATAGAGCGAACCATCCTGGCAATCAAGAAGGAACACTCCACCTGGGGTGCACCCAAGATCCGCGAGAAGTTGATCAGGGCCTATCCCATGATTAAACCTCCAGCCAAGAGCACGGTTCATGCTGTTTTAGATCGCCATGGATTGGTAAAGCGGCGCAAACGCCGACGTTACCGTGCACAGGGCACTTCGCTCAACAATGCCCAATACCCCAACGGCTTGTGGTGCGCTGACTATAAGGGGGAGTTCCTGCTCGGGAACAAGCAGTATTGTTACCCTCTGACCGTCACAGATTATTGCTCTCGCTACCTGCTGGCCTGTGAAGGGCTTGATTCCACCAAGTCGAGCTTCGCAGTTACCGTGTTTGAGCAAGTATTTAAGGACTACGGGCTGCCTGAGGCCATCCGTACTGACAACGGCGTTCCATTTGCATCACCCAACGCACTCTTTGGCCTGAGTCGATTGTCAGTCTGGTGGTTGAAGCTGGGTATCAACATCGAACGCATCAAGCCGGGCCATCCCGAACAAAATGGGCGCCACGAGAGGATGCATCGGACCCTGAAGAAGGAGGCGACCAGGCCGGCTTCCTTCAACTTTCTGCAGCAACAAGGTCGGTTTGATGAGTTTGTCGAGGTTTACAACAACGAACGACCCCACCAGGCCCTTGACGGCCAATACCCCGGCGATGTGTATACACCTTCAACCCGGGTCTACAGCCAGCCGGAGGAACCAGAATACCCTTACCACGACCGCACGGTGCGCGTTACTCAGTGTGGGCGTATCTGCATAGGCAATAGGAAAATTAACTTAAGCACCGTGTTTGCGGGGCAATCGATAGGGATACGAGAGGTCTCTGACAATATCTGGCTTGTCAGTTTTATGGAATATGATCTAGGCTTCTTTGATGAAGACGAAGGAAGGGTTGAACCGGCGAACAACCCCTTCATGGCAAAAGTGTAAACCATGTCTTCGGTATAAGGTGTAAACCATGTCTCCGGTCTATACCCAGACTGTGTGGCGGAGAGCGAGGGATTCGAACCCTCGATAGGGTATTAACCTATACGCCCTTAGCAGGGGCGCGCCTTCAGCCGCTCGGCCAGCTCTCCGTAAGGCGCGGGATGATACCACAACGAACGGGAAATCAAAGGGCGAAACGGCCGTTATTCGGGCTGTTTGGGCAATCCTTGTTCTTCTTGAATACGGTTGTAGATTTCTTCGCGATGCACGGCTATATGTTTAGGTGCATTGACACCCAATCGCACCTGGTTGCCTTTGACACCAAGCACCGTCACGGTGACTTCATCGCCAATCATTAGCGTTTCCCCGACGCGTCGGGTAAGAATTAACATGGCATTGTTCCTAATTCCATTGCAGGTGCGGCCCTACCAATGCACGTCAAGATTTAAAGTACCACGTTATTAGTATCGTTCAGTATGGGCTATTTGCAACTACACTATAGATTGTAGTTATTACTACCGTTATTAGTACGTATATGTACTATTTATCGGCGTCCTGGTCAAGCTCAAATTCGGCATGCAGAGAGCGCACGGCCAATTCCAGGAACTTTTCGTCGATAACAACAGAGATTTTGATCTCCGACGTGGTGATCATCTGAATATTGATACCCACCTCTGCCAGGGAGGCAAACATCTGGCTGGCCACACCGGCATGGGAGCGCATACCCACCCCTACCAGCGACACCTTGGCGATCTTGTCATCAGTGCGTACTTCGCGGGCGTTGAGCTCATTGGCGACGCGCGTAACTATCTCCGCAGCCTGTTCCATGTCATTGCGGTGCACGGTAAAGGTGAAGTCGGTGCTATTGTCCTCGGCGATGTTCTGGACAATCACGTCTACCTCTATATTGGCCGCGCCAACCGGCCCAAGAATTTTGTGGGCCACACCGGGGGTATCGGGTACACCCAGCACCGTAATCTTGGCCTCGTCCCGGGTAAAGGCGATGCCTGCAATTGTCGGGGCTTCCATATCGCTTTCTTCCTCTGTTCTGATCAGGGTGCCGGGGCCGTCTTCAAAGCTGTGCAACACCCGCAGGGGTACATTGTACTTGCCGGCGAATTCCACGGCACGAATCTGTAGGACCTTGGAGCCCATGCTGGCCATTTCCAGCATTTCCTCGAAGGTGATGCTATCCAGGCGCTTGGCACCGTCGACCATGCGCGGATCGGTGGTATAGACGCCATCCACATCCGTATAGATCTGGCATTCATCGGCTTTCAGGGCCGCTGCCAGGGCAACCGCGGTAGTGTCGGAACCACCGCGCCCCAGGGTGGTGATATTGCCCTGCTCGTCCACGCCCTGGAAGCCGGCGACAACAATGATATTGCCATCGTCAAGATCTTCGCGTAGACGCTGGTCATCGATTTCCTTGATGCGGGCCTTGGTGTGGGAGTCGTCGGTCAGTATCCGTACCTGGCTGCCATTGGCGGATTTGGCGGGAATACCGCGCTTGGCCAAGGCCATACTCAGCAATGCCGTGGTGACCTGCTCGCCGGTACTCACCAGCACGTCCAGTTCTCGCGGCACGGGGGCTTCCTGGACTTCCTGGGCCAGGGCGATGAGGCGGTTGGTTTCGCCACTCATAGCGGACACGACAACCACCAACTGGTGGCCATCCGCCCGGAAACGGGCGAGCTTGTCCGCCACAGCCTCGATTTTCTCGATGCTGCTAACAGAGGTACCGCCGAATTTTTGGACAATTAAGCTCATGTGCGTAGGAGACCCAGCTCTCCGGAAAACGGGGCGCCATTAAACACTAAAATGCTTGGAAATTATACAGTTACGGGATTATTGCGCTAAAAGGGGTCAGTACCCTTTTAGCTGAGCCGGGCCTCCACCCAGCCGGGGACATCCTCGAGCGCGGCGGGGAGAGCCGCGGTATCGGTGCCACCGCCCTGGGCCATGTCCGGGCGCCCGCCACCTTTGCCGCCGAGACGACCGGCAAATTCCTTCATCAGGTCACCGGCCTTGACCTTGTCCGTGAGGTCCATGGTAACGCCGGCTGCCAGGGCAATTTTATCCCCATCAGCGGCAGCCAACAGGATCACCGCGGTGCCCAGTTTGTTCTTCAATTGATCAACGGTATCGCGCAGGGATTTGGGATCGGCCCCTTCGAGTAACGCGGCCAGTACCTTGGCGCCATTTACTTCCACTGCCTGGGAGGCAAGATCACCACCGGCGGAACTGGCCAACTTCTGTTTGAGCTGTGTCAGTTGCTTTTCCAGCTCACGGTTCTCGGCCCTCAAGCTGGCCACCTTGTCCGCCACATTCGCAGGCGTGCCCTTCACCACATTGCAAACAGCCGCGATCTGCTCATCAGCTTCATCAAACAATGCCAGTGCAGCGGCTCCGGTGACCGCCTCCAGGCGCCGTACGCCAGCAGAAATACCAGACTCAGAGGTGATTCGTATCAGGCCAATATCACCGGTTCGCTCAACGTGAGTACCACCACAGAGTTCGACGGAGAATTTTCCGCCCATGCTCAATACCCGCACTTCATCACCGTATTTCTCACCGAACAAAGCCATAGCACCCGCCTCTACGGCAGACTCCATGTCGGTAATCCTGGTTTCGACGGTGCTGTTAACGCGCACCTGGTCATTGACCAGGCTTTCGATTTGTTTCAGCTGGCTTTTGCTCACGGCCTCGGCATGAGAAAAATCAAACCGCAGTTTCTGGGAATCCACCAGGCTGCCCTTCTGCACCACGTGGTCTCCCAATACCTGCCGAAGCGCTGCGTGCAGTAAATGAGTGGCGGAGTGGTTGAGCGCGGTGGCGCCGCGAACACCGCCATCGACCTCAGCGGTCAAGGATTGGCCCAACTTGATCTGGCCGTCCAATACCACACCGTGATGCAGGTGATGAGCACCGCCCTTGGTAGTATCGCGTACCTCGAATTTTGCGCTGCCTGACAGGTAACCGGTATCACCGACCTGGCCACCAGATTCACCGTAAAACGGCGTGTTATCGAGAATTATGGCGCCCTCATCGCCGGCCGAGAGGTTATCGACCATCTCCCCGTCTTTGAGCAGGGCAGTCACGCTGGCATCGGCGGCGAGCTGCTTATAGCCGGTAAACTCTGTGCTGCCATCGAGCTTGAGTACATCGTTGTAGTCGACCGAAAAACTGCCGGCGTCCTGGGAACGACGGCGCTGCTCGGCCATGGCCGCTTCATAACCGGCCATGTCCAGGCTCAATTCCCGCTCCCGGGCTATATCGTTGGTCAGGTCCACGGGGAATCCGTAGGTATCATAGAGCTTGAACACCAACTCACCGGGAATTTCAGTACCTGGCAGCTTGGCCAGGGCTTCTTCGAGGATACCCATGCCATTATCGAGGGTCTTGGCAAACTGCTCTTCCTCACCCAACAACACGGATTCAATGCGAGCCTGCTGCTGCACCAGGTCCGGATAGGCGCCGCCCATCTCTGCCACCAGCGGGGCAACCAGCTTGCTGAAAAACGGTTCGGTCGCCCCCAGTTTGTTGCCGTGGCGAATCGCGCGGCGAATGATGCGCCGCAATACATAACCGCGCCCTTCATTGCTGGGCAATACGCCATCCAATACCAGGAAGGAGCAGGAGCGAATATGGTCGACGATCACGTTGAGAGAGTTTTCTTCAATGCTGTCACGCCCAAACAATTTCGCTGCGGCTCTGAGCAGGCTCTGGAACAGGTCTATTTCGTAGTTAGTGTGCACGCCTTGCATTACCGCCGCCAGGCGCTCCAGTCCCATACCGGTATCCACCGAGGGTGCCGGCAGTGGCTCCATAGTGCCGCTGCTGTCCCGGTTGTACTGCATGAACACCAGGTTCCAAATTTCTATATAGCGATCGAGATCACCGTTTTCGCTACCGGGGGGACCACCGGGCACATCCGCGCCGTGGTCATAGAAAACCTCTGAACAGGGCCCGCAGGGGCCGGTATCGCCCATCTGCCAAAAATTTTCTTGGTCCAGACGTGAGAAACGCTCGGCGCTGACACCCAATTCCTTGAGCCAGATATCGGCCGCTTCATCGTCACTGACGTGAACCGTCACCCACAATTTTTCTTCTGGCAAGCCCAGCTTGACCGTCAGGAACTCCCAACAGAACTTGATCGCCTCGCGCTTGAAATAGTCGCCAAAGCTGAAGTTGCCCATCATTTCAAAAAAGGTGTGATGACGTGCGGTATAGCCGACATTCTCCAGGTCGTTGTGCTTGCCACCGGCACGCACGCAACGCTGGCTGGAGGTAGCGCGAACATAGGGCCGTTTTTCAACACCCAGGAACACATCCTTGAACTGGTTCATCCCCGCGTTGGTGAACAACAAGGTGGGGTCGTTCTCAGGCACCAGCGAACAGCTGTCGACGCGGGTATGTTGCTGCTCTTCAAAGTAGGCGAGAAAGGCCTCGCGAATGTCTGCGCTTTTCATGGCTTATTTCAGGTTCTCTGCCATTTGCTCTTCGGCGAAATTGCGTCCGGCCATAATGTGCAGGTGTAGATGGTGGATCGTCATCCCGGCAGCCTCGCCGTTATTGACGATGACGTTGAACGCATCAGTCACACCCAGCTGTTCTGCTACCTTCCCCACAACCAGCATCAGGTGCCCCAACAGGGCCTGATCCTCGACGGTTGCATCTGAAATCTTGGGGATCGGCTTGCGCGGAATAATCAGTACATGCACCGGCGCCTTGGGGTTGATGTCGTGGATCGCCACACAGTGTTCATCTTCGTAGATAAAATCGCTGGGGATCTCGCCACTGATAATCTTGGCAAAAATGGTGTCCGACATACGCTCAGCCCAGCTTCTCGTCAGCACTGAGCTGGCGCGCTTCGCTCTCCAGCATCACTGGGATACCGTCGCGTACGGGGTAGGCCAGGCCGCTGGCCTTACACACCAGTTCCTGCTTCTCTTCATCATATTCCAGGGGTGCTTTGCTCACGGGGCACACCAGGATGCTCAGCAGTTTTTTGTCCAGCATGAGGTACTCTTTAAGTAGTGCATTTAAGGGCCGGTATTATAAGCACTTTCAGGGCATAGGTGGTACCAGCAACTGCGGATCAATCCAGTGACTTCGCCACTTCATGCGCCAGTCCAGGTGGGGCCCGGTGGCCCGGCCGCTGGCACCAATCTCGCCGATTAGCTCGCCGCGCTCAACCGCTTGCCCCACCACAGCATGCACTTTGCTCATATGCAAAAAGCTGGAGAAGACCTGCATACCGTGATCGATGATCACCGTGCCACCGGAATAGAATAAATCCGCCTCTGCCAATACCACGACGCCGGCACCGGGCGCACTGACGGGTGTACCCGTCGGGGATGCGACATCGACACCATAATGGGGCCGGCCGGGGCTGCCGTTGTACACACGCTGACTGCCATATACTCCCGAAATAGGGCCCTGTGCGGGCCATTCAAAGCCAGCTGCAAAATGCGGGTAGTCAGCACTGCGGGCACGAGCGCTGTTGACCAGCGCCTGTTCCCGACGAATCCGCTCCTGGTGTTCCGGCCCCGGGGTCACGGTTTGCTGGGGAACCCCCTCGATACGCTGAATTTTGTAGTCCCGCCTTAGAACCACCAGCGGCTGCCAGCAGGATTCCGCTCCCTCGACCCGCAGCATACTTTCCCCTGGGGCATCCCGGCTGAAGCCAAATACCACGGTGCCATCCCCCGCTACCTGCAGCGGCCGGTCATCCAGGAACACTTTGGTGCTCGACAACACCTGCCCCCACACCAGGGCACCCTGGCGCAATTCACCACTCAGTTCAATGCAGGCCCCGGCATACATTGGCATCAGCGCCAGCAGGCTCATCAGTAGTCGGTGCACTTACTATCCTCAAGTCAGCGAAAAAACACTAAGATAAACCCATGGGACGCTATCGACCACCCCGCAGACGAGGCTCTGCTTACATCACCCGGAAGGGGAGCAATTACTGCGCGCGGAGCTACACCAGTTGTGGAAGGTCGAGCGACCCCAGGTAACCGCTACCGTGCACGAGGCGGCCAAGAATGGCGACCGCTCGGAAAACGGTGACTATATCTACGGCAAGCGGCGCCTGCGGGAGATTGACAGCCGAGTGCGTTTTCTCAACAAGCGGCTCGATGAGTTGGAGATTGTGGAGCGCATACCGGGCAACACCGACAAGGTCTTCTTCGGTGCCTGGGTTACCCTGGAAGATGAGGATGGCACAGAGGCGCGCTACCGCATCGTTGGCCCGGATGAGTTTGACCTGAAACAAAACAAACTCAGCATGGACTCACCCATGGCGCGCTCCCTCATCGGCAAAGCGCTGGATGACGAGGTGCTGGTACGCAGCCCCGCTGGTGAAAAACACTGGTACATCACCGCTATCAGCTACGATCAGGCGGGGAGATAGTCTCCCGCCAATTGCAGGGACTGGTTCCACAGCTCTTCGGCTAATAACTCATTGCGTCCTGGCCCAGAACTTTTGGCCACGGCACAGTCGGAAAAATACTCACCGGTGATATCAGCGGCTTCCGGGTTGACTGCCACATAACACTGGGTGGCCGCGCCCTGCGCCACCGTCTTCTCCAGGGGTTTGGCAAAGAAGCCCATCAAGGTCATCACCAAGCCACGCGCGTTGCGTGTCAGGTTGGTCTGAATCACCCCGGGGTGCAGCGAATTAACCTTTACCCCACTATCCTTTAACTGGCGCGCCATATGGCGGGCAGTTAACAGGTTCGCCAGCTTGGATTGGCCATAGAAACGCCAGGGGCTGTAACCGTGGCTGGCATCCAAATTGTCGAAGTCGATGCCGCCCTTGACGGTCATGTTATGCGCTGCGCTGGACAGGATCACGATACGCCCGGCATCAGCGCTTTTTACCTGCTCTAACAAATGCTGAATCAACACAAAATGGCCCATGTGATTGGTGGCAAACTGCATCTCAAGGCCGTGGGCATGACTGAGCTGGTGCGGCGCCATAATACCGGCATTGGTTATCAGCACGTCGATGGGCATACCCATACCCCGAATAATCGCTCCCGCCGCTTTAACAGAATTTAGATCACTCAGCTCACAGACGACGGGCGTGGCATTACCCTCTACCCGTTGACAAGCAGCGCGAGCCTTGAAGACCGTTCGAGCCAAACCAATCACATGGGCGCCACGCAGGCATAACACGCGCATGCTTTCCAAACCCAGGCCAGAGTTCACGCCAGTAATAACGATGGTCTTACCCGATAGGTCGAGGCCTTCCGTGACCTGTTCTGCGGTCGATTTTCTATTGAAACCCATACGCTGTCTCCTCAGCTCAGTTGTCGAGTAACGCGGAATAGATAATTGATTGTAGCTGACCCCGGAAATTAAAGGTGCCGGAGGGAATCAATTGCGTCATGAAGATGACACTCAAATCCTCAGCCGGGTCATTCCAGAAGATGGTACTGGCCATGCCGCCCCAGAAGTATTCGCCGAGGGAGCCCAGGGTGCCACCTTTGACCGGATCGACCCGCTGGGCAAAGCCAAGGCCGAAGCCTATACCTTCATAGGCAGTTTCGCTGAAGCTGCCGCGGGCAAACTCGCTCATGTCGATGCCCCCGGGCAGGTGGTTCTGCGTCATAAATTCGATGGTGCGCGGCCCCAGGATGCGCTGACCATTCAGTTCCCCGCCATTCATCAACATTTGGCAAAAGCGGTGGTAATCTCCAATTGTCGATATCAAGCCACCACCGCCGGAATAAAAGCTACGATCACGATATTCACTATGGTGGGGATCATCCTGTAAAACCAGCTTCTTTTGCATATCGCGCGTGTAACAGGCGGAGAAACGATCGATCTTGTCGTCGGCAATTTCAAAAGCGGTGTCGTCCATACCTAGTGGCGCGAAAATATGTTCCTGGAAATACTCTGCCAGGCTCTGTCCAGACAGTACTTCCACCAGGTAACCCAGCACATCGGTAGCCACCGAGTAGTTCCACTCTTCACCGGGATTGAATTCCAGCGGCAGTCCCGCCAGTTCATCCACCATGTTCTGCAGGGTATAACCGGGGCGAATATGCTGCACTTCCAATTGGCGGTAGGCGCGATCAACGTTGGTACCTCGCAGGAACCCATAGGTCAGGCCGGAGGTGTGCATAAACAGATCGCGTACGGTCATTTCAGAGGTGGCAGGCACAGTCTGCATCAGCGGCCAGGTGCCCGCCTTGTAGATCTGGAGGTTTTTCCAGCTCGGAATAAAGCGCCGCACGGGATCGCTCATTGAGAACACGCCCCTCTCATGCAACATCATTAAGGCGACAGAGGTAATCGGCTTGCTCATGGAGTAAATGCGGAAAATCGCATCGTCCTGCATCGGCTTCTGGCGCTCGAGATCCATCATGCCCTCGCCCTGTAAGTAGCAAACCTCGCCACCGCGAGCGACCAAAGTCAGGCTGCCGGCGATTTTGCCCGGCTCAATATAGCGGCCGCGCAGGTGCTCACCGATACGATTGAGTCGTTCACCGGACACGGCCACAGATTCGGGTTCAATAATGTTCACTCATCACTCCATCAAACAGACGGGCGGCACCATACCATTTTACAGGCGCAGCTTGGCAAGTGACTGGCGCAGCGCCACCACAACCTCCTCTTCAAACCAGGGATTGCGGCGCAGCCACAACTGGTTGCGGGGCGAAGGGTGGGGCATGGGCCAGAACTGTGGCGCGAAGTCGCGCCAGCGCTGCACTCTCTCTGTCAGGGTTTCGCGGCTCTTACCGAGGTATCGGTTTTGGGCGTAACTGCCCACCAGCAGGGTCATTTCGATACGCGGCATCTGCGCCAACAATTTTTCATGCCACAATTCGGAACAGATCGGAGGCGGTGGCAGATCTCCGGATTTTCCCTTACCCGGGTAACAAAAGGCCATCGGCACAATGGCAATCTTGCTTTCATCGTAAAATACCTCGGGCTTCATTTGCAGCCAGCCGCGCAGTCGGTTGCCGCTGGGATCATCCCAGGGGATACCCGATTGATGTACTTTGGTGCCCGGCGCTTGCCCGATAATCAGCAAGCTGGCATTTTCGTGGGCCCGCACCACCGGATTCGGGCCCAGCGGCAGTTCACAGTTTTCGCAAGCGCGAATTTCCGTTAACAGATCTTTCAGGGCTATCATGACCCTATGCTACTCAATTTTCTTAGCCGCGGTGAAGGCCCTGCACTCATTTTAATTCACGGCCTGTTTGGCTCTGCCTCTAACCTGGGCATGGTCGCGCGTGGCCTGGCGGGAGATTTCACCGTGTATTCCCTGGATGTGCGCAATCACGGTGAATCGCCACACTGCGACAGCATGGCTTACCCGGAAATGGCCGCAGATGTGATCGACTTCATGGATCAACAGGGCATTGATCAGTGCCCACTGCTAGGGCACTCCATGGGCGGCAAGATCGCCATGCAAGTGGCAACGGACTATGCCGAACGGGTCAGCAAATTGATCGTCGCCGATGTGGCACCGGTAACCTACCCGCCCCACCACGAGGGCACACTGGCCGGCCTCAAGGCAGTTGAAGAGGCCACTATTACCAGCCGCAGCCAGGCTGACGACCTCCTCGCCAATACGGTTCCTGAAGCCGGGGTACGCGCCTTTCTGCTGAAAAGCCTCAAGCGCGATGAGCAGGGAGAATTTCACTGGAGCCTGAATCGCGCCGCCATAGCCGCGCAATATGAGCGATTGGGCAGTGCTAACCAGGGCCAGACCTACCCGGGCCAGGTGTTGTTTATCAAGGGAGGAGAATCCAATTACATCCTGCCGGAGTACCAGGGCGCAGTGAACGCCCTGTTCCCCAATGCCAGCCTGAAAGTCATCGAAGGCACTGGACACTGGCTGCATGCTGAAAAGCCCACGATCTTCAACAAATTGGTGTTGCGCTTCCTGCTTGGGTAAAATCGCCGCTTCGCTGGAAACCCCAGGTAATACCACCGCATGAGCCAGACCACGCTGACTGAGTTGGAAAACGCCGCAGATTTTATCCAACGCCATATCGGACCCTCCCCGGCACAGCGAACTGCCATGGCCAGGGCGATGGGATACCAGGACCTGGAGGCCCTGATCAATGACACAGTACCCGCCAGCATCATGCGCGAAACCGCCATGGAGCTGGGCGAACCCCGCAGTGAGCAAACCGTGTTGGCGCAATTGAAAGCAATTGCCGGCCAGAACCAGGTCTTCAAAAGTTATATTGGCTGTGGCTATAACGACACCTATACGCCGCCCATCATCCAGCGCAATGTCTTGGAAAATCCGGGGTGGTACACCGCTTACACCCCCTATCAGCCGGAAATTTCACAAGGGCGGCTGGAAGCGCTGCTCAATTACCAGCAGGTCATTATTGATCTGACCGGCATGGAGCTGGCGAATGCCTCCATGCTGGATGAGGGCACTGCCGCGGCCGAGGCCATGACCTTGTGTCAGCGGGTCAACAAGAAAAATCGCAGTCATACCTTCATCGTCGCCGAGGACTGCCATCCACAAACCATTGCGGTGGTGAAAACCCGCGCCCAAGCCCTCGATATCGAGGTGCTGGTCGGTGACCCCGGCACCCTCGTAGGGAACATCGAGGCCTTCGGCACCCTGTTGCAGTACCCCGGCAGCTATGGGGATGTGCAGGACATCAGCCCACTCATTGAATCCGCTCACAGCGCTCATACCCTGGTCGCTGTCGCTGCAGACATTATGTCCCTGTTGCTATTGAAAGCTCCGGGCCAACTTGGTGCCGATGTGGTGGTGGGAAACAGTCAGCGCTTTGGTGTGCCCATGGGTTTTGGCGGACCCCACGCCGCCTTCTTTGCCACCCGCGATGCCTACAAGCGCTCTACGCCGGGTCGTATTATCGGCGTATCCATCGATCGTCGTGGCAACCAGGCCCTGCGCATGGCCATGCAAACCCGCGAACAACATATACGCCGGGAGAAGGCCACCAGCAATATCTGCACCGCCCAGGCGCTGCTGGCAATTATGTCCGCCTTCTACGCCATGTATCATGGCCCGCAAGGCTTGCGCTGCATTGCCGAACGCATCCATCGCCTTACCTGCATCATCGCCGAAGCGCTCGAAACGGCAGGTTTTAAACGAACCAACGCCTGTTTCTTCGATACCCTGACCTACCGTGTCGGCGACAAACAGGCAGCCATCATCGAACGTGCCCTGGCCGCTGAGCTGAACCTGCGCATCATTGGTGATGACAGGCTAGGCATCAGCCTCGACGAGACCACCTCTCGCGAAGATATCGCCACCCTCTGTGCGGTTTTTGAGGCAGAGATAGACATTGAGGAACTCGACAACAAGCTCGCTGGTAGTATCGGCTTTCCGGATTCACTGCAGCGGGATGTTGACTACCTGCAGCACCCCATATTTAGCCAATATCATTCCGAAACCGAAATGCTGCGCTATATGCGTCGCCTGGAGGACAAGGATATTGCCCTCGACCGGGCCATGATTCCGCTGGGTTCCTGCACCATGAAACTCAATGCCACCACCGAGATGATCGCCATCACCTGGCCGGAATTTGCCGGCATGCACCCCTTCGCGCCGATGACGCAGGCACGCGGCTACAGCCAGTTACTCGACGAGCTTGAGCATATGCTCAAGGAGTGCACCGGTTACGATGCCATTTCCATGCAACCCAACGCCGGCTCCCAGGGAGAATATGCTGGCTTGCTGGCGATTAAGCGCTATCACGAAAGTCGCGGTGACGGCGATCGCAACGTCTGTCTGACCCCCAGCTCCGCCCATGGCACCAACCCCGCCAGCGCCGCCCTGGCAGGCATGAAAATAGTGATCGTCGCCTGCGATGCCAACGGCAATATCGATATGGGCGACCTAAAGGATAAAGCTGATCGCCACGCTGAGGATCTCGCCGCCATCATGGTTACCTACCCCTCCACTCACGGCGTGTTTGAAGAAACCATCATCGAAATTTGCGACCTCATCCATGATTGCGGTGGCCAGGTGTATGTAGACGGCGCCAACCTGAACGCGCTGGTGGGCCTGTCGGCACCGGGCAAATTCGGTGCCGATGTATCACACCTGAACCTGCACAAAACCTTTTGTATTCCCCACGGCGGCGGCGGTCCGGGCATGGGGCCGATTGGCGTCGGCGCGCACCTGGCACCGTTCCTGCCCAATCACCCCCTGCAGCCCATTGGCGATCTCAGCGCTGGCAATGACGTGGTGTCCAGCGCCCCATTTGGCAGTGCGTCGATACTGCCCATCTCCTGGGCTTATATTGCCCTGATGGGGGCGGAGGGTTTGCAGTTGGCGACCAAGGCCGCCATTCTCAACGCCAACTATGTCGCCCACCGGCTCAAGGATCATTTCCCCATCCTGTACACCGGCACCACCGGACGGGTAGCCCACGAATGCATTATTGATATCCGACCACTGAAAGAAACCAGTGGCATCTCTGAAGAAGATGTCGCGAAACGCCTCATCGATTATGGTTTCCACGCGCCGACCATGTCCTTCCCGGTCCCCGGCACCTTGATGATAGAGCCCACCGAGAGCGAATCACTGTGGGAACTGGATCGTTTCTGCGATGCTCTTATCGCCATTCGCGAGGAGATCACAGCTGTCGAAGAAGGCGCCTATGACGGCGAAGACAATCCGCTGCGCAATGCACCCCACCTGCTCGAAGACATCGTCGAAGATAACTGGACCCATCCCTACTCGCGCGAGGCGGCTGCCTATCCATTGGAGAGTTTGCGGAAGAGCAAGTACTGGGCGCCGGTCAGTCGTATCGATAATGTCTACGGCGACAGGAACCTGTTTTGTGCCTGCCCGCCGATTGAAAGTTACCAGGACTAGCCCAATGCCTCGGCGAACTGCCTGACTCGCTCTACACCTTCGGGAGCTTGCGACAGGTCACAGTGGTCGATACCGGGAAGTTCCAGGAATTCTGCATTTGGAATCGCGTCTGCCATCGCGCGGCCCAGTCGGACGGGAACAGCAAGATCCCCTGAAAAATGGATGACCAGGGTTGGACAGGTAAGCTGGGGCAACAGTGGTCGCACATCCAGGTTCTTCATGAAGTCCATAATTTGCTCAATCGAATGCCGCGTGGCGATCAAGTGTTCGAAGCCCTGGTATGTATCCTCATCCATTTTCTCCAGGCTGATGCTGGGGAAAAATATATTCCTCATGGCGCCCGTTCCCCAGGCCTGGACTGCTGAGTCCAGCATCGCTTCTTCGATTCCAGCGGGAAAATCATCCCCCTGTAGCCAGCGAGCGGTGGTGCCAAGCAAGATCAAACCCTCCACTCTATCTGGATGATCATGGGCAAACTTGACGCACATGGGGCCGCCCTCCGACACACCCAGTAAAATAACCTTCTGCATTTCCGCGGCATCGATCACCGCCTCTATATCGTGCACTCGCTCTTGCAAATCCGGCACGTTCAAACAAGGGTCAGACAGACCCTGTCCGCGCTTGTCAAAGCACAGGACTCGGGAAAAAGTACTCAGTGCCAGCATGCTGTCCCGGATCGGCGGCATATGGGACACAATATTGAGATGAGAGATCAAACCCGGGGCCATCAGAATATTCCGTGGCCCGTCTCCGAACACCGTGTAGGCAATACGCAAGCCATCGCTCTCTGCGTAATGAATCGGATAGGGAGCGGGAGCGCTCAGATCTTTCAGCGTGATAACCGCGTCATTAGCTGCTTGCTGGTCCGCATCACGCTTCGAGGCCAGGCGGCGAAGCAGTATCCCCAGGGCTGAAGCGATAACGCCGAGCAACACAATAATCGCCGCTGCACCGCTGAGCAGCGACTCGTTGTTGGAGATCCAATCCCCGATGCCAGAAAGTGATTCCATGGGACCATTCAGTTTTTGTTATTCTGATGACCTGATATTAGCAGTATCGAGGGACATCGTATGAAAAAGAATGGATACGCAAAATGGACGTAAAAGTATTCCTGACCATCTTCGCGGTGGTGTTTGTCGCGGAACTGAGCGGCTGCACAAACTCCCCCGTTGAGGATACCCACTCTTCTGCCGGGGCATTTACGCTCGCTGTCATTCCCGATACGCAAAACTACCTGAGTTATAAGAATCAGTTGAGCGAGGGTTTTGCGATCGATGCCAATGACCTGTTTATGGCGCAAATGCAGTCCATTGCCGATCGTAGCGCGGCGCGTGGTGGCGATATAGCCTTCGTGGCTTCGGTCGGTGATGTCTGGCAGCACCAGAGTTTGGCCATCGACCCCGAGCATGCAGCGCGGGGCTTGGAAGCCATCCCCAACCCCTACTTTGCCGCCGAACTGGCGCCCACCGAAAAGGCAGTCGAGGAGGAACTTCCGCACGCCATTGCTGGTTACCGCCTGCTGGCCGAGGCCGGCCTGCCCTTCGGCGTGGCACCGGGCAATCACGACTACGACGCCATGTGGAGTGCGGCCGGTTATCCCCCGAATCTGCGTATAAAACCAGAAGAACTCACCTTCACGCCGGACAAGCTCGGCATGTTACATATCGGCGGCCTGGATAATTTTCGCTCGGTATTTGGTAACGACAGTGGCTTCTTCAAGGACCGGGACTGGTATGTCGACAGTTTCCGCGGTGGTGCGAACAGCGCCCAACGATTCAGCGCCGGTGGCTATGCCTTTCTGCATATCACCCTGGAAATGGTCGCCGACGACGACGTACTGGCCTGGGCGGCAGGTGTTATTCGGGCCAACCCGGGCTTGCCGACGATCATTTCCACACACGACTACCTGGATACCCTCGGCGCACGGCGCGCCAATCCAATCGTCGATCTGAAACGTGTTGATCCCGACTTTCACAATACCGCCGAGGAGGTTTGGGATGAACTGGTGAGTCAGCACGACCAGGTCTTCCTGGTGCTGTGCGGCCACCACCACGGCCAGAGCCGGCGCAGCGATGACAATGTTTTCGGTCACCAGGTTTACCAGATCCTGGCCGACTACCAGGGGCGGGGCCAGGCCGGCCTGGATGCAGGGCAACCGCTACATCCACAGCTGAAGGGCCCGGTCGGCATTGGCGATGGCTGGTACCGACTGATGAAATTTCACCTCGGCGGCGATGCTCCCTATATCGACGTGCAAACCTGGTCCAGCCACTACCGCAGCCATGCGGGTGAACTGGCTACCTATTCAGAATGGTACAAGGGTGACCAGTACGGCGACATGAGTGATGCAGAATTCCTCGCTACCGAAGAATTTCGTATCGACCTCGTGGATTTCAGAACGCGATTCGGGCTACCGAAATAGCACAACAAGGGGTCAGAGGAGTGGGGATAAGTAAAAAGCAACTTATCCCCATCACCTCCGACCCCATACTAAATGCCAGGGTCAGTGGTGATGTGCGTTAACTTGCGCAGCAAGTTATCCACACTCCGCTGAACCAGCGATCCCATTTCAGAGCTCGATCACTTCCGTGGTCAACGGCTCGATGCTTCCCTCAACCAACTGAAACCGCCAGAACATGATGCCGAAGGATCGCGCTTCGGTATCCAACCAGTTCGGCATGCCCGGATCCCGGTGAGCCACCACAATCTTGAAGCTGCCATCGGCTTCCAGCTGCGTCTGCTTGCGATTGAGAGAAATGGTTCGCGTCTCATAGTCAAAGGTCTGCAGGAATTGGTCGTGCAACAAGACGCTGGCAAAACGGCAGGTGGGCCAACGCCCGCGAATAATCAGCGCCTGGTTGGGCTGAAGAACGAACGGTGCCATGGCATAGGTATTATCGCGGGCGGCGTAACTGATGGCCATGTTGGAGTCATCGAGCGTTGGCGGTACAAACTGATTGGGAACGCGTGAAACCCAGTGCGGACTGTTGCTGTTATCCATGGCGATAACATTGCGCTGGAGAAAATCGGTGACGCGGCGCAGTCCCGCTGCTACTTCAGTGTCAATAACTCGCTGCCGTGGTGTCGAGCCATCCAGGTTTTCGATGGCCAGCGGAATACAATGCAATTGATCGTTCTGGATGCTGAGTTCACGTTCATAGTAGTGGCGGGTGACAATACTGTTGGCATCGGCTGGCAGTCTCAGCCAGTTGCCCTCAACCTTCTCCACACTGGCAATAATCTCGTAGTTGCCATCGGCATCGGCGACGAACTGAGTATCGTTCAGCGTTGAAGCAATGCCTTCCGATTTCTGCTCGACGGTAAAACTGGTGTAAGTAGCGTCCGCCAGGTTGCCCCGGATCCGGTAGCGATGACTGGCGTCAATCACCGCCTGGTGATAGCGGGCGTCTGGATTGTCGCCCAGCATTTTCTTATGTTTGTTCACGAACGACACGAAAAACGGCCGCGCCGGATCAGCCTCAAGCCAGGTTTGCAGCGCATGAATCAGGGTGTGCAATAGCATGCGCCGGGCCGCTGCAAAATCGTCGGCACTGCGCAAACGCCACTTGGGCTGCTCAAACGAGGCCTCAATGCTCTCCAATGCGGCAAGCAAATTGGCGAACTCCGCCGCCGACTCACTCTTTTTTACGGTCGAGGCCTCGGCAATGACCGGGTTTGCCAATAACATTGATGCCAGCCCGGCGGTACTGCCCACCAGCGCACCCTTTAACAGATCTCGACGTTCCATAGCTTGACCCTCGTTGTGTGTGAACCAAATCAGCTATACATTGTCTGTGTATGGCATGCAGGGGTCACCCACCGGGGGTATACTTTTGCATACTCTGCGCAGGGAAACGCCATGAAAAAGTTTCTGCAAGGCCTGGCAATCTTCATTGCAGTGGCGGCGATCGGCATCTATCTCGGTCGCGAGCCGCTGCTGGAAATGACCATGTCCGCTATAACCGAGGATATGTTTGTTACAGAGGATACCGATGCCTTTAACCCCGGCCTGTCGGTGGGAACCCGGTTTCCAGAGCTGCAGACGCGCTACCAGGGCCAACTCATCAGTGATATGGGCCAGTTTCTGTCCGACAGAGGCATGATATTCATAGCCAACCGCTCTGCAGACTGGTGACCTTTCTGCATGAAGCAGCTGGTTCAGCTGCAGGAAAATATTGAGTCTTTCAACAATGCTGGCATCGCCGTGGTTGCAATGACGTATGACGCCCCGGAACTACAGCAGGCCTTCGTCGATGAGCACGGTATCAGTTATCCCTTCCTGTCCGACATCGACGCCAGCAGCGTCAAGACCCTGGATATCCTGAACACAGAGTATGAACCTGGTGATGACGCCTACGGTATCCCCTACCCGGGTATATTCGTGGTAAATCGCGACATGGAAATCGTCGGCAAGATCTTTATTGAGCCCTATCAGACCAGGGTCGACGCGGCGGGTGTGCTCAGCTATGCAAACTCAGTTCTGGCAAACTCAGTGCTGGTCGACTAGAAGTCGGCCATATCCTCGTCATTCCCGAAATCATCGTTGTTGGGATCCCCCGGCGGCGCATCAATGCCGTAGGCCTTCATACAGGAGTCAACCTCTTCCTGGGCAGCCATGTAATCCACTACCATGATGCGACGGTATCCCAGCATATCAATGACACTGGCATTGGGTGGGGCGTAGAGCAATTTGCTACCCGCTTCCACAGTGGTGGCATCCATCTCGCGCGCGCAGGCATGCAGCGGTAATACTTCCTGCACAATCTCACGGGTGCCCGCCCGGTACAGCAGGATTTCCTTGGTATCGTCAAAATAGAACAGGTCGAGCTGGCCGTCACCGGTGTAATCCTGGGCACAGATTTCGTAGATGAACAAATCCTCACAAACCAGCTTGCCTTTACTGTCGCTGGTTTCCCTTTCCCGCAAGCCGCTACACGCACTCACCAGGATTACCACCGTCATCCATAACATCTTGCGCATAATAATCAGCGCTTTGCTTGTTCTATCAACTGCTCACCCTCTATCACACTGCCATGGCCGGGATACACCGCACGAATCTCCAACTGACGCAGCCGTCGCAGGCTGTTCCGAGTTTGCAGGGGATTGGAGTATATCGAGGGCAGTACCAGGCGGCTCTGCTTGCCACTGCCCAATAGAGTATCACCGGACAACAGACTGCCGCTAGCATGGTGATAATAGCAACAGCTGTCCCAGGAATGACCGGGGGTGTGCAGCACCTGCCAGTCTTCAAAACCTGGTAAGAACTGATGGTTTTTCAGCCGATAATTCTCCTGCAGCCGTTGGCCGCGCAACACATCGCCGTGGCGCTCATCCAACTGCGGTTGCTGCTGGGCTTGGCGGTCCCGGTCTGAATTGAAATACATATCCCAGGAACGCGAGCGAAACGCTTCGCGCAGGGAAGTAGCGAAGCGGAACACGGGTCCGGCCGGATCATTGAGTAGTTTGTGATGAGTCATCCTTGAGGAGTGTGGTATAGCAATTTCCGCATCGCACAAACGCGCCACCGCTGCGATACCTCCCATATGATCCGGATCATCGTGCGAACTTACCACCAGGGACACGTCGGCTATATCACGTTGCAATTCAGTCTCAACAAAACCCAATAGCTGGCGATGGCAGCGCACTGCCACATCCATAATAAAAAGCGTCTCGGCGTACTCCACCACGTAGGAGTTCACCAACCGGGTTTTGACCTGGTGAATTTTCATGGCCGTCATTTAATCACATGCTCATCTATCGACGGTAATGTGGCGAACTCACGGATTTCGTAACTTTGGCACGTTTTCTGCACAAAAGTTTGATGTACACCGGTAAACACTTGATTGGGGGGCAGAATTCACTAGAATGCCGCCTCCCCGCTTCAGGCTGGTGCACGTAGTGGGTCTGTATGTTCGAAATTGGTGCATTTTATCCCTGTATTTTTTATTCCAATACATGGGTTAACAGGAATGGACCGAACCAAAACGGAGAGAACCATGGAATCTCAGGAAAACAACACGCTACGCAACCGAGCAGAGCGCGCCATCGGCGATATCGTTATGGCGGAACTGTTCCTGGTACAAGCCACCATCGAGAGTGCCTCCGCCCTGGGGGATGGCTTCAATGGTCTGCGCGAGCAGCTCAGCGCTGAAACCGATACCGGGGAAGACTTCCGCAGCTTCCTGGAACGGACCCGCAAACAATTGCTCGAGCCCTACTCTACCCGCTTCAAATATCTGCGCGACATGCACAACGAAGACATGGCCCGCGACGACACCGAGGCCTGATAGCGGGGTATACTCTCCACTTCATTGAGGAGAGTACGATGGCAGTCGGCAGTTGGGACCCCACCGGGGGCAGCGCATCCGCAATCGATGCGGATTTACTGACTGCGTTCATTGCCTGCGCCCGCGAACAGCGGCTGGATGATCTGCCAGCACAGCTTGACGATACCCAATTGGCCGCCCTCCCCGCACTCATGCAGCTTGAAGCCGCTCCTTGGCTGACCGTTGCCGGTGACTTCAGCGAACAGGATCTGATTCACTTGATAGAGTTTTTTGCCATTGCCGAGAACCTACCGGGCTGCGAAGCAGGCGAAAAGTCCCCCGTGATACCCCTGGCCCGCTTACTGCGCCAACGCGGCGCGCGACCCGATAAAGATCTATTGAAGTGGATTCGCGGCGTAAACAACAACCGTTTTTTACCTTACGGCCCGCTCTGAAACCACCCGCGTAAATTGACAAACCTGAACACGGAACGTACAGTTCGCCCGCTGCTTCAGGTGCCTGCCATTTCTCCCTCATACTTAAACGAGGCAAAATTGGGCAGGTTAAATGGGAAGTGTGGTAACCAAACCATCGCTGCCCCCGCAACGGTACACAGTCGCTGACTGTTAGCCCGATACCTGCCTGATCAGCTACACCGATGGAGCGGAGGGCTTCATCGCTGGCTGACTACCCCTGTGGTATCCCGCCTCGATCCCCTTCTCTCAGTCGCCACCAATATTGGCTATTGAGGATTCAATATGAACAAGCTTTTCACCAGCACTGCATTGGCAGTTACCTGCACCCAACCATTCACCGCCGTGGCAAACGACAAGATGGAAGAAATGATCATCACTTCTTCCCGCATCGAAATGCCTTTGCGGCAGGTCGCCACTTCCGTCTCTGTCATCACCAGCCAGGATATAAAAAACCTGGGCATGAATCGCTTAGCCGATGTATTGACCACCCAACCCTCTATCGGTATCAGCACCAACGGCGGGCCGGGCTCAACCACCGCCCTTCGAATTCGCGGCGAGGAAAATCTTCGTACCCTGGTGCTGATTGACGGAATGGATATTTCAGATACCTCCGGCACCCAGGTGGGGCCCAGAATCGAAAACCTACTCAGTGCCGGCATACACCGGGTGGAAATATTACGCGGGCCACAGGGCTTGATGTACGGCGCGGACGCCGGCGGCGTCATCAACATTACCAGCTATGCGCCAGAACAGGGTTTCGGCGGCGATGTAAGCGCCGAGGGCGGCCGCTATGGTAGCCGCCAGTTTGCCGCCAATGTGGGCGGCAAGAACGATACGGGTGATTTCAGCCTGTCGGTCTCTGACTTCGAAACTGACGGTTATAACGCGCGCAGCACGGATACTGTCCTGGCTGACAAGGACGGTTACGAAAACACGACCTTGCACGCCCGCGGTGGCTGGAACGTCACCGACACGCTTCGCCTGCAACTGACTGTTCGCGATGTTGATGCCGACAATGATTACGACACTTGCTTCAACGCCAATTTTGAACAGGTGAATATGTGTAGCAACACCTTTGAACAAACCGGCATCCGTGGCGCTATTGACTATCAGGACGGCAGACTGAGTCACAGCCTGGCCGCCAGCCGCACTGAAACCGACCGCGAGTTTTACACTGAAGGCACTTTTACTTTCGGCGGCTATGGCGAGCTGGAGAAGTACGAGTACCTCGGCAGCTTCAAAGCCACTGAATCAACCCGATTGGTCTATGGAGTCGACCTCAAGCGTGAATCCATTGACAGCAGCGGTACCACGGTGGATCGTGACCAGACCGGTCTATACGCTGAATACCAGGGCGAATTTGCTGAGCAGCTCTATCTGACGGCGGGTGTACGCTATGACGACAACGACGACTTTGGCGACTTTACATCCTATCGACTCAGCGCAGCCTACCTGATTGAAACCGGAGCCGGCACGGTAAAACTAAAATCCAGCTATGGCACCGGTTTCCGCCCGCCGAGCCCGTTCGAGATCAGCTATAACACGCAACCGCGCCCCTGGTTACCGGAACAACCCGTTTTCGAAGCACTGCAGGAGGAAAAAAGTGAAGGCCTGGATATCGGCGTTGAGTACTTCGCCAATAGCGGTCTGTATCTCGAGGCAGTTCTATTCGACCAGCGCGTTGACAACCAGATCAACTACGACTTCACTACAGACAGCTACGCTCAAGCGGGTGGCGAGCAAAAGTCCCGGGGTGTTGAGTTGATCGCAGAGGCACCACTGGCGGACAGCTGGAATCTGGACGCCAATTACACCTATAACGACACAGAAGGTGAAGGCGGCGCCAGCCGGATAAGACGCCCAGAGCACCTGCTCAATGTGGGGGTCCAGTACCTGCACGCCAGCGGACGCTTTTCCGCGCGGCTCTACGCCCGCGGTAGCTACGAAGCAGTCGATATCGATGGCAGCAAGCTGGATGACTACGAGGTCATCAACCTGAACGCCAGCTTCAAAGTGACCGAGAGTCTGGAACTCAACGGCCGCATCGAAAACCTGCTGGATGAAGACTACCAGGAGGTGCCTACCTATAATACGTCAGGGGCCGCGGGCTACGTTGGACTGCGCTATTCCTTTTAAAGGACAAGACCAAGATGACTAACCAGGATAAAAAGGACGCAAAGCACAAAAAGGCCATGGAGAAACAGAAGGTCAATGTCGACGCTCACATTGAAGCCGCTGACATTGAACGCGGCGTGGCAATTCTCCTCACCGGCAATGGCAAGGGGAAATCCACTTCTGCGTTTGGCATGGTGATGCGGGCCCTGGGCTATGGTCACAAAATCGGTGTGGTGCAGTTCATTAAGGGCGAACAGTTATCCGGGGAAGAAATCTATCTCAAGGAGCAGTGTCCGCAGATCGATTTTTACCAGATGGGCACGGGCTTCACCTGGAATACCCAGGATCGCAGCGGCGATATTGCCGCTGCCATAGCCACCTGGGCTGTCGCCAAACCCATGTTGGAAGACGACAACTACCAGTTGGTGGTGCTCGATGAGCTGACTTACATGCTGGCTTACGACTATCTTCCGGAACAGGAGGTCATTGAGGCTCTCCACAACCGTCCCCGTGAACAAAGTGTGGTAGTCACCGGTCGCGGCGGTGGTAGCGCACTGCAGGAGGTGATGGATACAGTGTCCGAGGTCAAAGACATCAAGCATGCCTTCAATGTCGGGATCAAAGCTCGCGAGGGCGTGGATTTCTGATCGCGTGAATAAAGGCGTACTCAGCACTGTGCTGGTCATGCTGCTACCACTTGCCATGGTACTGGGGCTCGCCAATGGTGCCGTGAGTGTGCCCTTCGACGATCTCTTGCGCGCCCTGTTTAGCAGCACCAGTGATTCCAGGGATAGTCTTATCATCAATCAGATTAGGCTACCCCGAGTGGCGCTGGCGGCCATGATTGGCGCAATACTGGCGATTAGCGGCGCGGCCATGCAGGGATTATTCCGCAACCCGCTGGCTGACCCCTCCCTAATCGGGGTCACGGCGGGAGCTTCACTGGGCGCCAGTGTGGCGATAGTCGTCGGCTCCGGGCTGGGTCAGGGCATCGCCGGCCTTGGTATTACCTCATTGGGCGCATTCCTGGGCGGCATAGCATCCGTTATTTTTGTCTATCGACTGGCTACTTCAGAAACTGGCACTTCGGTGGCAACCATGTTGTTGGCCGGCATCGCCATCACCGCTCTGGCCGGCAGTTTGACCAGCTTACTGGAATTCTATGCCGATAATCACACCCTGCGTCGAATCAGTTTGTGGCGTATGGGCGGCCTCGATGGCGCCAATATGACACGTGTCCAACTGGCCGCCGTGATCTGTGTGCTGTTACTGGTGGTACTGCCACGTTTTAGCAGTGCATTGAACGCCCTGTTGCTGGGCGAATCTGAAGCTCGGCACCTGGGCATTGACGTCGACAAGGTCAAACGTTGGCTGGTCGTCTGGACCGCCCTGGCCGTGGGTGTTTCCGTAGCCCTCGCTGGCACCATCGCCTTTGTCGGCCTGATTGTGCCGCATATCGTGCGCATGTTGACCGGCCCCGACCACCGCTTATTACTGCCCCTGTCAGCGCTGGCGGGGGCGATACTACTGGTTCTAGCCGACACCGTGTCGCGCACCTTGCTGGCACCCACCGAACTACCCATCGGCATTGTCACCGCGCTGCTCGGGGTACCGTTTTTCGTGTCTCTGTTGCGACAGCGACGCCAGTACGGAATGCAATAATGCCGGTACTGAAACTCAAAAATATAAGCTGCGCCCCCTGGGGTGACACCCTGCTAGAGGGGCTCAACCTGGAGTTGGAAGCGGGGCAAATTCACGGTCTGATCGGTACCAACGGCGCGGGTAAATCGACGCTCTTACGTTGCATCAGCGGAGAAATTCAACGTTGCCATGGCGGCATTGAACTGCTCGGTCGCGACCTGGATCAATGGCAGGCCCGCAACAAAGCACGGCATCTCGCCTTGCTGCCTCAGCAGGCCCTGCTGAACTTTCCCTTTACCGTGTCTGAGGTGGTGGCGCTGGGTCGCATACCCCACACCAGTGGTAGTAGGAGGGACCGGGAAATTGTGGCCGAAGCTATGGCCGCCACCGATGTGGCGGGCATGCAAAAGCGTTTATATACCCAGCTGTCCGGAGGCGAAAAGCAACGGGTGCAACTGGCCCGGATATTTGCCCAGGTGTGGACTGCTGCCGAACATGAATATCGACTTCTACTCCTCGACGAACCCTCCTCTGGCCTCGACCTGGGGCATCAGCAGCTATTGATCGCCCTGCTGCGCGATATGGCCAAGCGTGGTTGTGCCATCGTGCTGGTATTGCATGACTTCAATATTCTGGCCTCGGTGGCAGACACGGTAAGTGCCCTGCACAACGGTAAAATGCTCGCCCAGGGTGATGTGAAAGACGTGTTTACGCGAGAGCTGTTCCTGGAGGTTTTCGACAGCGAAGTACAGATCCTGGCACACCCTCAACATCACTACCCGCTGGTCATTCAATCATGAAAGCCTGGACCCGTGGGCATACTCGCGCTAGGTGGCTGCTCCTGCTGCTGATGATTTGCCCAAACCTGGCCGCAGAGATACGGGTAACGGATTTCGTTGGCCGCGATGTTGTGTTGGCCCGCCCCGCCCAGCGTGTTGTTGCCCTTGCACCCCACGTGGTGGAGAACCTGTTCAGCGCCGGCGCCGGCGACAAGCTGGTGGGCGTGGTCAGTTTCAGCGACTTCCCGATCCAAGCCCAGGAAATCACGCCGGTTGGCACCCACCAGGCTTTCAGTGTGGAAACCATTCTCAGCCTGCAGCCTGACCTGGTTATTATGTGGGCCTCGGGCAATGGCATGGCCCGACTGGATGAACTGGCCATTCTGCAGGTACCCATCTACGTCTCTGAACCCCGGCACTTATCTGATATTGGCCGGTCAATTCGAGATTACGAAATACTCACCGGCAGGGCACCTGGTTTACCCAGCGAAGCAGACCGGATCGACGAGACCATTAAAAGATTGCGAGTGCAGTATTCCAGCAAGGAGGATCTGTCTATTTTTTACCAGATTTGGAATGAACCACTACAAACCCTGAACGGGCAACACCTCATCAGCAAAGTCATGGACCTGTGTGGTGCCCACAATGTTTTTGCAGATGCGGCAACGCTGGCGCCGCGCGTCAACCTGGAAGCCGTACTCGAGCGCGATCCGGACCTGATTGTCGCCAGTGGCGTAGCAGCGGGCCGGCCCCAGTGGCTGGATCAATGGTTGGATTACCCTTTCCTGCGCGCGGTACAGAGCGATTCCCTGTTCTTTATCCATCCCGATCACATCCAGCGGCCCACTGCCCGCATTCTGCTGGGCGCCGAAAGACTGTGCCGACAGGTGGACAGTCGTCGTTAGATTGCAGGAAAAAAGGGGTCAGAGGAGTGTGGACAACTCGCTACGCAAGTTGACACACATCACCTCCGACCCCGATCGAACTTAGCCAACTGCTCAGGCGTCGCCTCGGTCTGGTGCTTTTCTTTCCACTCACTGTAGGGCATGCCGTAAACCAGTTCCCGCGCCTGCCCCATATCCACGGACTCGCCCGCTTCCTCTGCCGCAGCTACGTACCATTTCGACAGGCAATTGCGACAGAAGCCGGCCAGGATCATCAATTCAATATTTTGCACATCCTTGCGGCTGTCCAGGTGTGCCAACAGGCGACGGAACACGGCCGCTTCCAATTCAACATTTTTCTCAGACATCATTTACCTCTACCCCATCGGGGCTACACTTCTCAAAATCAGTTGTACCAATTTGCTCTGCCGTGCCACTCCGGTCTTGGAAAATACCGAACTCAGGTGGGACTTGGCGGTATTGCGCGACACATGCAAATTCTCCGCTGCCTCATCAAGGGTGGCACCATTGGCCAGCTGCAAGGCAAGACGGGCCTCGGCCTTGGTGAAACCAAATAACTCCATCAACACATCCCGTGGCGGTTCGCGGCTGCGCGAGGGATCTGAAATAAAAATGGCCACCGAGGGATTGCGTTCGCCACCTGATGCTTCTACACGTGGCAGTGGTCGCAGCAACATGCCCAGGCCCGGTGAATCACCTTCACCGCGCAGGCGAAGTACGCGAGCAAAAGATGGCTCTGCCAACCGATGGGCCTCCATCACCTCTTCCAGCAGGACACGAAAGCGTTGATTTTCCTCCATGCTACCGACTCGCAGCTCACCCTGGTCTTTGCGCAACCAGCGCCCCTCATCCAGCAACTCGTCGGCCGCTCTATTGGTGCGCCGAATGTGAGCGCCCTCATCGATGATCACGGCACCGACCGCCAGTTGATCCACTGCACCAGAGAACATTGCGCGCTCGCTATCCAGTCGTTCAATGCGGGCATGCAGCCGTATCGTTTGTTGTAAATGGGGTAGCAGCTGGCGGCACAATTCTCGTTCAGCCGCGCCAAAATTGTCACTGCCGTGACGACGGGACAAGCGTAAGCGAGCGCTATTGCCGAGGTTGTCGCCAAGGTCAGCCCCCATCAGATGGGCAATGCCGGCCGCCTTGCCGTATGCCTGGTAATAGTCAGAGTCGTAGTACTGGTCCAGGGGCATAAACTCATCGACGGTGTAGACCTGCCCCGTGGGCAGGTCTACGAATGGATCCATGGCATAGTAATCACGGTTATAGCTGTCGTAGATTTCCTCGGACAACACCACCGAGTTGATCACCACCCCCTCATCTCCTTCACTCGGAGGGCGCAGGATCAAGGTGGCGAAATCCGCCTGCAGGGCTTCGCCCAATAATTGCAGGAATTCCTCCCACGGCTGATCCGCCACCGGACCCCGGGACAGGGCCAGCAACAGTTCATTCATGGGCGGGGAAATCGTAAAGTCGGTCACGCAGCCATTATAGCGCTAGACCATCATGAATTCGCCGCCGTTTACATCGAGGGCGGCGCCGGTGATGACCCGAGAGTAATCGGAGGCAAAAAAGATCGCCGCCTTGGCACAATCACCGTCCTCTGGAATAAAGCCGAGGGGAATATTCGCTGTCACCGAATCGATAATGTCCTGCTCGGGGACCCCGGTCTGCGCGGCCTGGCCGGCGATATAGTTTTGCACATTGGGACCCCACATCCAGCCCATGTTGCAGCTGTTAAAACGAATACCATCCTTGCCCAGTTCCAGGGCAAAATGCTTGGTTGCCGCATGTAGGGCTGCCTTGCTGGCGGCGTAGCCACCCTGCAGTGCCATCGGTTTACGCTCAACCATGGTGGCGATCATGACCACCGAGCCTCCACCGCTATTTTTCATATGGGGTACACATTCCTGGGTAAGTGCCACTGTGCCATAAAAATTTACATCCATAGTCCAGCGCCAGTCCTCCAATTTCGCTTCATCAATGGGGTCATAGGTGCAGGGATCGAAGGCGCTGTTGATCAGGCAGTCGATGCGACCAAATTCAGCCACCGTGGTATCCGCCAGGCGTCGACACTGATCCGGATCGGTAATATCTGTGGCTACCTTCAACACACGGGTAGCAACCCCAAGCGCAGTAATTTCTGCTTCTGCCTCATCCAGCTTGGAAACTGTACGGGCTGCCAGTACCACAGCCTCGGCGCCCTCCTTCGCGCACAGGGTGGACAATTCCATACCGAGGCCCGGGCCAATACCGGATACCACTACAATTTTGCCTTCCAGTAACATAGTCTGTATTCCCTTTTTCAATCTGAGGTGAGCCTGAGATTCTAACGTCAAGTGCCAGCATCCACTACCGAATCGCCGCCCTGTTCCTTATCGGCCTGGGGCTGACGTACCTGGGTTGGTTTGTCGTCTTTGATGGTTTGACCTCTTTCCAGGGCGACAGCGGCAGCTATCTACTGCTGGCACGACATTGGTCGCCCTGGTTCGAGCCAAGCCTGGCAGAATCTGCCAGCTGGCCTCTGCAGTCATACCCACCAATCTATCCCTTGCTGTTATCCATCAGCGGTGCCAGCCATTCACTGTGGCTGGCACACTTGTTGACATTGCTGTGCCTGGGACTGGCGCTGGCCCTGTTCCTCTGGTGTAAGCCTGAGCAATCAAGCCGGCTTGGCTATCTGCTGGTCACTGCTGCGTTCATCGCACTACCCGGAACCCTGTATAGCAGCATCGGTATCATGTCGGAAAACCTGTTCCTGCTGTTGCTGCTCACGACCCTGGCATTGGCCAAAGTGGAAAGGAGGACGCCGCAGCACTGGCTGGCGCTCTATCTGGCTCTGTCGCTAGCCATACTCACCCGCAGTGCCGGCATCGCCATGATCCCGGCATTACTGCTGGCCAGGTCCGATCGCTATATGGTGAGTAACTGCGCCTGTGCACTGGCGACCTTGCTGGTATGGCACGCACTGAGTCCCCTCAATCATCTACCCAGCTACCTGGACCTGCTGGCCCCACTATCACTGGCGGAGGTCTACCAATTTTTCCGCCTGAACGTGGCGCAATTACCACTTGCCTGGCAGACCTACCTGGCGGGCCCGGCCCCACATCTTATCGCGCAAGTATTGTGTTGGTTGAGCCTGGCAGGGGTGCTCTTCTTTACCCTGCGCCAGGCAAGTCGCGGGCGACTGGAAGCCCAATTTTGCCTGTGCTACATACTGCTGCTTTTGTTCTGGCCCTTCCCAACTGATTACCGCTTTCTGCAGCCCATTGTCCTGTTGCTCCTGGTCCAGCCGCTGGCAGCGATAGGCCAGCGCGCCTGGCCAATGTACCTGTTGATGTTGATACCGGCGATGCTTGGCAGCTGGGAAATACTTTCCCGCGCCAGTATTGCCTCTGAGGTGGAGCGACACAGTCGTGATTATTACCTGCTGGAAGATCGCGCGGCGGCAGCTGAGCGAGCCCGGTCTTATGCGGAAATCATGTCCCAAATGAGCGCCAGCGCCACCCTGATTGAGAGCGATGCCATCGTCGCCACAGTAAAGCCCGCTCTATACGTGTTGCGAGCTCAGCGTACCAGCGTGCCTTTAACTGACACAGGTTCGCCTTTGCAGGAGACCTGCCAACTACAGGCCAGGGGCGTCGATTACCTGTTTTTCAGCCGACTGACCAGTGGATATAACAGCCTGGGGCTGCGACAGGCGATGACCCTGTCTGACTACACCACCCCGGTTGCCGAAATTGTGATTCAGCAGACGCCTGGCGCCAGCTTGCATAAGCTCAATCCAGACATTAACTGCAGCGACTGAGCTAGACCAAATCAAAGGCCTGGGACACCAATTCGAAAGAACTTACCCGGTCTTCCTTGTAATAGGCATTGCTCACCACCATAACTTCGTCGGCATCGTGCAGCCCAGCGACGCGCTCTATTTCCGCCATAACCTGTTCCGGCGTGCCGATAGCGCGCGTGCCCTCATAACGGGCCAGGAAGGCGAGCTCTTCCTGGCTGAATTCATAGTGCTGAGCCTGCTCGGGATCCTGGTAAGTAATATGCGGTCCCTGGGTGACAAAACCGATGTAATTCACATTCGCTGCCTTTTCCAGCTGGCGCGCCCGCTCTTCGGTTTCCGCGCACAACACAGTCATGCAAATCATTGTGTGGGATTTGGGCCACAGCGCCGAGGCTTTGAAGTGCTCCCGGTAGGCACCGATCATGGTTGGCGACGCCTGCGGGTTGATGAACAGAGCCAGACAATAGGGCAGCCCTTGATCAGCTGCCAGCCAGGCACTGTCGGGGCTGGAACCCAACATCCAGATGGGGAGATCGCGCGGTGGCGTTGGGCTGACCCGGGGTTTGGTATTGTCTACCCACAGGTAGTGTCCCAACTCTTCCACCAGTTGCGGAAAGCGCTCGAACTTGGGACGACCGTCGGTGGCCAGGGCGATGGCGGTATTCATGTCGGCGCCGGGTGCGCGCCCCACGCCGAGGTCAATGCGTCCCGGGTACAGATTGGCGAGGATGGAAAAGTTTTCCGCCACCTTGTAAGCGCTGTAGTGCGGCAGCATGATGCCACCGGAACCCAGGCGTATCGTGCTGGTGGCGGCGCCCAGGGCGCTTATCAATACCTCCGGGGAGCTGCCGGCCAGGATCGTGGTGTCGTGGTGTTCAGACACCCAAAAGCGTCGGTATCCCAGTCGCTCGCAACGCTGCGCCATCTCGATCGTTTCATGCAGGGCGACCCCAAAACCCTCTCCCGCCCGCACAAACGACTGATCCAACACCGATAGGGCCAGATTTCCCGGTTCAAACACGTTTACCACTCCCAATCTATAGTCTTTGGCCTGTCCCTTTTAGAACCCGACTAGGCCGAATTTGTTATTATATCGCGCCTTTTTAGTCGGTAGTCTCTCAACTACCAAAATCCACCGCAAAAGAAGTAAAACGTTTTATGAGCAAGATACACTTCAAAGATTCGGATGCCTTGCAGACACTGATCTCGACAGATTTTAGTGGCTGGAGTGACTCAGTTAAAATTGACCAGAAAATGATCAATGACTTTGCTGATCTCACCGGCGACCACCAATGGATTCACGTCGACGTAGAACGGGCTAAAAAGGAAAGTCCCTTTGGTGGCCCTGTTGCCCATGGTTTCTTAACCCTGTCTCTGCAACCAGCAATGGGTGGCGGCTCCAGTTTCCTCGAGAACATTGAGGGCTGGACTAACATCGTCAACTACGGCTCCGATAAACTACGCTTTACTGGTGCGGTCCCCGTTGACAGCGAGATTCACCAACGCGCACGGGTAAAGTCGATCGATGTGCAGGAACATAAAACAATAATCACGGTAGAAACCAACATTCACGTGGTGGGCCAGGACGACCGCCCCGCCTGCGTGTACCAAATGATGATCGTATTGATGTAAGGAGAGCCTCATGGCTGAAGCAGTAATAGTAGACGTAGTACGTACACCCATCGGCCGCGGCAAGCCCGGTGTCGGTGACCTCAGCGGCCTGCACGCCGTTAAACTGCTGGCGGAGTCTTACAAGGCTATCCTGGAGCGCAACAACCTGGATTCAAAAGACATTGAACAGATTTATGCTGGCTGTGTGACCCAGGCCGGTGAGCAGGCCTGCAACCTGGGTAAGAATGCCTGGCTGCAACTGGGCCAGGAATACACGGCAGGCTGTTCCACCATCGACACCCAGTGTGGCTCCGCGCAAGCCGCCAATCACCTGATGTCAGCATTGATTACCGCTGGCCAGGCCGACATCGGCATTGCCGCCGGTGTCGAAGCCATGAGCCGTGTCGGCCTGGGTGCCAACGTGATGAACGGTCCCGGCTATTTCCAAACCGACGACTGGCCCCACCCCGATGCCGCCCAGTCACAATTTGAGGCCGCAGAACGCATTGCCAAGAACCGCGGTATCACCCGTGAAGATGTCGACCAGCTAGCGGTTCGCTCTCACACCAAGGCTATTGCCGCCTGGGAAAACGGACACTTCGAACAAGTGGTACCGGTAGAAGCGCCGGTGACCGACGACCAGGGTAACCCCACCGGTGAGACCAAGTTAGTGAGCCGCGACCAGGGCATGCGCGAAACCACTATGGAAGGCCTGGCTAACTTGAAGACCATGGTTGAGGGCGGCGTTATCACCGCCGGCACCTCCTCCCAGATATCCGATGGTTCTGCCGCGGTATTGTGGATGAGTGCCGAGGAAGCCAAGGCCCGCGGCCTCAAGCCTCGCGCCCGTATTATCCAGGGCGTGGTTGCCGGTTGTGACCCCTACTACTTGCTGGATGGCCCGGTGGATGCCACCAATTTGCTGTTCAAGAAAACCGGCATGAACATGAGCGATATTGACCTGGTGGAAATCAACGAGGCCTTTGCCTCTGTGGTGCTGTCATGGCAGCGGGTTTTTGACGTCGACATGGACAAGGTCAACACCAAGGGCGGCGCTATCGCCCTCGGCCACCCGGTCGGCTCCACCGGCGCGCGCCTGATTGGCGAAGCCGTGTGTGAACTGGAACGCCAGGACAAGAACATCGCGCTGATTACCATGTGTTGTGGTGCCAGCAACGGGACGGGAACTATCATCGAACGACTTTAAAACATAAGGGGTCAGAGGAGTGTGGATAAGTAAAAAGCAACTTATCCACATCACCTCCGACCCCGAAACTACGTAGTAAGGAATGGAAGATATGGGAAGTTTAGAAGGCAAGACAGCGATTATTACTGGCGCTGGTCGCGGGCTCGGCCGCGAGGAAGCACTGCAACTGGCCAGTCAGGGTGCCAATGTCGTTATCAACGACATTGATCTACCCGATGCCAAAGCAGCGGCGGAGGAAACCGTTGAAGAGATCAAGGCCGCCGGCGGTAACGCCAGCCTGGTGCTCGGTGACTGCGCCGATACCCAGGATGCCGCCAATCTGTTCAAGACCGCCCTGGACACCTACGGCGACGTCAACATCATGATCAACAATGCCGGCTTTTGCCGCGACCAAACCGTATTCGGTATGGACGACGACCAGTTTGACTCAGTGGTGCGTGTGCACCTGCGCGGCCATTTCGTCAATATGCGCAACGCCACCAAGTACTGGCGCGGTAAGGCCAAGGCCGGTGAAGAAGTGTATGGTCGCCTGATCAGCACAGCTTCAGAAGCCGCTATATTTGGCTCTGCCGGCCAAGCCAACTACGGTCCCGCTAAATCCGGTATCGTCGCCATGACCATGGGTGCCGCCCAGCTGATGATCAAGTACGGCATCACCTGTAACGTGATCATGCCGCGCGCCCGCACCGACATGACCAACATGGGCATGACCGCCGAGTTGTTCGCAGCACCGGATGAGGGTTTTGATGCCTTCAACCCGGAAAACGTGGCACCCCTGGTAGGCTACCTGTGCTCGCCTGAAGCTGGGCATATTTCCGGTGAAGTCATGGTGGTCTGGGGCAACGCGGTTGATGTTATTCAGCGCCCCAGTTTCGGCCCTAAATTCGTCAACCCGGAAGGCATGCAGAAGTGGGATCTGGATAACTTGCATGGTTCACTGAGTGAATACTTCAACGCCGAGCACACCCCGGTATTGGACGGGTTCTCAGTACCCGGGCAGTAATTCAAATACCAAGAGGCCCAGAGGGGGTTGGCACTGCCACTCCCCTTTTTTATTGCCGATCACCGAGACAACTGCCGCAAGAATCAATTAGAGTTAATGGCTCGACAAAATATTGGCAGACAAAATTGCAGGAGAAGCAGTCACTATGAACTTTGAATTTGGCGATGACCAAAAAATGATACGCGAGCAGGCGCGTGGATTCCTGGAAAAAAACTGCCCCCCCGATGTGGTTAGGCGTGTACTCGAGAATGACGAGCTCTACGCAGCGGAGCTGTGGCAACAAGTGGCTGAATTGGGATGGACAGCAACCGTCATCCCCGAAGCCTATGGCGGCCTCGGCATGAGCTACCTCGACCTGGTCGTCATCGCAGAGGAAATTGGTCGTGCCTGCGCGCCGCTACCCTTCTCTTCTTCTGTGTACCTGGCTACCGAAGCACTTATCAGCGCCGGCAACGAGGCGCAAAAAGAAGCCTGGCAGCCAAAACTGGCCAGCGGCGAAGCCATTGGCACGTTGGCTTATGCCGAAGCTGCCGGTCAAACAACCGCGGCCAGCCTTCAGACTGAATGCAAAGATGGCAAACTTTCCGGCAGCAAAACGACAGTAGCGGATGCCGAGATCGCACACTTCGTCATTGTAGCCACTGCTTGCAGCACAGGCGACGGCGCTTCACTTTACCTGGTGGCAACAGACCAGGACGGTGTCAATTGTGAATCACTCAACACCGTAGATCCTAGTCGCAATCACGCCAATATGACCTTCGAGAATGCCGAGGCCACTCTATTGGGAACCGAGGGCGAAGGCTGGGCGCTGTTACAACACATCCTCGACCGGGCGGCGGTCATGTTTGCCTGGGAACAACTGGGCGGCTCCGAAACCTGCCTGGACATGGCCAAAGATTATGCCATGGACCGCTACGCTTTCGGTCGGCCCATCGCCTCTTACCAGGCCATCAAGCACAAGTTGGCCGACATGTACGTCAAGAACACCCTGGCCAGGTCGAACGGCTATTACGGTGCCTGGGCTCTGAATACCAACGCCCCGGAATTGCCTTTAGCCGCAGCGACAGCTCGGGTTGGCAGCACGCAGGCATACTACTATGCCTCCAAGGAAAATATTCAAACCCATGGCGGCATGGGCTTTACCTGGGAATTTAACTGCCAGTTCCACTACCGCCGCTCGAAGATGCTCGCGGTGGCCATAGGCAGTGAAGGCCAGTGGCAGGACAAGTTGATAACCGCATCAGACCAGGCCATCGAAGCCTAAAGGAAGGAAGAAGATCATGGATTTTGAAGATACTCAGGAAGAAGCAGCCTTTCGCGTCGAAGCACGGACCTGGCTGGAGGCAAATGTGCCCACCCAAGATGAAATGGCAGGCATGGGCGCCATGCAGCGCGCCAAGTTCTGGCAACAGCGCAAGGCTGAGGCGCGCTGGGCTTGCATCCGTTGGCCTGAGGAATACGGCGGCCGCGATGCCTCTGCTATACAGAATGTGATCCTCAATCAAGAAGAGGCCAACATTGAAACGCCCAATACGGGCCCTTTTGGGATTGGCCAGGGCATGGCCGCACCGACCCTGATGGCCTGGGCCAGCGATGAAGACAAGGCGCGATTTATACCCAAGCTTGCCAGTGGCGAAGAGATCTGGTGCCAATTGTTCAGCAAACCTGCCGCGGGATCGGACCTCGCTGCCCTGCGCACCAAGGCGGAAAAGGACGGCGACGACTGGATACTCAACGGCCAGAAAATATGGACCTCCGGTGCGCACTATTCCGATTGGGGCATCATCGTAGTACGTACTGATCCGACCGCCGCCAAGCACAAGGGTCTGACCTACTTTTTCCTGGACATGAAAAGCCCCGGTGTCGAAATTAAACCGATCAAACAGATTTCCGGTGAGTCTGACTTCAACGAGGTCTACTTCACTGATGTCCGGGTTCCCGACAGCCAGCGCCTGGGCGCAGTCGGTCAAGGCTGGCAGGTAGCGTTGACAACCTTAATGAATGAACGCGCCAGCATCGGCGCCGGCGGCGGCAGCACCGGGTTTAAGACGGTGAAACAACTGGCGCAACAGGTGCAGATCAATGGCAGGCCCGCTATTGAAGATGCCGCAGTGCGCGCCAAACTCGCGTCCTGGTACGTGGAGGAAGCCGGGCTCAAGTACACCGCATATCGCACCCTGTCGGCGCTATCACGCGGTGAATTACCCGGTCCTGAAAACTCTATCGGCAAACTGGTCGGCGCCAGGAAATCCCAGGATATGGCCTCCTTTGCCATCGACCTGATGGAGCAGGAAGGCATTTTGCGGGATCGTGAAAAAGACGAGACCTTCGCCGCCCTGTTCCAGGATACTTATATGGGGATTCCAGGCCTGCGTATCGCCGGTGGAACCGATGAAATCATGAGGAACATCATCGCCGAGAGGGTATTGGGATTACCCCAGGAGCCGAGACTGGACAAGAGCATACCCTTCAACGATATACCCACCGGCTCTTGAAAAGAATAGGGGTCAGAGAGCCTGCCCCTCTTTTCGGGTACTCCCGTTAAAATAGGAGTCTGACCCCATTTTCTTTTAGGTCCGACTAAAACCCGGATAACCTGCAGCGACAACCTCGTTGCAATGCTCCACGTAGGACACGTAATCCGCCAGGGGCATAAAGACCTCGGTTTTGCCTTCGATGTTTTTGCCCCGATACCAGGAATTGCAGGTGCCATAGAGGGTCTCCCCCGCCACCTCGGCGACATACGTCATCCAGGCCTGCTCGGCCTCGGCATCCGCTTCGGTTACGGCTAAATCTTCTGACTTCATCCACTGTATGTAGTCACCAATCCACTCCACGTGCTGCTCAATGGACTGGATCATATTGGATAATACTGACGGGCTACCCGGACCGGTGATGGTGAATAAATTGGGGAAGCCGGCAATCTGCACGCCCATCAGGGTCAGCGGGCCTTCGGCCCATTTTTCCTTCAAGGTGAGCCCGTTCCTGCCTCTGATATCCAGGCGCGTCAGAGCGCCGGTCATGGCATCAAAGCCGGTTGCAAATACGATGTCATCTAATTCATATTCTCCGGCTTTGGTGCGGATACCGCCCTCGTAAATCTGCTCGATGGGATTACTTCGAATATCCACGAGATTTACATGATCCAGATTATAGGTTTTGAAGTAACCGGTATCAGCGCAAAGACGTTTGCAACCTATGGTCGAGCTGGGGCTGAGCAAGGCGGCAACAGCTGGATCACTAACAGTTTCGCGAATTTTTTCCCGGACAAATTCCTGCGCCGCTAGATTGGCTTCGGGGTTAACCATAATATCGGCGAATGAGCGGCCGAATAGCAGGCCTCCCAACCGCCAAAATTGCTCGTACTGCCGCTGTCGTTCCGATCCGCTGGATTCGAAGGTCATACCTTCACTACGAGGATGGCGAACGCCAAAAGTGAAACTCAGGGCCTGATTGCGCGCACGAAAATCGGCGTAATTGGCCTTGATACTATCTCTCAACTGCGGGTCGAGAGGCTCGTTCCACGCGGGAACCGAGTAATTAGGTGTACGCTGAAACACAGACAGCTCAGCCGCCTGCTCGGCAATGATCGGAATTAACTGTATTGCTGATGAACCGGTCCCTATTACGCCCACTCGACGACCGCAGAAATCCACATCTTCATGAGGCCACTCTGCGGTGTAGAAAGTGCGACCAGCGAAGTCATCGCGACCCGGAATTTCCGGTTTTAGAGGTGCAGACAGACAACCGGTAGCGAAAATACAAAACTGCGTATCAACGCTGCGGCCATCGGCGAGACTTACGGCCCAACGCCCGGCGTCCTCGTTGAATGTGGCGCCTTCTACCTTGCAGTTAAACTCTATTCCACTGCGGAGATCGAATCGATCCGCCACGTGATTGGCGTACTCAAGAATTTCTGGTTGGGGCGAATAGCGCTCACTCCAAGTCCATTCCTGCTGCAACTCATCGGAAAACTGGTAGCAGTATTCCATGCTTTCGATATCACAGCGCGCACCCGGGTATCGATTCCAGTACCAGGTACCACCAACATCGCCGCCCGCTTCGAAAACCTGTACCGCCAGGCCCTGCTGACGCAACCGGTGCAACATGTACATGCCGGCAAAACCGGCACCGACGATGATGGCATCAAACTGCTGTTGCTGGCGGGCCATGGAGAACTCTATTTTGTTATTTGTTCTCGAGTATAGCGTCTATCGGTTTTTCTAACAGGGTCAGTCCTAGCCCTCTTTGACCCGCACCACGACCTTGCCTTCTACCTTGCCTCCGGCGATGTGCTCAATGGCCTTGCGGCCCTCATCGAAGGTAAACACCTGGGGCGATGACAAGTTCAATAAACCCTGCTGCCAGTATCCCAGCAGCTCGCCTACGCCGCCTTGCATCACATCGGGGGAGAAACCCACCGGCATTGCACCGACCAGGGAAATATTGGTCATCAGGGTTTCCGGTAAGCTAATGCGGGGCCACTCTCCGCTGGCATAGCCAATCACCACAAAGCGGCCCTCGAATGCGGTGGCCTTGAAAGCAGCGCGCCCAGGCTTGCCACCCACGGGGTCGAAAATCACCGTCGCGCCCTTGCCGTCCGTTAAAGCACGGGCGGCCTCGGTAATGTCTTCAGCGCGGTGATCGATCACCGCATCCGCACCAATGCCCTGGCAGAACGCGGCTTTTTCAGGACCGCCCGCCACGGCGATTACCCGGGCACCGATGGCCTTGCCCAGTTGTACGGCCGCAGCACCGGAACTACCCGAAGCCCCCAGCACCAACAGGGTGTCATTTGCTGTCAGCTGGGCACGGCGTACCAGTCCCACCCAGGCCGTCATATAAGGGATGAAAAAACCGGCGGCCTCCTCGCCCTTCATGCCGTCGGGAATGGGTAACGCTGCCGCGGCTTGCATGAGACAGTAATCAGCCAGTCCGCCGCACTGGGCCTGGAACTGGGTAGTTCCCATCACCCGCTGGCCGAGCAAGCTTTCATCAACACCTTCACCCACGGCCACGACTTCACCAGCCGCTTCCTGGGAGGGGGTAAACGGCAGCGGCGGTGTCAGCGGATAGTTATCCCTGCACATCAACACATCGGGCAAGCCCAGGCCGGCCGCTTCAACCGCCACCTTGATTTCACCGGGTCCGGGTTCACAATCCTCGGCATTCTCCTGCAGCTTCCACACGTCCGCAGGTTCGCCAAATTCTTCTACACGCCATGCTCTCATTACTGTCGCCTTTTTCTGTAAGTTTCAGGCGATCCAGTATAAAGGAAAAAGGGGTCAGTACCCTTTTAGTAAAAAGGGTACTGACCCCTTTTTCGGGTGTTAGGCCTGGCCGAGAATCAGGGCGCCGGTGGGCACACCCACACCACTGCTTACCAGCACATGCTCGACGTTCTTGCTGGGCTGTCCGGTCGACTCACCCCGCACCAGCCGCACACCCTCGGCAATATTGTTCATACCGTGGATATAAGCCTCTGAGATCAAACCCCCGTGGGTGTTATTAGGCAGACGCCCATCGATATCGAGAGCGCCGTCTCTGACCAGGTCTTTACCCTCACCCACGCCGCAGAAGCCAAAGCTCTCCAGCTGCATGATAATTTCTGAGGTGAATGCATCGTATAGGCAGGCCGCATCGATATCGTCAGGGCCCAGCCCCGCCTGCTGATAGACCAGCTTTGCCGCCAACTCCATCTCTGGCAACGAGGTCAACTCATCGCGGTAGAAACTGGTCATCTGTTCCTGGCCCCGGGTTGAAGCCTGGGTGACGCCGCGAATCATTGCCGGCTTTTGTTTGAGGTCTTTGGCGCGCTCGGCGCTGGTGATGAGGATGGCACAACCACCGTCGGTTTCCTGGCAAAAATCATACAGGCACAAGGGCGAGGCAATGGGTGGGGAATCCATATACTCGTCCATGGTCAGTGGCTTGCCATAACCATAGGCGCGCGGATTGCTCAGCGCGTAATTGCGTTGAGAGATTGCCACCCTGCCCAGGTCTTCACGGGTCACGCCATAGTCGTGCATATACTTGTTGGCGATCAGGGAAATCCACGAGCCTGGAATCAACATGCCGTAGGGCATGTACCAAGACCAGTGGATCAAATCGCTGGAGGTGATATCGCCGGAGACACCCTGTCCCATGCGTTTGCCGGAGCGGCCGTTCATGGCACGCCAGCACACCACCGTGGTGGCCTGGCCAGTCGCAATGGCCATGGCCGCCTGCTGAATGGTACCCACCGCGGCACCACCGCCGTAATTGATACGACTGTACATGGTCAGGTCATTAGCACCGACTGCGCGGGCCACCTCAATCTCGTCCGTGGAATCCAGGGTATAGCTGACCAGGCCATCAATCTCCGAGGGACTGATACCCGCATCATCACAGGCTGATTTTATGCATTCGGCGGCCAACTGTAGTTCAGAGCGGCCGGAGTTCTTTGAAAATTCGGTGAGGCCAATACCGGCGATGGCCGCTTCGTTCTTAAGTGAAATAGGCATCAGGCGGCTCCCGCTAGTTTGAAGACAGGCAATTTGAAGCCATCGGGATCTTCCTGAATGACCATTTCTACCGGCAGGTCAAAATCGGCGTCCTCCGGCTCACAGCCCACCAATTGCGACGTGATACGCGTGCCCTCCTCCAAGTCGACCAGGATGATAATCAGCGGGTAATCGAAACCAGGGAACTTGGGGTGGGTCAGCACGGTGAAACTACAAATAGTCCCCTTGCCGGTGGACTCGATCGCTTCCCATTCAGTGGAATGGCAGTCACCACACATGGGTCGCGGTGGATGGCGCAGCGTCTGGCAGCCCTTGCATTTCTGAATGCCAAGCTTGTCCTCTGCGGCCATCTCCCACCACCAGGCATTGTCGTGGCCCATCGGTGGCTTCATGCGAAATGAATCTGTCATGGTCTAAACCTCCAGCGCGCGAAAGCCGAGGGAATCGTCATCGGCCAGCAATTTGCCCAACTTCTCCAGTTGGGTCGAGGCATTGCCAAGGGAATAGCTGATTTGCTTGGCCCACAGGAAAAAACGGTGGATGGGGAATTCCACGTCAGCACCAATGCCCCCGTGCATGTGCTGGGCGGAACACACTACCCGGTGGGCCGCATCGCAGGCCCACCACTTGGCGGCCCGCACCTCAGCGCGCGCATCCAAACCTTCACTCAAGCGCCACAAGGCCAGCCAATACACCGAACGCATAGCTTCCACGTCTATATAACAATCTGCCATGCGCATGGCCAGCGCCTGGAAGGTACCCAGCGCGACACCAAATTGCTCGCGCTCGCTCAAATAGGTGGCCGTGCGCTTCATGGCTTCTTCTGCCACGCCTACCTGCTGGGCGCAGTGACCCACATTGGCATGCTCTTCCAACCAGGTCAGAATTTCCTCACCCTGGCCTTCGCTGCCAAGCAGACCTACCGCCGATAAGGACACATTAGCCAGGCTCAGGTGAGCAGCACGCTCACCGAGAATACCAATTTGCTCAGCGCGCACCGAGACACCTTCAGATTGCGTATCCACCACAAACATACTCAGCGCGTCACTGGTGTTGGCGGGTACGAGTATGTATCTCGCACCGACAGCATCGGGGACCACGCCGCGCTCACCGTTCAAGACCCAGTTCTCACCGTCTCTGGTGGCGGTGACGCCCTCAGTCATCGCTGCCTTCATGCCCAGTTCGGCGACGGCGGCGGTCATTCTTGCCTCACCGGCTACCATGGGTAACAGATAGGTCTGATGCTGCTCGGCTGAACCAAACTGTTGGGTCGGCAATGCCCCCAGTACCAGGGTGGCAAACAGCGGCACCGGCGCCACGCGACGGCCTTGTTCTTCCAGCACCAGGCACAATTCAGTGAAACCCAGGCCACTGCCGCCGACTTCTTCTGGCGCCGTTAATCCCAGCAAGCCCTGTTCTGCCAGGGTCGCCCACAATTGATCGTCGTAGATGGCATCGCCGCGGGAAAACTCCAGCAGGAACTCATCCGTGGCCCGGTCTGTAAAGATCTGGTAAGCCAGCTCCCTGATCGCCAATTGCTCTTCATCAAACTCAAAGTTCATAGTCGTCGTCTCAGTCGGTTCTGACCATCTTGGCCAGGTTCTTGGTGTAATTCAGTTTTCCCGCGGGCGGGTTCTGCAAAAACAGGGCCCGGTAAAACAGGGTCGTCAGCAATTCGGTAATTTCATCCACATCCAGTCCTGCGGCACGAATGGTCTCACTGCGGTTAACGAAATATTCCCGCAACAGGCTCTCGCCGATACCGGCCAGGGCATAGGTTGTCATCAATGCCTGGTGCTCGGAAAAGCTGACGTCTGGGAACATTTTCGGCATCACATCCACCTGCCACATCAGTTGCTTGCGGTAGGATTCACGCATGAATTTGGAAAAATCCGCGTCCTCATCGGCCATTTGCAACAGGCAACGCATTACCCCGGGGCGCTTGGCATAGCTACTGACCACGAGGTGATTATGGGCGTAGATACGGCCGTACCAATCACCGGCTGCCACATCCTTTTCAATCGCGTCCACATCGGTCGCCGGGTTCGCAAAGTCTTCAAGTACTTCTATAGTTAAGGACTTTAAGTCCTTGAAATAATGATAAAAAAGCCCTTGAGCAACGCCCGCTTCTTCGGTCACATCTGCAATACGCATCTTGTGATATCCCACCCGCTCCATCACCACCAGGGCCGCCTGTTTGAGCTTGGCACGGGCGGCAGCCCCGCGGGCACTGCGAGTCTGCTGGGTATCCACTTCGGTGATGACTTTTGTATCCATGGGCGATAAAAGTAGTTGAATTTGAATTCAAAATCAATATTATTAGCACAGACTTTTTAACTGGCCAGATCTTTTGATCTGGAAAACCGTTCGAGGCATAGAGAAAAACCATGTTTGTCGACTACACCGAACAACAGAAAACGCTGCGTAAGGAATTTCGCGCCTATTTCACCAAGCTGATCACGCCTGCGCATCGCGAAGCCCTCCGCAACGCCGAGAGCGGCGACCTGTACAAGGAGCTGATTCGCCAGCAGGGCAAGGACGGCATGCTGGCGGTGGGTTGGCCCGAGGAATACGGTGGTCGCGGTCTCAGCCAGAGCGAACAGCTGATCCGTTTCGAGGAAGCCTTACTGGCCGGCGCCCCTATTCCCTTCGTCACGCTCAACACTGTCGGCCCAGCCATTATGAGCAACGGTACCGAAGAGCAGAAGAAGCGCTTCCTGCCCGGCATTGCCGCCGGCGAGACCCATTTCTGCATCGGTTATACCGAGCCCTCTGCCGGCACCGATCTCGCCTCGCTCACGACCTCCGCGGTTAAACACGGCGATCACTACCTTGTGAATGGCAACAAGATCTTCACAAGCGGCGCCGAGGGTGCCGACTACGTGTGGCTGGCTGTACGCACCGATCCCGACGCGCCCAAGCACAAGGGCATCTCCATCCTGGTGGCGGAGACTTCCGATCCGGGTTTCTCCATGGGCCCCATTCATACCATCGGCAGTGTGCGCACCAATGTCACCTACTACACGGATGTTAAAGTGCCGACCGACATGATCATCGGCCAGGAAAATGGTGGCTGGCGCCTGATCACCTCCCAGCTCAACCACGAGCGAGTCGGCTTGGCCGCCTGGGGTGTACAGGCCTGGAAGGTCTTTAATTTTGCGCTGACCTGGGCCCGGGAATCCAAAATGCCCAATGGACAGCGTGCGATCGATGATCCGCAAGTGCAACGCAACCTGGCCGAGGTCTACTCGCACCTGGAAGCGGTGCGGATTATGAATGCGCGTATGGGCGCCATGCTCGACAAAGGCGATCCCAATCCCGTGTTCCCCTCGGCCATCAAGGTCTATTCCACTGAGATCATTATTGAAATCAGCCGCCTGTTGATGGACATCGTCGGCCCCAATTCACTGATTGCCGGTGAAAGCGAAGGCGCCGTACTGCTGGGCGACCTGGAGCACGAACACCGCCGCGCCCTCATCAACACCTTCGGTGGCGGCGTGGTAGAGGTCCTGCGCGGCCTCGTTGCCACCCACGGACTGGGCATGCCTCAGCACAGATGAACGCTCTCTGATGGTTGAGGATTTCCACAACCTCCCCGACGGCTTGCTGGACTGGGTTGGGGAGATTGGCGGCGGCAAAGTCACGCACTTGCATCGCCACGTCGCCCGCCGTGAAGCCTGGGTAGTCGACGTCGAACGGCCTGACAAAACCCTGTTCGAGGGTTTTCTGCGCATAGAACGGCATTCCATGGATGGCGCCCCGGTATCCCTACGCAAAGAAGCCCATATCTGTGAGGCCTTGAACAAAACTTCCGTACCGGTGCCCACACTGCATGGCTGGCATGAACAACACCGCGCCGCCCTGCTGTCGAGGGATTCGGGGCGTTCAGATATCGACAAGCTGGACAATGACGTCCAGCAACGCGCGGTGATGGAAGACTTCATCCGCGTGATTGCCCGGCTGCATAAGCTTGAGCTGGATTCGCTGGGCCTCGACGAGTTGCTCGGCAGACGGCCCGAGAGCCGCGAGGACTGTGCGCTGGATGATCTGAATGCCCAGCTGGCTCAGTATGCAAGCTTTCTCGAGAACTACACGGATCCCCTGCTCAGCTATGGGGTGGACTGGCTGCGGCGCTTCGTACCCACTCAAATTGACCGGGTTTCGCTGGTGCAGGGCGACACCGGCCCGGTGAACTTCATGTTCAAGGATAACCAGGTCAGCGTGGTGGTTGACTGGGAATGGGGCCATTGGGGCGACCCCATGGAAGATCTGGGCAATATCTGCGTACGCGAATTCTGGAATCCGTCCGGTGGGCTAAAAGGCCTGTTCGACCTATATCAGCAGGAAAGTGGTATTCCCTACCAACGCCAGAGCGCCATGTACTACCGCTTACAACAGAATATTCGCGGCATGATCCCCATACACGCGGTTTGTGCCAACCCACCCCCGGGCCAATCCCTGGCCTGGTACTTGTGCTATCGCTACGTCACCGATCGTTCCAGCTGTGAAGGTATCGCCGAATACCTGGGAATTGAACTCTCGATACCGGAATTACCCGCCGATGAAGCCGTCAGCAATCTATTGCCCAAGGCGGCTCTGTCGGCGCTGCAAAATGATGTTCTACCAAGAGCTGAGGATGACTTTATGAAATCCCGCGCTCAGGACGCCGCGCGCTTGATCGAATGCATGGACCGCAAGCAACGCTACGGGCAGTGGCTAGAACAAACCGAGTGTGATGAAATCGCGCAGTTGCTACAAAAGCCGGCGCAGTCTTTTGACGCGTCTAACCAGGCATTGGTGACAGCAATTGAAAATCAGCAGTTGGATGACGAACCCCTGGTTCAATACCTGGCGCGCAAGGCTTACCGCGATGAGTTTGTCTATGCGCCGGCCGTGGCCCTATACCCCGAGCGGCGCTGGTCCGAGATCGACTAAAAGAGACTTCTAGTCGAGTTTACCCAATAGCGCCCCACCGGTGGGAATACCAACACCTGAAGTAACCAGGGCGTGATTGATGTCTTTAGCGGGCTGATTCACAGATGTGCCGCGCACCAGCTTGGTGGCCTCCACAATACCGTTAACGCCGTGAATATAGGCTTCAGACAATTGACCGCCGTGGGTATTGGTGGGCAATCGACCATCGGGCCTAAGCGCACCGTCTTTGACAAAATCGCCGGATTCGCCAAAACCACAGAATCCCCAGGCTTCCAATTGCCACAGTACGATGGGGCTGAAAGCGTCGTAAATCACCGCGGCATCAATATCATCGGGTGTGAGATCCGCCATGGCGTAGGTGTCTTTGGCAGCGTGCTCCATCTCCGGAATGCCGGCAAATTCCTCCCGGTAAAACGATGTCATCTGCTCCTGGTCCTTGGCGGCACACTGGGCCACGCCACGTATGGAGACACCGGGCTGTTTCAGGTCACGGGCCCGTTCCGGCGTGGTCACAATCACTGCGGAACCACCATCACTCTCCTGGCAGCAATCAAACAGCTGCAGGGGCGTGGAGATCATGCGCTGGGCATCGTACTCAGCCCGCTCAAAGGTCTGACCATGAAAGAAAGCCGCCGGGTTATTGGCACCGTAATCGCGGGTAGTCTTGGCGACTTCATACAGCGCGTCCTTGGTGACCCCGGTCAGGTGCATCCAGCGCTGGGTGAACATACCCACCCAACTGGCGGGCGTCAGCAATCCGTAGGGCATATACCAGCCCCAGTGGATAGCATCAGCAGTGGTAATATCACCCGATACACCCCCGGAAAAACGGTGGCCCGAGCGACCATTCAGTGCTCGGTAGCAAATCACGGTCTCCGCCATGCCGGTGGCAACCGCCATCACCGCCTGGTGCAGGGTGGAAGTGGCCGCACCGCCACCATAGTGGGCGCGACCGTAGAAAGTCATGTCACCCACACCGAGGGCGCGAGCGACTTCAATTTCGTCCGAGGTATCCATGGTGAAGGTCGCCATGCCATCAATATCAGAAGGCTTGAGACCGGCATCATCAATGGCCGCCTTGCAGGCTTTTACCGCCAGGTGCAGTTCAGAGATACCCGAGTTCTTACTGAACTCGGTATTACCGACGCCAACAATGACGGCCTTGTCCTTAATATTTGCAACCATGTCCTAGGCTCTCCCTTTGCTAGAGAGGGGCAATTGCAGTTGTACGGTGCCCTGCATATGCATGCCCCAGATATTGTTTTCACCGAGCACAGCGACATCGACCACGCCGCTGTCGTCATCCCTGGCGGTCACCTCACCGGTAACCGTCATGACCATACCCGGCACATTGGGTGCGCCAAGGCGAATATCGAGCGATTTCACTACCGCCTCCGGTCCACTCCAGTCAGTGGCAAAACGGGTCATGAAGCTCTGGCTGGTGAGAATATTCATGAACACGTCGGGCAGACCAGCAGCCTGGGCAACCGATTTGTCGTGATGGACGGGTTCAAAGTCGCGTGTGGCCAGGGCCGTGCTCACAATCAATCCAGTGGTGATGTCGATGTCCTGTGCTGGCAGCTTGTCGCCCACAGAGACGGTGTCGTAATTCAGTGTCTTGTAATCAGTCATCCCTAATCTCCTGTGGGCCTATTTATCGCAGTGCAGTGGGTAGAACTGGGGCAACATGGTCTTCTCGTCAACCTGTTCCACCTTACCTTGCACCTGCATGCCAATCGTTACATCCTGTGGCTCAATGCCGACGATATTCGCCACCAGGTTGGTACCCTCCCCTAGTCTTATAACAGCGCAGATCAACGGGTATTGATAACCGGGTATTTTGGGGTGGTGCAGTTCCGTGTAGCTGAGTACCTCGCCCTCAAGGCTGGATTTGACGGAATCCCACTCCTCCGACTGGCACTCACCACACATGGGACGCGGTGGGTGGCGCAGGGTCAGGCAGCTCTTGCAGCGCTGAATCAGCACCTTGCCCTCATCGCAGGCATCCCACCACCACTTGTTGTCGTGGCCGCGGGGGGAAGCGATGCGCGTCGGCACTTCCAGCGCGCTTTCCTCATCGCCACCAGTGCTCGCGGCTTCGGCTTGCTCTGGCGGAATGAACTTCAGCACCCGGAAACGCTGGCTGCCGATCTCCACGCCGTCCTGGTCAGAGAAGGTGGCCAGGGTCTCGAAAAAATAGCCGATGCCACGCGCGGTCGCTTTTTGTTCGGAAATCGTATCAATCACCATTTCCATGAAGACCGTGTCACCAATGCCGATCTCCTTGAAATACTCCTGTTTCACATTGGTGCCCAACACGCCGGTGTAACCGTGCTCGTTGAAGGTATCCACCATCTCGGTCTGGGCATCCGGCGCTCGCCCCTGGGCTACCACCGGAAAACCTTCCTGGTTCCATGCGTACATCATGGCCGGCGGTGCAATGGTGCGGCCACGACTGCTCTGCCCCGCCCATTCCTCGTCGGTATAGGCCGGGTTAGTGTCGGCCATGGCCTCCGCCCAGTGGCGGATCATAGCGGCATTGACGGCGTCTTTGGCCGGCGCACGTTGGCAGACTTTCTTGCCCACGTAGCTGTAAATCAGCTCTTCAAAGGCTTGCTGTTCTTCGGTACTCATAGCGGGATACTCAATGTGACGAAGCAGGTAAAAAGGGTTGGCCAGCGTAAACCTTTGCCCTGGAAAATGCCATTAACGCCGCGACTTAGCCGGTTGTGGTTGAATATGCCAACCGCTGTATGGCAGCATGCCCGCAATGCCTAAATCACTGACCACGCTAGCGTCTGTCTTGCTGTTGCTGCTGCACTCCAGCTGCGCCCAGGAAGGCGTAGAGCAACGGCCACCCAATATCCTGCTTATCCCCTGGCCGATGACCTGGGTGTCAATGATGTCAGCAGCTACGGCGGTACCAATGCCAGCACCCCAGCCATCGACAGTATTGCCGCAGCGGGGGTGAGATTTACCCGCTTTTACGCCGATAGCAGCTGTTCTCCAGCCCGTGCCGCCCTCCTCACCGGGCTCAGCCCCAGTCGTACGGGTTTCATACCGAATGGTCGGGGCATATCCCCGGAAACGATGACCTTGCCCAGGGCACTACAGACCGAGGGGTATATGACTCACCATATCGGCAAATGGCATGTGGGTGACACCATAGAAGCGGCGCGGCCGCATCAGCAGGATTTTGACAGCAGCCTGGCCTTTACCAGTCAGTGGCGCCTGGCGGGTAAACGGCATGCGGGCGGAGAGATCCGTCTCTCCAAACCGACCTATTTCGATCCCTGGTTGAGCCGAGATGGTGCTCCAGAGGAACAACACCCCGGCCATCTCAACGACATTCTCACCGAGCGAGCGCTGAATATTATAGAGGAGTCGAGCGGCAAACCCTGGTTTATCAATCTCTGGTATTACGCTCCCCATTCGCCTATTGAGCCGGCGGCCAGATTTACCAATGACCACCCGATGAGAGATCAAAAGCAAGCGTACTATCAATACCTGGTGGAACAATTGGATAGCAATATTGGTCGGCTGCTGCACCAACTCCAGTTGCGTGGAGAAGCAGACAACACCATCATTGTCTTCGCTAGCGACAATGGCGGCACCAACAAGCAAGCCGATAACAATGCTCCCTATGGTGGTCGCAAGGGCAGCTTCCGAGAAGGCGCATTGAGGGTGCCATTGATTATATCCGCACCCTCAATTGGCAGTGATGTAGCCACGACTGACAGCATCAGCAGTATCACGGATATCTACCCAACACTATTGGCACTAGTTGATAGCTCCAGGCTGCCACAGATTGATGGTATTTCACTGCTCCCCGCATTGACTGGTGAGCCGTTGCCGGAGAGAGAGCTCTACTGGGAATCTTACGCCGGACGTTATCGCTCCTACGGAATACTTTCTGCCAATGGTAAAGAGCGATTTCACTTGCGACTGTTAACCGCCAGCGATGTTCGATTGACCTCCCACTACAATCTTGAGACTGATCCCACTGGCAATCAGCATCAGAAAATCAGGGAAGATCAGCTGCAGCCATCAATTATCAAGGGCTATCTCGACTGGCATCTAAACGTGCACAAGGTGAATATTCGCTTGTCAGAATCCCCAGCGGGATTGAGCGCAGAGGGAGACAGTTTTCAACGCAGTCCGGGTTTTGGCATGCTCACTTTTGCCACCGCCATTGAACCTGGCAACGCACACTCAAGCCACTCCCTTCCGATCGTTTCTCAAGATGGTATTTGGGCCTTGAGCTACAACGGCGGCCAATTGGCGGCTGGCCATTCCGACCAGATACCGGTGCCGACAAATCTCAGTACGCCAACCATCATAGATCATTATTCTCTAATGGATACGGCGTCCGGCCATGTCAATAGCAAACCGCTATTTCTCAACGTTCAGCTGAAAGAAGGCGAGCCCTACTCGCCGACGGCTGTGCACAACATGCTCTGCAACGACCCAGATCAAGGCATGGGAGGTCACTGATGCCTGGACATCTGTTGAAATTGTCTTTGTGCTCGATTGTTCTATCGTCGCATTTGTTAGCAATCGCGGAACAGCCCAACCTGGATTGGTCATACTACGGCGGCAGCCTCCATGGATTGCAGTACTCTGCGCTCGATCAGATTAATCCTGACAACGTAGAGAAACTGGAACCAGCCTGGATCTATCGCAGCGGCGAACTGGGTGAAGGCACCCGGCGCGGTTTTACCTTTCAGACCAACCCAGTATTGGTCGAGGGGCTTCTCCATATTTCCACCGGCAGTGGCATCGTCATCGCGCTGAATCCGGCAACCGGCACTGAAGTCTGGCGCCACAACCCAAAGCTGAATCGACAAAAGCCCACTTCGGAAACTGCCAATCGCGGAGTGACTCTGTGGCGTGACCCACTCGCGGAGACTGGCGCGCACTGCTCGCTGCGAGCTTACATAGGTATCCTCGATGGCCGCTTACTGGCGATGGACGGAAAAACCGGTGAGCCCTGCACCGATTTCGGCACGGTGGGCGAGATCAATCTGAGCCGGGATGCCCGGTTGCGCCAGCGAAACTATGTTGATTACAACCTCACCTCACCACCCATCGTCGTCGGCGATACACTCATTAGCGGCTCGGCCATTGGCGACAATACCGCGGTCGAAGTAGAACTGGGCATTGTCCGAGGCTACAACGCACGCTCGGGAGAAGAACTCTGGCGCTGGGACCCGATACCGAAAACCGCAGAGAGAGCACACCGTCTTGGTTGGCAGCTGCAGCAGGCACAGCGCACCGGTGCTGCCAATGCCTGGGCCCCGTTGGCCGCTGATGCAGAGCGGGATATTGTCTATATCCCCACGGGCTCGGCAGCCCCTGATTTTTATGGCGGCGAGCGCCTGGGCGACAATAAGTGGGCCAACTCCATAGTCGCCCTGCGCGCCAGCACGGGGAATTTTCTGTGGGGCTACCAGCTAGTACATCACGATGTCTGGGATTACGATACCTCGGTTCAACCCACCCTGGTGGAACTGGAACGCGACGGTGTATCCATCCCTGCTGTTCTCATTGCCAACAAAACCGGCTTTATTTACAGCTTCAACCGGCTTACCGGCGAGCCCATCTTCCCCATTCATGAAACAGCTGTTCCCCAGGGCGGCGTTGCCGGTGAACAGTTATCACCGACCCAACCCATCCCGACGCTGCCGCCAGCGGTTTCCCGCCAGCAACCCTTCCATGGCGAAGACGCCTGGGGCATGTTTCTGTTAGATGAGTACAGCTGTGCCGAGAAACTTGAGGGACTGCGCAGTGAGGGCATTTTCACGCCACCCTCCCTGGCTGGCTCTGTCAGCTTTCCGGGTTATGGCGGCGGCATTAACTGGGGTGGTATCGCCTTCGACCCGGATCGGCAAATAGCAATCATCAACAGCAACGAGTTGCCTACCCAGGTCACGCTGGTTGAGCGGGAAACTTATGAAGAGCTGGAGCAGACTGAACTGGCCGATGAAGCCCAGTTCACAGCACAGGCCGGCACACCCTACGGTATGTGGCGGCGCCCCCTGCTGTCTATGCTCGGCACCCCCTGCAGTGAGCCACCCTGGGGCCAGATCAGTGCCGTGGATATGCGCGAAGGTAAGATTCTCTGGCAGCGGCCACTGGGTACCATCGAAGATATTGTCCCGGCCATCGTACCCAACCTGAATCTTGGCACCCCGTTGATGGGCGGGCCCATAGTAACCGCTAGCGGGCTCATTTTTGTTGCAGCTGCCATGGACAACTACCTGCGAGCACTGGATATACAAAGCGGAGAAACTCGCTGGCAAGGGCGGTTACCTGCGGGTGGACAGGCCACCCCGATGACTTACTACCTGGAATCTACCGGCAAACAATACGTGGTGATTGCCGCCGGCGGACATCCCGGTCTGGGTACCACACCAGGTGATTACCTGGTCGCGTTTGCACTCGGCAAATGAGAACTGAGAGGCGAAATTTGCTGCGGTGTTGCCTGCTTCTCAACCTGGGCCTTGCCGTCTGTAACCCAGATCCTGGCCAGGGCACGGCACCTTCCCCATCTGTCATCGCTGACATCAGTGCCGACCACTCGCTAAAACTCATTGATGTGCGGGCCATGGTAGAGCAGAAGGTCATCGAAAAGCCCCTCGACACCGATATTTCCTTCCCCCTGCAAAACAGCGACGGCGCCAGCCTGCATATCCACGTACTCGCGGCGGGACAACGGGTGCCGCTTCATGTTCACCCCCATGCCAGGGAGTTCACACTGGTACTTTCTGGTTCACCCACCACCCGCCACTGGTTCGGAGAAGCTCGTGCTCTGCGGCAGATTTCAGAGCTGCGCCAGCCGGGAACGTTGTTACAAATACCGCGGGGCGCCGCGCACGAGTGGATCAATAACAGCGACACTCCCCAGGCAAACCTGGTTTTCTCCAGGCCCGGCTTTTATGGCAACCTGTATCTCAGCGAGGATGACCCAAGATTGGGAGACAGTGAGCCACCGGTGATCGTCCTGCCCAAACAGTTGGACCCCGGCCCGGATGTTGCCTATTCACTGGCCCCGACCGGAGACGCCAAGCTGATGGGGTTTTATGTGAACAGCGAGATGCCTCTACCAGCAGCGCCAGGCAACAGCTACCTGTACGTTACCGGGGGTGAAGGAGTGTTTGAAACGGACCGGCAGCAAGCCCGCCTGGAAGAGGGCAAGTTACTTTACTTTCCAGATAATGTGGGCGCGCAGATACATAGCGCGAAAACTCTGACGGGGTATATCTTTCAGCTTTGAATGTAGAACACTAAATAGGGTGCTGTGCTGTGCTGCGCGGCAGGACACCGCGCAGCACCAATAGCTCAACCATCGATTGACTGGTAGTAGTCGCTGAGAATCTTGGCCACCTCGGGGCGGGCAAACTCCGGGGGTAGCGCAAGGCCCTTACCCAGCATCTCGCGTACGGCGGTGCCGGACAACAACACGAAATTTTCCTTGTCGTGGTCAGGCGCGTTTTTCATCATCACCACCTTGTTCAGCTTTTTGCTGTAGGCGGTGTGATCCGCGTTGTAGATTTCCAGCTCCAGGGCCCCCTCGGGCACTTCTTCAGCAAAGATGGTCTGCGCATCAAAACCACCGTAATAATCCCCTACCCCGGCGTGATCACGGCCGACAATGAGGTGCGTGCAGCCAGAGTTCTGACGGAACACCGCGTGTAGCACTGCCTCCCGCGGGCCCGCGTAGAGCATGTCAAATCCATAGCCGGTAATCATCACCGTGTTGGGTGGGAAGTACAGCTCCACCATCTTGCGAATAGAGGCATCGCGAACTTCGGCGGGGATATCACCCGGCTTGAGCTTGCCCAGCAGCATGTGAATAAGGATGCCGTCGGTACCCAGGTCATCCATGGCCATACGGCAGAGCTCTTCGTGAGCGCGATGCATGGGGTTGCGAGTCTGGAAGGCGACAACCTTCTGCCATCCGTGCTCGGTAATTTCATTGCGAATTTCTACCGCGGTGCGGAAGGTATCCGGGAAGTCTGCCTGGAAATAGGAAAAGCCCAATACCTGGATAGGCCCGGACAGCATGGTGTTACCCAAGCTGGTGAAGGTCGCGACCCCGGGGTGATTCTCATCCAGTGACCGAAAAATCTTCTCCGCCATATGGTTGATCTGCTCATCGCTGACCGCTTCCACAGCTTCCACGTCCATAATGGCGAGGACGGGATTCCCTTCCATATTGGGATCACGCAAGGCAATACGGCTACCGGCTTCTACACCAGTTTCATTGGTCAGGTTGACGATCGGCACTGGGAAGAACAGGCCGTCGGCGGTATGCATGTTCTCTGCAATCTGCAGCGAATCCGCCAGGTTCATATAACCGGTCAGTGGGTTGAAATAGCCGCCCCCCATCATCACCGCATTGGCAGCTGCCGCTGAGTTCAACAAAATTGAAGGCAGGCCTTCAGCCTCTTGTACCAGCGCGTGGCGCTTCTCTGAATCGTAAACAAACAGCGGGTTCAGTTCATCGGAACCGTGTGGCTTAATCATGTGTATCTCCTGCTTTAACTGATGATGCCGCGCTCTTTCAGCGCAGCCAGAATAATGTTGACCTCTTCTTCCAGGCTCTGCTGGTCAGAGTGCAAGTGAATCTCGGGCTTCAGTGGCTCTTCGTAGGGATCGTCGATACCGGTGAAGTTCTTGATTTCACCCGCCCGTGCCTTTTTGTATAGACCCTTGGGGTCGCGCGCCTCAGCGGCTTCCAGTGAACAGTCCACGTGAATCTCGATGAAATCCATGCCTGCTTCTTCATGCAGCGCGCGCACCTGGTCACGGTCTTCACGGTAGGGGCTGATAAAGCTACTCAGAGCAATAACGCCGGTGTCTACAAACAACTTGGAAATCTCGCCGATGCGGCGGATATTCTCGGTGCGATCTTCAGCACTGAAACCCAGGTTCTTGTTTATACCCAGGCGCACGTTGTCGCCATCCAAACGGTAGGACAGCACGCCCATCTCATTCAGGGTGCCCTCGAGTTCTACCGCAACGGTGCTCTTGCCGCTGCCGGACAGGCCGGTAAACCACAGGGTTGCGCCCTTATGGCCGAGTATCTTGCCGCGGTGCTCACGGGTGATATCCCCTTCATGCCAATGTACGTTGGTGGCTTTCTGCTCTGCCATGTTCATAATCTCCTGTTGTAGGTTTAGTCGATAAATTTCTGTCGATAGCGGTCGAACTGCTGCTTTAAGCCCGCCTCGGTAAATCCGTATTGCTCCAGCGTATACTCGTGGGGGGGCCGCAACTCACGTTTGTTGAAGTCCTGCCACTGGGTCATTTCCGCCCGTGCCTCATCGGTCAGCTCCATGCCGATGAAATCGTAAATTTTCTGAATCTCCTGCAGCGGCTGGCTCACCGTGTCCCTGAACCACAGGTCGAGGAAACGCTCATCACCCATCTGCTCGCGCACGTCCATGGTGTGATTCATACCATTGGCAAACTTGCGGGACCAGGTGCGTCCCACCTCAGTCGGATCTGCATTATCCGAATAAATCACCCAAATACCAGCGGTCATACTGGTTAATGACGGAATAGTGTCCACCGGATCACGGTGGGTCAGAACCACTTTTGCATCTGGGAACACCTTGAACACCAGGTCCATGTAATGCAAGTGATGCGGGGCCTTTAGCGTCCAGCGTTCAGCACTGAGGCCGGTCCTTTTCTTTTGCCACTGCAGAAACTGCAGCAGCAACTTGAGATACTCGTAGCCAACAGTATGGTCCTGGGCTTCAATCCAGGCGTCGAAAGTCGGCAGCCTGGCGAAGGCCTGGATATTGAAGCTATAAAAGCTTTGCTCCAGCAACATGATGTCCTCATCGGGACCCATGGCATCCATAGGGTGCACGGCCAACAATTCAGGGTTTGCATCTACCATGGCTTTCATCTCTGCCTTGGCATCGACCACCCGTTGGTCCACACCGGCAGGATCCCAGTCCAGCGCCGGACAGGGATAGCGCACCTCGTACCACAGCGGTGCGAACATCCGATCGTCTGCGGCTATGGTCCTGTGCAACATGGTGGTGCCAGTCCTCGGCAGGCCCACTACTACCAGCGGCTCGACAATCTCCTCATCGAGAATCTCCGGGTGGCGCTGCAGATACGCCTGTATACGCAGTTGGTTGGCGAGGATATCCACCACGCGCTGGCGTAAAACAGTGACGCCAATTTGGTTCAAATCCGCCTCATGTTCCAGGGAGTAGACCAGTTTCTCCAGTGGCTGGCGATAGCTGTCACTGCCAAAATCCCTGAGACCATCAACAGCGCAGGCTTCAGCTACCAGGGTATCGGCACGCCAATCCGTCATGCGCACAACTCCGCCAACTTTGTCAGCCGCGTTGTAATAGGGGGAAAGCTATCCGCCTCGATATAACGGAACAACATCGAACCGCAATGGTGGCCGGCGGTATTCATCCAGTTGGGATAGTCGGGGCCCGGATCCTCGTGCGCCACCACGATTCTCACTGAGCCATCCACCTCGTATTTCGCTGTGTGCTTGTTTACAGAAATTGGGTAGTAGCGGTAATCCAGGGATTCCAGCCAGTAATTGGAAAGCTGGAAGTTCCAACTGCGACAGTCCGGCAGTTCCTCCACCTCAATCACCAGGGCCTCGTCATCCGCCAACTGCCAGTAGCTGTTGTGATAGTAAATTGACGGATCGCCACCCGCGGTCAGGCACATGGCCTGGTCATTGGCAGGCAACTGGTTCATGTGCTTGCTGAATATATCCATCCAATCGACGAATAGTCCAGCCGTCCCATCGATGAATCTCGGCACACTGTCCAGTTGTTGAGCAAACTTCAGTGGCTCCAGAACATTCTCACCATCCGGGTTCAGACATTCAATGGCCAGGCTGGCGGGAATCTCCTGGGAGCGGTTGTAGAAGGTTTGTCGCACCAGCATATTGTCAGACTCTGCGGTCATGGGCAGCCAATTGCCAGGCTGCTGCTTAGTGCTGACAATAATTTCAAAGGTGCCATCATCGAGAATATCCAGTTGCTCCAACTCGATATGACCAGTCGGTGCCATGGTACCCGTGGTGCCGTAGGAACCGGCCTTGGTCTCGATGCTGAGATAGGGAATGGTGCCGCGGTGGCCTTTGATCCGGTAATCGTATTTTCCGCTGATGGCGCAGTTCTGGTAGAAATTGTCCGGGTTATCGTTACCGATCTTGGCAGTGGCGTGGGACAGGGAATAGAACTCCGGGAAGCGTGGATCGCTGTATTCGATGTTCTTTTCCAGGCTCAGTCGCAGCAAGCGGGTCAGGTACCGATAACCCTCGGCGCGGTCAAAGCTGTTTTCCGGGGTTGACCTGCGCAGCACCTGTTCACCAGTGCGTTTCAGAGCATCACAAAAATCGGCCCACAGAGTGCCATCCATCAAGCGTTGTTCTTGACCCATTAGTTTGTCCAGCTACCAGAAAGATGCCGCATGATGGCAGAAAAGACGTCTTATAGCATCACCTTAACGGGTGAATAGGCCACTGGCCATGGCGGTTCCGAGGAAAATGAGGAGACAGGCGCCCACCATGGCCAAAGTGACGATCTCCTGCAGAAAAGTAAGCCCGAAAATCATGCTGAAAATGGGCACCAGGTAAGTCACTGTCACGGCTCGCGCGGGTCCCAGCTCCGCAATCAGCCGAAAAAAGAGGATATAGGCGAAGCCAGTGCTGGCTACCCCAAGTACTATCACTGCCAACCAGGATTGCGCAGACACTGGCTGCTCGGGCCACAGTAAAATTCCCGGCAACAGCATCACCAGGGCCGCAGCAATCTGACTACCTGCCGCCAGCTCCAGTGAACCGAAGCCTGACAGGTGACGTTTAGTGAAGTTCGCCGACACGGCATAGGACAGGGACGCAAACAGACCCGCCGAGATTGCAATCAACTGCCCAACGGCCCCTGCTTCCAGCTTGTCCTGCACCAGCACGATCACGCCACCGATGCCAATTAATAGCCCCACCAGCGCGCGTCGCTCCAGTTTTTCCCGCAACCACACCCACCCAACGACCGCCGTAAAAAGTGGCACCGCGGCGTTAATCACTGCGGTATAGCCCGCCGTCAGCGACAGGGTGGCAAAGGCAAACAGACTGAAGGGCAACGCTGAATTCGTTACGCCGACAAACAACATCGGCCCGGGATTTTCAATAACCGGCCGCCATTTCCGCTGTAAGAGAAGCAGCGGTACCAATACCAGGCAAGCGATACTCACTCGCAGACTTATCAGGGTGACCGGGCCAAATTCTGGGGCGGCCACGCGCATAAACAGGAAAGAACCACCCCAGAGGCTGCCCAGTACTGTCAGCTCAATGGCACTAGCCAGGCGCAAGTGCTATTGCAGCCAGTAGCGGAACATTTGGATGATGATACTGAGGCCAACCAGCGGAAGTATCCAACGCGTTATCTTGCCCAGTTTCTCAGATTCAATGGGCTTGGCAAAGCGCTCCCCCAACACCACCATCAGGGCAACACCGCCGAATATAAACAGCAACAACAGGAGCAGCGTATCCATTATTCTTTCATCTCCCTTATTCGTGCGTACCAGGCTGCAGGCTCATCTATTTCTCCTTCCTCGTTCAACGTAGGGTAGTCCAGGCCCCGCTCCATACAGAATTGTCGTACCTGCGGGTGACCCCATTCGAACAACAACCGCTGGTATGTGGCATCGTCAATGCGCCGCCTGTCATAGAGCCCCGCCGTCTGTCTTTGTCGTTGGGCCTCCGCCAGGATGATGCCAGCAGCGACGGATACATTATAGGAGCCGACCATCCCTACCATGGGTGCGCTGACACAGTAATCAGCGCAAGCCACCCCCTCGGCACTGACGCCTCGTTTTTCTGCGCCCAGCAACAGCGCTGTCGGCCTAGTGTAATCGATGTCGTGATAATTCACCGCGGAGTCGTCCAGATGTGCCGCCACAATCTGCATACCCTGTTTACGTACGGCGGCAACCGATTCAGACAGGCTTTGATGGCGTTGCACTTTCACCCAACGATGTGAACCCATGGCGGTGCCACGGAATGCCTTGTAGTCGCGCTTGTCGACCACCGCATGCATGCACATGATGCCGACGGCGTCGCAGTTGCGCACGATGGCTGAGGCATTGCGCTGCTTGTGCACGAAATCCGTGATTACCGTCAGGTCAGGCTGGCGGCAGTCGAGCACGGCTCGCAACTTGGCAATGCGCTCCGGAGTCATGCCACCTCGGGCAGTATTTCCTTCAGAAAACCCACAACGGCCTCAGTGAAAATATCATTGCGATCCCCTGCGACCATATGTCGAGCCTTGTCCACATCAATGTACTCGGCGTGAGGAATCATCTCCAGAAACTGTTGGACTTCTGTCTCGGTCACGACATCTGACGCCCGGCCACGCACCAGCAGTACCGGTAAATCAATGCGCCTGGCGGCATCGACCAGGCGATCAGGGTTGTGCGGCCCGTCCAGGCGCGGACTAAAAAACTCGGGATCCCAATGCCAGTAAAAACGCCCCTCCCGCTCGCGCAGGTTCTTACGCAGACCGCTGAGATCATCTCTTCGAGGCCGGCCTGTATACGTAGCTACCGCATCCGCCACCTCTTCCAGGGAGGCAAATCCGGTATGCATATGCGACGACATAAACTGAAAAATCTTTTCTACGCCCTCCCGGTTGAGATTGGGTGTGACATCTACCAGCACGATGGCGGAAAACAAACCCGCCTCAATCTCACCAGCCCCCAGCATGGCAGACATGCCACCCAGGGATGCACCGACAACGGCGGGCGGAGTATCAAAGGTCCGCGCCAGGCATGCCATATCAAGGGCAAAGTGCAACAGGTCATAGAGAGAGTCTTCAGACCAACTGCTCTCGCCATGGCCTCGATGATCATAGGCCACCGCGTACCAGCCTTGCTCTGCCAGCGTCTGTGCGGTACCTCCCCAGGAATGGCGCGTTTGTCCACCGCCATGAGCCAGTATGACCGGTGGATTCCCGGGGTCACCGTAGGCGTCTGCCACCAGGGTTACTCCATCTTCACCCTCAAATTCAAGCCGTGTTGCTTCCATTTAGATACTTCTCCCGACCCGGTTACCGCTATGCATGGCGCCCTCAATATAGCCAACGCCACCACAATCTCCCACAACATGAATCTCCAATTGTCCCTCCAATTCATCGGCCAGGGAGCGATTGCTCTCGGCACCGCTGGCAAGGATAACCGTATCGGCGTCGATATCCACGTCGCCATCTTCCAGTAGCAGGTGCAGAGAGTGGCTATCAATGCGCGCTACCTGTGCCTTGTTGATCATGATGACACCCAGCTCCCGCAACTCGTGAAGCAGGCGCCAACGGCGCACCACGGAAAGCTCCACACCAAATTTCTCGCCTTCCTCAATCACTGTCACCTGGCGACCGCGCTCGGCCAGGAACTCAGCCAGCTCGACTCCCACCAGGCCGCCACCCACAACAGCAACTTTCTTGCCCACGGGCATCCATAGATGGCCCAGTGCGCGAATCAGCGCGGTGCTGCGGGTTATGCCCAGCAAGCTACCAAAAAACATCATCAGCCGATCAAACCAGCCCAGTTTTTGCCGGGCAACTTCTGCGTCTTCACCGGTCATCAAGTTGCGCAATTCGTCACCGCTATAAACATGGGCCTGATCCGCGCCGGGTATGGGCGGCGCATTGCGCAGGGCACCGGTGGCAACCACTACCACATCCGCATCGAGGGCGGTGATATCCGCCGCCTGCAGACGACTATTGAGCTGTATATCGATGGGCAATTCACGCACCTGTTTTTCCAGGTACTGGATCAATCGCAGGTTCGGCGGATAGGCAATGGACGAGAAGAATACCGTGCCACCCAGGCGGCCGCTGGCCTCAAAGAGGCTCACCCGGTGCCCACGCTGGGCCGCAACCCGCGCCGTTTCCATACCAGCGGGACCTCCCCCCACGATCACCACCGACCTGGGATTCTCCGCCGGTAGGACAAGCGTATCCAATTCGTGCCCGGTCTGGGCATTGACCGCACACATGACGTGCTTGTTCAAAAAGATCTGGCTGACGCAGACATAACAATAGATACACGGGCGCACATCGGCGGGTCTGCCCTGGCTTAACTTGTTCGGCAAATCTGGATCAGCGAGCAACTTGCGTCCCATGGCAACGAAATCTGCCTCCCCCGCAGCAATGACCTTATCAGCCACATCCGGTTCAATCCGCCCCACCGCGATCACGGGTATAGATACATTTTTTTTGATGCCCGCGGCGAAAGTCAAAAAGCCGCCCACCTCGTGTACCAGCGGCGCCTCGGTAAAACCGACACCGGAAGCGGGATCGGCATAGGCGCTGACATGGATGGCATCGGCGCCTGCCTGTTCGGCGATGCCGGCAGTTTGAATTGCATCTTCAAATACAATGCCATCATCGACCCGGAATTCCTTGGAATCGATGCGACACCAGACCGGGAAGCCGGCACCGCAGCGTTGCTTGACCGCCCGAATAACCTCTACCAACAGACGCGCGCGATTCTCCAGACTGCCTCCGTACTCATCCTCCCGTTTGTTGACATGCGGAGAGAGGAACTCGGAAATAATATAGCCGTGACCCGCATGCAGCTCCACTGCCTCGAATCCCGCCCGCTGGGCCCGCTCGGCCGCCTCGGCAAATTTGTCAATCAACCACTGTATATCTTCAGCGGTGGCAACCTTGTATTCAATTTTTGCTCCATCCTTGGTATAGGATTTGACGAAAGCGCCGATCTCTTCGGGCGTCAGGGCATACATCATCTCGTCTTTGGATGCGCTCGGCAGCGACGGCACCAACATGGGGCGACCAGCCGCAATATCGCATACCGCTACCTTGCCTGCGTGTTGCAGCTGGATAGCGGCGCGGCAGCCATGTTGCTTAACCCGCTCGGCCAAAGCTGATAAGCCCGGTAGAAACTCGTCCGAGGAAACAGCCACCTGGTTGGGATTACAGGACCCCTCGGGCCAGGCAATGGCTCCCACACCGACGATGACTGCACCAGCTCCACCCCTGGCTCGGGCTTCGTAGTAAGTCTGGATTCGATCGCCGCAGTGGCCATTCGTCTCTGCCAGGTTGGAGCCCATTGGCGTCATCAGAATTCGATTGCGTAACTCCAGCCCGCCGATTGCACCGGGAGACATGAGATGAGAGTAATTCATATCGTTTTATCCATCGAGCGAGTACCTATTGTACTTGCAGCGAAGTAATAGTCCGTATCAGCCTGCCCCACCCAGTAGTTATCGAGCAAAGCCGGAAAAATCTTGTCCAGCAGCACGGTGATGCGCTGCATCAGCGGACTCTGCGACACCATCACCAGGCGCTTGTTGAATTTTACCGCCTCAACTACCGCCGCTGCGGGTACTTCTGGTCGTGACTGGGGCATGGCCCCGGGACCTTTGCCGGTGGCAATCATGGCGTCGCTCATGGGGGTGTGGATGCTGCCCGGGCACAGCAAGGTCAGATCGATACCGCTGCCCGACAGCTCCCGTCGCAGAATACGCGTAGCCGTGGCCAGGCCACCTTTACTGGCGGCGTAGGTCACGAAGCCAGGTACCGCCAGGCTGGCGGAAGAAGAGTAGATGTTGACGATATGCCCGCTGCCCTGGGCCAACATAGGGGGAATGACCCGATGGCAGAGCTGCAAGGGGGCGACCAGGTTGGTATTGATAACCGGGTCGATATGCTGAGCGGGCAGGTCGTGAAAGCGGCCCCCGGCACACACGCCCGCATTGTTGACCAGGATATCGACGTTGCCGCGGGCATCGCATAAATGTTCAAAGGCGGCTGCCAGCGCGTCGGCGTCGGTAAGATCTACAGCCAGCGCCAGCGGCTCCAGCACGTTCAGTGAGGCGGTTTTCACTCTCTCACGCGCGTCGATCAGGCGATCGCCATCGATATCCATTAATGCCAGGCGACAGCCCTCGCGCGCGAAGGCCTCGGCAGTTGCCAATCCAATACCACCGGCGGCACCGGTTACCAGGACCAGCTTATCCCGCAGCTCCTTCACCGATTAGCTGAGACCCATCATTTCAAGCAAGCCGTGGCTGTGGCCCGCGGTATAGCCGCCATCCACTGCCAGGGCCTGGCCAGTCACAAAACTGGCATCATCTGAGGCCAGGAAAAATGCCGCGCCGGCAATCTCCTCCGGCTTACCAAAACGACCCAGCTTGTGCTGATTTTCCACATCGGCCCGGAATGCCTCGAGACCCTCCATGTCCATTACCTGGCGCAACAGCGGCGTATCGATAAATCCGGGACAAATACTGTTGACGCGGATGCCCCTGCGGCCGTAGTCGATGGCGGCATTCTTGGTCAGCAGTACCACGCCACCCTTGGAGGCATTGTAAGAGCTGCCACCCTCGCAGCCGTTAAGACCCTCGACGCTGGCCACCGTGATGATGCAGCCGCTACGCCGCTCCAACATGGACGGCAGTACAGCTTTCATCGACAGGAAAGTGCCCTTCAGATTGATGTCGATGACCCGTTCGAAGGCTTCCTCTTCCACCATATGGATGGGGCCGGCATCGCCGATGCCGGCCGCTGTCAGCAGAATATCGATCTGCCTATAAGCTGCCAGCGTTGCATCCACCGCGGCTTGCTGAGCGGCAGCGTCAGTCACATCCAGCTGGTGAAAGGCAGCAAATACCGGGTCGTCCGATCCATTCAAGTCCGTACCGACAACCGTCGCACCCTCTGCCTGATAACGCTGAGCGCAGGCCAGGCCAATACCCGAGGCAGCACCGGTGACCAGTGCAATTCTGCCCTCCAAGCGCTGATCTGATGCCATCAGTGAGGCGCCCCTTGCGCGCCGCGAATCAGTTTGCCGGGGAGCGCGCCGGTGGCTTCGCCATTTTGCATGACCACCTCACCGCTAACGATAGTGGCGCGGTAGCCCTCGGCCTCCTGGAACATGCGACGACCACCCGCCGGCAAGTCGTAACTGATCCTGGGCGCCAGCGTCTTCAAATTTTCATAGTCGATAATATTGATATCGGCCTTCATTCCCACTTCCAGCGTACCCCGGTCCTCCAGGCCCACGCAGCGAGCGGTGTCATGGGTGTGCATTTTCACCGCTAGCTCCAGCTCAAAACGCTCGCCGCGCTCACGGTCGCGGGTGAAGTAGGAGATAAAGTAGGTGGGTACTGATGCATCCGACAATACACCGCAGTGCGCGCCGGTGTCGGCCAGGCTGATCACGGAATTTTCATCCTTGAGCATGTCGACCTGGCGCCTAAGGTCGCCGTTGTCGTATCCCATCAGCGGGAAATACAACATGGCACTACCATCGTTCTTGAGCAGCGTGTCGTAGGCCAACTCCTCGGGGGTAATGCCCATTGCCTCAGCGCGTGAGGCAATACTGTCCTCCAGCCGGGGCTCGTAGTCGGGGTCTTCACCCAGTTCAAACATCAGGCCAAAGTCGGTGGTCATTCGGTCTGCCACCGGGTGACCCATCACCGGTGTCTCCTCCGCCAGGATGGCAGCTTTTACCGCCGGCTCACGCAGCTTTTCAATACGCTCTTGTGGTGACAGTTCGGCCAGCGCATTGAAGTTTACATGCAGGAAGAAAGGATGGGTGGTGCCGTTGAAGTTCATCAACACATTGACCGGGCGAGCGCCCACATGGGGTACCAGCATGGCGCCATCGGCGTTGGCTTTCTTCACGTACTCCAGCTGCGCCTCTACACGGGGCCATTGAGTTTCATCCTGATAGAACAGCACAAAATTGATCTGGCACTTATTCTGGATAGACAGGCGCTTCATCCAATCCATTTCTTTTTCCCAGTCGTCCCAGTCTGACACCAGCTGGTAGATGCCTTTACCCAGCTCACCCAGGGCTGCACCAATGCCCAGCAACTCCGCCTCGTCGGAATAGGTGCCCGGCATGGCCATACCGTCGCGGGTCATATGCAGCTCTGTCCTGGACGTAGAAAATCCAATCGCCCCCGCCTCAATGCCCTGCTTGACGATAGCGGACATTTTTTCGACGTCTGCAGGCGTCGCGATTTCATTTTTAACACCGCGCTCACCCATAACATAGGTGCGCACCGCACAGTGGGGAACCTGGGCGGCGACATCAATTGCCCGCGGAAACTTGTCCAGGGTATCCAGGTATTCGGGGAAGCTCTCCCAATCCCAGCTGATACCTTCGTGCAGCGCCGCACCGGGAATATCTTCCACATCTTCCATCACGGCTATCATTCGATCCCGGTCTTCAACCGTTGGCAGGCAGGGCGCGAAGCCGACGCCACAGTTACCCATAACCAGGGTGGTAATACCGTGATTGATTGCTGGAGCCAGCAGTGGGTCCCAGGTGGCCTGACCATCCATATGCGAGTGGGTGTCGACCCAGCCCGGCGTCACCATCAGCCCGCTGGCGTCAACTTCCTGCCTGGCCTCACCCTCTACCACGCCCACCGCCACAATAAGGCCATCACTAACCGCCACATCACCAACACGTGCCGGGGCACCGGTGCCGTCTACCAATTGACCATTGCGAATAATCAAATCGTACATTAATGCCTCCATCATCCCGCCTGGCGGGAAGGATCGTCGAATTCCACTGGCGCAGTACGACCGGCGAAAACAACATTCGCGAGTGCCTCACTGACATCAGTAATAAGGGTTGAACTCAAATTGAATACCGAGCGGGTGATTTTCCATTCACCGTCGATACAGCGATACTCATCATCGTAGGAACCACCCAACTGGGTGGCGGTGTTTTGATTGGTATCAATCATGAAGTAGTACAAGCCCCAGACCGCACTGGCCTCCGTCTCAGACTGTACCGAGATGCGCGGGTTCTGGGCATGGTGCATTTCGACGATATGCTCTTCACAGGCCAGCTTTGAAAACACCTCCACCATGGCATCGGCGCTGGTGTAATCGCCAACCCGACCGTACTGCAGGTCAATGTCACCATCGGCGAAACAGCTGCGTACCAGCGACGGGTCTTTCTTATCACAGGCGGCAAAATAGGTCGCCTTCAGCGCTTTAATCGCCTCGATGGCCTCCAGGCGGGCAACGCGCTGTTCCAGCGAACTCATTGGGAAGCCTCCTTCAGCAGCTCGGGGGCCATGTTCTGCACGAGCCCTTTAATGCCCTGCTTCCAATCTACGGATGTTTCGCCGATCAACTCGTGCATGCGTGTTGTATCGATGCACAGGCTGCCAAAGGCCTTGGGTTCTTGTTTGAAGACCGGCTCGAAACCCGTCAACTCCCGCAGGTAAGCGCACCACTCTTCGATACTGGTTCGATCACTGCCACCAAAATTAGTGGTGGTGACGTCGGTGGTCGCCGCCGCCAGTAATCTGGGAATTTTTTCGATGTAGTCATCCACATGCAGCAGGTTGTAATAGTTGGGACTTTCCGGGTGCACATCGATGGGTATGCCCTCTTTCATCATCAACAGGTGAAAGAATGGCCAACCGCCGTTGTTGCCATAGGGTACGCTCAGACGGGCAATCGTGGTGGGAATGCCGAACTGCCTGGCCACGAAGCGACACACGGTTTCCGCGGCAATCTTACTGATGCTATAGGTGGGGAACATGACCCGATGGTTGTCCCCGAGGGGGGAATCTTCCTTGCAGGGATCGTGGCCAGCATATTCATAGACGGCAGTCGATGAAAAATGCAAAAACGCCTTCACATTTTTGCAGTGCAACATCAGCCGGCCGACGCCTTCGCCATTGGCGGCCAGGTCATAGTCAAAGTTGTTGGTTTTCACTACCGCAAAGTTGAGTACGTAATCGAAATCACTGGGAAGATCTCGCAAGCCCTTGGGGTCGGCCAGATCCGCCGCCAGGCAAGTGGCACCGAGCGCGGCTATGCGGTCGCGGTCTTCCTGCTTGGAGAAGCGCGCCAGCCCGTACACATCGGCCACCTGGGCCAGTGCCGCCACCACAGGTTCCGCGACCTGCCCGGTTGGGCCGGTTATCAGGATTTTACTGCCAGCAAATTCTACAGGGTCGAACGCCACAATTCGTCCTCACTCCAAAAAGGACGATCATTTTACTCCCTTTGCCCATGCAGCAGGGGGAATAGCTGTTCAAGGGTTTAAACTAACAGCGTAGTCAGTCGATTTACTATAACCCGGTTGCCGCCGCCATCTACCGCCCGTTTCAAGGCCTGACCAGCCGTAGCCTGCAACTGGCCCGCCAACTGCTCCATGTTAACGGCCGGGTAGTTCAGGGGGTTCCAGGCAGTAACAGCCATGGACAGGCTGGCAAACAGGTTGGCCCCGCGGTTATCATCAATTTCCATAAACTCAGTTTCACTGCGCATACGCTCAGCAATTTCCTTGCCCTTGGCCTCTGTACAGGCTGGCAGTAGAATCCCGAACCGATCAACGCCGATCCGGGCCAGGTAATCTGTGCTCCGCAACATGCTGAATATTTTGCCACCAATGGCTTTCAGCACATGGTCACCAGAGAGATGGCCATAGCTATCGGTGATATTTTTGTAGTCGTCCACATGCAGCAACAACAAAGTCAGTGATTTCTGTCCGCGATGGGCGCGGGAAATTTCCTTGCGCAATTCCAGGCCAAAGGCACGGGCATTGCTCAAACGAGTCACCGGGTCCAACAGGCTCAACTGAGATAGACGCTCGGCGTTGACACAGTTCTCCAGGCAAATGCCGACGATGGCTGCCAGGTGGGCGATAAAATCCAGCTCGAGAGCCGTGGTGAAGGTAGACTTTTTACTGGTTCCCCAGTGAAAACTGCCCACCACGTGGCCATCGCGAACCAGTGGCAGCAGGATCAACTTCTCCACCTCTTCGTCACTGCCCTCCAATACCTCGCTGGTGCGGTGATCGGTGACATCGATGACTTCAATCTGCGGCTTTGCCCCATACATCTGTTGCATGTCGAAGGAGTCGCGCACCAGCTTCAAATCATCCCCGTAATCAATATCATCCGGCAGCAACTCGGCAATGGCTCCTTCAGAATCCCACAAGGTAAGATTAGTGGCGGTGAGTCCGAAATGATCCCGGGTATTGATCAACAGGACATCCAGTAACGCCGGTAGGCTCTCGGCATCGAGCAGCATCAGTTCATAGGTTTGCAACTGGTGCAGGATGCGCTCATTCATCTCCACGGTGCGCGTAAAGTCTCCCATTTGGGAGTCGACGTCGCTGTAGGAGATATGGTCGTCGCCAGAACTCATTTTCGTATTCCCCGGGCAGGAGACCAATGATACACTTCCCGCGCACATTTTGGTGTGCTAAATCCTGAGGGGTGGCTCTGCCTGAGATGTTGCGCTTGTCTATGACAAGACGCGGCGAACCCTTGAACCTGATCCGGTTAATACCGGCGTAGGAATAGGTAGCAGTATCTTGCCCCACACGTCGCCAACCGGGTCTCTTTCGTTAGTTATTGGAGAGACTCTGTGAACATAAAATATTGCCCCCTCTACGCTGCCCTGTTGGCAGCAGCCACCCCCGGCATCGCCGACTCCGCGGTGGAAGAGATCGTGGTCACCCCCCAGCTGCGAGAAGTTGGGCTGCTTGAGGACAGCAACAGCACCAGCGTACTGACCGAAGCCACCATTCGCCAGCAAGCTGCGCAACATCTTGAAGACGTGCTCAAGCTGGCTCCCAACGTCAACTTTGCCAGCGGCAGTTCCCGAGCCCGTTTTTTTCAAATTCGCGGCATTGGTGAGCGCAGCCAGTTCCAGGAACCCCTGAATCCCTCGGTGGGCCTGCTACTTGATGGCATCGACTTCAGTGGCATCGGTACTATTGCGACCTTGTTTGATGTGCAGCAGGTGGAAATTCTGCGCGGCCCCCAGGGCACGCTGCACGGCGCCAACGCATTGGCAGGACTGATTAATATTCGCAGCAACGCACCCTCCGATACCCCCTACCACCGACTGGAGGCTAGCGCCGGCGACTACGGCACCTGGGCGCTGGGTTTTGTCAGTAGCGGCCCCCTCTCCGATGCCGTGGGCTATCGCGTCGCCATTCAGCAGTTCAACAGTGACGGCTACGCCGACAATGATTATCTCGATCGCGACGACACCCAGGAGCGCGACGAGCTAACCCTGCGCGGACGCCTGGCCTGGGAACTTTCCGAGCAACACCAACTGGAGCTGAGCGCCACCCATATCGATATCGCCAATGGTTACGATGCCTTTTCCCTGGACAATGAGCGCGACACCCTGAGTGATCAGCCGGGACAGGACGAACAGAAGTCGTCCGCGTTGTCGCTCACTTTGTCTTCAAGCTATGCCACCCTGAATACCGAGGTACTGGTCACGGCAGCCACCACCGAAACCGATTACGGCTATGATGAAGACTGGGTATACGAGGGCTTCCATCCCTACGGTTACAGCTCTTTCGACCGCTACCAGCGCGAGCGCGACAGCTACAGCGCCCAGCTGAGATTATTATCGAACGAAGAATCCAGGCTCTTCGGTGACTCCACGGAGTGGGCGCTGGGTCTCTATTACCTCAGCGACGAAGAAAGTTTGCAGCGTAGCTATACCTATCTTGCAGACGACTTCCTGAGTAACTACGACACGGAAACCCTGGCCCTGTTTGGTCAGCTCGATGCGCAGCTGGGTGAGAAACTCGCGCTGATCGCAGGCCTCAGGGTAGAAAATCGTAAAACCGACTACAGCGACAACCATGCGGTTGCCTTCGATCCTGACAAAGATTTATGGGGTGGCCGTTTGGCCCTGGAATACACCCTGGATGGCGACGCCATGGTTTACGGCAGCGTTAGTCGCGGCTATCGAGCCAACGGCGTCAACGCTGAAATACTCGCCAGTATCGATGTCACCGAAGATCCGGATGTCAGGGACCAACTGCGCGCGGTGCAGGAATATGACGAAGAAGCACTCATCAACTACGAACTCGGTTTCAAGGGACAACGGGCGAATGGCAAGCTGGTGGTACGAGCGGCTCTGTTTTACATGGATCGCAAAGACCAACAGGTCAAGGGTTCATTCCTGGTGCAACAGCCTGATGGCGCCACTACGTTTATCGAGTACACAGACAACGCTGCTGAGGGCAATAATTACGGTGCCGAGCTAGAGCTGAACTGGCTGCCCACCGAGGCGCTATCACTGTGGTTAAACCTCGGCTGGCTGGAAACCGAGTACGAGGATTACATCAATGCTGATGGCGAGGATCTGTCGGGGCGGGAACAGGCCCAGGCTCCCAATTACCAGTATGCCCTCGGTGGCCGCTACAGCTTTGCCGGTGGTCTCTATCTGCAAGCGGGACTGGCAGGCAAAGACGGCTTCTATTTCTCCGACCGGCACGAGGCACGCGCTGATGCCTATGACCTGCTCAACGCTCGCCTGGGGTATGTTGGGGACAACTGGGAAGTCGCCCTGTGGGGACGTAACCTCACCGATGAGGACTATTACGTGCGCGGCTTCGGATCCTTCGGCAATGATCCCCGTAAAGATTACCTGACCGAGCCCTACTACCAGTACGGTGAGCCGCGCATGATCGGTGTAACCGCGAGTTATACCTTCTGATCATGGACTACTGGGAGGTCTGTGCCGTCATCCTCGGGATTGCCTACCTGCTCCTCGCGGTGCGGGAGAACATCGCCTGCTGGTACGCGGCTTTCATCAGCAGCGCCATCTTCCTGGTCTTGTTCTGGGACGTAAACCTGCTGATGGAATCTGGACTGCAAGCCTATTACGTTGTCATGGCCATCTATGGTTGGTGGCAGTGGCAACGAGGTACCGGCCAGGACAAGGTCTTGGCTATCCAACGCTGGCGACCGTTACAGCACGGTCTCGCCATAACCGCCATCCTGATCTCCAGCCTGGTTAGTGGCTGGCTGCTGGCCGAGAATACCGACGCCGCCCTGCCCTATCTAGACTCTTTCACCACTTGGGGTGCCATTTTTACCACCTGGATGGTCACGCAGAAAATACTGGAAAACTGGCTTTATTGGCTGGTGATTGATGCCGTCTCGATATTTCTCTACCTGGATCGAGAGCTGTACCTGACCACCGCTTTATTTGTAATCTACATTCTCATAGCGATATTCGGCTTCCGCCAATGGCTACAGAGTTATCGAACACAGCACGCCTGAAATTTCAACAGGCCCTTGACCAGTATTCCCATTGGCACTGCGATACGCCAGTGCCTGAAAAACCTCAGCTGATTGGGCCGCTGGATGGCGGGCGCAGCAATATCTCGGCTCTCGCCGGTGCCGGTGGCCATCAATTTGTCATGCGCCTGGACGGGGTCAATCCGCAGCGATTGGGTCTCAATCGCAATGCCGAATGGCATATTCAACTGGCCGCCCACGCCGCCAACCTTGCTCCCAGGCCGGTTTATTTCAACCCCGATCTGGGCATCCTGGTGAGCCAATTCTGCCAAGACGATGTGCCGGAGATATCAAGGCAAACGGAAATTACCCAGCTCGCCGATCTGCTCAGGGGCATTCATCAACTGCCCCCGGTCAAATTCCGCATGCAAGCCCTCGACCGCATGCGGCGCTACCTGGCGCACCTGGGGCAGAGTGTGGATGCCAAAATTGAAATAGTGTGCGAACGGCTTCAGAACAGTGCCAGCCAATGCCTGTGCCACAACGACCTGCTGGCGGCGAATCGCCTGTGGCATCGCGGCGCACTGCTGGCGATCGATTGGGAGTACGCGGCCACCGGTGACCCCTACTTCGACCTGGCCGCCATCTGCGATGGGGATTTGCTACCAACGGGCGAATGCGATCAGTTGCTGGCTGCCTACCTGCAAGCGACCCCCAGCCCCGAACAGGAACAACGACTGGCAGATTACCGTGGCGTCTACCGTTACCTGACCAGCCTGTGGGAACAAGTTACAAGACTTTAGCTACCGCCTCGGCAAAGTAGTCGATATTGCTGTCACTAACACCCGCAATGTTGATGCGTGAAGAACCTATCATGTAAACGCTGTGCTCTTCCTGCAATCGCAGCACTTGCCCCTCACTCAATCCGAGGAAGGAAAACATGCCCTTCTCGCGCTGAATAAAACTGAAATCTTCGCCGGTGGCAGCAGCCAGTTTCTCGACCAACACTGCACGCAAACCGTTTATGCGCTGGCACATTTCGTCCAGCTCGCCTCGCCATATCTGATTCAGTTGAGTGCTGCTCAACACCTTGCCGGCCAGAATCGAGCCATGGGCGGGGGGCATGGAGTAACTTTTCCGGGCTATCGCTGCGCCCTGGCTCTGTATCGCCTGGGCGCGCGCAGCACTGCCGGCAATAATCACCGAAGCACCAACCCGCTCCCGGTACAAGCCCATATTCTTTGAGCAGGAAGCCGCTACCAGCACCTCCGGCACCGCGGCCACCAGCTGGCGTAAACCGTAGGCATCTTCATCCAGGCCATCCCCAAGACCCTGATAGGCAATATCCACAAAGGGAGTAAAACCAATCTCCTGGGCCAGCGCGGCAAGCGCACGCCATTGCTCCTGATTAAGATCTGCACCGCAGGGGTTGTGACAGCAACCATGCAACAGCACCACGTCACCTTTTTTGGCTTCGCGCAGATCCGCCAGCATACCCTCGAAATCGACAGAGTGAGTAGCAGCGGCGTAGTAACGGTATTCCTTGATATTCAGGCCAACACTGCCCAGCAGCGGAACGTGATTGGCCCAGGTCGGTGTGCTCACCCAGACCCTGGCATCCCCGTTGGCAGCCTTGATCAACTCCGCCCCTAAACGCAGAGCACCACAGCCGCCGGGGGTCTGGATACTCATGACCCGATCTTCTGCCAGCGCGGTACTGCCTTCTCCCAACAGTAGTTTGCGTATGCCACTATTGAAATCAGCGTCGCCCACCGGCGCCATATAAACCTTGCTGACCTCTTCCTGCACCAGCTGCTCCTGGGCCAGACGGATCGCCTCGAAAACCGGCGTGACACCCTGCTCGTCCATGTACACTCCCACCGTCAGGTCTACCCGGCTGGGGTTAGGATCGGCCTTGCACAAGGCAGACAGGCCCAATATGGGATCGGCGGGTAGTTGTTGCAGTTGTTCAAACATAGTCTTTTCCAGATCGGCGACAGCTAAGGTGGTGAATTGTCTAACAGACGCAAACCGCACTCAATATGCTGGGCCTGCTGCGGATGCTCATTCCTCAATAATGCCAAACTTTTCCGGATCTGCGCGTTCAGCTCGCTGTCATCCGGGCATAGTTCCAGCAGTTCCAGTAGTAACAGCCATTGAGGGCCCGCCAATAGCTGCGTCTTCTCCAGCCAGCCACGGAGCTGCGTATCATCGACCTGCCCCAACTCCCTGGCGGCACGAATCTGCGCGTATAACTCAAACTCAGCCTCCTCCGCTGCGCTGTGGGTAGTCGCCGGACTGGCCTGGCTCGAGCGCGATGGCAAAATCTCGAACTGCTGGGGGTCGGCAACTCCCGGGTACACCGAGACAATGCGTTCACCCACCGCCATATCGTAATCACCCCAGTCCGGGTCAAACAGCAGTTCCCCAGCGGGGCCGGTGACCGTGCAATCAGTAAAACTCATCAACACATTGCGATGCCGATGCTTGGTAATGGCGCGCAACTGACCCCGCACGGTGACGCCGGACACAAACTCCAGCACCACCTCGGTACCACGCCGAATTCCCAGCACTTGCAGGTCATATTCGCTGGCATCCTCCAACGGCTGCATCAAGTTACATATTCTCCCCACCGGTGAGCCAAAGCCTTGCGGGTGATGGTCGATTCCCTGGGATTCCAGTTCCTCTCCACCACAGGCCAACTGGGTGGGGCCGGAAGTGCCAAAGTAAATCTCGCGCCCTATGGCATTGTTAAGCAAGCGGTCAAATTTACCACTGACCTGCAAGCCCGAACTGTACTCGGCGGTGGCGACTATGCCGCAGTCAATTCCATACTGCACAGATTCGGCGCCACCTTTGCGAAAACACATGGTATCGGCGAATTCCTCCAGGACCTGGGTCAGGTGGCGGCAGCTCTTGGTCACGAACAACTGCGGTTGCTGGCGGGTAATATCATAAGGTGCCAGGATGGCATCGGCGTTCAGTGGCACCTTGCCCACGGCTTCATCCAGACAACTGGCACTCTCGCCCAACGAGGAAAGCAGGCCGGCCCCAAACAGGCGGAAATTTCCCGGGCTGCCCACCAGGCCGTATTCCACGGTCCACCAATGCAATCTACCCAGCAGGGAAAGCTCTGTCGGCACGCTGTGCTCTGCCTCACACTGTGCCAGCGCCTGTTCTGCGGCCACCAGCTCCTGCGCGCTCGCCGTTGGATCCTGCTTCACTATCGAGAGCTGGCGAACAGCCTCGTACACAGCCAGGTCCTGGTCGCTGTACATCGCCTTGACACCGATTTCGCCGAAACGCTGCAAGTATTCTGAGTATTCCGGGTCGGCAATAATGGGCGCATGACCGGCCGCCTCATGAACAATATCCGGCGCCGGCGTGTACAGGATCTGGTCAATACTGCGCATATCCTGGGCGATCGCCAATATTCGATTCTGCTGCAACTCCATAAACACCTGCGGCGGAATGAAGCCGTCGACGACCACTGCCCGCCAGCCGAGCCTGGCCAGGCAGTGGTTCATTTCCTCAATACTCGGGATGTGCTCTGCCGAAATGCCAGTGGCCGCGAGCCCCTCGAAATAAACCGAGTGCGCCGTGTCTTTCAGCTGGTCAATCAACGCGCGCATGATATAGCGCCAAACCGCCTGATCACGGGCGCTGTAGCGCTGATCATAGTCCTGGGAGGCAACGTATTGGCGCAGGTGCTGGGGTATCTGCTCAAACTCAAACATCCAGCCAGTATATCGGGCTTCAGCCGCAAGGTGCTTGCCCAGTCACCCACTTAACTCCCCTCTTTGAGCATTCTCTTGCGGTACATCATGAATATTCGATGGTTTCCACCTTCCTGAATGGTGCCTCAGCCAGTATATTAGTGAGATTGATTTTTATAGTGGTTTTTTTTTAATTCGTGGGGGGGGAAACTGGCATGGCCGTTGATGGATGGGAAGTACAAGACCTGGCCGAAGTACGCAAGCGCCTTGAGGGCAAGGACGTGGAATACCTGGAGTTTCTCAATGCACCGAACCTGAGCTGCGGCCTCTACGCCCTGGCAGCCGGCAGTAAAGACATGCAGGCTCCGCACGATGAAGACGAGGTGTACTTTGTGCTGGAAGGCAAAGCCCGTATGCGCCTCGGCGACGAGGAGCGGGAGGTCACACCGGGCAGCTTGCTCTATATAGAGGCGGCCACCCAGCATTCCTTCTTCGAAATCGAGGAAGCTATGCTGCTGCTGGTGATTTTTACCCGCTAGAACGCGGCTTAGAACTCGAGAACCACGGTACCCATGACATGGTTGCCGTACTGGTTTTTCCCCAACACTTCCAACTCCACCGTCGACGCCGCGCCGTCCATCGCCGCCACCTTGCCACTCATCACCATACAGTCGCCGGGATAGTTCGGCGCTCCCAGCTTGATGGCAACCTTCTGCAGACGCGCCTTGGGTCCGCTCCAGTCGGTTACGTAGCGGCCAACCAGGCCGTTGGTTGTCAGGATATTCATGAAAATATCCGGTGAGCCCAACTGCTGGGCAGCAGCCTTGTCGTGGTGGACATTTTGGTAATCGCGCGTGGCGATGGCCGCACCCACAATCAATTTGGCCGTGATATCGATACTCAGCTCAGGCAACTCATCGCCGATCGACAGCGAATTAAAATCAACATTGGCCATCGCTTTACTCACGGTCCGCGGGACGGTACTTGAAGATGCGAAAACGCATGGTGCCAACTTCCTCATCATCCTGGTTGTAAAAGGTGGACAGTTCCGTACAGAAGTAGCCGCTGCCCAGGGCGGTGGTTTTCTGTTCGGAAACCGACTCCAGCTCCGCGTAGTAATGGACCTGGTCGCCCACCTTCAGATAGCGGCTGTATTCCTGCTCGCAGTTCACCGCGACCACGCCGGGAAAGCCGGCCTCCTCTATCACATCCAGGCAGGCGAAGGCACTGCCGGAATCTGAGCCCGGTGCGCGCTCGCCGTTATAGCCCATCATCACCCAGGCCTGCATCATAGTGGGAGGCGCTACCAGGGCGTCGTGCCCGGCACTGATGGCGGCATCCTCATCGGTGTAGATGGGGTTGGTGTCTCCCATGGCTTCGCACCAATGGCGAATCATGGGCGCATTGACCGCATCCCAGGAATTGAAGGGGCCGAAGCGCTGGCCTACAAATTGTTGCAAATCCGGCAATGTTGCACTCATCAATCAGCGCCCAAACAGGCCGGCTTCAAGCGCCCTCGCGTTGTCGTCGGGCTTCTCCAGCGAGGGCACATGATAAATACCGGCCGCTTCGTCCAGGTAGTTGCCGGCATTGTCGCGGCTGTCGAAGAACTGGCCGTACCACTTGCGTACCATCTTGAAGGGGCCATCGTTTTTCATTTGCATGATACGAATGGCCGAACGCTTGTGCGTCCACACGTCAAAATCCGCGGCAAAGGCGTCCAGTGCCCCTGCCTGTATGCCTTTCGCGGTGGCTATATCTTCCTCTGAATGCGGCACGTTCTGGGCCTGGGCCAGGGCCGCGTGCCAAACCTTGGATACACCGTCATCAACGGGGGTGTTGGCTATCAGTTCAAAGGTCAGTACATCGCCAAATTCCTGCTTGGACAGCAGCACACCAGGACCCGTATACCAGGTGGTGGTGGTGAGCATGGCGTTGTATACCTGGTGAAATCCACCCTGGCGCTGGATGCACAGGTGGCCATCGATTTCATTTTCAAAGTACTCGCAGGGCGCTCCATGGGTCGGCCCCAGGTGTTGGGAGTCGGCCATGTTGTCGAGGATCTCCTGTCCGTGTATGGCAATTTCACCGAGGTGATCCAGCTCCCAGTGCACCCAGCTGGGGTCATCCCACTCCGCCAGGCAGGGCGCCTCGTACTCGGGCTCGCCCCCTTCCGGGTCGTGCCACATCATTACGCAGCCCATCACGTCCTTGACGTGGTAAGAGCCGATAGCGGCGGATTTGGGTAGTGGTCCGTCATGATAGGGAATATCGTCCACCTTGCCATCGGGTCCGTAACGCCAACCGTGATAGGGACAGCGTATACTGTCGCCCTCAATCTGTTCGCCATTTTGAACAATTATCGCGCTCTTGCTGGCAGCAATGTGAGTGCCCATGTGGGCACAGTAGGCATCAAGCATGATGGCCTGGCCACTGTCACCCCGGTACAGCGCAAAGTCCTTACCGAAGAACCGCACCGCCAAAGGACCTTCATCAAGTTCCTTGCTCTCAGCCACAATAAACCAACCGCGGGGAAAGGCTTCGGGGCCCAGCCCATATTCTGCTGCCTTGGCCATATTCTGTACTCCGATGTAAAAATAAAGAGGGACATTATCGCCAGTTTAGGCCGCCGCGTCATACTGCGAACGGACGAGGAGCAAATCAGTTCTTTTTGCTGAACCGTCGCTGCCATCCCGCCAGGCGGGTAATCAATTTTTCAGTGGGGGGGCGATGCTGGCCCAAAAAACGGTATTGGCCAATTTCCAGCCAGAAACCCAGCTTTTCCCGGGTATCAAAGTAGGCAAAATGGGTGGCAAGAATGCCGAGACTGATGCCTCCCTCCAGGTACAGCGGGTAACCCGCAGCGGGTAATCTTACTTTCAGTTCATCCAGGTTGTTCTGGAAACAACACACATGGTGCAGGGTCAGTGCGCCATCCGCGGGAATGACATCGCTATAAAAGGCCGTACCTTGCCCTTTGCCAAGCAATTCGATTTGGCCATCCGCGGTATAAGCCATGGCCATTTCCACTTTCACGGCCCGGGCCTGACCCTGCTCGGTCCAGCCGGGCGCTCCCATATTGACGTGTATAAACGGTGTACTTCCGAGGGATTCCAGCGCCGCTATTTCCGCCGCCACATCGCCACACACCATACCGTATTGACCGGGCTTGCCCAGCCCAAATTCACGCAGAAAATAGGGGTCGATCAAACCATCCAGATCGCGTCCGCCGAGACACGTTACAAGCTCCTCATGGCTCACCAGCTAGTCCCGAAAATTGCTGAACTGCAGGGGCATGTCCAGGTCGGCCTCACGCAGCATCGCCATGACCTGCTGCAGGTCGTCCCGCTTTTTACCAGTGACACGAACCTGCTCTTCCTGGGCCTGCGACTGCACCTTGATCTTGGTGCCCTTGATCAGCTTTATGATTTTCCTGCACAGGTCACTGTCCAGGCCATGACGCAGAGTCACCGCCTGCTTGACCTGTTTACCGGTAGTCTTGGCCTCACCAATGTCCATGGACTTCGGGTCGATCGCGCATTTGACCAGGGCACTGCGCAACATATCCTGCATCTGGTCTACCTGGAATTCCGCCTCAGCGGTGATCACCACCGTGCGCTCTTCTCTTTCGAAAGAGGCATCGACTCCCTTGAAATCAAAGCGGTTGGCAATAATCCGTCCGGCCTGATCAACCGCGTTAGTCAACTCGTGCAGGTCGACTTCAGATACAATGTCAAAAGAAGGCATGGTTATCTCCACATACAAGGGCGTGAATGATATCACCGTTAAGTTTCCACTGGCATGTACTGGGTGCCGGCGCGATCGGATGCCTGCTGGCCAGTCATCTCTATCGCAGCGGGAAACCGGTCACACTGGTGACCCGCGATGCCTCCGCGACCCACAGATTCGACAATGGCTTACAGCTGTGCGGGATCGACGGAGAACACAGCCTGTCCATACCCTGTGTCAAGGCCGAGAAGCTCGAGCAGATAGAGGCGCTGTTGATAACCACCAAAGCCAACGATGCTGCCTCGGCATTCCGTTCAGTTGCCAGTCGCCTCACGGCCGATGCCCCAGTCGTCTTGTTACATAATGGACAGGGTATATACCAACAACTGAGCACCGAATATCCCGACATTAACCTGTTCTGCGGAACCACCACCGAAGCTGCCTACTTTGATGAAGAAAAGAAGCTGAACTATGTCGGCCGCGGCAGCACCGGGATGGGTCAGCCGGGATCGAAGCAGCCACCGGCCTGGTTCGAGGAGCTGGCAAGCGCACTGCCGGGTGCGAACTGGGAAATTGATATTGAACGCAGCCTGTGGCGAAAACTGATTATCAATGGCGCGATAAATCCGCTTACTGCAATCTATGGCTGTCGCAATGGAGAGCTCTTGCAAAATGACGATTACCGGCAACATGCCCAAACGCTCTGCGAAGAACTAGCCAGTATCAGCCGTGCCCGCGGCTACCCGGATCTCGCCGATGAAGTCTGGCAGATTGCCGCGGGAGTCATGCAAAGCACGGCGGACAACCATTCCTCAATGCTGCTGGATATCCGCGACCATCGACCCAGCGAGGTGGACTATATCACTGGCTACCTGTGCCAGACTGCGCGCGAGTTGAACATACCCTGCCCAGCCAACGAGACCCTGCTGCACTCGCTGAAGAAATTGGAGAGCCAATAATGAGTGCGGTGTTCCTACCCTGGTTCGTCAGTGTCGGCTGCGTTGCGGGGCTGCTGTGGTCAGAGACTCGCGGCTCGCGTCAACTCAGTTGGCTGTTCAAACCCGCCGCAGCCGCCTGCTTTATCTGGTTGGCACTGGTGCAGGGCGCTGCGGAATCAACTTACGGTGTATGGCTGTTGGCGGGACTATGCCTGTGCATGGTTGGTGATATTCTGCTCATTGCGGCCAGTGATTCGAGTTTCAAAGCCGGCCTGGCCAGCTTTCTGCTCGGACATATCCTCTATGCGATTGCCTTCCTGCAGCTGCCCTTGAGCGGTCTTGCCACCGCCATAGCACTACTACCCGTCGCGCTCTTGACGGTCCTCTCCTTGCGCTGGTTACGGCCCTATCTGGCGGCGGACATGATCGTGCCGGTACACGCCTACATTGTCGTCATTGGCTTGATGCTGGTGGCGGCGAGCAGCACTCAGGCCACCCCCTGGATTATTGCCGGTGCCTGGGGCTTCGCCTTCTCTGACCTGGCCGTGGCCAGACAACAGTTTGTGAAGGCAGAGTCTCTGAATCGCCTGTGGGGAACGCCCCTCTATTTTGGCTCGCAGATGGTATTGGCCATGAGCCCCGCCCTGATCTAAAAGGAGACCGGTCTAACGCTCAGGTAGAGTGGCAAAAAACTCTTCGAGGGTTGCATCGATGACCTCACGCCACACCTCGGGCTGTGCATCGGCCATGATCGACAGGTATTCAGTGCGCAGGTCAGCGCCTCGATCCAGGGTCAGCTGCAGCTGACACAACTGGTAATTACAACGAAGGCGTGAATATAGCTTGTCATCCGCAGAGCGCTCCACCACACGGATGCCCCGAAGATCGTTGACCGCATCGGTCACCAGGCCGACGAGTTCCTGCGGCGTTGGCTGTGGCGGTGAAAGCTCATCCGCCATCACGATTGACGGCAGCACCCTGACACGCCAGTCCGGTGCAGTCAGAAAATTTACCGCCAGCTGAATAAGGCCCATAAAAATAACCAATCCCACCCCGGAAATGACCATACCCCGATACAGGCCCTTGTTGGAAAAACCCCAGGGGCCCCAATCCTTGCGACTCATCAGGCGGCTGCGGGCATCCCGGAATCGACCGGCAGGCCGACGCCGCAACAGTGGTCGACCTTTTTCCGGACGGGCGTTGGCAGCCACCAGTTGCAACAAACCCGCTTGCGCCACCCTCGGCATGCCGTTGACCACCGCCTGCAACTCGTGCCGCAGTTCCATGGCCGTGTAATGTCGATCAGCAGGATCTTTGGCCAGCGCCTTGTCCACCACGCACACAAGAGATTTCGGTATGTCTGGCCGCAATGCCCCCAAGGCCGGGTGAGGCGTACTCAGCAAGCGCTGCAGAAATTCGTCACTATCCCCGCGCCAGGGAAAAGGATGTTGTCCGGCCAGGGCCCGGAACAGAATCAATCCCAGGGCAAATACATCCGAGCGTTGATCCACGGTCTCGCCGCGGGCATGCTCGGGGGACATGGCATAGTAAGTGCCGGCGAGGTCGACCGCTCGACGCTCCCGGATCGACAGCGACTGCAGCGGAACCGCTATGCCAAAATCGGTGAGCTGGGCGACGCCGTCCCGATCCAGAAGTACATTGCTCGCTTTAAGATCGCGGTGAACAAAACCACGCCTGTGTAAGGCAGAAAGCCCGGCACACAGGTCAACCAACAACTGCAATAGCGTCAGCAAGCTGAGATCGCCCTGTTCTTGCAGATGACTCAAGTCGGTGCCGGGAATGTACTCCATCACTATTGCCAGGTGGGTCTTCGTTTCCACCACGTCGAAAATTTGTACCGCCGAGCGGTGATAGAAACCCGCCAGCACCAGGGCTTCTTCGACGATCATTTCCCGATCTTCGCGGGCCTTGGGCAGCGCCATCAACTTTACGGCAACCTTGCGCCCAAAACGTTGATCGCGGGCCTCGTAGACCGTGCCCTGTCCACCTTCACTGACCAGCCTGGCCAGACGATAGGGGCCAATATTCATGGGGCCCTTGCTCATAATTCTGGCCGGGCCTCCAATTCAAGTGCATGCCAGCGACGCAATAGACCAGGTTCTGAAACCGCCAGCCGGTCCGCCGCCAGCCTGAGCCGCCCCTCGCACTCGTCATAAACCGTTGTTATTTCCTCCATCGGAATATCCCCTGCCAAGCGCAAGCCAGGAATAGCCTCCAGTCGGTTGTAGAGGGAGGGCCGCGACATATTCAAGCGCCTGGCCGCCGCTGCGAGTTGGTAGCGAGTGTGTTGCAGTGCCTCTGCAATTTCCTCGACCGGTATATCTGCCGGGGCCCTGTAGGCAGTCGCCTTATCCACCTGCACCTTCTCCGGCTCACGAGAATCGCGTGCCAGACCCGCCTGCACACTATCCGGCACAGTGAACACGCTCTGTCGATGGCTGGTCGCCGCCAACTGGTAGCAATAGTTATGCAATTCTCTCACGTTACCAGGCCAACTATGCAGTGCAAATGCAGACACCAGGGCCGCCCATTGGGCTGCCTCAACCGGGTCCCGGTCACCGCGATAAAAAGTGGCATCGCTCTCCAACTGGTTGAGCGCCAGGAACCGCTGCAACAGCCGCCCGATATCCTCCATCCTGTCGCGCAAAGGTGGCAGAAAAATTTCAATCCCGCCGAGCCGATGCTTTAGCGCGGCGCTGAATTCGCGCTCCCCATCATTCAGATCCGCATCCGTGGCCGCAATAACCCTCACATCAACGATGCTGCTCTTACCTCCAGGTACCTGAATCTCCCCGGATTCCAGAACCCTCAACAACAACGGCTGGATCTGGGCCGGACAGTCCCCCACTTCGTCCAGAAATAGGCTGCTGCCATCGGCACGTGCAAAACAGCCTTCTCTATCCTCATCAGCCCCGGTGAAGGCACCGCGGGAGACACCAAACAATTCAGTAGCGGCAAGTTCCACGGGGATTGCCGCCATATTCATCGTCAACAACTGTCCACCGCTGCGAACACTATGGGCGTGAACAGCCTGCGCCACCAATTCTTTGCCGGTACCTGTTTCACCGATGACCAGGACTGGCAGATCGCACTGTGCAGCAACCCCTATTGCCGCCCGTAGTCGTTGCAGCCCGTCACTTTCACCGACCAGTCCGTATTCTTCTCCCGGCAAGTGAAAGCTGGCCGTGGTCTTTAGCAACAAAACTATACGACGGGCAAGCACCAGCACCGCGCCATGCTCCAATTGGCAGGAACTCACGCAAACAGAATCTACAACTACGCTGCCGTCAACCGAAAGGGAGCTGCCGCCAGCCGCAACCTCAAGGCTGATTCCCGCCTCTCGATGGCTGAGCTGAAATGGCGTGCGGCTGAGATACGGGTCATCCAATACCGAGCTGAAATCGGTTCTCAGATCTCTAAACGGGGGATCTAACCTGCCAAGTTCCAATACGCTGTCGCTGTCGTTCAAGGAAAAGTCAGAGACTTCGCCAATGCGGGACAGTTCAGGATGATAGAGAATCGTCAGCCGCAGTTGCTTTGCCGACTCATCTTCGCGAGGGCGAACAACCTCTGGAAGGGTAATATCCGGTTGGTCTATAGCCACCATAGGCAAACTCCAGGATCAACATACTGGGTGTTTCAGTCTAACAGCTAATCAATAGGGCAAAGTGGCGCCACCGTCGAGTATGAGATGCTCGCCAGTCACGTTGGGTGCGCTGGCGACAAAATACCAGATATTCTCTGCCACAGTCGCCGGGGTCATGATTTGCCCGGTGCTGGACTTGTCTACGAAGTGTTTTTCAACCATGGGATAGAGGTCTTCACCCAGCCCCTCCTTCAGCCATTCGCCTTCTACCATGCCCGGACACACGGCATTGACACGAATTTCCGGGCCGAGCTCGCGCGCCATGGATTTGTTGATCGCCAGCATGGCAGCCTTCGAGCAACCATAGGCCAGGCTGCTGCCCACACCCAGTAAACCGGCTACCGAAGCCACATTGACAATACTGCCACCGGTTCGCTTCATGGTGGGTACAACCGCCCTGATCATCTGGAAAGCACCTATGGTATTGACCTGGTAGAGGCGCTGAAAATCATCCGCCGTCAAACCCTCCAGGTCGCCGTGGGGGCAAAATTTGGTGGTGCCGGCATTGTTAACCAGTGCATCAATGCGTCCCCAGGTATCCGCTGCCACAGACGCCAGCGCGCGACAGGCCGCGTCTTCCCCGACATCGGCGCCCACCGCCATGGCATCGACACCCTCTTCCTTGCAATAGGCAACGACCTCGTCGGCACCTTCACGGTTACTGTTGTAATTGACCAGGACATTGTAGCCCTCGCGGGCTGCCAGTCTTGCCAGCTCAGCGCCTATTCCCGAGGACGAACCGGTAACAATAACAACCTTTTTGTCGGTTTTAGGCATCGGCTAACTCCAGCTTCAGGCAAATAGAACGATAAGAGAAATGACCACAACCCAGGCCACCGCGCTGCGGCTCATCAGACTGTGTAACTGGCCCATCTCCCACTCACTGACCTGGGCAAAGGCCTCGCTATCACCATTGTCGGTGAACACCGTGGATTTCAGCCCCAGAGCCGCGTGTGCCGCATCCGCGATCACCTCGTCGCTTGGCGTCTCAATATCCTGCAGGCTGGACATCATTTGCTCGCGGCTACCCACGTAGTCGCCGGTGAGGGTGTAGGCAAATACCAGCAAGCGTGTCGGCAGCCAGTCCAGTACATGCAGCCATTGCGTCTGTACACTGTCGCTCTCCTCACCCTCTGCTACTTCACCTGCCAATTGTGCCAGGCGATACAGCAGCGCACCGGCGGCGCCGAACAGGGCGAAGTAAAATATCACCGCGAACCAGCGCTCAAAGCCCATGTAGAGCAAGCGCTGCTTCATCCAGCGATGCAGGTGCTCAGCATCCTCGGCGTCGGCGTCGCATTGCTGACAGGGAAACAGTTCTTGGATCATAAGGAAGGCAGCTTCGAAATCGCCCTCCTGGCAATGTCGCCTGTAGCCCGCCATCGCAGCCTCGTAGTCGCCACGACCAAAACTGTAGAGCAGCACCAGCACGTTGACGGCCAGCGCCAGCAGTCCAAATAGCCAGCTACCGGTCTGATCGAGAAACCAGAACAACAACAGGGACGGGCCCAACAGTGCGATGGCCAGCTCGAACGAGCCCGGCAAACCAGCTTCACGCAGGCTCTCGCGCATACCCTGGAACCACTCGTCACGATGCAATAAGCGGGCTGAGCCCCAGTATTGAATAAATACCAGTGCCAGGATGAGGGCAATGAATTTCACTGGAATATTCCCCGCTGTTTCAGGCTGGCGTGAAAATGCTGCCAGTCAAAGGCCGGACCCGGATCGGTTTTTCGATCGGGCGCGATATCACTATGGCCAACTATTTGCCGTTGGCTTATGCCGGGATACATATCAACAAGCATCTCTGTTATCTGAATCAGGCTTTCATACTGCGCCTCAGTATAGGGCTGATCATCGCGACCCTCCAGCTCAACACCGATACTAAAATCATTACAGTTGTCGCGGCCCTCAAAATTAGAAATCCCGGCGTGCCAGGCGCGCATATGAAAAGGCACAAACTGCGTCACCTGTCCCGTCCTCTCAACCAGAAGATGAGCCGCCACATGCATCTCGCGCAGCTGTTCAAAATACGGATGGAGGGAGCAATCGAGCTCGTTGCAGAAGAATGCACCGATATAGCCGCCACCATAATCACCGGGCGGCAGGCTGATGTTATGCAGCACCAGCAAATCAATTTCACTCCGATCCGGGCGTTGGTTGCAGTTCGGCGACGGGCGAGCGCAGGCAGACTGCAACCAGCCATCGACTATCCCCTGTGACATACCAACCCCCCGTGTGAACAGGCACATGATAGCCCAAGCTGCTACAATCGCCGCCAGATTTTTTTTGTGGAAGACCCTATGCACCCCCCTGCACAAGCTGTCGCCGAGGATGTCGCAAGAGCGTTGGCTGAAGATATCGGCAGCGGCGACATTACCGCCGCATTGATTGGCGATCAAACTCGCGCCCAGGCTCGCATAATCAGCCGTGAAGCCGGTATTGCCTGCGGTCGTGCCTGGGTCGATGAAGTGTTTCGACAACTGGACCCACAAGTGAATGTGCAGTGGACAGTCCAGGATGGAGACCGCATTCAAGCCGACGATGAGATGTTCCTGCTACAGGGTTCCGCTCGCAGTCTTCTCACTGGAGAGCGTACCGCGCTCAACTTTCTGCAGCTCTTATCCGGTACCGCCACGCGCTGTGATCACTACGCGAAACTGGTAGCCGGCACCGGGGTTAGCTTGCTGGACACCCGCAAGACCTTGCCAGGATTAAGACTGGCGCAGAAATATGCGGTCAGTTGTGGCGGCTGTCACAACCACCGCCTGGGACTGTATGACGCTTTCATGATTAAAGAGAATCACATCCAGGCCTGCGGTTCCATTGCCGCTGCCGTAGAGAAGGCGCACAACAACGAGCCGGGAAAACCGGTCGAAGTGGAAGTCGAATCCCTGGCTGAACTGGAATTGGCGCTGGCGGCGGCCAGCGATCGTATTATGCTGGACAATTTCAGCCTCGATGATCTGCGCAGCGCGGTAAAGATCAATGGTGGTCGCGCCGAGCTGGAGGCCTCTGGTGGCATCACCGAGGCGGGACTGCGTGCTATTGCAGAAACCGGGGTCGACTATATTTCTATCGGTGCCCTGACCAAGGATGTGCAGGCGCTGGATCTGTCCATGCGACTAGCGGAAAATTAAAGCAGGGGTTTGGCGGACACCAATACCCCGTTGTTATCGGCATAAATATAGTCGCCACTGCGAATACGGGTTCCGCCGATGTGAATCTCTAAATCCTGTTGACCAACCCCCAGCTTTTCGGTTTTCAACGGTGTAGTACCCAGGGCTTGAACACCCAGCGCAGTCTGGCCGATCTGGTCAACATCGCGGATAACCCCATTAATCACCAGGCCCGACCAGCCGTTGGCAGCGGCTTTTTCCGCCAACATGTCGCCCAACAGGGCGCACCGCCGGGAACCACCCCCATCAACCACGATGACACGGCCCTGCCCCGCTGTTACCACCAGTGCTTTTACCAGGGAGTTGTCTTCATGGCATTTTATGGTAACCGCGGCGCCGGCAAACTGTTTGATGCCACCGTAATTGCGCAGGTCCAGCTCCAGTGCCCGTACCTCCTGTGGGTGGTCATCGGCTATATCGGGGGTTGAAATCACCGCTGTCATAACCAACCCTCAGCAAAAGCCTGCAGTGCAACGCTGTCATTGAGTATCACCTGCCCATGCCCCACCGAGCGTGGCAACACCTGCTCAATGTAATAGCGGGCGGTTTGTATTTTCTGTGGGTAGAAGCTATTGCCGCTGTCGAGCTTGTCCCGGGCAACCAGTGCTGAGCGGCCCAGGTGCCAGCCGCCCATGAGGTAGCCCATCTGCATCATGTAATCAAAGGCCCCCGCCATGGCTGCCTCCGTATTTTCGGCGTACTGCTCTAGAATCCTCGCGGTGCTACGCTGCGCCTGGTCCAGTGCTGATGCCAATCCCCTGCCAACAACGACCAGGTCATCGCTGCCGGACTCAATCAGGCTGCTCACCGTGACCGCGACTTCCCGCAACAAAGTCTCCATAGCGGCGCCGCCATCGCGTGCCACCTTGCGACTAACCAGGTCCGCCGCCTGGATACCATTGGTACCCTCGTAGATGGAAGCAATTCGCACGTCACGCAAATACTGGGCCGCACCGGTTTCCTCGATGTAACCCATGCCACCGTGAACCTGCACTCCGAGGGAGGTGAGCTCTTCTCCCATTTCGGTAAGCCAGCCTTTGATAATTGGAATCATCATATCGATGCGGGCTTGCTGCGACGCGTCTTTCAAATGATGAGCGCGATCCATGGTCACCGCCTCGGTATAGGCAAAGGCTCGCATTGCTTCCGTGGTTGCCTTCATGGTCAGCAACATGCGCTTGACGTCCGGATGGTTAATAATGGGCACGCCGCCCTGTACCCGCTCTTTGGCGTAGGCCAGGGCTTTCTGGTAGGCCCCATCGGCCGCTCCCAGTCCCTGCACACCCATCTTCAGGCGCGCTTCATTCATCATCGTGAACATACAGCGCAAGCCGTTATTCTCGCCCCCGATCAGGTAAGCAATCGCACCCTCATTGTCACCGATGGCCATCACACAGGTCGGGCTGCCATGAATACCCAACTTGTGTTCCGTCGAAACCGGGTAGATATCATTGCGTTCTCCCAGGCTGCCGTCTTCGTTTACCAGGTATTTGGGGACAATAAACAGTGAGATGCCACCACTGCCCGCGGGCGCGTCCGGCAATTTGGCCAGCACCAGGTGAACGATATTGTCGGTGGCCTGGTGGTCGCCCCAGGTAATGAATATTTTCTGCCCGAAGACGCGATAGTGATCCCCCTCGGGGATGGCTTTAGCTTTCATAGCCCCCAGGTCCGAACCAGCACCGGACTCAGTCAGGTTCATGGTGCCAGCCCATTCACCGCTGTACATTTTTTCCAGGTAGCAGGCTTTTTGCTCCTCGCTGCCGTGGGCAAATATTGCCAGCGCCGCGCCAATACTCAGCACCGGTGCCAGTGCGAAAGCCATATCGGCAGCATTCCACATTTCACAGGCCGCGGTGGTATAGAGTTCCGGCAGCCCCTGGCCACCAAACTCCGGCGGCGCGGACATTCCAATCCAGCCGCCGGCACCCAACTGCCGGAAAGCCTCTTCGTAGCCGGGCGACACTGTTACTTTGCCCTCAGCACAGCTCGCCGGATGTTCATCTCCCACCCGGCGCAGGGGTGACAGCACCTCGCCGCAGAGTTTCGCAGACTCGTCCAACAGTGCAGCGGTTAGCTCACTGCCAATACCTAGTTCAACGAACTGCTCCACGTCGGCCAACGCCCGCTCCACGTCACACAACTCGTCGATGACGAAGGCCATATCCTCAATCGGTGCCCGGTAATTACCCATGCTGTTTTCTCCGCCCATCAGCTCACTAATAGTGTAGTCACGTCCCTGAACTGGCGATTTTAAGGAGAAGATGATAATTTATCTAGCGTATAGGCTTCATTTTCGGCATTCATGTAATGAATATTAATCGCATTGATCTCAATCTGTTGGTGTACCTGGATGCCCTGTTGCGGGAGCGCAATGTCACCCAGGCCGCCAATCAACTCAACCTGAGCCAACCCGCCATGAGTAATGGCTTGCGCAGACTGCGCGACCTGTTTGATGACCCCCTGCTGGTGCGCACCAGCGACGGTATGACCCCGACGGAACGGGCACTGGAACTGGAACCGCTGGTGCGGGACATACTCAGCAAAATCGACCGCGCGGTACAGCCCAATAGCGACTTCGACCCCGCCAGCGCCGAACGTATTTTCCGCATCATGGCCAGCGATTATGCAGAATCCACCTTACTGCCATCGGTGCTGAGCCGACTGCGCAATGAGGCGCCGGGCATCAGCCTGGACATCATGACCCCCAGCGACGTCAGCTTCCTCGACGTCGAGCGCGGCAAAATCGATATGGTGATCAATCGCTTCGATTCCATGCCCCAGTCCTTCCACCAGATCACCGTCTGGAACGACACCTTTTCCTGCCTGATGAGCCCTGACAATCCACTGCTGGGTGACTTTACGCTCGACAATTACCTGCAAGCCAAACATGTCTGGGTCAGCAAAACGGGTATGGGGGTCGGCGTCGGCGTCAATCCCACCGACGTCCAGCGGCTGGGCTGGGTGGACGTGGCCCTGGACAAGCTGGGCAAGAAGCGCCAGATCACCGTGTTCACCCGCCACTACCAGTCCGCGATGATCCTGGCGGAACAAAACGACCTGGTGGTGACCTTGCCCACCCTGGCGGCACAACTGCAGGTCAATAATCCGCGGCTGGTTGTCAAGACACCCCCTATCGACATTCCACCCCTGGAACTGAAGATGGCGTGGAGCCCGCTGCTACAGCACAATCCCGCTAATCGCTGGCTGCGCAAGCTGATTGTTGAAGTAGGCCGGGAGATTTCCTGGGAAGATTAGCTATTCACCGAAGCAATAGCGACGATAGAAACGATTGATTAGCTAAATTATACTCACCTCCATATAGTCGCGATTTCAGGCCTCTCAGAAGTACGGGATAGACAAGCATGAGCGATCGCATTCAACAGGGCAAACTGCAGGTGTCGCGTGAGCTTCACCAATTGCTGGAGCAGCAGATATTACCGGGAACCGGCATCAAAGCCGATGCCTACTGGGCTGACCTGGAGGCCTTGTTTCGCGATCTCAGCCCCCGCAATCGCGACCTGCTGGAGCAGCGAGACCAGCTGCAGCAGCAAATTGATCAATGGCATCGCGACAATGCCGGCAGCGACTACGATCGCGCCGCCTATCGCGCCTTCCTGGAGGAAATTGGCTACCTGTTACCCGAAGGCGAAGACTTTTCCATCACCACCGAAAATGTTGACGACGAGGTCGCCATCATCGCCGGTCCGCAGTTGGTGGTACCGGTGATGAACGCGCGCTATGCGCTCAATGCCGCCAACGCCCGCTGGGGTAGTCTCTACGATGCTCTCTACGGTACCGACGTCATTGATGAAGAAAATGGCGCCGAGCGCGGTGTCGGCTACAACGCCATTCGCGGAAACGAGGTCATCGCCTACGCTCGCCGGTTTCTGGACCAGGCCGTGCCGTTGGAATCGGGCAGTCACGCCGAGGCCACTGCCTACTGCATCGTCGATCGCCGCCTGCTGGTCACCCTCGGTGACGGCAGTATCAGCAGCCTCGCCAGGGCCAGTCAGCTGCAAGGCTTTCTCGGTGACCCCAAATCCCCCAGCTCAATCTTGCTGCGCAACAATGGCCTGCATATCGACATTCAATTCGATCACTACAGCCCTATCGGCGAGACTGACAAGGCGGGCGTCAAAGATGTGGTCCTGGAAGCTGCAATCACTACCATCCAGGATTGCGAAGATTCCGTCGCCGCCGTCGATGCAGAAGACAAGGTCCTGGTCTATCAAAACTGGTTGGGGCTCATGAAAGGTGACCTACGCGAGGACTTCGACAAGGGCGGTCAAACCCACCAACGTAAACTCAACCCGGATCGCGTCTACACCTCGCTTGATGGCGATGAGTTAACTTTACCGGGACGCAGCCTGCTGTTTGTGCGCAACGTAGGCCACCTGATGAGCACTGACGCCATCCTCGACGCGGAGGGCAGAGAAGTACCCGAGGGCATGTTGGATGGCATCTTCACCAGCACCATTGCCCTACACGATCTGCAAGTAAACAAGGCACTCAGCAATTCCCGCAAGGGCAGCGTCTATATCGTCAAACCCAAAATGCACGGGCCTGCCGAAGTCGCCTTCACCTGTGACTTGTTCGGCCGTATTGAGGACATGCTGGGTATGCCCCGCAATACTCTGAAACTGGGCATCATGGATGAAGAACGCCGCACTACCGTCAATCTCAAAGAATGTATTCGCATCGCCGCCGAGCGACTTGTATTCATCAACACCGGCTTTCTCGATCGCACTGGCGATGAGATGCACACCAGTATGGAAGCCGGCGCCATGACGCCCAAGGGAGAGATGAAGCAGGAGACCTGGATCAAGGCCTATGAAAACTGGAACGTGGATATCGGCCTGCAAGCCGGCTTGCAGGGCAAGGCCCAGATTGGCAAAGGCATGTGGGCCATGCCAGATTTAATGTCGGCCATGATGGAGCAGAAAATTGGCCATCCGCAGGCAGGTGCCAATACCGCCTGGGTACCCTCTCCCACCGCAGCGACCCTCCATGCCATCCACTATCACCAGGTCAATGTCATGGCCCAGCAGGCGCAGATCAAACAGCGACAGCAGGCTGCGTTGGAAGACATTCTTACCATTCCTCTTTACAGTGGCACGCCACTGAATAAAGAGCAGGTACAACGCGAGCTCGATAATAATGCCCAGGGCATCCTCGGCTATGTGGTGCGTTGGATCGATCACGGCGTCGGCTGTTCCAAGGTGCCAGATATCAACAACGTGGGGCTGATGGAAGACCGCGCTACCCTGAGAATCTCCAGCCAGCACATCGCCAACTGGTTGCGCCACGGTATCTGCACCGAACAGCAAGTGCGCGACACCATGCAACGCATGGCTGCGGTAGTGGACACGCAAAACGCCGCCGATCCGGAGTACCGAAACATGGCACCAGACTTCGCCGATAGCATTGCCTTCCAGGCAGCTTGCGAATTGGTATTCGAAGGCTGCGCCCAACCCAATGGTTACACGGAACCGGTGCTACACCGCTGCCGACGAGAGCAGAAGGCTCGTGCAGCACAGGCAGCGGCCGCCTGATCAATGCGTCTTGACAGAATCTCGCAGCTCTGACGCAGGAGCCTGGGGCCGCAGGCGCATGATGACACCGCCCTCAAGCTCCTCGCTGATTACCAGGTCACCAAAGCCGAGCATATCCTCAACTGTAGGCAGGTAAGTGCGAAAGCTGCCGGCCTGGCCCCACACCACCACGCCGTTGTTGGCGCGCAGGTCCTCTACCACAGCCTCCCACTCTGAACTTAAGCTCTGGTTCCAGATGGTAGTGATCGGATTGCGGTAGAAAGGTATTTGCCTGGTTTCGCGACGCGCATCCAGGTAAAACAACTCGCCAATATTAGTGTAGATCGGAACCTCTGCGGGCAAACTGGCGATCGTGGTTACCACCTCCAACCGCCGCAATTTCGTACTCGAATAACCCTCCCCATCCTTCGCGCTGCTGGCGAGATCCCGGCCAAACCCAGGCACCAACAACAGTGCACAGATCAACAGGATGCCGCTCCCCCGCCAGTGCCAACGCAGGTACTGGAACTGACAGGCGGCGAGTATCAGCAGCATGGGCAAAACAGGGGAGAGAATCCGAACGTCTACCAGGGTGTGGGCATCTACAAAACTAATCGACAAGCTCAGAAATAGCGTGTATCCGAGGATTGAAAACAGGCAGATACCCACCAGATGTGACTGCTGACGGGAGGAACTCACCAGACTGCCCACTATCAAAGCAAGCGCGCCCAACAGCCCTAAGCGCCCATCCAGCCCCCCACTCCAGAATGACAGGGTCCGCACAAGATGCAGCCAGTGCGTCTGTTGTAGGCCATGATAGCTCAGCTGACGAGTACTATCGTTGTCAGAATAGCCCCCCGACACCGCCAACCAGAGCAGAAGCGGCGAGCTAGCAACCAGCACCAGCAGTGTCAGCCGTTTATTCCACCCTCGCTGTGCTGGCGGGCGAGCAAAGTACAGATAGACAATCAGAGCAATCACAAAGGGAGCGGCGGTAAATCGCAGCAAACAGAGCAATGCCAGGGAAACACACAGTGCAAGCCAGCAGGTGCTACCACTGCGACCCTCAATCAGTTGCAGGGCAAACCAGATCGCCCAGAATAGCACTGCCAGGAAAGGGGCTTCCGACAATGCATACCAGAACAGGAGATTGAACTTGGGAACCACCAGTATCAGTACCACCGTGGCCAACAACAGTGGGCGAGCAACCTTCGCCTGACTCAATAATTTGCCGACAGCAAAGACAAGCAAGCCGAAGCTGACCGAACACAATAGACGCGCGGCGAGCATTTCTTCGCCCGCCGCATATTCAAATAAGCGCCACAATAGTGGGTAACCTGGGGGGACGTGTAATCCAAGAGAGAACAGAGAACCACCATCCACCAGCGAGCGCACACTGCGCAAGTAGCTTATGGAGTCGGGACTCAGTCCCGGGCCCTAGGCCGTCGCAAACCAGGTCGTTGTCCCAGCGAACAATACAATCAGAGCCAGCGAGATAAGCTGGAGCCGATCACCCCTCATGGCGTTGTGGACGGGCAAACAGGTAAAAATTGCGCATACCGAAATTCCAGAAAAACACCATGCCGGTGGCAAATATCTTGCACAACATCAAGTGTAGGTCGAGATTCTGCACCGCCAGGTGGAGGATAATCTCATGTATCAACAAACCGATACCACTGACCAGGTAGACACCGAAGAGCTCACCGCGCTGGGAAAAGCGCTGACCGCTCTCATAGACAAACCGAATGCAGAGCACATAGTTCACACCGGCCGCCAACACAAACCCGCCCCCACCAACAACCAAATAATTCCAATTCAGCTGTACCGCGCATACCCAGAAAATAGCCCAATCGACCACCGCAGCCGTGCCGCCGACGAAGAAGTATTTGACCAGGTTGAGTGCGTGCGCGCGCATGATGGCTAACGCAGATTGTATTTGAGTATGCAGTACAGCGCGCTGACACCATCCCGCCAGCTAATTTTCTTGCCCTCCTCGTAAGTACGTCCGTAATATGAAATACCCACTTCGTAGATACGCACACGCATCTTGGCCAGCTTGGCTGTGATTTCGGGTTCAAACCCGAAACGGTCTTCCTCGATGGTAATTTGCTGAATGATGTCACGCCGAAAAACCTTGTAGCAGGTCTCCATGTCGGTGAGATTGAGATTGGTAAACATATTCGACAACAACGTCAGCAGGCCATTGCCCACACGGTGCCAAAAATAGAGTACCCGGTGAGGCCCCGCACCGATGAATCGCGAACCATAAACCACGTCGGCTCTGTTTGAGGTGATGGGCTCCAGCAGCAGCGGGTACTGGGCGGGATCGTACTCAAGATCGGCATCCTGGATGATGACAATATCTCCGGTGGCCACTGCGATGCCGGCTCGCAGAGCAGCACCTTTGCCCTGATTGTGAGTTTGCAGTATCAGCTTGCTGATGAGTGTCTCCAACTCGCCGTTGAGGAGATCCCGGGTGCCATCTTCGGAGCCATCGTCAACCAGGATGACCTCCGCATCGGGCACAATGGCTCGAACAGCCTGTAATAGCTCAGCCAGTGTTTCGCGTTCGTTGTAACAGGGAATGACTACACTAATGCTTGTCACTTATTGTCCTAGATATACTTGAAACTGAGTGTTCTTCTTACTACGGCAAGAATAACCACTTACCGACGCCCAATGGAAGCTTAAGTTATTGAAGCTGGGGCCAACTAATTATTCTTGTACATAAGATTGGTAATCTGCTCCGATACCAGACCAATTAGAAAGACCACAACCGCAGCCAGCAACAACAACGCACTCATATTGGTAAATCGGCCGCTAGTCAGGTACGAGTAAGCGTAGTTAGCGAACCCAAGGCCAGTCAATCCCACAGAGAGCGGGAAAAATATCTTGAGGGGAGAGTATAAAGTGCCGATCTTAAACACGATAAGGAAAAAACGCACGCCATCGCGCAGCAAGTTAATATGGCTTTTACCCAATCGCGTGGCCACTTGAATCGGCACAAAACTGACTGAATAACCCGCACGAAAGAAAGCCATGGTAGTTGTTGTTGGGTAAGAGAAGCCATTGGGTAACAGGTATAGAAACTCAAGAAATTTATCTCGACGGGCAGCTCGAAAGCCCGAAGTCAGGTCCTCTATTCGATGGTTCACCATTATGCTCGCCAACCAATTGTATAGATTGTTGGCGCTCCAGCGAGCCAGGCTGGCCTGGGACTTCATGCCCTTCCTGGCGCCGACTACAAGATCAAATCCCTCCTCTATCTTCTCGAGCAGTGCTGCGATCGCTTCTGCAGAATGCTGCCCATCACCATCCATGAACACGAGAATTTCACCACTGGCAGCACGTGTACCAGATTTGATGGCGGCACCATTGCCCTTGGAATAAGGGTGGGTCACCTGCTTGACACCGAACTCCTCACACACAGCACTTGTCGCATCAATGGAGCCATCATTCACTACAATGATTTCAGCATCCGGGTATAACTCGACCAGGGAAGGCAGCGTTTTCCGCAAACCGGCTTGCTCATCTCGCGCAGGAATTATTATCGAAAGTCTGGTCATGTCGTCCCCTGGGTTCATTGCGGTTCAACACCGTCTTCAATGAACAAGTTCAAGTTATACTGTTGCTGTTGGTTCAGCAATCCCCGCTGCTGCAGGTCCATCAATTGTCGCCTGGCAATCCCATGCTCAAACTCAAGTTCCAGCAGAGAGGTGAAATAGAGCTTCATCATGAGGCCACGGGTACTGTCTGGAGAACGCTCTAATAGTGCATCTACATAGGCAAGGGCTTCCGCGTAGCGCTCAATATGATTTTCAAGTATCGCCAAGCTGACATACATCTTCGGTGAAATCTTGGCCGGCTCCGACAGTGCTGTTAATTTCATTAGCCTATTGGCAAGTAGTGTCGCACTCCGCCGGCCACAGGTGTTCGCAATGATCGTACGAATCAGCAGGTAGGCTTGCTCACTCGCGGCATCGTCCACAAAATCTTCAGCGTGCGCAGACAGCGCTGCCAGGGAGTTCTCGTTGATGGGTGCGGCGGAAAGACAGCGCAAATGCAAATCCATCAACTGCTGACTGAGATCGTATCTACCTTCAATGTCATGCGCTCGTCGACTATAAATAAGGGCCATATCGATCTCCCCGCCGGTTGCATACATGCGAGCCATTTCAGTATTGGCGCGTGGCGAATCGGGGAACCGGTTAATCTGGGCCATGTGAAACAAGGTGTTACTGGACCAAATCTCAGCTTCCGCCACCAATACAAACCAACTGTTGCTCAGCATCAGCAAAGACAGCGCAAGAAGCCAGCGTGCACTCCAACCGGCTCTGACGACAAGTTCCGCACCCAGGCTTATCACTGCAATAAGAAGCCCAACGGCTGGTAGATAATTCCGATGTTCAAAATAGAGTTCCAGTGGAAATATACTGGATTCCATCGCGTGCGCAGTTATAAACATGGCCAAGCCAAACACAAAACCCGGTAGGCGACCGTTGGCCGCACAATTTACCCAAATCACGCCGACAGTCAGCCAGCCCAACAACGCCCAGAGCGTTGTCGCAGGTTCCACCACTGAATGTGAAACAATATAACCGTCATGAAACAACCCCAGAACCGCGGTATCCGTCCACGCTAACTGAAATACGTAGGCCCACAGTATTCGAGCCTCGGTTAACAGACGTTCATATAAATTGAAATTTCGAGCTTCAAAGCCCGAAAAAATGGCGTCAGGCTGCAACACCACCAGCAACATCGCGCCCAGCAATCCAGCGCTTAGTATCCCCAGACACAACCGTCTCAAAGCAAGAGAGGAGCCCTGCGCCAAGCCTCCAAACCGCAGCACCTGCCACTCCAACAAGCAGAGCATAGGCACTATCAACAAACCATTTTCCTTTGCAAAGGGAGCAGCCAGCGTAGCCAGTAAGCACAGCGCCGCCCATATCCACCTGAGAACACCGACATTTGTGCGGCTGCGCAAATAGGCCCACAGTGCAAACAGCGAAAATAGCGTGACCAACTGGGCAATGCGCTGTACCACATAGAGAACTGTACTGACAAAAAGCGGGGAAAAAAGCCACAGCCCACTCACTACAGCCGCCAGAATCCAAGGCCGCTCATATCCCAAGTGTGCAAATATATCGCGAGAAAAGCCCACTAGAACTGTGGCAATCAAAACATGTATGAATAAATTCAGTAGCTTGCTGCCATACAGACCAGCATCGATATAGACTTTCTCTAGACTAAAAGTCAGCATACTGAGAGGTCTTCCCAGAGGCCCTGAAAAATTACCGCGAACCACGTCGAAAAAGAACTCTGGATGCTCGCCCAAAATTTCAACAGCGTCGAGATTCACGCCGTCATCAAGCATGCTCGGGCCGTCCAGGCCCGGCAGATAGGCCCAGACGCAGAGCGCGAGTAACAAGGTCCAAACCAGGAGCCTTGCCACTACTTGTCGCACGACTTCAACTGTCACCAGGGACCGCACGTTTAAAGCTGTTCAATAGCAATTTAACCCGTGTAATATCTGCCTCAACTCCGAGCAGATTGCGTAGCACTTCGTAGGATTGTGCATCGGCGCCACTGCGATCCAACCAGGTAGCCAGCCCTATGTAGGCAGGTACGTATTCGGGGAAGCGTTCAATGAGCCTGGTATGGATGTCGATCGCGGAACGCATATCCCCCACTACCTCGCCGCGATAGATTGCATGCAAGTTGGGATACACCGGGTCATTCGGCTGCCTGGCGATAAGCAGCTTGAAAATATTCTCCATTTGCGCCGTTTCGAGAGCACAGAACGCTTCTATCTGGCATCGCAGCAACAGGCCGAAAGCAGGCGCATCTCCTATCCTAAGCATGTCTTTGCTTTCCAGGGCAGACAGCATTGCCTGCGCCCAGCGCTCGCTCTCGAAAGAGGAAAAGTACCGTTCATCCAGATAGAACAGGGTCACCAAGGCTGTAAATGAATCTGGCGAAAGATCGTAGAGGCGTTGGTAGTAATGCCGAGCCAGGGTGAGGCCTGCTTGAACCTCCGGCCCCTCGCCGCGTAGTTCCGCCAGTCTTAGTTGGGTATTGGCATAGTGGTAGATGGAGCGTTTGGACGTTGGATGATGCGTCAAGTGATAGGCGGAGAGTTGCTCTTCATCCTGCCACAAAGTCACCCGGGAAAATAACTGCACACACAGTAAACCAATCAACACGGCACTGACGGTCAATCGCTGGGTATCCGACGCCTTGGGCCACACCTGCCATATCAACCACGCGGCCAACCAGCATACACTGGCGAGCGCGAGATAGTTGCGATGCTCATAGGCAAGCTCCAATGGTAATAAAGTTGATTCCACCGAATGGCAAATAATGAACCATCCAATCGCCAGGGCCGGCAGCCGCCATTGTCGCCACAGGCTGGTGACAAACAAGAGTAGTACGACAATCCAGCCCAGCACTGACCAACTGGTAGAGGGAGGGCGCATCAAGTCTCGGGACAATAGAATGTCATCATGGTGAAGCGCCAGCGGCCGGATATCGGGCAGTAACATCCAGGACAAATATTCCCATAGAAGTCGAGATTGGGTTAAAACACGCTCGTGCAAATCGAAGGGGCGAATACTGTAGGCCTCTATCAGCTGAGTCGGTGGATAAATCAGCAGAAAGCAGAAAATAGCCAATGGGATAAACAGAGATAGATAGACAAACAGCCGCAACCGGGGACGCTCTCGTCCATCCACCTGGAAGGAAAAAATGCTTGCCTCCAACAGTGCAATGAGTGGCAGCAGGATAATTCCGTTCTCTTTGGACAGAACCGCCAGCGCCAGGCACAGGATTACCAACAATGAGCAATCGGCCAACTCCTGGGCTGTCGGCACACGGCTAAGCCACAGTTTTCGATAGCTAAGAAAAGCCAATAAGCCCAGTAACACAAACAAGGCAGAAAGCACTTCCATGCGCTGGATTGCGTAGAGTACGGTAGAAGTCTGAATCGGATGTAGCAGCCAGATGCCCGCTGAACACAAAGCCATCGCCAACCGGGCTGGTTCGGAGCTCTGTGTTGCAATCTGCTCGACCATTCGCAAGGTGAGTAAATACAGAACAAAGCCAACAGAGAGATGCAGCCAGAGGTTAATCAGCTTGGACCAGGTTGGCTCCGGAGTATCGGTAAACCAACGTTCCAGGGCGAAAGAAAGCATGGCGACAGGCCGCCCAGTCGGACCACTCTTGGAACTGTCCATCGCCGCCAGCCAATCGGAAGCCGAGGTGAAATCGGCAAACAGCGAAGTGTTTTCCAGCAAATGCAACTTGCTATCAAAGAGGTAGAAATCGCCGATTCCCTGGGTGTAAATAGCAAAAGCAGCGATGAATATTACAGAGCTGTATACCCAGCGGTAAGCCATACCAATCAACTTCCAAATGATTGTAAGAAAAAAAATACAATCTTTTCAGGTAAAAAAAAACCCGGGCAAGCCCGGGTTTTCTAACACTCAGTATTAACCGCGGCAGTCAGCCGGCAGGTACTTGGCGTCGATGGTGCCAGGCTTGCAAGTCCACTGTGGCGTACCGCCTTTAGTGCTCTTCAGGGACAGCAACATAGTGTCACCGGCAGTTGTGTCACCCCCAATAGCAGCGATCTTCAAGGTGATAACGCTGGCAGCGTAGGACATGCTCTGAACGATATCAGTGCCAATTTCGGTACGGATACCGGCAGTGGTTACGTTAGCAGGCATCGAGCCATTGGCGATAAAATACTCAGACACAGAGGTCTTTGCTTCACCAATGGTGGACAGTGCTTCAGCCATCTTGGCGCGAATGGTGTAATCCTGGTATGCCGGCAGTGCTACTGCCGCCAGGATGCCCACAATCGCGATTACGATCATCAATTCAATCAGGGTAAAACCCTTTTGAGTTGCTTTCTTCATCTTCCAGTCTCCCATAAATGGATTTCTTGTTTTATGGACCGGCAGTCATTCCGGACCTGCCGATGTGGGTCGAAACCCGTAAATCAGCAAAAACAGTAGATGCAGAATTCATGCCAGCTAAACGGTCGAGCTGGTAATAGCTTTCTTTTATGATATAGATCAGTAGCTTAAAGCTATTTTTCTGCCGCACAACGGGAATTGGCAACAATCTGCCGGAACCCAACTAGTGACACAATAGGTCAATAGAGTGACGTAGATTGTCAGTCGCACTCATGTCGCCAGATCCTGAAATTTCTCCGGCGAAACACTAGGTACGGGCGCGCGCTGGCGATATACTGCTTGAGTTGCCGGGTGACAGACGCACCAATAAGCGCGCACATTCAAACTAGGGTAAACGGATGACCAACAAGACCCCATCGCAATTGAGCGGCCTGGCCGGTCGATTGGTAGCTGACGGGCTCATTGAAGCGGAAGCTGCCCAGCAGGCACTGGACGAAGCGGCAGTGGCAAAAGTTCCGCTGGTTAAACACCTGGTCGACAATGAAATTGTTGATAGCCAGAAGCTGGCGGAAATGGCGTCGGAAGAATTCGGCGTGCCGCTGTTTGATGTCTCCAGCCTCAACCCCGAGGCCATGCCCAAGGATCTGGTTGCTCCCAACCTGGTTATCAAGCATCACGCCCTGCCATTGTTTCATCGCGGAAACCGTTTGTTCATCGCGGTCTCGGATCCGACCAACCTGGTCGCCCTGGATGAAATAAAATTCCACACCGGTATCAATACCGATGCCGTGTTGGTGGAAGAACGCGCACTCAGCGAGAGCATTGCCCAGTGGGCCGAGGCCAACGACGAATTGGGAGACGGGCTGGGTGATCTCGATGATGCTGCCCTTGAAGACCTGGACGTCGAGGCGGTCACCGAAGACGGTGGCGGCGATGACGGCGGTGGCGATTTGGATGAGACGCCCATCGTGCGTTTTGTCAATAAGGTGCTACTGGACGCAATTAAATCGGGCGCCTCGGATATCCACTTCGAGCCCTATGAAAAAACCTACCGGGTGCGCTTTCGTACCGATGGCATTTTACACGAGGTGGTCAAACCACCCACTAACCTGGCCGGCCGCCTGGCGGCGCGCCTCAAGGTGATGTCGAAAATGGACATCTCGGAGCGGCGCGTGCCCCAGGATGGTCGTATCAAGATGAAGCTCTCCAAGAGCCGCGCCATCGACTTCCGGGTCAACACGCTGCCGCTGTTGTTCGGTGAAAAAATCTGTCTGCGGATTCTCGACCCCGGCAGCGCGCAAATGGGTATTGATGCGCTGGGCTATGAACCGGAACAAAAAGAGATGTTCATGGAGGCGCTGGAAAAACCCCAGGGTATGATCCTGGTAACCGGGCCGACCGGGTCCGGCAAGACGGTATCGCTGTATACCGGCCTCAACATCCTCAACACCCCCGAGCGCAATATCTCCACCGCGGAAGACCCGGTAGAAATCAACCTCGACGGCATCAACCAGTGCCACGTTAACCCCCGGGTGGGTCTGACCTTTGCATCGGCCTTGCGGTCCTTCCTTCGACAAGACCCGGACATCATCATGGTGGGAGAGATTCGCGACCTGGAAACTGCGGAGATTTCCATCAAGGCGGCGCAGACTGGTCACATGGTGCTATCTACCCTGCACACCAACAGTGCCGCCGAGACCATTACCCGCATGCTCAATATGGGTGTGCCCTCCTTCAACCTGGCGACTTCCGTTAACCTGATTATTGCCCAGCGGCTGGCCCGGCGCCTGTGCAAGGAGTGCGCGGAACCAGCAGATATACCCAAGGAAGCCCTGCTGGAGATGGGCTTTTCGGAAGAAATGATTGAGAGCGCCAATTTTATGCAGGCAAAGGGCTGTGACAAATGCTCCTCCGGTTACAAGGGACGGGTGGGCATCTACGAAGTCGTGAAGGTCGGACCGGCGCTGGCACGCATTATCATGGAGGAAGGCAACTCCATTGAAATTGCCAAAGAAGCGCGCAATATGGGATTCAATGATCTGAGAATGTCGGCGCTTAGGAAAGCAGCGAATGGGGAAACCAGCCTCGAAGAAGTTAACCGGGTAACCACGGACTAACACATGGCATCTGCAGCGAAAGGACAGTTATTCACATGGGCGGGCGTCGATCGCAATGGTCGCTCGACTAAAGGCGAAATCGAATCGGTGAGCCTGGCCCTGACCAAAGCTCAATTGCGTCAACAGGGGATTCGCGCCAAGAGCGTTAAGAAGAAAGGCAAGCCGCTGTTCGGCGATGGCGGAAAAAAAATCACCCCTGCTGATATATCCATCTTTACCCGGCAGCTGGCGGTAATGATGAAAGCCGGTGTTCCCCTGGTACAAAGTTTTGACATCGTCGCCGAGGGTCTCGAAAACCCCACTATGCGCAAGGTAGTCATGGAGATCAAAAATGAAGTCGCCTCCGGTACCGGCCTGTCCCTGTCGCTGGAGAAGTATCCCCAGTACTTCGATGAGCTTTTCATCAGCCTGGTAGCTTCCGGTGAAACCTCGGGTACTCTGGAGGTCATGCTGGACCGGGTCGCGACCTACAAGGAGAAGTCCGAGGCACTAAAGTCAAAAATCAAGTCAGCCCTGAACTATCCCATCGCCGTGGTCGTGGTCTCGTTGATAGTGACCGGCATCTTGCTGGTCAAGGTGGTGCCCCAGTTTGCTGAAACCTTTTCCAGCTTCGGTGCAGATTTGCCGGCGTTTACCTTGTTCGTGCTGAACATATCCGATTTTGCCATCGAGTGGTGGTATATCATCGTAGCTGCCCTTATCGCAGTGAGCAGCGCGTTTAGGGAAGCGCTGAAACGCTCGGTCCCTTTTTCCGAGTTAATGGATAAGGTCATATTAAAAGCACCTGTCGTTGGTGACGTTATCTTCAACTCGGTTATTGCCCGTTTCTCCCGCACCCTGGCCACGACTTTCTCAGCGGGGGTACCGCTGGTGGAGGCGTTGGAGTCCGTAGCCGGTGCCGCCGGCAATTCGGTGTACCGCAAGGCCATCATACAAATCAAGAATGATGTAACCACGGGTTCACCCCTGCATAGTTCTATCCAGGCCACCGGCCTGTTTCCCAGCATGCTGTTGCAAATGGTATCGATTGGTGAAGAATCTGGTGCCCTGGACGAGATGCTGGAAAAGGTTGCGGACCACTACGAAGCGGCGGTCGATGACGCCGTTGACGGCCTGAGCTCATTGATGGAACCCATCATTATGTCGGTGCTGGGGGTGTTGGTAGGCGGCCTGATGATTGCCATGTATCTGCCCATCTTCATGCTGGGTGCCGTGGTCTGACAAGAACAACACCATGGATGTACTAACCGCGCTCAACCAGAATCCCTGGTTGTTATTGAGTTCATTGCTTGTACTGGGCTTGTGTATCGGTAGTTTTCTCAATGTAGTCATCTACCGTTTACCTGTGATGATGGAACGGGAGGAGCGAGACTATTGCGGCCAGCTGCTGGAGCTAGAGCAGCCCCCCGCCGAGTCGCAGCGCATTGACCTGTTCCAACCCAATTCACATTGCCCCGCCTGTGGCCACGCCATCAAGCCCTGGGAAAATATACCCGTGTTGAGTTACTTGTTATTAAGCGGCCGTTGCAGTCAGTGCGATACTCACATCTCCCTGCGCTACCCAATCGTGGAACTGCTCACCGGTGTGATTACCCTGGGCCTGGGCCTGTACTATGAGGTGGCGGCGGCACCCTTGCTGGGTGCCCTATTTCTTACCTGGGGGCTTATCGCCCTGACCATGATCGATATCGACCAGCAATTGCTGCCAGATGCCATCACCCTGCCCCTGTTATGGCTAGGCCTGCTATTCAACCTGTTTGGCACCTATGTCAGCTTGTCTGATGCCGTGATCGGCGCCATGGCCGGGTACCTGTCACTGTGGTCCGTGTACTGGGTATTCAAACTCGTCACCGGCAAGGAGGGGATGGGCTACGGCGACTTCAAGTTGTTGGCGGTCCTGGGTGCCTGGCTGGGCTGGCAGGCATTGCCCATGATTATTCTGCTGTCCTCGGTAGTGGGAACCGTCATCGGCATCGGCCTGATGATTTTACAGAAGCGCGGCAAAGACATCCCCATGCCCTTCGGCCCCTACTTGGCCATAGCCGGGTGGATTGTCTTGTTGTGGGGAGAGCAGTTGCTGAACTGGTACTGGAATTTCGCCGGTCTGCAGCAAAGCTAATGGGCCTGGTTATTGGTGTCACCGGTGGCATTGGCAGTGGCAAAACTGCCGCTACCAATCGCTTTGAGGAGCTGGGAATCACGGTGATAGACGCTGACCTGGCATCCAGGGTAATTATGGAACCCGGGCGTCCAGCGCTGGCCGCCGTAGCCGAGCGGTACGGTCAGGACATGTTGCTGACGGATGGTAACCTGGACCGGGCAGCCCTGCGGGCACGCATTTTCTCCGATTCGGCCGAGCGGGAATGGCTGGAACAACTGACACATCCGCTGATCGGCGAAGAAATTTTCCGGCAGTTGCAGGCATCAGACTCTACCTACACCATATTGTCCTCACCCTTGCTGCTGGAAACCACGCAGAAAGGTCTCTGCGATAGGGTCTTGCTCATTGATGTTGCCGAAGACATTCAGCTGGCGCGTACCATGGCGCGCGATGACAATGACGAGGCCCAGGTGCGATGGATTATGGCTGCCCAGATGCCGAGAGCCGAAAAAAGAACGCTGGCGGACCATATCATTGATAACAGCGCCGATCTGGCGAGCCTGCACCGCGCCGTAGACGAATTTCATACCACAATCCTCAAGCGCCTGGATCCTAACCCCATACTCTGACCCCATTTATGCCGGTATACTGCGCGGTTATGACGCAGAAAACTTATATCGACGCCCAGCGACTGCTGGCAGACTCCTTCGAACTGGGGCTCAAAGTCCTGGAAAGCGATTTTTGCCCTGACTACATCGTTGGCGTCTGGCGCGGTGGCGCACCAGTGGGCATTGCCATCCAGGAATTGCTCAAATACTTCGGTGTCGACACCGACCACATTGCGATTCGCACTTCCGCCTACACCGGCGTCAATGAAATGTCGGACGTGGTCAAGGTACACGGTCTGCATTACCTGATAGAAAACGTGAATGCGCAGGACCAGGTGCTGATTGTCGACGACGTCTTTGACAGCGGTCGCAGCGTCAACCAGGTCATCATTGACCTCGAACAAAAGTGTCGTCGCAATACCCCCACCTTTGCCATTGCAACGCCCTACTACAAGCCGAAGAGCAACAAGACTGATCGAGTGCCGGATTTTTTCCTGCATGAAACCGAGGATTGGCTGGTTTTTCCTCATGAACTGGATGGGCTCAGTCTTGAAGAATTACTGTCCGACAAACCCGGCATCGACAGTATCAGGCATAAATTGCTGGAACGCGCCTAGAGCCGCGGAGCAACTTGCTCAGTAAATAACTTCAAACTTTTCCAACCTAATTCCGGTGGCGCACCTCCCACCAGGGGTGCCAGGTGCAGCGAGCTATTAGCTCGCAATAACTCTATGGCCATTGCCGGGGTAAGCACCCGGTATTTGCCCTCTTCCCGCAGTTCCTCCAGGTTGTTGGCAAAGGATTCCGCGTAGGCGCGGCGATCGGGATGACGCCAGGCGCCATAAGCCAGCGCGTCGCATAGCATGTACTGACCCATCTCCTGCCAGCCCTGTTCAACATCCTCAGCCAGGTAGGTGGTGGCAGGAAAATCCGGCAACATCACCAAACCACCTTTGAACTGTTCCGCTTCGCAGGCCACGTGATAGGCCTGTGCCAGTTCGCCGTCGTCTATGGCTGGAAAGAACGGCAGGCGCAACCGTGCTGCCCGGCGAGCTGCAGCTTTTGAATTACCGCCTACAGTAATCAGTGGATGAGGTCGGCTCAGCGGCCTCGGCAATACCTGCACGGTGGAACCGCGATAGTCAAAGGGTTCACCGGTCCAGGCCTGCTGCATCACACGCAGGTTGTCCTCAAGCAGATTACCGCGCTGCTGCCAGTCTTTGCCCATGGCCAGGTACTCAACTTCGCGATATCCGATCCCGGTGATAACAATCAGGCGACCTTCACTGAGGTTGTCGAGTACGGCGATATCTTCGGTCAGGCGGATAGGATCGTGTAGCGGCACCAGCAGCGCGCCGATACTGATACCGACCTGAGTTGTGCACGCGGCAATGGCGCTGGCCAACACCAATGGCGAAGGCAGGAAACCATCGTCGGTATTGTGGTGTTCAGACAGGCCAATGACATCGACACCGCGATCATCAGCCCAGGCAGCCATCTCCACCACGGCCTGGTACAGCTCCGCGGCATTGGTATCGCCTGTAGATGGACAGCGCATATCAAAACGCATCACGACATTTGACATGTGAGTGCTTAATCCCTTCGTAGACAACCTGGAAAGCTGCACAACATCTCAAAAAACAGGTTCGCTGCCAACAGGGAGGTATTACCCGTTGTATCGTAGGGCGGCGATACCTCTACCAGGTCGCAGCCCACCAGGTTCATACCCCACAGGCCGCGAATGATTTCCAAACCCTGGGACGTTGTCAATCCGGCCGGCTCCGGCGTACCCGTGCCAGGCGCAACTGATGGGTCGAGGCCGTCTATATCAAAGCTCAGGTATAACGGTGCGTCTGGTCCGACTTGCTGCCTGATTTCTGCCATCAGCGGTGCCAGCGACTGGTACCAGCAGTCCTCCGCCTGCACCACGCGCACACCCCGTTTCCGCGCCCAATCAAAATCGTCGGCGGAATAGCCCGTGGCGCGCAGCCCGATCTGGAACATCTTGTTGGGGTCGACCAACTCCTCTTCGATAGCGCGGCGGAAAATGGTGCCGTGAGTCACCGCTTCACCGAACATCGTGTCGTTGGTATCGGAATGCGCATCCACGTGGACCAGGGCCATTTTGCCGTGCAGCTTGTGCTGGGCGCGGAGGATGGGCAAGGCGATCGTGTGATCACCACCCAGGGCCATGGTTTTGGCGCCGGTGGCTAACACGGTATCGAAGTGTCGCTCGATAATGGTGATAGATTTTTCCAGGCTGAACGCATTGAGCGCCACGTCGCCAGTATCGGCGACCTGGAAAGAATCGAACGGCGCCGCGCGGTTGGCCATATTATAAGGGCGCACCAGCACCGACTCACTGCGAATCTGGCGCGGGCCGAAGCGGGAACCACCGCGGTTGCTGGTGCCAATATCCAGCGGTACGCCAATAATCGCGATATCGAGGCCCTCTGCATCCACCTGGATGGGCAGGCGAAACATGCTGGCGTGCCCCGCGAAGCGAGGCATCTCGTTGCCGCCCTGCGGCTGGTTGAATTCGCTGCTCATTTAGGCGACCAGGAGTTGTTCACTGGTGACGTAATCCAGTGTGGCGTCCAGGGCATGCCCCAGCTTATCAACCAGTTCATCGACCTGTGTCTCGGTAATAATCAGCGGCGGACACAGGGCGATACAGTTGCCTCCCATGGCGCGTATGATCAGGCCATTCTGCTCGCACTGCTGCATGCAGTAAGCACCCACAGCATTATCGGCGAAGGCCTGCCGGGTTTCTTTATTGGCAACCAGTTCTAATGCCCCAATCAAGCCCATACCCCGGGCCTCTCCCACCAGCGGGTGTTCACCCAGTTGGCGCAGCTTCTGCTGCAGGTAGTCACCGGTCTTCGCAGCCGTAGCGAAAATATTATCCCGCGCATAGATTTCCAGCACCTTGCTGGCAACGGCACAGGCCACAGGGTGGCCACTGTAGGTGTAGCCATGACCAAATACTCCGACTTCAACGCTCGGTTGCACCAGCGCCTCGTACATATCACCGCTAATCAGCGCCGCGCTTACCGGCATATAGGCTGACGACAGGGCCTTGGCCAGGGTCATCATCTGCGGCTGTATATTCAGCGACGTGGCACCAAAATCTTCACCGGTGCGCCCGAAACCGGTTATGACTTCGTCATCCCACATGAGAATCTTGTATTTGCTCAGCACTGCCTGGATTTTTTCGAAGTAGCCGCTGGGTGGAACAATGACGCCGCCGGCACCGCTTACCGGCTCAGCAATAAATGCCGCTATCGTCTCCGGTCCCTCGGCCAGAATTAGCTGTTCCAGTTCATCGGCGCGACGACTGGCGAACTCCTCCTCCGATTCACCCGGCTGCCCGTCGCGATAAAAATGTGGCGCTCCCGTCCGTAATACCCCCAGCGCTTCAAAGGGTAAATCAAAATGAGTGTGATTGACTTGCAAGCCGGTAAGCGCTGCCGCCGCCACGGTAACCCCGTGGTAGGCACGCTCGCGGGAGATAATTTTGTATTTCTCTGGCTTGCCGATGGCATTGAAGTAATAGCGCAGTATTTTGACCAGGGAGTCATTGGCATCCGAGCCGGAGTTACCCAGGAACACCTGGGCATTGGACATGGGTACCATGGCAGACAACTTGTCAGCCAGTTCCATGGCCGCCGGGTGAGTCTTGCCACCAAACATATGCGAATAGGTCAGCGTGCGCATCTGCTGTGCCGTGGCTTCAATAATCTCCTCGTTGCCGTAGCCGAGGGAAGTACACCACAGGCCCGCCAAACCCTCCAGATACTGTTTGCCCTGGTTGTCGTAGACGTAGACACCCTCACCGCGTTCAATCACCATCTGCTCTGTCGCAGTCAGCTTGGTAGTGGGATAAATGATGTTACTCATGCTCTGGTCCTCGCACTCAGTACGCGTTGGTCGCGGAAATTTTCGATCTATGAAATGATAGACCTTCCAGCGCACAGGTATATGCCCTTTTTTCGGTAGCCCCTTGAAGCCTATCACCTTTATATTGTCCAGCACGCTGTTACTGCTGACCAGCAACGGGCTGGCTCAGCAGGTCTATGATGGTAAATCACCCAGCTGGCTGGCGGCAGTGGGCAAGCTCACTGTGCCCGGACAAACCTGGGATGGCAGCGGTTGGAGTCACCTGCGCGAACACTGCAGCGCCACCCTGTTACGCCGACCCACAGCCGCACGGGCACAGTACCTGTTGAGTGCCTGGCACTGTGTAGAGCACTACCGTGATCTCAGCTACGACATCGAATTCGAATTACCGGGCTCCAGCCGGGTGAGGCGAGCTCGCCTGGTCACCAGTGGCGGCAGCATGGACGCCGATTGGGCGCTGTTGAAGCTGGTGGCCGCTGTGCCGACCGCGGGCACAGCCAGCCTGGTCGTGCCCACCCACATGGCACCTTCTGACAGCCTGGTTATGGCGGGTTACTCGTCGGGAGCGCTCGGCAAACTTGGCAGCGCTCCGCTGAGTTATGACCGTGGTTGCCAGGTGCTGCATAGGGACGGCTTGCTGGTAACGACAGATTGTCAGGCAAGCAAGGGGGCCTCGGGCGGGCCCGTGGTATCAGAGCTTGGGGGCAATGTGCGATTGCTGGGAGTGGTGTCCAGCGGCGACGGTGCTGGCCGCAGCCTCTACGTGCCGCTCACGGTTTTTGCGAGCGTTCTGCGGCAGTACCTTTAGCTTTCTCCGCCTTGCGCTGCTCCTCAATACCGCGTTGAATCGCCTGCCCCACACCTTGTTCAACACCCCGCAGGGTCTCGTCTACGGTGTAGTGATCCGCTTCACTGTGTTCATCGAACAGGTTGATTACCTGGTCCGAGCGCCGACCCAATAGCATCAGGCGGTGGTAGAGACTCCGTTCCGGTTCCGGTTTGCGGATGGCATCAATCACAAAGGCGAGAATACTGATCGGGCTGAGGGCGAAGTCACGGCCGGCATCCAGTGCCAATTTGATCTGAAAGGTAATCAATCGGCGCAGCTTGCTCCTGGTAGAACCTTGACTGGTATCTCGCTCATTCATCGGAACTATCGGCCCCCACCCTTCAACTGGCGCTCTGGCACGGCTGCACCAATATGTTGCTGACGACGCTGTGTCGCCAGCTCGACCTGCTTCTGGCGCTCCCCAAAGCGGGCTTTCTGATCGTCGCTAAGCGTATCGAAGCAACCGGGACAACAGACGCCTTTTTGATAACGAGGCGATTGCTTGTCTTGTTCTGTGATGGGATGGCGACAACCGTGACATTGATCGTATTGTCCTTTCTCCAGCTGGTGATTAACCGCCACCCGGTTGTCGAAAACAAAACACTCCCCCTGCCAGGTCGAGTCGGCTTCCGCCACCTCCTCGAGGTATTTCAGAATGCCACCCTGCAGGTGGTACACCTCTTCAAAGCCTTCGTTCAACATGAAGGACGAGGCCTTCTCACAACGAATGCCACCGGTGCAGAACATGGCCACTTTCTTGTTTTTTCCCGGGTCGAGATGCGCGCGCACATAGGCCGGAAATTCGCGAAAGGTCGTGGTGTGCGGGTCCAGGGCGCCCTTGAAGGTGCCGATACCCACCTCGTAGTCGTTGCGAGTATCCAGCACCACCACGTCCGGGTCGTTGATCAAGGCATTCCAGTCACGTGGTTCAACATAATTACCCACGGATTCATTGGGGTCGACACCCCCTATTCCCATGGTGACAATTTCCTTTTTGAGCTTGACCTTCATCCGGTAGAAGGGAATGTGGTCGTCATAGGATTCCTTGTGCGCCAGGTCTGTCAGGCGCGGGTCAGCCTTGAGATAGCTCAAAACCTGGCCAATCCCCTCGCGACTGCCGGCCACGGTGCCATTAATGCCCTCCTGGGCCAGTAGTAAGGTGCCCTTGATACCGGCGGCAATGCACTGGTCCAGCAGCGGTTCTCGAAGTTCGTGGAAATCTGGCAGGCTGACAAACTTGTACAGCGCGGCGACCACTGTAGCCGCCATCAGTTGGACTCCGCCTTACTGCCACCCAGGCAATCCGGCGACTCCGGAGCGACCGCGTTGCGCTCAGCCCACTCCAACCTGGTGTATGTATGCAGAGCCAGGGCATGCACCGGCCCGGCCAATTCCTCATCAACGAGGCCATATATCATCTGGTGGCGGGCCACCTTGCGCTTGTCTTCAAACTGCGTGGATACGATCACCACCTTGAAGTGGGTCTCGGAATTCGGCGGCACATTGTGCTGATCACTCTCATTGAGCACCTCCAGGTAAGAGGGCGCCAACTGCTTGAGCTTGGTTTCAATGGTTTCTTGTACATTCATAGCCACGAATTATACCGAAACTATTGCTAAAAAGGGGTCAGATCCCTTTTTGAGAGCAGCGGGAAAAGGGATCTGACCCCTTTTTAGCAATAACTTTTGGGGAAATTTCGACAAAATTGATCTACATTGGTTGCCGGAACCAAGATGGATACTGACCCTTTAATCGACAGGACAGAATAATATGAAAGCAGTGGTAGTGGATGGATTAAACGAGTTCTCAGTGCAGGACGTGAATCTGGACCCTCCGAAGGTGGGTGAGGTGCGGGTAAAGATGGTGGCAACGGGGGTATGCCGATCTGACTGGTCGATTGTTTCCGGAACTATCCCCACCGAGTTCCCAATTGTTCTCGGCCATGAAGGAGCCGGCATAATCGTAGAAGTTGGCGAGGGAGTCGACAAGGTTGCCGTGGGCGATCACGTGGTGCTGTCTTTCATCCCCGAGTGTGGCGAGTGTTTCTACTGCAAGAACGATCAAGCCTACCTCTGTTCGTCGAAGGATAACGCTGCAGGTGGCATGCTGGATGGCACTACCCGAGTGCACCGCGGTGACCAGGATGTGCTGGTGATGACCCAATTGGGCTGTATGGCCGAAGAATGCATAGCACCCGCTATTAGCTGCGTGAAAATTGATGACAGCATTCCCTTGAGCTCGGCCGCTCTAATTGGCTGTGGCGTTATGACGGGTGTCGGGGCGGCACTTAACGCAGCGGAGGTGAAACCAGGTTCCACTGCCGTTATCTTCGGCTGTGGTGGTATTGGCCTCTCCACCGTCCAAGGAGCTCGTATCGCCGGTGCTGGAAACGTGGTGGCGGTAGATACCCTGCCCGCCAAACTGGATATGGCCAAGACCTTCGGCGCGACCCACGGCTGCCTGCTGGAAGAAGCCAATGAGTTTATCCTGGAGTTGACTGAAGGGCGTGGCGCAGACTACTGCTTTGAAGCGGTGGGCAACACCGAGCTGATGCAACTGGCGGAAGCCTGCACTCGCCCTGGTGGCATCTGCACGGTAATTGGCGTGGGTAAAATGGACGAACAGTTGATACTGAATCCGTTCATGCTGCCCATTTTTGCCAAGCGAGTGCAGGGCACAATGTACGGCAACTGCAACCCATCGAAAGATTTCCCCAAACTGTTGGACTACTACAAAAGCGGAGAACTGGATCTGGATGGCATGATCACCAAGACCTATAGCATTGATCAAGCACCACAGGCCTTCGCCGATCTCACCTCCGGCGCCAATGCCCGCGGCGTGATCGTCTACGACTAAAAAAAAGGGGTCAGATCCCTTTTTTACAGGAATAGCTCGCCTTTCTCGGCTTTCTGTAACAGCAACTTCGGCGGCGTGAAATCGTCGCCGTATTTTTCTGCCAGCTCTGCGGCGCGCTCAGCAAAGGCCTTCAATCCATAAGCATTGATCGCCTGAAAAACACCACCGGTTTGGGCGGGAAAGCCAATGCCCATAATTGAACCGATGTTGCCATCACCTGCGCTGCCGATCACACCGTCTTCCATGGCACGCACGGCCTCAATGCTCTGGCAAAACAGCAGTCGGTCCTTGATGTCCTGGAATGGCAACTCGGCAAAATCATCGGCGGCAAAGGCTTCTTTCAGTCCCGGCCACAGGTGTTTCTTGCCCGCCTCAGGGTACTCATAGTAGCCGCCGCCGTGGACTTTACCTCTGCGGCCAAACTCGTTGACCATTCGATCGAGCACCCGGGAGGGCGCGTTGTCCTCCCAGGTACCGCCCTGGGCTTCCACGTCATCGCGGGCCTGCAAGCCATTCTTGTAAGCGGTTTCCTGGCTGATTTCATCAATCGCAGAGAGCGGACCCACCGGGGAGCCGTTAAACTGGGCTGCGCTTTCAATCAGCACGGGGTTCACACCCTGTTCCAGCATCACGTGGCCCTGGGATATCGTCTTGGCAATCACCCGGCTGGTAAAAAAGCCGGGGCCATCATTCACCACGATGGGGGTCTTACCCAACTGCTGGGCCAGGTCGAAGGCCCTGGCCAGGGTCGCATCGCTGGTTTGCTCTCCGGCAATGATTTCCACCAGCGGCATTTTCTCCGCCGGCGAAAAGAAGTGCATGCCAACAAAATTAGGGCGCCTCACAGAAGCCTGTGCCAGCTCGGTGATAGGGAGCGCCGAGGTATTGGACGCAAATACAGCATCCTCACCCAATACCGCCTCACATTCACCTGTCACCCGGGCCTTAATCTCACGGTTTTCAAATACCGCTTCAATCACCAGGTCGCAGCCACGCAGTGCTTCGTAGTCATCAGCAGGCGTTATTCGCGACAGAATCTCAATGGTTTGTGCTTCATCGACGCGGCGGTTTTTCTCGCAGGCAGCCGCGCAATAGGCTTTACCTTTCTCCGCAGCTTCCAGGGAGATGTCTTTCAGCACTACCTCGATACCAGCCTTGGCAGCGATGAAGGCGATGCCGGCGCCCATTTGCCCGGCACCCAGCAAGCCAAGTTTTTTGACCGGGTTTTTCTCAAAGCCCTGCGGACGTGAGGCGCCTTTGTTCAGTGCATTCATCTGTACGAAAAACGCGGTCATCATGTTGCGAGCAGTTTGATCCAACAACAGGCTGAGGAAATAGCGCGCTTCAATCTTCGCCGCGGTGTCAAAATCGACCCGGGCTACATCTACCACCGCGGCGAAAATGGCTTTCTGCGCGGGCATCAGGCCCTTGGTCTGGCCCATGACATTGGCGGGGCCAAAGAAGATCAGCCCTTGTACGCCCTGGTCGTCTTTATCGGTGGGCGCGCCCCCTGGAATTTTAAAGCCGTCCTGGTCCCAGGGCTGCCGCGCCTCGGGGTTGGCCTTGATCCAGGCCTTGGCGGCCGCGTGCATGTCTTGCTCGGTGTCGAATAGTTCATTGATCAATCCCCTTTCCACAGCGGCATCAGCCTGTAAGCGTTTGCCAGTTGATATGAGCCCAATGGCCTCCTGCATGCCGACATAACGGACCATGCGCACGATGCCATCAGCACCGGGCATCAAGCCGATTTGTGCCTCCGGTAATCCCACAGCCACCCCTTTCAGGGCCAGCCGATAATGGCAGGCCAGGGCAATTTCAAAGCCTCCCCCCAGTGCCGGTCCATTGATGCCACACACCACGGGTACACCGAGGGTCTCCAGTCGTCGCAACAGGGACTTGGTGTGCATGATGCCGGCGAACATTTCTTCCTTCCTCACCTGGCTCGCATCCAGGTCCATTTCCAGCATGGCGGTGATGTCACCGCCAGCAAAAAACTGGCCGGGCTTACCGCTGCGCACATAGATGCCGGTAATGTCGTTTTTAATACCCTCAAGCTCGGCAACTGCTTCGGTCATGGCGGCTTCGTATTCCTCGCCCATGACGTTCACATCTTTGCCTTGCTGGTCGAAGATCAACTCAACAATGCCGTCGGCATCTTTTTCCAAACGCAAATAACTCATAATCCCAACCTTCCTTAAACTCGTTCAACAATGGTGGCAATACCGATGCCGCCGCCCGCACAGAGGGTCACCAGGCCGCGCTTGAGGTCGCGCCGCTCCAGCTCATCCAACAGAGTGCCCAGCACCATGGCGCCGGTGGCACCAATGGGGTGGCCCATGGCGATGGCACCACCGTTCACATTGATTTTTTCGTTGGGAATACCCAGGTCTTTCTGGAAGCCCAATACCACAGCAGCGAAGGCCTCATTGAGTTCGAACAGGTCAATATCATCCACTGTCAGTCCCGCTTTTTGCAGGGCCTTCTGGGTCGCAGGAACCGGTCCCGTCAGCATAATGGTGGGTTCGGTGCCGGTCAGGGCGCAGGCAACAATGCGCGCACGGGGGGTAAGATTCAGATCTTTTCCCACCTGTTCGTTACCCACCAGCACCAGCGAAGCGCCGTCGACGATGCCTGATGAATTACCGGGTGTATGAACACACTCAACACCCTCGACCTGTGGATACTTGAATTTCAAAATGTCCCCGTGACCGAAGTCATTAAACATCTGAAACGAAGGGTTCAGTTTGGCCAGGCCTTCCGCTGTGGTTTGCGGCCGAATAAATTCATCGTGATCGAGTATCCTCACTCCATTCATATCGGAGACCGGTACCAGGGATTTGAAATAACCGTTGTCGCGGGCGTGAGCCGCACGTTGCTGCGACATCACTGCGTAAGCGTCCAATTGCTCGCGTGAAATATCTTTGAGTTGGGCCAACAGGTCAGCACCCAGGCCCTGGGAGACAAAATAGGAATTCATCTGCACCCAGGGATCACCGGTGGCGCCGCCGCTGGCACCCATACCGAGGCGCGACATGGATTCAACGCCACCCGCACAAACCAGCTCTTCAAAGCCGGCAGCTACTTTGGCCGCGGCCAGATTCACAGCGTCGAGACCCCCAGCACAGAAGCGGTGCAACTGGGCGCCCACGGTGACATCGTCCCAACTTGAGTAGACCAGCGCCGCCTTGGCAATATTCTGGCCCTGTTCATCGACCGGCTCACCGGTGGCTATGATCACATCTTCAACCCGGCTGGTGTCGAGGTCGTGGCGCTCTTTCATGGCTTCCAATAGATTGGTTAACAAGTCAATCGGCTTGACTTCATAGAGCGAGCCCCCGGGCTTGCCCTTGCCACGGGGCGTGCGGATGGCGTCGTAAATCAATGCATCTTGCGGCATGAATAGTCCTACAGCGTTATATGTACAGGGCTGCAAGCTTAGAGGATGTGGTTTGTGCCTCAATAGCAAATCAGGTCAAGGCAGTGACAATTCTGCGCGGTACTCGCCGGGGGTTTTACCGGTCCACTTTTTGAAAGAACGATGAAAAGCACTGGGATCCGTAAAGCCCATTTGCAGGGCCACCTGGTTAATGGAAATTTGTCCTCGGGTAAGGTACTCCTTGGCGGCTTCACAGCGACAGTTATCTTTGAGCTGCTGAAAGGTTGTGCCCTCACTCTTCAGCCGTCGCCGCAGCGTCGGGGCAGACATATGCAATGCCGCACTGATGGTCTCAAAGCTGGGAAAACCCTGGCTAAAGTCGTGACCGATCATGGCCCGTACCTGCGTCACCAGGCTGTTGTTATGATTTTCCGGCGTCATAACCAGCAGTTGATACGGCGCGGTACGCAAGAACTCGTTGAGCGACTGCTCCGTATGCACCAGCGGATATTTCAGGCACTCGCTGTCAAAGTACAGCAGGTTGCTAGCCTGGTTGAAGTACAAAGGACAGGCAAAGAGTTCTTCGTATTTGCTCAAATTCCTGGGCGGGTCTCCCAGAAAATCTACCCGTCTCAGCGCTATCGGTCGCCCTGTCAACCAACCGAAAAAGCGATGCCATGTAGACAGGCCATAGGCATCTGCAGCATCAACTCGATGCGGCCCCCTGCCCCCCATATCCCGGTATCCAACCCGCGCATGTTGCTCGCTGAAGTTGGCGTAGAGAGCAGAACTGTCATCGAAGAAAGTGCGATAGAATTCGGTAGCTCGCTTGATCGCCTTGCCAAGATTTTCACAGGGGATAATGCAATAACACATCATACGAAAGGCACCGGGAGTCACCACACGCTCCGGGTGCAACCCGAAAGTTTCATCCTGTAACAGGCTCAGGGCCTGTTGATAAATCCGCGTGTACTGCATCGCAGAAATCTCGGATTGCCAATCGGCGGCGTCAGCATCAAGTACATCGAAACTCAAACCCGCGCTCTGTTGAATTGCGCTCAGGTCGTAGCCGTTTTCCCGGGCCATGCGCAACAGGGAGGCAGCAAACTGGGTGGGTACACGGTCAGATTTCATGGCTCTGAATACTAACAGACAGAAAAGGGGTCAGATCCCTTTTCTAAGCTTTTCAAAGAAAAGGGATCTGACCCCTTTTCTGCTTTATACTGGGCACATGGATCCGCTCTACGATATTCTTTTCGCTGGCCAACTCGTAGATGGTTTTGACGAGGGCACAACGCGATCCAACATGGGCAAACTGTTCAAGGCCAACGAGGCCACATTGGACAAGTTATTCTCAGGCAAGCCCTATGCCATAAAACGAGGTGTCGATAAAGCGAGCGCGGTCAAATACAAAGCCGTCATGCAAAAAGCGGGCGCCGTTGCGCTGATAAAAGCACAGCAGGCCGAAGAACCTACGCCCGCACCCGCGCCACCCGCAGATGCCTACGCCGATGATGATCTTCCCTCCAGTGCCGATATAGCGACGGCACCCGAGGAGGAAGGCGGTAGCATGGCAGATCGTATTGCCGCCATGGCGGCAGAGCCGAGTGCCAGCCCGCGCGCAGCGACCTTCGGTGAAACCGAATCTGCAATCACTGGCGACGCGCCAGCAGCAGAGGGAGCGCCCGCGGCGGATGGAGCGCCCGTGGCAGATGGAGAGATCGCGCTGGCACCCGTCGGCACCGATGTATTACGCGAAAATGAGAGGGAGGTTATTGAAGAACTGGATATCGATATCAGTGCCATCAACATGACCTCCAGTTTCCAGGAACCCGAAGCCCTCGGCGGCAATGATGAACCTCCCCTCAACCCCGATATCAGTCATTTGAGTATGGGTGAGGTGGGCGAAGATATTCCCCACCTGGAATCAACAGCACAGGCGCTGGACCCGGATACCAGCCATTTGAGTATGGGTGAAGTGGGTGAAGATATACCCCACCTGGAGTCGGCGGTTGAGGAAGTGAACCCAGATATCAGTGCCATCAGCCTGGCGCCTGAGGGCACCGATGTGCTGGCAGAAGACGAACGCAAGCACGATGAGACTAAAGCACCCAACACCGACCACATCAGTCTCGAAGAATCCTAGGGCAAATCCAATAAAATCTTTAACCCCGGGTGATTATCCATCAACCTGATACTACCTCGATGAGCGTTAACAACTGCGTTTACCAGGGATAAGCCCAAACCGCTGCCGGGTTGCTGGCCGCGGCTGGACTCCAGCCGAATGAAGCGACGAAACACATTCTTGCGATCTGCCACCGGAATACCTGCGCCTGAGTCAGAAATAGTAATCTGTGCCCCCCCCCGCTTCGCCCGACCGCAATACCACACTGATTTTGCCTCCCTCCGGTGTGTATTTTACGGCGTTGTCCAGCAAGTTCGCCATCATCTGGAACAGCAAGTCCCGATCACCATCGACCGGTACCACTTCTGTGTGTACATGCAGCGCGATGTGCCTGGCCTGAGCCAGCGGTTCATACAGCTCCGTAACATCAGCCACCAGTTCCTCCAGCCTCAAGGGCGCAAATGTGGACAATCGGTTGCCCGCTTCCAATTGGGCTATACGCAACAGGGCGTTGAAGGTGGACAGAATGGCATCACACTCGTCGATCAACGGCTGCACTCTCGCACTTTCGGCCTCAGACTCTTCCTGTAGCAGGCTCAGACTGTTGCGCATTCGCGTCAGTGGTGTTCGCAGATCGTGAGCAATGTTGTCAGAAACTGTCCTCACTCCCTGCATCAAAGACTCGGTTTGATCCAGCATCTGGTTGAAGTTCTCCACCAGCACACGCATATTGCCAACCGCGTCACCCAGCGGTATGCGCTGTGATAAATCACCGTGCACTATGTCGTCGACGCCGGCATTGATCGCGGCAATGCGCCGCAAGGTGTAGGCCGCGGCCAGGTAGCCACCAAGAACGCCGAGGATGACGGTCGCCAGCATGGTACGCAACAAGGTCGCCAGCACTAGTCGACTGTCAGCCAGCACATCGCTGTAGCGCAACGCAGCCAAGATATGAAAGCCATTTCCCAGTGCCCGGGTACGGGCAAGGAACTCCAGGTTCTCATTGGCAAAGCCCAACTCTGTGGTGTCCAGGCCAAATGACACCCAGCCATCCCCAAATTCTCTATATTCGGGCCAGCTGTCCAGGGTGCCCGCGACCTTGCCGAACGTGTGATCCGCCAACAGGTAGTGAAATCGCAGCCGGTTTTCTTGTACTCCCTGGTCGTCAAAATACTGCTCAACCCCACCTACACCTTGTCCTGCATAAATCACCGTCAGGCTCTCCAACTCATCTGCGATAGATTCCTGCAAATCCTGGAAATAGTTGTAACTGAAAATGCCGTAGATAAATGCCATCACCAGGAAAACCGCCGCACTCAGCCCAACCACATAGAGCAACATGTAGCGAAAGGTGAAGCTGGTCAGAACCAGAAGTGGATTCATTCTGAGCTGGTACTGTCACCCAGGATATAACCGGAGCCGCGCACGGTGGACAACAGGGCCACATCGAACTCCTTGTCAATTTTTTGCCGCAGTCGACTGATATGCACATCAATAACATTGGTCTGTGGATCAAAGTGATAACCCCAGACGCCTTGCAACAGCATATCGCGGGTAACCAGTTGCCCCGCGTGTCGCATCAGGAATTCCAACAACTTGTACTCGCGCGGCTGCAAGTTGATTACCGTGCCAGCGCGGGTGACTGCCTGACTCAGTAGCTCCATGTGTAAATCCCCAACCGACAGGGATGTCGGCACGCTGGCATCCGCGACCCGGCGCCGGCCCAACACCTCCACCCGCGCCTGTAGCTCGGCAAAAGAAAAAGGCTTGGCAAGGTAGTCATCAGCACCTGCCTGCAGGCCGTTGACCCGGTCATCCACTTCACCGAGGGCACTGAGCACCAAAACCGGGGTATGGTCATTGCCCGCACGCAGGTTTTGCACCAGTGTCAGGCCGTCCATGCCCGGCAGCATGCGATCAGTCACAATAACATCGAAACTTCCACCAACCGCAGCTTCGAGACCCAGTTTGCCATCTGTCAGCCAGTGCACCTGCCAACCGGCTTTCTGCAAGCCATTGCGCACGAATTCTCCCACACTGGCATCATCTTCAATCAGCAGGATGTCCATGGCGGGCAATGTAGCATGGACTGGTGATAGAATCCCGCCATGCCACGACACACCAGCCCCAACCTTCTGCGCCGCATGGCCGCCCTGATCTACGACACCTTCCTGATTCTGCCCTTAATCATGTTGCTGGTGGCCATCGCCATGGGCCTGCAACTAGTGGCGGGCGGCGGCACCAGCGCCGAACCAATCGACCCGGTACTGGTGCAGCTACTGAGTGTGCTGGCTGTGATGGGCTTCTATATCGCGTTCTGGCGCATCAAAGGTCAAACCCTGGGTATGCAAGCCTGGCGCATCCAATTACGCAGCTTCGAGGGCGGTGAAGTCTCGGCCGGGCGCTGCCTGCTGCGGTGCCTGGGCGCTGTACTTTCACTTATCCCGCTGGGCCTGGGCTTCTGGTGGTGTTTGCTGGACCGTCGCAATCGCTACTGGCACGATTACCTGTCCCGCACCGAGCTTCAGCTGTTGGCCAAATCAGACAAGCAGGAGCAAGACTGAAATCTCACCACCACAACAGATTTCGTCATACACTACTTCGGCATAAACTTAAGCAATAACAAATCCAGGAGTTGATATGGACCTTCTCGCCAAGAAAATTGATGACGCCAGCAAACACAGCAGCGACTGTGCTGTTGTGCCTATCTTCGCTCGCAAGCAACTCTCTACGGCGGCTCGCCAACTGGACGCTGCCTGTGGGGGCCTGATCAAGGCGGCCCTGGCCAATGGCGAAATGGAGGGAGGTACCGGGCAAGCCCTGATGCTGCACACCGGTAAAAAATCCATCGTAAAGCGCATCTTGCTAATCGGTTGCGGCAATGCATCCAAGATGACTGACCAGGAAGGCCGCCAGATCATCACGGCAACCGTCAAGGCTCTACAGTCCGGCAAAGCCCGGGACGCGGTTATCTACCTCGAAGATCTGCACAGCAAACAATTCAGCAACACCCAGGTTTGCACGATGCTGGCCCGACACGCCACCGTGGCGAGCTATCGCTATCGGGAGACGCTGAGTAAGCCCCGCGCGCCAGCCAGTATAAAAAAACTGTATGTCAGTACCGGATCTACGCTGACCACCCGGGTTTGCAATGCAGCCCTGAAACGAGGCCAGCGTATTGGGGCTGGTATCAACGTGGCGCGGGAATTGGGAAATTTACCCGGAAATATCTGCACACCCACTTATCTGGCCAGTGAAGCACGCAGGCTCGGCCGCCGCAGCAAGCTGCTCACGACCAGCGTACTGGAAGAAGAGCAAATGAAGAAGCTGGGCATGGGTGCCCTGCTGTCGGTCAGCGCCGGCAGTGTCGAACCCGCCAAATTGATCGTCATGAATTACAAAGGGGCAGCCTCCTCCAATAAGCCTTATGTGTTAGTCGGAAAGGGCATTACCTTTGACAGCGGCGGCATCAGCCTCAAGCCCGGTGCCAAGATGGACGAAATGAAGTTCGATATGTGCGGCGCGGCCAGTGTTTTTGGCGCCATGGATGCGGTAGTTGCCATGCAATTGCCCATTAACGTGGTGGCCATTGTGGCAGCTTCAGAGAACCTGCCCAGCGGTACAGCCACCAAGCCCGGCGACGTGGTTACCAGCATGTCCGGACAAACCATTGAGGTACTGAATACCGATGCCGAGGGCCGCCTGGTGTTGTGTGACGCACTGACCTATGCCGAGAAGTTCAGGCCCGCGGCAGTAATCGACATCGCCACGCTCACGGGTGCTTGCGTGGTCGCCCTGGGAGCTCACGCCACGGGCATGTACGCGAACCAGGACAAGCTGGCGCAACAACTCCTCAACGCGGGTGAGACCAGTCACGACCGGGCCTGGCGCATGCCCCTGTGGGATGACTATCAGAAACAAATCAACACCCCCTTCGCCGATATGGCCAACGTGGGTGGCCCGGGAGGTGGCAGCATTACTGCGGCCTGTTTCCTGGCGCGGTATGCCAAGAAATATCACTGGGCGCACCTGGACATTGCCGGCACCGCCTGGAGCAGCGCCCCCAAGGCTGCCACCGGGCGACCTGTGGCTTTGCTGGTGCAATACCTGATGGACCGCGCCGGTATCAATATATCGTGACCCGGGTCGATTTTTACATTCTGTCATTAGAGCAACCAGCAGAGCGCGATAAATTTGCCTGCAAACTGGCCAAGCAGTTGTTCAAACAGGGCCGCAGCCTGTACCTGCATGCTGAAAATGAAGCGGCGGCCCAGTCCCTGGACCAGTTGCTGTGGGCTTACCAACCCCAGTCTTTCCTGCCTCATGGCTTGCTGGGTTCCGGCGATGAGGAGCAGATCGGCATTGGCTGGGGCGACGATCCCGCCCAACATCAGGATGTGATGATCAACCTGGCGCTGTCAGTTCCGTCATTTATCGGACGTTTCGAGCGGGTTGCAGAAGTGGTGGTACAGGCGCCGGAAATCCGCGATCCGCTGCGCGGTTCCTTCAAGTACTACAAGGATCGCGGCTACGAGATCACGACCAACGAGATTCAGAACCCGTAAGTCTGTATAATCACGCGCTTTTCAGAGTTCACTCCAACAACACTTATGGATAAAACCTACCAGCCCGCCAACATCGAAACCCGGTGGTATGAAGAGTGGGAAAAACAAGGCTATTTCGCACCCAGTGGCGAGGGCGCCCCCTACTCCATCATGATCCCGCCGCCCAATGTTACTGGCAGCCTGCACATGGGCCACGGCTTCCAGGAAGCCATCATGGATGGATTGATTCGCTACCATCGCATGAAGGGCAACAATACCCTCTGGCAGGTCGGCACCGACCACGCCGGCATCGCCACGCAGATGGTGGTCGAGCGTCAACTGGAGGCCCAGGGCACGAACCGCCACGAATTGGGCCGCGACAAGTTTGTCGAGAAGGTGTGGGAGTGGAAACAGGAGTCCGGCGGCACCATTACCCGGCAATTGCGCCGGCTGGGCTCGTCCCTGGATTGGTCACGTGAACGCTTCACCATGGACCCCGGCCTCTCCGCTGCCGTCCAGGCAGTATTTATCCAGCTCCACAAAGAAGGCCTGATTTACCGCGGTCAGCGCCTGGTGAACTGGGACCCGGCCCTGCACACCGCCATTTCAGATCTCGAAGTGAACTCACAAGAAGAACAGGGATTCCTCTGGCATTTTTCCTACCCGCTCTCCAGCGGCGAGGGAGCCCTGACAGTTGCCACGACCCGGCCTGAAACCATGCTCGGCGATACCGCAGTAGCCGTGCACCCGGAGGATGAACGCTACGCTCACCTGGTGGGCCAAACCATCGACCTGCCCCTCACTGGCAGGAAGATTCCAATCATCGCCGATGACTATGTAGACCAGGAATTCGGCACCGGCTGCGTCAAAATCACCCCCGCCCACGATTTTAATGATTACGAGATGGGCCAGCGCCACCAATTGGAAATGATCAACATTCTCACTGATGACGCCAATCTCAACCACAATGTGCCAGAAAAATACCGGGGGCTGGAACGCTTCGAGGCACGCAAAATCGTGGTCTCGGACCTCGATGATCTTGGCCTACTGGCAAAGATCGAAGATCACACGCTGAAGGTGCCACGCGGTGATCGTTCCGGCGTGGTCATTGAGCCCTACCTGACCAATCAATGGTACGTCGATGCCAAAACCCTGGCACAGCCAGCTATTGAGGCGGTGGAGAAGGGAGACATTCAGTTTGTACCAAAGAATTGGGAAAATACCTACTTCGCCTGGATGCGGGACATCCAGGACTGGTGTATTTCCCGGCAGCTGTGGTGGGGGCATCGCATCCCTGCCTGGTATGACACTGAAGGCAACATCTATGTCGGCGCAGACGAGGCTGCAGTGCGCACTGAAAACAATTTGGGCGATGACATCGACTTGAAACAGGATGACGACGTACTGGATACCTGGTTTTCGTCTGCCCTGTGGACATTTTCCACCTTAGGATGGCCCGAGGAAACTGAAGATCTCGCCACCTTCCATCCCAGTACGGTTCTGGTCACGGGTTTTGACATCATCTTTTTCTGGGTTGCCAGGATGATCATGATGACCCTGCACTTCCGCAAAGAGGTGCCCTTCCACACGGTTTATGTGCATGGCCTGGTACGTGATAGCCACGGCCAGAAGATGTCTAAATCCAAGGGTAATGTAATCGACCCAATCGATCTCATTGACGGAATCGAACTGGAAACCCTGGTACAAAAGCGAACGGCAGGCATGATGCAGCCCAAGCTGGCTAAAAAAATCGAGAAGCAAACTCGCCAGGAATTCGCCGGCGGAATAGCTCCCTATGGCACCGATGCGCTGCGCTTTACCTACTATTCCCTCGCCTCTACCGGACGCGATATCAAGTTCGACATTGGCCGCATCGAAGGCTTCCGCAATTTTTGCAACAAGCTGTGGAACGCCGCCCGCTATGTATTGATGAACTGCGACGGCGAAGATTGCGCTGTTGACCACGACAACTACGAGCTGGGCCTGGCAGACCGCTGGATCATATCCCGCCTGCAGGAGACAGAAGCCGACGTAGAGAAGGCCATTGCCAACTACCGCTTCGATATGGCATCCCAGGCCATTTATGACTTCGTCTGGAACGAGTACTGCGACTGGTACCTGGAATTGTCCAAACCCGTGCTCTGGGATGACCAGGCCACCGCCACCGCCAAGACCGGCACTCGCCGTACGCTGGTTCGCGTACTCGAAACCATACTGCGTATGGCGCACCCCTTAATGCCTTTCATCACTGAGGAAATTTGGCAGCGAGTCGCCGCGCTTGCGGGCAAAACCGGCGCCACAATCATGCTTCAGCCCTACCCCGAGAGCGACGAAAAAAGAATAGACACTTTTGCAAATGCGGATATAGAATGGCTCAAAGGCGTCATTGTGGGTATTCGCAATATTCGCGGCGAGATGAATATTGCGCCGGGCAAAGAGCTCAATGTGCTGCTGCGCAATGGCGACAATAACGATAAAAAACGACTGGAAGAAAACGAGCAATACCTGAAAAAGCTGGCCAAGCTGACTGACATCCGTTTCCTGGTTGATGGCGAAACTGCCCCTGTAGCCTCTGCGGCGCTGGTGGGCAAGCTGGAGATACTCGTCCCCATGGCGGGGTTGATCGACAAGGAAGCTGAACTGGTCCGGCTGACCAAGGAAATCGATAAGCTGGAAAATGACGTGAAGCGGGTCGAAGGCAAGTTGAGGAATAGCTCATTCGTAGATCGCGCACCAGCCGAGGTGGTGGCCAAGGAGCGCGAAAAGCTGGCAAGCCAGCAGCAGGCGTTGGAGAAACTATTGCAGCAAAGTGCTGAACTCCAACAGCTTTAACCGCGGATAGCCTCGGTGCTGACAGAATAATAGAGGTTTGTATTCACCCTGGTGAGTGCAGGCACAAAAAAGCAAACTGAAGTTGGTGTAACACCGAGGTAGGAAGTATGAGTGATCGGGTAACTGGCACTGTAAAGTGGTTCAACAATGCCAAGGGCTTCGGCTTTATCACGCGGGGAGAAGACGGTGGTGACGACGTGTTCGTACACTTCCGCTCAATACTCGGCGATGGCTATCGGACTCTGAACGAAGGCCAGGAAGTCGAGTTCAAAGTTGTGGAAGGCCCCAAGGGTCTGCAGGCAGAAGAAGTCTCTAAAGTCTGAATCCGCGTCCCCGTTTTCCACACGGGGTCAGCATTCACAACATTGGTGCTTTCACCGGCGCTGATTTGCCGTTGTTTTTATCAGCGGCGGGGCCGCGGCATGTTCACTGACCATGTTCAGTGTTATAGTTCGCGCCGCCTTTTCTTCAACACGAGAGTTTCATGAGCCTTTTTTCCAAACTGGTGATCGGCCTGATCACCGCTGCCATTGCCACCGTTGTTGTGACCCGCCTGCAAATCAGTAGCCCAATAGAACTGGGCATCGTGTTTGCCGTAGCAACGAGTCTCACCGTAATTTTAGGAAATCTCAGTTTCAATTTTTCACTACCCAGCCTGGCTAGCGCCGATCGCGAACAGGGCACGGTTAAATGGTTTAATGTCAGCAAAGGTTTCGGGTTTATCGTGCGTGAAGACGGCGAAGAAATCTTCGTACACTTCCGCTCCATCAAGGGCTCAGGTCGCCGCGCCCTCAAGGATGGGCAGGCGGTTTGCTTCGTAGTACGCGAGAGTGACAAGGGCCCCCAGGCAGAGGATGTCGAAGGCTTGTAAGCGGTAGGCCGTTGCTTAGTAGTGCGGCGGTTTCTCCATACCCGGATCACCCATTTGTGCATCACCGCGGTGCATCTCCCCTCTCAGCTCGGAATACTGTTGCTTAAGTAGCTCAAGCTGTTGCTTAAGTAGCTCAAGCTGTTGCTTAAGTTGCGCCAGGTCTCCCTGCTGCATGGCCAGGGCCTCATTCAATTGGGCAATGGTGTCCTCCTGGAACGCCAGCTGGGTCTGTAACTCTATCAATTCCGAATCTGCCAAAACATTACCTCGCCGCCTGATTACACAACCGCTATTATAATGCCGTGAGATCACCGCAGTGAACAAATCATCCTCCCGGGCCGTTTACTCTACTGAGCTTGGCCGCCTCTGCCCCCAGTGCCAGCGCTCGGTGACCCTCTGCGTTTGCGGCAAAGATCGCCCGGCCTATGTCGGCGATGGTGTGGTGAGAATCCGGCGGGAAACCAAAGGTCGCGGCGGCAAAGCTGTCACCGTGGTCGAAGGCTTGCCCCTGGCAGAGAAAGAACTAAAAAGCCTGGCCAAGGCCCTGAAAAAACGCTGCGGCGTCGGCGGCAGCACCAAAGGGGAAGTTGTCGAGATCCAGGGAGATCAGCGGGAGCTGATCAAATCTGAGCTGGAAAAACGAGGCTACCTGGTAAAGCTCTCCGGCGGATAGGCCTCGTTGTTACTGGGCTAGAGACTGTCTACGGACGTGTTAAATGCTAAGTTAGCGCCCTTTTCCACAAAAAACATAAAAAAACCCACGCAAGTGACTATTTTTATTAGATTTATCCTTTTTCTGTGTTAAAAAGTCATGAAATAACAATGAAAAACCGGTAAAGCACGGCCTAACAGCGCAAGCCGGTACCGACCATTAGTAGACCGCCCGGAGCGTTTTCGGGTACAGAGCGAGCCACCACCCCATTAGAACAAAGGTGGCATGTGGAACCATAGAGTATGCTTTCCTTACGAGGACGTCGGCCATGTACGTTACTGAGGACCATCTGAAGGAACAGGTGATTCAACCGACCCTGAAGTACCTGGGGGCCTGGAACCTGTCGACCGAGCAGTTTCTTCTAACCGCCGCTGTAGATACTCCCGAAGTAGGGTTATTTTCCTCCCGCAATGAGGGCCTGGGGATATTCAATATCACCCCTGTCCAGCACCGGGATATCTGGGATAACTACCTCGCCTTCAACCCCGATCTCGCATCGCGAATCCGAGGACTGGCGAGTCAGCGGGCTTTCCTGCGGGATCCGGACGGTGAGCTGAAAACCAACCTGAGCTATTGCACCGCCATAGCCTGGTTGTTGTACCAGCGCTCGAACCCGAAGGCACAGCAGCAACTGCCACAGCCGCACGCCAGTTTTTCCGCCTAGGCGGAAATAGCGCTGCGCAAACTCTCCGGTAGCAAGCGGAGGTCATCGGGTCGATCAATATCGGGTATTACCGACATCAACGCGACTTCCAGATTCAATGACTGAGCGCGCACCAGGGTCTGCTTCAGTACTTCATCACTTCCCCAGTCCACATCTCGGAACAATTGCGGCTGGCAGCTTCGCAACGCAATCAAGACATAACCGCCATCATGGGCCGGCCCCAGTACCAGCTCTGCACGCTCGAGCAGGCTGGCGGCTTCGCTCACATAGGCCTTATCGATCCCCGGCGCATCGCTACCGACCAGGATGACGGCGGCGCTGTGTCGCAATCCCAGATCAAAGGCCTGTGCCATACGCCTGCCAAGATCGCCCTGGCATTGAGCTCGCACTACCTCCGCCCCCAACTGCAGGCACTGTTGGAACAACGCTGCGCGGGTGTCTCCGTCCACCCATAGTTGTACGGGTCCTACAGCACTTCGGCACAAAGTTCGGGTGGTGTGTAGCACCATCTCGGAGTGCAAGTTAGTGGCTTGAGCAGCACTTAGGTAGGGCTGCAGCCGGGTTTTCACCCGGCCGGGAATCGGCTCACGGGCAAATTGCATCAATAACAGGGGAAGTTCAGCCTTAACTCCGTAATACCGCCTATGCAACTCAGCAGGGCTGGCCCCCAGCCAATACCGCAACCGCAGTTGCCACATGCGCAGGATGGTCTTGAACGTGCCCTGCTCACGCCAACGGCGGCTGGAAGTCACCACCCGCAGAGCTGTGCGCTGTGACCGAGAGTTGCGCCGCAACCGTTTGCAGATTTCCACATCTTCCATCAGGGGGATCTCGGCGTAACCACCGATTTCTTCAAACAGCTCACGCTGCAAAAACAACATCTGGTCACCGGTGGCAATCTGGGTCAAAGATGATCGCAGGTTCATCATCAAAGCCACCAGGGCCAGCACCCCACTCTGGCCCGACAGTGCCACGCGGCAGAATCCCCAGCCCGGTTGCCGACTCAAACCATCGAGAAAATCCGCCATAGCGAATTCCGGCGCAGTGTCACAGTGTAAAAACAACAGGTAGTCGCCGCAGGCCACACGGGCCCCAGCATTCATCTGCCGCGCTCGGCCCGGGCAGGACAACAACACCCGGTCCGCATATTGCCTGGCAATTTCCACACTGGCGTCACGGCTGCCACCATCTACCACGATCAGCTCGTGACCGAGGCTCCACTGGCGCAGGAATGCCAGTCTGGTGGCCAGTTGTGATGCCTCATTGAGAACCGGGATAATGACTGAGCAGCGCGTCTCACTCATCCAGAACGCCATTAACGGCGCCATCGAGGGCGCCGCCGCAACTACTGCCCTGGCCCGCCGTGCAACCGTAACAATGTTCCCCCGTCACAATCGGGCCCAGCACCGATTCAGAATCGACCAGAAGATCGCGAATATGCAAACGGCCACTGCTGGCGAGAATGGGCAACTCCAACATCTGGTTGAAGTCACAATCATAGAGAAAGCCCTGCCAATCGATACTGACAAGGTCACGGCACATCACTGTATCCAGGTTCTCAGTGCTGAAATTATCGCGCAGCAAGGCCATGTAGCCCGGGTATTCGCCGGTCGACAATAACACCGCGCCAAAACGGCTGATGGGCATATTGGTAATCGTGAACAGCTGGTTAAAAGAGATGCCATGTTGCCTCCCCAACTCGCGCTTGTAATCTGCCTCCAGCATCTGCTGGGGCGGTGGCAATACCGCCTCCACCGGGTTGTAGACCAGGTTGAGCTGCAATTCGGGGTCATGGCCATAGCCGAGCGAGTTGAGGTGTTGCAGGGCGCGAATGCTGTCAGCGTAAACGCCCTCTCCGCGTTGGCGGGCGACATTTTCCTCCTGGTAGCACGGCAGCGACGCAGTAATGACTACCGCCTGCGCGGCCAGGAATTCAGCCAGGTCTTGCTGGCCAGGTTCAAACAAAATAGTTAGGTTGCTGCGGTCGATAACCTCGATACAGCGCTCGCGCGCCGCCACCACCAGGCGTCGAAACTGCGGATTCAGCTCGGGGGCGCCGCCAGTGAGGTCCAGCGTTTGGGGCTGCAATGTGTCGAGCAGCATAATCAGTTCATCGACCGTCTCAGCACTCATCTCCTCGGTGCGACTGGGCCCCGAGTTGACGTGGCAATGTACGCAGCTCAAATTGCAGCGGTAACCCAAGTTGACCTGGAGTGTGGCAATGGAGCGACGCTGGATCGCTGGAAAATCCGTTTCGAGCAATAGTGGGCGTGTATCCTGCATATGCCTATAATACCTGTATGAGTGGTGACAAGAACCCCGACATCTACATCTGCGCCCTGCTGGCACAAATCATCAAGGCCCGTGTAGGTAACGTGAAGCGTGAATTCCAGGCCGTGGTGCAGGCCATCCACCGTCTGCGCGGGTACGACGAGAAAATGCTGCTGGAAGTCGTCACAAGCGGCCTGCAGTTAGACCAGGAACTGGAATTCGAGCCGCTGCTGGCGGCCTGTAAAAATGCACTCAATGATGACCAATTGCGCGAGGCCATCGGCCTTATGGCCTTCGTGGCCCGCATTGATGGCGATGTTTCTGCCGAGGAGGAACAAATTTTCGCCCTGGCCTGTGTCGGCCTCGGCGTGGTCATGAACGAGGGCAAAGTCACCATTTCACGCTAGCCACTAATAAACTGCCTGGCGCTCTGCATCACTCAACATGGCCACGACCTGGTTGGACAAGGCGTTGTAGACCACGTTGTAGGCGAGCACTCCCTGCACGTATTCGCGAGTTTCCCGGAAGGGGATGGATTCCACCCAGCGATACACATCCATACTCTCTCCTTTGTCGCTGCGCCAGCTGCGCACTCTCTGGGGCCCGGCGTTATAGGCCGCCAGGCTCAGCACCCGATTCCCCTGATAACTATCCAGCAACTGCCGGTAGTAGGCACTGCCCAGGCTGACATTGTTCTCTATATCGTAGAGATCGCTGCTGAGCTGATGATCGCCGAGCCGCCGCGCCACCACCCGGGCCGTATTAGGCATCAATTGCATCAGGCCGCGAGCGCCGGCTTCAGAATGGGCCGCCGGGAAAAATGCGCTCTCGCGGCGACTGATTGACAATAATTCCGTGTCGGGTACGCCCCGTTGCAGCGCATACTGGCTGAACACATCCCGGTAGGGGGCGGGAAACCGTAATTCCAGTCGATCCCATGCCTCGGCGTGATTAGCCGCGTCTATACCAAGTCGGTACCAACCGGAATTGATGGCGAACCGCGACAGCTGCTCTTTGCTCTCCACATCCAGACCCGACAGCAGGTATCGCCATTCTGATTGGGCCAGCCGTGGTTCATCGTGATAGATCAACTCCCCCGCCCGCAATACGCCCTGATGATGAATTACCCCTGCGCCGGCCTGATTCACCAGCGGCCGGTGGTTGATTGCGTAGGCAGAGCCCATCCGTTCCGCAGCCAGGAAGCCATAGTAATCACGCTCGACCGCCAATGCCTGCAGGGCGACCCTGGCGTCCTCCGGTCGGGACATTTCCGCCAGTGCGACGGCTCGCCAATAGCGCCAGGCAGAGACATTTTGCCGCGCCTCCGGCAACGCTGACTGCAGGAACAGAAAGTCTGCCCAGTCCGCCTCGGCCACCGCCCAGCGCATGCGCCGTTCCAGCAACTTGTCGTCACCTCGACCAACCAGGTAGTCATCCAGCCAGCCTTTATGCCCGCTGTGTTTGCGCAGCAAACTATAGTACGCGATGGCGTCCTGGACCTTTTCCCGCTGCTGTGCGCTGAATGAATACGCCGCTTCATAACGTCGCCAAAGACGCAGGGCATGTGCCACATCGACCCGGGCCAGGCGCGGGAAACCGTGCGCAAGAATATCCAGCGCCCAGGACTCTGTCGGCGGCAGTCTGTGCTGTTGAGACAAACTGGCCGGATGGCGGTACATTACCATCATGGTCTCCACCTGCGGTTGCAGACTCTCACTGCCCAATTGCCCCACATATTGAGCCAGACCGCCGCGGCGCTCATCCACCGCCTTCATCATGCGTGACCAGGCCAAATCATCGTCCAGCTGATCGGCAGCCAGCCAGGCGTCAAACAAAGGGTCGCAGGCCCTGGGGCGGGACCGCCCATGGTTCCACAGATGTCGCGCCCCGGCCCAAGCTTCACTGGTCAGGCCACGGCTCAACTGGGCGCGGTGAAAATAACACTGCAATTCGATTTCTCTGGGCATGGTCGCAGCCACAACCAGGTAGTCGTCCCAACGCCTGTCCCTACCCGCACGACGCAGATACTTGTCCTTGAATCGAATATGCAGGGGGGTCTGGCTGCTGTTATTGAGGAAGGCCAGCGCCTCGGCACCGTCGACATGTCGCAGGCGGGATTCCAGCAGGTAATAATCGAGGTAAATAGCAAGCGGGTAAGCTGCCAACTGGTCACGTAGCTGGCGCACGTCGGACCAGCGGTATTCGTGAATCGCTTTGTCAGCCTGTTGGTAAAGCTGGCGCTGCAGCGGCGTGATCTCTGCAAAAACCAGCGACGGCAGCAACCACAGCATGTACATCCAGCCGGCGCGTTTCACATTGAACCTGATATCACATCACAGAAGTTAAAGGCATAGACTGCATGACTTGAACAGAGTTCACAAGCTTCACCACACCTGCATCGACCCAGATACCATAGACTGGTTCCAGGTTACCTTTGAGCCGAATGCCTAAGTCCCAAAACGCCTGATGGCTCCCGTACGTCGGCCCGCGAGTTGCCGCGCACGTTGTTCCGGCGAAATGGTGTTCGTACCCGCGGGCAAATAGTCCTCCAGTTCAACGCGCTTCATCTGCACACATTTCGGCGTCGGATAATGCTCTGCCCCGATCCAACGCACCGTGATATAACCTTCTTCATGCCCTGAAGGGTCGAGCCAATTGGGGTAACCGGGGTCTTCGTGAGCCACCACCAGGATCAACTCGCCGTTGTCTTCCAACTGCGCGTGATGGCAATTGGTGCTACACAGGCGATAGCGATAATCCATGGTTTCCCACCAGTAGTTGCCGAACTCCACCGCCCAGTAGTCTGCAGCCGGTGGCACTACCCGCACCACCAGAACCTCATTGGCGGGAATTTTCCAATAGCAGATCAGGGGCTCACCACCCGGTGTGGCATCGATGGGGTTGTCGTCCAGCTGTCGATAGGACAGGAACTGATTGGGGCGGGCCTGCCACTTGTCCAGCATATCCGCCCAGTAATAGGTGGACTCGCGCACCCAGGCAGCCGTTGCCGCCAGGCCGTCCTGCACCTGCTGCGGTGTAACAACCGGGTTGTGTGCGAGCTCCCCGAGGCGATCAATGCGGGCATCCATGGGCCGTTCATTTTCCCAGTCGGCAAAAAACTGCCTGAAGGTAACCCGCCAACTACCCGGGGTCGTTTTGATCCAATTACCCGCATGTTCCTCCGGGCTGAGGATAATCTCAAAGCTGCCGTCGGGCTCAACAACAATCTGTTCGTTGAGCAGGCTACCCACCACGGCGCCGCCCCAGGGCGTATTACCGTCTTCAAGCACGGTTACGGCGAAAAACCGGGCCGTGCCGCGATTGCCACTGATGCGGTAGCTATGTTCTCCATTAATCGGCGCACCGACATAGAGCGCGTCGGTGTTGTCTCCGCCCTGCTTTCGCAGCGGGTCAAAGTAGTGCATGAGTTCCGGATGGTCAGGATCAATATTGTCGAGTTGGAACTGCAGGCCCAGCGCAATATTGCGCGCCAGCAGACGCATGCCCTTGGCGCGGTCAATATCATGGGCTGGCGTAGTATCGCGAAATACCAGCGAACCGGCCTCTTTCAATTGATCGCAGAAATCATCCCAGCTCTGTTTCAGGGCTGCATCGTTGGGGTTGTCTCCAAGCATATGAACACTCCCGTTACTCAGGCATCAACGACTGAATACGCTCGTAGGCATCACTGTACTCAGTCATAAGCCGCATCATGATATCGCGACATGACTCGATCTCATTGATCTGACCCACCACCTGGCCAACCGGGTTAAACGCCACTTTCTGTGTTTCGGCAGCGCCGGCATAACGATGGGTACGGCGCGTGGCATCAAAGGTCAGGTAGCCCTGCAAGGGCATAGGCAACGGGTCCGGGGTATCGGCGCGATCCCAGGCCTCGGTCCATTCATTTTTCAGCATGCGCGCAGTTTTACCGGTGAACGAGCGAGAGCGAATGGTATCTTCTGAGGTGGCATTCATATACGACTCGCGCTGGGCCGGTTCGGCGTGCGCTTCCGCGGAATTCAACCACATGGAACCCAGCCAGGCACCTTCGGCTCCCATGGCCATGGCTGCCATGATTTGCTCACCACTACCAATGCCGCCTGCCGCCAATACCGGCAGGGGCGCCAGATCCTTAACCATCTGCGGCCACAACACCATGGAGGTGACCTCACCAGCATGGCCACCGCCCTCGTGGCCCTGGCAAATCACAAAATCCAGTCCCGCAGCCTTGTGGTCAACGCCGTGCTTGAGACGACCCGCTAGCGCGCCAATCAGACGTCCAGATTCGTGTACCTGCACAACCACTTCGGGAGGCGGCGTACCCAGTGCATTCACAATCATGCGGCAATTGGGCCGAGTCAGCGCCTCATCTACCAGCAACTGGGCCTGGGCCAGGGAAAAACTCAGGGTAACTTCATCATCACCTTCCGGCCACTCGGGCACGCCATGGTCAGACAACAATTTATCCGCGAACTTCCGATGTTGCTCCGGAATGGCGGCCATGATCATTTCGACCAGCTTGTCCGGGTCGTCTTCGCCCATGCCCTCGTATTTCTGGGGAATGGCCGTGTCTACGCCATAAATATGATCGCCAATATGCTCATCAATCCAGTCCAGCTCTTCCTTGAGCTGTTCCGGTGAATAACCCACCGCACCCAGTACACCAATACCGCCAGCCTTACTCACCGCCACCACCACGTCGCGGCAATGCGTAAAAGCGAAAATGGGTACTTCAATACCTAGTTGTTTGCAGAAATCGGTTTGCATGGCTGGACTGCCCTCGTGTGGCGATTGTTTACTGAAAAGTGCCATTTTGAGTGGGGCTACGCCGCGAGGCAATGTCGAGGCGGGCCATTATCCGTTGGCTATGGAGCACATGTAACTAGGGCGTGGTGGCCGCGCTGACGCGCTTCATCCAATCCGCGATATTCAGGTAGCTATTAAACGCCTGCTGACCCTCGGGGTTTTCTGCCATCCATTTGAGCTGCGCGTAGACACTGATATCAGCCAGCGACAATTGATCTCCCAGCAGGAAGTCACGCCCCTGTAGCTCGACCGCAATCGCCGACATATGGCGGCCTATGTCCTTCAGCACCGCTGCCTCTGATTTACGACCGACACCCTGTTTATCCAATATGTTCAGCATGGCCCTGGCGGCGAATCGTGTAATGAGCCAGCGCCACAGGCCAGTATCGTGTTTTGCCAACTCTGCTGCCCAGCGCTGTCGATTCTGCGGCAGCCAACGCAACTTCATCATATAGAAATTCAGGCTTTCATCGGCCCAGTCTTCATAGACGTGGCACCTGGCCCGGGCTCTATCGTCCCGGGGGATCAGTGCGGGCGTTGGGAAACACTGTTCCAGGTAATAGGCAATCGTCGTGGAATCGTCCACAAAATTACCCTCGTGCTCAATGGTGGGCAGTTTCGAGGTCGTGGAGTAGCGTTTCACCCGCCCGGATTTAGAGACGGGCACCTCAACCACTTCATAGGGCACTTTTTTAACATTCAGGATCAGTCTGACCTTGGTGCAAAATGGCGACATTTCATATTGATAGAGCTTGATCATGCGCACGGTACTACCGCTCCAACACTAATCTGGACCTCTCCTGGTCGCGAAAACGATCAGTTCATCAGGCCCTTTAGCGCGGCGATGTCTTCAGCCGCCGGCTTGTGATTGGTTGCCAGAATTGCCTTGGCGATCGTCTTCACAGCCTCCTCCGCATCTCCATCCAACATCGCCTCCAGCGCTGCTTTATCGGCGGAACTCGCCTGGTGGGCGATGCGTGATATGACCTGTGCCAGGGCTTTTTCGTCGGCACTACTGGCCGGGTCTGCAGCGATTTTTGCCAGCGCCGCCTTGTCAGCCGCGGACGGGAAATGATTCAAGTTGACCAGTACGGACGCCATGGTGCTGGCTGCACCTTCGGCGAACACAAAGCCAGAGAAGGACAATAGAACAAACAACAGGAGTGATTTTATTTTCATGGATTGGGCCCCAATTTATGCGTGAAATTTCTTATTCCCGCAATAAGTATAGTCGCTGGCTTGCAGATTTCACCAGATGACGATGGCGCACGATTTTCCTATACTGCAAGAGACCACACTCCCTGTCACAGCAACAGGCCATGTACTTGCTTCCATCATGACCAACTATTCATGACCAACAATGCCAGCACTGCCGCTGCCGCCTTTGAAACTGACTATGTTCATATCTGGTTGGAGGGTTCGGTGTTGCGCTTCGGCCTGAAAAACGCCTGGACCCTCTATTCTCTGGAGCAGCTTGAAGATCAGGTCAACGAACTGCAACTGCGCAAATTTCCCGTTGAGGAGGTTGAATTCCATTGTGGTGGATTAACTGATTTCGATCTGTCCGGCGCCTGGCTGCTATATCGAACGGCAGAGAGATTGCGGGCAACCGGGATGACCACGAAGTTTTCCGGCTTCAAGCAAGAGCATTTCTCTTTCATCGAACAGGTTATGCAGATTGAATCCCAGGGGCACGAACATATCGCCCCGCAGTCTCGACTTGAGAAGCTCGAGAGTTGGGTTGCGCAAACGCTGCAGAGCTTTTCCACGGGGCTGAGCCAGCGTTTCGAATTTGGCAGCTCGCTGCTGCAGGGAACCGTTTCGATCCTGCGCACACCCAGGCGTATGCGCTGGATTGCGACCATGCGTCATATCCAGGAAGCGGGCGTGAACGCCCTGCCGGTCGTGTTGATGATGTCGTTCCTGGTCGCCGTGGTACTGGCCTTCCAAAGCAAAAATCAATTGGCCCAATTTGGCGCCCAAATCTACACCGTCGACCTGGTGTCTATTTCAGTCTTGCGAGAGATGGGCATCTTACTCACCGCCATCCTGGTGGCCGGGCGTTCCGGCAGTGCTTATGCGGCCGAGATCGGGGTCATGCAACTCAATGAAGAAATCAATGCCATGGAGACCATGGGCATTCGCCCTATGGAGGTGTTGGTAATCCCGCGGGTGCTGGCCCTGATTGTCACGCTGCCGTTGCTGGGTTTTCTGGCCAACATTGCCGGCCTGCTGGGTACCCTGGTGGTGGTTACCAGCATGCTCGATATTCCGGCAAACCTGGCGCTGGAGCGCTTCCTCAGCCTAGATGTCGCCACTCACTTCAAAGTGGGGCTGATCAAGGCGCCGTTTTTTGCCCTGGTGATTGCCATGATTGCCTGCTACCGCGGCATGTATGTCAGCAAATCAGCCGATGCGGTCGGTCGCAATACCACCAGTGCGGTGGTCGAATCGATATTCCTGGTGATCGTGGTCGATGCCATCTTTTCCATTATCTTCACGGAGTTGGGCTGGTGAGCGAGGAGCTGATTCACATCTCCGGCCTGGTCAACCGTTTCGATACGCACACGGTTCACGACGGCGTCAACCTGAGTGTCTATGAGAGTGAAATTCTGGGTATTGTCGGTGGTTCTGGTACGGGCAAATCGGTCCTGCTGCACTGCATGCTGGGATTGCGCACCCCCACCGCCGGTGAGGTCTCCCTGTTTGGCAAGGACATTGCCCTGCACGACCCACGCGAGCTGAGCTTTTGCCAGTTGCGCTGGGGGGTGTTGTTTCAAACCGGTGCCCTCTTCTCTGGCCTGACGGTATTGGAAAACGTGATGGCGCCCATTCGTGAACACACCGCGGCCAGTACCGAACTGGCGCAAGAACTGGCGCAATTGAAACTGTACATGGTGGGGCTGACCGACACCGCGTTTAACAAGTACCCCTCGGAGCTGTCCGGTGGCATGATCAAGCGGGCGGGCCTGGCGCGTGCACTGGCGGTGGAACCGCGCATCATTTTTCTCGATGAGCCCACCGCCGGACTGGATCCCATCAGCGCGGCCGAGTTTGATCAGCTTATTTTGTACCTGCGTCAGAGTCTCAAGTTGACGGTGGTGATGATTTCGCATGATATGGATTCGCTACTGACCATCTGTGATCGCTTCGCCGTTATCGTCGACAAGCAAGTGATTGCCGGTGCCAGAGATGACATCATTAACCATCCCCACCCCTGGATCGCCTCCTACTTCGGCGGTGTTCGGGGTCGCGCCGCGCTGGAGTCCGCCTGAGAGGAATAGATGGAAAGAAACGCCAGATACATCGTTGTAGCCTTGTTCCTGCTGTTGTCGGTGGGCGGCTTCGCGTTCTTTAATACCTGGATAGCCAGCCCTGACTCGGCCGCGCAGACCATGCACAAGCGCATCCTGTTTCAGGGTTCTGTCAGCGGTTTGTCGGTGGGCAGCGCGGTGCGCTACCTGGGCGTGCCTGTGGGTCGGGTGTCAGCTATTGCTATAAGCCGCAGCCACGCTGGATACGTGGAAGTGGATTTCAGTACCGAGGAAGCACTGCCCGACGAACAGCTGGTCGCCCTGCTCGAATCACAAGGCATCACCGGTTTGTCGATTATCGAGTTGACCAGCAAATCTGCCGCTTATCCTGGCTTTGAAACCGGCGCCGACTTTATTGCTGGCTACCCCTCCTTACTGACCCAATTGTCCACCTCGGCCACCGGCATTGCCGGTTCCGCTGAGGCAGCACTGGGAAAATTGAATCTGCTGATGAGCGAGAAGAATATTGCCAGCCTGGCTGACACCGTTGAGCAGGTAAATCTGTTGGCGAGCAACCTTGCGGTAGCCTCGGAAGGAATGGGCGAACTGATTGCGAGTATTAATCGGGTGAGTAGCGAGTTGGAGACCACCCTGCCCGCTTATCGCGCGGTCGGCATCAAGCTGGAACAGGAACTAGTGCCCGCGGTCTTGCAGACCGCTGCCGAACTGCAGGCGGCAACCGCGACCGTCGCTGCCATACTGAGTGAGAACGAGAGCGAGATCGCGCAACTGTTTGAACACGATATTCCCACACTGGTGGGTATGACCGATGAACTGGCACTCACCCTGCGCAGCGTCAGTGATTTGGTTTCAAGTCTGGACAGCCAACCCAGCCAGCTCATTTATGGTGAGCGCGTTCCGGAAATGGAGATCGACCTCAATGAATAGACTGGCCTTACTCCTGCTGCTGGTGACGGTGGGCGGCTGCCTCTCTCTGCCTGAAGGCTCTGAGAGTGTGCCAAAGCTCTACTCGGTGCTGGCCGCGCAAAGCAGTTGTCGGCCCGACTCTCCGGGCACCTTGAACATCGGCGTAACCCGGGTGGGGGCGGGCCTGAATTCAGATCGAATCGCCAGTATCTCTGCTCGCAGCGGTGAAATTGTCTATCTCAAGGACATGCGTTGGGCAATGAATACACAGGCGGTATTGGAGCAGCGTCTAGCCGCCGACCTGGAAAGCGCTGGTTTCAGTGTGATTACCAGCCACCACAAACTGGCGCACACGCCGGAGCTGAGTTGCGAGATTCGCCAGTTCAACCTGGTGGAGAATGGCGGCTACAGCGCCCAGGTGGCACTCTCCTGCGTACTCTATGAACCCGCACAAAAGGACTACCGGGCGCTGCAAGCGACAGCCAGCACATCGCTGTCACAGTTGAGCGGCGATGCTGTGGTGCAGGCCATGAGCGCCAGCTATAGCGAGGCATTTAATCAACTCTGCCGGGCGCTCGAGCCAACGCCGGGATAGTGATGTCGCAGTGCAATCATCTTGCTATACTGCCGCGCCTCCGCCCTTAGCTGAGACGTGTTGCAGCACATTAAATTTTTTACCGCCCGTAGCTCAGCTGGATAGAGCAGCCGCCTCCTAAGCGGCAGGTCGGCCGTTCGAATCGGCCCGGGCGGACCATTCATATAGAAATCATAGAATTAGTGCTGGGGTGATCTGCCGCCTTTTTGGGGGTGGTTATGGGTCAGAGGCGGTGGGTGTGTGGCTACTCTTTCGGGCAACTAAAGCCAGACGGTGTAGGAGATGAAACCTGGAGGGAATCGGTGGCGCTTATAAGTATTCATCCGTCGATTCTACCAGCCAGGGGCAGTTTACTTGTCAGTGCCATCTTCCGAAGTTCGCCGCCGTGACTCCGCAACAGGCGCCAACTCCGCCTGCAAATCCAGAACTTGCTTGTGGACACGCTTGGCTGCGTTAGCCGTTGACCAGGCTTGCAGTAATAACAACAGGTGCAGGTGACACTGTGCGCGGTAAACCTCGAGAGTAATCATCCCTGCCAACCACTGCTCGAGATTTACTACCAGAGTAGGCAACATCTGCCCCGCCAGGATCTGTGTATTGCAGTCAGGGTGGATCAGACCTTCATCTTTCCCATGGTCCAGCGATTGTCGTACATTATCTGACAGATTGTAGAGGATATCCTGCGCACCGGCCCGAATCCCCTGCAGCGCTCGCTGGCGATAGGAGTAGGCCAGCACCGCCATGTTTTCCTCTTCTCCTGCTTTGAGCTGATCATATGAGGCGCCGACCATTTGACTGATCATATGTCGCGGATCGCGGGCGGGATCGAAACTGAACACTTTAGCGAAATCGGAAAAAGTCTCCTGTACCAGGGCATCAAATATGTCCTCCAGACCGCCAATCAGGTTGTACAGCGTGGTTTGGCCCACCTCGGCCCGCTCCGCGATGGCATTGACAGATATGCCTTCTCCACCGCTCTCTACCAGAACTGCACGAGCCGCATCCAAAATCCTGCGGCGACGGCGCTCTTTGCCCTTCTCTCGTAAGCTCATAATCTAAGTCTATGTATTTAAAGAATACTTTTCTATCAGCGAGGCGCTAGTAGGTAAAAACAAGCGCCTAATCCGCCCAGCCTCACTGGACTATAACCCGATTATTCACGTAAATGTAATAAATTACAAATTTGTAACCTATTTTATTTTTATTGTAATCTCGCTTTTGAGCTGGTTAGATGCAGCCTAATCTAATCTTGTAACTGATTACACTTTTACCCAGCGAGGCCTCAACAATGAACAAGGAAGCAGCCACATTTTCCACATTGCTAACATTCGCCCTGGCACTGATCGGCAGCCTGGCAATGGCGGGTGAAACCATGCAACCCGCCCCTGCTAACCCGCACATGGCCCAGAGCTGGAATCCCGTTGCCCACGTGGACCCGGCTCAGACCGATACCTTTTGGCACCCTTTCCCGGTGCCACCCAAGGGTACCAGCCGTCGATTGCAGGCAGATGAGCTGCGCTATGAGCATGCCGGAATTGGTAACTTTGGCGCCATGTCCAGCGCTCAATACCCAGATGGCAGCTACGTCATCTGGAGCAATGGCCGTGCCAGCATCCGCAAGGAAGACACCATCACGGGAAAACTCATCGCCGAGGTGTTTGTACCCGGTATTGAGGTCTATCCGGAAGACAAGGCCACCGAGCTGAACGAATACTGGGAAGAAAATGGCGCAGGATTGATGGCAATCTATAAATCACTGGAGCCGATGAACGAAATTGCCAGCCTCACCCATATCTACACTCTGGTGGATACTGATAACAACTATCTGGTTGTCGATGGGGCCAATAACCAGATTATCGCGTACACCGACGAGGTTAAAGGCGACCCCCAATCCGGCATCGTTGTGGCGAAGACCTACGACATGCCAGCCGAATTCAAGGGCGCCAAGACCGTGGGTTTTAATATGACTTATGACGGCTGGCTCGCAATGGCCACCTACGACGGTCGCCTACTGCTGATAAAAAAGGATTTTTCCGAGTATCGCAGCATTCGCCTGAACCATAGCCTGGAAGAGAACTCAGCAGAGTTTGAAGGAGCGCCCGTCGGTTATGGCTGGGTTCGCAATGCACCAGCAATAGGGCCAGATAACTCTTTTTATATTGTTTCTTACCAGCACCTGCACAAGGTCGTCTGGGACGGCGACAAGCTTTCGGTGGACAAGACAGACGGTGCGTGGACGGTGAAGTATCCCCACGGACGCGCAGGGTCAGGCTCGACCCCGTCACTGGTCGGCTTTGGGCCCGATGAAGATCGCTTTGTGGCCTTCGCCAGCGGCGAAGATGTGATGCAACTCTACCTGGTGTGGCGCGATGATATCCCTGAGAACTGGAAGGGACTACCCAGCAAGAACCGTCGCATCGCCGGTGTTGTGCGCGGCGACATGGGTGATCCCGATATTGAAAAGGTGCAGTCAGAGCAGTCTGTCATCACCTTCGGCTACGGGGTATTCATCGTCAATAACTACCCACAGAACGTACCCTGGTTTATGCCTAGCTGGGGTCACCAACTGATCACCAGCTATCTGGCCAACAAAACCAAGTACCAACCAAAGGGCATTATGAAGGCCGAGTGGAGCCCAGCGCGACAGGAGTTCTACGTGGATTGGGCACACCCGGAAGTATCATCGCCCAACATGGTGCCCACGGTATTGGGCATGCACAACATGGTATTGATTCACGGCGCGAATGAGAACGACGAGTACGTGACCCGCGCCTTTGTTGTGGTCTACTAAAAGTGGACACCTTGTATAGACTGTAAAGAAGCAAATACGAGGTGAACAATGATAAGCAGACAAAAACGGAACTTTCCCGATGATTTCAAGCAAGATGCCGTGGCATTGGTGATTGAGCAGGGCTATACCATAGCCGCAGCTGCACGGAGCCTGGATGTTGGCCCAGGGCTGCTCGGACGTTGGAAGCGAGAGCATGAGGCTAATTCCCACATCAATGCACTTGCCAAGGACGAACAAGAGGAACTCAAGCGGCTGCGCCGCGAGGTTCGAGAGCTCAAAATGGAGAAAGAAATTCTAAAAAAGGCGTCGGCGTATTTCGCAAAGGAAATGAAGTGAAGTACGCCTTAGTGCAATGTAATACCGCCAAATATCCAGTAACAATGTTGTGCCGGGTCATCGGTGTAAAGCGCAGTTCATACTACGCCTGGAGAGCCCGAGGAGGGAAGGTAATTGGTCCCGAAGAACTGGCTGTCAGGCGACGAATGAAATCCCTGTTTGCAGAATCTCGACAGAGTATGGGCAGCCGAAGGCTGAGCCGTCAACTTACTGCAGAAGGCTTCTCCATTGGTCGTTATCGCGCCAAACGGCTCATGAAATCTATGGGCCTCGCCGTCAAATCTAAACGTAAATACAAGGTCACCACCGACAGCAAACATCGATTACCAGTGGCTGACAATGTGCTGAATCGAGCATTTTCACCGGCGGCACCCAATCAGTGTTGGGGGACCGACATTACTTGCCTTTGGACTCAGGAGGGTTGGATCTACCTGGCCGTGGTGATTGATCTGTATTCTCGACGAGTTGTTGGCTGGTCTATGGATCGCCGCATGACCAAGGCGCTGGCCATCAGGGCATTGATAATGGCTGTAAGCCTTAGAAATCCACCGCCAGGTCTGATTCACCACTCAGATCGTGGCAGTCAATATGCCAGCTATGCCTACCAAGCACTGCTGAAGCAGTATGGAATGATAGCGAGCATGAGCCGAAAAGGTAATTGCTGGGACAACGCGCCAGTTGAACGATTTTTCAGCAGCCTAAAGCGCGAATGGACGTGTGACCGGATATATCGCACCCGAGAAGCCGCGATCGCTGATGTCAGAGAGTATGTGGCAGTGTATTACAACGCGAAGCGGCTGCATTCTACGCTGGGTTACAAAACACCGATGGACTACGAATTTAACTTAAGCAAAGTGTCCAGAATTAGTTGACCACAACAAAGTGCCCTGTGCACGGTAACGTCGGCGTTTGCGCCGCTTTACCAATCCATGGCGATCTAAAACAGCATGAACCGTGCTCTTGGCTGGAGGTTTAATCATGGGATAGGCCCTGATCAACTTCTCGCGGATCTTGGGTGCACCCCAGGTGGAGTGTTCCTTCTTGATTGCCAGGATGGTTCGCTCTATCTGGAACGGCAGTTTATTTGCATGGCGGTAGGGTCGACGACTTCGATCTTGCAGGCCATCGAGGCCGCAGTCTTTGTAGCGGTTAAAAATCTTGTAGCCTGTCACCCGGGAAATACCAAAGTCCCGGCATACGGCAGACATCTTCTCGCCTTCGAGCAAGCGAGCTACAAACTTAAGACGTTCATCCATCGGTTTACACTCATTCCAAGGCATTTGGGCTCTCCCAAATGCTCTAATGTGTAAACCATGTCTCCGGTATAATCTGTAAGCTATGTCTCAGGTACTACATATAAATCATAGAGTTAGTGCTGGAGTGATCTGCCGCCTTTTTGGTACTGGCTATGGGGCAGAGGTGGTGGGTGTGTGGGTTCGGAGCATCCGACTCATAATCGGCAGGTGGGAGCGGGCCGCGTTCGGATTCAAATCCTTCCGGGCCCGCCATTTTCTATAGTATTGCGTCCTGACAGACCAGACCACTCGTGAGACGTTGACACATCGCTTGGCTCTACTATAGGCTGCTATCAACATGTGGCATTAATTATGCCAAAATATTGATCAAGCTGCTGGAGCCCAGCAAACGGGCTCCACTGGCGCACCGGGACTCGGAGAGGAGACGCCGTGGCCAACGAACCCGTTGATGTACTGATTATTGGTGCCGGTGCTTCCGGGGCCGCCGTGGCTTGGAGCCTGGCCGACACGCGCATGCGTATACTCTGCCTGGAACAGGGTGGCCATATGCGCCCAGCCGCAGTATCGCACTGCCCATGTCCATCGACTCGCGGGCCTTGCGCACACGCGGTTGCTGGCGACCCAGCCTATCTAAGAAGAGGGTGATGTTGTGATTCTTAAGATGCGATTGTCTGTTCTCGTGATCTTGGCTGTGTCGTTAACAGCCTGTAAACACCCGCTATCCGTTCTCGGCGAAGGCGATATTGTAGAGCGCCTGGGGGGGGTGCGGGGTTGTACCTTGGAAGACTTTCAGGCCAGTTCCCAGCGCTGTACAGAAAATGAAGTTATAGCTGAAAATTACGCCGTGAGTTATGAAGCTATTCCTCGCCCTGGCTGGCATTTTGTGGGATGGGCTAATAGATCAGGTTGTAGCGCAGACGATACGCCACTGTTGTGTGATATCAGCATCAGCCAGGATTGGGTAGAGCACACTGACCAAACCTGGCCCGAGATAGAATTTCCGCCCGCCACTGCCGTGTTTACGCAGACCGGTATGTTGGGCGCATTTACCCACAAGATGATCAAGAACACCGACGACAGCCTGTTTTCCAATTTAGCCTACGAATGTACCGAATGCTCTATCGCCCAGCAGGCAACCATTGAGCCGCCGACCGGCTGGAGCAAAGGACCAGTCCAGGTAGCGCTCCCAATCGGGACATTACTGAGTACGCCTTCGGTCGAGGGCGAGCCCACTTCCGTCGACTTTTTGCCAGACATGCCCGGTAATGAATACAAGTTGATTGCCGTGGTACGCAGTGGCCTTTTACTGGAGTCCGGCGGTGGTGGGGTGATAGCGGTGACCGAAGTTGAACGGTACTCCATGTTTCGCTATCCGGCCAACACCCGGGTGCACGAATTGACCGACCCTGAGGGGAATGTCTACATTCTTTTCGCCTACGAGGTGGAGTCTGAAGATTTTACCGACCCCGACTTCCAGAGCGCGGATGCGCTGACGGGTGATCCCGTTCCAGCCGGGTGGCATTACTCGACACGCGTCTTAGAGCAGGATCTTGTGCTGCACAGTGACGGTTTGGCCACCGTATTGGCGATTCGAGCGGCGGTTACCTCAACCTGGCAACTGCATTGATATATCCCCGAAAATCCAGCTCTTGAACGGTTCCCGCAGCCACGTGCGGCCCACTGTTAGCACGCGCCTCCTAAGCGGCAGGTCGGTCTGGTGGTGCGGCATTCCGACGGCATTCCGATTCGAATCGCCAGGGGCGCCTAGCCCGGGCGCCGAGTCGGAGCCGACCATTCATATAAAAATCATAGAGTTAGTGCTGGAGTGATCTGCCGCCTTTCTGAGGTTGGCTATGGATCAGATTCTACTCATGACTGGCAGTTAATTTGGCAATACCCAATATCTCGCAACTAACGCGGCGGTAACTTGTCCTTTAACTCGCCGATATAATTCAGCATCTTTTCCCAGATCTCATCACCCCGGGTCGCCGTTAGTCTCAATCCACCCAGGTAGCCGAGATAGGCCGCCGCCAACCAGATGAATCCATTGTCGATATAGATGTACTCGGGCAAGGTGGCAAACCATACAAAGGCGGCAACCAGGTTGGTCAATGAATTGACAAAAAAATCGATAAGGAGATCCAGGCCAATTTTATCGATCCAGGTTGTGGGGCTGAGCATGCCAACAAGAAACGTCCATATCTCCAGGATCTCAATCAGGATGTAGGTGAGCACCGCCATCGTGCCGTAAAAGCCGCTGCCAAAGAACATGACCTTGTTGTGGAAGATGTCTCCCACCGCCCGCTTGTGAAATAACGGTTGATCATCATATGGCTGCGCGTCGGCGCCCCCGCCTGCTTTCCTGGCTTTGCGGGACTCTTTCGCAGCCCTGGAGCTTGCCTTGTACTGACGCCGCAGGTCTTTCTCATCTTCGAACCGGCTCAACCTGCCACTGGCAATCGACCATTGGAGGATCAGGAAGGTAAAGAATGCGACGGGCGCTGCACCGAGAAGAGCCGCTCTAATTAGTTCCAGTTCCATGCTCGCCTTCTCTATTCAGGGCCAGTGACCGCCGCCCGACCCGGGGAGTTGTGCGCCGGGATCGTTGTTGAATCGACCCAATCGCAGTGTCATTCACAGGGAATGCAATACCAGCATACCAGACGATAATTGGCCTGGTTCCTCGCCACTTTTTCCGCTTTAAGTTCTAATTGTCGGTCCTTGGGCAATACGCCTTCTTAAGTCCGCATTCGCTCTGGGCGCAGATCAAGCCAAGATCGGCAAGTTAACTCGGCAATACCCTCCCGGCAGCCCCTCCCCGCCTTTTCCGAAAAGTTACTTCACTGCCGAGCGACTTAACACGCCTTTATCATAACCAACCTTTTGCTCGTCGGTCAGTATCGCCCGCATCTCCACCAGATGACCATATCGAAGACGCATAATCTGCGTTTGTGCCGCCATCAGTTCGTCAATCTTGGCGTTCACATCTTCAATCTTGACGTCCTCACGAATGGTCATCTCATTGAGTTCTTTCAGTGCCTGTGCCTCTTTTCTCTTAAAAGACGCCTGATCATCATGTAATTTGTGATGCATTTGATCGATTGCTTTTTTCTGATCTGCTGCTGGATCTGGAACCTGGTCAGCGTTGAGGGGCACACTGAACAGTAGCATCAGAAATATCAGTAGTGAGGGTCGGGTAATGTCTAGTATGTTCATTATATTCTCCTTGTAAAATCTGCGGGTACGTTAAGCGCTTGGATCACCCAATGTACAGTAAAAGGGGTATCGACAAGTTAACCTTTCTTTCACTTACTACCCCACTGCCCTACTCTCCCCACGTCCGAGTGCGGCCCACTCCTAAATTTCTGGAGTGATCTGCCGCCTATATTGGCTGGGTGTTATTGCATTCCGACGGCATTCCGATTCGAATCGCCGGGGGCGCCTGGCCCGGGCGCCGAGGTGGAGCCCACCATTCATATACAACTCATATAGTTATACATGGATTGAGCATCCGACTATGCTGGGCACATGGGTGGTTCAGAAAACCAATTTGACTATATCGTGGTCGGCGCAGGCTCTGCCGGCTGTGTTCTGGCTAATCGTCTAAGCGCCAATGCCAACAACTCGGTATGGTTGTTAGAGACGGGGGGTAGCGACCGCAGTATTTTTATCAAAATGCCCTCGGCGCTTTCCATCCCAATGAACAGCAGCAAGTACGCCTGGCAATTTCACACCGAAGCAGAGCCCCATTTAAACAACCGAAAAATGCACTGCCCTCGCGGCAAGGTATTGGGTGGCTCCTCTTCAATTAATGGCATGGTGTATGTGCGCGGCCATGCCAAGGACTTTGACGAGTGGCAGCAGCTCGGCGCTAACGGCTGGAGCTATCAAGACTGTCTGCCCTACTTTAAACGTGCGGAGAGCTGGCACCTGGGTGGCAACTCGCACCGGGGCGATGAAGGCCCACTCAAGAGCAACAACGGCAATCAAATGCAAAACCCCCTGTACCGCGCCTTTATTCGCGCCGGACACGAAGCCGGCTACCCCTTAACCGGAGATTACAATGCAGGCCAGCAAGAAGGCTTTGGTGCAATGGATATGAATATTGACAAGGGTGTGCGCTGCTCAGCTAGCAGAGCCTACCTGGCCCCTGTCAAACAACGCCCCAACCTGACCATAGTCACCCATGCCAAAGTACAAAGAGTTCTGCTGGAGAAAAAGCGAGCCGTCGGGGTGAGCTATAAAATCAAGGGCAAAGAACATATTGCTCACAGCAATAGCGAGGTAATCCTCAGCGCTGGCTCTATTGGGTCACCCCATATTCTGCAATTGTCGGGTATAGGCGACGAACAAGATCTGAGCAAAGCGGGCATTAAAACCCATCATCATCTACCCGGTGTCGGCAAAAATTTGCAGGACCACCTGGAGTTCTACTTTCAATTCAAGTGCAAGCAACCCATTACCATCAATGGCAAGCTGGGCTTATTCTCAAAAGCCATGATTGGCGCCCGCTGGTTATTGTTCAGAGATGGCTTGGGAGCCACCAATCACTTTGAATCTTGTGGCTTTATTCGTTCCAAACCCGGGGTCGAATGGCCTGATCTACAGTACCATTTTCTACCCGCCGCCATGCGCTACGACGGCAAGAGCGCGTTTGCCGGTCACGGCTTTCAGGTACACATAGGCCATAACAAACCCAAAAGTCGCGGCGCCGTCACTGTCAAAACTGCCAATCCTGATGACGCACCAAGCATTCAATTCAATTACCTACAGCACCCAGACGACGTTGAAGGTTTCAGGAGCTGTGTTCGCCTGACCCGCGAGATCATCCATCAGCCGGCCTTTGATGAGTACCGAGGCGAGGAAATTCAGCCTGGCGCAGACATACAAACCACCGAACAAATTGACGAATTTGTGCGCGCCAACACTGAAAGCGCGTACCACCCTTCCTGCTCCTGCAAAATGGGCGAAGACACGATGGCCGTGGTCAATTCTCAAACCCAGGTGCACGGTATTGAAGGATTGCGAGTGGTCGACTCGTCGATATTTCCCACCATTACCAATGGCAATCTAAATGCGCCCACCATTATGGTGGCCGAGAAAGCGGCTGATATTATTCTGGGTTGCCAACCACTACCTCCAGAGAACGCCAGCGTCGTCAATGATGGCAGCTGGCAGCAATCCCAACGCAGCGCTCAACTGTAGGGTATTCATGGAACTGTGGCTTAGCGCGGGTGTAATTTTTACTTTACTGGCTGTTACGGCCATTCTGCTCAAGTGGGGGAAGGTTGAGTGCATGGGAGTTAACCCCACCTCTACCTTTACCTTTATAGCTATCTTGTTTACGTCGGGTCTCGATGTCGGCCTGATCATGTTCCCCTTAACCGAATTTGCGGACTATGGAAATTTGGCCGCGCATCCTGAATATGCTTTCTCCAATCCACTGGCGATTGAGTTTGGCTACTGGGGGTTTCTTATATGGAGCTTTTACTTCCTTACCTGCTTTTACTTTTGTATCATCGAACCTCAGCTACGTTTTTTTGAAATACTCTGGGTCAAATGGGTTAACAACATCATCATAATTGGCACTTGCGCTTTTACCGCGCATCTCCTGTTAAGCAACTTGCCGTGGTATTTACCCAATTATGGAGACGGCGAGAGCATCATCCCGCTGTTTTACGCCATTGTCTTCGTTGCCATTTGTGCGGCGGTGTATTCAAGCACCGAGCTCCGGTACGTGAAGATATTGAGCGTATCAACCACATGGCTCTTTATAGGTCTGATCGGATTTCTCTGGACTCTGTTGCTGTTTACCGATGAAAGCCCGCCCTTGGATGTGATGAACTCTGTGCGCCTTCTAGGTAACTATTTTGGCAACATTCAAAGATTCGTGTTGCCGCTGAATGACTACCATGCCTTCTATCTTTTTTGGTGGTTTGCATGGAGCATCATGATTGGTCAGTTTACGGCACGATTCATTGGCGGCTTGAAAGCCTATCAAGTCTTTGCCGCCATGCTGATTTTTCCCTCCATACCTATCGCCTTGTGGTTTGGCGTCATCTACCACTATCACCTCAACGGTATTGCAACCGCTGGTGTCATCAATCTCACTATGGTGGTAGTCGGGGTAATATTTGTTATCAACTCTTTGGACTCTTTGGTACGCCTGTATACCGACAATTTGCAATTTACGGTCGCTCGACTAGGCAAGCCCAGATACTTGCTTTTTAACGTCGGGCTACTCGCTTTGCTAACCCTGCTGTTTCAGTTCGATTTTCTAAAAATTGAATGGGTTGGCGCGGTAGTTATTGGGCTGTACTTTGTTTGTTTTGGCTACCAACTGTTTCACAAATCAGGTGCTTTCAAAGACCATTCAAGGTCCGTCATAGGTTCGTAGTTGGTTTGATGACAAGCTTGGCTCACAAGCGTCTAGGCGGCTCTCGAACGGCCCGCTCGCGCTTGTAAATGATCGATGAGACCAGCGACAGGCCAATCAGTGTCGCACCTATCATCCCGGTAACCAGCTCGGGTATCGAAACGGACATGGAAATGAGCATGATGATGGCCAGAGCACCAATCGCATAATGTGCACCGTGCTCAAGAAAGGCATATTCCTCAAGGGTTCCTTTGCGTACCAGGAATACGGTCATGCTCCTCACAAACATCGCGCCAATAGCCAGGCCAAGCATAATAACCACGATGTCACTGGTTATGGCAAAGGCACCCAGCACACCGTCAAATGAAAACGACGCATCTACGATTTCGAGGTAGACAAAGCCCATTGCGCCGCCGCGTTGAAGTGCTCTTGCACTTTCAGGGTTTAGCAGCGATGACAAGCTGTCTATTAGCACGAAAAGCACAACACCACTAACACCGTAAACCATGGCGCCAACACGGGCTTCAACAGGAATGAAACTCTGTGCGAATAGCAAAGCCAATAATGCGACGATGATTTCGACGGACTGTAGTTTGCTAATGCCGGCTAGTTTTTGCTCAACCTTGCCGAGCCAGTGTAATGTCTTGCTCTCATCAAAGAAAAAGCTCAGGAAAATAAGCAGCAGGAACATGCCGCCAAACGCTGCGACTTGAACGTGCGATGCCTCAAGTTGGTGTGCGTATTGATCTGGGTGACTGAGGGCCATCGCTACTACATCGTCAGGCGCGAGCCCTGCTGTCACCGCGATGATCAGCACTGGGAACACAAGGCGCATCCCGAATACAGCGATCAGAATGCCCCAGGTCAGGAAGTAGCGCTGCCACTTCTCGTCCATGTGCCTGAGTACTGACGCGTTCACTACCGCGTTATCAAACGACAGGCTGACTTCTAGTACGCCGAGGATGACAACCAGGGTCATGACCGTGGCGATTGACCGGGAACTTTCCACACCCCACCACCAGGCAAGTACCAGGCAGATGGCGGTGAACGCGAAAGACACTTTGAAGTGCTGCATATTCCCCCATTGGACGTCTGCGAATCGCGCGACATCGATATTTCGAAACAGGGTGCGACCCCCACAACAAGACTACCTCAGAATGATTACCGCGTCGCTCTTGCTCGATGTGGGCTTGTCAGTACCATAAGTTGACCTTTACCGATTGCCCCAGCAGACTACCACAATGACAAACAACGACGTTTTACGGCGTATCCGCTACATCTTCGACATCAATGACGCGAAAATGATGGCAATATTCGCGCTGGCAGACCTATCCGTTAAGCGTGGTCACATCATCGCCTGGCTGCTGAAGGACGATGACCCTGCCTTCGAAGCCTGTAACGACCGCATGCTGGCCACCTTCCTCAACGGCTTGATTAGTGAGAAACGCGGCAAAAAAGCTGGCCCCCAGCCCAAACCAGAGCAGCATCTCACCAACAATATCATCTTGATGAAACTGAAGATCGCATTGAACCTGCAATCGACAGATATCATCGCCACGGTGGAGTTGGCCGGATTTAAGCTTTCTGCGCCTGAGTTAAGTTCGTTTATGCGGCGGCCCGGACACAGGAATTACCGCGAGTGCAAAGACCAGGTGCTGCGGTATTTTCTCAAAGGGCTACAGATTAAGTTTCGCGGTGAACAGGTGGAAAGGCCCGCTGACAACCCGCTTTATGGCAAGAGGACTATATGAACAGAATAGAGAAGCTGAAAAATGACGTGTACAGTTTTGAAGAACTGAATACCCTGGAGAAAAATGCCACCAAATTGAACGATAGTGAAACGCTGGACCTCATTGCGATAAGTCGCGCATCAAAGACCGCAAAGGGGGAGAAACCAAAACCCACAGTAGACGAAGATGGCAGGCCGCTGACTCGACGAGCTCGTCGCGACAAAAACTAATTGCTGCGCAGCATTGGTTGAGGCGATTCTATCAATTCCGGCCACTCAACTTGTCAGTACCCTGCACCTGCACCTGCCTCTTGCATTTCATTTTTCGCATCGGCCCGCAATTGCGACGGCGTGCTTTGAGACCAGCGCTTGAAGGAGCGACGAAAGTTTGCGGCATCACTGAAGCCCAAAAGATCGGCAATCTCCGAGACAGCCAGGTTTGTGCCTAGCAAGTACTCGCGAGCGAGACGATGACGTACCTGGTCGAGTAAGTTTTGATAGCGCCAGCCCTCATTACCCAGCCGACGTTGGAGCGTACTTTCGCTCATATGCAGTTGTGAGGCCATATCAGCACAGGTGGGGAACTTGGAGCCCGACTGAATCAATACCTGCTGAACCCGATCGCTGACCGCGCCGCGGTGGCTGTCGGGAGAAAACAGGCGATCACACTCGCGACGAAATATATCGCCCGCGATGGGGTTGGCCGTTGATATGTCGGCCGCCAAACTTTGTTCGTCAAAGCATACCGCTTTGCGTCCACTATTGAAGCGCACGCCGTCTCCCAGGATTTCCCGGTATAACAACTGGTTGTCCGTGGGTTCATAGTCCAACTCAACAAGTACGCTGCCTAATTGCTCTCCTACCAGAATGAGGCCGCTATTCAACACCGCCGCAAACATTACCTCGCAGTAGAATTTCTCCAGGTCCGGTGGTAAATGCGTTGCCCGCATCACGGTAATCATCCCCTTTTTAACCGACGCCAAAAGTAGATGTCATGCTGCAATCAGCACTTGTTTCGGTGGTAAGCCACCATTGGCCTTATTAGGCCGTTCGTTATTGTAAAACCAAAGCCACTTCGTGGCATAGTCTTGCACTTCTGCAATTGACCCGAATATGTATTGGCTCAGCCAGCTGTATCGTATCGTGCGATTGTAACGTTCGACGTAAGCATTTTGCTGCGGATTGCCGGGCTGAATAAACTCAAGCTGGATATCGTGTTTTTCCGTCCATGTCTCCAGGTCTTGGCTAATAAATTCTGGGCCGTTATCGCAGCGTAGTCGCCTAGGCTTGCCTCGCCATTCAATGATCTGTTCCAGAGCACGAATAACGCGTACCGCAGGGAGTGAAAAATCCGCCTCAATGCCTAAGCCTTCACGATTAAAATCATCAAGCACATTAAACAAACGAAACGTGCGACCATCACTCAATTGATCATGCATGAAATCCATTGACCAGATTTTATTGGGTTCATCCGGCACAGCCAGCGGCACTGGTTTTTCTCGCTGTATGCGCTTTCTGGATCTGATTCTCAGGTTTAATTCCAGGTCGCAGTATATGCGATAAATACGCTTATGGTTCCATTCATGGCCTTTAACATTCCGCAGGTAATCTCGACAAAGTCCAAACCCCCAGTCTTTCTGGTTATCAGTCAAGCGAACAAGCCAGTCAGCAATCTCCGCATTCTCATCCGATAATATCGGCTGATAGCGGTAGCAGCTTTCGCTGATGCCGAATGCGAGGCAGACCAGGCGAGTAGTGGCACCATATGCCGAGGCTGCCTTCTGGGCCATCTCTTTGCGCCGAGATGGCCTCACCACTTTTTTGCTAGTGCTTCCTGGACCATTTCCGCCTTGAGTCGCTCATCAGCGTACATTTTCTTCAGCCGCCGGTTTTCATCTTCCAGTTCCTTCACGCGCTTCATCATTGAGGCGTCCATTCCGCCAAACTTGGCTCTCCACTTATAAAAACTGGCGTTGCTCATGCCGTGTTCACGACAGAGCGCGGGAACAGGAGTGCCGGCCTCGGCTTGTTTCAGGATCGCCAGGATCTGACTGTCGCTATATCTTGATGTTTTCACTTGAGAATCTCCTTCGTTCAGTTTACGAGAAAATTCTACTTTTGAAGTCAATTAATTTTAGGGGTGATTACCTCACCAACTCGGCACCACTGCCAATCGGGTTGAGCTCTATCCGGGTGCTGGGTGAAATAACCCGGTTGTAACGCACCATTAATTTCAGCACCTCGCCAGCGGTGGCACAGCTCATCAAGGCAAAGCCGAATATCCCCTGGGACGGCACGTTAATTCTCGAGCCCAGCCGCAGACCAAGCTGGGGGTCACCCGACAGCTCCAGAGCACTGCGGCAGACAATATCAAGGCGGGCAGCATTAACACCGGAGGCATTGAGAAACTGGCCGGGCTCCTGACCCGACTTGTCGAACAATTGTTGTTCGCTTACACCGCCTTCGGCTAATAGCTCCAGCAGTAGGGCTGAATAGTGCGCGTGCATGCGTTGGCTTGGAACTCCAGTATGACTGTATATAACCCTGATGTTGAATGTATTTAACTCCCATCAATCCACGACTGTCAAGTAGGATGCACCTCATCAACAAATGCGCTCCATTAGGTGGGCCAGACGGAGAACCCTATGAAGACTGACGGCATGAAAACGAAACACGTGGATGTATTGATAATCGGCGCGGGTATCTCAGGCATCGGCGCGGCTTATCATCTGCAGAAGCACTGTCCAGACAAAACCTATGCCATTATAGAGGCAAGAGCCGCTGTGGGCGGTACCTGGGATTTGTTTCGCTATCCCGGCATTCGATCAGATTCAGACATGTATACCTTTGGTTTCAAGTTCAAGCCCTGGGTCTCCCCCAAGGCTATCTCCCCGGGGGCTGACATTCGCGAATATGTGAATGAGGCCGCCAGCGAGAACGGTATCGACAGACACATTCAGTTTGGGCAAAAAGTGGTAGCCGCTAATTGGTGCAGCGCCACAGCCAAATGGACGTCACAAGTTAAGGATGTGACAACGGGTGATATAGAGGAGGTCACCAGTAATTTCTTTTTCTCCTGCGGCGGCTATTACAATTACGAACAGGGCTATACGCCTGAGTTCAAAGGCACAGAATCCTTTGCTGGCCAAATCGTGCACCCTCAGCACTGGCCGCAGGATCTGAACTACGCAGGCAAGAAAGTTATCGTTATTGGCAGCGGCGCAACTGCGGTTACCCTGGTGCCTACCATGGCAAAAACAGCGGCCGAGGTCACCATGCTGCAACGCTCGCCCACCTATATTGCCTCTCGCCCGGAACAAGATGCCATTGCCAACACGCTCCGACGCTACCTGCCGGCAAAGCTTGCCTATGGCATTAGTCGCTGGAAGAGCATCCTGATGGGCATGTATACCTATGGGTTGGCCAAGCGCAAACCAGAGGCGGTCAAAAAATTTATTATCGATGGCATCAAGACATTCTTGGGGGACGATTACGATGTCGAAAAGCACTTTACCCCCAGCTACAATCCCTGGGACCAGCGGGTGTGCCTCGTACCCAACGGAGACCTGTTCAAAGCGATCAAGAGCGGGTCGGCAAATATGGTCACAGACCACATAGATTCGTTTACCCCGGGTGGCATCAAATTAAAGTCCGGTAAAGAGCTCACTGCCGACATTATTGTTACAGCTACGGGTCTTAACGCCGAGATGTTCAGCGGTATGCAATTTTCTGTCGATAACAGAGAAATTAATCCCGCAGATTGCTTCTGCTACAAAGGGATGATGCTCAGCGGCCTGCCCAACTTTGCTTTTCCGATGGGTTATACCAATGCCTCGTGGACCTTGAAGTCAGATCTCGTGGGTGAGTACGTGTGCCGCCTGATCAAGCACATGGACAGGAGCGGCAATAACTATTGCACGCCGGTTGTTCCCGCTGACGGTATCACCGAAGAACCCATGATGGATTTCACTTCAGGCTATGTGTTGCGAGCCTTGGACCAGATGCCCAAGCAAGGCTCTGACAAGCCCTGGAAGCTGCATCAAAACTATATTCTGGACAGGTTCAGCCTGGGCAAGGGGTCAGTGGTTGACGACTGTATTGTTTTTGAGAGCACCAACACTACCGCTGCTGATGAAACACAAAACATCCCCGCAAGCATGCTGACCACTGCCTGAAAATCACTGCCGACAACGCAACGGGAGACAATCTGACGTGAATAGTTTTAGTGGCAAAGTTGCCGTGGTAACTGGTGCGGGCTCAGGCATCGGCCGGTGTCTTGCGACGCAATTGGCGCAGCAGGGCTGCAGTGTTGCACTCGCCGACATTGACGAAGAGATGCTGGCACAAAGTCGTGACGCAATAGTTGCGCAACTGGGTTCAGGGACTGATGTAAGGCTTAGCCTGCACAAGGTTGACGTCGCCAATCAAGCGCAGGTAGAAGACTTTGCGATGAATGTTATGGAGCAACACGGCAAAGTAAACCTCGTTATCAATAACGCGGGGGTTGCGCTGGGTGCTGCTGTAGATGAGGCACAATACGATGACATGCACTGGCTCATGAATATTAATTTCTGGGGCGTGGTGCATGGCTGCAAAGCCTTTTTGCCATTTTTAAAACAAAGCGGTGACGGCTATATCGTCAACATCTCCAGTGTGTTCGGCCTGATGGCCGTGCCTACCCAGAGTATTTACAACGCGTCAAAGTTTGCGGTGCGCGGCTTCAGTGAAGCACTGCGACTTGAACTACTGGATCATCCGGTAACCGTATCGACGGCTTTCCCTGCCGGTATAAAAACCAATATCGTAAAGAATGCGCGCATGATCCAGGATGAGAGCGCCGATGGGCTCGCACCAGACCAGCGCAAAGACGACATAGAGAAATTATTTATCAATACGGCGGAAGATGCAGCCAAAGAGATTCTCGCGGGGGTGAAAAAATCGAAGCCGCGTATTTTGGTGGGAAAAGGTGCCGGTTGGATCGACTTTTTAACTCGCCTGATGCCGGTTTTTGTCAGTCGCTATGTGGCCGGAAAGCTCAAATAGCTCGGTTTCGGATAGCCTGCCCTTTCTCTCCAGAAAAATGCCTTACCCTTCTTCGGCTTACTGAGAAATTCCGCCAATCTCACTCCACAATTGACCGTTGTCATGTCGAAATATAAATTGACACCGTCAATTGACGCTGTCAATATAACGTCATGCCTAAAATCCTCAGCACACATGACATCAAGCTATTCCGCCAGCAGCTCTGTGATCTGGCCCTGAAAGCGTTCGCCGAACATGGCGTGGAAGGTATCAGCCTCAGGGGTCTGGCCGCCGCCGCGGGCTGCAGTCGGACCACGCCCTATCGCTACTTCAAGAATAAGGCCGAGATCCTGGCGGCGGTACGCCAGTCGGAGTTTCAACGCATGGCCGATGCCACCGATCTTGTGGCGCAGGGCGAAAGCGACCCGGAGAAAAGGTTGTTGGCCCTGGCCCAGTCCTACCTGCAGTTTGCCCTGGAACGACCCGACGCCTATCGTGTGATGTACGGCGTTAATCAGCGCGACGAGCAACAATACCCTGAATTGGTAAAGCAGATAAAACGGACACAACAACCGATGTTAACGGCGGTAGAGGAAGCGATCGAGACCGGCGTTATCCACGGCGACCCGGTTAATATTGTGCTTATGCTCTGGGCCGGACTGCATGGCCTCATATCTTTGCACTTGTCCGACAAGCTGCACATGGGAAGAGGTATCGATGAACTGGCTGAAGTTATGCTTCGTTCACTGGGCCAGGCAGTTGCAACCAATCCTTCTGCACAGCCAGCCACGCGCAGAATTATGGGGACCAACACCCAATGAGCACACTGCAATCACCCTCACTGTTGGCGACTGCCAGAGAAGCCCTTAGCGGACTTGAGTTCGCCAGGTTAATGGCCGCCTCCCCCGCGCTGGCCTTACAAGCCAGGGGCAGCGGTGAACCGGTTTTGGTGCTGCCAGGCTTTGGCGCCAGCAACACCTCAACCGCGCCGCTGCGCAGCTATCTGACCTGGCTTGGCTACGAGGTACACGGCTGGGTTCTGGGTCGCAATACTGGCAATGTGCGTCAACTCCTGCCGCAGGTTGTTGAGCAGGTCAGACAGATTCATGCGCAAAGCGGCAGTCCGGTGAACATCATCGGCTGGAGTCTTGGCGGCGTGATCGCACGGGAAGTGGCCAGGGAACATCCAACCACCGTACGCCAGGTGATCACCATGGGTAGTCCGTTAGTTGGCGGGGCAAAATACACGAGCATGGGTGGCATGTTCGAAAAAAGAGGGGTGGATCTGGATGTGATGGAAGCCACGCTGGCGGCCCGGGAGCGCACACCCATCAGCGTACCGGTCACCTCCATTTACTCCAAGAACGATGGCATTGTCGGCTGGCAGGCTAGTATAGACAGGCACAATTCCCAGGTTGACCACGTCGAGGTTCACACCACGCATTTAGGTCTTGGCATATGCCCCGACGTCTTCAAAATCATCGCCCGCAAACTAGCGCCATGAGACTGGGCGGCTCGATTGCCAATATTTCATTTGCCCTGATGCGTGGCTATCTGCGTTCAGCCCAACGACGCGGTGTGGGAATGATGCACACCGCGCGGCCCTTTTCACATTACCGCAAGATATTTTATCCGGGTCAATCCCGCTCGCAAGTCTTGAAGAGCCTCAGCGGCAAACGGATTGTCGATGTGGGCTGTGGTTATACGCCGTATGCCGAAGACTCCATGTTTCGCGCCTGTCATGACGCGGGTATCGAGTTCTATGGTGTCGATCCGCTTATCGACACCGATATCAAATTTGGACTGAAGGAGCGGACACTTACGCGTGCCACGGGCGGGCGCGGCATTTTCAATGCCGAGGCACCCGGACTTGCCAGGGCCCTGAGTACAACTGCACAAGAGCTTCCTTTTGACGATCAAAGTGTCGATGAAATTTTGTGCAGTTACTTAATGTTCGTCTGGATAGAGGATGAAGACATACTGGCTGATATTCTCGAGGAATATCTGCGGGTTCTTAAAACCGGTGGCCAGGTGAAGCTCTACCCCCTGTACGAGTGGCGGATCATGCACTTTAAAAACAGGCGGTTGCGCAAGGTATTGACCCATTTCGAGATCGAGCAAGTTTTTGCCCACGGTGGACAAGACGTGCGCATCATGCCATCCCTACTCACCCGACTAACAAAAACATAAGCGCGGCGAATCCGAAAAAGGCTATCGACACATTAGCGTTTACCAGGCGCGGTCGCTTTTCTCATGAAGACAATCGCCGTGGACCGGGGAAAAAGCGATTCGTACGTTGCTGATACGCCTTGTAGCCGGGTCTTTTTTGCAGCGAGTAGTATTCCGACGGTACCGCGCCAGTGGCATACACTAAAGTGCTGTACATGACCCTGGAGGTAAACAGCAGGCCGGCCCCGAGTAACAGCCACAGCATCGTATTTTCAACACTCTGCAACGCAAACCACGATGGCAGCGCAGCTATCACCAGGCCATTCCACACCATCCATTCAGAAAAATAATTGGGGTGTCGGCAGTACCGCCACAAGCCCACATCGCAAACCTGGTGTTTTTGTTCTGCTCGTTTCATCTCCCGCAAAAAACGGCTCTTCTGAAGATCGGCCACGGTTTCCATGGCGAAGGCCAGCAGCCAGATCAGCAGGCCCACCAGTTCGAACACCGAGAACTCCGGGCTGCTATTCGAGGCGATGATAAAAATCGGCAGCGCCAGGAAGGAGGCATTGGCCAGGCCCTGAGCGATGGCATCTACCTGCAGCGCCAATCCCACATTGGTCTTTCCATCCCTCTGCCAGCGCCGGCGCTGATACTGATAGCGAGGAAATTCCTTCTTTAGTAAACCCAGGCGCCACATCTTGAGCGCACCCAGCCCCATACGCAGCCCAACCAGGACCACCACCGCACTTACCGCCAACGACCGCAGCCAATAACCCTCGCTGTAGAGGTAGCTGAGACTACCGAGCAAAACCAGACCCCAGGGCCAGCCAATGTCGACGTAGCACATGCGCCCGGTACGCCAAATCGGCAGGCAAACCACCAGTGCAAATAGCACCAGCTGGCCCAGTCCGTTGACTAGTCCCAGGCGAGAGAAGGTCGCTGTCGACAGAATCAAGACCCATCCCAGCAGGAAGGGGTACAGCGGGCGGAAGTAACTCAACGCCCCTTAAACTCCGCATCACGACGCTCGACAAAGGACTGCACACCCTCCTTCGCGTCCTCACTGGCGAGCAACGCTTGCTGGGTTGGGCCCATGGCTGCGACAGCAGCATCAAAGCCCTCCTCAACGAAGCGACGGGAAGACGCCTTGGTTGCCTGCACTGCCAGCGGCGCACAAGCGGCAATTGATTCGGCGATTTCGATGGCTCGGTCAAGTTGACGACCCGCAGTTACAATTTCCTGCACCAGGCCAATCCGTTTTGCCTCCTCAGCGTCGAATTCATCGGAAGTGAGCAAGTGATACATCGCGTTACCCCAGCCACCACGTTCGACAAAGCGGATGGTAGCGCCACCTGTCGCGTGTATACCACGCTTAGGTTCTAGTTGGGAAAAGCGGCAGTTATCTGCAGCGATGACGATGTCGCCGCCGAGCGCAAGCTCGATACCCAGTGTGAACGTTATACCGTGAACGGCTGTCACAATTGGTTTACGGCAGGCGCGGCCGAGACCGACCACGTCGAGCCTTGCCTCTTCACTGGTGCCACTACCACCCTGCTCCATGCGACTGGTCCATTTAGGTAAGTCGAGCCCGGCGGTGAAATGGTCACCGTGACCGAAAATTACCCCAACCCAGAGATTTACGTCTTCGTCGAGCAAAGTCATTGCTGCAACGAGCTGTTTCGCCATTGTTGGCGTATAGCCGTTGTATTTCTCGGGCCGATTTAGTCCGATAAGCAGGATGTGGCCGCGGACTTCCGTGGTGATTGAACCCTCTTCGTTGTTCATTTCCTCGTGTCTACCTTGTTTTAACTGTACTGGAGCATGCCATCATTGAGTGTCCCATACCGCAGCACCACCATATCAATGGGATAGTTCTGTACCAGCCGCCACGGTAACTTGTTGCCCATCTTGGGAAACTTGCCAATTGAGTGCTGAATATAACCCGATTGAAATTCAAGAAAGTCTACTTGTTTTAATTCAGGATCGGTGTTGACGGGCATCACCTTCTGCACATTATTGTTGTCCATATGCTTGAGTAGGCGGCAAATCCACTCGCTGGTTAAATCCGCCTTAAGCGTCCACGAGGCGTTGGTATAGCCAAAGGTAAAGCCAATATTGGGCAGGCCTTCCAGCATCACCCCTTTGTAGTTCAGTTGTTCGCTGGGTCTGAACGCTACACCATCAACGCGAATGTTAATGTCGCCGAAGAATTTCAAATCAAGACCGGTGGCGGAGACAATAATATCGGCTTCCAGTTCATCGCCCGATTTCAACTTGATGCCAGTCTCAGTTATGTGATCAATAAGATCGGTCACAATGGAAACCGATCCATTTTTTACCGCTTCAAGTAGATCGCCACTTTTAACGGCGCACAGGCGTTCGTCCCAGGGATTGTAGTTGGGCCTGAAATGTTTCATGTCTACGTTTGGGCCAACCCGCTTTTTCACTTCACCCATTAACAGCTTTCGAAAGGCATTGGGGAAACGCCGACTAAGACTGTAAAACACGGATTGAAGGCCCACTTTCAACGTGCGAGATATTCTGTATGCCCATATTTCGGGAAGATATTTACGCAGGAATATGACCGAGGCATCTTCATCCGGCACGGCGACCATATAACTCGGAGACCTCTGCAACATGGTGACATGGGCAGCATCCAGGGACATTTCGGGTACCACGGTTACCGCGGTTGCGCCGCTGCCAATGACCACGACACGCTTGTTTGTGTAATCCAGTTTTTCAGGCCATTTTTGCGGATAAACAAAGATGCCCTGATAATTTTCTCGACCCTCAAATTCGGGCTGGTAGCCGTGTTCGTAGTTGTAATAGCCCGTGCAACTGTTAATGAAATTGCAGGTGATCTCACAATTTTCTCCAGACAATTTGTCCTGGTAACACACTGTCCAGCTTGCCTCTTCGCTATCCCAACTAACCGATTGAACTTGAGCGTGATAGCGAATTTTCTCCTCTACCCTATATTCGTCAGCGGCTTCCTGTATGTAATTCAGGATGGCCGGGCCATCGGCAAGGAATTGAGCGCTGGTCCAGGGCTTAAAATTGTAGCCCAGAGTAAACATATCTGAGTCTGAGCGAATGCCGGGATAGCGAAATAAGTCCCAGGTTCCCCCCAGGCAACTGCGCGCTTCAAGGATCAGGTAGTTTTTGTCAGGGCACTTTTTCGAAAGATGGCAGCCTGCCCCTATCCCTGACAGTCCCGCACCAATAATAAGTACACCAACGTGCTCTGTAGTCATACTAGTTAACAAGTAAATCCCAGGCCAAGCAGATCCAGAAACTTGAGCCATAAACCGCGTTTGCCACCATTTTTATCCGCTCTTATCAGTGCCAGCTGAGTCAATTTTACACCGATCCAGCGGAACGGCTCCGGTACCCAGGGCAGTGCTTTCTTGGTGACAAACTGAAGGTTCAAAATATCAGAAGGTTCGTAACCCAGAAGCTCAATAGCAATACGCGCTCCAAATCGAGACGCGCCTACACCATGGCCAGTATAACCCACTGACCATGCGACACGGCCATTGTAAGCCATACCTGGCACCATACAAAAACGCGTAGACGATGCGATAATGCCACCCCATTTGTTCGAAAACTTCACCCCCAGTTTTTCGAGCTGGGGAAAGGTCTCGAAAAACTCTGCCGCCAGTTGCTCATACCGAGCCGGGGCATCCATAAATTTCATATCGGTGCCGTTGTTGAAGTAGTAACGCACTGCACCGCCACCGCCATAAGTAATGCGGTTATCTTTGGTCAGGCGGAAGTAATGGAACATATTGCTAAAATCAGACAATGCGTGTCGCGATTGAGGCCAGCCAATGGCTTCACACTGCTCTTCGGTCAAAGGCTCGGTCGCTATCTGGTAGTCCCATACCGGAATAGTAGAGCGGCGGATTCTGCCAATTTTGCTATGGTAGGCGTTGGTTCCCAGCAGAATTTTGTCACTGAGAATAACCCCGCCTGCGCACGTCGTTTTCATACCGATTTTACCAACGGCTTCGAAGTCCTGCAGCTTGGTGCCTTCAAAAATACGCACGCCGAGGCCTAACAGGGCGGCTTTTAAACCCCAGCACAATCGAGCGGGATCAATCACCCCATCCTGACCGTCGAGATAGCGGACGCCGGCATAGAAAGTGGGCGAGTTAACCTCCGCGCGCATACTTTCTTTATCGAGCCATACAACGTCGGCCCCTTCTCCCTTTGCTGCTTCGTATTCCTCTCTGAGTCGGCCAGCGGATTCTTCATCCAGGGCCACATCGGTGCTGCCTGTTTTCTCGTAGCGGGCATCGATATGATACCGGTTGAGCGTTTCCAGCAGCTCTTTCATGTTTTTCGCACCCAGTTCCTCCAGGCGCGCGCTTTCCCCCGGAAAGTGGGCATCGGTATTGGCTTCGCCATGGGCCAAACTCGCACTCAGGAAACCGCCGCAACGACCGGAAGCACCGTCGGCAATAAAAGTTTGTTCAATCAGGATAATGTCGACATCGGACTTGCGCTCTTTCGCCTGCAGGGCTGCCCATAGACCGGTAAAACCACCGCCGACAATTAGTAGCTCACATTGCTGGTCAGATGATAATGCCGGTAGCACATCTGGCATAATCTCCGGGTCGTGCCAAAGCGGGCGCGCCTTTGCACCCTTCAGTGCGTCGTGGTGTTTATGCATCGTTTAAGTCCAGCTCCTAAACAGCAGCGCGTAGTACAGCGTAGAATAACCGTACTCTTTCTGCGGACTGACCACAACAAACAAGCCCCTGCGGCACGAAAAATGCGTCCCCCGCGGTAAACACATGGGCTTCACCACTTTCATCGGTCAATGTCAGCGAGCCCTCCTGCACATAGGCAAATTCATAATAAGGGAAAGGCCTGGACTCTGATTCGAAAGCCTCGCACTCCCAGGTGCCGCAGAGAAATTTCCCGGTGCTATCCACATAACAATCATGGGCCTTTTGAACCACATCCCCTTTCAGCGCGAATGGTGCTGAGGCCGTCATCGACTCTACTGCAGCATCTGCACAGGCAATCGCTATGCCCTCGCGGGCCGCTTGCGTAGGAATATCTTCATTGGGATTTTCAGATATCACATAATATTTTCGTAGATAACCGATCTGGTGCCATTGGCAGTCATAGCCCCTGGGGATAACAAAGGCCTCACCCGCTCTTGCTGTTTCCAACTCGCCAGTCTTATTATTTTTAATAACCGCTTGGCCTTCAAGCAACCACATGAACTCATCTGAGCCATAGGGGCCTGGGGCTTCAATCATATCGGTGGTATCCCAAACACCCACGTAGAGACCTAAGTCCTCATCTGCGTAGTATTCATGACTATGTTGTACGGGCAGTGCCGAGGCAAACATGTCGGCCGTCAATTCGTCTGCCTCTTCACCAAAGCCTTCCGGCTGGGGGCTTAATCTGACAATGGATTTACCTGGCATCTCGTATTCCCTTTGCCCAATATCTACTCGACGTTGGCTGCTTCAATGAAATTGACATCCCGTCGCAGGGAGTAATTAATGCCCGACTTGTCGTCGAGCTCCAGGGCGTAACGCCTACCCGAATATACCGCCGACGCGATCGGCGCCGGCGCTTCGCAATCGCCAATACGGCGCAACGATTTGGTCGCCCCGCCTTGCCCGGCTTCCATCAGATTTTGCAAATCGTAATAGAGCTCATCGTTGGGTAAACGCGCTGTGACCATGACCACCGCATCCGCTTTCAGTATTGACTCGCTTTTGGTGTACATACAGCTAAGCTCGACTTCATGGCCATCGTAGGATTCGAGATTTTTCGAGAATACCAACTCAACTCCCGCTGTCATCAAGGATCTCTGGACGCTGGGTTGTTCGGTGGTGAAGGTACCGAAGGAGCATGCCATGTTATCGGTCGTGACAAAGGTGACCTGGCAGCCTGCTTTTTGGAGCATTTCGGCTAGCACCGGCCCCATGTAGTAATAGTCATCATCAAACACGACCACTCTGCCCTTGGGCAGGCTGCCAGCCATGATGTCATCGGGGGTAAAAATTTGACCCGGGGCGGTCAGGTTCGGATTAGCGATCGTGTTGGTGCGACCAAAACCATCCGCGCGCCAGCTGGCACCCGTGGCAACGACAATATGGTCTGCTTCGGCCAACAGGGCATCTTCCGCCGTCAAATAGCTGTCCAGGTACACATCGACATTGGGTAGCTTCAGGAATTGTTGCTCGCGATAGTCCTTCACCCGGACCCATTCAGCAAGTGTGGGCAATCGTGACTCCAGCGTCACCCGCCCGCCTATTTCGGTACGGGCTTCAGACAGCATTACCTGGTAGCCGCGTTTGCCCAGGGCATGGGCAGCCTCAAGCCCGGCTGGGCCCGAGCCAACAATCAATATTTGGCTGTTCGACTCCTTCGGGGGTACATATTCCGGATGCCAGTCACGCCGCCATTCTTCACCCATGGTCGGGTTTTGCGTGCAACGGATTGGGACGCCCAACTGATCGCCGGTGTAACACATATTGCAGCCAATGCACTCCCGGATATCCTCAAATCGCCCCTCCTCGACTTTTTTGGGTAAGAAAGGGTCGGCGATTGAGGGCCTGGCTGCGCCAATGAGATCAACCACGCCACGATTGATCTGGCTGACCATGGTATCGGGTGAGGTAAAACGTCCCACAGATACCACCGGCTTGGTGGTCATTTCTTTGACGTAACTGGTGTAGGGCTCCAGCGAGCCTTCATTGACGTAGCGCGACGTGCCCAGCTCAATGTCCCAGTTGGTTACCGTGACATCCCATAAATCCGGCAGCTCTGCCACTTCCGCAAAAAACTCCCGGGCTTCGTCAGTGACTGGTTGGCTATTTAACATCCCGCCATCATCGGGGGCGAAGCGGACGGCAACTGCCATGGTCTCACCCACCGCTTCCTTCAGTACTTCGATCGTTTCCCGTAACAGGCGCGCGCGGTTTCGAACGCTACCGCCATATTGATCGCAGCGATCGTTGGTGCTGCTGCGCTGAAAATTATGCAGCAGATCATCGTGATTGGCATAGGCGTAAACGATATCAAAGCCGGCTTCTTTAGCCCGTATTGCAGCGTCGCGGTACCACTGGCGCAAATCACGGAAATCCTGTTTATCCATTTTGCGCGACTGGTAGGGATGGCCTTTCCAGCTGGGGCGAGAGCTGACATCAAAGGTCACCTCGCGGGTATACAGGTTGGCGGCGGGAGAACCGCTGTACCACAGTTCGACGCCGGCCAGGGCACCGTGCTCGTGCACCTTCTCGGTCATGGTCCGATGGGCGCGCACGTCGGACTGATCCCATAGCGCCGCATAGGGGCACAGTAAATCATCCGAGCTGGGATGAATGGAACAATATTCCGTATTCACAACGCCCCAGCCACCTTCGGCTTTTATGCCACGCATGGCGTTGAGCATATTGGGACGCTGCCAACCCATGCCGGTACAGTGCGGTACCTGGTAAAAGCGATTCTTTGTCGTTACCGGGCCAATTTTCAAAGGCTCAAAAAGAATGTCAAAGCGCGGATCGCGGACTGTCATTACAGGACTCTCACTATTGTCTCACTGGAGGGTGGCGCGGCGGTTCTTTCTTCAGATAGGTAGCACCATCATAGACTAAGGGAGCGTAACGATTTTGTTCCTGTTCATCCTCCTTGCCTATCGGCTGAAACACACCCGGGCAACTATGGCGCTATACTTCACAGCCTGCGCGTTACTCTGCTTGCTGGCGGGATAAAAGTGTCCCAGTAACCGTCTGGTGCAATGAATTGTTTTGCTAAGGATCTCGTATGACTGCTCAGAAAGAACTCCCCTCCAAGGCACGGGTTGTTGTTGTGGGAGGCGGTATTGTTGGCTGCTCCATTGCCTACCACCTGGCCAAGCGCGGCGTCAGCGACGTGGTACTGCTGGAGCGCAAACAACTCACCTGCGGTACTACCTGGCATGCGGCCGGGCTGGTCAGCATGCTCTGGCCCACCCCCTACCTGACCCAATTAGCCGAGTACTGCCATGAGCTATACGCCTCCCTGGAAGAGGAGACCGGCCAGGCCACCGGTTATCGACGCATCGGTAGCCTCTCCCTGGCCCGCACTTCAGAGCGACTGGAGGAGTTGCGCCGCACGTCCTCCATGGCCAGTGTTTTCGGGGTGGAATCCGAGATGATTGACAATGATCGGCTGGAAGAATTTTATCCGGGCCTCAATACCGATGGCATCCTCGGCGCCCTGTATATCGAAAAGGACGGCCAGACCAATCCGGTCGACACCACCATGGCCCTGGCCAAGGGTGCGCGCCTGCACGGCGCCAAGGTGCTGGAAGGTATTAAGGTTGAGGAAATCCTGGTAGAGGATGGCAAAGCAGTGGGCGTACAAACTGACCAGGGTTCCATTGCGGCCGACCAGGTGATACTGGCCGGGGGCATGTGGTCGCGGGATATCGCTGCCAAAATTGGTGTCGATCTGCCGCTTTACGCCTGCGAACATTATTATGTGGTCACCGAGGAAATGGATGGCTTGACCCGGCGCCCGGTTTTGCGTGATTTCGACAAGGGTGTCTACTTCAAGGAAGACGCCGGCAAGATGTTAGTGGGCTGGTTCGAGCACAATGCCCGTGGTTATCCAATGACTAAAATCGCGGAGGATTTTTGCTTCGACGAATTCTCCTGTGAGCTCGATCAAGTCGAGGAGTATCTTATGCGGGGTATGGAAACCCTGCCAGCGCTTGAAGAGACGGGGCTGCGTACCTTCTTCAATGGCCCCGAAAGTTTTACCACCGATAACCTTCACCTGATGGGTCCAACCCCTGAGGTGGATAACTTTTTTGTCGCCTGTGGATTGAACTCCAAAGGCATTGCCGCCGCGGGCGGCATCGGCAAGGTGATGGCCAACTGGGTTATTGATGGCCACCCCGCGGGTGACATCTGGGAGTGCGATGTCCGCCGTCATCATTCGGTGCAACGCCAACAGGATTACGTCGAGGCACGTATCCCCGAGGCGCTGGGTCACACCTACGCCATGCACTGGCCTTTCTACCAGTACAGCACTGCCCGCAACGCCATCCAGTCCCCGCTACACGATGTGCTCAAGGCACAGGGTGCCTGCTTTGGCGAAGTGGCCGGCTATGAACGCCCCAACTGGTTTGCCCGCAACGGCGCCAAAGCCGAGTATGAATACAGCTACAAACGCCAGAACTGGTTTGAATTTTATGCCGAAGAACATATGGTGATGCGCGAACGGGTGGGTATTTACGATATCTCCTCGTTTGGTAAATTTGAAATTTCCGGGCCGGACGCCGAGCAGGCATTGCAATGGATTTGCGCCGGTGACGTATCGGTAGAACCCGGCAACCTGGTCTATACCCAGTGGCTCAACGCGCGCGGTGGGATAGAGGCCGACGTAACCGCCTCCAGGACCGGTCCCAATCGCTATATGATTACTACAGGAGTTGGTTCCGTTAACCGGGATTGGTGGCATTTGAAGAAAAATCTGCGCGGCGATGTACAACTGCGCAACATCAGCGCCGATTACGCCTGCCTGGCACTGCAGGGGCCGCATTCCCGTAGCGTGCTGGAGAGCTTGGCCGACACGGATATCAGTGCTGAGAATTTTACTTTTGGCAGCGGACGTTTCGCTAAGGTCGCCGGTGTGGAAGTATGGATGCAGCGCCTTTCCTATGTCGGAGAACTGGGCTGGGAAATGTTTGTACCCGCCGATCAGACCGCCAAGGTTTTTGCCGCACTGCAACAGTCTGGCGCCGGCTTTGATATTCGCAATGTAGGTTTGCATGCGGTGAACAGCCTGCGCCTGGAAAAAGGATTTCGCCACTGGGGACACGACATCGGCTCCGAGGACAACCTGATCCAGGCCGGACTCAGTTTTGCCGCCAAGCCAGATGCGGGAGATTTTATCGGGCGCACGGCATTTGTCGAGGCAAAAGCGGCGGGTTTACCGGATCGTCGCTTGTTGCAGTTCAAGCTGGACGACCCGGAGCCACTGCTCTACCACAACGAACCCATCCTGATGGACGGGCGTATCGTCGGCTATCTTAGCTCGGGCATGTACGGTCACAGCCTGGGATCGGCCATTGGCATGGGCTATGTCAACGCGGCAGATATGACGGCGGATCGCATCAACGATGCCGCCTTTGAAATTGAAATCGCCAAGCAACGTTTCGGTGCCCAGGCATCGCTACGGGCTTTGTATGACCCCTCTTCCAGTCGCATGAAAATATAGCGCCAACGGGAATCAAGGTATGCCTGCTCACAACCAAGCAAAGCGCGAACAACAAGCGCTGTTAATTTCACTCTACGGCGTGGTGTTTTTTATCGTATTGGCCCTGGGGTTTGCTGTTTATACCAACTCTGGTGCTATTTTATTTGATGGCATTTACTCACTCATTGCATTTGCAACGGCACTGGTGACTTTGAAGGTGGCTAAACTGGCAGAACAACCGGACGACGAATTATTTCATTTTGGCTACACCTCACTCGAGCCCACGCTCAACCTGTTCAAATCCTTAATCGTTATTATCGCCTGTGTGTACGCAGGCGTTGAAGCGCTGCAACGCCTGTTAACCGGCGGCACAGAAGCCGAGTACGGCTGGGCTATTGTCTATGGTGTGCTGGCCACTGTGGGGTGCTTTGTTGTTGCGGGTATTTTGAAAAAAATGGGCCGTGACGCACGCTCGGGCTTATTAAGTGTTGAAGCTAAAACATGGTTTGTTGACGGTCTCTTAAGCTGCTCGGTGTTACTGGGTTTTATCGCGGCCTGGATAATTAGCCAGACCGCGTACGCAGAGTATGCACCCTATGTCGATCCAATATTGCTGATTATCCTGGTCTCACTGGCGCTACCTATACCGGGCCGGATTCTTTGGGATAGTTTAAAAGAAGTGATATTGATGGCACCCGCCGCCGAGCTGGTCGATGATATTCAACAAAAGCTCAATGAGTTGTTGGGCCATATTCCCCATCAACTCATCGAGTTTCGAGTGACCAAGCGGGGCCGCAATACCTACATATTGGTCCACTTGGTAGTTACCAGTGAGTTCAAAATCAACCGCATTGCCGAGCTGGACAAAATTCGCCATGACACCATGGCCGCAATGACCGCGTGGAATCCGGAAAGCGTACTGGATATTCTATTTGTAGAAGATATCAACCTGGCGGATTAACACCTGATGAACCTGCCAGTTATTCATGCTTGCCGCCGAAACCAGACCAGCACCAACAGGGACGTGAACAACAGGATTACCCCATTACTGACGAAGGCCATTTCCTGCGACCAGTTGTCATAGATGTAACCGCCCGCCAGCGGTCCGATAGCGGCGCCGACCCCGGCCGCAGCCTCTTTGGCGCCCATGACCGTACCTCGAAGGTCCGCCGGCGAGAGGTCAGCCACCAGGGCATCTTCAGCCGGGCTGGCCATGGCCCAGCCAACTGAAAACAGGATGTAGGAGGCTGCCACAAATCCCAGCCCGGGCCAAAAGGGCAGGCTGATCGAAACCAGGCCGGCGAACGCGACACCTAGTGCAATGATGGGCGCGCGTCCGAAGCGATCAGACCAGCGGCCCGAGTATTGCGGTAGGAATGCGAAGACCAGCCCCGAGGGCAAAAACACCAGCGCCATGGTGATTGTGCTCACTTCAAACTTGTTCTTGAGGTAGATCAGGTAAACAGGTTCGATCAGCGCGCTGGCGAAGGCTGATAAAAATACCACGATGAATATCCGCCGCAGTTGGTCGGATTGCGGTAAGCGCGACCACCAGTTGCCGGGCAGAGCATGGGCATCCATCGGTGATTTCTCCACCGTCTCCTGGACATTCAGAAGGGACCACAGCAAGGCCAATAACGCCATCAGGGCATAACCACTAAACGCCCACATCCAGGCGGCTTGCAAAGGCATAAATCCCAACAGGGTAAAGCCGTAAAAAGCACCGATCATGCTGCCACGCACTGAGGTCGTGGTTAGTCGACCCATGGCGCGGCCGCGCTCCTCGCTTGCGTTCATATCGGCAACAATGGTGCGAGCTGATACCCACATCAGAGATGCCCCGATTCCCTGCAAAAAGCGTGCGAAGTAAAAGTCAGCGATATCGGTGCTCTGCGCAAACGCCAGCATTGCCAGGCCGTAAAACACAAAGGCGATGGTAAAAAACCAGCGCCTGCCAAAATGGTCCAGGCAGTAGCCAACCAGGGGCCGGATCAGCAACATGGTACCCGTGAACACGGCGTACATACCGCCGATACCGACAGCGCTGATACCGAGGTCGTCCGCCCGTACCGGCAAGCCGAAATTGAGAAATATAAACGAGGTAGAACCCAGGAAGATCGCGGTCAGATAGGACGAGTTTGTCGCGCTACTCATGGGCTAAACGAAAGCCAGAAACCGAGTTGCACGATCAAACCACTAGACACGTGGGGGCTCAAGTCAGTGCGCTAAGCCGCCACCCAGCCCGCGTGAAACCCGTAGGGCACGCGGTGAGGGATAATGATAGTGGCCACGGGGCCCGTGGCGATGTCCTGCGCATCAATGATCAAACATTCGCTTTGGTCGGTATTTTCATCGTGGATGAATGTCAGCAGATAGCCATCATCCTCTGCCTGAGCCTCCGCCTGCCCAGTAACGCGTGGGGCAAATACCGCTTCTCCCCCATGCCGATGCGGTCCGTATTCGAAGGTTTCACTGGTACCCGTGTCATTGTCGTATTTGACGACGCCCTCGAATGTCAAAGGCCGGTTGGGATGGAAAATAGCCCCGTAAACATAGCGATTCCTGCTGCAGGTGTAGGCTTCGTTGATGCGAGTGAAGTCGCAGTGAATATTGCAGAGCAGCCCCTCTACGACCGAACCCGTGTCCAGGTTCAAACGCCACTGGTACAGCTGGCCCATGGTCTCTCTGGGATCATCGCCGGTGGCGGCACCGGCACCGATAATATTGGTTGTTTTGGAGCGGGCCGCCTGCAGCACGATGTCCGCGCCCTCCTCCCAGGCATTGGCGGTGTGAATCACCACACCCGGTTCCACCTCGAACCAGCGTACATCCTCATCACTTCCGAAACGGGGCAGTACACCAATGCGAGAGCCACACGCCGCATCAAACCCCAGCGCCGGGCCGCCGGCCATGGCGCGTTCGAGGTCGAAGGTAATCGGAAAATCTAGGAACAGGGAATAATTTTCGGTCACGGCAAAGTCATGCATGAACACCGGCCGGGGAATATTCACCGGCGTCGTGTGCACCAGCTCGCCGGCAGCATTGATCACGGAATAATGGACATAGGGCGCCTCGAAGGAGGAGCCGAAGGTCATCATGTCACCACTGCGGGGGTCGACCTTGGGGTGGGCTGTGAAGGCGTGGGTCAATTTCCCGTCGAAGTCACTGGTCCCTTGTGTTTCAAGACCGGGCAGGCTGATCACGGTGGGTTGCGAAGGTTCATGTAGCGCATACAGGGTGTTGTTGTGATAGACAAAGGCGGTATTGGCCAGGTTTTTTATGCCCGGCGCGCCATCGGGAACTCGCGAGGGCGAGGGGTCCATCATGGAGTTCAGGCCCTTCCAAACCCAGTCTCCTCGCTCTTGTTCAAGCTTGAAGCCCTCGGTCTGAACAAAACGGTTGCGATACCGTGCCGTGCCATTGGCGAATTCCATGGCGTGAATCATGCCGTCACCGTCAAAGGTGTGGTACTTCTCCACGTCGAAAACGTAGGCGGGATTGGGCCCCACGCGCAGGAAATTACCCTCTAGGTCATTGGGAATGCTGCCGCGCACCTCCATGTTGCCCTCATCGTGCTCCTCGGCAACGGGGCCGAAGTTTCCTTCCAGAAACGGGTTGCCTTCATAGGCGACGGCTGACTCAGACACGGGCATTCTCCTGCACTCATAGAAATAAGCGAAGCTATTAGAATAGTCTATCTTCAAACGGTAGGTACAGCCGCAGCGCTCTATAGCGTCTGGGTCTCCTCAGTCCAATCAGCATCATCCATAAAAAAATCCTCCTCGGCTGGCCCGGTGTCGGTTTTCCGCTTCTCGACACTGGCATTGCAGGCATCGATCGTCGGCTTGGCCGCCATGTAGTTGGATATGAGGTCCCTGGTAATTGCCAGCTCCTCGGTCAGGCTCAGGTTCGCCCGCTGCAATATACGATTGGTGGTTTCCTGCATGCCCTCGTTGAGGGGCACCGCGCATTGATGAAAGGGCATCTCTCGACTGACTAGCTCCCTGCGCCCATCCTGGTACATGAAGATTTCCTCGGTGTCGGTGAAATAGATCATGTCGACCGTGCCATCGCCGTCCAGGTCGCGCACACACATATCGAGGATCAGGTAGGAATCACAAACCACCTTCCCTTCACCCACCCGGAAGGGCCCGGTGCTTGAACAAGCTGCCAGCAGAGCCGTCAACAAAACAGCGGTGCTAGTGCGCCTGATGCGACCCGGGCTCATAGTATGTTCCTCGAAAAGTACCGAACATTTCCTTTACCAAGGGATGCCGCACTGGTTCACCGCTGTCATCCACCAGCAGGTTTTGCTCGGATACATAGGCCTCGTAAACTATTTCCTCATTCTCCGCCAGCAGATGGTAGAAGGGTTGATCCTTGCGCGGGCGCACCTCCTCCGGGATAGATTCCCACCACTCATCGGTATTGTTGAAGCTTGGGTCAACGTCGAAGATCACGCCCCGAAAGGGGAAAAGACGATGGCGAACCACCTGGCCGATACTGAATTGGGCTGTGCGCTCTAGCATGTGTCATTCCTGAGACTGGGACACAAAGCATACACTGCCAAGCCCTACTCGACACTACAACGCAGCTTGATCCGGGCCCGGCTATTGAGCTGGCCCAGGTATACGCGTAAAGTTCTTGCATCGATCTGGACGGATATACCGATGCCAAGAATAAAAGAAGTGGATGGTTTGGATGGCTTTGCCGGCGTTTACGCCCATTGCCCGGACCTGCTCAAAGGCTTTATGTACCGCTATGGCCTGCTCTGGTCTCACAGTAAGTTGGATCCGGTACTGAAAGACCTGGTCAGGCTGAAGTCGGCCAACCTCAACAACTGCCGTTACTGAATTCCCGCCAGATCTGCTGCGGCGCAGGAGAACGGTTTAACAGAAGATATGGTCGTGGCGATGCTCGATCATCAGAACTCTGATCTTGATGGGCGCCTGAAAATGGCGCTGGATCTAACGGAAGATTTCGTCACCAATCACGCCCACGGGGTGGATGATGCTTACATGGCCCGTCTGCGGGAACACTTCACGGAGGCCGAAGTGGTCGAGCTGACAGTGGCCATTGGTATCTGGGATTCCGTGCACAAATTTAATAACGTGTTCGATGTGCCAGAAGCCGTCCAGGACGGCTTGTTTATCGTTGAACCCCCGGATGTGCCTGAAGATATGCTTGAGCATGTCATGGTCCCGGGCAATAAGTATTAGCGTGCGGAGAGATCCAATGCGAGTAGAACACCTCCCCAACACGGCCACGCCGGATGCCATTCACGCGATTCTTGAACGTGACGGCTGCGTGGTGCTGGACAATATGCTGGATCAGGCAACGCTGGCCAAACTCCGGTCGGAGCTTGAGCCCCATCTGCTTGCTGCAGCGTTGGGAGAGGACGAATTTGAGGGCTTCAACACCCGTCGTTTTGGATCACTGGTGGCCCGCTCGGAAAGCAGCCGCGACGTGATCATGCACCCCAGCATACTGGGCACGGCGGAGAAAGCCCTTGCCCATGCCAGTAACTATCAGCTGCACTGCACTGAGGTGATTTCGGTTGGGCCCGGCTCAGTGCCGCAAATGATCCACCGGGATCAGTGGGCTTTTGACATGTTCTCGTTTCCCCCCGGCTTCGACTCCACCTTCGCTACCATGTGGGCCATGACGGACTTTCGGGAAGACAACGGCGCCACCCGGGTCATACCAGGCTCTCACAAACACGCCGACAAACTGGAGTACCAGTTGGAAGACACGGTTGCCGCTGAGATGTCGGCCGGATCAGTGCTGTTGTACACGGGCTCGCTCTATCACGGCGCCGGCGCCAACAACAGTGACGACGATCGCATTGGATTGATTGTCCACTACAGCCTGGCCTGGTTGCGGCAGGAGGAAAACCAGTACCTCGGCACGCCCCAGGAAATCCTGCAACAACTACCCGAGGACTTGCTGCGCTTAATGGGCTATAGCTGTGGCAGCTATAGCCTCGGCTTTATCGATGGTGGGCGCGACCCTATTACGGCGATTCGACCGGAACTGGAGAGAAAAACGCTCATGCCCGAACTGAACCTGCAGAAATCGGGATAGATCAGGGTTTCACCAGCAACTTGCCGGTGTTGCCGCCGGTAAACAACATGCTCAGTGCCCGCGGGAAGGATTCGATACCCTCTTCCACCTGTTCCTGCATTTTAATTTTTCCATCTGCCATCCACTGCCCAATTTCGGCCATGGCTTCGGGATATCGCTCAGCATAGGGAAAAACGGTAAACCCCTCCAGGCGCGCGTTGCGTTCTGCCAGGCGCAGGTATTTCTTGGGGCCATACACATTGGTGTTGTCGTCATACTGAGAGATGGCACCACAGATAACTACCCGCGCGCGCTCGCGAATATTTTCCAGAACTGCGTCCAACATTTCTCCACCCACGTTATCGAAAAACACGTCGATACCTTCAGGGGCAATTTCCTTCAATCGCTCCTCAACATTTTCACCCTTGTAGTCAATGGCTGCATCGAAGCCCATTTCCCCGGTGAGAAATTCACACTTGGCTGGACCTCCAGCAATACCGATGACCTGGCCGGCACCTTCAATTCTGGCTATTTGCCCCGCCACGGAACCCACGGCACCTGCGGCGGCTGAAACCACCACGGTATCTCCGGGCTTAATCTGGCACACGTCTCGCACGCCAAAGAAAGCCGTCAGACCGGTAGTAACACTGAGCAAACCCAGGTAGGCAGAAATCGGCGCGATAGCGGTGTCGAGCTTCTGACAGGCCGCGCCGGCGATAGTCGTGTGGGTCTGTGCGCCGAGGGGACCGAACACGGCATCGCCTTCCGCAAAGCCCTCACAGTTGCTGGCCACGACGTAACCCACGCCCATACAGCTAATCGTGCCGCCGAGATCCATGTACTCGTGCAGCCAGCCGGGGCTGAGCGTGGTGGCTATCCAGGCATCGATAGACAAATACTCGGCGGCTACCAGAATCTCGCCTTCATCGGGTTGGCGGGCCTGTTCAGTCTCGAGGGCAAAGTTTTCCGGCTGAGGCAGGCTTTCAGGGTAATTCAGCAGTACAATCTTCTGGTTTTCCATGGGGTGTTTGGCAGTCCTCTAGGCTTTTGATGGCGATTGGCAGCGCCACACCCTACTTGAATAAAAAAATACAGTCAAGATTGATTGTTTTTTATAATATGACTTTCCTACACCGAGACAGGCAATGCCAGACACTGAACTTGAAGACAAAGAGCCGGAACACAACGAACTACTGGAGCAATTGAACCAGGACGCCAGCCAGCTAATTGAGCACCTGCGCCGCAGCCAGGCACCACTCGAGGTTATCACCGAGGCCAGCGGCCATATCCAGAAGGCCCTGGAGGTGCTTGCGCCGTGTCTCAAACAGGGGCAGGGCTGGTCCACCATCTCCATCGCCAGTGACACTCCCGGGGTAGCCTGGCAGGACGACGACCTCACCGCCTGCATGCCCTACAGCCCAATCTCCGGCAAGCTCAACCCGGTCGCCCCGCCCATTCGTATGTGGAAAGACAACGACGAGGTCCGTGGCGAAGCCATCTTCTCCCCTACCTATGCAGGGCCACCTGACAGCGTCCACGGCGGCATCATCGCCGCCGTCTTCGATGAGCTGCTGTCCATGGCCAACGTGGTGAATGGCAGGGCAGGCTTTACCGGTACTCTCTCCATTCGTTATCACCGCAAGACGCCACTGGATACCCCGATCGAAATGTGGGCGAAAAACGTCAGCGCGTCCGGACGCAAACTGGTGTGCAAGGCAGAATTGCGCGTCGATGGCCAGGTCACTGCCAGCGCCGAAGGTCTCTTTATCACCTCTGCAGAACTGGGGGAATCTCCCGCCGGGGCATAACAATCCGTTGACAGATTCAACCGTGCAAGAAGCCAGCTCTAGCAGCGCCTCGGTCTGGAAACTGGCCTGGCCCAACATCGTCTCCAATTTGTTGATGACCACCGTGGGCTTTGTCCACATCAAAATCACTTCGCAGTTGGGCACAGAAGCGGTAGCCGCGGTCACTACGGGTCATCGTATTTTCTTCCTGCTGCAGGCACTGCTAATGGGAGTGTCGGTGGCCGCCACCGCCATGATCGCTCGCAGCTGGGGTGCCAATGACAAACCGGCGGCAGAAGAGTTCACCGCGACGGCTGTCATGCTCGGTATCGGCATTGCCGCCGCCCTCACCTTGCCGGCAATCTTTCTGCCCCTGCAACTCGCCGGCCTGTTTGGTCTCGATGAAACCTCCACCCGACTGGCCGCGGACTTCATTTTTTGGCTGGGGATGTTCAACATCGTTAGTGCCATCAGCTTGATGCTGAGTACAGCGCTGCGCGCCGTCGGCGACGTCATCACACCGCTCTGGTTCATGTTGGCCTCAAACCTACTCAACATCACCTTCGCCTACCTGCTGGCCTATGGCCAGCTGGGCTTGCCTGCCATGGGCGTCGCCGGCGTCGGCCTCGGCGGGGGCATCGCCACTAGCCTGGTGACACTGGCTTTTGCCAGGTTTTGGTGGCGTGGGAATTTCCGACTGCAGGCGCCGGCAAGACTGCGCATTAACTGGGTCCGCGCGCGGCAACTGGCCATCATCGCCGGGCCGGCCGCACTGGAACAGGGCGTTATCCAGGTGGCATTTCTCGCTTTCCTGGCCCTGGTAGCCAACTACGGCACCGCCCCCTTCGTCGCCTACGGCATCGGCGTGACCCTGCTGTCGTTTACCATTGTGGTCGGCTTCGGATTCAGCATTGCCACTGCGACGCTGGTCGGGCAGCACCTGGGGGCAGGTGATCCCCAGGGCGCGATTATTGCCGCCAATCGCTCCCTGCGCATGGCTGTGATTGCCATGACTGTATTTGCCGCGATCTGCATGATATGGGCCCGGGAATTGGCCACCTTCATGATCGACGACCCGGAGGTGATCGAATACACCACCGTGTTCCTGTATATCCTCGGCGCGGTGCAACCGCTGATGGCAGTTGAACTCACGCTCGGTGGTGCCCTACGCGGTGCTGGCGATACACGCTACCCACTGTTTGCCACTTTCTGCGGCCTGGTAGTGGGCCGGGTCGGGCTGGCGATCCTGTGTGTGCTGCTCGATTTTTCAGTGTACTGGGTGTTCGGCGTACTGGTTGCCGACTACACCATCAAAGCCACTATTCTCGCCCGCCGCTACCGATCACGGCGATGGCTGGATAAACAGCTGCCCTGATGCAGGCGGGCGACTGCAGCGTGCTTGCGTGCCGGTTCAGCCGGATTTCTTGAATCGCGCCTGACGATCGTAGACCGCATCGTCCCCGCGCGAACCGAACAGGGAGTCCGGCGCCATTGCAAAATACGGGTCGTTGGTGGGTCGGCTATGACTGAAATCCACCCGCTCTGAGCGATAGGCAAACTTCCATTCGCCACCGCGTTTCTCATAGCGGTCCAGGTAACGACCGGCAATGATGACATCATCAAAGCTCTGCTCAGCGGGCACCTTGTGGTAGGCATTAAAATAGACTTCCCCGAAAGCCTGCTCGTCTTCCACTTCGATCAGCAGGTTCCCAACCATGTGATGGTTGGCGCTGTGATCTTGCAGGGCAGCCAGGGCATAGTCGATAAACAGCGCCGGCGAGCCGTTCATAAAACCGTACTCACAGTAAGCGTCCTCCCAGAAAACCGAAGTAAGTAGTTCTCTGTCGAGGCGGTCCAAACCCCTCATATAGCGATAGCTCAGCTCGCCGATAGCCTGTTTGTCCAACAACAGCTGCACGTCTGCATCCATGGTCAGTTCCTGTTTAAAAAACTGTAGAGAGGATCGTCACTCTGACCACCCTTGGCCAGCTCTTTAAAAGCGGGCGCGTTTCGCTCATCGCTAACCGCTTCGCGGCGGCTCCAGTCCATGACCACTTGTCGATGGGTCATCCGCCATTGTCCGTCACGTTTTTCCAAGCTATCCAGGTAACGGCCAAAGTAGGCCAACTCTTCCTCACCCGCCAGCTGCAGATGTCGAGCAGTGACATGGGATTCAACCCGTGCGCTATCACCACGCAATTGCACCAGTGAATTACTCAGGCTGTGTTGCGTCAACTGGTACTGACCAGACAGGGCCGGAATGATGATTTCCGCGAACTCGTGAGCTGCACCTTTGAAGGCGCCGTAATCCACAGTCGCATCATCCCAGTAACAAGCCTTGATTTGCGTACTGTCGAGGCGATCCAGACCCCAACAATGAGCGGCGATCACTTCCTGTATCGCCAGCTTGTCAGCTACCTCGACGGTGCTACCTACTGCACCAAATTCCTTGTTCAATGTTTACACCCCGCATTGGCAGATCAGCTTAATGGCATTAGAGTCTATGTCATGACAGACAACAAAAACAACGCGCCGGGTGATGCCCGGGCGCCGGGTCCCAGCGTCGCAGACACTCTGCGCGGTGATGCAGTACCGCCTCCGCAGAGCTTATTGGACAATGTCTATGACTTTCTCGGCGACGACGACCTAGACAGCTCCCGCTATACCAGCGAGGATTTTTTCCGCCGGGAAATGCACGCCATGTGGACAAAGACCTGGCAGTGGGCCTGCCGGCAAGAGCACATTGCCCGTGTCGGGGACAATTATGTCTACGATATCGGCGACTACTCCGTCATTGTCGTACGCGCAGAAGAAAACACCATCAAGGCTTACCTGAATAGCTGTACGCACAGGGGTACACGCCTGTTAGCGACACAAGGTTGCGGCCACAGGCCTCATATTACCTGCCCCTTCCACGGTTGGTACTGGGAACTGAATGGCGCGCTGCGGCCGATCCCCGGCAGCTGGGATTTTCCTCACGTCAGCAGCGAAAGTCACTCACTGCAGGAGGTCGCCTGCGACACATGGGGTGGCTTCGTCTTTATTAACCTCGACAGACATGCGGCGCCACTACTCGAGCAATTGGATGTACTACCAGAACATTTTCAGGAGACTCCACTCGAACGACGCCGGATAAAGTTGCATGTACAGAAACAGCTGCCGGCCAACTGGAAAGCCGCGCAGGAGGCCTTCATGGAGGCCTATCACAACTTCCACACACACCATTCACCGAATGGCGCCAACACCCAATACGATATTTTCGGGAAATACCTCAGCCGCTTTATTCACAATATCGGCAATTACAGCCCCGAATCCCTGGCTGACTACCCGGGGAAAAAGTGGCGTGAACCAACACTCACCGAAGAGGAGTTACTCGCCCAACTGGCGGTGAAACCACGACCACTCGAGGCAGGCGAAACTGCTCGTGGTGTGGCGGCGCAACTTATGCGGGAGCAGTTGGGAGAGAATCTGGGCGTTGACCTGTCACGCCATAGCGATAGCCTGATGCTCGATTCCATCGAGTACCACCTGTTTCCCAATATGTTTTTGTTCCCGGGCATCAATATACCCATGGTCTATCGCTTTCGTCCGCTGGGCAACGATGTCGACCAGTGCCTGTTCGACCTATTGATTATGGAACCGCTGCCCGATGGCGCAGAACATCCCACACCACCGCAGCCGATTCACCTGACCGTGGAACAATCCTACACTGAGGTTGAAGAACTGGACTGGCTGGGCGCAGTCTACGACCAGGACACGGACAACCTGCAGGCGCAGCAACAGGGATTGAAAACTACCCGCAAGGGCTTAACCCTGGGTAACTATCAGGAAGCCCGAATTCGCCGCGTACATCTTACCCTGGACGAATACCTCAACCGCTAGGGAGCATGAAAATCAATCGCCGCGGGCGGTGGAGAGAATTCCGGCTCTGTCGTATCCAGGGCTCGCAAGGCGGTTGCACGATTCTCCTCGGTAAAGCTGCCCGTGGTCAGGCAAAACTCTACCATCACATCGTTGGGGTCCTTCGTGTAGATTGAATGGCACCAGTTGTGATCGACCTCTATCACATCCAGGCCGGCCTCCAGCCAGCGCTGCTTGCGCGTCTGTAGTTCCGCCATGTCCTTCACATCGAACGACAGATGATTGATCTGGTCCGGCAGCCCGGCCGCCTTGGATATATTGGTTTCCATATTTTCGGTACCGGGCACCTCGTGCAATTCCCAGAAAGCGATAAACTTGGAGTCGTCCTCCATGCGAAAGAAAAAGTGTTTGGCCCAGCCACCTTCAGGCACGGGGCCAATTTCCACTTTGACCAGCTCGAAGCCCATGACGCCCTCGTAGAACTCGTGAATGGCGTGAATATCCTTACAGGCTAACGCCAAATGATGGTATCCCATTTCCCTACTCCTTCTCGCTGCCTTCACTATCTTCTCTATCAACCATATTCATCACATCATCGGAACCACCACTCGGTGCCGCTATTTCGACAATACGCTCATCCACATCGTCGTATTCCAGTCTCAACGCCCGACTCATGACCGCGTGCATTTCATACAGTGTCGTGGTGTAGGTCAGCTCAAGAATTTCTTCATCGGATAAATGCGCCTGCAGCACGGAAAATATTACGTCCGCCACCCTGCCACCTTCCAATACCAGGGCGTCAGTATAGGCAAGTACCGCTCTCTCCAACTCGGAAAACAAGTCGCTGACCTGCCAGGCCGCTATGGCCTGGATTTTTTCCTCAGACAGACCCACCGAGCGGCAGGACTTACAGTGCTGTGAATACACGAACTGGGATCCGCGCGTGTAGCCAGCCCGCGTCTGGCCCAGCTCTCGCAATTGTGGGTCGAGCTTACGCTTGGGATCGCGATAGAATTGAAAGCCCTCAATGGCGTGCTTCAGACAATCGGGCACCAGGGCGAAGACGGTCCACCAATTTCCGGGCGTACCCGTCTCTGTCCCCGGCTCTGCCACCGGATCGCGCTCACCGAACAACATGTCGTACATCATGGTGGCGATGGGATCGGCCTCGCTTCGAGGAACTTGTCGTAATCTGGGCATGCTGATCTCCACTAACAGTTAGCACCACATCCCTGGATTATTGCTCTGTGGTCAGAAGTTTATCCGGGTGTACACCGTCAACGTAGCCCATGAAGGCACCGTGAATGGAGTAACCGATGAGCTCACGGGTACGTTTCGGAAGCTGGGCCGCAATTTCGCGCGGGGTGACAGCCATGATATTTTCCAGCTGCCGAGCCCAGCCTGGACAATACTGCGGCGTCACGATCAACCTGGGCTGATCGGACCGGTTGGCACCCCCGCGGTGAAACATCGTGCCCTTGGCCACCATCAGTGATCCCGCAGGCATGGTTATTTTCACGCTATCGCCGCGAGGACAAGGGTCATGATTCGCATCACCGCCGCTCTGCTGAATCCACTCGTCCGGGCCGCCCATCTGGATGCGTTCCGCCTCGGTCCACAGGTGACTGCGAGGAATGATCTCGGTGGCACCGTTGTCCTCGGTCATCTCATCAATAGCCCAGAAAGTACTCACGGCGTAGGCCGGACGCGGCAGCGGAATAAACAGGTGGTTGTCGTCGTGATGCCAGTCCTGCACGGTCTCACCCGGGTGCAGGTTTATAGCCAGCAGTGCCGACAACAGGCAGGACTCCCCCAGCTCCCGTTCGGCAAACGCCAGCGCCAGCGGATGAGTCACCATATCGGAAAACACCTCTGGCGACTTGGCCAACAGGGAATACACCCGGTTTGATTTATAACCCTCGAAGTTATTCCGCCCGGACTGAGTCAGGTGCGGGGTCAATGCTTCACGGACACGCGTAACTTCAGCTGCGGCCATGATGCCCTCAAAAATAACATAGCCCTGCTCTTCATATTGTTGGTAGCAATCTTCAAACGACCGGCCGTTGAGCCAGGGCTCTAGGTTTTGACTCGACATGATAGTTCTCCGCAGCAGAAGTCCAGTGTAGTGAATAGCGGTCTTTTCTCCTATATTGACCAGGCTCAGGCGGCCATAAAATCGTGTATAATCGCCGCCCCCCACCCAAGGCAACACCATGACAACCCCACAGGAAATAAGCAGTTTCTCGGAACTGGGCCTGCCCGCGCCGCTAATGCAGGCACTGGATGCCGTCGGCTACGAAACCCCCTCGGCTATCCAGGCGCTCACCATACCGCCCATGCTGGAAGGCAAAGATGTACTGGGCCAGGCCCAGACCGGTACCGGCAAAACCGCGGCCTTTGCCCTGCCTATCCTGGCTCGCCTGGACAAGTCACAGAAAACCCCGCAGGTGCTGGTACTGACGCCGACACGAGAACTGGCGATACAGGTGGCGGAGGCTTTTCAACGCTACGCAGCCAATCTCAAAGATTTTCATGTGCTGCCAGTTTATGGCGGCCAGGACTACCGCACCCAACTGCGACAACTCCAGCGCGGTGTACAGGTGGTGGTCGGCACCCCTGGCAGAGTCATGGACCATATGCGCCGTGGCTCGTTGAAACTGAACGAATTGCGCTGCCTTGTGTTGGACGAGGGGGACGAAATGCTGCGCATGGGCTTTATCGATGACGTCGAGTGGATTCTCGAACAAACACCTGAACAACGCCAGGTGGCATTGTTCTCCGCCACCATGCCGACCGCGATACGGCGCATCACCAAAAAGTATCTGAACAATCCCGAAGAAATCACCATCAAGGTCAAGCAAACCACCGCGGAAACGATTCGTCAGCGGGTGTGGATGGTCAGCGGCCTGCATAAGCTCGACGCCCTCACCCGCATTCTCGAGGTGGAAGAATTTGATGGCATGATCGTATTCGTGCGCACCAAGATCGCCACCGTGGAGCTGGCCGATAAGCTGGCCGCGCGCGGATACGCTACCGCAGCCCTCAATGGCGATATTGTGCAAAAAGTTCGCGAACAAACCGTAGAGGGTTTGAAAAAGGGCAGGTTGGATATCCTGGTGGCAACTGATGTCGCCGCCCGCGGCCTGGATGTCGAACGCGTTTCCCACGTCATCAACTACGACATTCCCCACGATGTTGAAGGCTATGTACACCGCATTGGCCGCACCGGCCGGGCCGGCCGCAAAGGTGATGCCATCCTGTTCGCCTCCAACCGTGAGCGACGCCTGCTGCGTGCCATCGAGAAATCCACCGGCAAGAGTATTGAACAAATGGACCTGCCCACCGCCGCAGACGTCGCCGGCACCCGGGTTAAGCGCTTCAAGGGAAAAATCAGCGACACCCTCGCCAGTGCCGAACTCGACAAGTTCCGGGAGCTGGTAAAGGAATACCAACATGAATACGGGGTGCCCGTTGTCGACATTGCTGCCGCCCTGGTGGAAATGGCGCAGGGGAAACAACCGATATACATGAAGGAAAAGCCCCAGCGGCCAATGGAACCTCGTCCCGACCGCAAAAAATCGACTGCAGGGAAGGAGCGCAAGGAGTTTTCACCGGGGCCCCGGGCCGACCGCCGTCCGGAGCAGCGCGATGTACCCGCCCCCGACAAGGAACTGGAGCGCTTTCGAATTGAGGTCGGGCACAGCCACGGCGTTAATCCCGGCAATATCGTCGGCGCCATTGCCAACGAGGCGGAGGTGGACGCGGAATACATCGGCCGCGTCGAGATCTACGAAAATTACAGCACGGTGGACCTGCCGGAGGGTATGCCCAAGGAGGTCTTCCAACACCTCAAGGCAGTCTGGGTATCTGGGCAGCGCCTGCAAATCTCCCGTCTCGGCGCCAAAGAACGGCACAAGCCAAAGCCCAAAAAGAAGCCCAAATCAAAAGCAAAATCAAAACTGAAAAAGAAAAAAACGGACTAGTACTGGTAGACGATATCCAGGCCATAGGAGCGGGTGGGTGCATAGCTGGCGGTGAGTGTACCCAGGCTGCTCAGCAAGTCAGATCCAAACACCTTGTACTCCTCATCGGTGAGGTTTTTGCCCCACAAAGCGAGGCGCAAACTGCCGGTGGTAACGAAGGGCAACTCAGCCAGGGTAAGCCTGCCACTGAGCAGTTGGTAATCGTCGCTGCCATTAAAGAAGCCGGCATCCTCGGCCCCACCTCTGCGATAGCCAAAGCTCTGCTCATCCGTATAGGCGTAGCTGGCGTAAAAGGTGAGCTCACCGGCGGCCATCACCGGGAAATCGTAGAGCGCGCTTAAACTGAGGCTGTGCTTCGCCACCAGCGGAAAGCCAGCCTGGTCGGCAAAGTCCTGGTTGTCGTTGAAGACCGCGATAAATTCATCGTACTCACTATCAAAAAATCCGTAGGCCAGGGACAGGGTTAAGCCCGGTAAGGCCACAGCAATCATCTCAATCTCGGTACCCCAGGTGCGGGCCGAGCCGGCGTTAGCAGTCACCAGGTTAAAAGAACCAACGCCAATCTCAGTTTGATCCACCTGCAGGTCGTCGTACTCGCTGTAGAACACAGCCACATTGGTGCGATAGCGACGATCGAACCACTCAGCCTTGACACCAATCTCGTAGGCCAGCACCTGCTCCGGATCAAAGGTGGCATTAAAGCGTTCCGGGGTGTCGGCGCGGGCGTTAAAGCCACCGCTGCGATAGGCAGTAGCGACTCGCAGATAGGTGTGAATACGGTCTTCCACCCGGTAATTGGCGGTGGCACTCCAATCAAAATGAGACCAGTCATCCTTGCCGCTGGCTTGGTAAGAAGCCGCCTCCGGAATAAGGACACGACTGATATCCGCTTCGCGTTCGTCATAGGTATAGCGCAGACCGAGGGTTAAGCTGAGAGGTTCCGCCACAGCTACCAGTGGGAAGGTAGCCTCACCGTAGAGTGCCATCGAGGTGTTTTCGATATCCAACACGTCCGGGAAATAGAACACCGTGGCAATGGCGTCGTTATGACTGGTGCCGGTTTCCTTAAAGTAGTAAAGCCCGGTCACATAGTCGACGGCCTGGTCAAAGGCCGTGCCTATAAACTGGATCTCCTGGGAAAACTGCTCCTGCTGCTGGGGGGTCTGCGCCGCTTCCAGGAAGGGTACCAGATGATGCCCCCCATCCAGGTCCTTGGCGCCGTGTTGATCCAGGGTTCGATAACCACTTATTGACTTGATCGTCAATTCCGGCAATTCCCAGCTCATTGAGAGGTTATGGCCGTCGACGTCGCTGCGACTGGTCTCGGCATTGTTTAAGGTCAAGCGCCCTTGTCGCGATTCTGAGCCGGGAGTGGTCAGAGCCCAGCCAAACACGCCATTGGGATCACCGTAGATCAGCTGCATGGGAACCACCGTGCCCTCGTAGCGATTGCGTTCGAAGGAGTAATCCAGCAGGAAGTTATCATGGGGTTCCCAGCGAGCAGCGACCCGCCAGGCTTCGCTCTCATGACCACCCAGAGTGCTGGCCACTTCATCTCCCTGCAAACCCGGACCCAAGGCATTGGTCGCGGCACCGAAAAAATCATTGTCCACCGCCCCGTCAGCCTCCCCTATCACATAGGAGCCCTTGAGGCTGACGCTGGCAAAATCCGGCAGATTGATATGGGTCTTTGATTGGAACAGATTGCGATTGCCAATGCCAAGTTCTTGCTTGAAGCCCCATTCCCCGGTCGGCTTTTTGCTAATGATACTGATGGCGCCGCCGATGGTGTTACGGCCGTACAGAGTACCTTGGGGGCCGCGCAACACCTCAATGCGTTCCACCTCGAACAGGTTAAGCAAACTACCCGAGGCGCGGCCGACAATGACCCCGTCCAGGTAATAACCGACCGGGTAATCCTTGGCGAAATTCGAAATGTCCAGGTTGGTAATGCCTCGAATGCTGATCAGCGGCGTGGCGTTGCCAAACAAGCTTTCCGAGATGGTGAGATTCGGTGTCTGGGGGGCAATATCCGCCACAGTATCTAGGCGAATTTGTTCCAGCTGTAGGTCAGAAAATGCAGTAACGGAAATGGGGGCTTCGAGGATCGATGTTTCCCGGCGCCGCACCGTCACGATCACCTCTTCCAGCTCAAGCGACCCCAATGCCAGTAGAACAAGCATGTTTACGGCTGCAAGCAATGTGGCTCCCTTTCTGTGACGCGGCTTAGTATTATTGTGCCATTACACGGGGAGAAAAGTATTGTTCTATCAACGCCTGCGACTCGCTGCTCTCTTCCTGCTGTTGATGGCCCTACCGTCGGCCTACCTGGTTAGCCAGCTCACGGTCGACAATCGCCAGGAGAAGTTGGTGAACCAGTCGGGGCCGGCGGCACAACGCTATCGTCAGTTCAAACAGGATTTCGGCCACGATGAATTTGTTATCGTCGCCCTGTCCGGACGCGACCTCTTTGACGAGGATGTGCTCGACGACAGCCTGCTTCTGCTCGACCAATTGCAGGCCATTCCCCAGGTTGAATCGGTCAACGGCATACCTGCCATCTACCGCGACCTGTTCGGCGAAGAAGACGCCGAGGCACTCCATGAAGAAATGACCAGCACCCCCTTCTATCAGAATCTGCTGATATCGGATGATGAGCAGGTGGCCGGCTTGATGCTGCAATTGAAGGCACTGAGTTCAGTGAGAGACCGGGCTGAGCTGGTAGAGGCGATAGAAAAAGTCGTTCGCGTTGCCGAGCATCAGGGCTTTCGGGTCGACCTGGTCGGTCAGCCTATCTTCTCTGTCGCCATCAATCGTATAACCTCCCAGGAGATAGGCAGAACTTTTCCCATTGCCGGAATTGCCGCGCTATTGATCTTGTTATCATTGCTACGTTCTGTGCCGGCGGCCCTGACCGTGTTGGTTTGCGGCGGCCTGTCACTGCTGTATACCATGGCCGTGGTCAGCCTGATCGGCTGGAGCATGAACCTGATCACCACTTCCCTGCCGCTGGTATTGTTCGTATTGGCTATCGCCAATGGTATTCACGTGGCCAGTCGCTACCAACGCACCCTGCACGACATACCCGAGCGGGCGCGGGCGATGCAACACACCCTGCGGGAATTGGCGATGTCCTGCGCACTCTCCTCTATCACCACTGCCCTGGGTTTTCTCTCCCTGATGGTGGCGAACCTGGATGCCATTTTCCAGATGGGCATCTATATGTCCCTGGGCATCCTTTTTTCTTTGCTCACCAATTTTACCGTCGGCGCCTGGCTCTTGATGCTACTAAGAGTGAAGCCAGCCCAGGGTGCCGGCCACATGTTGGGTGGCGTGTTGCGTAAACGGCTGGGGTTCACCATGCGTTACCCGAGGCTGGTCATTGCGGTATTCACATTGCTGGCGGGATTCGGCATCGCCGGTGTTTTCAATATCAGTTCCTCCGGTGATTCCCTGCAGTTCCTGCCAAAAAATCATCCTCTAACCGAGTCTCACCGTTTTGTATCAGACCGGCTGACCGGACTGACTGCCATCGAAGTTGTGGTGGAAACCCCCCGCGGCTGGCTCAGCCAGGACTATTGGCCGGCGCTGGAGCAGTTCTCTACTCATATCGAATCAATCGATGGCGTGAAGCGTGTATACAGTCCCCTGAGTGTGCTCAAGAAGATGAACCAGTGGCACCAGGGCGGTGCTCGACAAGACTATGCACTACCCCCGTCGACAGACAGTGCGCAGGAGATCATTGAATTGCTCGACAGCGACAATCGTCGCCAGCTGTCCGCTTACGCCACCCCTGACGGACATCGAATTCGAGTATCAGTACTTGCCAATTTGCGCGGCGATGCCGCCACCTCTCAACTCATTGACAGCATTGAGCACTTCTCTGCGCAACTACCGGAGCCGCTGCAGGCCAACAATACCGGCATCTCCGTTCAGATGCGCGCACTCAGTGAGGGCCTGCTGACCACCCAGCTGACCAGCTTCTCACTGGCCTTCCTGTTGATATTTACCACGATCGGACTGGGATTGCGCTCCCGCCACCTGGTGCTGATAAGTATCCTGCCCAATATCATGCCCATGCTGGTGATCTTCCTGTTGATGTGGCAGTTGGAAATCGCCCTCAACACCGCCACCGTTATGGTTGCCAGTATCTCCCTGGGTATAGCCGTGGACAATACCGTGCATTTCCTGACTCGTTTTCGCAAGCAGCGCCGGGGCGGGGAAACGCCCATCGTGGCAGTCGAGTCCACGATTAACCAGGTGGGTCCCAGCATTACCATCACCACCGTCACTGCCTGCATTGGCTTCTACGCATTGCTGCCCTCGGCCTTCGAACCCATCAGTAATCTTGGGCTGCTATCGGGTAGTGCCATCCTTGCAGCACTGATTTCCAACTTGCTGTTCCTGCCCGCTATCATCGCCTTGTCACCGGCGGAGAAGCAAAATGCATAGGACGCTGCTTTGCCTGTTGCTGACTGTGCTGGCAGTGGCGGGCTGGGGTATGGACTCCAAAGATCTTGCCCAGCGCTTCGAACAGGCCCGTTTCAATTTTGATCGCGAGCTGGCGGAAACCCTGTTGCCTGAATATCAACAAGCGGCGCAGCTTGCGCAAACCGAGCGAGGCTGGCTGAATTTTGCCACGGCATCACTGCTGCTGGCTGAACTGCGACGCGGAGTTTATGAACACAAGCAACAGGACAAGAAAGCCCGCAGGCAATTGGGTAAAGACATCGACATTGTGGCTAAAGCCGCCATCAAGGCGCTGCAGGCACAGCCAGAGAGTTCAGAGAACTATCGCCTGCAAGCCGACCTGATGGGCACCATGATTCGCAGTAAGTTTAAAGGTATGAAATACCAGTCCAAACTGGAACAGGCACTGAAAATGGCGCTGCAACTGGATGAAAATAATGCCAACGCCTGGGTCTCACAAGCCCGCCGTCCCTTGTTCGCCCCCGCCAAGCACGGCGGCAATCCGGAGCTTGCCCTGGAGCACCTCAATCGCGCCCTGGCCATCGAACCGGGCCATGTGCAGGCGCTGTTGTTCACAGGTGCCGCCTGGTACAAACTGGGGGACATCGAAAAGGCGGAGGCAAACTGGGATCGGGCTCAGCGAATTAATCCCAACACGGCAGACGCTCGCTACCGACTCATTGCCATTGAACTCCCGGCGGAAGCCACCAACAAGGAATAAACAATGTCACTTGCAGAACAGGCGCTGGCTCAGGACAACATAGGCCTACTGGAAGGACTGGCCACCACGCGGGCCATACGCCGCTATACCGATGAGCCAATACCTGAAAACGTATTGCGGGATATTTTGTTTACAGCCACCCGGGCGCCCAGCGGCTCCAACCGCCAGCCATTCCGGTTTGTAGTCCTCACCGACAGCGACCTGGCCACTGCGGCCAAAACACTGATCGCCGATTCCGCCCAGAAAATATGGGGAGCAAAACGAAGTAGTGAGCAATACGACCTGGGCTGCGGCACAGATCCGAATTCCCCGAAGTCGCGTATGGCTAATACCATGCAAGCCTATGTCGACAACTTTGCCACTGTGCCCTGCCTGGTATTGCCCTGCCTGGTGCGTTATCGCGACCCTAATCCGATGGAAGGAGCCTCGGTCTATCCGGCGGTGCAGAACTTGCTACTGGCTGCGCGAGCACTGGGTTACGGTGGCGTAATTACCGGCTTTCACGGTTTCGTCGACCGGGAACTGAAAGACCTGCTGGGCATACCGGAAGACGTGTTTATCGCCGCCACGGTCAGCCTGGGAAAACCACAGGGCTCACACGGGCCCGTGCGACGTCGTCCCATGTCTGAGCTGGTGTATTCCGATCAATGGGGACAGAGGCCCGAATGGGCAGTCGACCCGCCGGGAACACGCTATACCAGCGCGGGCCCCAAAAGGGGTACCAGATAGGCCGCTGCTATGGCCCCGGAAGCTAGTCTTCCAGTGTCCCCGCTAGCCTCTCCGCCGCCAGCAGGTAGTCCTCCATAAATTCCCGTACCACGGTTTTAGTGTCCTGCACCGAGTTCATCAGGCCAACCCCCTGGCCCACCCAATAAGTAGTCAACTGCTTGGCACCCGTGTGCCCGCCGTCTGCCAATTTCGCTATCTTCGCCAAGGCCGGCTCACTCACCTGCGACATAATGGGCATGGGCAGGGGTTTCGGTGCCTCGTCGGCTTCCCAGGCTTCGGTCCAGGGTGAACGCAATTGACGTGAATATTTCCCGGTACGATATTTGGATCTGACCGTATCGCGAGAGGAAGCCTGGGTATATTTCTCCTTGATGATTGGCGGTGTTTCCGCCTCAGCCGTGGTCAGCCATACCGAACCGGTCCAGGCGCCGTGGGCACCCATGGCCATACACGCCGCCATTTGCCGGCCGGTGACAATACCACCCGCTGCCAATACCGCCACTCCACTACCCTCTACCGCCTGGCAAACCTCTGGAACCAGTACCATGGTACTGACCTCACCGGTGTGGCCTCCCGCCTCGGTTCCAGACACCACCAGGATATCGACTCCCGCCCCAACCTGGCGCACGGCGTGTTCTTTGGCGCCGACCAGGGCCGCCACTACCACCCCCTTTGCCTTGCCCATGTCCAGCATATAGCGCGGCGGCACCCCCAGGGCATTGGCAATCAGTTTGATGGGATGTGCAAATGCCACATCTATTATATTACCCGCCTGTTTCGTGGTCAGTATTCCGGTATTCCTGATGCCCTCCTGCCGGTAGACATCACCGGCGTCGATCTCGTGTCGCGCCAGGATTTCCATGGCGTAATCCCGGTGTTCCTGCGGCACTTGTGCCGCCAGCGTTTCGCGGGTGTCATCATCGGTGGCGGCCTGGCTACTCGGCGCTATCAGGTCGACGCCATAGGGCATGCCACCGATATGTTCATCGATCCAGTTGAGCTCGATCTCCAGGCTCTCAGCGTCGTAGCCGGCTGCACCGAGCACTCCCATGCCACCGGCTTTCGATACTTCCACCACGACATCACGGCAGTGTGTAAAGGCAACCAGGGGAAACTCAATATCCAGTAACTCGCAAATCGGAGACTTCATGGCACGCTCTCTTATTGGTCGATAGGGCTGTGATAGTCAGCCCAGGTAACTATCATCAGGATCGAAAGCCTTGAGGATAGCAAATTTTCTAACGTACCCCACGGTCACTAAAATTCTGCCTGTCCATATCAAACTTCACAGTCCAGCCATATCCGGATAAAATACCCAATTCTCCAAATCAGAGTACTCCCTTTCCATGCCCTCTCGTCCCTCCAAGTCATTGAAAGATATCGAACAACAAATGATCGCCGCCGACAACTATCAGCAATGGCTGGAACTGGCTGAGGCCCACGACGTGGAAACCGGCGGTGATATCTGGCGTCAAAAGCAGGAATCGGGTCTCTACGACAGCCGCAGCATCAGCACCCGCCTGCAACGCCTGCGCCGCTTGCGCAAGAAAGGTGATGACCAGGGCCTGTTATTTGCGCTCAATGAGGGCATTCACGGCAACATGGCTGGCATGGGCCATCCCCAGCTTTACCAGAAGGCCCTGGCTGGCACCAAACACCTGATTGAAGACTATGTCGCTGAAATCTGCTCGGCCATGGAGTATTTCTCCCCGCGCCGCTTCAAGGGCATTAGCTGGGCTGAGCGCATTGAGTTTTTCCAGCGCGCCAGCCACTGTTATGGTCGTTCGGCACTGATGCTTAGCGGTGGCGGCAGTCTCGGCTACTTCCATTTCGGGGTGTTGAAAACACTGATTGAGCAAAAGCTGTGCCCAGTGGTGATCTCCGGCTCCAGTGCCGGCGCTTTTGTTGCCGCCGTGGTGGGCACCCGCAGCGATGAGGAATTTCTGGCGCTGTTTGAAGATGACTTTCTAGCCAAGTCTCTGACCCAGAACAATGAGGATATTAAGCTCGGTTTTCGCAAATTCACCAGTGCCGAGATGCGTTCCATCAAGAAGGAAATGGCTCGGCTGATCCCCGACATGACTTTCCAGGAGGCCTACGAAAAGTCTGGCCGCAGCATCAATATCAGCATCTCTCCCGCAGAGCCCAAGCAAAACTCCCGCCTGCTGAATCACATTACCTCGCCGACTGTCACCTTGCGCTCAGCCGTCCTGGCCAGCAGCGCCCTACCCGGCATCTTCCCTTCCGTGCAACTGGAAGCGCGCAATGCCGACGGTGAGATTCAACCCTACCTCACACATCGCCGTTGGATTGATGGCTCTTTCTCCCAGGATTTGCCCGCTAAGCGGTTGGCACGCATGTACGGCGTCAACCACTACATCGTCAGCCAGGTCATGCCCGGACTGGGTCGGGAAGACAATTCCCGCCCCGGCATCCGCAAGATCATGACCGATGCCTCCGTCGCCACCGTCAAGCAGGTGCTGCGCGGCTACCTGGATTGGGTGCAGCGCAACTCCGGTGTCGGGCCCCGCGCCGGCATGGTCATGAACGCCGTCAACGCCCTCATGGATCAGCGCTTTATCGGCGACATCAATATCATCCCCGAGAAAGGCCAAAAAAGCCTGAGCCGCCTGCTGCGCATGCTCTCCGAGGAAGAAATGATCGACCTGATCAAGGCTGGCGAACGCACCACCTGGCCGAAAGTACCGATTATCAGCACCACCACCCGTATCGGTCGAACGCTGGACAGGATCCTGCACTCCTTCGAAATAGATGAAGCCCACTGGTTGGCCACGGCGCCACAAACTGATGCTGCACTGGGGGAGGACCAGGACAATAATCCCCGCAGACGCAAAACCACCACCAAGAAGCGCAGTAAACGTACCAAAGAGCTTATCAAGGAAAAAGCGCGGACCGGCAAGGCACTCCACTAGAGCCAAACGACTGAGGAGATTGGCTGGGGGCAGACGATTCTGAACCAATAAATACGCTTGCATCGGCGGCGGATTCCCGTATGATGCCCGCCTTCGCACTTGCTGACAGTGCTTTGTCTTCGTCAGCAACTCCTGAGAGAAACTGATGACGACATTTTCCGATCTCGGTCTGTCCGAGAATTTGCTGCGCGCGGTCAAAGAAAAAGGCTACAGCACACCCTCCCCTATCCAGGACAAGGCTATACCCCCGGTACTGGAAGGTCGCGACGTGATGGCGGCGGCACAGACCGGCACCGGCAAAACAGCGGCCTTCACCCTGCCCATTGTGGCTTTGCTGCAGGACGCCCCGCGCGCGCAATCGCGCCAGTGCCGCGTACTGATTATTACCCCAACCCGCGAGCTCGCCGCCCAGGTACAAGAGAGTGTCGAGACCTATAGCCGCTATGCCCCGGTCAGCTCTACGGTTGTGTTTGGTGGCGTTAAAATCAATCCCCAGATTGCCAAGCTCAAGCAAGGCGTGGATATCCTGGTAGCCACACCCGGGCGCCTGCTGGACTTGCATCAACAGGGCGCTGTCAATTTCAAGGCGCTGGAAATCCTGGTGCTGGACGAAGCGGACCGCATGCTCGACATGGGCTTCATCCATGACATCCGCCGTGTCATAAAGTTACTGCCACAGAAAAAACAGACCTTGATGTTCTCTGCCACTTTTTCCGGCGAAATTCGCCAACTGGCCAAGAGCTTCCTGCACAAGCCCGTTGAAGTGGACGTGGCACCGCCGAACGCTACCGCTGATAACGTCGAACAGTGGGTTTACCCGGTCGACAAAAAGCGCAAACCAGAACTGATGAGCCACCTGATCCACAATAACGGCTGGGACCAGGTGTTGATATTTACCCGTACCAAGCACGGCGCCAATCGTTTGAGCCAGAAGCTGGAACGCGATGGTATCAACGCCGCCGCGATTCACGGCAATAAAAGCCAGGGCGCCCGCACCAAGGCCCTGGCCGGCTTCAAGCAGGGCAAGGTTCGCGCCCTGGTGGCCACCGACATCGCCGCCCGCGGCCTCGACATAAGGCAACTGCCCCAGGTGGTCAATTTCGATCTGCCAAACGTGGCGGAAGACTATGTGCACCGCATTGGCCGCACCGGCCGCGCCGGCGCATCTGGACGGGCCTATTCCCTGGTCAGTGCCGATGAGGTAAAACAGCTGACAGGTATTGAGCGACTGATTCGCAAACAGCTTCCGCGTGAAGAAATTGACGGCTTCGAGGTAGATCACAGCCTGCCTACAACCGCACCGGCAGCACCGAGGAAGCAATCTGCCCCTAATAACAAGCAGGGGCAGCGTCGCCGCCGTCCTCGCCGGGGTCAATCACAACAGAACAATCGCTCCGGAACCGCGTGATTCCGGGCGAGGATTGTACAATCACGCTAAAAAATGCCAACTATTTACATTGTGTTGGTTGTTAACTGTCGCCCAGCAACGCTAGACTACGCAAGCTGAGGATCAGCAGGCATTTATGCGCAACAAAGTCGAAGTCCATCTGAGTACGTCGTTTCGTTAATCATAAGTACACACTGTCCCCCGGCGCCGCGTCTTCTGGGCGCAACGCATTTATTAATCAAGGTATAAAGAAATATGAGCACTACAACAGGCACCGTAAAATGGTTTAACGAAACCAAGGGCTTTGGCTTCATCGAACAGGAAAACGGACCAGACGTATTCGTTCACTTTTCTGCAATCCAAGGCGACGGCTTCAAAACCCTCGCTGAAGGCCAGAAAGTTGAATTCAACGTCACCCAGGGTCAGAAAGGCCCACAGGCAGAGAACGTAACTGCCGCATAAATTAAATCAGGGAGCGCCCGTCGCTCCCTTTTTGATTTATCCCTCTCAACGGGGCGTCATAGGCGACCCGCATACCATCTGTTAGACTCGTGAACATGACCAATGCTCCTACGGGTAGAGCAGACCTGCGCCTGTTAACCGGTGAATTTCGCGATCGGACGCTGGAACAACATTTTCTCAGCGCCAGTTGGCCCCGCACTCACTATCAGCTCCACATCGTATTCATTGTCGGCCTGGTCATGACCCTGGCCATGGTCTTCGCCAATCTGTTCGACCCTCACATGGCCCAGACCGGTGGTATCTACCTGCGAATAGCCCAGGTGCTCTCTATGCTGCTGGTTTTGAGCATGGTGAAACTCGGGCCTCTCAGCCACAGCCTTGCGCTGGCCATCCTGTTGACCGAGTTCGTTGTCACCCTTGTGGAAGCCGGTGATTTTTTCTACTTGTTTGCGGCAGAGCACACACCTCCCTCGCAGGACATGCCATTTATGATCCTGTTCATTTTCGTCATGTACTTAATCGTACCCAACCGCTTCAGCTACACGATTGGCGTGACCCTGTTTGCTGGCGTCTTGTTTACGGTGCTCTCCTTCTTCAGCTATGAAGCTGACGTGTTGCTGGAAACGGCCTATATGTTTCTGAAATTCACCGCCACCCTGGCCATGGGTATTGGTTACGGTGGCTACGTTAATCGGCTGCGGCGCCAGGAGTGGGTGCAACGAAACGCACTGGAGCAGGAGGTATCACAGCGACAGTTGGCCGAGCAACACGCCCTGGAAGCACAGGACGTTGCCGAGAAAGCCAGTTACGCCAAATCACGCTTCCTGGCAGCGGCCACCCACGACTTGCGTCAACCGCTGCACGCCATGAGCTTCTTCATCGACTCTCTCGACAAGGCATTCATGGAAGGTACCCATCGCCAAGTTCTTGAACAAACACGGCAGACACGCGACAACCTGAATTCCCTGATAGAGAGCGTGTTGGATATCTCCCGTCTGGATGCAGGCACACAGGAAACCAACGTACAGAGCATGCCATTGCAATTGGTATTTGATGAACTGGCTCGCATCGGCTCTGGTCTGTCCAGAGAACACGATACCCGTCTGCGCATCGTACCCACCCGTCTGTTAATCCACTCCGATGAGATGCTGCTGGCTCGAATGCTCTATAACTTGCTGGAAAATGCCTGCAAGTATTCCCCCGGCGGCCAGGTGTTGATCGGTTGCCGACGACGCGGAGACAAGGTTCACATCCAAGTGCGTGACACGGGCACGGGGATTGCCCCGGAAAAAATGAAGGATGCCTTTCTGGAATTCGTGCGCCTGGACCAATACGAACACAGCCTCAACCAGGGGCTGGGACTGGGGCTGGCAATCGTCAAGCGCCTGGCGGATTTGCTGGAACATGAATTGCGAGTCGATTCCGAGATAGGCAAGGGCAGCTGTTTTACGCTGGTGGTCAAGCGGGCCCAACCATCCCAGAGTGATGATATGCGCAGCGGGGAGCTGGCATCCCCCATGAACCTGCAGGGCATGACCATTGCCCTGATAGACAATGAAGAGGAAATACTGGAAGCTACCGGCGCACTGCTGAACAGTTGGGGCTGTAGCGCCCTCCCCGCCCACTCCGCAACAGAGTTTGAAAAAATCCTGCTGGATAAGGGCGGTGAAATTGACGCAATCATTGCCGATCACCGATTGCCCGGCGACGAGACAGGTTTGGCCTTGCTCACCCGCTTGTGCGATTCCCTGCAACTGGATTGCCCACGTATTTTACTTACCGGCGACCTCGATCCCAAGCTTGCAGAGCAGGCCCAGGGGTTGTCGATCGACATAATGCACAAGCCGCTAAAACCCGCGCGACTGCGCACCCGCTTGTCGGAGCTGTGGTCGCTACGCTAGCACTGTTTTCACCGGGACAGCAGGCCCTTCTGTTCCGCCTGAAACACACACTCGGTCCGGTTGTCGGTGCCCATGGCTTTGAGTAGAGCGCGCACGTGGAATTTGACCGTGTTCTCCGTAATAAACAGGGCCTGGGCTATCTTCTTGTTGGGATAGCCTCGGGCCAGCAGACCCAGCACCGACAATTGCCGCTCCGTCAGGCCGTGCACGCCCGCGGCATCGGCATCCTCGCCCAACTGGTCGAGAGCGCGGCGGGTAGCCGCCGGCAGGAACATGTCGCCATTGAGAATATCGCGCAGCGCCTGCTGCAAGTCATTGCGACTAAAAGATTTGGGAATAAATCCCATGGCACCCGCATCCATTGCCGCCCGAATCGAGAAGATATCTTCAGTAGACGACAGCAGCACCATGGGAATACCCAGGCTGCGGGCCCGCAGTGCACGCATCAACTCGATGCCGTCCATGTCGGGCATGCTGAGATCAATAAGCGCAACATCTACATCCCTGTGTTTGCTGACCAGTTCCAGTGCCTCGTGTCCATCGCGGGCATACACACACTCAACATCCTCTTCGAGACTGTTGAGCACGAGTCCCAGGCCATCGGCAAACAACTGATGATCATCCGTAACCAGTATTTTCATGTCTGCGCATGATAGCCCAGGCCAGGGGATTCGTCCCGCACCGCGAGATCACTCAAATCAACACCGCGCATCTTGGCTACCAGCACTGTTACAATTCTGCGGTTGATCAGACAGGGATGACGCGCATGAGTGCTACGGTGAGCAAACGGCTGGCTTATATTTTGCCGACGCTACTACTTGTTCTTGTTGCAGCGGTGGCTTACAGCTACTTCCTGCTGGCGAGCTCCGTGTCTCGCAATTTCGGTACTGAAGACGTGGACGGCATCAGCGCCCCGGTGGACATTCGCTTCGATGAATTACAGCGACCTTTTGTCAGCGCCAGCACACTTGACGATGCTTTCTTTGCCCAGGGTTGGCTGCACGCTTCGGAGAGACTCTGGCAAATGGAAACCCTGCGCCGGGCCGGCAACGGCCGACTGGCGCAATTAATGGGGCGGGAGCTACTGGAAACTGACCGCGAGCTGTGGCGCTTCGGCGTGCCGCAACTGGCCCGCAGCCTCGAGGACAAGGCCAGCCCGGAATTGCTCGACACCATTGACAGCTATATTGGCGGCATCAACGCCAGCATCGACTACCATCCCAAGCTTCCCCCCGAGTTCCTCGTGCTTCGGCAGCGGCCTGCAGCCTGGCAGCGTGGCGACGTTTTTGCCCTGGCAGCACTCATGGCGTTCCAGTCCGGCAATAATTTTCGCAACGAGACCCTGCGACTGGGGCTTCTGAATGTCCTGGGCGGTAAGCAGTTTGGTTTATTTTTACGCGATCACAGCCAGGTCATGGATTATCCCTACATTATTGACGGTGAGCACCAATCCCAACAGGTCCCGGTAGAAGCAGCCGTCGCGGGCATGGATGTTCTCAGCAGCATCAACGGTTTTAATCACACCGATCCGAGCGTGAACCCCCGCATGCCACGCCTGGGTTTTGGCAGCAATAGCTGGGTGGTGGCCCCCGGTAAAAGTGCCACCGGTAACGCCCTGCTGGCATTTGACTCGCACGACACCCTGGGTGTTCCCAACCTGTTCTACCAGGTTCATTTGTTCTATGGCGAAGGGCGATCCCTGCAAGGCTGGTCGGTGGCCGGTTTGCCTGGTGTCATCAGCGGCTACAACGAGCGCATTGCCTGGGGTTTTACCAATATCGGTGATAGCCAGGACCTGTTCCTCGAAAATCGCTCCCCCGATAATCCGCTGCTGTTCAAAGACGGTGATGACTGGTACGAGGCAAAAGTAGAGACTGTCACCATACCGGTACGCGGCCAGGCAGATAGCCAACTGCATATCGTTCATACTCGCAACGGCCCCCTGGTCAGCACTAATCCACCACTGGCGTTGAGTTGGACAGCACACCACCTCGGAGCGCTGGGCCTGGAAGGACTGCTCGCCATTAACACCGCCCGGAACTGGCAAGAGTTCAATGCCGCCCTGGACCGATTACCCGCCCCAACGCTCAACGCTATCTACGCGGATATAGAAGGTAATATAGGCTTTCGCAGCGCCGGGCTGTTGCCGATTCGCGGCCAGGGCAATGGCCAGTTTCCTCTGCGAGGGGATTTGCCAGAAAATCGCTGGCAAGGCTGGGTGGATGCCAGCCAAATGCCAAGACTATTGAATCCAGTGCCTGGCTTCATCGCCGCCGCCAACGCCCGGGTTAGCCCCAATGGCGGCGGTCCGCTGGTGTCGGCGGACAATGCCGCACCCTATCGCATGCAGCGCCTCCAGAATTACCTGTCCCGGATGGACAAGATCGACGCAACGCACATGCAAGAGTTGCAACTGGACTGGCTGGACAACCAGGCACTGATGCTGTTGCCTCAAATGACCCGTGAACTGGATATATCTTTGCTCTCACAATCCGCCAGCTATGCCGCGGGCTTGTTGCTTGAGTGGCAGGTCAACCCGGTTGCCAGCCCGGACAGCGGTGCAGCGATTATCTTTCAACACTGGTACCTGGGCCTGGCCAGGACTATCTTCCAGCCCGCCATGGGTAGCGATCTCTTTGATGAGCTGAAACGGCGCAACTACGTGCTCAACCAGGCAGTGGATAGCCTGATACTGGATGCTTCCCTGCGCGGCTGGTGGCCCGAGGATCGCAGTACGACCTTGAGCCAGACCCTCAACCGCAGCATCGAATCCCTCGGTAAACTGTTGGGCCCCGACATGGAGAGCTGGCGCCTGGATCAGTTGCAAGGTGTCGCTCTTGAGCACGAGCTGGCCAGCGAGCTACCCGTGCTGGGAAAATTATTCAACTGCGCCCGGCAACCCTGGGGCGGAACTCCGGCCACCGTGGGGCGGGCCAGCTACGGGTATGATCAGCCTTACCGGGTGTCTCACGGGGCCACGGTGCGAGCGGTTGCCGAGATGTCCGATCCGCCACAGGTCTTCAGCGTTATCCCCGGCGGCCAATCTGGCCATCCGCTAAGTGAACACTATTGTGATCAATTTTCAGCCTGGCTGGGTGGAGAACTGTTTGAAGTCAGGCCACCCGATAGCGCGCATCAGCTTCGCCTGGCACCCACCCAGGCAGCAACTGCTCAGCGTCGAAACAACGGCAGAAGTAGTCGATAACAGCGGCGCCAAGCTATCGGCAATTTGTCCTGGCCGAATCACTGGCCTATCGTTTACTGATGATGTCGAAGGGAAAATCAAACCATGTCCAGACTGATCACCGCCGTCCTGGCGTTTCACTTGTTTACCCTGGCGGCCATGTGCGGGGCTGAAGACCCGGCGTTGGGAGCCGGGACCAGGCCAATTGACGCGCCCTGGTCCCGCAGCGCGGTCTACGGCCGCAATGGCATGGCGGCCACCGCCCACCCACTGGCGAGCCAGGCCGCCATCGACATACTGAAACAAGGCGGTAGTGCGGTTGACGCTGCCATCGCCGCCAATGCCGCACTGGGCTTGATGGAACCAACCGGCAATGGCATTGGCGGTGATTTGTTTGCCATTGTCTGGGATCCAGCGAGTAAAAGTCTGCACGGTTACAACAGTTCGGGCCGCTCACCTCGATCTCGCAACATGGAACAACTGCTGGTAAAAATAGATGCCTTAAAGGCCGCCGGCAAGCTGGCGGAAGATCACCAGGGCGTGCCCTCCCATGGATCGCTATCAGTAACTGTACCGGGCACGGTCGACGGCTGGTTTGCCCTGCACCAGCGCTTTGGCAAGCTCGCCATGAAGCAGGTACTTGAACCAGCAATTCACTATGCCCGTGAGGGACATCCGATCGCGCCGGTAATCGCCTGGTATCTGGAGCGTAGCCTCAAGGGCTTTGAGCGGCGTCTGCCCATGATCGAAGAATTCGACAATGCTCGTGCCACCTGGTTTGCCAGGGGCGCTCCCCAGGCCGGCGAGTTGTTTCGCAATCCGGACCTGGCCGATACGCTGGAAATTCTTGGCAATCAAGGCCGGGATGCCTTCTACAAAGGCACGTTGGCAAGAACCATCGACGCCTACATGCGGCGTATCGGAGGCGATCTGCGCTACGATGATTTCGCCAATCACCAGGGGGAGTGGGTGACGCCCGGCAGCGTCAACTACCGCGGCTATGACGTTTATGAACTGCCCCCTAATGGACAGGGATTCGCCGCCTTGCAGATGTTGAGCATTCTCAAAAACGTGAAATTAAACCAATGGCCGCGCAGTTCGCCTGAGGTGTTTCACTACATGGTAGAAGCCAAGCGGCTGGCCTTTGAAGACGTGGGGCGTTTTTATGCTGATCCAACCTATAACAACTACCACTACCGCCAACTACTGACCGATGCCTATGGTCAGCAGCGCTTCAAGGAAATTGATCCAAATAGAGCGTTGGCGAGTGTGCAACCAGGTGACCCCAAACTGGAGGGACCCGGTGACACCACCTACCTGACAGTCGCAGACAAGAACGGCATGATGGTCTCACTGATACAGTCAAACTATCGCGGCATGGGCTCCGGCCTGGTGCCTGATGGGCTGGGTTTCATGTTGCAGGACCGGGGCGAACTGTTTTCCCTGGATGCCTCTCACCCCAATGTCTACGCGCCAGGAAAACGCCCCTTCCATACGATTATTCCCGCCTTTGTCATGAGGAATGGTCAACCGTGGATGAGTTTTGGGCTGATGGGTGGCGCCATGCAACCCCAGGGTCATGTGCAAGTGCTGGTGAACATGATCGATTTCGGCATGAACGTGCAGGAGGCTGGCGACGCGGCGCGCTTCAACCACCAGGGCGGTAGACAACCCACCGGCGTGGACGAGGATTTGCTGGGCATATTGCAGCTGGAACCAGGTGTTCCGGCTGCCACCGCAGACAGCCTGGAGAAAATGGGACACCGGGTTAAAGTGGTGCCCAACGGTGCCGCTTTTGGGGGTTATCAGGCCATACAGCGCGACCCGGACACCGGCGTCTACACCGGCGCCACCGAGATGCGCAAGGATGGCACTGTCGCGGCCTACTAGAACCTCTTGATAGCAGCCAGGGCTCGATCTAATTGCTGCGCCTGGCAGCAGCTATGCCAGCCATTCTTCCCGAGAAGGTGGCATCGCCGACCGACATACCGCTGGAATAGCCCTCGGCCCTTCGGACAATGCCGCAAGCGGTTCGGCCCGCCGCATACAAGCCGGCAATTTCATTCCCATCGGCGGTCAGCACTTCACCGCTGGGCCGACTGTCGAGGCCACCGAGAGTAAAGTAGGGCCAGAAGGTACCGCGGCCCGGCGTCACATCCAATGCCACCAGCGGCACTTCGAGCTGCTCCAACCACTCAGGCTGCTTGTGATAGAGCGGGTCTTTGCCCTGCTCGGCCATCTGGTTGTAGTAGCTCACCGTGTGTTGCAAGGAGCCTTCGGGTAACTGTAACTCTTCCTCCAATTCCTCGACCGTTTCGCCTGTACCGCACACTTCTGCCCCCATGAAGTTCATCTGCTCGTAGTCGCCGTACTGCTCGACGGTGACAATGAAGTAAAAGCGTTCACCCGGGTTCTCAAGAATCGCATTACCGAGACGGGCGTGATAGACGTCTTCATTGATAAAACGTTGGCCCTTGTCATTGACCAGGATACCCCCGGTGATCGACGCCGGCGGGTAGTAAGGCAGGCTGATAAAACCCTCGTGCATATTGATGGCGGCGGCGCCGACACCCATACCCATGAGGATGCCGCTGCCGGTATCACCCGGATTACCAATGGCGTTGTTGCCGTAGGTCAGCTTGGGCGCATATTTCTGCAGCATTTCTTCATTCATCACAAAGCCGCCAGCGCAGAGAATGACACCCTTGCGCGCACGCACATTCAATTCCTGTTGGTTCTTGCGAACCACCAGGCCGACCACGGCACCGCTGTCATCGAGTATCAAGGTCAGTGCCCGAACTTCGTATTCCACGGTAATCTTGTCGCGCTTGTCGACGTTCTCAGTCACGATCTTCATGAACAGAGGGCCGCCGTTATCCCCTTCCACGTAAAGGTTGTGTCCACGCGCCGCTGGCTTGGCCTGCTCACAAAATGGATAAGCCTTTTCGCTGCCGGTATAGAGCAGGCCATCATCCGTCAGGCACATAATCGCGCGGGTTTCATGGAAGCTGTCTTTGAACGGCACCCCCAACTCACACAGCCATTCGAAATGGCCCAGGCTGTTGTCGCAGTAGTTGCGAATCTTGGCTTCATCCGCCTGCGGTCCCGCCGCCATCATCATGTAAGTAAACATGGCCTCGGTGCTGTCTTCAAAGCCACAGGCCTTCTGTACCCGGGTGCCACCATTGCCGCCCATGTAAATTTCGGCGCTGGACAGGGCGGTGGAACCACCACTGGCACTGGACACTTCGAAGATGATCGCCTCCGCCCCGGCGTCCGCCACCTCGATTGCGGCACAGCCGCCAGCACCACCAAATCCAACAATGGCGACATCGGTTTCCAGGTCCCATTCCTCGATATCACGGGCATGACGCGGCTGGGTGGGTGAGGTCTTGGCTGACATGATAGATATCTCCTACGGACTGAGCGCAAAGTAAAGCGACCTTAGCGCGAATACACAAGTGGGGTAATAGCCAAGTGGGCCAAATTATTGGCCCAAATCAGCTATTTAGCAGCCGCGGAGGCTTCATGGCAGGTGATGGCGTACCCCCAGCAAAAGGTATTGGTAGCTGTCGTGCGTGATCTTGGAACTGCCCGTCGTAGTGGTGATATTGGTGCCGTGTTCAATGCCGTGATATTGGTACTTCAGCGTGGCACTCCAGTTGTCGCTGAAGTGATAGTCGAGGCCCGCTTGTACACCACCAAACCATTGCTCCGATTCGGGCTTGGCTTCAGGTGTCAGGGCGGGGGACTGCTGCCATTCCAGTTCACTGTAACCACCGATTACTCCCAGGTAGAAGGAAGCACCCCCCTGCCCTATTGGAAAACGGTAATTGGCAGAGGCCGTGATATTGGTGACCTCGGTGTCATCCGCATCGGCATTGGAGAAATCCAGGCTGACAAACCAGTGGTTGCTAAACTCATAACCCAGGTTCAGCGCCAGCACATTGCCATCGTCAGCGGGGTCGAAACGCAGTGCCACATCACCCTCGCGGACATCGTGGCTCACGTCATGAAACTCACCACCAGCGTACAGGCCAATAAACGGACCATGGTCGGTGTCTGGCTGCGCCTGCGCCTGCACCAGTGCCGGCATCAATACCACTAGTACAGCAGCAACTACCCTCACTGCTTCTCCCATGATTATCCTCAATTATTCCGCGCACCCGGTTTACGCTCTCAGCATACCCAACTACACTGACCACGTTAAGTGGGGACCCCAACATGATTGTTGAACAAATCTGGACCGGCAACGCCTTTCGCAATTTTAACTATCTGATCGCCTGTCCTGAGACCGGCGAAGCCATGGCGGTGGACCCACTGGATCACGAGAAGTGCCTGGCCAAGGCACGGGAAATGGGTTGGTCTATTACCCAGGTACTCAATACTCATGAACACTTCGATCACACCGGTGGCAATCAGCCTGTTATCGACGCAACCGGCGCCCGGCTGTTAGCTCACGTCAATGCGCGGGACAGTATCGAAGGTATAGATCAGGGGCTGAGCGCGGGAGACACCATTCAGATTGGCACCACGGTGGAGCTTGAGGCATTGGATACACCCGGTCACACCATGTCCCACATCTGTTTGCTATCGCATACCGAGACACCGGCCCTGTTTTGCGGCGACACACTGTTCAACGCCGGCGCCGGCAATTGTCACAACGGTGGACATCCAGCGGAACTGTACGATACCTTTGCCAATCAGCTGGCTGGATTGCCGGAACAAACCCTGATTTATCCCGGTCACGACTACATGGGTAACAATCTTGAGTTCACCCTCGACAGGGAACCGGACAACCAGCGTGCAGCGCGTTTGCTGGACGAGGTTGGCGACCAGGATCCAAATGCCGCCCTGGTGTCCAACCTGGCCCTTGAAAAAGAGATCAATACCTTCTTTCGCCTGCACAACCCCAGTGTTATCGCGCGGCTGCGGGAAACTTTTCCAGACTTGCCAGAGGATCCCGATTCCAAAACGGTGTTCCTGAAGCTCAGAGAATTGCGCAACAACTGGTAAGCCTTGACCTATATGGACATAGATATGGATACCCGCACACCCTCACCCCCCTATGGCTACTCCAGGGAATGCCCTTACCCACTCGAACAACAGATTCGAATTGTGGCGGAATTCTATGTTCACAGGATACGTCCCAGCCGCATTGCCTACCGCATGGGCATCGATATAGACCTGATTGAAAAACTAATCGCCGGGGAAACTCAGCAGGCGTTTTTCGAGGAAATGGTAAACTTTTATCGCAAGCACCGGCGCCAACAGCGCCTGGCCGCTTCGCTCAAGGTGAAGGGCACAGCGCGCGTTGAGCTGCAAACCGAAATCGAAAAAGAATTTACCCGTAACGACCTGATCTGATCGCCACCGCCAGCCCCAACACCAGGCCCATCAATATCAACCATCCCACCGAGGCAGGCAGGTAACTGGCGCGTGTAAACGACCGCCCCACGCCCTGCACACTCCACAGGTCGCCACTGCCGCGCCCAACCACCAGTTGGCCTTTCATGCCATTTTCCATGTGCTGGGCCATGTCACAATGAATCAGGTAGGTACGATCGTCAGCCGGTGCAATAAAAGTGCCTGTTTGAGTGGCCCCGGCGCTGGCCTCCATATGGAACATGCCCTGCGGATACAGATAGACCGGCAGGCCGTGTACCATCCATTGATGCCGCACCTGGTCCTCGTTAATAAATGTCACGGTAATGCGGCTGCAGGGATCGACCGCCACCTCATGCTGACTCATCCCGAAAATCATGCCCGGTACATTCTCCGCATAGCGAGCCCCGGCGCGAATGGTGAACGCATGGTCCCGGCTGATAGCCTCGCAGCCCCGTGGCAACTGCTCGCTGTTGGCATTCATCACCATGCCATCGGCGTCCATGTGCATCGAATGGTGGTTATGCTGTGCCCACACGGGCGTGCCCATCACAAGCAGGGGCAACACTAAAAACAGTAGCCTGATCAAGCTTTACCCCGGGAAACCAGCAGTCCGACTATGATCCCCACCGCCAGCGCCAGGCAAAACATACGCAACATCATCAGCGCGTCCGTGCCGGGGTCGCCAAACAGATTCGGCGCGTAGCTCTGCCACACCGGAATTTCCTTGCGGTAATAGGCCTCGGTAAAATAATTGTCGAAACTCACCCCCCGGGTCTGCGGCCAGCCATTTTCACCCAGATACTGTCGATAGACGATGGCGCTAATGTTACCGCCAGGACCAATTCCGTCATTAGTAATACCCTTATTCTGATGATCGTGAAACGGCCAGATACCCGGACCGTAGGCATGTAAACCATCGTTCGTGGTCAGCAGAGATAGATCTGCCCGCTGGGCGGTTGCCAGCCAAATCACGTCCTGGGGTGACTGCACCGCTTCGGGTAAGGGCACACCATCGCGATGGGTGGCGACGAATTTATGGCCATGAGTATGCAGGGCGATGCCCTTGGCGCCGCCATTCACCACCCGCAGCTTTATGCGCTCACCCTCCTCAGCCACCACCAGGGATTCCCGAAACGTGTAGGGAAAGGAACGCCCGTTGACCGTGAAGTAGTCGGTGCTGGCATCGGTGATATCGTACTGGCGATGCATATAGCGAGCGATCAGCCGCGGATCAGAAAACTTTTGAATGCCCTCGCCCAGCTCCTTGTCCAGGTCGAGATAATGCAGATCGTATTCCTGGTCGTAGCTTTCACGCACCGCAACGGAAGAGACCCGGACTTTACCGGCCCCCGGGTTCATGGTCTGCAGCCAGTTGTTGGGGCGATTTTCCTCAATCACGAACAGGCCCTGCAGGCCCATCATCACATGGACGTGAGGTTGCACGTGACAATGGTAGTAAGTGGTACCTGCCCGTCGTGGCTGCAAGCGGTAGGTGCGTGCTGAACCTGGCATCACCGGCAGTTCGCTGGTGAGTGGCACGCCGTCGTTACCCTGGCCGTCTTCCAGCACAAAGGCGTGGTCGGAACCGTGCAAATGCAGGGTATGGGGCATGTAATGGGTGTTTTCGAGTGTTATTCGGACCACATCCCCCTGCTCCACCCTCAGGGCGGGCGAGGGCAATCTCAAATCTGGCCGGGCCCGATTGGATTCAAAGTTCTCCGTGGCCATACCCGCCAACTTGGGGGCAAATACCCATAGTCCGGGGGTGATCCCGGGCGCCAGGGCGTATTGCGTTACCGGTCCATTGCGCTCGGCAGAACTACCGTTGAGCTCCACCACTTCCAGGCGGATGTGAATTTCATCCGGGTCGCCATCGCCATCGAGATCGCGACCCTTTTCCACCGCGTCAGCGGTCAGGCCACTCTGCATGAGCGTGTGCTGCCCAATATTATTAGTGCCGCGAACAAAGGCCGCTACAGCGAAGGGGTTATCTGCCTCACAGGTCTCAATTTGCGACAACTGCACACCCTCTATGGTCTGCGCCTGGCGCCAACCCAGGGTGTCCTCGGGACAGAAAACCTCGGGCTGTTCCTGGGCAACCCCTACAGTTTCGGGCAGCGGCCGCCAGCTGGCCGCGCCAAACCACTGGCTCCACTGCACCCGCCAGGACTGGGGATACCACTGCCCCGGCAGGGACACTAATAGCAGCGCCAGCGCCAGCACCCACAGCATTTTTCTAATCATTGGCTGGTACCTTGATCTGGCCCTGCCCTTTGAAATGGCCCTGCCGTCTGAAATAGAAGAACAGTGCCGCCAACACCAGCGGCGGTGTGATCCATAGCCACCAGTTCACGGCGCCGACCTGGAACGGAAACACAGAGCGGTAGACGATATCCTTGCTGGGATGAGGCGCGGTAACCACACCGATATAGGCACCTTTTTCCAGAAATCGGTGTTCTACCTGCAACTTGTTATCCGGGTGTAGTGCGGGTGGCTGGTAGAAAACCGAGCGTTGCTCCAGGTCTGTCATGGCGGCGATGTGTTCCCAGCGGGCAAAAATACCCAGATCCTCCATGTCGCGAATAATCCTGAAGTCCACCGGCACGTCCTTGAGACTGCCGTGCAAAAAGTCCAGCACAAACAGGGTGTTGTTCACCTCCGGCAGATCTTCGCAAAACACGTCTTCGCCCCGCGACTCTGGCTGGTAGATGGTGAAATGAGCGGTGTAGATACCAATTTCCATCATGCAGCTACCCGCCTCACCGACCACACCACCCGCCGCCAGCACGGGGCCGTTTAATAACAGTAGCAGTATTACGGTGGTAAATTTTTTAACAATCACTGGCGTTCCCAATCTAGACCTCTCGGTTGTTTTTAGGCTCTACATCCGCATACACTAACTGATGCCAGCCGATCAGCAAAATGCTGCGATATCATTGACCGCAGTCAGTAAAAGTTTTGCTGGCCAGCCGGTATTGCAATCCCTGTCCCTGGATCTTCCTGCGCAGCGGATCACAGCCGTCATCGGCCGCAGCGGCTGCGGAAAATCAACCCTGATCAAGATGGTCAACGGCCTGCTCAGCCCGGACAACGGCAGCGTAGCCATTGATGGCCAGCCCCTCGACTACCAGGATTTACCCAGATTGCGCCGCGGAATTGGCTATGCCGTGCAGGGCACTGGCTTGTTCCCTCACATGAGCGCCGCCGACAATATCAGCTTGCTGGCTCAATTGGAGGGCTGGAGCCCGGAGCGGATCGAAGCACGCCTTGATGAATTGATAAACCTGGTTCAGTTGGAGCCATCTCTGCTGTCACGCCACCCCCATCAACTCAGTGGCGGCCAGCAACAGCGGGTCGGCTTGTGCCGAGCACTCATTCTCAACCCACCCATACTGCTGTTGGACGAGCCCTTTGCCGCCCTCGACCCCCTGACACGGCTGGAGGTACAGGAACAATTGCTGATCATGCAACAGGCAGAGCCACGCACCTGTGTGCTGGTGACCCATGATATGGCCGAGGCCATGCGACTGGCGAGCAACATCCTGGTCATGGGCCACGGCGAAATACTGGCCCATGGCGATGCGGAAACTTTACGCCGGGACAATCCCGACCTGGATGCAGATCACCTGCTGTTAACCTTGCTCGAGGGCCTGGGTGAAGGAATGAGTGAATGAGAATCCTGTTGCTGCTGCTACTGCTGATCTCGCCAGTCGCGCAAGCCGTGCAAGTGGTTGTCGCCTCCAAACAATTCACGGAAAGTCACCTGCTGGCTGAGCTGGCAGCGGAATTGCTGGAGCAGGAAGGCCACCAGGTCGAGCTTAAGTTGGGGTTGGGCGGCTCCCTGGTAGTCTTCAACGCCCTGCAGGCAGGCGATATTGATCTATACCCGGACTACACCGGCACCCTCGCCCAAACCCTGTTACAGGATCCCGCCGGCAGCCAACAGCAACTGGAGGTAGCCCTGGCCGAAATTGGGCTGGAAATTGTCACCGAGTTGGGCTTCAACAACAGTTATGTTCTCGCCATGCAGAGACACCGCGCCCGGTCGCTGGGTATTACGCGTATTAGCGACCTGGTCGCCCACCCTCAATTGCGGGCCGCATTTTCACTGGAATTCCTGAAACGCCATGATGGTTGGGAGCCCCTGCAACGACTCTACCAGTTGCCCCAGCAGGTGCGCGGCATCGAGCATGCCTTATCCTACCTGGCTCTGGCTGAGGGGCAAGCGGACCTCACCGACGCCTTCTCCACCGATGGGGAATTGCAACGCTATGACCTGGCCCTGCTGGAAGACGACAAGCATTTTTTTCCTCGCTACGATGCGGTAATCGTTGCCCGCACCGATCTGGACTCGGCGATTCGAGCGCAATTACAAACCCTGCGCGGACTACTGCCAGAGGATAAGATACAGACTTTGAATGCGGCAGCGGCAGAACAATCGCCGCACCGCGTTGCCCGCCAATTCCTGGATGACAGGGGTTTGCTGTCAGATACGCATGACGAAGAGGCCAGCATCGGCCAGTCCGTGCTGCGCAATACCCTGGTCCATATCAAGCTGACGCTGACAGCCCTGGTACTGGCATGCCTGGTGGCCATTCCACTGGGGTTGGCGCTGGCGAACAATGCGCGCCGGTCAGCGGTGGCCATTTACCTGGCGGGACTGTTGCAAACCATTCCCTCACTGGCATTGTTGGCGCTGATGATTCCGCTGCTGGGCCTGGGGCAGGTACCTGCTATTACCGCGCTGTTCCTGTACTCCCTGCTGCCCATCCTGCGCAACACCCTCACTGGCCTGGCCGGCGTTGATCCACTGCTGAAGCAGGTCGCTGATGGCATGGGACTGACTCAGAATCAGCGGCTGCGCAAAATCGAGATTCCACTGGCACTTCCCACCATTCTGGCGGGTATCAAAACCGCTGCCATCATCAGTATTGGTACTGCCACCCTGGCCGCCTTCGTCGGCGCCGGCGGTCTTGGAGAACCCATCCTCACCGGCCTGACCCTGAACAATCACAGCCTGATTTTGCAGGGCGCCATTCCGGCAGCGGCGCTGGCCATCATCACCGAATTTCTGTTTGAATGGCTGGAACAAAGCATCGTTCCATCTCACTTGAGGCAGCAAATCGCATGAGCCCATCGCTGCAGGAGAAATTTCAGCAATCCCGGGACGCTTCAGAGGCGTACTGCGAAAACCTGGCCATAGAAGACTACGGTCTGCAGGCGATGCCCGAAACCAGCCCCGCCAAATGGCACCTGGCCCACACCAGCTGGTTTTTTGAAACCTTTCTGCTAAAGGCCTATGACCAGGGCTATCAGCCCCGGCACGCGGAGTACGAGGTGCTGTTCAATTCCTACTACAACAGCATCGGCGAGCAGCATCCGCGGGCGGAACGAGCCCTGCTATCCCGGCCCACCGTCGCAGAAGTCATGGCTTACCGACACGAAATAACAGCGCACATGTTGCGCCTGCTGGAGCGGGAGGAACCGGAAATCCAGGCCCTGGCGGAGTTGGGCATCAACCACGAACAACAACACCAGGAGCTGTTCTTCACCGACCTGAAATACAATTTCTCCCGCAATCCCCTGCTACCCGCCTACGCCGAGCCCGGCACCCTGCCCGGCACCCGACCTACCATGGCTAGCGGGAACAGTGGCTGGCAACACTACGCGGGTGGCGAGGTCGTGATCGGCCACGACGGGGATGGCTTTTGCTTCGACAATGAAACACCCCGGCATGCGGTATTGCTACAGGATTTCGCCCTCTCCGATCGACTGGTCACTAATGCCGAGTACCTGGCATTTATCGAAAGTGATGGCTATCAACGACCCGAGCTGTGGTTGGCGGATGGCTGGGCAACGCTCACCCAGCACGACTGGCAAGCCCCCCTGTATTGGCAACAGCGCGACAATCAATGGTGGGAGTTTACGCTCTACGGCGCCCTGCCGCTGGAGCCGAATCGTCCCGCCTGCCATCTGTCCGCCTATGAAGCGGACGCCTATTGTCGCTGGGCGGGTCACCGCCTTCCCAGCGAACATGAATGGGAATTCGCCGCCAGTCAAACCGCCCTCAGCGGCCAACTGCTGGAGGATGGTATCTTCCACCCCGTGGCCAATAACACCGGCGAATTCCACGGCAGCCTGTGGCAATGGACCAGCAGTGCTTACAGCGCCTACCCCGGCTATCAACCCGCCGCCGGGGCCGTTGGCGAATACAACGGCAAGTTCATGTCCAATCAGCTGGTATTGCGCGGTGGTTCCTGCGTGACCAGTCGCGACCATATCCGCAGCAGTTATCGAAATTTTTTCTACCCGCCAGATCGCTGGCAATTCACTGGCATAAGGATGGCGAAATGGCTCTAGTGCATACCCAGGAGCAGGCATTCGATTTCGGCGCACAGCGGCTGGAATTATTGGCCGGCTTGGAGGCGGACAATCCGACCATCAACCCCAAGTTTTTCTACGACCAGGCTGGCTCTGAATTATTTGCCCGCATCTGCGACCTGCCTGAATACTATCCCACCCGTACCGAGGTGGGCATTCTGACCAGCCAGAGTAAACAGATCGCCGCCGCGATTGGCGAGGTAGACGCGGTGATTGAGCCCGGTGCCGGCAACTGCGAAAAAATCCGTCATTTGCTGGCCGACCTGGACCCAGGCACCTATATCCCGGTGGACATTTCGGCTGACTACCTGCAGCAGGCCGCCGAGCAATTACACGTAGAATTTCCGCAGTTGGCGGTCATGCCGGTAGCCGCTGACTTCAGCCGAGACTTCGAATTGCCGGACTACTCCCCACGGGAGCAGCGACTGTTGTTCTACCCTGGATCCACCATTGGCAATTTTCTGCCCGAGCAAGCACGTTCATTTCTCCAGCGATGCACCGGCATTGTTGGGCCCGGTGGCGGCCTGCTAATCGGTGTGGATCTACATAAAGACAGCAATATACTGAACGGGGCCTACAACGACGTCGACGGTGTTACCGCCGCTTTCAATCGCAATATCCTTCATCATGCCAACCACATTCTGGAGGCTAATTTTGAACCCGGGCAGTTCGATCACCAGGCCTTCTACAACGAGGCGCAGCGCCGCATCGAAATGCACCTGGTCAGCACCTGCGACCAGGTGATTGAACACGGCAGCGGCAGCCTGTTCTTCGCCGAAGGCGACAGTATCCACACCGAGTATTCACACAAGTATTCGCGCACCGATTTTGCCGATCTCGCGGCACAGGCTGGCTTTGTGAACCGCGGCTACTGGAGTGACGAGTGGGAATGGTTTAGCGTACAGTATTTCGAAGTCACTTAAAGAGGAGCAGTAATGTCCCGTCTCGACGGAAAGCGCATTGTAATTACCGGATCTTCACGCAGCCTCGGCCGACACTTCGCCCTGGCCGTCGCCGCCGAAGGGGCCTCGGTGATATTGAACGGCACCAATCAGGAAGCCCTGGCCAACACCCAGGCGGAATTGGAAGCCCTCGGCGCACCGGTACACAGTGTGGTGGGGTCGGTGGCCGACAGTGCTGTCTGCACTGAACTGGTCGCCACCTGCGTGGAGAAATTCGGCGGCATCGACGTGATGGTGAACAACGCCGGCATTGTCCGCGATCGCAGCATGATGAAAATGTCGGATGAGGATTTTGACGAGGTAATCGCGGTCGATCTAAGAGCACCCTTTATCTGTATGCGCGAAGCCGCCAAGGCCATGCGTGAACAGGAAAGCGGCGGACATATTATCCACATTACTTCCGCCTCGGGCCTGGTGGGCAATTTCGGCCAAACTAACTACGCCGCTGCCAAGGCTGGCCTGATGGGTATGATGTACACGGCGGTGAAGGAACTCGGTAAATACAATATTCGCTGCAATGCCATGTGGCCGGTGGCCCGCACCGATATGACTCAGCCCCTGATCGACAAGCTGGAAACCAGCGCCGCCGAGCTTGGCTTTGGTGAGCCTGAAGATGTCGCCCTGGGCCTGGTGTGGCTTGTCAGCGATGCCGCTGCACACTGGAACGGCCAGTGCCTGACCCTGAATGGGCACAAGATGGCCATGTGGCGTTCGCAGACGGAAGACAACATCAAACGCCAGGACACGCCGTTCAGCATTGAAGACCTGGAAGCTCATCTCAGCGACAAAGAACCCCTGGCCGTACACGACACCCGCGGAGACCTGAAATGACCGGTGGAGGCTGGCAGTGATAGACGTCCACTACTGGCCCACCCCCAATGGCAAGAAAGTCACGGTGCAGTTGGAAGAGTGCGGCATCGAATACAACGTGGTTTATTGCAGCATCGGTACCGGTGACCAATTCAGTGATGAATTTCTCACTATCAGCCCCAACAATCGCATGCCCGCCATTGTCGACCATGCCGCCGCTGACGGTGATGAGCCCCTGGCAGTGTTCGAATCCGGTGCCTGCATGATGTACCTCGCCGAGAAAACCGGCCAGTTCGGCGGTCGCAACGAACGGGAAAAGTGGGAGGTCTACCAGTGGGTGATGTGGCAGATGGCCAACCAGGGGCCCAAGACCGGTGAACGCGGTCATTTCGTCCGCCTCAAGGACAGCGAGGGTGACCAGAGTTATGCCCTGACCCGTTTTAACGACGAGCTGCATCGCCTCTACGGCGTATTGAACAATCGCCTTTATGATCGCCGCTACCTGGCCGGCGGGGAATACACTATCGCCGACATGGCCAGCTATCCCTGGACCGCTGGCTGGGAAGCCCAGGGCATCGATATCGATGAATTCAAATACTTTAAGCGCTGGTTCAACGAACTGAGCGAACGCCCTGCCCTGCAGCGCGGCATGGCCGTGGGCTCAGAACTGACCCAGGACTATTCGCAAATATCCGACGAGGACAAGGCGCGTATTCGCAAACTGCTCTACAATCAGCGAGCCCGGCCGGCACCCGCAACCGGCGGCATTGAATAAAAACCTAAAGGGGTCATATCTTCACGTAGAGGCGTAGCTTGGAACCATCATAGAAACGACTGAGCCGGAACTCGCTAAGGTCAATTCCGCTGTCAGTGCCCGTCAGCATGCCCGCGATCGCCTTTCCGGCACCGGGACCAATACCGAAGCCATGCCCGGAGAAACCGGTGGCAATATGGAAACCCGGAATCTTCTCTGACTGGTCGATGACAGGAATTACATCCGGTGTCGTTTCAATCATGCCCGCCCAGGTCTCGGCAATCTCTATGTCTTTCAGCGCGGGAAACAGCTGGTGAAAGTTGCGCAGGATGGTGCGAACGGCGCGTGGATTTACCTCAGGGTTAAGTACCCGGGTTTTTTCGAAGGGCGACTCCCGATCCAGGGGCCAGCACTTGGGCGTCATTAGCTCAGCTAAAAATTCACGACCGATAGACAGTTTCATACTGCCGTATTCCTCCATCAAAGCAGGCAGGAATTTGAACATATAGCGAAAGGTTGAGGGGGTGATGGAGTGCTGTATGTAGCCATCACTGGCCAGGGTATAGCCGCCGTCTTCACGGCGGCGAATACCACTGTCAGCTTCGAGTATCTCACCCTCAAATAACGGTTCGGCTACCGATGTGCGCGCCACGGTGCCACGCACCCTCAATTGCGGCAAGGCAATGCCCACGGAACGACAAAATTGTGAGGTCCAGGCTCCGCCCGCACAAAGCACCATCGAAGTCTTGATCGGACCGTGTTCGGTGACTAGGCCACTCACTCTTCCCGATTCAGTTTCGAGGCCGCGTACAGCGCAGCCCGTGAGTATATTCGCCCCACTACGCTGTGCCGCGCGCGCAATAGCTGGCGCCGCTCTATGTGGTTCCGCACGACCATCGCTGGGTGTGAAAAGTCCGCCAACCCAGGGTGCGGATGCACCTTTTACCAACTGTGCCACTTCACCGCTGTCGAGCACTTTCGTATCCAACCCGTACGCCTGGGCAGTGGGCAACCAGGCTGAGAACTCCGCCAGTTGTTTTTCAGTGCTGGCCGCGTAGAGGCAGCCATGCTGTCGGTAGCCGACATCTTCACCGATTTCCTCGGCCAGCGAGCGCCAGATGTTGAGGCTTTCCATGATCATGGGCATTTCGCGGGCGTCGCGACACTGCTGCCGCACCCAGCCCCAGTTGCGCCCAGATTGCTCGCCGGCGATATGCCCCTTCTCGCATAACACCACATCAACGCCCTGACGAGACAGGAACCAAGCGGTTGACACACCAATGATGCCGCCGCCAATAATAACCACCTCCGCAGAATCCGGGATGGAATCAGGCTGTGTGAAAGGACGTGACCAGGTTTGAGCGACCAGGTCGTCTGGAACGCTAACAGACATAGGAAGTTGCCATGCAAGTTTCCCGCCCATGCTACTCCTGGGGCTGGGAAAAAGGCTATAGTGGACACATCAACTAACGATGGAGCAACCCATGTCAATTCCCAGCGAAGCCCTACAATTGCGTTCCAAACTCAGCGAAGATGCGAATCTTGAACTTTCCCTGACAACTGTTGCGGTGCCAGAACCCGGCGAAGACCAGGTACTGGTACGAATGGAAGCCGCCCCCATCAACCCTTCTGATCTAGGACTCCTGTTCGGCATGGCCGACATGACAAAGGCTGTATTTAGCGGTACTGCAGAGGCCCCGGTGGTAACAGCCCCCGTCGGCGCCGGTGCGATGGCGATGCAAAAAGCGCGGCTGGATCAATCCCTGGCGGTCGGAAATGAGGGTGCCGGTGTCGTGGTAGCTGCAGGAGACTCGGAGGCCGCACAGGCGCTGATAGGAAAGACTGTCAGCGTGGTCGGTGGCGATATGTACTCCCAGTATCGGCTGATGCCGGCCTTTATGTGCCTGCCCTTGAACGAGGACACCACGCCCCGGGAAGGTGCCTCCTGCTTCGTGAATCCACTAACAGCGCTGGGCATGGTAGAAACCATGAAACTGGAAGGCCACACTGCCCTGGTGCACACAGCCGCCGCTTCCAACCTGGGCCAGATGCTCAACAAGATCTGTATTGCCGACGGTGTTGACCTGGTCAACATCGTCCGCAAAGACGAACAGGAAGAAATCCTCCGCGGCATCGGTGCGAAATATATCTGCAACTCCTCCAGTGACAACTTCAAGGCAGAATTGGTCGCCGCGTTGGCTGCGACCAATGCCACCCTCGCCTTTGATGCTACCGGCGGCGGCGAACTGGCCAGCAATATTCTCGCCGGCATGGAAGCCGCCGCCAGCGAGAATGCCACCGAGTTCAGCCGCTACGGCTCCACCGTGCACAAGCAGGTCTATATCTACGGCGGCCTGGACCAGTCGCCGACAGTGCTCAAGCGCAGCTACGGCATGGCCTGGGGTGTGGGTGGCTGGCTGCTGACCCCGTTCCTGCAGAAGATCGGTGTGGAAGAGATGCAGAAACTGCAACAGCGGGTTGCCGCTGAGATCAAGACCACCTTCTCCAGCACTTACAGCGCCGAGGTATCCCTGGCTCGGGCACTATCGGCGGAGGCCATTTCTGAATACGGCATGCAGAGCACGGGACACAAGTACCTAATCAACCCTTCACTGTAGGGGACTAAGAAGTCGGGGCTAGTAGCGGGTACCGGCGGCGATGCCGCTCGGGAACGCCTCGTCAATACTGGCTAGTTCTTCAGTAGTAAAACTGACATTATTCGCGCCGGCGTTATCTTCCAAATACTTGATGCGTTTGGTGCCGGGAATGGGGCTGATGTCCTTGCCCTGTTCCAGTACCCAGGCTAACGCCAGTTGCGCTGGAGAGACACCTTTATCAGTGGCTAATGCCTTTACCTTGTCCGCCAGCGCCAGGTTCTGCTCCAGGTTGTCAGCCTGAAAACGGGGGCTGGCCAGTCGCCAGTCATCGGCACTCAAATCGTCGCGCTGGGTGATAGCACCCGTCAGAAAGCCGCGCCCCAGGGGGCTGTAGGCCACGAAGCCAATCCCGAGTTCGCGCACGGTGGGCAGTATCTCGTCCTCCACTTCCCTCGACCACAGTGAATATTCGGTTTGCAGGGCGGTAATAGGTGCCTCGGCGTGGGCCTCTCGAATTTGCTCAGGGGATGCCTCTGACAGTCCCAGGTAACGCACCTTGCCCGCTTTGACCAGGTCAGCCATGGCGCCGATGGTTTCAGCGATGGGCACCTGCGGATCAACCCGGTGCTGATAATAGAGATCAATGGTGTCGACCCCCAGGCGCTGTAAAGAGGCGTCACAGGCTTCTCTCACATAATCGGGACGCCCGCACAGGGACATGCCGTCATTCGGCTCCCGGATAATGCCAAATTTGGTCGCCAGGGTGATATCTTCGCGGCGGTTACTCAAAACTTTGGCGAGTAATTGTTCGTTGGTGTGGGGGCCATACATGTCCGAGGTATCCCAGAAGGACACTCCCAACTCCAGGGCACGGTGCAGGGTAGCCAGGTTCTGTTGCTCGTCACCCTCGCCGTAGAAATCCGACATGCCCATGCAGCCCAGCCCGATGCGGGACACGCTCATGCCTTGAGTACCTAGTGCGATAGTTTTCACTGACTGTCTCTCCCTGAATCTTTCCCCCAACAGTATCAGCCCTACTCGACGAAGGCACGCTCCACCACATAGTGTCCCAACTCGCCATGGCGGGTTTCCCTGAAGCCCTCACTGTTGAGTAGCGCGGTGAACTCTTTCAGCATGCTCGGGCTGCCGCACAACATAAAGCGGTCGTCATCGGTGTTCATGGGCGGCAAATCATTGTCGGCGGCCAGGCGGCCCAACTTCAACAGATCAGTGAGGCGTCCGTTGGTCTGAAATTTCTCCCGCGTGACAGCCGGGTAATAAATCAACTTTTCCCGCACCACATCACCAAAATACTCGTTGTTGGGCAGGTGGTCGGTGATGATGTGTTGGTAGGCAAGCTCATCGACGTAGCGGCAACCGTGGGTCAGAATAATTTTGTTGAAGTGCTCATAGATGTCCGGGTCGCGGATAATGCTGAGAAACGGGGCCAGGCCGGTACCGGTGGCAATCAGGTACAGGTGTCGACCCGGCAACAGGTTGTCCTGCACCAGGGTGCCAGTGGCCTTGCTGTTGATCAGGATTTCATCACCCACGGTAATGTGCTGCAATTTCGAGGTCAGGGGGCCGTCGGGCACCTTGATGCTGAAGAACTCCAATTCCTCCTCGTAATGAGCACTGGCCATGCTGTAGGCGCGCAGCAGTGGCCTGCCCTCTTGCTCAAGGCCGATCATGGTGAAGTGGCCACTCTTGAAGCGAAAGCCCGGGTCGCGGGTGGTCTTGAAGCTGAACAAGCTGTCGGTCCAGTGGTGCACATCAGTGACTTCGGCGCGCAGTAACTCCGCCATCGTTGAAACTCCTGTAAAAGTAATGAGACCAGCTTAAGGGGAGGTTTAATATTGGTAAATCAGATTATTTCGATATAATATACCTGCAATGCAGATATAGGCCGCGATTACTGAGGATGCACCATGCATTTTACCCTCCGCCAACTACAAATATTCCTGGCCACCGCTCAGCACCAGACCGTGACCCGGGCTGCCGAGGCCCTGTCCATGTCCCAGTCCGCGGCCAGCGGTGCCCTGCGCGATCTTGAGCAGCAATTCGATGTGCAATTGTTCGACCGGGTTGGCAAGCGCCTGCGGCTGAACGACCTCGGACAATCCCTGCGCCCGCAAGCAGAAGCCCTACTGAAGCAGGCGGATGAGTTTGAAATGGCCATCAGTGGTCAACCAGCACTGGGTGATCTTCACATTGGCGCCACCCTTACCATTGGCAATTACCTGGCAGTGGGAATGATCGCTGAATTTCGTCAACAACATCCGGAGTCACGGGTGGCATTGACGGTCGCAAATACCGCTGCCATTGCCGCCGGGGTTGCCAGCTATGAACTCGATGCTGGATTGATCGAGGGCGAATTGCGCCATCCCGATCTTGATGTGATGCACTGGCGCGACGACGAGCTGGTGGCCTTCGCCGCACCCGATCATCCGCTGGCCAAGCTCGAAGCCATCTCCGACGAACAATTGTTGGAAATGGCTTGGGTGGTGCGAGAATCAGGCTCCGGCACCCGCCAGACCTTCGATCGGGCCATGCACGGACTGCTCAGCGACCTCGACATCACCCTCGAATTGCAACATACCGAGGCGATCAAGCGCGCGGTGGAAGCAGGGTTGGGCGTTGGTTGCCTATCGCGTATCTGTCTGCAGGACCCTTTTGCGCGCGGCTCGCTGGTGCCGTTGAACATTCCCCAGCGCGACTTCAATCGTCATTTCAGCATTATCCTGCATCGCCAGAAATACCGCAGCGCCGGTCTGCAACAGTGGTTGGAATTGTGCCAGAATTCCTGATTCCAGAGAGCGAGGTTGAATGGGCGGCGATTCGCGCCCAGGGTAGTGGCGGACAAAATGTCAACAAGGTCTCCTCCGCCGTGCACTTGCGCTTTAATGTTCATCTTTCCTCACTGCCCGAGCACTGCAAGCAAAAATTGCTGGCCCTGCGGGACCGGCGTATCAACAAGGACGGCATTATTATCATCAAGGCCCAGAGTCATCGCAGCCAGGACAAGAACCGGGAAGATGCCATTTCGCGACTGCAGCAGCTGGTCAACGGTGCCATGATCGTGCGCAAAAATCGCAAGGCCACCAAGCCCACCCGCGGTTCCCAACGCAGGCGCATGGACAGCAAAACCAAACGCGGCCAGGTCAAATCACTACGGGGTAAAGTCAAAGATGATTGAACCCATCGGCGCCGAGCAACAAGCCGCGGTAACGGCGTTGACCCAGGATTATGTGAAACGTGCCGATGCGGTATTAGAGCAAGGCTTCGCCCCGATTGAGGTATGCTATGACCTGTCGGGCACCTCGGTGGGCATGTTCAAGGTCGAGGCCGATCACTGCTTTATTCGCTACAACCCCTGGTTGTTTGCCAAGTATTTCGAGGAAAACCTCTCCGGCACCGTACCTCACGAGGTGGCCCACTACATCGTGCACTGCCTGTATGGTCGCCGCCGACTGCGCCCGCACGGTGCCGAGTGGCTCGACATCATGGAGCTGTTTGAGGCGGACTCAAGGGTCACCTGCGACTTTGATATGACGGATATACCGCAACGAAAACAGCGCCGCTTCGACTATACTTGCGGGTGTCGTATCCACGAATTATCAACCCGGCGTCACAATGCAATCCAACAACGCCGCCACCGCTACCAGTGCCTCCACTGTGGCGATGACTTACGAAGATCCAGGACTGCCTGAGCGCTTGGGCAGGGCCCTGAGCACAGCCCTGAGCACAGAAAACATAGGAGAAAGAGCCATGAGCGAAGCCACCAACAGCGTCATTATGAACCCGGAAGCAGCGGGAGACATGCTGAAAATGCCGGAGACCACCGAGGAGATTCGACTTGATCGCAAGCAGAAACTTGCCAGTGCTTTACGCCTGTTCGGCAAGTTCGGCTTTGACGAGGGCGTTGCCGGCCACATCACGGTGCGGGACCCTGAGCGCACCGATCACTTCTGGGTAAATCCATTCGGTAAATCCTTCAAACTGATGAAGGTGTCCGACCTCCTACTGGTAGATCACCAGGGCAACGTCGTGGAGGGTCAGGGCCTTCTCAACGGTGCCGCCTTCACCATACACTCGGCCATCCACAAAGCGCGCCCCGACGTGATCGCGGCCGCACATTCTCATTCAATATTCGGCAAAACCTGGTCCAGTCTTGGCCGGCTTCTGGATCCGCTGACCCAGGATGCCTGCGCTTTTTGGCAAGACCATGTCCTGTTCGAGGACTTTACCGGTGTCGTGCTGGACGGTGGAGAAGGCGACCGCATCGCCGAAACCCTCGGCAATAAAAAAGCCGCCATTCTCGAAAATCACGGCCTGCTGACCTGTGGTGAAACGGTGGATGCTGCCGCGTGGTGGTTTATTACCATGGAGAGAAGTTGCCAGTCTCAGTTGTTAGCTGAGGCGGCCGGCACCCCCAAGCCCATTCCGGCCGAACATGCAGCGGTGACCTACGACACCGTCGGCTCTCCTCTAGCGGGCTGGTTTAACTTTCAGCCGCTGTACCAGACCATTATCGCCGAGCAGCCGGAGCTGCTGGACTGACAGAAGGACTATGCCAGCCTATCTTCCGGCACCCACTCGCCGTGGAAGCCCTGCGGCACACGCACGGGTAATTGCACCTGTGCCACTGGCCCCGCTGCCAAATTGGTGGCATCCATAATCCACAAAGCGCTTCGATTCTCGCGCCTATCGTAGACATAACTCAGCAGATAGCCCTCTTCCTCGGAAGCACCTGTCGACACAAAGAAGCCCTCATCGGTCGCATGGTGCTCGTCCAGGTCATGCACATCGCGCTGACCCGTTTGTATGTCGTATCGCATAAAACCGCTGGCGCCGCGAGTCGCCATTTCTCCACCCCCGTACGGTGTCGACAGGCTGTAGCCATAACGATAAGGGCGCGTCCAGTTTTGTCGATTGACTTGCGGAAACTCCATGGCACGATCATCGAGCTGTGATTCGCTCACCGTTCCGGTTTTCATATTCATGGTAAAGCGCGTGAGGAAAGCCGGATGGTTGAAATCGTGGGAATCTTTCACCCACAGCTGGTTAAAGCGCGCAGCGTCCATCACCACTTCGTCACCCTGCTCAAAGGCATTCATGTTGTGAAAAATAAAGCAGGGATCAACATCAAACCATTTCACATCGGCATTGGTGCCGGTTCGCGGCATCACGCCAAAGCGACAGGGTGCGGCATCATCCCAGCGAAAGGGCAGCCCATCGCCTGTCACTGCCAGAAATAAGGAAAATACGACAGGCATTTCCAGAAAGACCACGTAATTCTCAGTGGCGGCAAAGTCATGCATCATCGACATGCCACTGGTGGTAATACGTTCAGCTTGCACCAATTCGCCGGCGGCGTTGGCGCGCATATAGGTCAGGCCGCCCTCGACAAAGTCCATACCAAAGAACAGCAGCTCACCGGTAACCGGGTCTACCTTCGGGTGCGCGGTCATACTGGTGTTCAGTTTGTCCGCGTAGGTAAATGGCCCCACCGTGGAAAGATCAGCGGGATCAATTTCATAGGGGTAGCCGAACTCTCCCAGTGACAATAGCTTGCCGCCATGGTGAATCAGGGAAACTGCGCTGGTCGTATTGGCCAGCTCTGGCGCACCGAAGCCACCGGCCTCCTCACGATAAACCGGTGTATCGACATAGCGATTTCGATACCAATCCGCCTTTCCTTGCGCCAGCCGCACCCCGTGCAACATGCCGTCGCCGTCAAAAAAATGGTCAGCCGGCCCGGTGTGCTTGTTGGAACCGTTGCGCACGTACAAACCATTCAGTTCCGGCGGAATGGCACCGATGACGTTCAAATCGTTGACCAACACTTCTTCCGATACCGGCGGAAAATTACCGTGATGCCAAAACTTGAAGGGTTCTTCCTGGCTACAGCCAGGCAGAATCAAACCGCCGCCTGCCATGGTTAAACCCGCACCTGAGTACCTCAAGAAATCCCTTCGCTTCATCATGCCATCCTGTAATTATTGTTGGACGAACTTAACACGTTGTCGTTTTGAACCCCAGTCTCCCGGCAGGTCTTCAAATACACCGGCCAGCGGTGTATTACACTCGGGGCAGTGACCTGAGGCCAGGTTCCACTCCCCCATTTCATACCAGTCACGCTCGATCAGGCGCGTATCGCACTCATGACAAAAGGTGGAGTTGCCGATGGCATCGTGCACGTTGCCGGTATAGGCGTGGTGAATGCCGGCCTCTTTTGCCACCGTACGCGCCAGCTGCAAGGTGTGGGCTGGCGTGTTTTCGATGTCGCGCATCTTCCAATCCGGATGAAAGGCGGTGAAATGATGGGGGACGTCCGGGCCCAGGTGCTCCACCACCCACTGGCACATCGCCTCTAACTCCTCCCGGGAATCATTTTTGCCGGGGATCAACAAGGTGGTCAGCTCCAGCCAGACGTCGGTCTCGTGATGCACGTACTCGATAGTCTCAAGCACGTCTTGCAAATGCGCGCCGCAGATCTTGTAGTAAAACGATTCGGTAAACGCCTTCAGATCAATATTGGTCGCATCCATCACGGCAAAAAACTCTTTACGGGGCTCGGGGCAAATATAGCCCGCCGTCACCGCTACCGATTTCACATTTTTCTCCCGGCAGGCCGCAGCGACATCCAGTGCGTACTCGTGAAAAATCACCGGGTCATTATAGGTATAGGCGATACTGCGACAACCCAGCTCACTGGCAGCCTTGGCTAACATTTCCGGTGACGCCTGATCGGCCAGCGTATCCATCTGCCGTGACTTGCTCATGTCCCAGTTCTGACAGAATTTGCAGGCCAGGTTGCAGCCGGCGGTGCCAAAGGACAATACCGGGGTGCCCGGCAGAAAGTGCTTTAGCGGCTTCTTCTCAATAGGGTCCACGGCGAAGCCCGAAGAGCGGCCGTAGGTGGTCAGCACCACCTGGTTGTCCTGCCGTGCCCGCACGAAACACAAACCCTGCTGACCCTCGCGCAACTTGCAGGCGCGGGGGCACAAATCGCATTGAATACGGCCATCGGCAAGCTCATGCCAGTAACGTGTTGGAACCGCGGCAGTCATAGCAGTAGTATACTCCCATGAGCACTGTCAGACCCCCTGCAGTTGCCGGTCAGTTTTACCCCGGCAAGGCCGCTGAACTAGAGCGCGTCGTGGATAGTTATTTGCGCGACGCTGCCACTGAGGCCGCCTGTCCCAAGGCGATTGTCGCCCCGCATGCGGGCTACGTTTATTCGGGTAGTACCGCCGCCAAAGTCTATGCCAGGGTTAAAAATGGCGCGGAAAAAATTAGCCGGGTTATCCTGCTAGGGCCTGCTCATCGGGTAGGCTTTCGTGGCATGGCACTGTCGGGTGCTGATTTCTACAGCACGCCCCTGGGCCAGGTACCCATCGATAAAGCGGCCATCACCAGCATCCGCAATTTACCCAGCGTCGGCAATCTTGACCAGGCTCACGCCGAGGAACACAGCCTGGAAGTTCACCTGCCTTTTTTACAGCGTTGTCTGAACGCATTTACCCTGGTGCCCATCGTGGTGGGGCAATGCCAGTCCGCCGACGTGGCCCGGGTGCTGGAAGCGCTATGGGGTGGTTCAGAAACCCTGGTTGTTATCAGTTCAGATCTCAGCCACTTTCTTCCCTACGGTGAAGCGCAAGCCAAGGATGCCGGCACTTCCAACAAGATATTGCAGCTCGATACCGATCTGACTGGCGACCAGGCCTGTGGCTGCAACCCCATCAATGGCCTGATGCAGGTATTGCGGGCTAAAAACCTCGATATCGATGAGCTTTCCGTAATTAACTCCGGTGACACGGCGGGCGATAAAGCCCGGGTTGTCGGCTATGGCGCCTATGTGGTGGTTGAACATACCCAAAGCAAGAGAGAGCAACGCGCCATGTACAACCTCGCCCATCGCCAACAACTTCTATCCCTGGCTCGACAGTCCATCGCCAGCCAATTTCCAAAACCCTCAAATTTCGACATTGCCGGCGCTCATTACCATCCGCTGCTGCGAGAGGAACTCGGCAGTTTCGTCACCCTTAAAATTGTCGGGCGGCTGCGTGGCTGTATCGGCAGTTTACAGGCGCAAAGGCCCCTGTTTGCAGATGTGGCACACAACGCCATCGCTGCCGCCTTCAAGGACAAACGTTTTAAACGGCTAACATTGGAGGAGCCGCTCCAGGTCGATATACACATTTCTGTATTAAGCCGCGCCCAGCCAATTGAGGTGGAATCCAGAGAGAGCTTGATTCAACAGCTGCGGCCGGGAGTAGATGGCCTGATTCTGCAGGATGGCAATCATCGCTCCACCTACCTGCCTTCGGTGTGGGAACAGATGCCGGATCCGGAGAAATTTGTCAGCGAGCTGCGGGCCAAGGCCGGGCTGCCTCGGGAGGGTTGGAGTGACTCCATGCAGGTATCCCTCTATACCACCGAGGAATTTTCCTAGCTATCGCCTACCGCTATTCCTCACGACTGGTAATCTGCACACAGCGGCTAATGAAGCGGCTCTTCTTCACCACCCTTTCACACTCTACCGGGCTGGCTATTCGTGAATATCTCATCTCATTATTTTACCGTTTGTGGCACCATCATTTGATCACTTGAAAGGAGCTTCTCGGTGGACGATCTCATCAGCCAACATGTCAACGCCTCCCAGCTGGAGGCCGCACTGGATGGTATCAGGCAAGCGCCCAAAGACAATGGCCGGGTGGAGTTGATTGTGCGTCGACCCGACGTCGATCAAAGACAGCGTATCGAGACCGGGCAATTGAATCCCGAGCTCGGCCTGGAGGGCGATAACTGGAAACAGAAAGGCTCCCGACATACCGCCGATGGTAGTGCCCACCCAGACATGCAAATCAACCTGATGAACTGCCGGGTTATCTCAGCTATCGCCGGCGATAAGGTCAACTGGCCCATCGCCGGAGATCAGTTTTATGTCGACCTGGATCTGAGCGATGCCAACCTGCCCCCTGGCACGCGCCTGCAAATCGGTGCCGCGGTAGTGGAGATAACCACCATACCCCACCTGGGATGTAAGAAGTTTGCCGCCCGTTTTGGCCGCGATGCCATGCTATTTGTGAATTCCGAACTGGGGAAATCGCTGAATCTTCGCGGCATTAACGCCACGGTGGTTAGCGCTGGTGCGGTAAGCACGGCTGACGCCATCAAGAAAATCTAGCTTGCCGGCGTATACCAGATCGGCGAACTCCAGGCCCGCTCCTGCTGCACAGGCTGGTGATCGGCGGAACAATACCCTTGCAGGCCCTCGGTGATGGTCGAGGGGGCATCACACTGAACGTTTGCCGCCACACAAATATGCTGGCTCCAACGACAGCTGGGATTTTCCAGAACTCGGGTGTAGTAAAACGTCTGTGCCGTTGCATTGAAGTTCTTGTCTTCCCAAACAGAACACAAATTCTGATGGCCGGCGCCCGACTGCTCACAGGTTGATATATCAACACTGGCATCATTGGCACCACCGGCCACATCCAGCACCTGCTCTTTCAATTCACCGTTTTCATACCAGCCCTTGATGATCTGCACCCGCTGCAGCGGCGTACCCGGTTCATTGGGGCTGCCCGGGTCCTGGGCGGCCGATACGATAAATCTGGGGCCCGTTTCCTGCCCATCCGGGCGCGTCATCATATCGCCGCCCATGGGCACACCGCCGGCGTAACCCTGGGCCACCAGTTCTGGGGATTCACACAGGTCTGCAGAATAATTCCAACCGCCGAAGAAGCGAACAACAGGCCGCGTGCCACTGGTGCCGTAGGCTTCGCGCCGCTGCATAGCGGCAAACAGGGAGTCGCGAGTGTTTTCCTCGGCCCACAGTACCGCCAGACCACCGGGACCATATTCCAGTTCATCGGGCAGGCCTTTGGGAACGCCCTCGCCGCTCCCCATACCCGCGCCGCCGTGGCCCGGGTGGTTGCGCTCGGCGGTCAAGCCCGGTGCTGCAATATGTGTGTCCGTGCTGGCGATGACACCAAATTTGAAACTGTTTACCCCCAGCTCCGCCTGCTGTTGCAGACCTTTCTTCAGCCCGTGGCGCATAAAATTAGAGGGATCGGGAAGCTTGGTAACCGGCAGTGCATCCTCGCTGGTGAACATCTGCAGCCAATCCAGGGCCCCGCCTTCAGCCATACCGGTGTTCTTGCCACCAAAGCTGTCGTAACCCATTTTCTCGAAGCCACAGAACTCATCGCTCTCCCAGCCGTTGCGGTTATCGCACTCTGAGGAGCCCTTGTGCTGCATAATTTCAAACAGGGGTTCCCAGCGGGCACGGCGGGCCGCTTCCACCGCGGTGACGGGTTCAGAGGGGACTTCCGTGCTTCCCACCCGGGCAGATTCAAACATCAAGCCGCCACTGAGATTGGAATTGTGTGGGATAAACACGGCGTCACAACCTGGCGTGCTCTCAACACATTCCTGCTCCAGGTAGTCCCAGAGCGCTACCGATGAGGGTGACTCAACCCAGCTCAGGGGATAGTGGGGCACATGCTTATTGCGAAAGATCACATTGTGATGCAGGTTTTGACCGGAGCCCACCGTGCCGGTCCATTCATAGCCAACGAAACTGGTGAAGTCGCAATTACTGCTGCGATCGTAGGCCTCTTCGGCATAATCCTGCACCTCACCCCAGACAGTGTCGATGGTGTCCTGGCAGGCCGAGAGATCGTCATCACAGATACCCCAGCGCTGTTTCCCGGACAGCCCATAGGCAGCCAGCGTGGCAAACATCATGCTCGGGTAATTGCGGTTAATGATGCACACCGGGTGGTAATAGCGTAAGCGCTCCATTAAGTGCATCCTATCGGCCTGAGCCGAAGCCTGCCATGCTCGTGTTTTCTCACTGGAGCACGCCATGCCCATCAAACCGATCTCACAACGCCAGCGCTACTGGCTTGACCATCTGAACACCGCTGCCACCAGTGGTGGTTCCCTGGTCGATTACGCCGCCGCACACCAACTCAAGGCCAAACACCTCTATGGCTGGAAAACACGGCTCATCATCGCAGGACATCTGCCGGACACACGCAAAGGCAAAAAGTGTGGATTTGTACCTGTCACCTCAGTGGGCAGCAACACCTCTGCAACACTGGTCATGCCCAATGGCTTTCGGCTAGAACTCCAAGGTGCTGTAGACCGTGCTCTGCTGCAGGATCTCATGAGTGCCGTCCACTCAGTGTCATGATACGGCCCACTGCCGATGCGCGCATTCATCTGTATCGGGACGCCGTGGACATGCGTAAATCGATCAACGGCCTGGTCGCTATTGTGGAAGCAGAGATGGCGCTTGATCCGTTCAGCGCGCAGTTGTTCATCTTCTGCAACCGCCAACGCACCCTCATCAAAATGGTGGCCTGGGAGGGCAATGGCTTTGTGCTGCTGATGAAACGGCTAGACAAGTCTCGTTTTCAGTGGCCCGCTTCACTGCCATTGTCGGTTGTTGAGCTCAATACGCAGCAAATTGATTGGCTGCTTGCAGGTTATGACCTCACCGTGATGCAAGGACACGATGTATTGCCGCACCAACGGGTTTTATAGCGTTGTTCGGTGTATCACCAAACACGCCGATGTATAATCCACTCATGACGAGTCCTGTATTACCCAATGACTACGATGCACTACGAACGCTGTGTGAAACACAGCAGTCCCAGCTATCCCATCAGCAAGACTTTATCCGGAACTTACTGGAACAGATTCGCCTGTCGCGTCACCAGCACTTCGGTGCGCGTAGTGAGAAGTTCAACATTGATCAGTTATCACTGTTAGCCGGTGATATTAGCCTTCCAGAGGCCGAGGCTGTTAGCGGCACCTCCCAGGAGGACGCTGATGCCGATGATTCAATGATTGTGCCGGCCCATAGAAGAACCCGAGGCCGTCGTAAGCCTTTGCCGCCCGAATTACCCCGAATCAACATCGTGCATACCCTGGAAGGCGAGGCCTGCCAGTGCAAGCAGTGCCAAAGCACCCTGACGGTCATCAGCGAACGCAGCTGTGAACAACTGGATATCATTCCCGCGCAAATCCAGGTGCTGCGTCACATCAAGACGGTCTACGGTTGCCCGCAGTGCGAAGGGCAGATCAAGACCGCACCGATGCCACCGCAGCTGTTGCCCAAGACGATGGCATCGCCCGGCACACTGGCGCATATCGTCACGGCCAAGTACGTGGATAGCTTGCCCCTGTACCGGCAAGAGACACAGCTACGGCGCAGTGGCATCGATTTACCGCGCTCTACCATGGCCCAGTGGATGATTAAGGCGGGGATGGCAATCCAGCCGCTAATTAATTTGCTAGGCGAACGAATGCTGGCTGGCCATTACATTGGCATGGACGAGACCACCATCCAGGTGCTCAAGGAACTGGGGCGCAAGGCGCAAAGTAAGTCGTATTTGTGGGTACGCCAGGGCGGGCCGCCAAAACACCCGATGGTGCTGTATGACTATGATCCCAGCCGCAGCCAGGCCGTACCTGTGCGACTGCTAGAGGGCTTCGCGGGGTATCTACAGACCGATGGCTATGAAGGCTACGCGAAAGTGTGTGCAGGCTCCGCCATCACACGGCTGGGGTGTATGGCCCATGCCCGGCGCAAGTTCGATGAGGCGTTAAAGTCGCAGTTGAAGCCTGATCCTGCATCACTGCCAGGTGTTGCCTTGAAGAAGATCAGGGCTTTGTACCGCATCGAGCGCGAAGCCGCTGATCTGAGTGTTGACGAACGCAGAGACAAGCGACAGAAGGAGGCCCTTCCCCTGCTGGACGACCTGCGCCAATGGCTGGATGAGCATCTGCCACTGGTGCCAAAACAATCGGCCCTGGGCAAGGCGTTGAACTACATGCATAAGCAATGGCCTGGTCTGATCGTGTATGTTGAGCATGGTGACCTGCGGATCGACAACAACCTGATAGAGAACGCGATACGTCCCTTCGTGGTGGGGCGAAAGAATTACCTATTCTGTGACAGTGTGGCCGGAGCGAATGCCACGGCGAATCTGTACAGTTTGATTGAAACGGCCAAGGCGAATAATATTGAACCGTACCGCTACTTGCGGCACATATTTACAGAACTACCAAAGGCAACGTGCCTTGAGGAAATTGAAGCGCTGCTTCCGCATCATATGGAGTAGAAGTTGCGGTTACACACTACCATCGGCGATGCACCGTTTCACTACTGAGTTCGGGATGGGATCAGGTGGTTCCAGTACTCTATGATCGCCAGGCAAAACTGCTTGCCTGATGTCTTTATAGACGTTCAAGCGGAGTCGGTATTATCCCTGCACACTCTCTATTCGAGAAGGGCACAAGGACTGATTAAGCGTTAGCGCTCGCTGGTTTTGGCGAAGGTAAGCGTGGGTTACACTAATTGCGGGAAGCAATGCACTGAAAGGGGTAGCATTATGAAAGCTCTGCCGTAATGTGTTTCTAAAAGTTAAAGATTGTATGGCCATTGGTGCTAAGTGGCACTAAATTAACGAGTTACATGCGTGCTTTTGATGCTGTTAATGTGGTTTGATGCCAATTTCCACTGATTCATTTGGGCTCAATGTACTAAATAACTAAAGACTTGGGCGCAATTCTTTTCAAAGCTGGCAATCGCATACCATACCAATCGTTAGCTTCCAGGAGGATTTTCCGCCGCTGTTTACATGGATCTTTTTGGCTACCTTTTACATTCTTACGGTATGCGGAAATCGGGTTGGTTATAATGGTTTCTTAGCTGGAATTAGCAATTCGACATGCACAGGCTGCCTACCTCACAACAGCACTTTGTGCACGATTTGGAATCTTCTTCTGCAACGATCTTTGTGTCTAGACATTGGTTGCTCAGTAACCG
>CBDEGK010000001.1:0-591605 GCA_965237855.1 Halieaceae bacterium | reverse complement strand
CTTCTCGCGTGCGATACACCTGGTCACATGTCCATTCGCGCTTTAGGCTACTGAAAAATCGTTCAACTGGCGCGTTGTCCCAGCAATTACCTTTTCGGCTCATGCTCGCTATCATTCCATACTGCTTCAGCAGTGCTTGGTAGGCATAGCTGGCATATTGACTGCCACGATCGGAGTGGTGAATCAAGCCGGGCGGCGGATTTCTGAGGCTTACAGCCATTATCAATGCCCTGATGACCAGCGCCTTGGTCATGCGGCGATCCATAGACCAGCCAACAACTCGTCGAGAGTAAAGGTCAATCACCACGGCCAGGTAGACCCAACCCTCCTGAGTCCAAAGATAAGTAATATCGGACCCCCAGCACTGGTTGGGGCTTGCGGGTGAAAATGCTCGATTCAGCACATTGTCAGCCACAGGTAATCGATGTTTGCTGTCAGTGGTGACCTTGTATTTACGTTTAGATTTGACGACGAGGCCCATAGATTTCATGAGCCGCCTGGCGCGATAACGACCAATGGAGAAGCCTTCTGCAGTAAGTTGACGGCTCAGTCTACGACTCCCCATACTCTGCCGAGAATCTGTAAACAGGGACTTCATTCGCCGCCTGACAGCCAGCTCTTCAGGACCAATCACCTTGCCTCCACGGGCCCTCCAGGCGTAGTATGAACTGCGCTTTACACCGATGACCCGGCACAACATTGTTACTGGATATTTGGCGGTATTACCTTGCACTAAGGCGTACTTCACTTCATTTCCTTTGCGAAATACGCCGACGCCTTTTTTAGAATTTCTTTCTCCATTTTGAGCTCTCGAACCTCGCGGCGCAGCCGCTTGAGTTCCTCTTGTTCGTCCTTGGCAAGTGCATTGATGTGGGAATTAGCCTCATGCTCTCGCTTCCAACGTCCGAGCAGCCCTGGGCCAACATCCAGGCTCCGTGCAGCTGCGGCTATGGAATAGCCCTGCTCAATCACCAATGCCACAGCATCTCGTTTGAAATCATCGGGAAAGTTCCGTTTTTGTCTACTTATCATTGTTCACCTCGTATTTGCTTCTTTACAGTCTATACAAGGTGTCCACTTTTAGTAGACCACAACAAGGTTGCTAGATCATCAGACAAACTCTCTGATAGATGCTTCTGCAGTGAAGCAGCAATGCGCTCGCGCTCCTGCTTTATCGCCTGACTCACGACGTTCTGCATCACCGTGTATTTAGGGATCGCGATGCGGCGCAATGACAAATATTCGGTGGTTGCATCGAACAAATATCTGGAGTCAATCCATGACTTGGCTGTTTTCTGCAGGTGTATGATCAAAGGGCAGCGATCCTGCTTATCCCACCATTTCTGATAATTCAGGAGGTTAAATATCTTCTGATAAAGACGGTCTTTCTGCTTTTGATCCAGCGAGAAGCGCCGGATACCAGGGCCAGGGAGTTGCTCATTGGCGATAAACCGTAAATCCTCTTCGACATCGCCAAAACTTGGGCTCAAAACCACAGGCCTGGACTTGAAGTAACCCAGCAAGGCTACAAAGAAGCAACGGTGAGCTCGACTGCGGATAGATTTTGCAGCCTTGGCTTCTTGATCATTCAGCGCAAAGTAGAATCGCTGTTCTTCGAGGGAGAAACATGGAGGGCTGTATAGATCACTAATTTCGGACTCAATGAGGATCTGGAGTCTTTCGGTATATGCCATATCTGATGCCTAAAGGCTCAGAATCATAACTGAATGGGATAAAAATGGGGCTATGCAGGAGTTGATGCTTCCCTGAAAGACACGACTGGCAAGGGCTACAGCGGATTATGTCTTTTTAGGACGGAAAATCCCCAGGACCCCACCTTGTGGTCGCTGTCATGTTAAAAACACGGCAGCATTTAGGGTACTTCATTCCCCTAGAACAAGTCCCCAATCAAATTGTAGTCCATCTATCTCGGCAACTGGGGCTACCTGACACATCCTGGTTGATCAACGATGAGCACCTGAGGAAAACACTCTACCGATACCGGTTGGCTTGCCGAGAGTATCTGGAAAGTGCCGCTTTCTCGGAAGAAGGCCGGGAGCGTGTTATTGACTGTGTTCACAAGGCTGCATATACCATGAGTAATCCAGCCGACCTCATTAATGTTGCCATTGAATCACTAAGCAACGCAAAAATGGAGCTACCGGCCTTTAGCAGCCTGGATCGTCTAGTCAGCCACGAGCGCCAGGTCATTCATGAGGAACTTTATCTAAAAATCACTAGTACTCTTGAAAATAATCAACGACAAACCTTAGACACTTTATTAGAAGTTAAAGATGGGGAACGTATCACCCGATTTGCCCAGATGAAACAAACACCAGGCCCAGCCACCTTGAAACACTTTCGAGCGTGGGCTGATCGTCTTACACTGGTGGATTCAATCCTCGATCCCAAGCCATTTTTTAATGATATCGCGTACACCAAAATCCGACAATTCGCAGCTGAGGCTTCGGCTTATGCACTCGGAGACATCCGAGGGGTGTCAGCGATGCTAAGCGCTACACTTTGTTGCTTAGCCTGCTCCATGAAACGCAGGCAAAAACACGCGATGAGTTGATTGATATGTTCTTGCGCCGAATGAAGAGTGTACATCATTCCGCGCAAAATAAACTACGCGAACTGCAAGAAAAACACCGGGAGCTAGAGGAATCCCTCATTGACGTTTTAGGCCAGGTAATATAACGCGCGGATACCTGCGATACCAACGAAATTCTCGGTCAACACGTTCGAGACTTGCTTGATGATCACGGTGGAATTGAAGCCATAACCGATCAATTCAAACTCGTTACGGCCTACCACCATAACAACTATCTACCGCTATTATGGCCAGCTCATGCCAACAATCGAGCTGTCATTTTCAGAGTTCTAGATCAAATTAAAATCAACTCGTCCACTCAAGGCCAAAGCCTGCTTCGGGCATTGATTTTTGTGCGTCAACACCGCAGCTCAAGAAAGAAATCCCTGCCGGCAGAAATTGATCTACGCTTTGCCTCTCAGCGCTGGCAGACATTTATTCATACAGGAGGACACCTCGCCCCCGCCCGATTACCTGGAGAAGCCCATGGGGCTGATTATTGAGATTCCACAGCGCCCTCAGTGTGGATAGAATATATAATCTTCCCCGTGAATATTATATATTTTTGAAACTACAGTCCCGCTATATAGGCTTGCCAGGGGCAGCGGGCGGCCTGCTCTAAAGGTGCGCAATGATGTCCTTCACAGGAAGCATCAAAGTCATCGGGTCAATCGGGGACTCCCGAAATCCAAACTTCACATAAAAGCATGTGGCGTCTTCGGAAATGGCGTGCGTCAACATGGCCTTTACGCCTGCTTGCTGTGCAACAGTGAGAGTTCTTCGCATCGCATCTTTGAGTAGGGCCGCCCCCAGTCTTTCACCTTGATGCCCAGCATCAATGGCGAGTCGACCCAATATGATGACAGGGATTGGGTCGGGCATATTTCTTCTGAGGTTTCTTGGTGCCTGGGCATGCTCCACGCTGCCAGTGGCTAGCGCATAGTAACCAATGACTACGCCGTCTTGGCAGATGACAAAGGTGCGGCTGGCGCCATTTCCTTGATTCTTGAGCGCATGCTTCTTTAGCCACTCCGTCATCATGTCACTACCGCAATCGAACTGCGTGGTATCGTGGTCTTCGGTCAGTAGTTCCGGAGGGGAAATTACTCCCAAGGAGAGGGCTCGGCCAGCAACGCCCTTAAGGCGTCATTGCTCTGGACAGGCGCGGTCAAGGCAGCTTCAAAAGCCGCAAAGTTTTCACCGGACAATTGAAATAGGCGTTGATCCAACAGGACATTCTCGGCCTCACGACAGGCTACATCCAATATGAACGCTGTCCTGTCCTTACTCACAGCCTCTGCCGCCTTCGTTAACAAAGCGTGCTGGGCGGGCTTAACTCGCATATTGATGGGTGCCGTTTTCAACATGTCGATATACTCCTGTATATCTATTGGATATACGCGCATCTTAGACTAGATATGACGGCGCCGTCAACTTTAATGGAACCAGGGAACTGTGAAACTGGACAGAAGGAGAAAAAGGGACTGTTATTTTGCACAGGTATAACCAATGGTTATAGTCTTAACAGTAAACATATTCCAACAGAGCACGTGTTATACTGTAACAGGTCGCCCCGCCCCTCCTAGGGCAATTGTAGCCGGACGGATTGCGCGGCCTCCAGGAGATTATGTCTTTTTAGGAGGGAAAATCCCCAGGACCCCAATCCGCAGAACTATCTGGCGCATGTATTGAGCAAACTGCCTGCGGCAAAAACCGAGGAAGCACGCACCCTACTATTGCCCTATGCCGAGGGTATGGCAGAACGATTCCCGATGGCTAAGCGATGAATAGTAATCACCATCCGAAATCAATGTGCAGTTCTTTACCCAGATACCATCATGACATTTGAAACAGAAAAACCAGCAGTACCCCGCTTGCAATATCCGGCAGAGTTTCGCAGCAAAGCCCAGGGCTGTGGATAGGCGTGTAAAACTGTCCAGATTCGAGGCAAAGGTAATCCCCCCGGGAAGTAGCTGACGCCAAAAGTAGAATTTTCTCGTAGTATGAACGCAGGAGATTCTGCATGAAGACATCAAGGTTCAAGGACAGCCAAATCATTGCCATCCTCAAGCAGGCTGAGGCTGGTACGCCAGTTTCCGATCTGTGCCGGGAGCACGGCATGAGCAGTGCCACCTTCTACAAGTGGCGCGCCAAATACGGCGGCATGGACGCCTCACTCATGAAGCGTATGAAGGAACTCGAGGATGAGAACCGGCGACTCAAGAAGATGTACGCCGAGACCAAATTAGAGGCGGAGATCGTCAAGGAGGCCCTGGCAAAAAAGTGGTAAAGCCATCTCGTCGTAAGGAGATGGCCAAAGCCGTGGTAGAGCAACAGGGCGTGTCGGTACGCCTGGCTTGTCGCGCATTCTGTATCAGCGAGACCTGCTATCGCTATCAGGCCAAGCATTCGAGCGACAATGCGTTGATCGCCGATTGGTTACTGCGATTGACGATGACCAATCGAACCTGGGGTTTCGGGTTGTGCTATTTGTACCTGCGCAATGTGAAGGGCTACCCGTACAATCACAAGCGCGTATACCGCATTTACAGGGAGTTAGAGCTGAACCTACGGATTAAGCCCAGGCGGCGGTTAAAGCGCGACGTGCCGGATGAGCTAGCCGTACCTCGTCAAATTAACATCATGTGGTCGATGGATTTTATGCATGACAGCCTGGCCGATGGCCGCAGCTTCAGGACGTTCAATGTCATCGACGACTACAATCGCGAGGGGCTGGGTATTGAGGTGGATTTCTCATTACCGGCGGTGCGTGTCATACGGGCACTGGAGCAAATCATCGAGTGGCGTGGTAAGCCCAATTCCATTCGCTGCGACAACGTTCTAAGTCTGGAGTCAAGTTATCTACACACAAAAGATCTCCCTCCACCGCCCTAGGCGGCGTTGCGAGCAACCAGGCACCATATTCCCAGGTTTCCTTCCGCCCATTTATGGATAGTTCTCGCCCATTATAAACACAGGATCTGACTAGCAGTCCTCACCATTCCCAACACGAGATACAGGTCCAGGCAGAAGACCCAAACATTGTCTACGAGGTCAAAACGCCTCTACGGCCCCACAGAGAGGGTTCATCCGCCTGGTTATCTAACCCCATAAAAGGGTCGATAATCGGTCTCGTGCTTGATCACGGAATATGCAACTCTTGCCATTTTGGCGGCAACAGCTGTTAACGCCTTACGGCGTAGATCTCGATTTTCTCTATCGCGCGCTATGTACCTTTGGAACTTGTCGCGAAAGCTATTTTCTCGCTGTCTGACGGCTATTTGACCGGCCATCCAGAATGCACGTCGAAGGCGAGCGTTCCCGTATTTGGAGAGTTTGCTCTGACCACGAAATTGCCCGGATTGGCGTGTGGCAAGATCGAATCCGCAGAACTTCAAAAACTGTCGATAGTGTCCAAATCTGCGAAGGTCCCCAGCCTCAGCGAGGATGGTTAAGGCATGTATAGGCCCAATACCGGGCAGCTGCTGCAAGCGAATAAAGTCAGGGTGAGCGCCCAATTGTTCTTGTGCATGTGCTTCTATCGTATCGCGGTGTTTAATCAGTTGTCGCATCTGGGTGATAACTAGCCGATACATCACTATGGCAGAGGATGACTCCGATATGGGCAAACCTGTAGAGGATGCGGCCGTGTCATAAATATCTGATAACACACGTGTTTTAGCGACTTTTCGACCCACGAGGTCCCACGCCGCCATAATAAATTGTTCTCGGCTGAGCGCCTGTATTGTGCCGGGTGTAGGGAACTCATGAAGGAATCTGAAGAACCAGTCGGAGCGGGAGTTATGCCGAAATCGGTCAATCTCAGGAAAGTACAACGGCAGATAGTGCGTCTGTAGTCGATGCAGGACTTCAGTCTTATCTTTGGATATCGCATCATGGGTTTTGGACATTTCTTGCCAATCGTTGATGCCGACTTGAAGCGGATCCTGATATCGCTGCACATTCCCAGTGGCCAACATATACAGCATCACCTGGGCGTCCTTGGGGTCGTTCTTATCCCAACTGTTATGAAGGGCCTCTCGCGTCCGAGCCAAGGCAACGGAGGAAATCAAGTGTACGTTGAATCCGGCGGATACTAATCTCCAGGCAATGGCTCTATGGTAGTTTCCAGTCGCTTCAAAGCCAACATCAACAGGATCTTTGAAGCTGGAGAGCAATTGAATAAATCGGTCGTGGTCTACGCGCTCATTTGTAATGCTCATCTTGTACCGATTCCTTCCCAGCTCCTGAATCAGGATGTCGTTCCTGCTCTTGGAAATATCGATGGCTACTAATGTACTGGTTTTAGATATATCGTGAATTACGGTCATGGCAACATGCCTCCTGTTGTGAGAGTTCGCATTCTTACTTTAGGAGATCTACATGTTGCTGTGGCCACTACGAGCACTCTATTGGAAGCTCTGACCAGTTAAGAGCTCTGTTCCATATGTACAATGGTCCCGAACTAATCAGTGGCCAACTGATGGAGTGGGCTGAGAAACAACAGATTAGGCTACACTATATCCAGCCCGGCAATCCGCAACAGAACGCGTACGTGGAGCGCTTCAACAGAACGGTTCGACACGAGTGGCTGGACCAGCACCTGTTTGAATCGATCGAATATGCCCAGCACACTGCCACTCGCTGGTTGTGGCAATACAACACAGAACGGCCAAACATGGCCATTGGAGGAATTACCCCGTATCAGAAGTTGGCGCAAGCCGCATGAGCTCTACTTTTGTGCGCAGCTAATAATGGGGGATTACCCTGTGGCTCGTATTTCCAGCGGGCCATTCATCGGATACTCTCCTTTATCTCGGTATTCAGCCATCATAGACATCACCTGTTCATAGAAGGCATTCACTACTAATTGCATATTTTCTTTATTTGTCAGCACACATATTCCATTGGCAGAGACGCGTAATGTGGTATCCGTTATATAGAGGAGAGTGTTTTTTGAAGGGCCCCAAAGGTCGTTGAGGCGTGTTCCATCCGGTTGCTGTGTGTTCAACTCATAATTTGTTAGCTCGTACTGCGCAGCACCAAATGCAGGTGTTACCGAGGTATCGCCCGATATTATTTTTTCTATAAAGTCATTGAATACTAGAGGAATTGTGTCAGAAAACGGGTAATTGTAGGGTGTATCTGTGTATCGAGATCCACTGGGTTGTGTAGTTTCGTGCGACCACACCTTTGTCCAGGGTTTGTCAGTGAATGGATACAATATGGTTTCTATGCGACCGCTCTGAAAAGCCAAATTGGTAAAACTATTGGGGACCGCATCATCTGAACCAAAAGTTCTTCCGATGTTATCGACGTGGAGCTTTGGCACCTTAGATTAAAGTTATTGACCACCTGTAGCTCGACCTCTGTGATAAAGGCTCGACCAAGATGAACCAGCAGCGCGCCAGTATAAGAGTTGGCTGAACGGGTAAAAGCTGTCGCTTCGTATTGGGATGTTTCATCATTCCATACGATGGCCCTCAAGTTCAAAATCAAATTACTTAAACTGCCGTAAATCCAGTCCTCAGGATCCGACCCACCCTCTGATTCAATACAGGCCCCGTGCGCATTGATCGCCAAGGCTCCTCCGACGGTCACATGGCCCGGTGCCATAGTAGCGGTAATTCCATACCCAGGAGCGTCGCCATTACCTTCGCCACAGTTCAACTCCAAATACGTCATGACCGACTCCATCGTTGCCCCCGTCTGGGCCGTAATCGTGGGAATCGAGGGATTACTGTTATCAAAGGCCAGTTCGACAAGGTTGACAGTTGTATCAGCGAGAATGATATTGTCAGTGCAGACTGTATCGGACGTGATCGCTAACGGCGACCAACCATGCATTATTCCTTTAGCACGCAACTTATATCCATTTGCTGCACACCAGTTGGCCACGTTAGCGATCTCTTGCTCATCTGATGGCTCAAATGTGAGCAAACTATCGACGTTGATTCCCTGAGACCAGTTTCGATATCGCTCCCGGTAGAGACTTGGAATGGTCGTAGGCCAATTGCTGGGGATATCACAGCCATCTTGCGCGTAGACTTTGCCAAGCAAACTAACTCCGGCCAATGTCAAACCAGCAGCTTTTGATGACCTGATAAGAAACTCTCGTCTAGGAAAACCTCCCACAATCGAGAAATCTTCGAGGTTACCATTAGTAGATGAGAAGAGGTTTTTCGATTTCATTTATATCTCCATTCATTGACGTTCAATGCGGTGCAGAGGCAGATGATCCACGAACTTGGCTGTGATCAGATGGGCCGGAATATACTCCAGTCGAGTAGAGACCTCCGTCCCGATATCGTGCAGTGCACTACCACAATCATCACAGACTTGCTCAGCCTTAGGTGACTCTATGATCGATCCGCACGGTGGGGAGGTCATTATTAACTCGCAGACCCCAGCGTTCTCATGGGGTGGGTATCTTACTTGGGTGGTGGCCAGGGTCTCTTCAGCTTGTCAGAGATAACAACTGTACCTCTGCAGACTCGAACAACGTGTGTTAATCAATATCGACGACATCCGCCTTACGGCCGTATTGCTGATCAATGGCCATGTGAAGTTGCTCATTGAGAAGGATGATGGTTTGCTGCATCCCGTGAATCATCACATGCAGCTGGCCGGGGTTGTTCGTGAGTACGGGCACCGCTTTCATGAGCCCAGCCTGTAAGGTCACCGCACCTAAAGCCTCAGGTTTTGCTCATTTATTCCTGATTAAATTGCTGCGGAGGCGGCCAGGGCGGGTAGACATTTGAGACCGGAGATATCGACCCCATCCAGGAGCAGTTCCGGCTCCTGGATGAGCCGGATACTTATTTGTGATAAAAATATGGCATGCGAATTCTTACAGAAAGTATCCTATTGTGATGGAAACGCTACCAGAAAATGTTACTGATCTGGGCAAGTTAGATATTGACGCCCAAGAGGATTATGGGGTACTAGGGATTTTCCGTCCATCGCTTTTGGTGTAGTGCCACCCGATTAATAGAAAGCCAGCCATGCTGCGAAGATATTTTTTACTGGTGGGAGAGTTCTCCTGAATGAGTGAGAACAAATCCTCCTTTATCAGATTGTATAAGGGAGTCAGTAGCGCATCGTAATCGGTTGGCAAAGCAGCGTCGGTCATGGCTATATTATACTGCTGTCGTGATGGCAGACACACAGAAAAACCTTACAAAACCCGATGGTGCGGCAACACGTCGTGTCCTTGCATCACGGTCAAGTTGTAACCGGCCAGTAGCCAATCTATTTGTTGCGTGTTCAGTTCAACAACACACAGCGGTAGTGAGGCAGGCCACTGAAGGCGAGACTTATCCAGCCGTTTCAGCAGCAGCACAAAGCCATTGCCTTCCCAGGCCACCATTTTGATGAGTGTGCGGTTGCGGTTGCAGAAGATAAACACTTGCGCGCTGAACGGATCGAGTGCCATCTCGCCCTCTGCGATGGCGACCAGGCCGTTGATGGATTTACGCATATCCACGGCGTCCCGATACAAATGAATACGCGCATCGACGCCTGGCCGGATCATGACGCCTCGCGGGCCACAGCAATCAGGTCCCTCAACAATACTTGGTCAATAGCGCCCTGCAATTCCAGCCGGAAGCCATTGGGCATCACGAGACTGGCAGTGGGGGCATGGCGCGCAGAGACCACGGACATAAAGCCACGCTTTTTGCCTTTGCGTGAGTCCGTTAAATGTCCCGCATCAATCAGTTGTTGTGGTCTACTAAAAGTGGACACCTTGTATAGACTGTAAAAAAAGGAAATACGAGGTGAACAATGATAAGCAGACAAAAACGGAACTTTCCCGATGATTTCAAACGAGATGCTGTGGCATTGGTGATTGAGCAGGGCTATTCCATAGCCGCAGCTGCACGGAGCCTGGATGTTGGCCCAGGGCTACTCGGACGCTGGAAGCGAGAGCATGAGGCTAAATCTCACGCCAATGCACTCGCCCAGGACGAACAAGAAGAACTAAAGCGGCTGCGCCGCGAGGTTCGAGAGCTCAAAATGGAGAAAAAAATTCTAAAAAAGGCGTCGGCGTATTTCGCAAAGGAAATGAAGTGAAGTACGCCTTAGTGCAATGTAATACCGCCAAATATCCAGTAACAATGTTGTGCCGGGTCATCGGTGTAAAGCGCAGTTCATACTACGCCTGGAGAGCCCGAGGAGGGAAGGTAATTGGTCCCGAAGAACTGGCTGTCAGGCGACGAATGAAATCCCTGTTTGCAGAATCTCGACAGAGTATGGGCAGCCGAAGGCTGAGCCGTCAACTTACTGCAGAAGGCTTCTCCATTGGTCGTTATCGCGCCAGACGGCTCATGAAATCTATGGGCCTCGCCGTCAAATCTAAACGTAAATACAAGGTCACCACCGACAGCAAACATCGATTACCAGTGGCTGACAATGTGCTGAATCGAGCATTTTCACCTGTGGCACCCAATCAGTGTTGGGGGACCGACATTACTTGCCTTTGGACTCAGGAGGGTTGGATCTACCTGGCCGTGGTGATTGATCTGTATTCTCGACGAGTTGTTGGCTGGTCTATGGATCGCCGCATGACCAAGGCGCTGGCCATCAGGGCATTGATAATGGCTGTAAGCCTTAGAAATCCACCGCCAGGTCTGATTCACCACTCAGATCGTGGCAGTCAATATGCCAGCTATGCCTACCAAGCACTGCTGAAGCAGTATGGAATGATAGCGAGCATGAGCCGAAAAGGTAATTGCTGGGACAACGCGCCAGTTGAACGATTTTTCAGCAGCCTAAAGCGCGAATGGACGTGTGACCGGATATATCGCACCCGAGAAGCCGCGATCGCTGATGTCAGAGAGTATGTGGCAGTGTATTACAACGCGAAGCGGCTGCATTCTACGCTGGGTTACAAAACACCGATGGACTACGAATTTAACTTAAGCAAAGTGTCCAAAAATAGTTGACCACAACAATAATCAAAGGTCGATTCCGATGCACAAAAACGCAGCTCCATCAGCCGGCCAGTCGCGTCATCGATGTACACCAGTAATGTACATCGCGGACCACGCTCCTCAAACCAGTGATGGTCTGATCCATCAATCTGAATCAACTCGCCGTAACACTCCCGGCGGCGCCTTGGTTGATATACGCGGCTGCGCTGTTCTTTCCGGGTTTTCCAGAGGCCGTCCGCGATCATCCACTGACGCACCGTGCCCACCGATAAACCGATCTCATGGCATTCCAACAGCTTCTCCGCGGCCAGCGTTGGCCCAAAATCAGCATACTGGGCACGAAGCAAGCTCAACGTATATTCCCGCAGACTGCCTGGGTATCTCCGATTGCTAGCGACACCACGTTTGCGCGACATCAGACCCGCCGCGCCCTCAAGGCGATAGCGGTTTACTAATCGTTGAACCTGACGCGAACTCAGTCCCAACAAGTCACCAGCCTGGGCTCGCGTTAAGCGTCGTTCAGCCACATCCATAATCACCTGCAACCTCGTAATCTCTGTTTGACTCATTGTCAGTAATGTCACTCCTGGTTCCTCCCAAGCATCTGATACACTTGGGGAATTGTACTGAGAGTGACATCTCTAAATAACGGAAAAGTGACATTACTAAATAACGCTTACACACTAAATGCGCATAATATATGTTTCTGCCCCCGCCGCTTATTATGTTAAATTAAAGACATTCAAGCCTGCTCAGGCATTCATTGAATGACAACATCACTCTACGACGTCAGCACCCCTGCTTACCTACCTGCAGCGGTTCCCGGCCAAAACGGCGATTAAAATCAGCAATAAACTCAGGGGCAAACGCATTGGCCTCACGGGGTGAATGCAGGCGAAGCTCTTTGATAGTGTTTTGTTTGCTCGCTCAACCCGTCCCTTGGCCTGAGAGGTATTTGCAAGATTGTCGATGCATGCAAGGCTCGGCCGAACTGGGTCAGTGCCGGTTGTCGCATCACCCTGTGTTTATCGCTGTAAAATGTTACCGTGATTGGCCAGATACACGAGTCGCGTAAAAATAATCAAAGGTCGATTCCGATGCACAAAAACGCAGCTCCATCAGCCGGCCAGTCGCGTCATCGATGTACACCAGTAATGTACATCGCGGACCACGCTCCTCAAACCAGTGATGGTCTGATCCATCAATCTGAATCAACTCGCCGTAACACTCCCGGCGGCGCCTTGGTTGATATACGCGGCTGCGCTGTTCTTTCCGGGTTTTCCAGAGGCCGTCCGCGATCATCCACTGACGCACCGTGCCCACCGATAAACCGATCTCATGGCATTCCAACAGCTTCTCCGCGGCCAGCGTTGGCCCAAAATCAGCATACTGGGCACGAAGCAAGCTCAACGTATATTCCCGCAGACTGCCTGGGTATCTCCGATTGCTAGCGACACCACGTTTGCGCGACATCAGACCCGCCGCGCCCTCAAGGCGATAGCGGTTTACTAATCGTTGAACCTGACGCGAACTCAGTCCCAACAAGTCACCAGCCTGGGCTCGCGTTAAGCGTCGTTCAGCCACATCCATAATCACCTGCAACCTCGTAATCTCTGTTTGACTCATTGTCAGTAATGTCACTCCTGGTTCCTCCCAAGCATCTGATACACTTGGGGAATTGTACTGAGAGTGACATCTCTAAATAACGGAAAAGTGACATTACTAAATAACGCTTACACACTAAATGCGCATAATATATATTATGTTAAATTAAAGACATTCAAGCCTGCTCAGGCATTCATTGAATGACAACATCACTCTACGACGTCAGCACCCCTGCTTACCTACCTGCAGACTTTGAATGAATAGCCCAGTGGCCGATTGAATTCAGCCCTACTAGACTGTGTAGTAAAAGTGGGTACCTCTATGTTCAGGTTCAGCCTCTTCCGTTCGTCCCTCTTCCTGTTAGCGTGCATTTTTGGTGCCAATGGCTATGCCGATGAGTGCCAAACCAACGCCTTTAGCGCCAGCGAGCTGACTGTGCTGGATGCCTATGTCGCCTACTATGGCCGGCCGGCGGACTCGGCGGGACTAGATTTTTGGGCGGGAAAGCTAGACCAGGAGAACGGCAACCTGGATGCCATCATTGCCGCTTTCGGCACCTCACCGGAATTCGAGGCACGGTTCGGCAATTTGTCCAACACCGAACTGGTCGAAAACATCTATCAACAGCTGTTCAACCGGGCTCCCGACCAGGCCGGCCTGAACTTTTATGTGGGCGAGTTGGACAGCCAGTTCAGAACCTTGCAGTCGATTGCTTTGGATGTGCTCAATGGCGCCCAGAACGACGATTTACTGATCTTGCAGAACAAGCGCGCAGTGATCACGGACTACTATGTTAGCAGCAATCAATTGGGTGTGGGCCTGAGTGATACTGAGTTGGCCGACAGCCTGGCTGGGGTCGGCAGTGCTGCAACAGAGGCGGAAACCACCTGTACCGCGATTACCGCCCAACTCAATGAAATCTGTTCACAAAGCGACGCCTGTCAAAGCACGCTTCAAACCAATTACGAGGTGCTGGTGATCGGCGGCGGAGTGTCTGGCCTGAAAGCCGCCAAGGATCTCACCGCTGCCGGGTTTGAGGTGCTTGTGTTAGAGGCCCAGGACAAAATCGGTGGGCGCACGCGCACGGATCGCTCACTGGGCATTGCTTTTGACGAGGGCGCCAGCTGGATCCACGGGGCCGGGACCAACAACCCGATTGCGCAAATCTCCGACGCGGCTGGTTTGGATACCTTTCGGACGAACGACGACAACAGCGAACTGTACGATGCCGATGGCAATAGCGTGTCTGGGACCCTGGAGGACCGCCAGTACGAGCTGTACGAAGCTGCCCTGGAGCAAGTGCGCGGCGCCGGTACAGTCGAACAAAGCTTCAAAACTGTGTATGACAGCTTTTCCTTTACCCAACTCAATGCCACACCTCAGCTCCGCGACTACATGTTATCGGCCTACCTGGAATTCGACATCGGTGGCGATATCACCAAACTCTCATCCAGCCAATTTGACGATGACGAAGCCTTCGCGGGCGCCGAACAATTTGTCACTAACGGTTACGATACCCTGGCAACGTATCTGCATGAGAGCGGCGAGTTTGAGGTACGGCTCAACCAGCGCGTCAGTGCCATTGATTACGCCAGCGAAGGCGGTACCGTGTCCACCACCGACGACCAAAGCTACACCGCTGGGGCGGTGGTTGTGACCGTACCGCTTGGGGTATTAAAAGCAGGCGCTATTACCTTCACACCTGACCTACCAAGCTCACACAGCCAGGCCGTCAGTCGCATGGGCATGGGCAACGTCAACAAGTTTTTGCTGAACTGGGATGCCAACAGCGCCCCGTTTTGGGATCTCGATGTGCACTACATTGGCTATACTAGTCCCACAAAAGGCCTGTTTAATTATTTCCTCAATCTCAAGCCTATAACCGGCCTTCAAGCCAATGCCCTGATGACCTTCGCCTTCGGCGATCAAGCTGACGCCTCAGAAGCCCTCTCCGATCAGCAGGTTATCGATGCCGTCATGGCCAACCTACAAGCCATCTACGGTGACAACATACCCGCACCCAGTGCCCTGCTGCGAACAAAATGGCGTGCCAATGAAAACAGCTTCGGCGCCTATTCCTATGCCGCCCAGGGCAGCCCCAGCTCAGACTTTGACGACTTGGCGGAACCCATCAACGACACACTCTTTTTTGCCGGCGAACATACGCTGAGTGCCTATCGTGCCACCGTGCATGGAGCCTATTTGTCGGGTAAGGCGGTGGCGGAGCGTGTTATTGAGGTGATGTGATAACGTCATAGCCGCATCACGCGCCCTAAGCTACCATGAGTTTTCAAACCTATGAATGAAACCAGTTTCTCCGCGGATCAACACCCTCGTAAGCTAAACCTGGGCAGTGGCTTTGATAAGCGCGGCGGTTACGTCAATGTCGATATCGATGCCTACCACGCACCGGACCTGGTCTGCGATGTCACCGATCTCAGTGTGCTACCCGATCTGTACTACACGGAGATCCAGGCGATGGATATCCTCGAACATATATCGCGGTTGCAATGCACCACAACGTTGCAGGAATGGAACCGTGTTCTGGCCATGGGTGGCGTGCTTGAACTGAAGGTGCCGAATGCCATCAGCCTACTCCGCCAGCTGGAAGAGCCAGCGAACCAAACCCCTGCGGCCCACCATGGGATCATTCAGTCGCTGCTGGGCACCCAGCACCAGGATGGCGATTTTCATCTCAATACCTTTACTGAGCTAACCTTGTTGGAGCAACTTGAAAGCACCGGCTTTGGAGATATTGAACTGTCGGAGATTGACGACTGGATGATCCACGCCCGCGCCATTAAACGTGAACATGTATGCCGCGATCCATTACTCCTGATGGAAGATAACGAGGCATTCATCCGTGCTGCCTTCGAGAAGATATTGCACCGCGGCCCTGATCCCGACGGTTTGAATTACTACCTCAACAAGCTGGGTAACAACACACCCCGTGAGGTGGTGCTGGATGCCCTGCAGGCAGATCCAGAATCCCAGTATCTGCCAGCGGTCGATGAGTATTTACAACTGTTGAGTATCGACTCCGAGCAGGATTTCGTTATTGCCCTGTACGAGCAGGTGCTGGAACGCCCCGCCGATGGTCCAGGCATCGATTGGTATATGAGCCTGTTGAACAAGGGATCTACGCGCAAAGCATTGCTGCAGCGGGTGGTTGCCAGTAATGAGTACCGCGGCAATCAAAGTCAGGCCCCTGTCTAGCCGCTATTCAACGGTAACTGCTTTCGCCAGGTTCCTCGGCTGATCAATTTCACAGCCTCTTTCTTTTGCCACGTGATAAGCAAATAACTGTTCTGCAATCACCACGGGGATGGGTGCAACGAACTCCGCACATTTTGGGATGGTAATAACATCATCCACCAGCGAGCGAATATCCTCATCGCCCTCGGTGGCAATCGCCACAACCGGAGCTTTGCGCGCTTTGCACTCCTGGATATTAGCCAGGGTCTTTATCCGGCTGGGGCTGTCGGGGCAGGCAACGATGACCGGGACCTCTTCAGTGAGCAGTGCAATGGGGCCATGCTTCAACTCTGCGGCGTGGTAGCCCTCGGCGTGAATATAGGAGATCTCCTTGAGTTTGAGTGCGCCTTCCAGCGCCGCCGGATACATATAACCCCGGCCCAGGTAAAAGGCGTGTTCGACGTGGGCATACTTGCGCGCGATCTCGGCAATGTGCTGTTCCTGGTCCACCACCTGCTGGGCCAGCTCTGGCAGTCGTGATAATTCGTTGAGCATGTTCTGGCCAATGTCCGCCGAGAGCCGGCGGTTGCGCCCGAGCATGATGGCCATCATCGCCAGTACCGCCACCTGGCTGGTGAAGGCCTTGGTGGAGGCCACGCCTATCTCCGGGCCCGCGTGCAGGTAAACTCCCCTGCCCGACTCCCGGGCGATGGTTGAACCCACCACGTTGCAGATGCCGAGTACGTCTGCGCCCTTGCGCTTGCACTCCCTGACCGCGGCCAGGGTATCGGCGGTTTCACCCGACTGGCTAATGGCGAGCATACAGGTGCCGCGCTGCACAATCGGGTTGCGATCACGAAACTCGGCCGCTTGTAAAACATCGGCAGGGATGTCGGCAAAATCTTCAAATAGAAATTTACCCACCATGCCGGCATAGAGAGAGGTACCGCAGGCGGCTATTAACATCCGGTCGATATCGGCCAGGTTGGAAGGCCCCATTTGCATGCCGCTGAGCTTGGTGGAATTAGCGGCAAAATCCAGCCGTCCGCGCAGGGTGTTTTTCAGGGCACTGGGTTGCTCGTGGATTTCCTTGAGCATGAAGTGTTCGTAACCGCCCTTCTCGATTTCCTCGATGTCCCAATCAATCTCGGTGGCGTCGCGCGCCACTGGCTGATTGCGCAGTGAGGTGATATCGACGCTGGCGCTGGTCGCTGACAATACATCGCCGTCATCCAGGTATATGACTCGCTTGGTGTGGCTGATCAATGCGCTGACATCGGAGGCAATCACGGTTTCGTCATCGCAAATGCCAACCACGATGGGGCTGCCGTTACGAGCGGCAACCAGGGTGTCGGGATGCAGGCGTGACATCACCATCAGTCCGTAGGTACCTTCCAATTGTGCCAATGCCTTGATGACGGCGGCTTTGAGATCGCCCTCATAGCAGAACTCGATGAGATGGGCGATGACTTCCGTATCGGTTTCGCTGCGAAACTCGAAACCCTTGTCCTTTAGAAACTGCTTAATGCCAAGGTAATTATCGATGATGCCGTTGTGGGCGATGACAAAATCGCCGCTGGCACTGTTGTGGGGATGGGCATTGGCCACGGTCGGCTCGCCATGGGTGGCCCAACGGGTGTGGCCGATAGCGGTGGTTGCGGTTTCCGGCAGGCGCTGTTCATCGAGCTCGGCTTCCAGCTGGCTGACCTTGCCGGCGGCTTTAACAATCAGGGTGTGGTCTGCCTCCGCGCCCTGCAGGGCGATGCCGGCAGAGTCATAGCCCCGGTATTCCAGGCGCTTGAGTCCGGATATGACGACATTGCGCGCATCCTGAGGGCCGACATAACCAATAATTCCACACACGCGTTTTTGCTCCTTCTTATTACGCCGCAGGCGCTTTATAAACGCCAGAGTGTGATGCCAGCCTCGCGGGCGGCATCACGATCAATAATAGATTTTACATCCATCAACACCGAATTAGGTGTCATTGTTGTGGCGAATTGTGACAAAGACAGCTTGCGATAAAATTGGTGGGGTACTGCCAGGATCACCGCGTTGGCCATGGGCAACTCTTCCCAGGGGGTCAGTGTCAGCCCCTGTTCCGCCACTACCTCCTCGGGGTCCGCCATCGGATCGTGCACTACCACATCACAGTGGTAATCACGCAGTTCAGCAATGATATCGGCGACCCGGGTATTGCGAATATCCGCGCAATCCTCCTTGAAGGTCAGCCCCAGGATCACCACCTGTGAACCGTGAATATCCTGGCCCTGCTTAAGGATTTGCTTGACGGTTTGCTCGGCGATGAACTTACCCATATTGTCATTGATATGACGGCCCGCCAGGATCACCTGGGAATCGTGTCCCTCGGCCTCGGCTTTGTAAGTCAGGTAGTAGGGATCAACACCAATGCAGTGGCCACCGACCAGGCCCGGCCGAAAGGGTAAGAAGTTCCACTTGGTACCGGCGGCCTCGAGGACATCGAGGGTATCGATGTCCATGCGGTTAAAGATAAGCGCCAGTTCATTCATCAGGGCAATATTGAGATCCCGCTGGGTGTTTTCAATGACCTTGCTGGCCTCCGCCACCTTGATGCTATCGGCGCGGTGCAGGCCGGCGTCAATGATTTGCTCATAAATGGCCGCGACTTTTCCCTCGGTCTGCGCACAGTCTCCGGCAATCACTTTCACGACGTTCTGCAGTGAGTGAGACTTGTCACCGGGATTGACCCGCTCTGGCGAATAGGCCACGTAAAAACCGCCCGGCTCCTGCCATCTGAGGCCGGAATTACTTTGCAGGATTGGCACACACACTTCCTCGGTGCAGCCGGGATAAACCGTTGATTCGAATATAACCGTGGTGCCTGGCTGCATATGTTTGCCCACCGTTTCACAGGCAGACTTCAGCGGTGCCAGGTCAGGCCGGCGTGCTTCATCGATAGGTGTAGGCACCACCACGATAATGGTATCCGCCTCAGCCAGCAGTGTCGGATCGGCGGTGAATGCCAGTTGACTGGCTGCAGCCAATTCTTCGGCGGTGACGGAACCACTGGGATCGCGGCCCTGGCGATACAGCGACAGTCTCTTTTCATCCACGTCCAGACCCAGTGTCTTGAACCGGCTTCCGAGTGCGACCGCCAGGGGCAAACCCACGTAGCCCAGCCCCACCACTGCAATGTTGTTTTCCAAAGTCGACAAATCAGATTTCCACTGAAGAATTTAGCGACAGCGTATCTTGCCCATGGGGCTTGGGCAAGGCTATAGTGCTGGACCAATGGATCCCATTACTCAAGGCGTTCTCGGCGCCGCAGCACCCCAGTCGATTGCCCCCCGCGAGCACGCCAAAATGGCGGGGCTGCTGGGTATGTTCGGCGGCCTGGCACCCGACCTGGATGTGTTCATTCGCTCGAGTAGCGACCCGCTCCTGTTCCTGGAATTTCATCGCCAGTTTACCCACTCACTGATCTTCATCCCCATCGGTGGCTTCATGGTGGCCCTGGTTATGTTCGCGTTGCTGCGCGAGCGCACCTCCCTGCCCTTTCGCCGTTTCCTGCTCTACTGCACTCTCGGTTACGCGACTCACGCCCTGCTCGACGCCTGTACCACCTATGGCACCCTGTTATTCTGGCCCTTCAGCGATGTTCGCATAGCCTGGAATGCGGTTTCTGTGGTCGACCCCCTGTTTACCTTGCCGGTGTTGGTGCTGGCCGGCTTTGCCGCCGCCAGACAACAACCGATGTTGGCACGCCTGGCATTAGTCTGGGCCGTGAGTTACCCGATCCTGGGGCTGTGGCAGCGCGATCGCGCGGCGGAGGCCGGCTGGGAGTTAGCGGCCCTACGCGGGCACGCCCCGTTGAAGCTGGAAGCCAAGCCCAGCTTCGGCAATATCCTGTTGTGGAAAATTGTCTACGAAACAGACACACGCTATTACGTGGATGCGGTGCGCACTGGCATTGAAGCAACTGTCTACCCCGGTAGCTCCCTGGCCAAGCTGGAATTGGCCAGGGATTTTCCCTGGCTGGAGCCGGACACCCAGCAGGCCCTGGATGTAGAACGCTTTCGCTGGTTCAGCAACGGCTACCTGGCCGCCGACCCCAAGCAGCCGGGACACATTATTGATATCCGCTACTCAATGGTGCCCAATCGCGCCACCGGACTGTGGAGCATTGCCCTCGATGAATCCGCCGCCGCCGATCAGCATGTACGCTATCGGACCCGGCGCCCGACTGACCGCCAGACAACGAGCACCTTTTGGGGAATGCTCAGTGGAGAACTGCAGCCGGATTCTGTTCGTGGCCAGTAAGTTTTCACCGCGGGTCGCGGCGGCCATCGTGGTTGCCAATATGATCGGCACCGGGGTATTTACCAGCCTCGGCTTCCAGTTACTGGAAATTCAATCAGGCTTCGTGCTGATGACCCTGTGGGCAGTCGGTGGTCTCAGTGCACTGTGTGGTGCCCTCACCTACGCTGAACTGGGTGCCGCCCTGCCCCGCTCTGGCGGTGAATACAATTTCCTGTCGCAGATCTATCACCCGGTGGCGGGATTTATATCGGGTTGGGTCTCTGCAACGGTTGGCTTCGCCGCACCAACCGCACTGGCTGCGCTCACCTTTGGCAGTTACCTGGCCTCGGTGTTCCCGTCACTGTCGCCGCTGTGGCTGGCAAGCGGACTGATTGTGCTTCTTACCGTGGGGCACGCCAGCAGCCATCGCACCAGCGGCGGTGTGCAGAGCTGGTTCACCGGTCTGAAAATTCTTCTGATTCTCGGCTTTTCGTTATCGGCGCTGGCGCTGGTAGAGACACCCCAGCCGATCAGTTTTCGCCCGAACAGTGGCGATGGTGATTTGATCCTGGGTGGTGCTTTCGCCGTGTCACTGATTTACGTCAACTACGCCTATTCGGGCTGGAATGCCGCCACCTATATCAGCGGCGAGTTAGAGCAGCCCCGCCGCTATCTCCCGGTCGTACTGATCGGTAGTACCGCCGTGGTGACCCTGGCCTACCTGCTGCTGAATTTTGTGTTTCTCAGTGTGGCGCCGATTGAAGACATGCAGGGCAAGGTGGAAATCGGCTATATTGCCGCCACTCATGCCTTCGGCCCCCTCGGTGGCGATGTGATGGGCGTGCTGCTGGCGCTGTTGTTGATCTCTACAGTGAGCGCAATGATCGTGGCGGGGCCGCGGGTGTGGCAGGTTATCGGCGAGGATTTTGCCCTATTCAGGCTGCTGGCGAAATCCAATGCTGACGGGATACCCGCACGGGCAATTACCTTGCAGGCGGGACTGGCGCTGTTGTTCCTGTGGACTTCATCGTTTGAACAGATCCTGGTGTTCTCCGGCGCAACCATGGCGCTGAATACCTTCTTTACCGGACTGGGGGTCTTTATTCTGCGCTGGCGACAGCCTGGCTTAGCGCGACCCTACCGGACTTTCCTGTATCCCCTGCCGCCAATCCTGTTCCTGGGTATTACCGGCTGGACATTGGTTTACGCGTGGCAGGAGCGCCCCACCGAGGCCTTGATGAGTATTGCTATCATTGTCTCCGGTGCAGTATTTTATGTCATTAGCCAGGCACTGGGCCGACGTTTGTCAGCAAGTACCGCACCTTCCGCAACCACCTGAACAGGATATACCGATGGATTTTGAGCTCGCCGAAGAATACCGCATGCTGGCGGACCTGGTTAACAACTTTGTTGAAGACCACCTCTACCCGTTGGAAGCTGCCGTGCTGGCGCGCGAGGCCAGTGGTGAAGGGTACAAAATTTCCGCTGAGGAGCGCACTGCACTGGACCAGCGTTCAGAAGAGTTGGGCTTGTGGGGGCTGGATGCCCCCGAGGATGTCGGTGGCGCAGATCTGCCCGCTGTTGCGCTGGTGGCGGTCAATGAAGCCATCGGTAAATCTATCGTGCCCTACGTGTTGCCGCCGGATTCACCCAACCTGCGCATGTTGTCGGCCACGGTCAATGATGAACAGCGAGAAGCCTACCTGGCGCCCTATGTGCGCGGCGAAACCGTTTCCGCCATTGCTATCTCAGAACCGGGCGCCGGCTCCGACCCCGCCGCCATGAAAACCACGGCAGTGCGCGAGGGCGACGAGTGGGTTATCAATGGTCGCAAAATATGGATCAGTAAAGCGGACTACTGTGATTTTCATTGCCTGATCGCCGTGACCGACAAAGAAAAAGGCAGTCGTGGAGGCATGTCGGCCTTTTTGGTGGATGCCGATACCCCTGGGCTCACGGTTGCGCGCAAAATCCCCATGATCGGTGGCAACGCCACGTTTGAGTTGGAGCTGGACAACTGCCGTATTCCTGTCGGTGCCCTGTTAGGGGAGGAAGGCCAGGGCTTTGCACCCATGCAATTGCGCCTCTCTACCCGGCGTATGGAAATGGCCACCTGGTGTATCGGTATCGCGCAGCGCGCCCTGGATATGTTGATTGAATACGCACAACAGCGCAGTACCTTTGGCGCCCTGTTGGCTGACCGACAGACCATTCAAAACTGGGTGGCCGAAGCGGAAATGAACATTCACAGCGCCCGGTTAATGGCCTATCACTGTGCCTGGAAACTGGACCAGGACCAATCCGTGCGGCGGGAGATATCCATGCTGAAGGCCCACGCCACCGAAATGGCCTGGGTGGTGGTCGATCGGGCCATGCAGGCCTACGGCGGTATGGGTATGACCAAGGAACTGCCGTTACAGCAAATGGCGAACGAGGTTCGCCTCATGCGTATTTACGACGGGCCCACCGAAATCCACAAGTGGGTGGTGGCCCGGGACCTATTGTCCTGAGGCTGCAGCCCGGTTGGCCATCTCTACTTGCATCTGCATCCCTTGCAGAATTTTGTCGACGGTAAAGCTGGCGGTGGCCTGCCGCGGCGGAAACTCACGGTAGGTCCCTAACCACTGCCCCACCACTTGTTGCATGGGCACAAACAACCACAGGTTGTCTGCAAACCAACGGGTGAACATGCCTGAATCCATTGAAGTTTCAAAGGGATCGGTACGCAGGTTCATGGCGATGGGGAAATTGTGTTTGTGGGTTTGTCCGGCCCAGCCATCGGGCATGGTGGCAAAGTGAATCTTCCAGTCGCGCCAGCGCAGCGCATTGAGGCTGGCATTGTCGTCAAAGAAGAACACGGTCTCTCTCGAGTGTGGGCCCTCGCCTTTCAGGCGTGTGCTCTGGTCGAAGCCATCCAAATGGACACGGTAGACTTTATCCCCGACCCGGTGACCCTTCTTCAGCTTGGCATCAATATCCGGTTCACCCGCGGCGGCCAGGAAGGTCGGCTGTTGTGGTCTACTAAAAGTGGACACCTTGTATAGACTGTAAAAATCAAATACGAGGTGAACAATGACAAGTAGACAAAAACGGAACTTTCCTGATGATTTCAAGCAAGATGCCGTGGCATTGGTGATTGAGCAGGGCTATACCATAGTCGCAGCTGCACGGAGCCTGGATGTTGGCCCAGGGCTACTCGGGCGTTGGAAGCGAGAGCATGAGGCTAATTCCCACATCAATGCACTTGCTAAGGACGAACAAGAGGAACTAAAGCGGCTGCGCCGTGAGGTTCGAGAACTCAAAATGGAGAAAGAAATTCTAAAAAGGCGTCGGCGTATTTCGCAAAGGAAATGAAGTGAAGTACGCCTTAGTGCAAGGTAATACAGCTCAATATCCAGTAACAATGTTGTGCCGGGTCATCGGTGTAAAGCGTAGCTCCTACTACGCCTGGAGGGCCCGTGGAGGCAAGGTGATTGGTCCTGAAGAGCTGGCTGTCAGGCGGCGAATGAAGTCCCTGTTTACAGATTCTCGGCAGAGTATGGGGAGTCGTAGACTGAGCCGTCAACTTACTGCAGAAGGCTTCTCCATTGGTCGTTATCGCGCCAGGCGGCTCATGAAATCTATGGGCCTCGTCGTCAAATCTAAACGTAAATACAAGGTCACCACTGACAGCAAACATCGATTACCTGTGGCTGACAATGTGCTGAATCGAGCATTTTCACCCGCAAGCCCCAACCAGTGCTGGGGGTCCGATATTACTTATCTTTGGACTCAGGAGGGTTGGGTCTACCTGGCCGTGGTGATTGACCTTTACTCTCGACGAGTTGTTGGCTGGTCTATGGATCGCCGCATGACCAAGGCGCTGGTCATCAGGGCATTGATAATGGCCGTAAGCCTAAGGAATCCACCGCCAGGCTTGATCCACCATTCAGATCGTGGCAGTCAATATGCCAGCCATGCTTACCAAGCACTGCTAAAGCAGCATGGAATCATAGCGAGCATGAGTCGAAAAGGTAATTGCTGGGACAATTCGCCAGTTGAACGATTTTTCAGCAGCCTAAAGCGCGAATGGACGTGTGACCAGGGATATTGCACTCGAGAAGCTGCGATCGCAGATGTCCGGGAGTATGTGGCGGTGTATTACAACGCGAAGCGGCTGCATTCTACGCTGGGATACAAAACGCCGATGGACTACGAATTTAACTTAAGCAAAGTGTCCAAAAATAGTAGACCACAACAGGCAGCCAGTCCATGTGGTGGGTGACATCATTAATCACTGAGTTGGGCTCTACCACGCCGGGCCAGCGCACCAGCGCCGGCACCCGGAAACCGCCCTCCCAGGTGCTGCCTTTTTCACCTTTGAATGGCTCACTGCCGCCATCGGGATAGGTGTTGGTCTGTGAGCCATTGTCCGTGGAATAAACCACGATAGTGTTGTCGGCAATACCCAGTTCATCAAGTTTGCCCAGCAACTGGCCCACGTGAAAGTCGTGCTCATTCATGCCATCGGCGTACAGGCCGTAACCGGAGCTGCCCTGCCATTTAGGTGCCAGTCGCGTCCACACGTGCATGCGCGTGGCATTAAACCAAACGAAAAACGGCTGCTCTTTCTTGTGCGCTTTCTCCATGAACTTCAAGGCCGCGTCGGTAAATTCCTGGTCCGCGGTTTCCATGCGCTTACGGGTTAACGGACCAGTATCTTCGATGCGCCCATCAGCGTAGGAATGAATAACCCCCCGCGGTGCGAAGCGTTTGTGGAAAGCCGGGTCTTTTGGATAGAAGTAGGTCTCCGGCTCTTCCTCTGCATTGAGGTGGTACAGGTTGCCCAGGAACTCATCAAAGCCGTGATTGCTGGGCAGGAACTTGTCTTTATCACCGAGGTGGTTTTTGCCAAATTGGCCCGTCGCATAACCGTGTGGCTTCAACAACTCAGCGATGGTGGGATCCTTCTCTGACAAGCCGGAATTCGCTCCCGGCATGCCGACCTTGAGCAAGCCGGTGCGGAACGGATGTTGGCCTGTTATGAAAGAGGAACGCCCCGCCGTACAGCTCTGTTCACCATAGTAGTCAGTGTAAAGTGCGCCCTCAGCGGCGATGCGGTCGATATTGGGCGTGCGATTGCCCAGCATGCCGCGGTGATAGGCACTAATGTTCCACATGCCGATATCATCACCCCATATCACCAGGATATTAGGTTTGTCAGTGGCTGCGGCGGCGAACACACTGCTTGCCAGCAGCAGTGCTGCCAGCAGAATTCTCGAGTTAAACATAGGTGACCCTCTTGAAGATGTGGCTTTTATTAACTCTAGCTCATTTCATTGCCAACGCCGAGTTACGATCTGTTAATGCTATTTAGAAATAATAAAATACCCCTTTAATCCTTAATGTTATTGTAGTGCCGTGTGCGCCAACCCCATAATAGAAGCAAGCCACGTTTTACAGTGGCGGCGGCGGGCTTCGGACGAACCGGCGCATTGGTGGTTACCCGCAGAGAAAAACAACAGACTATTAGGTGATTCAAAACTCTTACAGAGTTCATAAACAAGGGGTATTTCATGAAGCGGCATTACTATATCAGCACAGATCTCGACGACCTTGAGCACGTTGAGGAAGAGTTGGAAGCGGTTGGGGTTGCCACCCCGCAGATTCACGTACTCACTAACGATGATGCAGGCGTAGCTGAGCACGACCACTTACACCCTGTAGAAGCTGTGCTAAAGAAAGACGTGGTACACGGTACCGAAGTCGGCGCAGTCATCGGCGTCATCGGCGCCGCATTGGTACTGGCAGTTTCCTACTACTCCGGTGTTACCGAGACGGTTGGCTGGGTACCGTTCCTGTTCCTGGCGGTTGTCGTTTTAGGTTTCTGCACCTGGGAAGGCGGCTTGTTTGGTATCCAGGAGCCCCACCACGACTTCAAGCGTTTTGAAGCAGACCTGCAGGCAGGCAAGCACATCTTCTTTGTCGATGTGGACGACGAGCAGGAAGCCGCGTTGAGCCGCATCGTAGATGCTCACCCACGGATGGAGAAAGCAGGTGAAGGTGCTGCTACACCGAAGGTGGTGGTTGAAGCCCAGAAGAAATTCCACGATGTGATGCAGACTTTACCGTAACTCGATCCCGAGCAATTAAAGGATCAATAAAAAAGGGCCTCAATGGCCCCTTTTTTATTGGGGGTCGGTGGAGTGTGGATAAGTAAAAAGCAACTTACCCACATCACCCGCCGACCCCCTAGATCAACCGGCCATTGAGGCCGCTCGATCTAGTGATGCTGCGGACTCTTAGCCACCTGCGTCGTATCCTGGCCCATCCAGATGTCGCGCATGTCATAGGTGAACCAGCCTTCCATTGACATGATGCCAATCAGTACCAGCAGGCACATGGGCGGCAGGATGATAGCGGTGACCAGGGCCATGCGTTCCCACATCATGTGCATGAAGATGGCCATGATAAACCCGGCTTTGAGCAGCATGAATATCAGGATCAAGGTCCAGCGCACATAGCCTTGAAACTCAAGAATATCTACCATATAAGACATGGTGCTGAGCACGAACAGCAGTATCCATATTTTCAGGTAGATACCCAGTGGGTGTTGCTGACCGCCTTCTACCTCATGTGTTGCTTCTGACATCGTGTTACTCCCCTTTACCAGAGATAGAAGAAGGCGAAAATGAAGACCCAGACCAGGTCGACAAAGTGCCAGTACAGGCCGGTGATTTCGACAATCTCGTAGCCCTTGCTGTCGTAGTCACCCCGTCTCACCTTGAAGGCGACCGTCAGCAAATAGATCACACCGACCGACACGTGTAATCCGTGGAAGCCTGTAATCATGAAGAAGCAAGAGCCGAACTGGGCTGCCCCCATTGGATTGCCCCAGGGTCGAACCCCCTCGAAAATCAGCTTGCTCCACTCGAACACCTGCATGCCGACGAAGGTGGCCCCCAGTGCAGCCGTGGCCACCATTAACCAGAAGGTCTTGTTCTTGTCTCGCCGATAGCCGTAGTTCACCGCCAGCGCCATGGTGCCACTGCTGGTGATAAGCACGAAGGTCATGATGGCGATGAGGATGAGAGGGACCGATTGCCCAAACACGGTCAGGGCAAAGACTTCACTGGGAATGGGCCAGGGGTCGACCGCTGAAATGCGAACCGTCATATAGCCGGTGAGGAAACTGGTGAAAATAAAGGTATCGCTGAGCAGGAATATCCACATCATTCCCTTGCCCCAGGGAACATCCCGGAATACCTCCCGATCGTTGCCCCAATCCTTCGTCAGGCCCTCGGGTCCCCTTACCACTTCAGATTGCGCCATTCGGCATCTCCCTTTTGTCGACTAACTAGTGGTCGGCTGTATTAGCTCGCCAGTAACAAATAAAATAACGCTGCCCATACCAGCAGCAGAAAGTGCCAATAGACCGCACACAATTCGACACTCAAGCGGGCGTCCGCTTCATCCGAGCCGGCCTGCAGGCGTGGCAGAGCCCTGGCCCAGGCCACAAGCCCACCGATAATATGTGCCGCGTGGACACCGGTGAGCAGGTAGAAAAAACTGCTGGCGGGGTTGCTGGACACCAGGTGTCCGGCCAGGCTCAACTGCTGCCAGGCCGCCAATTGTCCGGTGAGAAACAACAGGGAACCAATTCCGCCGAGGTAAAAATACCAGCGTCCCTTGTCAGCATTGCCCGCCTTCAAGTAACGGTGGGACAGCTCCAGGGCAATACTAGCGGCCACCAGGAAAGCGGTGTTAACCCACAGAATGAAGGGTTCCTGCAGGGGTACCCAATCTTCATACACCATGCGCAGCCGGTAACCGACAATGAACAACAGAAACAGCGAGGTGGCGACCACGAAAAACAAACGCAAGCCAATTTTCTGATCGACGGCAGTAAAGGTACGCACATCCGTGGGTGCCCCAAAGTCATCCTCACCGCTAAGCCAGGGTTTGCTGACCAGGGTTTTGATCAATGTACTCATGCGGGTGCGGCCTGGCCGTCGCCACCATGCCCGTCACCACCATGATCAACCAACGATTGCTCGCTGGCGTCACGCGGCTGATTCTGGGGGATGAAGTCAACTTCCACGCCCGGCACGCTATAGTCATAAGCCCAGCGGTGCACCACGGGTAACTCGTCGCGCCAATTGCCGTGACACGGTGGTGTATCGGGCGTCTGCCACTCCAGGGTCGTGGCATTCCAGGGATTAGGGCCGGCTTCCCTGCCCTTTTTCAGGCTCCAGATCATATTGAACAGGAACAACAACTGCAAAACACCAATGGTAATCGCCACCACCGAAATAAATTCGTTGAGACTATGGGCTGATTCCGAAATAAACTCGTAACCCTCGTAGGCATAGTATCGACGCGGCATGCCTTCAAAACCCAGGTAGTGCATGGGGAAGTAAATCAGGTACGTGCCCAGGAAAGTCACCCAGAAGTGCGCCTTGCCGAGGGTCTCGTTATACATGCGCCCGGTTATTTTCGGGTACCAGTGATAGATCGCCGCGAACACCACCATCACCGGCGCAATGGCCATCACCATGTGAAAGTGGGCCACCACAAAGTAGGTATCCGACAAGGGAATATCCACCGCCACGTTACCCAGGAACAGGCCGGTCAAACCACCGATGAGGAAGGTGCTGATAAAACCGATGGCGAATAACATGGGTGTATTCAGAATGATGTTGCCATGCCACAGGGTCAGGGTCCAGTTGTAGACCTTGATGGCGGTCGGTATGGCAATGATCAGGGTGGTGGTGGCGAAGAAATACCCCAGGTACAGGTTCATGCCACTCACATACATATGGTGCGCCCAGACGATGAAGCTGATAGCGCCGATGGCAATGATCGCCCACACCATCATGCGGTAGCCGAAGATGTTCTTACGCGCGTGGGTGCTGAGAATATCCGACACCAGGCCGAATGCGGGCAGCGCCACAATGTAAACTTCCGGGTGACCGAAGAACCAGAACAGGTGTTGGAACAATACCGGGCTACCGCCACCGGTATCCAGGGCCTGGCCCATGTGCACGATGTAGGGCATGAAAAAGCTGGTACCCAGCAGTCGGTCAAAGGTCAGCATAATGGCGCTGACAAACAGGGCTGGAAACGCCAGCAGGCCCAGCACGGTGGCGGTGAAAATACTCCAGATGGTCAGCGGCATGCGCATCAGGGTCATGCCGCGGCAGCGCGCCTGCAAGATGGTAGTGACGTAGTTGAGGCCACCCATGGTGAAGGCAACGATGAATACAGCCAATGAGGCCAGCATCAGGATAATGCCCCAGTCGGTGCCGGGAGTGCCCTGCAGGATCGACTGTGGTGGATACAAGGTCCAGCCGGCCCCGGTGGGACCGCCGGGAACGAAATAGCTGGCCATTAAAATCAATACTGACACCAGGTAGAACCAGTAACTCAACATGTTCAGGAACGGGAATACCATGTCCCTGGCCCCGCACATCAGCGGAATCAGGTAGTTGCCAAAGCCGCCAAGGAAAAACGCGGTCAGCAGGTAGATCACCATGATCATGCCGTGCATGGTTACGTACTGGTAATAGGCAGTGGGATCGATGAATTCCAGGCTGCCGGGGAAACCTATCTGCATGCGCATCAACCAGGACAACACCAGCGCCAGTATGCCAACTGCGATAGCGGTACAACCATATTGAACGGCAATAACTTTGTGATCCTGGCTCCAGATATATTTCCAGATAAACGCATCGGGGCCTTCGTGATGTCCGTGGTCTTGATCGGCATATGCCATGACGTGTCCCTCTTCTCTATTCTGAAAGTGTCATGAAGTAGGCGATCATTGCCGCCACGTCATCGTCACTCATTGGGTAAGCCGCCATGACCGGCGGATAGCCTTCAACGAACCTGGCTGCCGGATTGGTTATTGACTCTGCCAGGTACGCATCATCGGCAACTATGGTAGCGCCATCAGCCAATGTTTCGGTGCGGCCGTACATGCCCTTCCAAGTGGGTCCAACACCGCGCGCACCATCGAGGCTGTGACAGGCCAGGCAACCATTTTGCTGGGCCAGTTGCTCGCCCCGCTCGGCCGGATCTCCCCCCGGCGCTTCCTTACCCTGTGATTCAGCGAAGGTCGTTTGTTTGGACAGCCACTTCTTATAATCGGCTTCGCCGTCGACCACGATCGAGCTGCGCATATTGTAGTGGCCGATGCCGCACAGTTCCGCGCACATCACTTCATAGGTGCCGATCACGGTGGGCGTCAGCCAGAAATAACTGACCAGGCCGGGCGCCAGGTCCATCTTGGCGCGAAACTGCGGCACATAAAAATCGTGTAAGACATCGCGGGAGCGCAGGTTGAACTTGATTGGTTGGTCGACCAGGATGTGCGCGGGTGCCCCAGCCACCACGATATCGTCCTGGCCCCAGGGGTCGTCCGGGTCGATACCCACCGGGTTGTCGAAGGTGACATTGCGATTGTCAGCCTTACCCAGTGCGCCATCTTTACCGGGCAGTCGGTAGGTCCACTGCCACTGTTGCCCCAGCGCTTCAATAATGACTGCGTCCTTGGGTACGTTGATGAAATCGGTATAAACCACCAGGCCCGGTGCCAGCATGGCCAGGACACCCAGTGCGGTGAGGCCGGTTAACCAGCTTTCGAGCTTGTGGTTTTCCGGTTCGTAGGCGGCCTTGCGATCTGGCTTGTGGCGGAACTTGATGATGCAATACGCAATGAACAGGTTGACGGCGATAAACACAAAGCCCGTCACCCAGAAGGTGATCATAATGGTGTCGTCCATGGCGCCCCAGTTGGAGGCCAACGGGGTAAACCACCAGGGGCTCCAGAAGTGGAAGATGATCGAGCCGACCACCATCAAAATCAATACAATTGCGAGCGCCATAGCTTCTTATCCTTGATCAGTAGTGGCTATCAACGAAGATCACCGTAAATACCAACAACAAATACGCGATAGAAAATAAAAACAGGTTCATTGCACCTTTGCGGTCGAGGGGGCGACGGGCAAAGTCGATGGTCAGTAATAGATACACCACGCCCGCCATGGAGCTGATGGTGACGTAGAGGGGGCCCGCCACACCGATATAACCCAGTGACAAGGTGGCGGGTATTAGCGCTGCCGTATAAAGCAGCATCTTGGCCTTGGTAATAAAGACGCCCGCGGTCACTGGCAACATCGGTATGCCGGCCTTGCGGTATTCTTCCTTGCGCAGCAGTGCCAACACCCAGAAGTGCGGCGGCTGCCAGATAAACATAATGACAAATAGCAAAATCGCCGGCAGGCCGATATCGCCGGTCACGGCAGCCCAGCCGATGATGGGCGGTATAGCACCGGCGATGCCGCCAATCTCGGTACACAGGTCGCTGCTACGCTTCAGCCACATGGTGTAAATGACGACATAGAAGTAGATAGTGGCAATGGCCAGGGACGCCGCCAGCAAGTTACTGCTGAACACAAGGACCAGGAAGGCCACACCGCCGAGGATCAAACCCACTCGCAGCGCCTGGTCGGCGTCTATCCGGCCGGCGGCGATGCCCCGGCGTGATGTGCGCGTCATCAGCCTGTCGATATCGCGGTCGATGTAATTATTCAGAAGGCCCGCCGATGCGGACGCCAGGCAAGTGCCCAGCAGGGTCAGCAGAATTAAGGACAATGGGAGAGTGGGACCCGCTGCCAGCCACATACCGGCAAAGGTCGTTACCAGGACTACCAGGGCAATACGAGGCTTACTCAGCTCAACATAGTCGGCCAACTGTGCTCTTACCGCCGTTATCGCTACCCCCATACCACTATTCACCTATGGGTCTTGTTACTATCTGTTGTAGTTATATTAGTACGCTATTAGAGGGCTTCAGCTCTTTTTGTTATAAAGAGCTACTGCCTTAATAGCCAAGCCGACTAACAGTTTCCAAACGAAAACTGCTGCGATAAAACCCGCCAGCCGAACTCTTTTTAACCCAAAGCGACCGCAAATACCAGCTTTTGTGCCAAGGACATCTAGCGCTGGCTTTCAAATCCCCTGCTTGGTTACACTAGCCCTGTTTCATCGGCGTGGACAAAAATGAACGATCCCTCAGAGAACAAAGTGCTGAACGAGTTCGAGGCCCCCAATGTGGTGCTGGACAGTGGCGGCCTGCCCAAGATGGCACCCGTGGGCTATCACTCGCCCTATGACCAGGATTGGCGCGTACTCGGCGGCCTGGCTATTACCTTCCTGTATTTGATGTTGATGGCCATGTACATCGCCACGGAGATCGGTTGGATTGAGTTTACCCATCTCCGGGTGGAGCACATGGGCAGCTTTCTCGAAGGTGCCTTCGCCCCGCTGGCGTTCCTCTGGCTGGTTATCGGCTACTTCCTGCAGAAGAATGAACTGCGCCAGAATACCGAAGCCATGAAAATGCAGTTTATCGAGATCCAGAAGTCTGCTGAGCAGGCGGTCGCGCAGACCGAGGCCGCAGCGCGCTCGGAACTACATCAGCGCCGTGAATCCTTCCTCAAGATCGCCGACGTGGTGCGTGCCCAGTTGGGCACGGTGGTGGGACTGCTGTACCTGTCCAGCCAGAATGCAGATGGCAATGAACACGCGGTGCCACCGGAAAAGCTGGCGGAATTGTGGGCCAGGGCCGGCCAGGATGATCCCGAGGGCTTTTCCCGGGAAATGCTGCGGCTGCTCACCGTTGTCTCTCCCGCGTATGCCTACAAAGTGATTTTTGGCACCGAGATAAGAACCCGCCACGCCGACAATTTTGAACATTCCTTTGCGCGACTATTGAATGCCGCCCGCGCCTGTGATGAAGACCAGATGATAGAGGACGCGTTTCTGGGCAGCGCTCACGGCAGCCTGTATCGTCGCATCAAAGACTTGCGTGAAAATGTGCCCCCCGGTTTCACCATCGGCGTCTACGACTTCGACCCGGATTCCCGCGAAGGGGACGTCCCTACCTTTTAAGCAATCGCTCCAGCTCAAACACATGTTCATCCTCAATGGACAGATCCCGCAATGCATCGGCCAACTGCAGCAAATAGTCACGGTTGGAACCACTGGGGCCATGACTAGCATCGATATGTGCTGCCAGTTCTGGCATGGGCATCTCGCCCATGAAGGCATGATTGTGTTGGTCCGCCACATACACGGTGCCAACAACACTCCGCCCGTCCGCCAGGGTAATTTCCGTATCGAGGCGCTGGTAGCCATTCTTCTCGCGGTGATCCAGGTGCTCAAACACCGGCTCCTCGATACAATAGGCCATACCCTGACAGACGACATTCTGTGTCGGCATCAAGGTCACCACCCTACCCGGCTTTGCCGGCGTGCCACGATGATCATGCGAACCCTGCCAGAAACGCCGCTGCCAACCATCGATGGATGCGGCAATGCGCTCCTGATAAGGAAAGTCGATCTTGTAGATCAACGAGCCATAGCCAAATACCCAGTGCATTAGAAGGCGAACTCCAGGGCCAGCCGTGGAAAGATCCCCGGCGCCGGAAACCCCACCGCCTGCTGATAGTCCTCGTCAAACAGGTTGCTCACGGACAATTCCAGGGCCAGCGGTGTTGACAGCTGCCAGGCCAGGGCAATATCCACAGTCTGGTAGCCGTCGAGCTGGTAGTCGATATTCTGGCCAGTATGGCGAGACGCTTCGATCACCTCGTCGACCCACAGGTATTCCGCAGCGAAAGACCAACCCGGCTTGATCTGGTAAAACAGCTGGGCGCCAGCCTTCCACTCGGGTCGTCCTCGCAGCTGTTCGTCACTGCCCACAATCTCCGTGTCGGTATAGGTGGCGTGGGCCGACACGGATACCGCGCCGGTGATCGGCCAGCCAAACTCAATCTCCAGCCCGCGACTATCGACCCGATCCCGGTTGACGTTGCGAAACAATGCGTCGTCAAAATCAACCAGGTCCTCGAACTTGTTGTCAAACCAGGCCAGGTTCAGGCGGCCACCGGAGGCAAACTCATGCTCCAGGCCGACGTCCCAACTGGTGGCTGTCTCCGGCTTTAAATCCGGGTTACCGACCAGCGGATGTGCCAGGGCAAAGAAACTGGGCGGTTTAAAACCCTCGCCCCAGTTAGCCCTCAGTCGCGTCTGCCCGTTGTTCAATTGATACAGTAAGCCCAGCCGCGGCGTCAGCTCGCTGTTCAACTCATCGACATCGTCGTAACGCAGACCCAGCGATAGGGACAGCTGGCGGCCCAACTGTTGTTGCACTTCCAGGAAGGCGCCCAGGGTATCGCGCTCTAACTCGAAGTTGGTGGGCAGCAGAAAGCCAAAATCGATATAGCCTTCACTGTCGCCCTGCTCGCGCCGGTAATCCAGTCCGGCTCCCAGCTGCCCACCGTCCCAGGCCAGTTGGTTATTCCAGCTGAACTGGGCCCGATCAAAATTGATATCTGAGCCGGTAGCAGGCACTTCAAAGCCGGGATAAATTCCCGGTGAGGATTCCTCTGATTGCGTCTCAAACCAATTGCCGGTCAGTGCGCTGCTCCAGCTGTCGGTAACCGCAAGACGCAATCCCAGCTGGCCCGACAGATCTTCAGAGCTGGCCTGGTCGCGCTGCCGGTACACCGCGAAGTTGGGTCCGCCGCTGTCCTCAGGGAAACTGGCGCGCTCGCTGTCACTGTAGCGAAAACTGGCCCAGCTGCTGAGCTTATTGAAAAAGGCGTAGTCTATACGGCCATTCAGAAAGTCTATCTCGTGGTCACTGCCATCGACCAACTCCCCGGCGTCGTTGTGACCAGCGCCGAGAGATACAGCGCCGGCGTCGCCTAGTGTCAACGTTGCCTGGGCCGAAACCCGGTAGTAGTGATCACTGCCCAGCTCAGCGCGCACCAGCGCCCCGGAGGCTGCGGCAGACTTGCGCGTGACCAGGTTGAGGACGCCGGACAGGGCGTCGCCGCCGTAGACCGCTGATTGCGGCCCCCGGATCAGTTCGATTCGTTCAATGCTGTTGATATCCAGGGTGGAGAAATCAAAAGAACCGCCGCCGGTATTGGTGGGATTATTGACCTGTACCCCATCGATCATGACCACCGTGAAATTAGCTTCGCCACCTCGAACATAGAGGCTGGTCACACCGCCAGCACCGCCCTGTCGATTGATACTGACGCCGGGCAGCGCCTGCAGCAACTGCTCGACATTATCCTTGTTCAGTGCGGCGATTTGTTCGCGTTCCAGCACCGAGACCTGGCCACTCAGGGAGCTCGGTTCGAGATCGAGGTGGCTTCCCACTACCTGTACGGTTTCCATGGCCCAGCTGGAAATACCAAAACACAGAAACAAAACTGGCGTCGCCAGGTACAAAAAAAAGGATTTCACAGAATGACTCTAATACCGCTTAAAATGGAGGTGGAGAATTATAGGCAAGAACACTCAATCGTAACTTAAGGCCACCAGTGGAATTTGCCGACTGTCTTTACAGCGAGCCTGGTATTCTAGATAGGTGGGTACCAGCCGGGTAATCTCGTCCCAGGCGTCGGCATATTCCTGCCCAGTCAGCTCACGGGCTTGCATCAGGTACAGATGCCGTTCCAGGAACACTTCCGCTTCCGGGTAGCTGCGCAGATTGCCCACCCACTGCGGATCCTTGGGCATACCGCCGCGGGAACCGACAATCACCATCTCCTCGCCGCGAGGGAAATACGGCAACACCGCCTCTCGCCAGACCCCGCTGCGACGCCCCAAAGTCCGCAACAACATCGCCGGTCGCGCCGATATGCCGTTTTGATGGGCAAATACGTGGTTGAGAAGCGAGTATCCACTGTAGCGAACCAGGTATTTGTCGATATTGAGCCCTGTAGCGGAGGTTAATGCCTCCATAACGCCCATCATAGTTTTCTCCGTGCAGACTGTTACACTATACGATCACGACATCGAACAAGATACCACGAGGCACCTTTGACGTATTTCCACCTGTTATTCCGCCTGCAGCAGAGCCTGGCCATCACAGCAATAGCTGGCCTGCTGGCCGCAACACCGGCGACCGCCAGCATTGAATCTACCGACACCCAAGCAGAAACAGCGATTGAGCTGGTTCACAAGCTGGAAACCCGGCACTACTCCAAACGCAGCTTCGACGACGAGCTTTCCTCACTGATGCTGGATAATTACCTGCGCAGCCTCGATCCGGGTCACATGTTCCTGTTGCAGGAAGATGTGACCGAGTTCGAAAAGTATCGCCTGGTGCTGGACGACCAGATGGACAACGGCAACCTGGAAGCAGGCTTCACCATCTTTAACCGCTACCAGGTGCGCATTGAAGCCCGCCTGGAAAAGCTGCTGAATGAGCTGCCCGAGATGGTCGCTACCATGGATTTCACGCTGGAAGAGGAACTCACCCTCGATCCTGAGCAGCGCGCCTGGGCCGGTTCACACGCTGAGGCGGATGAGCGCTGGCGCAAGCAGATTAAAAATGCCGTGTTGAGTCTGAAGATGGCCGGCAAAAAGTTGGCAGAAATTGAGCCAACGCTGCACACGCGCTACGAGAATCAGCGCCATCGTATTTCCCAGTACAACGAGCAAGATGTGTTCCAGGTATACGCCAATGCACTGACTGAACTGTACGACCCGCACACCAATTACCTGTCGCCGCGCACCTCCGAGAACTTTAATATCAATATGAGCTTGTCCCTGGAAGGCATCGGCGCGGTACTGCAATTGCAGGACGAGTACACCCGGGTGTCTCGCATTGTCCCGGCCGGTCCCGCTGACAAACAGGGTCAACTACAGCCCTCAGACCGCATTATCGCCGTTGCCCAGGACACGGATGGGAAAATGGTCGACGTCATTGGCTGGCGCCTGGACGAGGTTGTACAGCTGATTCGCGGCCCCAAAGACAGCACTGTGCGGCTTGAGGTTATACCCGCCAAATCCAAGTCCACCGATGAGCGCCAGGTGATTACCATTGTTCGCAACAAGGTCAAGTTGGAGGAACAAAGCGCGCGGAAGCAAATTATCGAAGTCCCGGCGGCTGATGGGGTGATGAAGTTGGGGGTTATTGATGTGCCCGCCTTCTATATCGATTTCGAAGCGCTGCGCCGCGGTGACGAGGACTACAAGAGCACAACGCGAGACGTAAAACGTTTGTTGGATGAACTGGTAGCCGAGTCGGTCGATGGGGTCATTATCGACCTGCGCAACAACGGCGGCGGATCGCTGCAGGAAGCCAATGAACTCACGGGTCTATTCATCGAATATGGGCCCACCGTGCAAATACGTCACTCCTCGCGCAAGGTGTTCCGAGACGGTAAACGCCTGCGCACACCCTACTATGACGGGCCGCTGGCGGTTCTGATCAACCGCCTTAGCGCTTCGGCCTCGGAAATTTTTGCCGGCGCAATCCAGGATTACCAGCGCGGTGTTATTGTCGGCGGGCAATCCTTCGGCAAGGGTACGGTGCAGACGCTGATACCCCTCAACGAAGGTCAGCTCAAACTCACCGAATCAAAATTCTATCGCATCAGCGGCGAGAGCACTCAGCATCGCGGCGTCATACCGGACCTGGAATTTCCCTCGCACTTTGACAAAGCGGAGATCGGAGAGAGCGCCCTTGATCACGCGCTGGACTGGGACCAGATCACCGGTGTCCGCCATCGCAAGTACCACGATATTCCAGGCATGCTGCTCGAGTTGACGGGGCTTTATGAGGAGCGGACCCGGGACGATCCCGACTTTATCTATTTGCGCGACAGCCTGGCACTGGCGGCGGAAGCGCGCAAGATTGACGCCCTGCCCCTCAATGAGGAGGCCCGCCTGGCACTACAGGAAAACCAGAAAGCCAAGGGGCTGGCGATTGAAAACCGACGTCGCGTGGCCAAGGGACTCGAGCCGCTGACTGACTTCGAAGAGGAAGATGATTCCGGCGTCGAAGTTGCTGACAATGGTGCAAATGCCGATGACGCGAATGGTGCCAACAGCGGTGATAGTGCCAACAGCGGTGATAGTGCAGAGGAAGAGGAAGACATCCTGCTGGTGCAGTCCGGCAATGTTCTGGTTGACCTGCTCAATTACAAGCCGCAGGCGGTGGCGTCCACTGCTAATCGCCCTGCCCGCGGCAGTTAGTCTTTCTCCGGCGCTTCGGTCATAAAAAACTCGAGCTGCTGCTGTAGCTCGATAGCTTTCTCATCACCCGTGGCAGCGAGATCTGCCGCTAGCCTGGTGGTTTTGTCCAGGCGCTCTCGATAGGTACCGATCGTCAGGTTGAGGGCGTCGGCAACCTCGCCGAAATGATCACCCGGGCGCAGTTTTAGCTTCACGTACAGATTGCCCTCTTCCATTTCCCTGATGGTGCGTTCAATGGCGTACACCGGCCCGGCTATATGAAAGCTGATCTTCCGGCCGATAAAGTAGACGACCACAATAGCGACCATCTCCATGGCGGCAACAGACACGTTGAAGACATTAATCAGAGCGCCCTTGGAGCCAAACATACTGTCCAGCGCAAAGGCCGACATGATAATTGCGTTGAGGGTTATCAGTGTGATTAGCAAGGTGTTCATGATGAGTTTTTGCTGAAACTCATTTTTAATGATGACCCGGCTTCTGGCTTTCGTCGCTTGCGTCATAGGTGATTCCAAAATGTAGCGCTTGATTCTATGTTGATTACTATACCACCCCGTGTGTTGGTGGCCAGCTCTCACCGCCGCCATCACTTTCTACATACCATTTGAGCTGGTCGCGCAAACTGACTACCGAGCCGACAATGATAATGGTGGGCGCATGGACTTCCGTGTTTTGCAGTAGCCCGGGCAGCTCGGCCAGCGTGCTCACGTGAGTATGTTGGTTGGCGGTGGTGCCTTGTTCGATCAGCGCCACAGCAGTATCGGGTCGGCGGCCGTGTTCCTGTAGCTTGTTACAGATCTGCTCAAGTCCCTGCAGCCCCATGTAGAACACCAGTGTCTCCTGCTCATTTTGGAGTTGGGACCAGGGCAGGTTGATACTGCCGTCTTTGAGTTGCCCGGTGATGAAGCGTACGGACTGGGCGTGATCGCGGTGAGTGAGAGGAATGCCCGCGTAGCAGGCACAACCACTGGCCGCGGTGATACCTGGCACCACCTGGAAAGCAATGCGATGCTGTGCCAGTAATTCGATCTCTTCACCACCGCGCCCGAAGATAAAGGGATCGCCACCTTTCAGGCGCGCCACGCGCTTGCCCTGCAGCGCCAGGTCCACCAGCATCTGGTTCAACTCCTGCTGAGGAACTGCGTGATCGGCGCGCCGCTTGCCGACGTAGATTCGCTCTGCATCACGCCGGCACAAATCCAACACCTGGGGCGATACCAGCCGGTCGTACAGGACAACATCAGCTGCCTGTAACAGTCGCAGGGTCTTGAATGAGACCAGGTCAGGATCGCCGGGGCCGGCGCCCAACAGGTATACCTCGCCAACAGCCGACTCGGACTGATGTTCCCGCAGTAGTGTGTCCAGCTCTGCAGCAGCTGCCGTCTCATCGCCGACATAAACCTGGTGTTGCAGGCTATGGCGATCCAGCAGTTGCTCCCAGAAACGGCGACGCTTCACCATGTCAGGTAATTCGGCGGCGACCACACTGCGAAACCGTGCAGCGAAATCAACCAGCTTGCCGAGGGCCGCCGGTAACAGCGATTCGATCTGTGTGCGCACCCGCCGCACCAGTACGGGACTGCGGCCGCCGCTCCCCACAGCGACCAATAATGGATCGCGATCGATGATGGCGGGGAAAATAAAACTGCAGAGTTCTGGATCATCGACGACGTTTACCGGGATGCCCCGCGCAAACGCGGCGGCAGAAACAGCGCTGTTAATAGCCCGATCCGGGGTGGCCGCTACCACCATTTTCTGGTCTTCGAGACAGTCCACTTGATAGTGTTGCTGGAGCCAGTTGCCGGCATGTTCTTGCAAGAGTGTCGCCAGTGCCGGTTCAATTTCGGGCGCGACCACCGTCACGCTGGCGCCGGCCCGACACAGCAGTCCGGTTTTACGCAAGGCGACCTGGCCGCCCCCCACCACCAACACCGGGACCTGCTTGAGCTGCACAAACAGCGGCAGGTAGTCCATGGCGCTACTGGGGTTCCAACTGGGTGAGACCGCCCATGTAAGGACGCAAGACTTCGGGCACCTCTACGCTGCCATCGCTGCGCTGGTAATTCTCCAGTACGGCGACCAGGCAGCGCCCCACCGCCAGCCCGGATCCATTCAGGGTGTGCAGTAATTCCGGCTTGCCGGTTTCCGGGTTGCGCCAGCGCGCTTTCATACGGCGAGCCTGGAAATCGCCAAAGCTGCTGCACGATGAAATCTCACGATAGGTATCCTGTGCCGGCAACCAGACCTCCAGGTCATAGGTTTTCCTGGCGCTGAAGCTGGTATCACCGGCACACAAGACCAGTTTGCGATAGGGCAACTGCAGGGCTTGCAGAATGGCTTCTGCGTGACCGGTCAGCTCCTCCAGGGCCTGCTCTGATTGATCGGGCCGCACCATCTGTACCAGCTCCACTTTCTCAAACTGGTGCTGGCGAATCATGCCACGGGTGTCCTTGCCATAGCTGCCCGCCTCGCTGCGAAAACAGGGCGAGTGACAGGCAAAGCGCATCTGCGGGAGTTCATCGACCTCAACAATGGCGTCGCGGACCATATTGGTCACCGGTACTTCTGCGGTAGGTATCAGGTAGAACTCGGCGTCGTGCTGCAACTTGAACAGGTCTTCCCCGAACTTGGGCAAATTGCCGGTACCGTACAGGGAATCGGCGTTGACGATGTAGGGGACATTGACCTCACGGTAGCCGTGCTCCAGCGTGTGGGTGTTGAGCATAAACTGGATTAAGGCGCGGTGTAGTCGAGCCACGCCGCCGGACATCACCACGAATCGCGAGCCGGTCAGTTTACTGGCGGTATCGAAATCGATACCGCCCAGTTTTTCACCCAGGTCGACATGATCGAGGACCGGGAAATCGAACTGGCCCACCTCACCCCAACGGCTCACCTCGAGATTGTCAGACTCATCACGGCCGTCCGGCACCTCCGCCGCCAGCACATTGGGCAGTCCCATCAGCAGCTCATCGAGCTCCAACTGCACGCGCTTGGCATCGGCGGTCAGCTGGTCCAGCTGGGCAGAAATTTTGTCGAGGATTTCATTGACGCTCTGCTTGGCCTCGTCAACCGGCACGCCTTCTTTGATCAGTTCGCCGACTTTTTTCGACGCGGCTTTGCGCTCCGCCTGCAGCGATTGACTGTCGACATCCGCCTGCTTGCGATTGGCGTCCAGGGCATTAAAAGCCGCCACATCAAAATTCACACCACGTCGCTGCAACTGCGCAGCCATCGCTTCCGGGTCCTTGCGGACCTGCTTTAAATCCAACATCGTTTAATCCGTTACCCAATAAGCCGTGTCAGGGTCATAGCGAACCAGACGGAACCGATACACACCGTGACACTGGTCAAAATATACATAGCCGCCGTTACTCCCTGCCCGTTTTCCAACAGCGCCACCGCCTCCAGTGAGAAGGTGGAAAAGGTGGTAAACGCACCGAGAAAGCCGACGATAAATACGCTGCGCCAATCCGGATGAAGTACCGATTTTTCTACGATCAGCACATACATAAGACCAATCAGGAAAGAGCCCAGCACGTTCACGCTGAGGGTTCCCAACGGGAAATGGCTGCTGCCAACACTGTGCACCAGGCTGGATATCCAGTGGCGCGCCAAGGCCCCGCCAGCACCGCCCAGTGCGATAAATAACAAGTGTTTCATGAATGTATGATGTGCTTAATCGTAGCGGCGTATTGTACTGTGTTTATCGAGTTCGCGCAGGTGAGCCAGTTTCTCTGCTATCTTCTGTTCCAGCCCGCGACCTGAGGGTTGGTAGTAGCGCGAGTCTTTCAAGGATTTGGGGAAATAGTTCTCACCCGCTGCATACGCCTCGGCTTCATCGTGTGCGTAGCGATACTCGGCGCCGTGATCCATCGCTTTCACTAATTTGGTGGGGGCATTGCGAAGATGCACAGGCACTTCTTCGCTGGGGTTGGCCTGCACCTCTTGTTGAGCCGCCTTCAAGGCGGTGTAGACAGCGTTACTCTTGGGCGCACAGGCCAGGTACACCACCGCCTGGGCGATCGCCAATTCACCCTCGGGGCTGCCCAGGCGCTCTTGCACCTGCCAGGCATCCAGCGCAATGCTCAGCGCCCTGGGGTCGGCATTACCGATGTCCTCGCTGGCCATGCGCACCACTCGTCGAGCCACGTAGAGGGGATCGCAGCCGCCATCAATCATGCGCACAAACCAGTACAAAGAGGCATCCGGTGAACCGCCTCGCACCGCCTTGTGCAAGGCGGAAATCTGGTCGTAAAAAATATCGCCGCCCTTGTCGAAGCGACGGGTGGAACCCTGCATCAGTTCTTCAATGACCTGCTCACTGATCACACATTGCCCATCTTCCGTTGTGCCCAGGTCGGCCGCCAGCTCCAGCAGGTTGAGCGCGCGCCTGGCATCGCCGTCTGCCGCGAGGACCAGTTGCTGAAGCAGATCATCGGTGATCGACACCGCTGAGTCTAATACCTCGATGCCGCGCTGCAAGACCAGTGCGATCTCCTCCAGTTCCAGCGAGCGCAGCTTGTATACGCGAGACCTGGACAGCAAGGCATTGTTGAGTTCAAAGGAGGGATTTTCAGTGGTGGCACCGACGAAAATTAGCGTGCCGTCCTCGACGTAGGGCAGGAATGCATCTTGCTGCGCCTTGTTAAAGCGATGCACCTCGTCCACAAACAGGATGGTATCGCGGCCCTGTCCTTGCTGTATGTGCGCTTCGTCAACGGCACCGCGGATGTCCTTAACCCCCGCCAGTACCGCTGACAGAGTCAAAAAATGTGCATCAGCGGTCACTGCCATCAGTCGGGCCAGGGTGGTTTTGCCCACGCCGGGAGGGCCCCACAAAATCATCGAGTGGAGCTGGCCTTTTTCGACCGCTTCCCGCAAGGGCTTACCCGGCGCCAATATATGGGATTGACCCACGTAATCTGCCAACACGCGCGGGCGCAGCCGTGCCGCCAGGGGCTGGTATCCGCGTTGCTGGCTACTGAACAGGTCAGTAGTCATTGCTGAAGTAGTCGACCCCATCGGGAACCGTGAACACAAAGGTTGACTCTGGCAGTTCAGGATTTAGCTCGACGGCCGTCAGTGTGATACGGGATATCTGTTGTAGTCTGTCTGCGATGCTCATGGCAGTTGGGGTGTTACCGCTGAACTCGAGAGTAATTTGCGTTACCGGTCCATCCGTGGCCCTGGGTTTGAGGGTATAGGTGTCGGGGCCGGCCTGTTCTACCTGATACAACTCTTGCAAGCGTTGGCCATGACCACCAAGAATGGCCAGGGGCGATTGCAGGGCGGCGTCATCAATCGGACTCAGGGTCGCGGTTTCCAGTTCCACGTCGTAATGCAGCAGATCGTTGTCTACCACCAGCAGTAACTGTTCCTCCGGATCGAGAATATGCCAGCGAAATTTGCCGGGCTGTTGTAGGGCAAAGGTACCGCGGCTGACCTGCAATACCTCGCCGTTCTCAGACAACAACTGTTGTTCAAACATACCACTGTAGGCTTGAGAGGCCGCCAGTCGCGACTCCAGGCTGGCAACCCGAACCTGAGACGACAGCGGTGATGACAGCAGCGACAGTACAACCAGCAAAAGGTAAACCAATGAACGCATGCTTTCTCTTCTCAGTCGCCGACCGGCGGCGGAGCAATGACCTCCCGCTGTCCGTTGGTGCCCATTTCAGTTACCACTCCGGCGGCTTCCATGGCCTCAATGAGCCTGGCGGCGCGGTTGTAGCCAATGCGCAACTTGCGCTGTACCGAGGAAATACTGGCCCGGCGACTCTGGGTGACATAGTGCACGGCTTCGTCGTACAAGACGTCGGCCTCTTCGTCCTCGGCACCGGCAAGTATTTCCCCCGGCATGACCCCGGGTGCGCTGCCCTCGTCCAACAGGCCCTCGATGTAAGCCGGGTCACCCCGTCGCTTCCAATCTGCGACCACGCTGTGTACCTCGTGATCATCGACGAAGGCGCCGTGAACCCGAATGGGCACCGCGGTGCCCGGGGGCAGGTACAACATGTCGCCATGCCCCAGTAATTGTTCCGCCCCGCCCTGGTCCAAAATGGTCCGGGAATCCACCTTGGAGGAAACCTGGAAAGCAATTCGGGTCGGTACATTGGCCTTGATCAGACCAGTGATCACGTCCACCGAGGGCCGCTGGGTTGCGAGTATCAGGTGAACACCGGCCGCGCGCGCTTTCTGGGCGATGCGCGCGATAAGCACTTCCACCTTCTTGCCGACGATCATCATCATGTCGGCAAATTCGTCAATAACGACGACGATGGAGGGCAATTTCACCAGCGGCGGCGCCGTCTGCTCCTCGTCAGTCAGTTCCAACATCGGGTCAGGGACCCACACGGGATCGGCGATGGGCTCACCGATCGTTTCTGCTTCCGCCACCTTGCGGTTGTAACCGGCCAGGTTGCGAACACCCAGGGCGGCCATTAATTTGTAGCGCCGTTCCATTTCCGCCACGCACCAGCGCAAGCCATTGGCGGCATCTTTCATATCGGTAATGACCGGCGTCAGCAAGTGCGGCACGCCATCATAGACCGACAGCTCCAGCATCTTGGGGTCGACCAGGATCAGGCGCACGTCATCGGGCGCGGACTTGTAGAGCAGACTAAGCAACATGGCGTTGACACCCACCGACTTACCGGCGCCGGTGGTGCCGGCTACCAGCAAATGTGGCATCTTGGCCAGGTCGGCCACCACCGGCTGACCGGAAATATCGTGCCCCAGGGCCAGGGTCAGGGGCGATTTGGAGTCTTCGAAGGTCTGCGAAGACAGGACCTCGCGCAGACTCACCATCTCACGGTCTTCGTTGGGTATTTCGATACCGACCACTGATTTGCCCGGAATCACTTCCACCACGCGCACCGAAATAACCGCCAGTGAGCGGGCCAGGTCTTTGGCCAGGTTGGAAATGCGGCTGACCTTGACCCCGGCGGCCGGCTGTATTTCGAAGCGGGTAATCACCGGTCCCGGATACACCGCCACCACCTCGGCGCTGATGTTGAAATCGGCCAATTTCAGCTCCAGCAACCTCGACAGCGCCCGCAGCGCCTCTTTTGAATAGCCCCGCTCCGGATCCTTGACCTGTGCATCCAGCAAATCAAGATGCGGTAAATCGCCGGTGACCGGGGCGTCAAACAGCGGCTGCTGACGCTCTTTGTCGATTCGGGCGCTCTTCTCCACCTTCTTTATCAGCGGTTTTATTTTGGGGGGTTTACGTTTCTTCTCTTTCTCTACGTGCTGGGTGATGGCGACCTGGCGCTCCTGCTGCACCTTGTGTTGCTCGCGTCGCTCCCGCAGCGAGCGCCAGCGCTCAAGCACACTGGCACGTCCACGGCCGGCACCTTGCAGGGTCCAATAGCCAATTTGTTCCATTAACTTCAGCCAGCTCAGATCGGTAAACACCGTCATCCCGAACAGGAACACGGCTACCAGGATTAGTCGACTGCCAGTGGTGCTGAAGGCTTCGGTGAACGCACCACCGACCGCCTGGCCCAGCATACCACCCAACCCCTGCGGCAGCGGCGAGCCACCCAGGTCATTCATAGCCGCCAGCGCGGTACCGGCAATCATCACCAGGACCAATCCTAAGGTGCGTATGGTCAGGGTGACCCAGTCGAAGGGCTGGACTTCATAACGGTGCTGAAACAGGATCCAGGCCCGGTAGGCAAGCATGAGGGGGGCCAGATACGCGACATAGCCAATCAGGGAAAAAAAGACGTCCGCCAACCAGGCCCCGGTCGGCCCTACCACGTTGCGTATGGGGTCACCGCTGCCGGTCGCCGACCAGCCGGGGTCATCCGGCGAGTAACTGGCGAGGGCCAGCAGCAGGTACAAGCATACTGCCGAGATGCCAATTAGGGCACCCTCCCGCAGCCTCGGCCCCAGGAAATGCTTCACTGTAGTGGTCTGATCAGGCACTCGGTTTCACCGCTTATAGTTTTACCAATTATGCTTATATTTATACGTTATTTCAAAAACTTAGCGCATCTTTTTAAAATAACTTGCCATCTTTGCCATGGGCGGGCCTTTAACATATGATTTCCGCCCCCATAGAGTTAAGCATGAGAACAAGGAATAACACCCAATGAGCGATACCCAGCACCACCGCCTTATCATTCTTGGCTCCGGCCCGGCGGGCTACACCGCCTCTATTTATGCCGCCCGCGCCAACCTGTCGCCGGTGGTCATTACCGGCATACAGCAGGGCGGACAGCTCACCACCACCACCGACGTCGACAACTGGCCCGGTGATATCGAGGGCCTGCAGGGTCCCGACCTGATGCAGCGCATGCAACAGCACGCCGAGCGCTTCGACAGCCAGGTTATATTTGATCACATTGAGCGTGTTGACCTGGAGGCGCGGCCGATTCTGCTCGAGGGCACCGCCACCTACAGCTGTGACGCCCTGATTATCGCCACCGGCGCCTCGGCCCAATACCTGGGCCTGCCCTCCGAGGAGTCGTTCATGGGCAAGGGCGTCAGTGCCTGCGCTACCTGTGACGGCTTTTTCTACCGCGGCCAGAAGGTCGCCGTCATTGGCGGCGGCAACACCGCCGTTGAAGAAGCACTGTACCTGTCCAATATTGCCGCGGAAGTTACCTTGGTACACCGCCGCGATGCACTGCGGGCAGATAAAATTTTGCAGGACAAGCTGTTTGATCGTGAGCGCAATGGCAATATCACGATCTTGTGGAATCACACCCTGGACGAGGTGCTGGGGGATGACAGCGGGGTGACCGGCGTGCGCCTGGCATCTACCGCGGGCGGGGAGAAATCTGATATCGATGTGGCCGGTGTCTTCATCGCTATTGGCCACAAACCCAACACCGACATTTTTGCCGAACAGCTTGAGATGAAGGACGGTTATATCCAGATAAACAGCGGCATTGAGGGCGATGCCACGGCGACCAGCATCGCTGGTGTGTTTGCGGCGGGTGACGTGGGCGACCACATCTATCGTCAGGCGGTAACTTCCGCCGGTTTCGGCTGCATGGCGGCGCTGGATGCAGAACGTTATCTCGACAATTTGAGTTGATTGCTCCACCATATTGGGGCGATGGTAGCGATACAGCGAATCAAAGATCAGAGCCTGGACTTCCCCGATACCGGCCAGGCCCTGAGTTATCCGAACGGCCTGCTGGCAATCGGCGGGGACCTGAGTATTCCGCGCTTACTCAAAGCCTATGAACACGGCATTTTTCCCTGGTATGAAGATCCCCAGCCGATCATGTGGTGGAGCCCCGATCCCCGCTCGGTGCTGTTCCCCGACGAACTGAAGATTTCACGCAGCCTGCGCAAGGCCATGCGCCAGTCTGATTTCCGCATCACCACCGACTGCGCCTTTCACCGCATCGTCGCCGGCTGCGCTGAACCGCGCTTTGAAGACCACGGCACCTGGATTACCAACGCCATGGGGCGCGCCTACATGGAACTACACTCCGAGGGTTACGCCCATTCGGTGGAAGTCTGGAACCGGCACGGCCAGCTTGTCGGCGGTCTGTACGGGGTGACCCTGGGCCGTGTCTTCTTTGGCGAATCCATGTTCAGCAAGGCCGACAACGCCTCCAAAATGGCCCTGGTAGCGACCACCCGCGTACTCCAGCAATTCAATTACCAGGTGATCGACTGCCAGGTGGAAAGTGAGCACCTGCGCACCCTGGGGGCCCGCGCGATCCCGCGACTGGACTTTGAACAGCACCTTGCGCACACTGTCGGTATGAACGAGCCCACGCCTAAGTGGACACTGGACGTCGAGCCGCGGGAGCTGTTGTGACCTCCTCCCTGCGCGACTTGAAGGTGTATACCACCTACCCTCACAGCTGTAGTTATCTCGAGGATAAAGAGGCAACCACCCTGTTCGTAGACCCTCGAACGCAGGTTGATGGCGAGCTCTACAGCCAACTCTCGCTGCTGGGTTTCCGCCGTTCCGGCTCACATATTTATCGTCCCCATTGCTCCCACTGCAGTGCCTGTGTGCCGGCCCGTATCGTGGTCGACACGTTTCAGCCTCGCCGCAGCCAGAAACGGGCTTGGAAACAAAATCAGGACATCGAAATGCACGAGGTCGAGTGCATTGCCTCAGAAGAGTATTTTGAGTTGTACCGGCGCTATATTGAGAGTCGGCATCAGGATGGCGACATGTATCCGCCCCTGCGCGATCAGTATGAGTCGTTCCTCAGTGACGAGTGGGACGTGACCCGCTACTTCCGTATGGATATAGGCGATGAGTTGCTGGGCGTAGCCGTAGTCGATACGCTCGACGATGGCCTGTCGGCAATTTACACCTTTTTTGAGCCCGAACACCAACATCGCAGCCTCGGCACCTACGCGATTCTCTGGCAGATTGAGTTGGCCAAAAGCCTTGATCTGCCCTACCTCTACCTCGGCTACTGGATTAAAGACTGTCAGAAGATGGCCTATAAAATTCAATACCGGCCGCTGGAGCTCTTTCTCAACGGGCGCTGGACTGACCTGCGCTGATCCAGCTACATTTCTAGCGACACTTCAAGCAAGAATGCCGCTGGCGCCAGCAGGCGTTTTAGGGCAAAATGCGCGCCTGTATTTAGTGAAGGAACGCTGCCGCATGGCAAAAGAAGATCAAATTGAAATGGAAGGTGAGGTGATCGATACGCTTCCCAACACCACTTTCCGGGTTCAATTGGAAAACGGTCACATCGTGACTGCGCACATCTCCGGCAAAATGCGTAAAAACTACATCCGCATATTAACTGGCGACAAGGTAAGAGTAGAGCTGACTCCGTACGATCTGAGCAAGGGCCGCATTACTTACCGCGCCCGCTAAAGCACCTCAGAAGCCCTTAGCGGTTCGTATCAAGAGGGCTGCATCTCGGCAGCCTCTTCTTCTTCAGATTCAATTTCGACCGTTAAACTGTCAGCCTCCTTATCGAGGCTGACAAGCGCTGTGCCGCCGTGCTTGGCCAGGCCGCCAAATAGCACCATTTCCGCCAGCGGCTTCTTGATGTGTTCCTGGATAACCCGCTCCATGGGGCGCGCGCCCATATTGACGTCATAACCCTTCTCCACGAGCCACAGGCGTGCGTCTTCATCGACAACCAGGTTGACCCGCTTTTCGTCCAGCTGTGATTGCAGCTCGACCAGGAACTTGTCGACCACGGTGAGAATTACTTCGGCACCGAGGGCATCAAATTGAATGATGCTGTCCAGGCGATTGCGGAACTCCGGCGTGAACATCCGGTTAACCGCTTCCATGGCATCGGTACTGTGATCCTGAATGGAAAAACCGATAGATCGGCGGCTGATATTCTCGGCACCCGCATTGGTGGTCATGACCAGGATGACATTGCGGAAATCCGCGCGGCGGCCATTGTTGTCGGTGAGGGAGCCGTGGTCCATTACTTGCAGCAGCAGGTTGAACACGTCCGGGTGCGCTTTCTCCACTTCATCGAGCAACAACACCGAGTGGGGATGCTTGGTCACGGCATCGGTCAGTAAGCCACCCTGGTCAAATCCCACGTAGCCAGGCGGTGCGCCGATCAATCGTGACACCGTGTGCCGTTCCATGTACTCAGACATATCAAAGCGAATCAGTTCGAGGCCGAGGATTTTCGCCAACTGGCGGCTGACCTCGGTTTTGCCAACCCCGGTGGGACCGGCAAACAGGAAGCTGCCAATGGGCTTTTCTGTGGGCTTGAGGCCCGCCCTGGCCAATTTGATGGCGGTGGCGAGTGTCTCGACCGGCTTGTCCTGGCCAAACACCACCATTTTCAAATTGGTTTCCAGCTTGGCCAGCGCCTCTTTGTCGGACGCACTGACAGATTTCGGTGGTATACGGGCAATCTTGGCCACCACCGCCTCAATGTCGTGCACGCCGACCACCTTTTTACGCTTGGAGGGCGGCTGCAACTGCTGGTACGCGCCCGCCTCATCGATGACATCGATGGCCTTGTCCGGCAGATGGCGGTCGGTGATATAGCGCTCGGCCAGGTCCGCTGCCGAACGCAGGGCTTTACTGGTATAGCGCAGCTTGTGATGCTCCTCGAAACGGCTCTTCAGTCCCTTCAGTATCAGGAAGGTGTCGTCTGCCGAGGGCTCGAGCACGTCGATTTTCTGGAAGCGACGGCTCAGTGCCTTGTCTTTGTCGAAGATGCCCCGGTACTCCTGGAAAGTGGTCGAGCCAATGCAGCGCAGCCTGCCCGAGGCCAGCAACGGCTTGAGTATATTGGAAGCATCCATGACCCCGCCGGAGGCCGCGCCGGCTCCGATAATGGTGTGAATTTCATCGATGAAGAGGATGGCCCCCTCTCGAGTTTTCAACTCCGCCAACAAGCCTTTCAGGCGCTTCTCGAAATCGCCGCGATACTTGGTGCCCGCCAGCAGTGAGCCGAGGTCGAGGGAATAGACGACACTGTCGTGCAGGATTTCGGGTACTTCGCCATCGACGATCAGCTTGGCCAGCCCCTCGGCAATGGCGGTCTTGCCAACACCCGACTCGCCCACCAACAGCGGGTTGTTTTTGCGTCGACGGGCAAGAGTTTGGGAGACCCGCTCGACCTCTGCCAGGCGGCCAATCAAAGGATCAATACGCCCCGCCTCGGCCTCTTCGTTAAGATTAGTGGTGAACTGGTCGAGCATACTGCCCTCACCTTCGCCACTGCCAGCTTCTTCCTCGCTCAGTGGCTCGCCGCTGGGCTCGCCCTCCTCCCCAACTTTCGAGATACCGTGGGTGATGTAATTGACCACGTCGAGCCGGGCAATACGCTGCATTTTCAGGAAGTAGACCGCCTGGCTTTCCTGCTCGCTGAATATAGCGACCAGTACATTGGCGCCGTTGACTTCACTTTTACCCGAGGATTGAACATGGAATACGGCGCGCTGCAACACCCGCTGAAAGCCCAGAGTCGGCTGTGTGTCTCGGCCGTCTTCCTCTTCTGGAATCAGCGGCGTGGTGGCATCGACGAATTCAGTGAGATCGCCGCGCAAACTGGCAATATCAGAGCCGCAGGCATTGAGCACCTTGATGGCATCGTCGTTGTCGAGTAACGCCAGTAGCAGGTGCTCTACGGTCATAAACTCATGCCGTTTGGAACGGGCATCGTTAAAGGCCTCGTTCAGAGTCTGCTCCAGATCCTTGCTTAACATACCGCGTCTCCCGCTCTACTGTTCCCCAGATGCCTCTATTTCACACAGCAGGGGATGCTGATTTTCCCTGGAATACTGATTCACTTCCGCTGCCTTGGTTTCTGCAATGTCCTTCGCAAAAATACCGCAGATACCGCGACCCTGAGTGTGAACCGTCAACATAACATGGGTAGCTTGCTCCCGGCTCATGCGGAAGAAGCTTTCTAACACTTCCACTACAAACTCCATGGGGGTGTAGTCGTCATTTATCAAGACCACCTTGAATAAAGGCGGTCGCTTTAATTCCGGCTTGGCTTCCTGGGTGGCTGTGTCGCCATCATCCTGCCAGGGATCACCGTCATCTTCGCCGGCCATCAATATCAGATGCTTGTCGTCGCTATTGTGCATGGGGCCTATTATACGGGAAAATCGTTGGGGCATAAAAAAAGCCGGGTTAACCGGCTTAATTATTGTGCTTGACTAGAGCGGGATTTAGTCCATATGTTTGATGATCTCTTGCCCAAACCCAGAACAGCTCATCAGTTCTGCGTCATCCATCAGGCGCTCGAAATCATAGGTCACGGTCTTGGCCTGGATGGCCCCGTTCATGCCATTAATGATCAGGTCCGCCGCGTCATTCCAGCCCAAGTGGCGCAGCATCATTTCCGCAGACAGGATCAGGGAACCGGGGTTCACCTTGTCCTGGCCGGCGTACTTGGGTGCGGTGCCGTGGGTGGCTTCAAACAGGGCAATCTCATCACTGAGGTTGGCACCCGGCGCGATGCCGATACCGCCCACTTGTGCCGCCAGTGCGTCTGACAGGTAATCACCGTTCAGGTTCATGGTGGCAACCACGGAGTACTCTTTCGGACGGGTCAGGATCTGTTGCAGCATGGCGTCGGCGATCACATCCTTGATCACAATTTCATTGCCATTGTTGGGATTCTTAACGGACACCCAGGGGCCGCCGTCCAGCAATTCACCGCCGAACTCTTCCATGGCCAGTTCATAGGCCCAGTCGCGGAAGCCGCCTTCGGTGAACTTCATGATGTTGCCCTTGTGCACGATGGTGACATTGGGCTGGTCCTGGTCGATGGCGTACTGAATGGCCTTGCGTACCAGGCGCTTGGTGCCCTCTTCAGAGATGGGCTTGATGCCGATACCGACGTTGTCGGTGAAGCGCATCTTGGTGGCGCCCATTTCATTGATAATGAAATCAACCACTTTCTTGGCTTCTTCACTGCCGGCCTGGTATTCAATACCGGCATAGATGTCTTCCGAATTCTCCCGGAAGATGATCATGTTGCAGTTGCCGGGCTCTTTCACTGGGGAAGGCACGCCTTCAAACCAACGCACCGGACGCTGGCACACGTACAGGTCCATTTCCTGGCGCAGGGCCACGTTCAGGGAACGGAAGCCACCGCCCACCGGTGTGGTCAGCGGGCCTTTGATGGCGACCGCGTAAGTGCGGATAGCGTCGAGGGTTTCTTCAGGGAACCAGTCTCCGTCGTACAATTCAGCGGCTTTTTCACCGGTGTAGATTTCCATCCAGGAAATTTTCTTGTCGCCGTTGTAAGCTTTCTCGACCGCTGCGTTGACGACATCCAGCATAACTGGGCTAATATCAACACCGATGCCGTCGCCTTCGATGAAGGGAATAATCGGATTCGCGGGAACGTGCAGGGAGGAATCTTCGTTAACTGTGATCTTTTCGCCTTCAGAAGGTACCTTGATGTGGGTGTAACCCATAATATGCTCCATGTCGGATGTGTAAGCAGGGGGAATTTAGCGGCGCGAATTATAGCACCGGATTTATCTCATTGCTTGATTTGTCAGCCTAAACTTATTGATTCTTATTGTTTTTTTATAAAATTGCGATGGCAAACCTAATCCTGTTCAATAAGCCATACCAGGTGCTCAGTCAGTTCACCGATACCGAGAACCGTTCCACCTTGTCGGACTATATCCAGGCCCCCGGATTTCGCGCGGCCGGCCGCCTCGATTACGATTCCGAGGGCTTGTTACTACTCACCGATGACGGTCAGCTACAGCAGCAAATCGCCAATCCCAGGCACAAACTGTGGAAAACCTACTGGGTGCAGGTGGAGGGTTCGGTAGGGAAAAGCCAGATCGAACAATTGCGAAGCGGGCTTAACTTAAAAGACGGCCCCACCCTGCCCGCCAAGGCGCGGCAGCTGGATCAACCCCCCGGCCTGTGGCCGCGCCAGCCGCCGATACGCGAGCGACAATCAATTCCCACCAGCTGGCTTGAATTGTCTATTCGCGAGGGCCGCAATCGGCAGGTCCGGCGTATGACCGCGGCCTTGGGGCTGCCGACCCTGAGACTCATACGCTGTAAGATTGGCGACTGGTCCCTGGCTGAGTTACAACCGGGTGAGCACCAGCGTGAGCAAGTTCACCTGCCACGCAAAAAGTTCCAACAGCGCCCCGGCCGAAAGTTATAATTCCAATTATGACTGACTGGTATGCACATAGCACCGTGGCGACGGTGGTTGAGAAGGATGGCAAGTTTCTGCTGGTGGAAGAGCGCACCGACCAGGGCCTGGTGATCAACCAGCCTGCCGGGCACCTGGAGGCCGGGGAAAGCCTGCAGCAGGCCGCGGTACGCGAAACCCTGGAAGAAACGGGCTATAAGGTGGAACTGTTGGCGGTGATCGGCAGCGCCCTCTACACCTCCCCGGTTACCCATGTCACCTATCACCGCACCACCTTTCTCGGTAGTACCTTGCACCATGACCCGGCGCTTCCCCTCGATGAGGATATTGAGCGGGTAATATGGCTGTCACGGGAGGAAATACAGGCCGATTCTGATAGAATGCGCAGCCCGCTGGTACTGGCCAGTATCGATCAATACCTGGCGGGCAAGATCTATCCCCTGGACTTCATATACGACTCATGAATACCATTTCCCAGAAGCCCCATCCAGGCGCTTCATCGACAAAAGTCATCGTCGGCATGTCCGGCGGCGTTGATTCCTCCGTATCAGCCCTGTTGCTGCAACAGCAAGGCTATGACGTGGAAGGCCTGTTCATGAAGAACTGGGACGAGGACGACGGCACCGAGTACTGCACCGCCAAAGACGATTTAGCGGATGCTCAAGCGGTGGCGGACAAGCTCGGCATGCACCTGCACAGCGCTAATTTTGCCGCCGAATACTGGGACAACGTGTTCGAGCATTTTCTCGAGGAATACAAAGCCGGCCGCACACCCAACCCCGACATCCTCTGCAATCGCGAGATCAAGTTCAAAGCCTTCCTGGAGTACGCCCTGGCCCTGGGAGCTGACTACATCGGCACTGGCCACTATGTGCGCAAGGGTGACAGCCGCGATGAGGGCATGCTGCGCAAGGGCCTGGATGGCAACAAGGACCAGAGCTACTTCCTGCACGCGGTGGGCTACCGGGAATTGGAACGGAGCCTGTTTCCCATCGGCGAGATGGACAAATCTAACGTACGCGCCATTGCCCAGGCACAGGGCCTGAAAACCCACGACAAGAAAGACAGCACCGGTATCTGTTTTATCGGTGAGCGTCGCTTCAAAGACTTTCTGCAACAGTACCTGCCCGCCCAGCCCGGTGACATCTATACCGAGCACGGTGAATTATTGGGCCAGCACCAGGGGCTGATGTATCACACCATTGGCCAGCGTCAGGGTCTGGGTATCGGAGGAACAGCCAATCATGGCGACGAGCCCTGGTATGTGGCGGCTAAAGATCTCGATAATAATCAGTTGATCGTGGTGCAGGGCAATAACCACCCAAAGTTGTTTGAATCCTCGCTGGAGCTGTCGCATATCGACTGGGTGGCGGAACAGGAAACCACCCTGCCTCTGGCCTGTACCGCCAAGACCCGCTACCGGCAGCCAGACCAGGTTTGCACCCTGCATAAAACCGACGGCGGCTACCGGGTGGATTTCGAAACACCACAACGGGCCATTACCCCGGGACAATCCGCCGTGTTCTATCGGGATGATATCTGTCTGGGTGGCGGCATCATCGAGCGGGCCCTGTCTTAGTGAACATGAGCCGTATGAGTCCTTTAGAACAACAAACCCTGGCCCTCGCCGGGGTTGCCCAGGCCGCACGGCTGGTCGAGCAGATCTCCAAAACCGGCGACTACCCAGTGGAGTTTCTCACCCCGCTGGTCAACAGCCTGTTTGAGTTTGAGCCGAAAGATGTGGCCGCCATCTATGGTGGCACCCAATCGCTCAAGCTGGGCTTGCACAACCTGGCGTCGATATTAGGCAGCAGTGAAGAGAACCCCGATGTCACGCGCTACCTGTTCAGCATTCTCTACCTGGAACGTCGTTTCAGTGCCAATAAAGGCATGGTGTCCGTGGTTCGCTCGCGCCTCGAGCACACCAGCTTCAAGGCGGAGTATTTCGCCACACACGTCAACGAGGTTTGTCACAGCCTGTCCGGTATTTACCAGGACACCCTCAGCACCTTGAAATTCCGCGTGCGGGTCACCGGCAGCATGCAGCAATTGCAAAACACCAATAATGCCGACACCATTCGTGCCCTGTTGATGGCTGGCATGCGCTCGGCCCACCTGTGGCGGCAACTGGGCGGCCGGCGCTGGAAGTTGATGTTGCAGCGCAAGAAGACCCTGCACACGGCACAGCAACTGTCACGCCAAATGGGCGTGGTGTAGAATCTCGTATTACTGACCTTTCAGGAGCTCCACATGGATCTGAGCGCACTCAGCGCAGTATCCCCCATCGACGGTCGCTACGGTAGCAAGACCGCTCCCCTGCGCGGTATCTTCAGCGAATACGGCCTGATGCAACGCCGCGTGCTGGTCGAAGTTGAGTGGCTGAAATCTTTGGCCGAGAACCCTGGGGTACCGGAAGTACCCGTACTCAGTGATGCCGCCAGGGCCGCACTTGAGGGCATAGTTGAAAGCTTTGATGAAGCCGGTGCCCAGCGCATCAAGGACATTGAAGCCACCACCAATCACGACGTGAAAGCGGTGGAATATTTCATCAAGGAACAGTTCGCGGACAACGACGAACTCAATGCTATCTCGGAATTCGTGCACTTTGCCTGTACCTCGGAAGACATCAACAACCTGTCCCACGCACTGATGTTGCGCGATGGCGTGACCAACCTGCGCCCCACCATGGAGACCATTGTTGAAAAGCTGGTAGCACTCGCACACGAGGCCGCCGATGCCGTCATGTTGTCACGCACCCACGGCCAAACCGCCAGCCCCACCACCATGGGCAAAGAAATCGCCAACGTGGTGGCGCGCTTACGCCGACAACTGGATGCGCTGGGCAACATTGAATACCTGGGCAAGATCAATGGCGCGGTGGGTAACTATAACGCCCACCTGTGTGCTTACCCCGACGTGGACTGGGCCGCGCACGCCGAGCAGTTCGTGACCGGCCTGGGATTGAGCTTCAACCCCTACACCACCCAGATTGAACCCCACGATTACATCGCCGAACTGTTTGACGCGGTGGCCCGCTTCAACACTATTCTCATCGATTTCGACCGCGATATCTGGGCCTATATTTCCAATGGGTACTTCAAACAAAAAACTGTGGCCGGTGAAGTGGGCTCATCCACCATGCCGCACAAGGTCAACCCCATAGACTTTGAAAACTCCGAGGGCAATCTTGGTATGGCCAATGCCATCATGGCCCACCTGGCGCAGAAGCTGCCGATCTCCCGCTGGCAGCGCGACCTCACCGACTCCACCGTGCTGCGCAACATGGGTGTCGGCTTTGGTTACAGCCTGATTGCCTATGAATCCGGCTTAAAAGGCATCGCCAAGCTGGAACTGAACCGGGCAAAACTATTGGAAGACCTGGATGCCAGCTGGGAAGTATTGGCAGAAGCCATCCAGACTGTTATGCGCCGTTACGGCATAGAAGAACCCTACGAAAAACTCAAGGCACTGACCCGGGGCCAGGACATGAACCGGGAGACCATCCAGGCCTTCGTCGCAACATTAGACATGCCTGATGAGGCCAAGCAGGCCCTGTTGGCGTTAACGCCTGACAGCTACATCGGCAACGCCAAGGCACAGGCGGAGGATATCTGAGCCGCTGATGGGGATTCGGCTTTAATGCGCTTAAGCAACTTCGACGCCGACACCTTCCTTCGCGAACACTGGCAGCGCAAACCGCTGCTGATTAAAAATGCCCTACCGGACTTTAAAGATCCACTCTCCCCGGAAGAACTGGCCGGCCTGGCACTAGAAGAAGACATCGAATCGCGCATCATTGAAATCAAAGCGGATGGTTGGGACTTTCAACAAGGCCCCTTCGCTGATGCCGATTTCGACAGATCACATCCCTGGACCCTGCTAGTGCAGGCGGTGGATCACCACGTCGACGAGATCGCTGAACTCAAACAGCTGGTGAGTTTTATTCCCAACTGGCGATTCGATGACGTGATGGTGAGTTTCGCCACAGCCGGTGGTGGAGTCGGCCCCCACTACGACAACTACGATGTATTCCTGCTGCAGGGCCAGGGCTCACGCACCTGGAAGCTGGGGCAAGTGTGCAGCGACAATGAAGCGCTGATCAATCATCCCGACCTGCATATTCTCGAACACTTTGAAGACAGCGCGGAATACACCCTCGAACCCGGCGATGTATTGTATGTGCCACCACGACTGGCACACTGGGGCACGGCGGAGACAGAATCACTAACCTACTCCCTCGGCTTCCGCGCACCCCGCCTCAACGACATGTTGTCACGGGAAGTGGATCACCAGCTGGAAGCCATGAGCGAACAACAGCTCTACGCGGACCCAGAGTTAGTGTCCTCCTCACGAGTGGGGGAAATCAACTCTGAAGCGATTCAAGCCGCAATAGAACAGCTACAACAGCAATTGGCCGGCCTGGGCAAACATATGGGCTGGTTTGGCGAGTTGGTCACAGAACCCAGGGAACCCCTGCCCTCGCTTATTATTAGTGAAGGTGAACCGCTGAGACTGGACCCAGCTGCTCGACTAGCCTGGCGTGAGGTGGACGGTGAAGTGGAAATCTACGCCAACGGGGAAACCCTGGTAGCGAACACGGACCAGATCGAAGGCTTAACACTGCTGTGCAGTGGTCAATACGTTGACCCGGAAAAACATTTGAACAACACGCTGCTACAACAACTGGCGGAATGGGGTTGTCTGACCCATGACTGAAACGAAATACCAGGTGGAAGTGGCCAACTGGCACACCCAGCGGGAAACCTTGCGCTCCCTGCGCGGCAAAGTGTTTATTGAAGAGCAAAACGTGCCGCAGGAGATAGAGTGGGACGACCAGGATGAAGGCGCCACTCATTTCCTGCTGACCCACAACACGGTTGCCCTGGCCTGCGGGCGTATGCTGCCAGATGGCAAGGTCGGTCGCATGGCGGTACTGAAAGAGCAACGTGGTAAGGGGCTGGGCCGAATCCTGCTGGATCACATTGTTGAGCACGCCCGCCGGCAGGGCATTACCCGGCTATACCTACACGCTCAGGAACACGCATCTGAGTTTTATCTTAAGGCTGGTTTTATTTCTTACGGCGAACCCTTCGAGGAAGCTGGCATCCCCCACGCTGCCATGGAATTGCGTGTCGACTTCAGCGGTTCGGACCAGTTTATTACCAATGTGGAGTATCCCCATCCCTTCGACACCCTGGCGCTGGAATTGGCCCAGTCAGCGCGACGCCATATTCGCATATATAGTTCTCTACTCGACCCCGTAGTGTTTGACACCCAGGAGCTATCGTCGGCTATGACTGCGTTGGCACGGCGAGGCCGATTCAGCGAAATAAAAATCATCATCAATGACGCGAGACCAATGGCCAAACGCGGCCACCGCCTACTCTCATTGTCGCGACGTATCTCATCCACTATTAAAATCAGGGTAGTAGAAGAACACCCGGAATTGCCCGAGGCTACTTTCATGGTTAGGGACGATAATGGCGTTGTGTACAAACCGGATGACCGAGGCAAACCGGGATTCTATGAACCCAACTCACGCGCTTCAGCCAAGCGCTTTATCACCCAGTTTGATTACCTGTGGAATTGGGGAGAGGTAGACCCGAGGTTGCAGTTGTTAAGGTTGTAGCAACTATTCCTCTCCCCAAACCAACCCAACCTCGGCCCCCTCGTACTCCACCGGCCAGGTCTTAAGTCCCCGACACTCTTCTTCCGCAGCGTAAAGAAGCTGTCCGTCTTTCAGTGAGAACCGGTAGTTGTGCAGCGGGCACTCAATGCAGTTCTTATCTACCCAGGCTTCGGTCAACGGGTGTTCCTGGTGTGGGCAGTTAGCTTCGATGAGGTAGCGTTCACCGTCTACCTGGATGAGAAGCAACTTGTGATAGTCGATACGAAACTCACGGCGGTAGCCGTCGTGCAGGTTGATGAGTCTTTCCAGGGGGACGAAGCGCATAGGGCTCCACTCACAGGCAGTCGATTATTTGTCTCGCTGCAGTATAGGGAGTGATTTCGTGGGCCACCACCTGCTGTTCCAACTCGGCCTTGAGTTGTCTGGCTTGTGGGCTGCCGCTTAACTTGAGTTGCAGGAACTCGCCGACCAGGTGGTGGAACCAATCCAGCGATTGGCCATTGCGCTTGTTCTGGAAAGCGCCCTCTTCCCTGGCGGCCTGCTCAAACTCGCAGATCATGTCCCACACGGTATCGATGTTGTCACCTTCTGTTGCGGAACAGGTCATCACCTGGGGTGCCCAGTGCAGCGTGTGTTTCATCAAGGTCATGGCGGCGGTGTAGTGCTTCTTGGTCATATTGGCGAGGTTGATGCTCTCGCCGTCGGCCTTGTTAATCACCAGCGCATCGGCCAATTCCATGATGCCTTTCTTGATACCCTGCAGTTCGTCACCGGCATTGGGCAGCATCAGCACCATGAAGAAATCGACCATACCGGCCACTTCGTATTCCGATTGGCCGACGCCGACTGTTTCCACCAGGATTACATCGTAACCAGCGGCTTCACACAGCAGCATGCTTTCGCGGGTTTTCTGGGCCACGCCGCCGAGGGCGCCGCCTGCAGGCGATGGCCGGATAAACGCCTCGTCCCGGCGTGAAAGCTCTTCCATGCGGGTTTTGTCGCCGAGGATCGAACCACCGGCAATGGGTGAACTGGGGTCAACCGCCAGCACCGCCACCTTCTTACCCTGCGCGATCAGGTGCAGGCCAAAGGCTTCAATAAAGGTGGATTTGCCGACACCGGGAATGCCGGTGATGCCAATACGAATGCTCTTGCCGGAATGCGGCAGACACTGTTCGAGTACCGATTGGGCCAGCTCACGATCATCGCTGCGGGTGCTCTCGACCAGGGTAATCGCGCGCGCCAGTGCGCGGCGGTTACCGCTGCGCAGAGTATTGAGATTAAAAGCGGCCGTGGACATACAGATCCTTAGTTGCTCGTAACCTCGTTAATGGCACCCAGTACCTCACGGGCGCAATCGGGAATCGGGGTGCCCGGGCCGAAGATGCATTTTACACCGGAGCTGTAGAGGGCATCGTAGTCCTGGCGGGGAATCACACCACCGGCAATCACCACAATGTCATCACCGCCCAGCTTCTTGAGCTCTTCCACCAGCTGCGGCACCAGGGTCTTGTGGCCGGCAGCCAACGAGCTGGCACCTACCGCGTGCACATCGTTTTCGATAGCTTGGCGGGCTACTTCTTCCGGGGTGGAGAACATCGGCGACAGGTCGATATCAAAACCGACATCGGCAAAGGCGGTGGCAATCACCTTGGCACCGCGGTCGTGACCGTCCTGGCCCATCTTGCACACCAGCATGCGTGGGCGGCGGCCGTGTTGTTCGACAAAGCCGTCGATGTCGCTGGAAATGCTCTGCCAGTTTTCATCCTGGTCAAAGGCGGCACCGTACACACCCGAGACAGTCTGGGCAGTGGCTTTAAAGCGTCCGAATTCTTTCTCCATGGCGTCAGAGATCTCCCCTACGGTGGCGCGACGGCGAGTAGCCTCAACTGCCAGTTCCAGTAGGTTGCCTTGCTCGTCTGAAGAGCTGCCACCGGCAACGGCAGTAATCTGGGCCAGAATATCATCAACCGCCGCGTTATCGCGATTGCCTTTGATCTCGCCCAGGCGGGCAACTTGCGAGTCGCGCACGGCTTCGTTATCGATCTCGAGAATCTCGACGTGCTCTTCTTCATCCAGCTTGTACTTGTTGACGCCGACAATCACGTCGTCACCGCGGTCAATCCGGGCCTGCTTCTTGGCCGCAGCTTCTTCAATGCGCAGTTTGGGCAAACCGGTTTCGATGGCCTTGGCCATGCCGCCCTGCTCTTCCACCTCTGAGATCAGTTCCCAGGCTTTGTCGGCAATTTCTTGTGTCAAAGCTTCCATCATGTAGGAACCGCCCCAGGGGTCGACCACGTTGGTAATGCCGGTTTCTTCCTGGATGATCAGCTGGGTATTCCGCGCAATACGCGAGGAAAACTCCGTCGGCAGCGCAATGGCTTCATCCAGTGCATTGGTGTGCAGTGACTGGGTGCCGCCGAATACCGCCGCCATGGCCTCTATCGTTGTACGTACAACGTTGTTGTAGGGGTCCTGCTCGGTCAGCGACCAGCCGGAAGTCTGGCTGTGGGTGCGCAGCATGGAGCTCTTCGGGTTCTGCGGATTGAACTCAGACACGATCCTGGCCCACAACTGGCGAGCGGCGCGCAACTTGGCAATTTCCATGTAGAAATTCATGCCGATGCCCCAGAAGAAGCTCAGGCGTGGTGCGAAGTGATCGATATCGAGGCCTGCATTGAGCGCCGTGCGAATGTATTCCTTACCGTCGGCCAGGGTATAGGCCAGTTCTAGCGCGGCATTCGCCCCCGCTTCCTGGATGTGATACCCGGAAATGGAGATCATGTTGAACTTGGGCATGTTCGCTGTGCAGTAGGCGATGATATCGCCAATGATGCGCATACTCGGTGCCGGCGGGTAAATGTAGGTGTTGCGTACCATGAATTCTTTGAGGATGTCGTTCTGAATGGTGCCCGCCAGCTGATCGTGGCTAACACCCTGTTCCTCGGCGGCGACGATGTAGCCCGCCAGTACGGGTAATACTGCACCATTCATGGTCATGGAGACAGAGACTTTATCCAGCGGAATGCCGTCAAACAGTATCTTCATATCCTCAATGGAATCAATCGCCACACCAGCCTTGCCGACGTCACCGGTCACACGCGGGTGATCTGAGTCGTAACCGCGGTGGGTGGCCAGGTCGAAAGCCACGGATATGCCCTGCCCGCCAGCGGCCAGTGCTTTGCGGTAGAAGGCGTTGGATTCCTCGGCGGTGGAGAAACCCGCGTACTGGCGAATGGTCCAGGGGCGGCCCGCATACATGGTCGCCTGGGGTCCGCGTATGTAGGGGCTCATACCCGGCATGGTGTCGTTGTAGGGCAAGTCGGCAGTGTCGGCGGCGGTGTACAGCGGTTTTACCTGGATACCTTCAGCGGTATCCCAGTTGAGACCGTCCAGGGGCTTGCCGCGCATCTGTTTCTCGGCGAGTTCGGTCCAGGCTTCTGGGGTGGACTGGGACTTATCGTAAATCTTGTCGGCCATTGTTCTATCTCGTTTTGTTTCTTAATGGGGTCAGAGCCCTTTTTTGAAAAGCTAAAAAGGGGTCTGACCCCGATCGAGCTGGGTCTGACCCCTACTCGGCGGGCTGGTTGATTTCAATCAGCACGCCGTCACAACTTTTCGGGTGAATAAAAATAACCTGGGAATTGTGGGCGCCGGGGCTCGGCTCATCGGCCAGGAACTGGTAGCCCTTGGCTTTCAGGCGCGCCACGTCTTCCATGATGTTGTCACTGCGAAAACAAAGATGGTGCAGGCCACCGGGTTTCTTTTCCAGGTACTTGGCAATCGCGCCCTCACCCTTGAGTGGGTGTACCAGTTCAATGTTGGTAGGTGGCAGTGGAAAAAAAGCCGTAGTGGTTTTTGCGGCTTCCACGTCTTCGGTGCCGTCAAAGTCGAGGCCGAAGTCTTCCGTAAAACGTTTAATCGCCTTCTCCAAATCGGGTACGGCGATGGCTATGTGGTCCAGTGCGGTAATCATATGGCCTTCCTCTTCACATTCAGCCTCATCAAACTAATTGCGACAGCGCTTCGTCGCTGACGTGTCGGCGCCGGGCCTTAATGTCTTCTGGCGATTCAACCACCAAAATCTCGTCCGGGGTAATTTTGTACAGCGACTGGCCCTTGTGGATGATGACGCCATCGCCCTCCACCAGCACCTCGTCGATGGTGCCGGCGAACGGCGCGTAGACCTTGTTGAACATCTTCATCACTTCCACGATATAGAGCGGGTCGCCCTGCTCGAAATGCGTGCCTACTTCCACGTAGAGGTCATGCTCGGGGGTTTCGCGCGCATAGAACATGCCGCCACTGTCGGCCAGGATCTCATCAGAGCTGGCGGCCGGCGGCGGTGCCAGCACCTTGGCCATGCGCCCTTGCAGCGCTTCATCCAACAGTCGCTCGGGTATATTGATGGTCAGATCGCTGTTCACCGTGAGCTCGTAATAACCGGTGGTCTCAGCAAGCGACAGCAGTACCGCGATCACATCGAGGCCGCTCTGGAAGCCGGCATGAGCTGCCTTGACCGCTGCCCAGGTGGCGTCATCAAAGCCGTCAGGGGTCGCCCCTTCAACCAGCAGCGTCTGCAATTCTATCCAGTCCTCAGCATCAACCCGGTTGTTCAATTCGTCGTAGAACGCCACGGCGCTTTGTAACAACTCGTTGTCGTGATCCCAGATCATCTCGGCAGCGGGTAAGCCCACCTGGTAATCCATATCCAGGAAATAGTAGGTGTCTGCCAACAGGCCGATGGGGTTTTCATTCCAGCTGATCTTGCCTGCCAGCACCGTGTAACTGTCGCGATTGACGCTGAGCCAGCCCGATAACAGGTGCGGCTCCGCCAACAGTTTTTCCAGCGGCCGGCGCAACAGCGAATACTTGCGCTCCAGGCTTTGCTGCAGGGCGGCTTGTGCGGACTCGCCACACTCTACCAGCAAGACCTTACCGATCTGGTCGTAGGTGTACACCAGGTCGATGTCATTGGCGCGCTGTTTGAGCTCGCCGACCGCGGTCAGGTAAGGCACGATAAAGCGCGTGGTGGGCCGGGCATTGATGTTCTGGCCAATAAACCAGTTCACCAGGCCGTAATGAAATTCCAGGTTGGTGTGCAGATCACGACCGGTCATGGTGGTACAGCGAATCACCTCCGCCATGCGTTGATAGGTATCCAGGCGACTCTCACCCACGGTTAGCAACAGGGCGATATTGGAATCGTAGGCGCCGGCCAGGGTGTACTTCATGAACACATCGGTATCAGGATTGTGCAAGCTGATGCCCTGATCATCCCGAATTTCACCCTCAATGGCGTCCGACCAGTATTCCACCACCCCACCGGCGTTGGGTTGCAAGGCCTGGTTGGTGGCATTCATGCGCGCTTCAACGGTGTCGTTGTGGCGGGGCACGCGTTCGGGCTTGGGCAGCTTGTTGCCGTGGGCGGCCAGCAACACCATGGCCTCCACCAGCGACTCGACGATGAAATGTTCGTCTGGGTTGTCCGGGTTGGTGAACATCAAGCCATAGCACAGCTCCGTGACGCGGTGCTCCACCTGGATGCGGGTATTCATCTCCATGAAGAAGTGCTTATCGCCATCGACAATACACTCAAAGGTCGACACCGAATCCAGCCCCACTGCTTCACCGAAGCGCTCGGCCTCGTCTTCCATCGCCGCCAGGGTCTTGATGTCTTGCTCCAGTACGCGCACTTCGTTAGCCAGCCCACAGGCTTTGGCTTCCGCCAGTGCCAGTGCCAGCGATTCCTGGGTGACCGAGACTTCCAGCAATTTCTGTTCGTGCATTTGCAGGGAGCAATCGCGGCCGCCCATGGACAGGCTCCACTGGCCGTTGCCAATCACCTGGATTTCCTGGTGGCGAGTGGTTTCAATATTGAGTTCCACCAACACGTTCTTGTTGTCGCCAACACCGGTGGTTTTCACCTCGTTGAGGATCTCGCGCACCATCTCCGGGGTTTTGTCGGCTTCGCCAATCGCCAGAATGCGCTGGCCTTTCCCACCGCCACCGCTGATGGCCTTGAGGCGAATGCGGTTCTTGGGGTATTCGGCCGACATTTTCAATACCGCTTCCGTCAGCGCTTCACACAGCTCGTCGACGGTGTAGAGATCAACGCCCTTGACATAGCTGGCGGCCAGCACCAGGTCAGCCTGCGCCTCAGCGCTGGCAGCAGCGAAGGCCTCAGCGTCGATACTTAAACCGTGCTCATCGGCCAGTGCTTTCAGCGCGGCGGCGTCCGGGTATTTCTTCAGCAGGGTCAACGCGGTGCCATTGTCGATACCCGGCGTCACACTGACACCCTCCGCTAAAGCGGTGCGTTTGGCTTCGTCTTTGAGGCCGGCATCGTGCACGGTCTTGGAACAGGGGCCAATAAAATTCAGGCCCGCCGCTTCCATCGCCGCCACCATGGTTTCATCTTCTGCCATGAAGCCATAGCCGGTGAAGATGGCGTTATAGTCATTGTCGCGAGCAATACCAATAATCTGCTGAATTCGCGCGTCACGCTCCTCTTTGTCGGCGCCGGTATAGTCTGGCACCCGGTGAACGCGGTCAGGGTCAGTTAGCTGGCGCAGTTCCGGTGCCAGTGCGTTGCGATAGACAATGGAATCTTTCTCGGAGAGCAGGATGCCATAGTCATGAATGCCCATTTCATCGAACACATCCATGGCTTCCTTGCGGATGGGTCCACGGCAAATGATGAGTGGCCGCAAATGGTCACAGGCAAACTGACTGACCCAGTCCGAGGGGCGACGCCCGAGGCGACGGTCCCGGTGTATCAGCGGATTGTTCAGGTAAAAATCGTTAGACACGAAGCTACTTCCTTAATCAGTGAAATTCGCGCTGCACACCCGCCATCGGCGAAGGCTGGTAATGGCGCAAATGAAATTCCATGTTTTCCGCCAGCACCTGCCGCAGGTCTGAGGGCATCACAATCTGTGAGATGGAGCCGAGGCTCAGCGCCTCGTTGGGATTCATCAGTTCGCGCTCGTAGCGCACTGCCAGTTCGGCTTCCTGGGCTTTCACCCACGCGGCGACCAGTTCCTCAGCAGCGGCCTTGGCCTCCGCTTCATCCAGGCCATCGGCCAATTGCTGCTGTTCTGTGTCAGCAATGCGTTGTTTGATGCTGCCGCGAATGGCGCGCAGCTCGTCTTTGTAGACGTACTCGATGCCGGCCGGACCCATCACCGCCACTCGGGTGGTCGGCAGCGCGATGACTAAATCTGCACCGGTGGAATAGTTGTTGTAGGACGCATAGGCACCGCCGTAAGCGTTGCGCACGATGACCAGGAAGCGCGGCGTGCGCAGGTCAACAATGGCGTCGAGCATGGCCCGACCCGCCTGCACGATACCGCCCGCTTCCTGGTCCTTGCCGGGCCGAAAGCCGGTGGTGTCTTCCAGGAAGATCATGGGGATGTTGTACAGGTTACAGAAGCGGATAAAGCGGGCGTTTTTATAGGCGGCATCAATATCGAGCTGGCCCGAGCCGACGGCGGAGTTGTTGGCGACAAAGCCGATCACGTTGCCGCCCATGCGCCCCAGGGCGGTGACCGTGTTGCGGGCTCGATCGGGTTGTATTTCCAGGAAGTCACCGTGATCACACAATTGCTGGATCAAAATGCTGATATCAATCGGTGTGTTGAAACCGGTGGGTGAATTAAAGGCCTTCTTGAGCAGGATATCGATGTCCCAGGTTTTGCGGGTGACCGGATCGGAAGAAGTTTGCACCGGTGCCAGTTCGCCGTTGTAACTGGGCAGGTAGTTGAGCAGCTCCTTCACCTTGTTCAGGGCCGCCACTTCATCGGGCACCACAAAATCCGTGACTCCACTGCGGGAGTGAACCGCCGGGCCACCGAGCTCGTCGGGGGTGACCACTTCCCCTAATACGGATTTGATCACACCCACACCGGTAAGGCCTAAAAAGGAATCGTTGGGCTGGATCAGGAAACTGCCCTGGCGCGGCAGATAGGAGCCGCCGCCGGCATTGAAGCCGAACATACACATGATGCTGGGCACCACACCGGATATCTTGCGGATAGCGGTAAAAGCATCGGCGTAGCCGTCGAGCCCACCTACCCCGGCCGGGATGTAGGCGCCGGCGCTGTCATTGATGCCCACCAGCGGAATACGCTGTTTGGCGGCTAACTCGAACAAACGCGCCAGTTTTTTACCGTTGGTGGCGTCCATCGATCCGGCCCTCACGGTGAAATCGTGCCCATACAAGGCCACGTCGCGGCCGTTGACCTTGATGATGGCCGTCACCAGCGAGGCCCCGTCCAGGTTGGGTCCCCAGTTCTGGTAGAGAATGGTGGGTTCTTCGTCACTGAGTACCTGGATGCGCTCCCAGATGGTCATGCGCTTTTTCTGGTGCTGGCGCTCGATGTTCTTGACCCCAGCGGCCAGGCGCGGGCGTTGCTGCAGGTCGTGGCCGGCTTTTAGGGCCTCCTCGTAGAGGCCGGGTTCGGTGGCAATTTGGCCGGGCACCACGAATTCGACATCATTGGCTTCGGCAAAGGGATTGTTGAGGCTTGGAACTATCGCGGTAGCTCGGGGATTATCAGTACTCATACGGTCTCATATCTTCAAGTCAAAACAAGGCCCTGGCGTAGCACCACAGGTGCTGACCGAGGGCTCGGGATTGCATGTTTACGGCGACGCGCTTACGATTCAGCACAACCGACCAAATGGCGGCATACGATAAGCATTCAGGGCCTCAAAGTCAATCTGGGCACATATGTCACGAGCACACTTTTTCACGTAGTTCGAGTGTATTCAGGGTACACATACGCCAGTTTGCGTATTTAATTGGACATTTGGTTACGCATTTTTAATAATTCCTTGGCGGACGCAGCGCGCGACATGGGCAATTCCACAGTCTATCTTCAGGAGCTCCCCTATCAGCCGGATAGCTGTGCGCTGTTCGCCCGCGTCCGGCACCTGCCCGGCGCCTTGCTGCTGGACTCCTGCCATCCACACAGCCGGGCCGGCCGTTTTGATATATTCACCGCCGGACCCCTGGAACAATACCCAATATATTCAAATAATACAGATAGTTATAGCGACTATTTAAACTATTTTGACAGCATAAGGCAAGCGCACGAGCGCAGTTTTTCAGGCATTTCCACGCCGGCCGAGGAAATCCCCTTTTGTGGCGGCATTGCGGGCTACCTGGACTATGGCATTGGCAAGCCGCTACAGCATCTGCCGGCCGAAGCGGGAATACGGGCCGAGCTCAACTTGTACGGCTGGGCCGTGGTGCAGGACCATTTGCTGCAGCGCTGCACCTTCGCGGCCCTGCCACTGCTGGATGCTGTCCGCCGCGACACGCTGTTCGACATGCTGCGCGAGCCCCACAACGAGCCAGATGTGGCCTTCGCCTTGAGGTCGCCGTTCGTCTCAAACCTGACTGCAACCGAATACCAACAGGCATTTCGAACGATTCAGCGCTATATCCTGTCGGGCGATTGTTACCAGGTAAACCTGGCGCAGAAATTCAGCGCGCCTTTCATCGGGGATCCCTGGCAGGCCTACCAGTTGTTGCGGCCGGTGGCTGCCGCCCCCTACTCGGGCTTCATGGAATGTGCCGACGCCAGTCAAGTGCTGTGTCTGTCGCCGGAACGCTTTCTGTCCGTGCATGGCAATTACGTGGAAACCCGGCCCATCAAGGGCACGCGGCCGCGCCACCGGGATCGCGAAACAGACGAATTACTGGCCACCGAGTTGCGACTGTCGCCCAAGGATCGGGCGGAAAACCTGATGATCGTGGATTTACTGCGCAATGACATCGGCAGGAACTGCAAGCCCGGTACCATTCATGTCGACCGGCTGTTTGAGCTGGAGGCCTACCCCAGCGTGTACCACCTGGTCAGCACCATCAGCGGCGAACTGGCGCCGGATCACAGCGCCTTCGAATTGCTGCGCGATTGCTTCCCCGGCGGCTCCATTACCGGTGCCCCCAAGCGCCGCGCCATGCAGATCATTGACGAACTGGAACCCGATAGCCGTCAGGCCTACTGCGGCTCACTGGTGTACGTGGCACCGGATGGGCGCATGGACAGCAATATCGCTATCCGTACCCTGGTCTGTCGAGACAGTGAAATACACTGCTGGGGCGGTGGCGGCATCGTTGCTGATTCCACCTGGGAAAAGGAGTACCAGGAAACCTATGACAAGGTCGGAAAATTCTTACAGACCCTGGAAGACACGCTTACAGATTGATATCCATCTCCGAGGCCGCGGCAATCGCCACCTTCAGGTCATCATAGGTGTGCACGGCCTGGAACTGCGGGAATTCTGCGATCACGTTGTCGGGTGCGTGAAACAAGATACCCACCTCGGCTTCACTGAGCATGGTGGTGTCGTTGTAGGAATCACCAGCGGCAATAACCCGGTAATTGAGGCTGTGGAAGGCTTGCACTGAGGCGCGCTTAGGGTCTTTCTGCCGCAACTTGTAGTCGGTCACCCGCCCACTGTCATCGGTGATTAAACGATGACAAAACAGGGTCGGCCAGCTCAATTGCCGCATCAGGGGCTGAGAGAATTCGTAGAAGGTGTCAGAGAGAATGATCAGTTGGAAGCGTTGCCGCAGCCACTCCACAAATTTAACAGCGCCGTCCAGCGGCGCCATCTCGGCAATCACTGCCTGGATATCGTCGATCTTCAGCCCGTGCTGATCCAGTAGCGCCAGGCGCTGTTTCATCAGTACATCGTAATCGGGAATATCGCGGGTGGTGGCACGCAGCTCATCAATGCCCGTGCGCTCGGCGAATTCAATCCAGATTTCGGGGACGAGTACGCCCTCAAGGTCCAGGCAAACAAGTTCCAAGGTCATACTCCTGTGATGGGTATTTAGTAGGGCCTAGTACGTCGGCAGATCGAGATGCGAGAACAGATCGTCCAGTTCCGCCTTGCTGTGCCGTTGAAATGCCTCTGCCACCACTGCTCGGGTCAGGTGCGGGGCGAACAGCTCGATAAAGTCGTACATGTAGCCGCGCAGGAATGTACCACGACGACAGCCTATCTTGGTAACACTTGCGGCGAAAAGGTGGCTGGCATCGAGGGTTACCAGGTCGCTGTCGGCATCATCATCGTAGGCCATATGCGCCACAATGCCGATGCCGAGGCCCAGGCGCACATAGGTCTTGATCACGTCAGCATCAGCGGCAGTGAACACCACCTTGGGAATCAGGCCCCTTTCCATGAAGGCTTCATCGAGTTTTGAGCGGCCGGTGAAGCCGAACACATAGGTGACGATCGGGTACTCAGCAACATCTTCCAGACTCAGCTTGGAAACCTGCGCCAGCGGGTGATCCCGCGGTACCAGGATACAGCGGTTCCAGCGATAACAAGGCATCATCACCAGGTCGCTGAACAGTTCCAGCGCCTCGGTGGCGATGGCGAAATCGACGGTGCCATCGGCAGCCATTTCGGAAATTTGCATGGGCGTACCCTGGTGCATATGCAGGGCGACGTCCGGGTAGCGATCAATAAAGGTGCGGATGGTGTCCGGCAAGGCGTAGCGGGCCTGGGTGTGAGTCGTCGCCAGGGACAAGTTACCCTTGCGTTCGTCACTGAATTCCTGGGCAACCGACTTGATGCTCTCGACTTTGCGCAGCACCTCGCCGGCGGTCTTCAATATGGCCTCACCGGCTGGTGTCACGTGGGTGAGATGTTTGCCGCTACGGGCGAAGATTTCCACACCCAGCTCATCTTCGAGCAGACGAATCTGTTTACTGATACCCGGTTGCGACGTGTACAGACTCTGCGCGGTCGCAGACACGTTCAGATCGTGGTGTGCAACTTCCCAAATATAACGAAGTTGTTGTAGTTTCATCGGCAGTTCCGCGCTCGACCGGGAAGTATTAGGCCGTTCTCCTTATAAAGAATAGCCATTAACAGGGCACAGTCAAACTCTTTTAGTAATAACGAACAATGGCTTCATTTACTGGTTGGCGATGCCGTGGGGCACGTGACCGGTGGCGATGTGGTCACTGGCAGATTTACAATGTTGCTCCTGATCATCAAAGAAGACGTCGGCCTGGTAGGCCCTGAGGAACTCTGTCTTGTTGAGGCCGCCCAGGAAGATTGATTCATCGATGCGGATATTCCAGGCCCGCAAGGTGCGGATTACCCGTTCATGGGCGGGTGCTGAGCGCGCGGTAACCAGCGCAGTGCGTATGGGGCCCTCGGTGGCCGGAAATTCTTTCTGTATACGCTGCAGTGCCGCCAGGAAGGGCTTGAACGGTCCGCCACTCAAAGGTTCGTGCGCCGCTGCTTGCTCGCTGTCCTGGAAAGCGGCCAGTCCTTCCTGCTTGTAGACCCGCTCGGCTTCATCGGAAAAAATAACCGCGTCACCGTCAAAGGCAAACCGCAGTTGCTCGCTGTCGCTGGTGGATCCCCGCTTCGACACCAGGGTGGCCGCGGCGATACCGTGCTCCAGGGCTTGACGAACGTCCTCCGCCTCTGTCGACAAAAACAAATGAGTGCCAAAGGCCGTGATATAACGATAGGGGCTTTCGCCGCCACAGAACGCCGCCCGCTCGATGTGCAGGCCATAGTGCTGAATCGAATTGAACACCCTGAGACCGGTATCGGCGCTGTTGCGTGAGGTCAGCACTACTTCCACCGCCCCATCACCGCCCAGTAGATCGTTGATGCGCAGTAATTTTTGCACCATGGGAAAGGCTTCGCCGGGCTCCAGTGGCTGATCCTCCCGATCTATCTGGTAGCGCGAATAGGCTTCCAGGCCCTCCTGCTCATACACCTCATGACTGGCATCCAGGTCGAACAGGGCCCGCGAAGATATCGCTATGACCAGTTTATCGACCAGGCCTGCGACCATGTGTTAGCTCCAACTTCGGATTACACTAGGAGCATAACCAGTTCACCTCAGGATGAGAAGCCAGTGATCAGCATTGAACGCACCGGCGATACCGAGGATTGTCAGTTACTGCGCAAAACCTTGGACGGGGACGGCGATCAATTGCTGGCTGAAGCGGAGGGGCTGAGTGCCCTGTCAGCGTCAAAGACCGTGAGTATCCCCGCGGTTCATACGGCCCGGCGTCAGGAGTTGCTGATGCAATGGATAAGCCATGGCCAGTCTTCGGAGACCGGCTGGCAACAACTGGGGTGTCAGCTGGCAAGCCTGCACGAGCCGCCGCAAGCGTGCTTTGGATTTAGCTGTGACACCTACTGTGGCCCTACTCTTCAACCCAATCCCGCCACACTCGATGGCTATGAATTTTTCAGTCAGCAGCGGCTGCTGTGCCAGGGACAGATGGCGCGGGACAATGGGCTGTTGACCGCGAACGATGCGCGCGCCATGGAACGACTGGCACAGCGGCTGCCTGAACTGGTGCCCAGTCAGCCGCCGGCTCTGCTGCATGGGGACCTGTGGCGCGGCAATGTGGTGTTTGATGAAGAGGGCCTGCCCTGGCTTATCGACCCCGCCTGCTACTGGGGCTGGCCGGAGGCGGACCTCGCCATGACGACCTTATTCGGCGGCTTTTCCGAGGGTTTCTACGGCGCTTACTGCGACAGCAGAAGTCTGGATAGTGGCTGGCGCGAGAGACTGCCCATTTACAATCTCTACCACCTGCTCAATCACCTCAATATTTTCGGCGACAGCTACCTGGGCCAGTATCGCGAGGTGATGGCGAGCTTCAGCTAGCCTGCTGCTGTTCCTGCTCCTGGGCCAGGTGATTGCGCGTCAACTTGAACACCAGTGGGCCCAGTAATAGCAATGCGACCAGGTTGGGTATCGCCATAAAGGCATTGAGTGTATCGGCCAGCAACCATACGGTTTCGAGGTCTCCCAGTGTACCGAGGGGAATGGCGATCACCCACAACAGGCGAAAAGGCAAGATACCGCGCACACCGAACAGGTACACCACGCAGCGTTCGCCGTAGTAACTCCAGCCAATCATGGTGGTGAAGGCAAACAGGCACAGACCAATGGTGACCACCAGGTCGCCACCCGGGATCGCCTGGGCGTAGGCGAGAGCCGTCAAATTAGCGCCGGTTTCCCCGCTCGGCAACACATTGGTAATCACAATCACCAGGCCGGTCACCGTGCACACCAACAAGGTGTCGATAAAGGTGCCGAGCATGGCGATCATGCCCTGTTGTACTGGACCCTTGGTCTGGGCCGCTGCGTGAGCGATGGGGGCGCTGCCGAGGCCGGCCTCATTGGAAAAAATGCCGCGGGCGACCCCGAAACGAATCGCCAGCCAGACCGTGGCGCCCGCGAAACCACCGGCCGCCGCCGCCCCATTCATGGCACTGTCGACAATAGTCACGATGGCGGCGGGCACCGCGGTGATATTCAAGGCAATCACAAACAGGCCCATGGCCAGGTAGGAGACTGCCATGAATGGGACCAGCCAGTTAGCGACGCTGGCAATGCGGCGAATACCACCCAGTATCACCGCACCCACCAGCACCATCAGCACCAGCCCGGTAGCCAACTGCGGTATGTCGAAGGCCTTGTGCAACACCTGGGAAACGGAATTCGATTGCACGGTATTGGCCAGGCCGAAGCCTGCCAGGCTGCCAAACAGGGCGAACAGGAAGCCCAGCCAGTGCCAGCGTTTGTGCAGCCCGTTCTTGATGTAGTACATGGGGCCGCCGGAGAAATTGCCATTTTCATCTTTCTCTCTGAAGTGCACGGCCAATACCGCCTCAGCATACTTGGTGGCCATGCCGACCAGGGCAGTTATCCACATCCAGAACAGCGCGCCCGGCCCACCCAGTACGATGGCGGTGGCTACCCCGGCGATATTGCCGGTGCCGATAGTGGCGGACAGTGACGTCATGAGGGCACTGAAAGGGCTGATTTCACCCTCGCCTTGACTGTGACGACCCTTGAACAGCATGACGAAGGCGGTTGGGATTCGGCGAACGGTCAACAGGCGCAGCCCGGCGCTGAGGTAAATTCCAGTACCGAGCAGCAGTATCAGCATCACCGGGCCCCAGGCCCAGCTATTCACAGTCTGGATAACTTCAGTCATTATTTTTCCTTATTGAAGTTGAATTGTTGGCGCTGCGGGAACAGGCCGAAAATGCCCCCGGTATGGATAAACACAATATCTTCATGATCCCGAAAGCGCCCTTCCCGGGTCTCCTGCAGCAGGCCGTAGAATGCCTTGCCGGTATAGGTGGGGTCCAGCACCAGTCCCTCGAGTCGTGCCAACTCGGCAATACAGTCAAACACCTCCGCTGTGGCTTTGCCATAGCCCGGCGCAACGTAGCCGCCAACGGTACGGATCTCGAGTTCGGGCTGCTGCTCCAGAACCTGGTAGCGGCGCTGCCAATCCGCGATATCCGCGCTGACCTTTTGGCTGAAATAGTCGACGTCGTCGCAAACCGCAACTCCCCACACCTGGGCTGACACCCCGTGCAGGTGTGCACCCAGTGTCAGGCCCGCCTGGGTACCGCCAGAGCCGCTGGCCGTCACCCACAGGGCCGAATCGATTTCGGCGCGTGCCATATCCTCAGCCAACTCTTCGGCGGCCGCAATATATCCCCAGATACCAATACCGTCACTGGCGCCGATGGGGATGGTGAAAGCCTTATCCCCTTGCAACCCGTAGTGCTCCTGCCAGTGTTGCAGCAATTGCGGTAACTCACGCAGGAATTGCGCGCGCGGATAACAACTGACTTGCGCTCCGGCCAGGTAATCCAGCAGCAGGTTGCCGTCCACTTCATCGGGATGCTCACCGCGCAGTATCAGGTGTGATTGCATGCCCAGCTGAGCCGCCACCAGGGCTGTCGCCCGGCAGTGATTGGACTGCACCCCGCCACAGGTAATGAGGGTATTACAGCCCTCTGCCTGGGCCTGGGCCGCCACGAACTCCAGCTTGCGAAGTTTGTTACCGCTCAATGTTGAACCAGTTAAATCATCCCGCTTTACCCAGATGCGGTGCCCCTGTCCAAACTGTTCCGACACTCGCGGCAATAATTGCAGCGGCGTGGGAAGCTGCGCCAGCGAAACTCTGTCAGGATAAGTCAGATGGACTTCAAGGTACCCTTGGGCAGTACGGCGCTGATGTAGGAGCGTTGGAACTTGAGTTCGACGTTGTCGGCGACTTGCAATACAACGAAGTTGTCTTCCAGTTTGTTAATCTTGCCGAGTATACCGCTGCTGGTGGCCACCTCGTCGCCTTTCGAAAGCGCCTCGACCATGTCGCTGTGTTCTTTCTGGCGTTTGCGCTGGGGCCGAATGGCAATAAAGTAAAACAGTGCAAACAGGCCGATCAGGAAAAATATCTGGAACATGTCCCCGCCAGCTGCCGGTTGCGCGGCGGCCTGGGCGTGGGCCTCAGGAATAAAAAAACTCATGGTGCTACCCCGTAAAATGGTGCGCTAATGTATCAGGGCTGAATGTCCCAATCAAACTCCATGGTGTGGGGCGCATGATCAGAGAACCAGCTCTGTTTGTACACCTGGGCATCCCGGATTTTGTCTACCAGGCCGGGCGTGACCAGCTGGTAATCCAGCCGCCACCCCACGTTGTTGGCGCGGGCCTGGCCGCGGTTCGACCACCAGGTGTACTGCTCGGGCTCCTGGTTGACCACTCGGAATGAATCCACGTAGCCCAACTCGTCGAGTACACGACTGAGCCACGCCCGCTCCGCCGGCAGAAAGCCGGAATTCTTCTGATTGGGGCGCCAGTTTTTAAGATCGATCTCTTTGTGGCAAATATTCCAGTCCGCGCAGATAACAAACTCCCTGCGCTTGCGGCGCAGAGCACGCAGGTGTTCATAGAACTGGTCCATGAAACGATATTTCTTGGCCAGGGCTTCATCGCTGCTGGACCCGGATGGCAGGTACAGCGATATCACGCTGAACTTGTCAAAATCAGCCTGCAAATAGCGGCCCTCGGAGTCAAGAGGGTCCCAGCCGAGCTTGCGGATCACCTTGCGTGGTTTGATACGACTGTACAGCGCGGTACCCGAATAGCCCTTCTTCTCGGCATCGTGGTAGAAGCAGTGATAGCCCGCCGGGTAGAAGACTTCCCGGTCGAGCTGCTCCTCCTGCGCCTTGGTCTCCTGGATACAGACGACGTCGGCATCCTGGCCCTGCAGCCACTGGAAAAAGCCTTTGCGTTCGGCGGCGCGGATACCATTGGTGTTACAGGTGATAATTCTGGCCATCGATGTTTTAATACTCCAAATAAAAGAATCGAATCATATAAGAAGCCCCAGGTCTGGTCATCCCCATTGAACCAAAAGTAAAATTTTCTGTCATAAGTATGTCAAATGCCAGTTCTCAACGCATGTAGGGACGGAAACTGGGCTAAACTGTGTAAACGCCCATAAAATCCACTATAAATAAGGCGCGTGACCATGATCCAACCGGACAAACAGGCACAACTCGCCTACCAACTGTCGAACAACCTGAGTCGACTTTTGCTGGAATTTGGCAAAGATTATGAACGTCGCGTACTTGCGCTGGTCCATGAACGCGGCCACCGCCTCATCCGTCCCTCCCATTCCGCCGTGTTTTCCAATATCGGCCTGGGCGCCGTGCGTGTGACCGAACTGGCGGAACGCGCCCATATTACCCAACAGGCCATGGGCAAGATTTTGAAGGAGCTGGAGCGCATTGGCTATATTGTGCGCGACATCGACAGCAACGATAAACGTGCCAAGAAAATCCGCCTCACCGACCGCGGCCTGCAGCTGGTCGAAGATAGCCTGCAGGTGGTTGCCGATGTGCGGGCCCACTACGTAAGCCAGGTCGGCGAAGAAGCCCTCGCTAATCTGGAAGGTCAGATGTCCAAGGTAGTGAGCGGTATCAAGCTGGAGTATCTGCCGGAATCCTGGGCGGACCCGGCATTAGGGACCTAACCCGCTGTTTGTGCACCGTCGATGGGTAAGGCGATACCGGTAACAAAGCGCGCCTCATCACTGGCCAGGTAGAGTGCTGCTGCAGCAATTTCCTCCGGCTGTGCCGCATCGATCAGCGGAAATAAACGCTGCAGTAATTCACCATCAATGTCGTCGGGAACCGAGAAATTCGCCACCAGCGGTGTTTCCACACTGCCTGGGCAGATAGCGTTGGCCCTCACGCCACGCTTGGCGTATTCCATGGCCAGCGACTTCGTCAGCATCACCACGCCGCCCTTGGTGGCACAATAGCTGGCCTGGTACGCCTGCCCGACTAAACCAGCCGAAGAAGCCATGTTGACGATACTGCCCCCGCCATCCAGCAACAGTGGCATGGCCGCCTGGGCGCAATAGAACACCCCGGACAGGTTGACCGCCAACATCTTTTCCCATTCCTGTTGACTGTAATCGGTGAAGTGGCGCGACTGGGCAAAGCCGGCAATGTTGCAGAGCACATCCAGGCCACCCAGTTGCTCGCTGGCCTGCTCGGCCAGCGCAAAGCAATCGTCTCGGCTGGAGGCATCGTAACCGCGGATATGTACGCGGGATGGATCCGTTGCCATGGCAGCGGTCTCTTGCAGGCCCGCCTCGTTCATATCCGCCGCCAAAATCACCGCGCCTTCGGCGGCGAAGGCCAGCACCGTTGCCCGACCAATACCGGAAGCGGCACCGGTCACCAGTACACGGGTGTCTTGAAATCGCATGGGCTTCTCCCTCTGCTTACAGCTGTCGTTTACAGGTCGGCCATAAATGATGGCGCGTTGTGCACCAGGCTCTTTTCCTCTTCCCGGCGACTGATGCGCCAGCCGTCCGCAGTACGCACGTAGTCATCCAGGTACCAGAGCGCGCAGAAAAACACCTGGGTGCCCCCCTCCGGCATCGCCATCTCCTGTGGGTTCAGGCACATGATACGGCCCTTGCCGGTATCCCCATCCACCGTAATTTGGAGGTTGGCATTGAGGTGCTGGTGAGCGGGAAAAATCTCCGGGGTCATCGCTTCTTTCAGGAAGCTGATGGTGTGTTCGAGGTCACCAACACTGCCACCGAATACGCCGTAGTCGATATGGGCATCAGCTGTAAACACATCCGTGCGCAGGCTATCGAAATCCTTGGCATCGATGATCTGGGCATAGCGATAGCACAGGTCCTGAATTTCCATGCGGTCAGAAATTTCTTGCAGTGAAAGCATCGTGTTCTCCTAAAAGTCCAGGGGCAGCGCGATATGGCGCTGATACATCATGGTTCGGTGCGCCAACAATTCCTCACTCAAGCAGGCTTGCTGAAGCTCGGGCAAATCTTCATAGGAACGGCGCATATAGTCTGGCATGGGATTATCCGTGTGGGGCAGCGGCTTGAACATAGCGATGAAGTTGGCCAGGTAGATATCGACTGCGGTCAATTCAGTGCCCACAAGATAATCACTTTGCAATCGGCGCTGCATACGCAAGCGGGTGGTGAAATATTCCAGGCAGCCTTGAATGCGTTGTTCTGCCAGCACCAATTCTGCTTCACTCCAGCCGTACTTGGCCCCCATGCGCGCCACGGTTTCTGGTGGTTCCGGTAATTGCATCAGCGGCGCCAACATAAACAGCCGACGGTTCCAGGCCAGGCCCCGCTCTCCCGCCAATTCATGGCTCAGGCCAATAACCAGGGCGCGCTGTTCCAGGTCTGCGGGCAGCAGTGGCTTGTTGGGGGCTAGCCGTTCTGCCAGTAGCAATAAGTCGAGCCAGCTACTGCGCGGGGCGTCCTCATCCAGCATGGCCACGGGAGCGCTGTTCTGTCCCGTCCACGCTCGCAATGCCTCGTTAGCACCACCGGCTTCCTGGTAGACCGGCACATATTCGATGTCCTTGTACGCCAGTAGGGCCTTGGCCGACTCGCCCCAGGGCCCAGGCACACCAGCAGTGAGCACCAGCCGTAATCCACTCAGCGGTATGGCTTCTTCGACGGACAGGTATTCCATACTCTTGTATCCTAGATTGGCGTCTTAGATTGGATAGTGCATGCCAGTGAGCGCCTCGCTAACCAACCACAGCTGCCTGGCAGCATCGCTGTCTTCTGCCCACGGCTTCGGTTTCGCCAGACGACTTTTTGCAAAATATTTGCCGCTGACTGCCCCGATATCCTCGTCCGTGCAGAGATAGATCGAGGTCGCGGCACCCTGCTCTGGCGTCTTGAAAAAGGGCGACAGCATACGGGCAGTACTTTACTCATGAGGCCACCATTCTGAGTGCCGAGGCTGGTGCTGACCGCCCCAGGGTGCAGACTGTTGCAGGTGACCGAGTGTTTGTTGAGCCGCTCGGCCAATTCAATGGTAAACAACATATTAGCGAGCTTTGACCGCCCATAGACGCCAAAGGTCCGGTAGCCACTTTCTGCCTGCAAATCGTCAAAGTCCATGCCGCGCACAAAGGTATGCGCATCGGAGGCGACATTGACGATACGACTGCCTGGATTCAATAACACGGGTAGTAACAAGCCGGTCAGCAGGAACGGTGCCAGGTGGTTTACGGCAAAGGTTTCCTCAAAGCCGTCCGCCGTTAACTTGCGACTAGTATTCACAACACCGGCGTTGTTGAGCAATATATCGAGGCGGTCGTTGGCGGACAAGAATCGCTGCACCCCCTCGCGAACAGACTGCAGACTGGCGAAATCCATCGCCACTACGGCGTGATCATCGCGCTCGCTCCCAGCGCTGATTTCCCTGAGTGCCTGCGATCCTTTCTCAGGATTGCGCGCGGTCAGGGTAATACGAGCTCCCGCCTGCGCCAGGTTCTTGGCGGCGGCCAGACCAATGCCGGCGGTGGCACCGGTAATAAGGATATGTTTACCTTCGACCGACACCAGCTAATCCCATTCCAGCAGTAACTTGCCGATGTGCTGACTGGACTCCATCACCCGATGGGCCTCAGCCACCTCCGCGGCGGGGAAACTAGCGTGAATAATTGATTTGAGACTGCCCTCCTCTAACCAGGGCCAGACTTTCTCTTGCACACTGCTGGTGAGCGCCGCTTTGAATTCCACTTCGCGGGCGCGCAATGTCGAGCCGGTGATAATCAGGCGCTTGAGCATCACTGGCATCATATTGACCTCAACCTTGGAGCCCTGCAGGTAGGCAATATTGACGATGCGACCGCCGACCGCGGCCAGCAATACATTTTTCTGCATGTAGTCACCGCCGACCATGTCGAGAATGACGTCGACGCCCCGTCCCTCGGTGTGTTCAAGTACGGCTTCCAGGTAATCCTGTTGTCGATAATTCACCACCAGGTCGGCTCCCAGGTCGAGACAGGCCTGTACTTTTTCGTCGCTGCCGGCGGTGGCGAATACCTGGCAACCGTGTAACTTGACCAGCTGAATAGCCGTGGTGCCAATGCCGCTGCTACCACCGTGTACCAGGAAGGATTCACCGGCCTGCAAGCCTGCGCGATCCATCACATTGGACCAGACGGTCATCACCGTTTCCGGCAAGCCAGCGGCATCGCGAGTGGATACCGATTCGGGGATGGGCAAACACTCTGCCGCTGCCGCGATGGCGTGATCAGCATAGCCGCCACCGGACAGCAGGGCGCAGACGCGCATGCCCGGCGACCAACCTTCGACCCCCTCACCCACGGTGAGGACCTCGCCGGCGACCTCCAGGCCCGGAATGGCTGATGCCCCCGGCGGTGGTGGGTAAAAGCCTTGACGCTGGACGGTGTCGGCGCGATTGACCCCTGAGTACTCAACCCGGATTAACAGCTCACCCGCAGCGGGTGCGGGCGTGTCCGTCTCGTTCAGGGTCAGAACTTCGGGGCCACCGTGTTCACTGCAGTCTATATAGCGCATCGCCCCAGTGTAGACTCAGGAATTCACTACGTCGAAAGCGATCGGCATTTTCTTGATGCCATTAATGAAGTTCGAACGCAGCCAGCGCACGTCGCCGTTAAATCGCGGATTGCGAATACGTCCTAGAATTTCTTCGAATATCACTTTCAATTCCAGCCGCGCCAGGTGCGAGCCCAGGCAAAAATGCTCACCGATACCAAAGGCGCGATGGTTGTTCCTGATATCTTCGCGCTCGGCCCGGGTGATATCAAAGGTATCGCCGTCGGTGAACAGGTCCTCGTCAGCACTGGCCGCGCCGTAAAACATTTCGATCTTGTCGCCCTTCTTGATCAGCTGCCCGCCGACTTCCACATCTTCCATGGCAGTACGGCGAAAGGCAATAACCGCCGGGTTGTAGCGCAGGAACTCCTCGATGGCACCGTCCAATAGCTCGGGCCGATCCACCAACTGTTGATACTGGTTGTGTTCCATCAATAGTCGCATACCGTGGGTGGTTACCGTGCGGGTGGTTTCGTTGCCGGCAACGATCAGCAGCAGGAAGAAATGGCAAAACTCCTCATCGGAGAGAGGCTCGTCCTCTACCGTGCCGTTGAGCAGAATACTGACAATATCGTCCTTGGGATTTTCCCTGTGATCAGCGGCCAGTTGATGCGCCATCATGAAAATTTCTGCCATGGCATTGGTACCGTCTTCTTCCGAGGTGGCCAGTTCCGGGTCATCCATACCAATCATGATATTGGTCAGCTCAAAAATTCGCTTGCGCCATTCCAGCGGCACCCCCATGAGCTCGCAGATAGCAACCAATGGCAGCTCTGCAGACACATCCTCGACAAATTCACACTCACCGTCTACTACGGCCTCGTCGAGGATCTGCTTTGCGATCTCGCGGAAACGACCCTCGTAGGCATTCATCATTTTGGGTGTAAAGGCGTTCTTCACCAGGCGCCTGAACTTCAGGTGGTTGGGGGGATCCATATTGATCATCTGGTTGCTCATCAACTCAATACGTTCCTGGTCGGACTCATGCAACAGGCAGCTCTTTATTTGCGAGGAGAACAGCAGCGGCTTCTTGGAGATAAAATCGATATCTTTCTGCTTGGTCACCGCCCAGAAGCCAACCCCTTCTTTGGGGTCTTCGTGCCAGTAGATAGGTTCTTCGTTGCGCAGGTAACTGAATACTTCCCGGGGCATGCCGCCCTCGTAGGTCTCGGGGTCGGTCAGGTCAAAGTGTGGGCATCCGGTCATAGCCGATTCCTCAGGTTACAGAAATGAAGTCCAAACTATAACCTATTAGTCAATAGTTTCAAGCTCTGGCAGCAGTAAATTCCATGGCAATATCGACACCCAACTGCTCTGTCAGCCTGGCCGAACTACCCAGGCTCAGTTCCAGCTGCCGGGCCCACAGGCAATATCGAAACAAGGGATAGTCCCGGTCCACACCGATGCCGCCGTGCAAGTGCTGGGAAGCCTGGGAAACCCGGTGACAGACATCACCGGTCCAGATCTTGGCAATGGTCACCGCTTCCTCGGCGTCGAGGTCGAGGGTTAGCAGCGACACCGCCTGCTGAACCACCAGGCGGAGACACTCTACATCAATATAGCAGTCAGCCGCCCGGTGACCAACGGCCTGGAAGGTTGCCACCGGCACACCGAATTGCTCTCTTTGAGAGGTGTACTCTGCGGTCATGCGCGTCATGCGATCACACAGACCCAGCGCCATCGCTGCAGTCGCCGCCCGGCTCAGTTGTAACATCCAGGCGACCATGGCCTCCGCTGTCTCTCCCGCTGCCACCAGTGACGATTCGTCCAACTGGCAATTCACAAAATCACAATGAGCCTGGGGCTCCCCTGCCGTACTCTGTTGGGCAGTGACGTTCAGGCCCTGTTCCGCACCCATTGATATCAGGAATACCAACAGTTCATCGTCAGCCTGGGCCGTCAACAGGCAGGCATCGGCTTGCTGCAGATAGGGAACGCAGTGCTTGCTGCCATTGAGCAGCCAACCCTCGCCGCTGCGCTGCGCCAGCATCTGGGGTCGACTCGGATCTTCATTGCCGGGTTCCTGCAAGGCTGTCGTCAACAGGTATTCGCCCCGTGCCAGCGCCGACAGATTTTGCTTCTGCTCAGCGCTACCGTAGCGTTGCAACGGCAAAGCCGCACTGACTAGCGCAGGAATCACCGGTACGGCTGCAACGCTGCGACCCACCTCTTCGATGAACAAACACAGGGTTTCAAAGTCAAAACCCATGCCGCCGTGCTCTTCCGCCAGCGCCACACCCAACAGGCCGGCATCTCCAAGAGCGCGCCACAGGTCACCGTCGTAACGGACACCGCTATCATCCAGCGCCCGCTGCTGTTCTGGCGCAGTCTTATCACCGAGGATCTGCTGTGCCAGCTCGCGTACTTCCCGTTGTTCTTCCCGGTAGGAAAAATCCATCGCTTTACTCACCCCTAACGGCTGCGGGGCATCCACAGCCCCGCGGCGGAAATAATGTCTCGTTGAACTTCGTTGGTACCACCACCGAAGGTGAGTATGGAACCCACTCGGTAGCGGTGTTCCAGCTTACCCTGCAATATTGCGCCCGGGCTGCCCTCTACCAGGGTGCCGGCCTGCCCCACCACCTCCAGCAGCAGGCGGTAGATCTCGACAAAGAACTCCGTGCCGTAAACCTTGGCAACCGAGGCCTCGGCCATGCCGAGGTTATCCTGGTCAATGGCCCAGGCCTGTTTCAGGCACATGATTCTCAGCGCTTCCATGCCGGTTTTGGCCCGTGCCAGATTGTGCTGCACCCAGCCTTGTTCAATCAGGGGATTTCCGTCGCGATCGTCAGTCTCCGCCGCCCAGGCCGCGGTATCGCTGTACAGTGCCTCGATCATGCCGTGATTCACCAGGGATAGGCGCTCCCGGTTTAACTGCCCGGTAATCAGTCGCCAACCCTTGCCCACTTCACCGACCCGGTAGCGATCCGGCAGGCGAATATCCTCGTAGAAGGTGACATTGGTGCGGGTGCCCAGGGTCCAGACCGGGTTGCAGCTGTAGCCGGCGATATCGGTCGGTACCAGGAACATAGTCAGTCCTTTGTGTTTCTTGGCTGGGTCCGGATCGGTACGCGCTGCCAACCAGATATAGTCGGAAAAATTGGCCAGGCTGGTCCACATCTTCTGACCGTTGATAATCCAGTCATCACCGTCCCTTACCGCCCGAGTTTTCAGGCTGGCCAGGTCGGTACCTGCATCGGGCTCTGAATAGCCGATGGCGATTACCGTTTCACCGCGTAAAATGCCGCCTACCACCTCATCGCGAATGCCCTCATTGGCATGCTCTGCCAGCACCGGGCCGACCGCCTCCGTGGTCAAAAAGGGATAGGGAAACCCAGAGCGCATCACCTCATCGGTGAAAATATATTGTTCCAATGCGGGCGCTTCCTGGCCACCCAGTTGCTTGGGCCAGCTCAGGCTTATCCAACCGTCCTTGCCCATCTGCGCAAATTGTTTACGAAATTCAGGACCACCACCTTCGAAGAAATCGGGATTTTTCTTTTCCTCTATCAACGCCGGTGTCACCCGCTGCTGCATGTATTCGCGAACCTCGGATCGCAAGGCCTTTTGCCGATCGCTATATTCAATATGCATTTACACCACCATGGGGGCTTCGCCCTGAGCGCGCCCGCCTGGGTGCATGCGCTGTTCGAGGGTATCGTCAACCGATAGAAACTGGTAACGGCCATCACTGTCTTCGCTGCGTTGAAGTTGTCCGCGCCAGGTCAAATAATTCAGGTGTGCAACCCCCTCACCCAGCGCCAGGCCAATCACGTTTTCATCAAGCTCACGCTTGAATAGCACCGGCAACAGCTCCAGCGCTGTTTTGGGGGACTGACAAGCTTCTTCCAGCGCCAACAGGTGGTCTTCATGATGCTGAATCAAAAAGCGCAGCCGGTGGTGCAAGCCATGAAAAGGCGTGTTGTGGGCGGGCAGTACCAGCGCATCTGCCGGTAATTGCTCGATAAATTTCTCATGGGAGTTCAACCAGTAACGCAGTGGATTCGCTTCGGGCTCATTGGGCGAGACGCTCACATTGGAGGTAATCCGGGGAATGACCTGGTCGCCCGAAATCAATATATTCAGTGCCGCGCTGTAGAGGCAGGCATGCTCGGGGGAATGGCCGCTGCCAACAATCACTCGCCAGCGAACCCCACCAATATTCAGGTAATCGCTGTCCTCGATCCTGCGATAGGCGCCTGGCAGGGGCTCACAGACCGAGCCGAAACCGTGAAAGTTTTTCTTCATCTGTGTCAGGTAAGTGTCGGGCATACCGGCATTGCGATAGTACTTTTCCGACGTCCAGGACAGGTCGTCCACGGTCATTTTCGAATAACTGCGCGCACTCAGGTATTCCGCCTGGGTCATGTACAGGGGCACCCGCCATTTCTCGCAGAGCCAGCCCGCCTGCCCCACATGATCAGGATGCATGTGAGTACAAAGCACCGCCTTGACCGGTTTGCCGTCGAGTTCATTGTCAAAAATTGTCTGCCAGTGTGCCTGGGTTGGATCCAGCCCAATGCCGGTATCAATAATCCACCAGCCATCGCCATCATCCAGCAGGTAGAGATTAATGTGGTCCAACGCCATTGGCAGAGGCATGCGCAACCACTTGAGGCCGGGGGCAATTTCTATGGTGGTACCCGGCTCGGGTACCTCGGAATAGGGATAAGTAAGCTCAGACATGGTCAACCAATTACACGGACAGAGGCGCTATTCTAGCTCAACTCCCAGCGCATCGTGGGCGGCAATATAACCAAAGGCCATTGAGGGCCCAATAGTTGAACCGGCGCCCGGGTAACTGTTGCCCATTACCGAGCCTGAACAATTCCCGGTGGCGTATAGCCCCGGGATAGCCTGGTCCTGCGCATCCAGCACCCGGGCTCGCTCATCGGTCTTCAGACCACCCTTGGTACCCAGGTCACCGGCAAGAATTTCAATGGCATAAAAAGGCGCCTCCTCGACCGGCCCCAGGCAGGGATTGGGCCCGATTTTTGGATCGCTGTAGTAGCGATCATGGAGGCTCTCACCCCGTCCGAAATCTTCATCCACACCGCTCTGGGCAAAACGGTTGACGCGCTCAACGGTGGTTAACAGGCCGGCACGGTCGACACCGAGTTGCTCCGCAAGCTTCTCCAGGGTATCGGCGCGCTTGAGAAAGTTGGTTTTCTTAAGCGCCGCGGGGATCATGTTATCCGGCATCGCTTTCGATGGCCCAATCGGCCCTATGGGGTAGCTGCGCCGAAAGCGCGCATCGAACACCATGAAACAGGGCACACTGCTATTGTCGTCACGATGGGCATCCAGCTGCGCCTTGGTCACATCCTCGTAGGGTGCCGCTTCGTTGGTGAAGCGCAGTCCGCCCTGGTTGACGAATATGGAACCAGGCATCGACTTGCCGGCGATCAATGCCTCTGCCGCCCCTTCCGGACCGCGATAGGTCGGCGTCCACCAGGCGCAATGCATGAACTCCACGGCCCCACCCACCTTTAGTCCGGCGGCTATACCATCGCCCGTATTAGCGGGGTTACCGGCGCTGGAGCCAAACGCCAGCGCCGTATGCTGATATTCGCTGCGTAATTCGCGGTTGTGATCGAAGCCTCCGGCGGCCAGTAAAACACCGCGACGAGCCCTGATTCGAAGCTGCTCGTCGTCTCTTTCTACCCGAGCACCGACCACCTTGCCCTGCTCTTCGATCAGCTCAATAAGACTGCTGTTCAACCACAGGGGCACTTTGCGCTGCAGCAGCGCGTAACGGAGTTGTCCGCACAGGGAGCGGCCCAGGGTCATTCGGTTGTCTGGCCGTTTCTTTAAACGCGAGGGAATATCGAGATAATAGAGAAACATACGCTTGGCCAATAGCAGCACGGCTCGCCAGCCAAAATTGACAAAGGCGCGGCCCTCTCGAGCGGTCACGGAGAAGGTCAACACTCGCCCCTGCCGCGACGTACGCTGCTGTTCAACCGTATCCCCGAGCTTGCGCGCGGAGAAGGGTTCCGGGTCGAGGGAACGGCCCCCGGATTTGCCACCACTCAATTCCGGGTAGTAATCCATGTAGGTGGTGGTGGCACCGAACGCCGCGATACCCCGTTCCTGCAAGTCTTTGACCATGGCCGGAGCCTGCCGAATATAAGCCCGTAACTTACCTTCTCTGACTTCTCCGCCGGTCACCGCCTGCAGATATTGCCAGGCTTCTTCGGCGGAGTCATCAATCCCCGCTAGCTTCATCAGGTGATTATCGGGAACCCAGATTACACCGCCCGACATGGCGGTAGAACCGCCATAGAATTCGGTTTTTTCAATCAGGAGTACGTCGCCACCAAGATCGGCGGCCATTGCTGCGGCGGTCATGCCACCGCCACCACTACCAACTACCAGCAAGTCGGTTTCAACATCCCACGCGTCCAAAATCTAGGGATCGGGGTCTGGAGCTGGGTCGGCTTTGTCGCTACAACTGTAAACCCACTCTACCCCGGGTACCTTAACAAACAGGCTACCTTCAGTTGTCTCTTCATTATCTGGGTCGGGCTGAATAGTGACACTAATACGGAAGGCATTTTCCTGGGAGGTATTGTCCACCACCTCTTTGGAGACCGAGGCGACATCGCAGGAATCTGAATCAACCGAGATCGCAGTCCCGTTCGCGGGAACACTGTTGTACTCATCAGAAAAATAGACGCGAAAATTCAAGGTGCTATCAATGTTATCCAGCTCGCTCAAGCTCAGTTCCTGGTCGCTGGTATCCGTCAATATGTGATAAATCGCGCCGGTTAAGGTATTTGACATGACTAAGGAAATTGAATTTCTCACCGAGATCAATTCCCGTGAGCACTCTTCCAGGTCGGCCAGGTCCTGCGGGCAGAGAGTTCCGTTATATATACCATTGCCGTCGTCGTATTCTCCGTTGTCATTGAAGTCGACAAAAGTCTCTTCCAGGCCGCTGGCGCAACTACGGCCGCTCTCAGAATCACCCGGCGTGCAATTTGAATCGCCGTCAAAAACACCGTTCTCGTTGTGGTCGACAAAGGCTTCCGGCAAATCGACGTGATCCTCACCAATATCCCAGAGGCCATTACCGTTTTCATCATCAAAGCTTTCTTCGCCGATAGCGGTAACCAGTACGGTCGATCGCCTACCAACCATCTCCCCCAGTGAATCGGGACAGGGAGAGCCTATTTCCCCGTTGGTGGGGCAAGTGGTATTGAAGATTGTGGTTACCAGGTCCTGGTTGAACAAGGGCAACTTCGGCGCCTGACTTTCCCACACGCCCGAACAGGCACCATCGACTGTTTCGCAGGCACTATTGATAGCACCAAGCTCGGTGGTAAATATCGCCGTAGTTCCATCCGGTACCGGGTTGTTGAATTTATCCGCCATGCGGATAGTAAAGGTTGAAGTGACACCATCGGTATCGCCGCCGCCGGGATTAAAGACAGTTACAGATAGCGAAAATGAATCCTGGTCTGGCAGCCCGGTGCTAACCACCAGCCTGTCCGATACCGTAGTCAACAGGTCGCCGTCAACTTCAATGGCTGCACTTACCCGTACGGCTGTCGAAACATTACCAGCGAGTACTATCGCGCGCGCCAGGCCCTCATCATTGGTGATGGCGGAATCCGTGCTTAGAGAGACGCCACCTATCTCAGTCGACAAGCTGAAATCAACCAGCTCGCCCTGCACCGGTGCACCGGTTGCATCAAGTACTTTGAACTGCACGATAGAGGACTCTGATCTGCCTTCACCGCCAGTGCCCTTCAGCGCCAGCGTCGTTGGTTCAGCAGATTCAAAGACGATTGAATTCACAGCTGCAGAAGCCACCGAGAGCACCACCGTTGCCGTTGTTGAAGTACCTGTTCCCTCCAATGAGGCGGTGACAGTATCGTTTCCGGTGCAGCCCGTCGCTGTATAAGTTCCGCTGGCAATACCATTAACCGCTGTCGTCGAGGCGGTCAGTTCAGCGGTTGGGGGTGTCAGCCCCGCACAGGCTGAGACGAAATTCACCACCACTGCACTATCGACGAGCTCTCCACTGCCATCGACAACCGCCACCGTAAGCTGTGCAGACCCAGCCGCAGGTAAACTGGTAGAGCTGGCTTCAATTTCTCCCTCCACGAACAAATTGTCTTCATCTAACCGGCCCAAAACAAGATCGGCCTCACCCACCTGAAAATTCAGCTCAGCAGTAAAAGCTGTAACACCGTTGCTGACACTTGCGGTGAACGTGCCAGCACCCAATTCGCCATCGGCGAGGATAAGAATTGAGGCGATGCCGTCGCTATCGGTTAATGCTGTGCCTGCCTCTGGGTCGAGAACGCCGATGGTGGTGGTAATTGTGACGAGTTCACCCACCAAAGGTTGCTCGGAGATATCTGTTACGAATATTTCCAGCACACCCGGATCGACTGCCGTCACACTGCTGGTGACTACCCCGTCTACATCGGTCAGAACCAAGGAGATGTTGATATCTATTGGTGCCCCGGGATCCGTGCCACCACCACTGCCAAAGTCACTGGAGCCACCACTACCGCCGCAGGCCGCCAGTACACTGCTTAATAAAAAACCGAGGATAACTTTCCGCCAATTGAGACGCCCAGTGTGCGACATGTTTAGTTTCCCGCGCCGAGTACATCGGCTGTCTGATGAATCTGAACCAGCGCTGCAGGCCATCCCCATGGCCCACTCACGCTACTTATAGCTATTCCTACGAGTTTACATAGGCTTACAAGATATTCCCACGTTTTACGTGAACAAAAAAGGGAGTATGCTTGGCAGTCCCCCCCAACTGTTATCGGCTCGGGTCTTCCTCCGCCTCCTCGGCTTCTATCATAGTCGAGGGCAGTTTCTTCTTGGTGCGGGCGCCCAGTTCTTCAAGTTGTTGCACCCTGCGGGTCAGGTTGCCGCGGCCGGTGGTCATTCTCTCCCGGGTTTTATCATAGGATGCATGGGCCCGATCCAGGTGTTTGCCCAGCTCACCGAGGGATTCCAGCACCAGCGCAAACTGGTCGTGAATGGCCCCGGCCTGGCGGGCAATTTTCTCGGCGTTCTGATTCTGGTGCTCGTAGCGCCATATACTCTGTACCGTGCGCAGGGTGGCCAGCAGGGTCGTTGGGCTAACCACGATGACCTGTTTGTCATAGGCGACCCGGTACATATCCGGATCGGCGTCAAACGCTGCCATGAAGGCAGATTCGATAGGTATGAAAAGCAGCACGAAATCCAGAGAGCGCAGTGCTTCCAGCTTTTCATACTCCTTAATACTCAATCCTGCAATATGCTGTCGAATGGCCTGCACGTGTGCACTGAGAAAAGCCTTGCGCTCCGACTCATCCTCGCTGGACACATAGCGTTCGTAGTCCACCAGCGAAACCTTGGCGTCAATCACAATGTCCTTGTCATCAGGCAGGCGTACCACTACGTCGGGCAGGCGGCGTTTACCTGCCTCATCAGTGGTGGCGAACTGGGTTTCGTACTCGTGGCCTTTCCTCAAGCCTGATTCTTCCAACACCCGCTCGAGGATGACCTCGCCCCAGTTACCCTGGGTTTTCTTGTCTCCCTTGAGTGCCCGGGTCAGGTTGACGGCGTCTTCTGACATACGCTGATTCAGTTCTTTGAGGTGCCCCAGCTCTTTCATTAGTGAGACGCGATCTCTCGACTCCTTGTCATAGACATCATCTACCCGTTGCCGAAAATCCTTTAGCTGTGTTCTCAGCGGAGACAGCGTCGTCTCCAGAGTTTCCTTGTTGGATTTCAACAGGCGATCGCTTTTTTCATCGAAGATCCGATTGGCGAGACTGTTGAACTCAGCCGTCAGCTGTTTGCGAGCATCCTGCAACAGCAGCAGTTTTTCCTCGGCCGCCGACGCCTCGTGCAGAGCGCGCTCTTCGAGCCGGGCGTAATCATTATGTAAGCGGGAAAGCTTTAGTTGATAGTGCGAGCGCGTGAACAGGCTGGCCGCCGCCACCGCCAGGGCGGTAACGATCAGGAACAATAAAATTTCGGTGACACCCATACCGGCCCGACCAGCAGTTTAACGATTGATTGAGGATACCCTGACCGGGTAGAGATTACTCTGGCGATCCGAAAAATATTCTTTGAGAGTATGGTAAACCACCGGGAAAGCGATTTCCCGCCAGGGAATTTCATGCTCTTCAAACAGTCCGACCTCCGAGCTCTCAGGACCAATACCATAGCGGCCATCAATCACGGTAGCCCGGTAGAACATATAGATCTGGTTGATGTTGGGTATGTCGAACAGGCGGTAGAGCTGTTGATTCTCCAGTCGCGCCCTGGCCTCTTCCCAGGTCTCCCGCGCCGCGCCCTGCACACTTGTCTCGCCGTTTTCCATAAAGCCAGCTGGCAGAGTCCAATAGCCTTCGCGGGGTTCTATAGCGCGCTTGCACAGCAGCACCTTGTCGCCCACCACCGGTACGCTGCCGACGATGACCCGGGGGTTTTCGTAGTGGATGAAGTCACAACTCACGCAGACAAAGCGCGGGCGATCATCGTCCGCTGGAATTCGGCTCTCGACCTCGGCGCCGCACTGACTGCAAAATTTCATCGATTAGACCTACGCTAGTTCCCGGTAGGCGCCACTGCAGAACAACAGCGGCTCACCATTTTCGCGGCAATTCATTGCCACCACCCGACCGACGATAATAATATGGTCGCCACCGGGGTGGGTAGCTTCCATCTCGCATTCAAAGCTCACCAGGGTGTCGGGAAGAATCGGCACGCCAGTATCACCCGCCGCGAAATGCTCATCAGTCAACACATGATCGCCCTTTATTGCATACTGGTCGGACAGTTCCTGTTGGTCGCTGCGCAGGATATTCACCGCGAAACGCGTGGTATTTTCCCAGGCATCATACATCTCGGAGTCATTTTGCAGGCTCCACAATACCAGCGGTGGATCCAACGACACAGATGCAAAGGAATTTACCGTCATGCCAAAGGGCTGCCAGCCCTCGGGATCCGCCGTGATCACACAGACACCAGTAGCAAAACAACCCAGGGCATTCCTGAATTCACGTGCATCCAAACTCATACTTACTCCTTGAGAGTACAAACCAAATCGAGCCGCGGATTATACAGCTTGCGCGCCTTCAACACAGAGCTCGTGGTTTAAGCATCCCAACGATTGGCCGCTTCTTCGTCACTGGCGCGTGAATCCACCCAGCGCACCTCCCCATCGGCGATCTCCTTCTTCCAGAAGGGAGCCTGTGTTTTCAGGTAATCCATGACGAATTCGCAGGCCTCAAAGGCACTGCCGCGGTGCGTACTGGCCACGCCCACGTAGACTATCTGTTCGCCCGGTAGCAGGGGGCCGATACGATGCACCACGCTTACAGCAAGCAGGGGCCAACGCTCCTCGGCCCGATCGATGATCTTGTGGATACTGGCCTCAGTCATACCGGGATAGTGTTCCAGCTCCATTGTGGCGACCGGCAGATTATCGTTGTGCTTGCGTACATAGCCGGTGAAGCTGGCCACCGCTCCGGTGTTAACGTTACCCGATACCAGCGCTCGCTGCAGCTCAGCCACATCGAAATCCTGTTGCTGGATGCTCAGCTGTCGAGGTATCACGACTTCAGCCACCGGTTACCGGGGGAAAGAAGGCCACTTCATCACCGTCCTCAATTGCGCAATCCAGTTCTACCACTTCCTGGTTGACCGCCCGCACGACATTGGGTGCCGCCAGAGCCTGCTCCCACTCCTGCCCATAGGTCGCGATGAGCAGGTTTTGCAGGTCGCAGAGCTTCTCTACCGTACTATCCAGTTCAAGCTCCAACACGCTGCGCCCGAGCTGTTCGCGGATGCGGGCGAAAAACAGCACCTTGATCATAGCCCCGGGTCCTGCCTGTGCCAGCTACCGGATTTGCCACCCTGCTTATCCAGCAGTTGTAGCTCGGAAATGACCATGCCCTTGTCTGCGGCCTTGCACATATCGTAGATGGTCAGCGCGGCGACCGAGGCGGCGGTTAAGGCCTCCATCTCGACACCGGTCTGGCCGGTCAGTTTACAGGTGGCGAAGATTCTAACGGTACTGTTGTCGCGATCGATTTCGAATTGAACATCCACCGATGACAACATCAGTGGATGGCACAGGGGTATTAAATCAGAACAGCGTTTGGCTGCCTGGATGCCCGCGATGCGCGCGACGGCAAAGACATCGCCCTTCTTGTTGCCGCCCTCCTCAATCAGGCCCAGTGTTTCCGGCAGCATCTGCACGGTCGCCTGGGCCACGGCAATTCGCTGGCTGGCCGGCTTGTCCGTAACATCGACCATGTGCGCAGCGCCCTGGTCATCGAGGTGGGTTAATGTCGCCATTGTTATACCTGGTTGAACTGAATGGACCCTATTATATGGGGTACACTCCCGTTCTCCCAAACACGCCTTAAAACTACTTATTCAGGAAGGATTTTGCCATGTCAGATTTGAGCCTCGGACTGCAGCTGGGTTACTGGGGAGCTTTCTATCCACCTGTGCACGTCGAACTGGCCCAGGAAGCCGAAAAACTGGGATATGACTCGGTCTGGACCGCGGAATCCTGGGGCAACGATTGTTTCACCCCGCTGGCCTGGATTGGCGCGCAGACCTCGACCATTCGTCTGGGCACCTCGGTTGCGCAGTTATCCGCCCGCACACCCGCTTCCTGCGCTATGGCAGCCCTGGCCCTGGATCACATGTCCGGTGGGCGCATGATTCTTGGCCTCGGGGTCTCTGGTCCCCAGGTGGTTGAAGGCTGGTATGGCCAGCCTTACAGCAAGCCGGTTTCACGAACCCGCGAGTACGTGAGCATTATTCGTAAAATCCTGGCCCGCGAAGAGGGCGTAACCAACGATGGCGAGCACTATCCGCTGCCCTATACCGGGGAAGGTTCCTGGGGCATGGGCAAGGCCTTGAAACCTATCACTCATCCCCTGCGCGCTGACTTACCGATTTTCCTGGGTGCAGAGGGACCTAAAAATGTCACCCAGACCGCCGAGATTGCAGATGGCTGGCTACCTCTTTACTACTCACCCTATCGCCAGGAGGTCTACACAGATCAGCTGGCAGCTGCAAAACCAGGCTTTGAAATTGCCGCCATGGCCCTGGTAAATATCAACGACGATCTCGAGCAGGCCCTGTACCCGGTCAAAGCAATGCTGGGTTTCTATATCGGTGGTATGGGGTCCAAACAGCGCAACTTTCACAAGGAGCTGATGGCACGCATGGGCTTTTCCAAGGAGGCTGAAGAAATTCAGGACTTGTTCTTTGCCGGTAAGCGCGATGAGGCGATCGCCGCAGTACCCAGCCAGTTCGCCGATGAAATCTCTCTCAGCGGCCCGAAGGATCGCATCAAGGAAAAACTGGCGGACTGGCGCAATTCGCCGGTAACCAGTCTGCTGGTCAATGGTGATGTCAACTTGCTGCGCGATATGGCTGAATTGGTGCTGTAATAATCACGTAATTAGTCGATAAGCAGAAATTTCGGCATGGTCTACACTTATCTGTCCCTGACAGACGGAAGCGGAGTGGAACCATGGAAGTACTCAAGCAGTCAGAAATTTCTGCCTCGGTACTGATTTCAGAAACCGAAGCCAAGCTGCTCTCGCTGGCCGTAGATTACTGGAAAGGCGCCATGGAGACCGGCAGCCCAGTAGTAGCCGACCTTTCAGATCGTTTGCAGGAAATCACTATGGCCTTTGATGCCGCTCTGGATCAGTCTCACCGACAGTAGGGTCGAATAGATTGGCGAAGACCCTCTCCGGCCATTTGATCCACAACAAGTTTCAAGGCAGAACAAATACTCACATAGGATATTCGTCAAACCGGCGAAGTCCAGGGAGATCTAATTGTAGATCGAGCGCAAGCTGAGGAAATTAGTAATGAAAAGCCTAATCTTGGTAATAGCGACAGTATTTGCTTTTGGGGCCATGTTTAGCAGCAACAGCTTCGCCAAGCCTGATACGGTCGATGGCTTCAATGTCCCTGCCGGGCGTCTGCCACAGGAAATTGTGGATAATCGCTACCCTCGCACTTACTTCCCAGGAACCGAGAAGCTAGGCAGGGAAGAGATGCGCATTACCGCGCTGGGCACGGGCATGCCCACCCAAACCCCGAGCAATGCGGCTGCCGCTTTCATGGTGGAATTAGGCAATGGGGACTCATTCATGTTTGACCTCGGGACAGGCTCCACGGACCGTTTGGCTGGTTTGGAAACCGATTACTCGAAATTGGATAAGGTGTTCATCAGCCACTTGCACACTGACCATGCCGGTGACCTCGCTACCCTTTGGGTGGCTGGCTGGATCGGTGGCCGTTATACGCCTTTACACGTCTATGGCGCCTCCAGTTCAGCGCCAGAACTGGGGATCAAGGCACACGTTGATCATATCCGTGCTGCATGGCGGTGGGATGTATCCTCTCGTGCCGGAACCCTACCCAACGCTGGCGGCGAGATAGTGGCCCACGAATTCGATTTCTCGAAAACAGCCGTCGTCTATAACGAGAACGGCGTGAAAATTACCTCATTCCCCGCCATTCATATTCGCGATGGCTCTGTGAGCTTTCGTCTTGACTGGAATGGGCTCAGCTTTGTATTTGGTGGCGACTCGGTCCCAAACAAGTGGTTTCTGAAGGAGGCCAAAAACGCGGACGTGGTGGTCCACGAATGTTTCTTCACGCCGGAGCAGTGGATGGATATCGCCGGATTTCCCTATAAGCAAGCGTACTGGGTGACCACAAAAATTCACACGCCCCCAGAGGGCTTCGGCAAGTTGATGTCCATGGTCGAGCCAAGATTAGCGGTGGCCTACCATTACTGGAATCACAGGGATATCGAATTCGAAATATATGAACGTGTGCGCAGTACCTATGACGGTCCCCTTGCATTGGCAGCGGACCTGACGGTAATCAACGTGACCAAGGATCATATAGATGTCCGAGAGGTCACCATCAACCACGAAGCCTGGGCACAGGGTACGAGCAAAGAGTGGGATAACGCTTATCGCGGCGATCCGGCTACTGGCCTCATGTCTGAGTGGCTCAGGGAGGGTGAAATCAAAGGCGTGAATCCACCACCTAAGCAGCCTATGAATTGAGCCTGGGGCTGCTGGGCTAACTTCGAAATCAAGCGTAGGGTTTGGGCGATCCCGTCGAATTAGCGTGCTCTTTGGGTATTATCCGACTAATTTGGAAAAAACGGATAGAAAAAATGGCGCGCCCGACAGGATTCGAACCTGTGACCGTCCGCTTAGAAGGCGGATGCTCTATCCAGCTGAGCTACGGGCGCGTAACTCGACCTGCGGGCAGCAGGAACAAAGATGGGGTGGCCGACGGGTCTTGAACCCGCCACCTCTGGAGTCACAATCCAGTGCTCTACCTGATGAGCTACGGCCACCACTGAATTGGGTTGATATTATTAAAGTGGTCGGGGTAGAGAGATTCGAACTCCCGACATCCTGCTCCCAAAGCAGGCGCGCTACCAGACTGCGCTATACCCCGACATTCCCGATCAACCTGATTTCAGGAGCGCGAATCATACCCGTGCCCCCTGAGGTCGTCAACGCCAATTCGCCCCGTGTAGGCCCGCTTTTAAACTCGATCGAGAGCATGCGATAATCCGCGCCTTCGCGATTAAGCCCCTTATTTGGAGGACATAGCAAATGTCAGCATTGGTATTGGATGGTAAGACCCTGGCGGCCCAGACTGAGGCAGAATTACTGCAGCGGGTTGAGGCCCTGAAGGCAAAATCCGGTGGTAAAACTCCGATTCTCGCCACTATCCTGGTGGGCGATGATCCCTCCTCCGCGACCTACGTAAAGATGAAGGGCAATGCCTGTCGCCGCGTCGGCATGGATTCCCTGGCGGTAGAAATGCCTGCTTCCACCACCACCGAAGAGCTACTGGCCAAAATTGAAGAACTCAACAACAACCCCGATGTACATGGCATCCTGTTGCAACACCCGGTACCCGAGCAAGTTGATGAGCGCGCCTGCTTCGATGCCATTGCCCTGGGCAAGGACGTCGATGGCGTGACTTGCCTCGGTTTCGGCCGCATGGCCATGGGCGAAGAGGCCTACGGTTGTGCCACGCCCCAGGGCATTATGCGCACTTTGCAGCACTACGGCATTGCTATCGAAGGTAAGCACGCCGTGGTGGTTGGTCGTTCACCGATCCTGGGCAAGCCGATGGCCATGATGTTATTGCAGGAGAACGCGACAGTGACGATTTGTCACTCTCGCACCCAGAACCTGCCAGAGCTGGTCAAGCAAGCCGACATTATCGTCGGCGCTGTTGGCATTCCCGAGTTTATCAAGGGCGACTGGATTAAAGACGATGCCGTGGTTATCGATGCCGGCTATCACCAGGGGGGCGTTGGCGATATTGAGATTTCAGCCATTACCGAGCGGGTAGCCGCATACACCCCGGTACCCGGCGGCGTCGGTCCCATGACCATCAACACCCTGATCTACCAGAGTGTGGCCTCGGCTGAAAAAAGCCTCACATAAAAGGGGTCAGTACCCTTTTATGTGGTTATTTAAAAGGGTACTGACCCCCTTTATGAATCGCGGCGCCAGCTGGTGCCGTCGCGGGAATCCTCCAACACCACGCCCTGGGCCTTCAGGTCGTCGCGAACCTGGTCCGCCAGGGCGTAATCTTTATCCAGCTTGGCCTGCAGGCGCTGTTCAATCATCGCCTCGATGTCCTCGGCACTGATCGCGTCTTCGCCACCACTGTGAAACCAGGCCTCCGGCTCTTCCTGCAAAATACCTAACAGATCCGCCGCCGCCAGGATGCGTGCCTTTAAGGCCGGTTTGTCAGGCGCGTTCGCCTTGTTCAGTTGCTTGGCCAGGGCGTGCATTTCGGCAATAGCAATCGGGGTGTTGAGGTCATCATTGAGTGCCTTATAAAACCCCTCACCCTCAAGACTGACGTCGACATCAAGCTCAATGTCCTGAACCTCCCGCAAGGCACCATACAAACCATCGAGCGCTGCCCTGGATTGCTCCAACAATTCTGTCGAGAAGTTCAGGGCCGTCCGATAATGCGCTGACAGCAAGGCAAAGCGCAGCACCTCACCGGGATAGTTATCCAACAGATCGCGCACCATGCGGAAATTACCCAGGGATTTCGACATTTTCTCGCCGTCGATATCCAGGTAGGCGTTGTGCATCCAGTACTTCACATAGGTCTCGCCGTGGGCACAATGACTCTGAGCTAATTCATTCTCGTGATGGGGAAATATCAGGTCGCGGCCACCGCCGTGAATATCAATGGTATTCCCCAGGTGAGCGTGAATCATCGCTGAACATTCCAGGTGCCAGCCCGGACGTCCGCGACCCCAGGGACTGTCCCAGCCCGGTTCGCCATCAGCGGCGGGCTTCCACAGCACAAAGTCGCCGGGGTAGCGCTTGTACTCAGCCACTTCCACCCTGGCGCCCGCCAGCATGTCATCCAGGGAGCGGTGCGACAGCTTGCCGTAGTCGGCCATTGACTGCACCGCGAACAGCACATGGTCCTGGGATTCATAGGCGTGTTCTTTGCTCAGCAGGGTTTCAATGAGCGCGATCATCTCGTCCATGTGATGGGTGGCATGTGGTTCCATAGTGGGTGGCAGACAATTCAATCCCGCCATGTCCTGCCGGTATTTGTCGGTAAACTCGGCCGTGAACTCGGCCATCTCACGGCCATTTTCTTTGATCGCCTGGATGATCTTGTCATCTATATCGGTGATGTTGCGGGCATAGATCACGTCATCGTAGTGCGTCTGCAACAGTCGAAAAAAGATATCGAACACCACCGCCGGACGGGCATTGCCGATATGCGCCAGGTTGTAGACCGTGGGACCACAGACATACATGGTCACTCGATTCGGGTCCTGGGCCACAAAGGGCTCCTTGGCACCGCTCATGGTGTTGTGAATCTGAAGACTCATTGGGACTGCCCCCAGCTGTCGCGCAGGCTGATCGTGCGATTAAAAACCGGCTTTTCCGGACTGTGATCATAACGGTCAGCCACAAAATAACCTTCACGCTCGAACTGGAAATACTGCTCAGGCTTTGCTGCAGCCAGGCCGGGTTCGATGACGCAGTCGGTTTTGACACTCAGTGAATCGGGATTGAGATGCGCCATAAAATCATCGCCGCCCCGATCCGGGGACGGGTGGTTAAACAAGCGATCATACAGTCGTAATTCTGCCCGGATGCCGGCGCTCGCGGACACCCAGTGAACAACCCCCTTGGGCTTGATGCCATCTGCCGGATCGTTGCCAAGGGTGTCTTCGATTACCCGGCAGTGCACCTCAACGATGTTGCCAGCATCGTCCTTAACTGCCTTGTCCGCTTCAATCACATAGGCGTTGCGCAGCCGCACCCGCTTGCCAATAACCAGGCGCTTGAATTTTTTGTTGGCCTCCTCGCGGAAATCGTCTGCATCTATATAGAGTTCCCGGGAGAACGGCAGCTCTCTCTCGCCCAGGTCATCACGATTGGGATGACCGGCAGCTTGTATTGTCTCTGTTTGCTCTTCGGGATAGTTACTGAGAACGATTTTCAGTGGATTGATCACACACATCCCACGCGGCGTATTTTCGTTCAGATCATCGCGGATAGCGTGCTCAAGCATCGCCACATCGACCACGCCATCACTGCGGGTGGTGCCGACCATATCGCAAAATTTGCGCAGCGCTGCCGGCGTATAGCCGCGACGGCGCATGCCGGCAATTGTCGGCATACGCGGATCGTCCCAACCCACGACAATACCGTCATCGACCAACTGTTTTAACTTGCGCTTACTGGTGATGGTATAGCTGTTATTGAGCCGCCCAAACTCGTATTGCACCGGGCGGCTCTGCACCGGCAAGTTATCCAGGAACCAGTTATACAGCGGCCGGTGGTCCTCAAATTCCAGGGTGCAAATAGAGTGTGTCACACCTTCGATCGCATCCTCCTGACCGTGCGCGAAGTCGTAGGTCGGGTAGATGCACCAGTCAGTACCGGTCTGATGGTGCTCCACCTTGCGAATACGGTACAGAATGGGATCACGCATATTCATGTTCGGAGAAGCCATATCAATTTTGGCCCGCAGCACCCGGCTGCCCTCATCGAACTCCCCCTCCTTCATGCGTGCCAACAGATCCAGGCTTTCCGACCCAGGCCGATCCCGGAACGGCGAATTGCGGCCGGGCTCGGTCAGCGTCCCGCGGTATTCCCGCGCTTCCTCAGCCGACAGATCACAGACATACGCCAGGCCCTGTTCAACCAGGTAGACCGCCCATTGATAGAGCTGGGGAAAGTAGGAGGAGGCAAAGCGCACTTCCCCGTCCCACTGGAAACCCAGCCACTCGATATCCGCCTGGATGGACTCGATATATTCCCGGCTCTCCTTCTCCGGATTGGTGTCGTCAAAGCGCAGGTTGCAGCGGCCGCCAAATTGCTGCGCCAGGCCGAAATTAACACTGATCGATTTGGCGTGGCCGATATGGAGATAGCCATTCGGCTCGGGCGGAAAACGGGTCACCACTTCCCGCACGCGTCCTTCATCAATGTCTTTACTGATGATTTGCTGCAGAAAACTGGTGGTTTGTATTGATTCTGTCATGTAAGTAACACTGCACCTGCGTAGAGGGCGCGTATTATAGGGGACAAATCATTTCACTGCATTGGCAAAAGTCCGTATCATGTCAGCCCTTTTGCACCATTCGATAAGCGACAAGATTTTAACCAAAGGAATTGAGAATGATCATCATGCACACCACCTTCGGCGATATCACCCTGGAACTGGATCAGGAAAAAGCGCCCAAGACCTGCGAGAATTTCATAGCGTATGCCAAGGACGGATTCTATAACGGCACTATTTTTCATCGAGTCATCGACAACTTCATGATCCAGGGTGGCGGATTTGAAGCGGGCATGGGCGAGAAGTCTGCGGGCGCGTCGATTGAGAACGAAGCCGACAATGGCCTCAAGAATGACAATGGCACGGTTGCCATGGCTCGCACCATGGACCCCCACTCTGCCAGCGCCCAGTTCTTCATCAATGTGAAGGACAACGACTTCCTCAATCACACGGCGCCCACCAGCCAGGGCTGGGGCTACGCGGTATTTGCCAAAGTGACCGACGGTATGGACGTGGTCGACAAGATTAAGGCCGTTGCTACCGGCAGCGCCGGCGGCCACCAGGATGTACCGGTTGATGATGTGATTATCGAGTCTATGGAAGTTGTTGAGGACTAGGCGGGTACACCGGAGTGAAACCGAAACTCCGAATCCTCTGACTCAATCAACTCCTGCTCCACCGGTAGGATCTCCGCCAATCTGGCAGCCACCTCGGCCTCGCCAGCCAAACCTTCGGCAAGTTTCAGGTAATCCTGGAAGTGTCGGGCTTCCGACTTCAGCAGCGACAGGTAAAACTGACCGAGCTCATCATCCAGCAAGGGTGCCAGGGCCGCGAAACGCTCACAGGAGCGGGCCTCGATAATGGCACCAACGATCAAGGTATCGACCAGCCTACCCGGCTCGTCCCGGCGCGCGCAATCACGCAAGCCAGCCGCGTAACGCGCCGCGCTCAATTGGCTGTAGGGGATCTGCCGTCGCTTCATAATTGCGATGACCTGCTCAAAATGCCGCAGCTCCTCCCGCGCCAGCCGTGACAGCTTGTGTAATAGCCTGTCGTGGTCGACGTAGCGATACAGCATATTCAGGGCCGTTGAGGCGGCCTTTTTTTCACAGTTGGCGTGGTCAATCAACAGGATGTCGGCATTCTCCAGTGCCCAATCCAGCCACGCCACAGGCGTCGGGCATGGCAGGAAAGCCTGTAGTGCGGAGATGTCGACCGACATGACTCAGGCAGTTTCCGACGCGCTTAGATAGCGCTCGTAATAAGCGTCAGAGAGAATAAAAAATTCCTCGTCTATGATCAGTCGCAGTTTTGCCAGCGATATAGCCCGGAACTCAGCATCTATAAACAACCCATAATCAGCGGGGTTGTCGATCTGAGCGGCACCGGCCCTGAGCAGGCAGTAGGCCCAACAATAGATATCACGGTTGAGCGGATAGCCAATTTGCTGCGAGTCCAACTGTGCCTGCAGCAGGCTGGCATCAACCACCTGCAGTTTGTTCTGTACACAGCGACTGAGAAAGCTGGCTAGGCGTCCTTCAATCAGCAATTTTTGCTCGTTGGTATAGGAATTCCAGTGAATGACTTCGTGGGCGAAGCGCTTGCAACCACGGCAAACCCGGTCGCCAATACCGGTGGAACAGACACCGATACAGGGGGTTTTCACGCGGATTTCACTCATGGCGGAAGTTTAAGGTATCACCTGTATGAATGCACGGTATTGACCTCTTTAACTCCAAAATAGAGCCCCGGTGAGCTATAATTCAGCGCCTTTTTTGACCATCCCAGGAGAAGTATTGTGCTTGAAGCCTATCGCGAACATGAAGCAGAGCGCGCCAGTCAGGGAATTCCCCCCAAACCGTTAAGCGCCGAACAGGTTGCCGGTCTCATCGAACTGTTACAGGCCCCCCCGGCGGGCGAGGAAGAATTTCTGCTCGACCTGATCGGCACCCGCGTCCCCCCGGGCGTGGACGAAGCGGCCTATGTCAAAGCCGGGTTTCTCTCCGCGCTGGCCAGGGGTGAAGCTGAATGCTCTCTGATCGATGCCGCAGCTGCGGTCAAACTACTGGGCAATATGCACGGCGGCTACAACATTGAAACCTTGGTCTACCTACTTGAGAATGAGCAACTGGGCGTCGCCGCTGCCCAGGAATTGAAACACACCCTGTTGATGTTTGATGCCTTCCACGATGTGGAGGAATTGGTAAAAGGCGGTAACGCCAACGCCCGGGCGGTGATGCAGTCCTGGGCAGACGGTGACTGGTTTACCGACACCCCTGAGGTCGCAGAATCCATCAAGGTTGCCGTGTTTAAAGTCTCCGGCGAATCCAATACCGACGATATCTCTCCCGCGCCCGACGCTTGGTCCCGCCCCGACATACCCCTGCATGCGCTGGCCATGTACAAGATGACCCGGGATGGCCTGGAGCCAGAGGAACACGGGGTCAAAGGCCCCATGCCACAGGTGGCAGCGGTACTGGCTCAAGGTCTGCCGGTGGCGTTTGTGGGCGACGTGGTCGGTACCGGCTCCTCGCGCAAGTCTGCTACCAATTCGGTGCTGTGGTTCTTCGGCGACGATATTGACGGTGTACCCAACAAAAGAGGCGGTGGTATTTGTATTGGTGACAAAGTCGCGCCGATTTTTTACAACACCATGGAAGATGCCGGGGCACTGGTGTTTGAAGCGCCGGTAGACAAGCTCGCTATGGGTGACGTGATTGAGATACGTCCCTACGACGGTAAAATTCTCTCGGAAGCCGGCGACTTATTGTCAGAATTTGAATTGAAGTCTGAGGTGCTGCTGGATGAAGTGCGCGCCGGCGGCCGCATCAACCTGATAATTGGCCGGGGCCTGACCACCCGCGCCCGCGAATCCCTGGGCTTGCCAGAATCGGAGTTGTTCCGCAAGCCACAGCAGCCCGAGAACAGCAGCAAAGGCTTCAGTCTGGCCCAGAAGATGGTTGGCCGCGCCTGTGGCACCGATGGCATTCGCCCCGGTACCTATTGCGAGCCACGTATGACCACGGTGGGCTCCCAGGACACTACCGGGCCGATGACCCGCGATGAACTGAAAGACCTGGCTTGCCTGGGTTTTTCCGCGGACCTGACCATGCAGTCCTTTTGCCATACCGCGGCCTATCCCAAGCCGGTGGATATCGACACCCAGCACTCGCTGCCTGACTTCATCATGACCCGCGGCGGTGTGTCACTGCGCCCAGGCGATGGCATTATTCACTCCTGGCTGAACCGTATGCTGCTGCCAGACACCGTCGGCACTGGCGGCGACTCGCACACTCGCTTCCCGATGGGAATCTCCTTTCCCGCTGGTTCCGGCCTGGTGGCTTTTGCCGCCGCTACTGGCGTTATGCCCCTGGATATGCCCGAATCTGTGCTGGTCCGCTTCAGCGGAGAAATGCAGCCGGGTATCACCTTGCGCGACCTGGTGCATGCCATTCCCTACTACGCTATTCAGCAGGGCCTGTTGACGGTTGAAAAGAAGGGTAAGAAAAACATTTTCTCCGGTCGTATACTGGAAATCGAAGGTCTCAGTGATCTGACCCTGGAGCAAGCCTTTGAATTGTCCGATGCCTCTGCCGAACGCTCTGCTGCCGGCTGTACCATAGCGCTCAACGAGTCTTCGGTGGTGGGATACCTCAATTCCAATGTCATCTTGCTGCGTTCCATGATCGCCAATGGGTACGGCGATGTTCGCACCCTGGAGCGTCGCGCCAGGAAGATGGAAGAGTGGCTGCAAAATCCCGAGCTGATGAAGGCTGATGCGGATGCAGAATACGCCGCGGTTATCGAGATCGACCTGGCGCTAGTGACCGAACCCATTGTCTGCGCACCCAATGACCCCGATGATGCACGTTTGCTGTCTGCAGTCGCTGGCGACAGTGTTGATGAGGTATTCATCGGTAGCTGCATGACCAATATCGGCCACTTCCGCGCTGCCGGAAAATTACTCGAGCAACACAAAGGCGGCATTGCAACGCGTATGTGGATCGTCCCGCCCACCAGGATGGACGAACATCTGCTTATGGAAGAAGGCTATTACAATATCTTCGGCAGCGCTGGCGCACGCACAGAAATGCCCGGCTGCTCCCTCTGTATGGGTAACCAGGCTCGGGTGGCCGCCGGCTCTACCGTGCTCTCCACCTCGACGCGGAACTTCCCCAATCGTCTTGGCGACGGCGCCAATGTCTACCTGACCTCTGCCGAGGTGGCATCGGTCGGTGCCATTCTTGGACGGGTGCCAACACCGACGGAGTACCAGGAATACGCGACCAACCTGGATTCAATGGCGGATGAAATTTATCGCTATATGAATTTTGACCAGATTGCCGAATTCCAGGCACAGGCCGAAGAAGGCGCCCGCATCGCCGCGGTACAGATCGACGAGGTCAGCCTCTGACCCCCGTTTCACTGAGAACTCGGGTTAAAGCTCCTGACTTGGCGGCGCAGCAGCTTTAACGCCTGCTCGTCGCTGACACTGCGGTAACTGAGTGCGTCGTAAACGGCGGCAATAGCGTTGACGTCAACCGCCAGCTCGGGCCTTTGACCGCCAATTCGCTGGGCATAGCTGGCGGGCGCTTCCGCGATTTGTCGCGGCAGGCCGACTTTGGCCAGCTTGTGACAAAACTCCAGGTACAGCGTGCTGGCGGCATCAAGCCGCGGGCCGCCGGTTGGGCGCAACAGGCTGAAAGCGACCGGGATCAGGATTAACATCCAGCCGCCAATCAGGAACCCGGCGAGCCGACTGGCACTCACTTCTCCGAGCAAACCATCCAATAGACGAAATTGCTCGTCGCTGTCGTACTGCAGGACGAAACGCTGCCAACTGTAATTCAAGGCGTCCACGCGCAATCGCAAGCGGTTCAGCCAGGCTACATTGCGATAGCGCAGCGGCGAGAACGGTGAGTCCTCGAGAAAACTGCCTTCGTCCTGTAAGGCTCTCTCCAAACCCCAGTCAATGCGATCGGGGGCAATGGTTGCAGTGGGATCGACCCGAACCCAGCCATTGCCCTGTATCCACACCTCGCTCCAGGCGTGGGCGTCGAACTGGTGCACTATTACCGTCCCGTTGACCGGATTGACTTCACCACCCTGGTAGCCCGCCACGACCCGCGCTGGCACGCCGGCGGCGCGCATCATGTAGGTAAAGGATGCTGCATAATGCTCACAAAAACCACGCCTGCTGTTGAACAGGAAGTCATCCATTGGCTCGTCGCCTAGCAGGGGCGGTCGCAATGTGTAATAGAATTCATCGTGACGATACATATCCAGAACAGAAAGCACATAGGTCCAATCGTCGCCCGCCGCCGCTCTGTGCAACTGCCTTGCCAGTGCCCGGGTGCGGGGATTGCCATCTGCCGGCAGGCGAGTTTCAACACTGCGCCGCCACAGGGATAGATCCAACTCCAGGGGCTGCTCCATCCAGGAACGCGCACTGTAGGAACGCTGATCCTCCACCGGATTGGGTGAAAACAGCCGAAAATCGTTGCTCTTCATCACCCGGCGATCAGAGCTGTCGGGATAGCGCAAGCCATACAGCCAATGCTGTTGGGTTGGCTCCATAATCACATTGTAAGCTGTTACCGGGCCCTGTGGCTGTGGCGGTTCTTGGCGGCGTCGCTGGGCCGCCGGTGTATCGCGCCAGCCAAAACTACTCCAGGCACCATCTTCCAGCCTGGAAAAGACCAGCCCGCGCCAGTACAGCATATTGCGCGGCGGTACCTCACCGCTGAACTGGACCCTGAACGCCACCTCGTCGGAGAGGCTGAGCTGTGAGACATCACCCGGCGATATGAAGTCGCTCATGCCGGATTTCGCCGTGTGGGCTTTTAACGGCACGCTCCACAGAGGCCCAATGCGCGGGAAGATAAGGAACAACACCAGCATCAGGGGGAAGGACTGTGCCAGCATGGCGCTGGCCCGTCGCAGGGGCAGGAAATTGAACCCCTCCCGAAACGGCTCGTGCAGCGCTACCAGTGAGGTGGTGGCGAGCAACACCGGCACAAACATATACAGGGTGATATGAAGTTCCTGGCTGAACAGAAACTCGGTTACGCAGACAAAGTAGGACAGGAACAACAACATGTAGGCATCGCGGCGGGCGACAAGTTCGATCAACTTGAGAGCGAAGGCTGTCAGCAATAATGCGACCGTCGGCTCCAGGCCAATCAAACTGCGGTAACTATAATAGATGCCGGTAAATACGCTGAGGGTGACTAAAACTTTGACCCATTTCCCCGGTAGCGACCAGCGCCCCTGGTACACCATGAACCGCCACAGGGCCGTGGCGACATACACCGCCAGCACCCACCCCGGAATACGCTGCATATGCGGCAGCAGCAATGCGAACTGGGTGAGGATGATCCAGACCAACGCATTGCGGGGAATTTGCTCTTCAATTTTCATGGGTCCGAGCCATACAGTGCCAACTGTCGCAGCACCTTGAGCCGGTGGGCCTCGCCAAAGTCAGGCGCAATACTCACGCCGGGAAGACGCAGACCATACTCCTCATTGTTGCGTTCGAATTCCAGCACCCAGTAACACAGGTGCGAGAGGCGCTGCTCCGGTGGATAGCCCTCGAACAAATGCCAGTCCAGCCAGACACTACGGTCAGCATAGGCCGTGTATTGCTTGCTTTGCAGTGGTTGTCCCTTGGCCAGGCTTTTCCAGTACACATGACGCAGGGAATCGCGATCCTGATAATCGCGCAAGCCATAGAAATCATCGCTGCCAGGGACCGGCACGGCGAAGCCATCCGGCCGGTCGGTGGCGACGCCCGGTAAGGGGCCGCTGGACTGTGGCCGCGGGTAAACCAGTGCCCTGATATCCAGGTCGACCCAGGTCCAGGCGCGCAGTAGTCCGAGGGGAAAATAAGTTTCTATGCGCAGCCGGCCCGGGTGGTGCCAACCGCGCTGAAGTGTCGGGATAAACAGGCTGACATGGCATTCACCGGCGGCGGGGACACTCTCTGTCACCCATTCGGATTCCGGCCACAGCATGTGCAGGCTATTGTAGGCGCGGCCGCTCATGCCCGACAGCAGGATGACAAACTCAGAACTCTGGCCACAGAACACCGGGGTGGCACGAATGGCCTGGATTTTTAAACCCGACATATTGGCAAAGGTGTGTAAGACCGCAACCACAAATAAATTGGCCAGCAGGAAGGTCAGGGCAAAGCTCATATTATTCTGGTAGTTGATCGCGGCGACCAACATCAACATCAGCAGAACCAGGAACATCAAACCGGTTCGGGATGGAAAGATAAACACCCGCCGCTGATCAAGCACCACGGTTTTTGCCGGTGGAATACGGCGGTTTATCCAGGCCTTCCAGCGCTCGTTAGCGCGCTCTCGCAAACGCTGTACAAAGGCAAGTTCCAGGACATTCTGCACGGCGGGCATGCCCTCCTGCTCAGGCGGCTATCACTTCCACATTGGCCAGGGTATCTCGTATCAGCACATGGCTGTCACCGGCAAAGTCACTGGTGGGAATCAGGCGATGGCTGGCCACCGCCGGCAACACCTGTTGCAGGTCTTCCGGTACCACGTGCTGCCTGCCCTGCATCAAGGCCCAGGTCTTGGCACAATGTAACAGGGCGAGGGCCCCGCGGGGAGATAAACCATAGGCGAACTCTGCTGTATTGCGGGTATAGGCGACCAGTCGCTGCAGGTAGTCCAGTAGATTCTCAGAGGTATGCACGGCCTCCACCGCAGCGCGAATCTGCAACAGCTGTTCGCGGTTGATGCAGACCTGCAATTCCTGCGGGCTCACTTCGACACCGCCGGAATCGAACAGGCGACGTTCTGCCACCGGGTCGGGGTAACCGAGTTTGATGCGCATGAGAAAGCGGTCTAATTGGGATTCAGGCAGCGGATAGGTGCCGGACTGGGTTACCGGGTTCTGGGTTGCGATCACGAAAAATGGCGTGGGCAGCTCTCGAGTTTCCCCATCGATACTGACGTGGCCTTCACCCATCGCCTCCAGTAAAGCACTCTGGGTGCGTGGCGTGGTGCGATTTATTTCGTCGGCCAACAGAACCTGGGTGAATACGGGGCCGGGGCGAAAGCTGAATTCGCCCTTGGCCTGGTCAAATATCGAAACACCGAGTATATCCGCAGGCAGCAGGTCAGACGTGAACTGTACCCGGTTGTAGCTCAAGCCAAGCACCTGTGCCAGTGCGTGCGCCAGGGTCGTCTTACCCATACCCGGCAGGTCTTCGATCAACAAGTGGCCACGTGCCATGAGGCAGCACAGCGCCAGCTGAATTTGTTCGTCCTTGCCCAGCAAGACACGGCCCACCTCGCGAACTGCTGTATGAATCACATTCTGCATAATCGGTTCTTCATCTAAAGAGCGCTAAAGCCCCTCTCCAAATCAGTCTTCAGATCATCCAGGTATTCCAGCCCTGCTGCCACCCGAATCAGGTTCGGGGTTATCCCGGACTGCGCCCGCTCCTCGTCCGTGAGTCTGCCGTGCGTCGTCGTCGCCGGATGCACGATCGTGGTTTTGGCATCTCCCAGGTTCGCCGTCAGTGACAAAAAGCGGGTTGCATCGATGAAACGCCAGGCTTCCTCCTGACCACCCCGGACCCGGAACGATAAAACGCCACCAAAAGCGCTCTGCTGTTGTTTTGCCAATTGATGTCCGGGGTGACTTTCGAGCCCGGCATAGAATACCGCCTCAACGTCCCCTCGGCTTTCCAGCCACTGGGCCAGCGCCAGTGCATTGGCACTGTGAGCTTCCATACGCAGCCGCAAAGTCTCCAGCCCCTTGAGAAAGACCCAGGCGTTAAACGCGCTCATAGTGGGTCCGGCCGAACGCAGGAAGCCAACCACTTCTTCCATCCTGTCTGCAGACCCCACTACCACGCCACCCACACAGCGCCCCTGTCCATCCAGGTACTTGGTCGCGGAATGCACGACGATATCCGCACCCAACGCCAGCGGCCTTTGCAGGGCCGGGGTACAGAAGCAATTGTCGACTACCAGCGGTGCACCTGCCTCCCGCGCCAATGCTGACAGCGCTGGAATATCTGCAATTTCACAGAGAGGATTTGACGGGGTCTCCAGGAACAACATGGCGGTGTTATCGCGGATGGCATCGCGCCACTGTTGTATATCCACAGGGGACACAAAGCTTACCTCGACCCCGAACTTAGCCATAAACTTGTTGAACAGCACCGTGGTGGTGCCGAACACGCTGAGCGAACAAACCACGTGGTCCCCCGACTTCAGCAAGGCCATACAGGTACTTAGTATGGCCGCCATGCCTGACGCCGTGGCGACAGCAGCCTCCGCACCTTCCAGAGCTGCGATGCGCTCCTCAAAGGTTCTGACAGTTGGATTGGTATAACGGGAATAGACATTGCCTTCCTGCTCACCGGCAAAGCGCGCGGCCGCATCCGCCGCGCTGTCAAACACGTAGCTCGAGGTCAGGAAAATCGGCTCGGCGTGTTCTCCCTCGGCAGTGCGACGCTGCCCCGCACGGATCGCCAGCGTATCCAGATGGTAATTCGGGGCGTCCTTGTTATCGATTTCCCTGGCCATGTCTTTTCCTATGAGACCTCATTGTGCAGGCCGATGACTGCGCCCTCTTCCGGCTGGCCATCCAGGCGACTGCTCTGGGCTTCGTCGTTGCGCAGAGAATTCACCCGGTCCAGGTAGTTCTGGTCTATATCCTGGGTAACATATTCACCGGTGAACACCGAGCAATCGTACTCGGTAATATCGGGATTGCCTTCCGTACAACTGTCTATCAGATCTTCAATGTCCTGATAGACCAGCCAGTCCGCTCCGATAAGCTCACAGATTTCGTCAACTTCCCGCCCGTGGGCGACAAGTTCCTGGGCCGAGGGCATGTCGATGCCATAGACATTGGGATAGCGTACCGGTGGCGCTGCCGAGGCGAAGTAAACCTTGTTGGCGCCAGCTTCGCGGGCCATTTCAATAATTTGTCTGCAGGTGGTGCCACGCACGATGGAATCATCGACCAGCATGACGTTCTTCCCCTTGAATTCCAGGGGAATCGTATTCAGCTTCTGCTTCACCGACTTCTTGCGCTGATTTTGCCCCGGCATAATAAACGTTCTGCCGATGTAGCGATTTTTCATCAAGCCCTCGCGGAACTTTATGCCCATCACATTCGCCATGGACTGAGCGGCAATACGACTGGTATCGGGTATGGGAATAATGACATCGATGTCGTGCTGTGGTCGCTCACTCAATACTTTGCGCGCCAGCTTTTCGCCCTGGCGCAGCCGGCTTTTATACACTGAAATTCCGTCGATGATGGAATCGGGGCGGGCAAAATAGACATGCTCAAAGATACAGGGGCTGGTGTGGGGGTTGTCCGCACACTGGCGGAAGTGCAGCTCGCCATCACCACTCACAAACACCGCTTCCCCCGCAGCCACGTCACGGATCAGTTCAAAACCCAGCACATCGAGAGCGACGCTCTCAGAGGCCAGCATGTACTCATTGCCCGCAGCGCTCTGCCGACGCCCGACTACCAGGGGCCTGATGCCGTGCCGGTCACGAAAGCCTACCACACCGTAATCCGCGATCATGGCAATTGCCGCATAGCCACCACGGCATCGGCGGTGCACCCCGCTGACGGCATTAAAGACGTCTTCGGCTGTCGGTGTCAATTTTCCCAGTCGCTGCAATTCATGGGCGAAGACATTGAGCAGAAGTTCCGAGTCAGAGTCGGTATTGAGGTGGCGCAAATCAGTCTGGAACAACTCCCGGGTGAGTTCCTCAGAATTGGTCAAGTTGCCATTGTGGGCAAGGCCAATGCCGTAGGGTGAGTTGACGTAGAACGGCTGGGCCAGTGCCGCCCCAGAGCTACCCGCAGTCGGGTAGCGCACATGCCCAATACCCAGGCAGCCCTGCAGTCTCTGCATGTGGTGCTGGCGGAACACATCCCGAACCAGGCCTTCGCTTTTGCGCTGGTGAAAATTACCATCGGCGTAGGTCATGATACCGGCCGCGTCCTGGCCCCTGTGCTGTAACACAGTCAACGCATCATAAATATCCTGGTTTACGTTGGCAGTGCCAACTATGCCAATCAGGCCACACATTTTTGTTCACTCCACCGGGTTAAGCCCGGAGTCTTTCACCATCAGCCAGCAGGGTCGAAAAGTTCTGCCGCGCCCATTCTACTACGAGCATCACTCGCGGTAGCAAAACTGATTCCTGCTCTAATTCTTCCTCGGGCACAACTGCCTGTGCGAGGTAAACCAGCACAACCACAATAATCAGCCCGCGGGCAAATCCAAACACAGTGCCGAGCAGCCGATCGAGCCCACTCAAACCGGTCATTTTAACCAGCTGTCGCACCAGGTTGCTCACCACAGAACCCAGCATCAATGACGCGACAAAGAGTATCCCGTAGCTCACTGCGTAGCGCAAACCATCGCTGTCGATTGAATCAATCAACAGCAGCGCCACCTGGCCGGCAAAGGTCGTTGCAACAAAGAACGCCAGTATCCAGGCTGCCAGTGACAGGGCTTCCTTTACGAAACCACGCCACAGGCTGAGCATCGTGGACAGGCCGATGACCGACACGATGAGCCAATCCAGCCAATTAAAGGGAAGCTCAGGGAACATAACGGGCGATGATGGAATTCACCCTCAACTCCTTGTCGATCTGCGTCTTTGATTTTTCAATGGCTTTGCGCTCAAATCGTGGGCCTACATTGACCCGGTACAAGGTCTCACCGCCGCGCTCAATAGGACGAAAGTAGGCCTTGTAATCTTGCGTCACTAGCTCTCGAACCAACTCTTCGGCCTTGCCTTTCTTACTCACGGTCACAACCTGCAAGACCCAGGCAACCGGGATTCCCCGCTCGTCGACACCTGGCTTGGCGATCGCGGAAGCAGGCTTGGGCGGTGGCTTTGCGATCTCGGTGGCTGCCTCTCGCTCAAGTTCCCGTGCTTCGGCTGCCAGGGCGGCGTCATAACGCCCGCCCGCGGGATCCAAACCTGCCACGGGAACCGGGGCCTGCAATTGCATCTGCTTGAGGCTGGGAATGCTGGGCACCTGGCTGTTGCGATCCAGGTTAAGCTGATTGGGATCGGAAAAAATCATGGGCCAAAACAACACACCAAACACGATTATGACCAGCGCTCCGACCAATCGTTGTTTCAATACATCATTCAAGCTTTTTCAAGTCCTTCTCTATCCCGGGTAACACCGCTGCCACGGTGTAAAATGAGCCAAATACAACGATCCTGTCCCCATCGCCAGTGACGCCGCGCGCTCGGCGATAAGCCTGCCGTGGATTATCACTCTCACTGATCATGCTGACACCCAGGTCGCGTATCGCTTCAGCCAGTTCCGCGGCACTGGCGCCTCGCGGAAGCTGGCTAAGACCGGCCAGGAACCAGGCATCAATACAGTGTTGAATGGGGTGGATCATAGCATGGATATTTTTGTCGGACAGCGCCGCAAACACGGCTATCGTGCGGCCGGGAACCGGGTTCTGCTGCAGCTCTCGAGCAAGATTCTCCACCGAGGCCGGGTTGTGCGCCACGTCCACCAGGCAGTGGGTGCCGCCCAGCTGCCACGACTGTAACCGACCCGGTACGTTGAGACTTGCAGCACAGTGTCGCGCTTGCTCAAGCTCGACCTCAACACCCAGCAAGTTAGCTGCACGCCGCGCGGCGGCTATATTTTCGCCTCGTAACGGTGTCGCTTCGGACAACGCCCGCGCCTCCTCCGCTGTCACGTAGTAACTGCTACAGGACAGTTCCATTGCCCGTTGCTGCAGGCTTTGGCAGGGTGAGAGATCCGCGCAGATAAACTCACAGCCAGGTCTGAGTATGCCCGCTTTTTCCAGCGCAATCTGTTCTCTATCTGTGCCCAGCCAGGATTCATGGTCGAGGGCAATAGAGGTAATAATGGCTATTTCAGGATCGATGATATTGATCGCATCAAGTCGCCCACCGAGCCCCACTTCTAACAGCAGAACATCGGGTTGGGATTGGGCAAACACATCCAACGCAGCCAGGGTCGCGAATTCGAAATAAGTCAGGGAGATGTCACCCCGCGCTGCGTCAATTTTCTCAAAGCTTGCGATCAACGCCGCATCACCCACCATGTCACCTTCGACACAGATTCGCTCATTGAACTTCAATAAATGAGGCGAGGTGTAAACACCGGTACTAAGACCGGCCCCACGCAGCAGGCTATCGAGAACCGCAATGGTAGAACCCTTGCCATTAGTGCCGGCGATGGTGACGACTCGGCCCCGCGGCTGGAGAAGTTGCAAGCTCTCCGCCACGGCGAGAACCCGGCTGAGGCCCAACTCGATTTCCGTGGGATGAAGTTGTTCCAGCCGCGATAACCAGCCGGCCAAACTGAGTTCAACCATCAGCTATTGGCCACTAGCCACTGCCAGCGGAAAGGTCGACTGCGGGTTGCTTGGTCAGCATACCCAAGAGGCTGGCCAGGGTGTCGCGCATTTGGTTGCGATGCACGATCATATCAATGGCACCTCGCTCCAATAGGAACTCGCTACGCTGAAAGCCCTTCGGCAATTTCTGGCGGATGGTTTGCTCGATCACATTGGGACCGGCAAAGCCGGCTCGGGCATCGGGCTCAGCAATATTGATATCGCCAAGCAGGGCCAGGCTGGCGGAAACCCCGCCATAGATAGGATCAGTCATAACGGAAATATAAGGTACTCCCGCAGCCTTGAGCCGCTCCAGTACCGCACTGGTCTTGGCCATTTGCATCAGCGAGATCAACGCCTCCTGCATGCGTGCACCGCCGGACGCTGAAAAACACACGAAAGCACGGCGTTCTTCCAGCGCCTGTTGTGCTGACCGGGTGAACTTCTCGCCCACGGCATAACCCATAGAGCCACCGTGAAAATTGAACTCGAAGGCGACCACGATGACGGGGATGCCCTTGAGATCCCCCCTCATCGCAACCAGGGCATCTTTCTCGCCGGTCGATTTCTGGGCGGCTGTCAGTCGATCCTTGTAACGCTTCACATCTTTGAATTTAAGGCGATCAACCGGTGCGATATCTGCATGTATTTCTTCCCTGCCCTCGCTATCAAGAAACAGGTCGAGACGGCGGCGCGCGCCAATTCGAATATGGTGATCGCACTTGGGACAAACATCCTCATTGCGCTCCAGGTCGGGTCGATACAGGACCGCGTCACACTTGACACATTTCTTCCACAGACCCTCTGGCACACTGTGGCGCTTGCTGCCTTTACCAGCCTTGCCCACCCCGGAGGGAAGTATTTTGTCATACCAGCTCATTATTCAAGCCCCGTAACCTTCGCTTATTTGTGCCTATTGACCCACAACGGATGCATCAATACCAGCGCGAATGCTGGCAATTAACTCGCTCACAGCATCGGCAAGCTGCGCGGTATCAGCCTCGGCGGCATCTGCCAGAATTTGAACCAGGGCGCTGCCCACCACGACGCCGTCGGCGACTTCTGCCACTGCTGCCGCCGATTTGGCATCTTTGATACCAAAGCCAACAACCACCGGTAAATCTGAGTGTGTCCGTATTTCAGCGACACGTGCCGCCACTTCAACCGTGTCCAGATGAGCGGCTCCAGTGACGCCTTTCAGAGAAACATAATAGATGAAACCGCTTGCGGCCCCTGCAATTCTCTGGATTCGCTGAGCGGGGCTGGTGGGAGCGACCAGGAAAATATTATCGAGATTCGCCGCCTTTAGACATTGATGCAGGGGACCCACTTCCTCCGGTGGCATATCCACCATCAGCAGCGCATCGAGACCCACCTCTGCGGCGGCTCGACTGAATTCGCTAAACCCCATACGCTCGACAGGATTGCAATAGCCCATCAACAGCACCGGCGTTTCCGTATCTCGCTGCCGAAAATCAGCCACCATTGCCAGCGTACTCTGCAGACTCACGCTGTGGGCAAGCGCCCGCTCATGACCCAGGGCGATAGTCGGCCCCTCGGCCATTGGATCAGAGAAGGGAACCCCAAGCTCCAGGATATCTGCGCCCGCCTCTACCATGGCGTGCATCAGTGCCACGGTATGCTCCGGCCCGGGATCACCCGCCACAATATAGGGTATCAGCGCTTTGCGACCAGATTGTTTCAGGCTATCAAAACGGGCCTTGATACGACTCAACTCAGTACTCCAAAATCCATGCCCTGCAACTGGGCGACTGTATGTATGTCCTTGTCTCCTCGCCCGGACAAATTGACGATGATGATGTCGTCACTGCTCATCGTTGGGGCAAGCTCGGCTGCATAGGCCAGTGCATGACTTGATTCCAGCGCCGGCATTATTCCCTCTCTCGTATTGAGTTCAGAAAAAGCCGCCAGGGCCTGCTCATCGTCAGCACTGACATAATTCACCCGGCCCAGGTCTTTCAACCAGGCGTGCTCCGGTCCTACGCCGGGATAATCCAGTCCTGCGGACACAGAGTGGGTATGCAGTATTTGTCCATTGTCGTCCTGCATCAGGTAGGTGCGATTACCGTGCAACACACCCGGACTTCCCGCCGTCAGCGGAGCAGCATGCTCTCCAGTCGCCAGACCCCGACCGGCAGCCTCGACACCGTACATGGCCACCTCAGTATCTGCCAGGAAAGGATGAAATAAGCCGATCGCATTGGAACCACCGCCGACACAGGCCACCAGCGCATCCGGTAGACGGCCGGTCGCATCGAGGCATTGCTGTCTCGCTTCGCGGCCGATAATACATTGAAAGTCGCGCACCAACTTCGGGTAGGGGTGGGGTCCGGCGACGGTACCAATGATGTAATACGTATCGTCGACATTGGTCACCCAATCGCGCATGGCTTCATTCATGGCGTCTTTCAGGGTGCGCGAACCGGAGGTAACCGGAATAACCTCGGCGCCCAGTAGCTTCATTCGATACACGTTGAGGGCCTGGCGATGTATATCATCCTCACCCATATAGACAACACATTCCATTCCCAGTCGCGCTGCAACCGTCGCAGAAGCGACACCGTGTTGGCCGGCCCCGGTCTCGGCGATGATACGCTTTTTGCCCATATACTTGGCCAGTAGCGCCTGCCCCACCGTGTTATTCACCTTGTGGGCACCGGTATGGTTCAGGTCTTCGCGTTTCAGAAAAATTCTCGCGCCACCTACCTGTGACGTCCAGCGCTTGGCCTCGTACAAGGGCGAAGGACGACCGACATAGTTCGCCAGGTCTTCATCCAGTTCCTTTTGAAATTCCGGATCGTTGGAAAGCTGTGTATACAAACTGTCCAGCTCATCCAACGCAGACATCAGGGTTTCTGAGACGTACTTGCCGCCGTAGTCACCGAAACGTCCATATTGATCCGGGTAATCAGCCCATTGCTTGTCAGTTACATCACTCATACTTCTTCACTTCCACCATCAGACAGGTCCGCCACGCGGACCGCTTGTACAAATTCCTGCATTAAACGGGCAGACTTAATGCCCGCTCGCTCTTCCACTCCACTACTGACATCCACCGCGTAGGGGCGCAGTTGCTGTATGCCCATGCCGACGTTGTCTGCATTGAGCCCGCCGGCCAACACCATCGGTACAGGCAGATCGCTAGGCACCAACGACCAGTCAAATCGCTCGCCGGTACCACCTGCTATCGAGGGATGGTCGGTATCCAATAATATGGCGTTTGCATCGGAGTACGCGGCGATCGACTCGCTCAGGCCCACGCCATCAGACACCTTCAAGGCTTTCATATACGGCAAGCCAAATCCACTGCAATAATCACGTGCTTCGCTACCGTGAAATTGGAGTAAGTCGATCGGCAACTGCCTGCAAACTTGTTCGACCTCAGCGGCATCGGCATCAACAAACAAGGCTGTTACTACCACCATGGGTGGTAAACCGGCGACTATCTCGCGGGCACTATCGACATTGACAGCCCGCTTACTCCGCGGCCAGAAAACCAGGCCAATAGCGTCAGCCCCTGCCGCAATAGCTGACAGAGCATCGGATTGGCGCGTAATTCCACAGATCTTGACCCGGGTTCGCATCACGGTTCCTGGGACCCCTCAAAAAGCGCGGTATATTACCAGATCATGCAGTCCAGTGGCAGGTTTGTCAGCCGCTATTGAAGCCACTTAGTAACAACGGCCCGGTCGTATACCGTGGCAAACCAAACGGCGCGGGGTAGCTGACCCCGACCAGGTACAAGCCCCCCGCTGCCGCGGTGTCCGGCGCCAGTGTCCGGTCGCGACCAGCCAGTAGCGTGGCAATCTCATCCGTGTGCAAACGGCCCCTACCGACGGAGATGAGCGCACCCACTATATTTCGCACCATATGATGCAGAAAAGCATTGGCCTGGATGTCTACCACCACGAGTTCACCATGGGGACGAACGCGGACAAAATCCACGCGTCGCATCGGCGTCGAGGACTGGCAGGAGGCAGCCCGGAAAGCGCTAAAATCCTGCTCCCCTAGTAGTGACTGCGCCGCGAGCTCCATGGCCGCCACATCCAATTCCTGGCGAATCCAGTTGACGCGAGATGCCGCCAGCGCGGAGGCGACAGGGGCATTGAGTATCAAGTAGCGATAACGTCGAGCGATGGCACTGAATCGAGCGTGGAAGTCCTGGGAAACCGCATGCACTCCGCGCACTCGAACACTGTCTGGCAGATGAACATTGGTGCCGAGTAACCAGGAGCGCTCGCTACGGGCGGCAGGAGCGTCGAAATGTACGACCTGTTGGGTAGCGTGGACACCGGTATCGGTTCTACCTGCACAGGCAACCCGGACAGGCTGGTTAGCAATCCTTGCCAATGCCGCCTCAAGCGCACCCTGCACGGTGGCAACCGAGCTGCCAGCCTGCAGCTGCCAACCGTTGAAGCCAGAGCCATCATACTCGACAACTACGGCCAGGCGTTTACCAACAGGGATCAATTCACTGGACACAGTACAAGACCGCTCAGTCAATATTGTCTATGAGGCTCTGCGCTTCCTGTTTCTGGCTGTCGTTTCCGTCTTGCAGAACTTCTTCAAGGATACTCTTGGCACCTTCTTCATCACCCATATCCATATAAGCTCGAGCCAGGTCAAGTTTGGTAGAAATTTCGTCCCCGTCAGCAGCAAACACCATATCTTCACTGTCGCCGCTGCCATCGGCGGCATCGTATGCCGCGCCGAAGCTATCGGTCAATTCGTCCAGGCTTTGCTCGAGATTAACCTCTTCATCATCATCCAGCTCTACCTCTACCTCTACCTCTACCTCTAGCTCTTCATCAGCCACCAACTCCGCGCCTTCTTCTATTTCAAGGTCGCCAAAATCGGTGACTAAATCATCTTCAATCTCTCCGGATAATTCCTCCGGCGGCTCGGTATCGTCGATAGGGCTGTCATCCAGCAACAGTTCCTCATCCTGTTTCAGATCCTGTGAAATTTCATCGGCTTCCAGGTCGGGTAGCTCAATCTCTTCAGCAGCTTCCGTGTCGGGTTCATTCTCTTCAGCAACACTATCAGTTGCTGGGAATGCACCCATATCGAAATGATCCAGGTCATCATCCGTCGCTGCCGCAGCTTCCGGCTTGGTCGACTCAGCTTCAATCAGCGGCTCCTCTTCTTCCCCTGCTGCCGCTTCATCCTCAACAGTTTCAGTTTTCTCTGCGTCCTCAGCGAGATCGGTCGCATCATCATCGTCGCCTAACTCCAGCTCGGCTTCTTCCAATTCAAGTTCAAGATCGACATCCAGATCTGCATCGAGGTCAAGATCCTCAGCGAGCTCCAGTCCACCATCGAGGTCGACATCCAGCTCAGTGACTTCTTCGCCAGCCAGGGCCGGAGCGTCATCAGCGGCGGCGGGCGCCTCTTCGGCAGCAGCTTCTTCCTGCTGCGCCGCTTCTGCGGCGGCGATATCTTCAGCGGTGATCGAGGGTTCAGGCAGATCTTCAAGCCAGACTTCTCCGCCATCAGCGGCTTCCGCGATTTCACGACCGCGCTTCAGTGCTGTTTCATCACCGATAAACTGGATATCAGCGTACTGCTGTTGGAATTCTTCGCGATCGACCATTTCGACGCAGGCTTCCATGAGCTTGACGCGATACTCCAGGTTGACCGGTTCAACCTCTATGGCGGCTTTCAATAGATTAACTGCTTGCGGGAAACGGCCGTAGGCAATGTAGATATCCGCCTCAGCCAGCGCGTCTCCGGTTTCGAACTGTGCCGCGTAGGCGTCTTCATCGGTGTCTGAGAATGTCAGCCGCTCCGTAACCTGGCTATCCTCTATTGTCGGGGTCTGCTCGGAGAACTCATCGATGATTAGGCCGTCATCACCGAGTTCGACACCGGCAAACTCATCATCTGCATCTCCCCCGGCCGCCTGCTGGGCACCTTTGCGGCCGATGAGCGGCAATTTGGCGCTAATACTGGCGAGATTCAGCTTGTCCTTGAATCGCCATCCCAGCAACAACAGCACGATTGCCAGTACACCGACACCGTAGAGCACGTAATCCATCAGCATGCCGACAATACCCTCGTCGGCAGGCGCTGGAGCCGGGGCCGGGTAATCCTGGCTCGGCTCCTCTGCAAGTTCTATCTCCTCTGCAATTTCCTCGATTATGCCGCTATCGCCGACAAGATCCGGCACTTCGCTGATCGTGCCCTCCATCTCATCGATCGCTACCGGCGTTTCCAGTTCTTCACCGCCCAGAGCCGATTGTAGTGCCGCAATCTGGTCATCCTTGAGCGTTAACAAACGCTGCAGAGTCAGCATTTGAGCTTCCATGGCATCGATGCGTGTCTGCAGCTCGGCGTTGTCTCGCTGTGCCTCATCCAGTTGTTCCAGGCCAGCCGCGTCCACGGCGCTGCCGCCATACTCGCTCTCTTCGACGCCGGCAATCTGCAGACGGCCCTGTTCCTCGTCAGTTTGACCTCGCCCAGCACCGTCAGCGGCGGTCGCGTCCAGGCCCCGGGCATCAATTGCCGCCTGGTTATCGCGCCAGCGCTGTTCCTGCTGCTCAATTTCGGCAACCAGCTGCTGTGGGTCGATTTCTGAAATTTCAGCACGGGTGGGCAATCTCAACAAGTAACCAGCTTTTAACTGGTTGATATTGCCGCCGATAAAGGCCTCTGGATTAAGTCGCTTTATATCCAGCATCGCCTGCTGAACGGAGGTACCCTGTGGGCGACCGCGGCTGGCGATGCCCCACAGGGTTTCCTGCTGCTTGACCAGGTAGTCCGTCCCTGGACCGGGATCGCTGTCAGTACCAGTGCCATAGCGCTCGAGTTCTGCCTCTTCTTCTGCAACCTGGCTCGCTTTCTGTTCGGTTTCGATTGGGGTGGGCGCTGGAGCTGACGCAGCCGCCGTCATACCGCTGTCGGGTCCTACCAGCGCAGGCAAGTCGAGCAACAGAGTGTACTCACGTAGAATACGGCCGCTTGGCCAGCGCGCCTCGACCAGGAAATCCAGGTACGGCTCCAGCACGGCCTCGCTAGAGGTAATAAACAATCGACCCGTGCCGTCCTCGCGAATCGACACGTCAAACTTCATGCTGGTCAGAAAATAGGCCCGCTCTACACCGGCTCTGTCAAAATCCGTGCTGGAGGCCAGGCGGATTCTCAGCTGACCTTCATCCAGGTCTTGTACATCGAGAAGATCAACTTCCGCGCGCAGGGGCTCGTTTAGAAAGGAGGTAAGCCTTAGTTCGCCAAGGCCGAGAGCCGACGCCATGGCTGGGAGCAGAACCCCCACAATGACCAGCAACCCCTTGCACTTACGAACCATACATTCGCCTTATTATTCTAGTAACACGCCAACCGATTTCCCCTAGCGAACACGGCTGGGCGACGAACCACCAGGAACTCATCCCGGTTCAAACGGTTGAAACCTAGAATATTCCTTTAGTATTGGTTGTAAGTATCTTTTATAAATACTCTTTTAGCAAGAGCTCGGCAATTTGCACACTGTTGAGGGCCGCGCCCTTCCTGACGTTGTCAGAAACCACCCACAAGTCCAAACCACGTGGATGAGAGATGTCTTCGCGCAGTCGTCCGACAAAAACAGGGTCCTCACCGGCTGACTCTGTTACAGGCGTTGGATAACCGCCGTCTTTGTGCTCATCTATAACCGTGACACCAGGCGCAGCCTCAAGTAGCGCGCGAGCCTCATCAACGCTGATCTTGTCACGCGTCTCTATATGTAGCGCCTCCGAGTGGCCAAAAAAGACCGGTACGCGCGCACAGGTTGGATTTACCTGGATATCACTGTCCTCGAAGATCTTCTGGGTCTCCCACACCATCTTCATCTCCTCCCGGGTATAGCCGTTGTCCTCAAAGGTATCGATGTGGGGCAGTACATTAAACGCTATCTGCTTTGGGTAGATCTCGGCTTCGACTGGTTGTGCGTTTAACAGGCGAGCTGTCTGGCCGGCGAGCTCTGTGATGGCCTCCTTGCCAGTGCCGGACACGGCCTGATAAGTCGCCACATTGATCCGCTCAATCCCGACGGCGTCATAAATGGGCTTCAGGGCTACCAACATCTGAATTGTCGAGCAATTCGGATTGGCAATGATGTTGTGGTTGGTATAAGCGGTGATGGCGTGCGGATTAACCTCTGGCACCACCAGCGGAATATCTTCCTGTTGGCGAAAGTGCGAGGTGTTGTCGATCACGATGCAGCCGGCAGCTGCAGCCTTGGGCGCATACTCGGCGGAGACACTGCCACCCGCGGAAAACAGACCTATCTGCGCAAAGGAGAAGTCAAATTCCGCCAGGTCCTTGATGGTGTAGCTCTTGCCCTTGAAAGAGATACCGTTGCCAGCGGAGCGTGAGCTCGCCAGCGGGTAGAAGTTGCCGACCGGAAAATCGCGCTGCTCCAGGATAGAAATCATGGCCTCGCCGACCGCGCCGGTAGCCCCAACAATGGCTACATCGCATACGTCACTCATGGCTCAACTCCTCTATTACTGCACGACCCATGTTCTGGGTATCGACCAATTCACAACCATCGACATAAATATCAGGCGTTCTCAGACCGGCGTCGAGCACTCGACTCACAGCGGCCTCTATCGCATCCGCCGCTTCGGCGTGGCCCAGTGAGTAGCGCAACATCATGGCCACCGAAAGAATCGTTGCCAACGGGTTGGCCTTGCCCTGACCGGCGATATCCGGGGCAGAGCCGTGGCAGGGTTCGTACATACCGCGGCCGGCTTGATCCAGGGAAGCCGAGGGCAACATGCCGATAGACCCGGTCAACATGGCTGCGGCATCAGACAGAATGTCACCGAACATATTGCCGGTAACCAGCACATCGAATTGCTTGGGTGCCATCACCAACTGCATGGCGGCATTGTCCACATACATGTGTGACAGCTCGACATCGGGGTACTCGGGGGCCAATTGAGTCATCACCTCGCGCCACAGGATAGTCACCTCCAACACATTGGACTTATCGACGGAACACAGCCGGCCACTGCGCTTGCGGGCCGACTCGAAAGCCAGGCGACCGATGCGCTCGATCTCCGACTCCCGGTAGACGTAAGTGTTGTAACCCTCCCGTTCACCATTTTCCAATACGCGGATACCACGGGGCTCGCCGAAGTAGATGCCGCCGGTGAGTTCGCGCACAATCAGGATATCCAGTCCCGACACGATCTCGGGCTTGAGGCTGGAAGCGGCTGCCAATTGGGGGTACAGCTGCGCTGGTCGCAGGTTCCCGAATAACTGTAACTCTGAACGAATCTGCAGGAGTCCTTTCTCCGGGCGCAGGGCGCGATCCACGGCATCCCATTTCGGGCCGCCAACGGCACCCAACAAGATTGCGTCGGCCTCCCTCGCCCGGGCCAGGGTATCCTCGGGCAAAGGCACGCCATGGGCATCGAGTGCCGCACCGCCAAGCAGTCCCTCCTCCAGCTGGATGTCCATACTGTACTGCTCTATCACCCGCTCCAGTACCAGCCGGGCTTCCGCAACAATTTCTGGCCCGATGTAATCACCGGGCAAAATCAGTACCTTACTCACGATATTCCTCTAGTTGATGCCGTCAAACAGCCACGGTGCCTGCTGGCGGGCTCGCTCTTCATAGGCGTGAATGGCGTCGGCCTGTTCCAGGGTCAGGCCGATATCATCGAGCCCATTGAACAGGCAATGGCGGCGAAATTCATCTACCTCGAAGCTGTATTCCACTCCATCGGGGCGAACCACTTTTTGGCCCTCCAGGTCGACCGTAAGGCAATAGCCCTCGCTGGCATACATCTGCTGGAACAATTCTTCTACCTCAGCTTCATTCAACACAACCGGTAGCAGTCCATTCTTGAAACAGTTGTTGTAAAAGATATCGGCGAAACTGGGGGCAATCACACAGCGAAAACCGTAGTCGTCCAGCGCCCAGGGCGCGTGTTCACGACTGGAACCGCAGCCAAAATTTTTTCGTGCCAGCAAAATGGCGGCACCCTGGTAGCGACTGTGATTGAGCGGAAAATCCTCCTTCAGTGGCCGCGTTGAACAATCCTGGCCGGGGTGACCTTCATCCTGGTAACGCAACTCATCAAACAGGTTGGGACCAAAACCACTGCGCTTGATGGATTTCAAAAACTGCTTGGGAATGATCATGTCGGTATCGACGTTGGCACGATCCATCGGTGCCACCAGGCCATTTTCAGTGGTAAACGCCTTCATACTGCTCTCTCCTCGTTCTGCTCCCATTCCCGCACGTCGACAAAGTGTCCGGCCACCGCAGCGGCGGCGGCCATTGCCGGGCTGACCAGGTGAGTACGCCCGCCAAAACCCTGACGGCCTTCAAAATTGCGGTTTGATGTGGAGGCGCAGTGCTCTCCCGCCCCCAGTTTGTCGGCATTCATGGCCAGACACATGGAACAGCCTGGCTCGCGCCACTCCATGCCCGCCTCGACAAAAATCTTGTCCAGACCCTCGGCCTCGGCTTGCTTCTTGACCGCGCCGGAACCCGGTACCACCAGCGCCTGGTTTACACTGTCGGCCACCTTGCGCCCTTTCACCACGGCCGCAGCAGCTCGCAAATCCTCGATGCGGGAATTGGTGCAGGAGCCGATGAACACTTTTTGCGGGCGTATGTCGGTAATCGACATGCCCCCTTCCAGACCCATGTATTTCAGCGCTCTCTCGACCGCGTCACGCCGGGTATCATCCTCAATATCGGCGGGAATCGGCACTGTGCCATCTACCGGCAATACCATCTCCGGCGAGGTACCCCAGGTTACCTGCGGCTTTATCTCCTCGCCTTGCAGCTCGATCACGCTGTCAAAATGTGCATCCTCGTCGCTGTGCAAATCGCGCCAGGCCGACTCTGCCAGCGCCCACATCTCGCCCTTCGGCGCGTAGGTTTTTCCCTCTACATAGCGCAGCGTAATGTCGTCCACCGCGACCATGCCGATGCGGGCACCCGCCTCTATTGCCATATTGCACACGGTCATGCGGCCTTCCATGCTCATGGCGCGGATGACCTCACCACCGAACTCAATGGCAAAACCGGTACCGCCGGCTGTGCCAATCTTGCCGATCACCGTCAGTACCACGTCTTTGGCGGTGACCCCGGTCATCAACTCACCGTCGACCCGCACCAACATATTCTTCATCTTGGTTTGCACCAGGCATTGGGTCGCCAGCACGTGCTCTACCTCGGAGGTACCAATGCCCGCTGCCAGCGCACCGAGGGCACCATGGGTGGCCGTGTGGGAGTCGCCACACACCACCGTCATGCCGGGCAGGGTTACACCCAGCTCCGGACCGATGACATGCACAATACCCTGGCGCTCATCGTTGATCTCGAACTCGACGATGTCAAAATCGCGGCAGTTGTCGTTGAGCGTCTGCACCTGGATACGGGACACCGGATCCTGGATGCCGTCGATACCACCGCTGCGCTCACTGAGCTCGGTCGGTACGTTGTGATCGGGGGTCGCCAGGTTGGCGTTGTGGCGCCAGGGCTGCCGCTGTGCCATGCGCAGGCCTTCGAACGCCTGCGGCGAAGTCACTTCATGCAAAAGCTGGCGATCAATGTAGATGAGTGCACTGCCATCCTCACGCTGTTGCACGAGGTGCTGGTCCCACAATTTGTCGTACAGGGTCTTGCCCATGAGCTGCTCTCTCAAGATAGATTTATCAGAGGCTGACGAGTTTACGCCCGGGTCATGAATAAAACAAATTCATATTTTTTATCCAATCAATTCCCAACTGGAATATGAAAGTAAAGCCGGTTAGACTTGTCCCCCATGGAAATCCAGAATCTACGTGCATTTATCAAGGTCGCTGAAGAGGGCTCATTTTCGCTGGCGGCGATCAAGCTTCACATCACCCAGCCCGCGGTCAGCAAACGCGTGGCCGGACTGGAAATGCGTCTCGACAAAGCCTTGTTCGACCGCATTGGCCGCAAGGTCAGTTTAACCGAGGCCGGCCAGGCGCTGTTGCCCCATGCCCGCAGCATTATCCAAAACCTGGATCGGGCCGAGCAGGCTATTCGCGATCTCACCGGCGATGTCTCGGGTCGCCTGTTACTGGGTACCAGTCATCACATCGGCCTACACCGCCTGCCCGCGGTGCTGAGACGCTTCAGCCAGAAGTACAATGACGTAAAACTGGATGTGGCGTTCATGGATTCAGAACAGGCCTATGACCAGGTCATGCAGGGCAAACTTGAGCTGGCCGTGGTAACCCTGGCACCCGCCGGCGATGCCAGTATTGTCGCCCGACCGGTGTGGACCGACCCTCTGGAATTCATGGTCTCGAGGGAACATCCTCTCGCCGAAGCCAGCCAGGTGAGTTTGAGCCAACTCTGCGAGCACCCGGTCATATTGCCCGGCATGAATACCTACACGGGCCAGATTGCCAAGGGCATCTTTGACCGGGAGGGGCTCACTCTGAACGTGGCCATGTCCACCAACTACCTGGAAACCATTCGCATGATGGCCTCCATTGGTCTGGGCTGGACTGTGCTGCCCCGCTCCATGCTCGACGACAGCCTCAAGGCACTGACAGTTCCGGTAAGCACCCCTCAGCGAACCCTGGGCTTGATCTACCACCAGGGCCGCAGCCTCAGTAATGCGGCCGAGGCCTTTATCTCAGAACTGCAGCACTGAGCCCTCAGCTCATATAGAGCCCTCAACTCACACTGCGTCCGTGCAGTCGGGCAATGTTCTCTATTTGACGGTCAAAACCCTCGTGGTCGGGCGTATAAATAGTGCCGCTGTAACGCAGAATGACCTTGTCACCGCAGTAGATAACCCCGCTGGCGAAGGCGAACACCCGTTTCAGATCGACTCGCTCAGAATGAGCCTCAATCCAGTCACCTTCTCGGGCGGCGCTGACAAAGTCGAAGCTAAGGCTGATCGTGGGCGAACCGGCAACTTTATTGCGAGCAAAATTAACCGCCTGGGCGGCCGCGATATCCGCCAGCGTCATCAGCACCCCGCCATGGCAGATGCCAATCAGATTGCCGTGTTGTGCCTGTACCCTCATGGCCAGGCACAAACCGCCCTCTGCATTCGGCTCGCGGCGATAGACCGGGCGCAGGGTGTCGGTGAAACCCATACCCTCCGGTAATTCAACAAACCCTTGCGGGACTACAAATTCGTCACTGCTCATACTGCTGAAACTCACTTCCTGACTGACTAATAAATGCCGAGGGCCAGACCCGCGGCGAGGGTGTGGCCGAGTTCTTCACACTGCTCCAGTGCCGCCGGGGTGGGCGGACCCCGGCAGATCAGTGGGGCGACCACTTCTTTCATGGGCATGCCTTGCATTATACGCTGCGCCTGCTGCACGGCGCCGCGGCCGTCGTTGCCGGCACTGGTAAACAGGGCGAAAGGTTTTATCATCGCGCAGGACTGCAGTGGGTAGTAAATCCGGTCCAGGTAGTCTTTCATGGAGCCGGCCAGGGCCCCGGAATTTTCAGGGAAACCCAGCAAAAGACCGTCACAGTAGAGTAACTGCTCCACGCCCGTATCCCAGGCGCGGACGCACTTTATCTCGATGTCCTCTTCACGTGTTGCACCTATGCGCACCGCCGCAGCCAATTGTGCCGTTGCCCCGCTTTGCGAGTGATATACAATGAGCAGCTTTTTTTTCATACCCCATCATACCAACAAAGGAAACAGCCATGAGCGCGGATAAAAAGCCTATGAGCGTGAATAGACAGTGGTTACTCAAAACGCGGCCGCAAGGCATGATCGGTGCCGAACACTTTGAGTTAGTCGAAGCGACAATGCCCAAACCGGACTTCAGTAAAGGCGAGGTTTTGTTGAAAACGCGCATGTTGGGCTTCGACCCAGCCATGCGCGGTTGGGTTGAGGACGCACCGAGCTACCTGCCGCCAGTGCAGATCGGCGAGGTGATGCGGGCCAGCTCTGTGGCGGAAGTCATCGCTTCAGAAAGTGCCGAGTTACCGGTCGGCACCCTGGTGCAGGGCATGACCGGATGGCAGGAATACAGTGTAGAGGGTCCTGACAGCTTTATACCACCGCGCGCTCTTGCCGACGGACTGACCCCGGCGATGGCACTCAGTGTCTTCGGCACCACCACCCTCACCGCCTATTTCGGGCTGCTGGATATCGGCCAACCCCAACCCGGTGACACGATACTGGTATCGGGCGCGGCCGGTGCGACCGGCTCGGCGGTGGCGCAAATCGCACGCCTGAAGGGATGTCGGGTTATTGGTATCGCCGGCGGCGCGGAAAAATGCCAGTGGCTAAAAGACAGCTGCAAAATTGCCGAGGTTATTGACTACAAGTCTGAGGACATTGCCCAGCGCCTGGCGGAATTGTGCCCAATGGGTATCAACGTATTCTTCGACAATGTCGGCGGCGCTACCCTGGAGGCGGCTATCGAGCAAATGGCGGACTTTGGCCGCATTGCGTTGTGTGGCGGCATCTCTGGCTACAACGAGGAAGAGCCCTCGCCGGGACCGAAAAATATGATGCTCCTGGTCAGCCGGCGCATCAAGATGCAGGGCTTTATTGTGATCGACTACATGGATCGCTTCGAAGCGGGCATGGCGGAAATCGCTGAATGGGTCATGGCTGGCGAAATTGCCTGACGAGAAGATATCCAGCAGGGCTTTGAGAATATTCCGGCGACTCTGCAGCGCCTGTTTAGCGGCGCCAATGTCGGCAAGCAGATGCTGGAACTGGACTGAGTTATCCACAGTATCTGTGCATAAGTCTGGGGACAGTCTGCGCTGCGGCGGTGGATAACTATGCAGCGCCGGACTCAGCGAGCCTATCTAGAAATTACTTTAACTTACACGCTCTCGATTAAAATCAATGACTTACGGTTTTTTTGTAGTGTTTAATCGAGAGCTTGTTTTTTCACGCTATAAATACAGGGGTTTGCGTGACGTTTGTGTATAAAAACCCGGGTTCAGGTTAGGAGGCGCTGACCTCGGAGCGCCCAACACACCTCTAGTTTCCTTTCTCAGCTGCTCGCCCCGCTCGCTTTTGTGTCATGTTTCTGCGGCACTTTGCCGATGGGAAATCTGCCAACAACGGTGAATATTACTGCGCCGGCCAAAATCTTCGTCGATGGTTGCTCGAGAAATATCCGTTACCTGCCAGCGTTGCTCTAGCTCCGGGTCGAGCTTGAAGCTGCGCAAATTATTGGAGAAGTACAGGGTTCCGCCAGGGCGCAACAACGCCATACTGGACTCGAGCAAACTGGGGTGATCACGCTGGATATCCAGATTGCCATCCATTCGTTTGGAGTTGGAGAAACTGGGGGGATCGAGCAGGATCAAATCGTAGTCCCGCTCGCATTGCGCCAGCCACTGCAGGCAGTCGGCCTGCTCCAGCTCATTGCCGCGCTCGCCGAGGCCGTTGGCGGCAAAGTTGCTGCGCGCCCACTCCAGGTAGGTGCGCGACATGTCGACGCTGGTGGTCGAACGGGCACCGCCGCGGGCTGCATGGATGCTGGCGCTGGCGGTATAACAGAATAAATTGAGGAAATGCTTGCCCTTGGCCTGCGCCGCGATGCGCAGCCGCAGGGGTCGGTGATCCAGGAATAATCCCGTATCCAGGTAATCGCTGAGATTTACCAGTAGCTCGACCTGGCCCTCTCGCACTGCTTGTAACTCTCCGCGACGATCCTGCCGCTGGTACTGGTCCTTACCTCGCTGCCGGCGGCGCTGCTTGTAATGGATATTTTCCGGGGCGCAATCGAACGCCAGCGGCACCACCTGCCTGATTTCCGCCATACGCCTTTCAGCGTCGGCTTCCTTAACCGTTTTCGGCGCCTGGTACTCAGCGACATGGAGGTCCTCACCATAGCGATCGATGGCGACAGAGTATTCCGGCATGTCGGCGTCATAGACCCGGTAGCATTCGAGCTCTCGTTTACGCGCCCAGCTGTCCCATTTCTTACGGTTTTTACGCAGGCGGTTAAGCAACATTTCAGCGCCCTGGGACAGCACCGCCGCGGGTACTTCCCCGCTACTGTCAGGTTTGCGCTGGCGCAACTTTTGCTCGTCGGACAGCTCAAACAGCAGTAAGGTCACAGGCAATGGCCCATTGAACAGGGCGTAACGCTTGTGGCTGCGCAGGCCGATGGCCAGGCCCAGCTCCTTTTCGCCGGTCAGGATGGCCGCCTGCCAACCGCTAAACTCCCGCAACATCACCTCGCCCAGCTTGCGATATAGGTGGCGCAGCTGGTCGACCTCTCCCAGTCGCTCACCATAGGGCGGATTACTGATCAACAAGCCAACATCCAATTGTCGATGGGTGGGCTTCACCAGGTCTGCCAACGGCTTACAGGTAACTTTCACCTGCTTCTGCAGGCCGGCGCTCGCGATATTGGCGTGGGCCTTATCGACAACCTTGATATCGGCGTCGTAGCCGCGTATTTCCGGCAGCTGGAGTTCCTGGGCTCGCCGCGCCCGACTCTCCGCATCTGTAACCAGGGTTCGCCACTGCTCGGCGTTGTGAAACTTCAGCTTTTCAAAGCCCCAATTTTTGCGGCTCAGGCGCGGGGCAATATCGGCCACCATCATAGCAGCTTCCAGCAAGAGGGTGCCGGACCCACACATGGGATCAATCAGGGCACCGCCGCGCGCTGCAATACCCGGCCAATCGGCGCGCATCAGGCAAGCTGCCGCGAGATTTTCCTTGATGGGTGCCTGTCCCTGTTCGGCCCGGTAGCCGCGCTGGTGCAGGCTGCTGCCACCGAAATCGATGGCCACTGCAGCATCCCCTTTGCGCAGGCGAACATTGATACGAATGTCGGGATTGTGTCGCTCAACACTGGGGCGGCCAGCCCCGCGGGCCCGGAAATAGTCCACTATGCCATCCTTGCAAACCTGGGCACCGAATTGGGTGTTGCGTATATGTTGAGTCTGACCGGAGAAATCCACCAGCAGGGTCGACTGCTCGTACATATAGCTGGCCCAATCTATCGCCCCAATGCCCTGGATCAGGTTTTCGGCATCGCTACAGCGAAACTGCGCCAGTGGCAGCAGCAGCCTATTAGCCAGGCGCGACCACAGCGCCACCCGGTAGGCCACTGCCAGGCTGCCGGTAAAATAGCAGCCACCCACGGTTTCCCGGAGCTGCTGCCCGGCGAAGGTAGACAATTCATCCAGCAACAAGCCTTCGAGGCCCTTCGGACAGGTGACAAACCACTGCTGGTCAGCTTTCAAGCCAGTACTCCTGCGGTTTTGAGGCGCGCCACTATAACGGTTTTCCTGTTTATAACAAATTGATAGTCGACGCGCCCACTACACTTTGATTATATAGACAGGTGGTAAAAGAGGATGAGCAATGCGTAGACAGAAGCGAGATATGAACGAACGCGCCTTCCAGCGCGGTTACCAGGCCGGTCTCGGCGGCCGCTCCAACGAAGATTGTCCCCATGAATCAGAAGCTCCGCGACAATTCTGGTTATCTGGTTGGCGCGAAGGGCGCAGCGACCAGTGGGATGGCCTCACCGGCATCTCGGCAGTCAATAAGACTGCCTGACTGGCCCACCTGGCTGGTCCACCTGCTCGGTCTACCTGGCCGGGCTGGCTAGCCAGACCGGTCATGGCACCACTCTAACTCAGGCTGCTCTGGGCTAAATCCAGCAGCTCCCTGTTGGCCACGGCTAACATGGCAAAATCCGGCACATCGGTTGCGTGGAGCTGTGTTAGCATGCCACGCCAGCGTTCAACCAGCACTTCCTCGCGAAGCATCCAGCGTTCGATACAGAGTTTGGCATCCCGTTTTTCACAAATGTGTTTGAGCGCACCGATGGCCAGCGAGCGCTGCTGCCACTCCAAGTCTTCCATGTAGGTATCCCGGGCCAGTGCCTGCCATTCGTTTTCGACCTTGATATCGTTAATCACCTGGGTAAACCAATTCAGTTCCAGTTCCTCTCCCAGGGTGAAGAACAACTCTGCCACCTCAAGATTACTGGCTTCACACTCACGTGCCGCTGAGATAATACTGATGCCCGCGTACAGATAATGTTGGCCGGCGACAAACTGGGCCAACTCCGTGTTGACGCCCTGCTCGGTCAGCGAATGGTAGCGACCCTGGATGCTCGCGGCGGCCTTACCCTGCACCAGGCTGGGCAGTGCCGCCTCCAGCTCCATCACTCCGGGTTGGAACTCGCTGATCAGGCTGGTGGGGTCAAAGTGATGGCGCCGGTTGCGCAACAACCAGCGACTGGCTCGACGCGCCAGCCGCACCAGGTCGATATACATAACCATCTGTAGCGTATTGTCGACCGTGTGATCCAGGGCCTGCACCGCCAGCCACTGCTGGTCGAGTTGAAAAATTTCCACTACCGTCATATACGCGGCAGCGACTTCCGACACGGTACAGCCGGTAGAGGTAACCAGGCGGCTTATAAAGCTGACGCCAACACGATTAACCAGCTTATTGGCGATCTGTGTGGCAATGATCTCCCGCCGTAAGCTATGCCTGTGAACTTCCTCGCCGTACTCGTCCAGCAGGCGCTGTGGAAAAGCACCCTCTACTGCGCGGCTGAGGAAGCTGTCATTGGGCAGGTCCGACGCAGCCAGCTCTTCTTTGAGTATGCCCTTGCTGTACGAAATCAGAACCGACAACTCAGGCCTGACCAGGCTGGCACCCTGCGCCCGACGCTCCAGTAATTTGTCATCACTGGGCAGGAATTCCAGCTCCCGGTCCATACGGCCGTTTTCATCCAGCGTAGAAATTAGGCGACGATACTCGTCCACTCGCTTAAAGCTCTCCGCCTCGGCCATACTGATGGCCTGGGCCTGGTGGTAATTGTTCTCCAGCACCAACTCGGACACACTGTCCGTCATTTCCTCCAGCAGGCGATTGCGGTGTTTTTCCGTGAGATCCCCGCGGGCTACCACCGCATTGAGCAGAATTTTAATATTGACCTCGTGGTCGGAGCAATCGACACCACCGGCATTATCGATGAAGTCTGTGTTGGAACGACCACCGTTCAAACAATATTCAACCCGTCCCAGCTGGGTTAGCCCCAGGTTGCCGCCTTCGCCCACCACCTTGCAGCGCAGTTCGCTACCATTGACCCTCACATTGTCATTGGCCTTGTCGCCAACCTCCGCATGTTGTTCGCTCTCAGCTTTAACGTAGGTGCCAATGCCGCCATTCCACAACAGGTCTACCGGAGCCTTGATAAGTGCATTCACCAGCTCCGCCGGGGTCAGGGCATCGGATTCTATGTCGAAGCGCTCCTTCATCTCCGCTGAGATAGCGATGGACTTGGCGGATTTCAAAAAAATACCGCCACCCTCAGAAATCAACTCGGCGCTGTAGTCTTCCCAGCTGGAACGCGGCAGCAGAAACAGGCGTTCACGTTCCACGAAGCTGGCAGCTGAGTCTGGGTTGGGGTCGATGAAAATATGCATGTGATTAAAGGCGGCTACCAACTGGATATGTTCCGGTAGCAGCATGCCGTTGCCGAATACGTCACCGCCCATGTCGCCCACGCCGACCACGGTAAAATCCGTACTCTGTATATCCACACCCAGCTCTCGGAAATGCCGCTGCACCGACACCCAAGCACCGCGGGCAGTGATTCCCATCCTCTTGTGGTCATAGCCAACGCTGCCGCCAGAGGCAAAAGCATCGCCCAGCCAGTGACCGTACTCAGCAGAAATTACGTTGGCGATATCGGAAAAAGTCGCCGTGCCCTTATCGGCCGCCACCACCAGGTAGGTATCATCCTCATCTTTGCGGACCACGCGTATCGGTGGACAGACCTCTCCGTCGAGCAGGTTATCGGTGACATCGAGCAGACCGCGAATGAAGGTCTGGTAACAACAGATACCCTCTTTCTCCAGTTCTTCGCGACTGGCATCGGGCATATGTCGTTTAACAACGAATCCACCCTTGGCTCCCACCGGCACAATAACCGCATTCTTCACCTGCTGAGCTTTGACCAGGCCCAACACCTCGGTGCGAAAATCCTCCAGCCGATCAGACCAGCGTAGCCCGCCCCGTGCTACTTTGCCGCCACGTAAATGCACACCTTCCACCGCTGGCGAATAAACAAAAATCTCAAAAGCTGGACGCGGTGCTGGCATATCGGGAATCAGCTCTGGCTTCAGTTTGAAGGAGAAATAAGGTTTGAGGCTTCCATCCTTCGTGTGCTGGAAAAAATTGGTCCGCAGGGTGGCTTGTATCAGCGCCAGGAATTGGCGGAAAATTCGATCATGCCCCAGGTTTTCAACATTATCCAGGCTCTCCAGCACCCGCTCGCTGGTACTCTGCTCACGCTGCTGTCGCCACTCTGCGTCGCCTTCAAAGTCCGGGTCAAAGCGAGTCAGGAACAGCTCGACCAGGGCGCCGGTAATATGCATGTGTTCGGCGAACGTCTCGGCGATGTAATCGGTACTGAAGGCGAACTGGAGTTGCTTCAAGTACTTGGCGAAGGCTCTTAGCAGGGCTATCTCACGCCAGTTGAGGCGCGTACCAAGCAGCAGGCGATTAAAGGCATCACTCTCTGCCTCGCCAAACCAGATGCGGGCGAAGGCGTCGGTAAATTCGTCTCGCACCTGCTCCAACTCTATCCGTCCGCCCATGGAATAGCTGAGTTTGAAATCCTGGATCCAGACCTCGGCCCCGTCGTGTTCTTTCACCCCGTAGGCATTCTCTGCCACCACCCGCAAGCCCAGATTTTCCAGGATGGGGATGACATCCGACAACGGCAAAGAGGTATCTCGATGGAAAAGACGGAAATGCACCTCCTTCTCGGATTCATCAAGCGTGCGGTAAAAGCTCATGGCCAGGGGTTTGCCTTCTACCACCTGTAAAATTCGGCCCATATCCATCACCGCGATGCGCGGATCGAAATCATCGCGATAACCTGCCGAGAAACCCGCGCCGAAACGCTCGATCAGCGCGCCACCATGCTCTTTGCCGAATTGATCCAATAGCCGCTCACTGAGGCGGTCCTGCCAGGACTGGGTAAGGTGGATGATGTTGGTTTCGAGTTCGTTAATATCGTAGTTACGTGCGACACCGGGTTTCAGCAGGAACACGAAATACACTCGCACCAACACTGATTCGCTGAAGGTCGTGTAAAACTCGCTCTCCTGCGCACCCAGCTCTTCTTTCAACATCTGCTCGATTTGAATGCGTTTGGCCGTGGTGTAACGGTCGCGAGGCATATACACCATGCCGCTGAAGAATTTGCCGTGGGCACTGGCGCGGGCAAAGAACCGGGTCTGGCGACGCTCCTGTATCTGATTCACCGCGGCCGCCATCCGATACAACTCTTCTACATCGGCGTGGAAAAGCTCGTCTCGCGGAAACAGCTCCACCACCCGAGCCAACTCCCTGCCCTCGTGGTTGCTTTCGTCCACACCAGATTCGCGCATAAGCTGGGCAACCTTTAGCCGCACGATGGGAATCAGGCTTGGACTCTGTGTGTACACCGCCGAGGTGTACAAACCCATGAATCGGTGCTGCAGGATCAACTTACCGCTGTCGTCAAACTGGTTGATCTCGATGTAATCCGGATAGGCAAAGCGATGTACCCGAGAGCGTCGCCGGGACTTCGAAAAAGTCAGCTGAGGCACCTCCTCAGAGTCTTCCGCGCCCTGCCCCTGCAGAAGCTCGTGAAGATCCTGTACCCCACTGGTACGCCGCTCGGCCAACAATCCCAGCCGGCTCTCAGCGACGTCAACCACGTTGATGCGATCAGCGCTGTGTTGAACCCCCAGGCATTCGTAACCCAACAGGGTGATGTGGTTCTGCGCCAACCAGTGCAAAAAAGCGGCATTCTCTGCTCGTAGCGCCGAATCCACGGACGTATCAGCCTCCACCATGGTCTGCACTTCGATCAGTTTTTCTCGCATGGCCGAGAAATCTCCAACCACCGTCGACACCTCGGCCAGAATATTTTCCAGTGCTTCGGTCATCTCGCCTTCGGCACTGGGGTCACTGGCGCGATCAATCTCGAAGTAGATCAGGCTAGCCGCGGTGCCTTCCTCACCCTTGGGGGCAATATTGTTGATCGCTCCGTCTGCATCCCGCTGCAGCATAAAGTTCTGACCATGCAGCTTGTGAATACCGGAACTGCGGCGGTTCAGTTCGCCGCGGGCAGAATCCAGCAGGAATGGCATGTCCGGGGCGATAAGCACCACCACACTGTGATGACTTTCCCAGCCATGTTGCTCCAGATCGGGGTTGAAAATCTTAACCTTGACCGTATTACCATCCCAGCGTTCCAGGCTGCGAAAGCAGCCGTAGATAAAACCGTACAGATCATCGACCTTCCAATCGACCAGGTCTTCGGCGGGGAAGGATCGAAAATAGGCCTTCGCGAGTGCATCTACCAGCAGGCTCTGCTCCCGTCCTGCGTTGCTGGCAATTAACTGCGCCAGCTCATGTAAGAGCTTTTTCTTGGTGGACTCACTGCTCATATTGACCTCATGGAGAACTGAATGTGATAAGCATAGTCTATTTGGTTAGAATACGGCGCCCGTAGACGGATGGAACAAGAGGATTACGTGAACCAGCAGCAACAGACTATTCAAGGACTCAGGGACTGGCTGAGCCAGCAGATTATCGGCCAGGAGCACCTGGTGCAGCGAATGCTATTAGCATTGCTCGCAGACGGCCACCTTTTGGTTGAGGGCGCGCCCGGGCTGGCAAAAACCCGCGCCATCAAGTCCCTGGCGGACGGCGTCGAGGGCAGCTTCCATCGCATACAGTTCACGCCCGACCTGTTGCCGGGTGATATCACCGGCACCGAAATTTATCGGCCCCAGCAAGGACAGTTTCATTTCCAGCAGGGGCCCATCTTCAACAACCTGATCCTGGCGGACGAAATTAACCGCGCTCCCGCCAAAGTGCAGTCGGCCCTGCTTGAAGCTATGGGGGAGAGGCAGGTCAGTGTCGGCAGCCAGACCTACATGCTGCCGAATCTGTTCCTGGTGATGGCAACCCAAAACCCCATCGAACAGGAAGGCACCTACCCCCTGCCGGAGGCACAGCTCGATCGCTTCCTTCTGCACGTGCAGGTTGGATACCCGGATAGCGAGGCCGAGACGCGCATCTTGCATCTAACCCGCAACGAGGCCCGGCCCAGCCAGCAACAAATACCTGAGCCGATTGCCCAGCAGACGATCTTTGAAGCTCGCCAGCAAATTCTCGATCTCTATATGGCCGAACCAGTGGAGCGCTATATCGTCGAGTTGGTACTCGGCACGCGCGAGCCCGGACGCTATTCAGAAGAGCTGGCCAGCTGGTTGGAATACGGGGGCAGTCCACGCGCCACCATCGCGCTGGATCGATGCTCCCGCGCTCACGCCTGGTTGCGAGGCTGCGATTTCGTTTCTCCCGACGATGTTCAGGCCGTGCTGCCAGACATACTGCGACATCGCCTGATTCTCAGTTTTGAGGCCGAAGCCAACGGCATCAGTAGCGATACTGCCATTTCTGAACTACTGAGGTGTGTACCGGTCGCATGAGCCACTGCGAGGGAGCCTACTGCGAGCTGCCACAACTCATACAACAACGGCACAGCGGCCAGCAGCTAAACCTGCTGCGACGCAACCGTGCACTGAGCTTGCTGAGTGGGCCCAACAAATCCAATTTTCGTGGCCGTGGTATTGATTTCGAGGAAGTCCGCAGCTACCAACCCGGCGATGACATTCGCACAATCGACTGGCGGGTAACTGCTCGAACCGGTAGCCCGCACACCAAGATCTTCCGCGAGGAACGTGAGCGCCCGGTACTGATTGTGACTGACCTTGGCAACTCTATGTTTTTCGGCAGCCAGCGCTGCCTTAAATCTGTGCTCGCCTGCCATACCTCTGCCCTGCTTGGCTGGGCGGCTCTGGGCCAGGGAGACCGGGTGGGTGGACTGGTCTTTAACAATGTGGGACACCGGGAAGTCAGACCCAAGCGCAGCCGCACCTCGGTATTGAGCTTGCTGAACATACTGGTCGAAAGCTGTAAGGCGTTGCCAATCTACCCTGCCGGGCAGCCCGTGAATTTCGCCGACATGCTCAGTGAAGTGCGCAGAATTTCGCGGCCGGGCACTTCAATTTACCTGATCAGTGACTTCAAGGAGGCTACCTCGGACGCGGCAATGGACAATCTCTATCAGTTATCTCGCCACACCGAACTGACCGCATTACACTGCTCTGACCCGCTCGAACAGCAGCTCCCGGCCAGTGGCCTGTACCGGGTTACCAATGGCGCCAGTGAAGCAGACCTGTTTACCGGTAAGCGCGCTCTGCGCAGGCAGTACCAGCAGGACTACCAGCAGGCATTACTCAGTCTGCGCAACGCCTATGGAAAACTCGGTATACCGCTGATCGAATTGACTACCGCCAGCGATCCCCTGGACCAGCTGCAGCCATATTTCAATGCCCGTCTGGCACGGAAAGCCAAAGCATGAATCCGCAAGATCCACTGGCGCAGATGAGAGACATACATCTTCCGCAGGCCATTGGCTGGTGGCCACCGGCGCCGGGCTGGTGGATTGTCACTTCGTTGTCCCTGCTGCTGGTGGCGGCTGTCAGCTGGTATTTTTACCGAGCTTATCAGCGCAATAGTTTTCGGCGCCAGGCCATGCAACTATTGCAATGCCACTTCCTGGACTGGCAGCAAAGCCGCGACACCAGCCTGTATATGCAACAGGTGAATATCGTGCTTAAACGCACTGCCCTGCTACGATTTCCCGAGAGTAACGTGGCTGCCCTGAGTGGCTCGCAGTGGATGGCATTTCTGGATCGGCACTTGCCGCAATCCAGCCCGGGCTTTAGCGGCGGCCCGTTAACCCAGGGACCTTACGCCCCGCCTGCTCCGGAACAGGATGTGGCAGCGCTGCAGCAACTGGCCATGGCATGGCTGCGGCAACATCGGGTGCTTGAGGATGCCTGAACTAATGTGGCCAGCAGCCCTGCTGCTAATACCCCTGCCGTGGCTAATTTATAGGCTGATACCAGCTGCACGCTCTGAGCAAGCGGCCCTGCGCGCGCCGTTTTTTGATCAATGGCAGGCATTAGACCGGGCTAGCACCGGCGCACAATCCAGACGCCAATGGCTGAGCCTGCTCGCGCTGAGCTTGATTTGGGCGGCGCTGCTGTTAGCAGCTGCACGGCCTGTTCTGTACGGCGAATCTATTACCCTGCCGGTAGAAGGCCGCGACCTGTTGTTGGCGGTGGATATCTCCGGCAGCATGCGTATCGAAGATATGCGATTGGGCAACAACGCGGTGGACCGCCTGACGGCAGTCAAGGCCGTGGTCGGCGATTTTGTGGAAAGACGCCAGGGTGACCGCCTGGGCCTGATATTGTTTGGCAGCCGCGCCTATCTACAGGCGCCGCTGACCTTCGATACCCGCACGGTCAAACGCTTTCTCAGAGAAGCGCAGATTGGTTTTGCAGGTAATGAAACGGCTATTGGCGATGCCATAGGTCTCAGTATCAAACGCCTGCGCCAGCGCCCCAGCGATAGCCGCGTTATGATTCTGCTTACCGATGGCGCCAATACTGCGGGCGTGGTTGAGCCGACAGAGGCTGCGGCTATGGCCGCAGACAACCAGATCAAAATCTATACCATTGGCATGGGCGTCGATGAAATGATGCAACGCGGAATCTTTGGCACCAGCTTTGGTAGTCGCACCGTTAACCCCTCTCGCGACCTGGATGAATCTACCCTACAAAAAATTGCGGAGTTAACCGGCGGGCGATATTTCCGCGCTCGCAACCCCGCTGAGCTGGACGAAATTTACCAGTTGTTAGACCAGCTGGAACCCATTGATCAGGAAGTGGAGACATTCCGTCCACAGACCAGCTTGTTCCACTGGCCCCTGGCATTCGCACTAATACTCAGCCTGCTGCTGGCGAGCGGCCGCAACTGGACGGTGACTGAATAGTGGGCACGCTACTCGACCTACATTTCATTCGGCCCTGGTGGTTGTTGGCGCTGTTGCCCGCCCTGGCGCTGTACTGGCATATGTGGCGCCTTACCCGTACGCACAGGGGCTGGAGCCAGATCATTGACCCGGCACTACTGCCACATTTACTGGTAACCGGGACTGAAGAAGGCAAGAACTCCCCGGTACAGATGGTGTTGCTGGGTTGGCTTTTGGCCACGCTGGCAATGGCCGGCCCCAGCTGGGAGAAAACACCGCAACCGGTTCTGCGCAAGCAGGATGCGCTGGTGATCCTGCTGGATTTGAGCCAATCCATGCTGGCACAGGATCTTGAACCCTCGCGACTGCACCGAGCCCGTCGCAAGCTGCGCGACTTGATGAAATTACGGAAAGAAGGCAGCACTGCACTGATCGCCTATGCTGGCGACGCTCACATCGTTTCCCCGCTCACCGACGACACGCGCACCATCGCTAACCTGGTCCCCGCTCTCTATCCCGGCATGATGCCTCTGCCCGGCAACGACACCGCCAGGGCGGTCGAACTGGCACTGGAGTTGTTTCGCGCCGCCGGCCACCTCGAGGGAAGAATACTATTGCTGACCGATGGCATACGGGATGACCGGCGCGACAATATCCAGCAGCTACTCAGTGGCAGCAGTTACTCGCTGTCCATTATTGGCGTTGGCACAGCCGACGGTAGCCCAGTGCCGGACGCGCGGGGCAAGCTGATGAAAGATGCCAGCGGTGCGATTGTCCTGGCCCGACTGGATCAATCCCAATTGGAACATCTCGCCAATAGTTGTGGCGGCCGCTACCGAGGCATTTCTCTCGACGACAGTGACCTGGCCGCGCTCACCGCCAGCCTGGACTTGCCGCTACCTCAACGGGAAGCCGATGGCCTGGAATCAGAAGGGCCCGTGCGTACCGCCGATAGCTGGCACGATGCCGGTTATTGGTTGGTGTTAATGTGTATCCCGCTGGCACTGGGCGCTTTTCGACGCGGTTGGGTGTTGACTATTATTCCCCTGTTGTTGTTACCCGCCGAACCCAGTTCGGCACTGGACTGGCAAGACCTCTGGCAGCGGCCGGATCAACAGGCGGCGGCACTGCTCGATGCCGGTAATGCCGAGGCTGCGGCAAGCAAATTTTCAGATCCAAACTGGTCGGCGGCCGCGCACTATCGGGCTGAAAACTATACCGACGCGGAACAGGGCTACGCCAGCTCAGATACGGCTACCGCCTGGTATAACCGAGGCAACGCCCTGGCGCGGGCAGGCGACATAACGGCTGCGATCGCCGCCTATGACGAGGCCTTGCAACGCCAGCCCGACTTGGAAGACGCAAGCTTCAACAAGGCCTTGCTGGAGCAAATGCAGGATCAACAGCAAAATCAGCAACAGGACCAGCAACAGGATCAACAGGATCAGGAACAACAGAACGAGGATTCCAGCGGCGACGAGGACACAGATCAGTCCGGACAAAACCAGCAGAATCAGGGCAATCAACAGGATCAGGAAGATCAGCAGCAGCAACGAGAACAGAATCGACCGGGTGAAGACTCTACCGGCGACGACAAGCCCCCAGAACAGGAACAAGAGCAGGAACAGCCGAACTCTGAAAAAGAATCCGCGCCCGAACAGTCACCACAACAGCAACAGGCACAGGCATCCGATGAATCCAGTGAGCAGGACAAGGCCACCGAGAAGTGGTTGCGGCAGGTTCCCGATGATCCTGCGGGACTGCTGCGCAACAAATTCCGCTATGAATCAGAACTACGAAAGCAACAGGCACCCCGGGAGACTCAGGACAATGATTGGTAGGTTACTGGTAATCATCGCCCTGGCTTCCAGCCAGGTGAGCTTTGCGGCCGTTCAATTGAATGTGGAGCGCACCGAGATCAGCGTCAACGACAGCTTTGTGCTGGTGGTGCGTGGCACTGAGAGTGAGAGCTTGAGAAATGCCGACTATCGACCCCTGGAGAGAGACTTCAGTATTGGCGGCGCCTCGGACAAGTCAGCAATTACGATAAAGAACGGGCAAACCACACGAGTCAGCGAGCTACATATTGAATTGACCCCTAAGAGGACCGGCAGCCTGGTGATCCCGGCACTCAAAGTGGACGGTTATCTCACTAACCCAATTCAGATTACCGTCAAGGAAAAACGCCAGGATGTGTACGCCCGGGAACTGTTCTTCGTTGAAACCCAGGTAGACAAAAACCAGGTCTATATTCAGGAACAACTACTGCTCTACGTGCGCGTTTACCGGGCGGTTGAAATCGAAGAGCTGGGCTACGACGGACTGGAATTGGAATCCGCTGACTTTCAGCGCGTGGGAAGTAATACCTTCAACCGCAATATCGATGGCCTCAACTACAGGATCAACGAGCTGGTGTTCGCCGTGTTTCCGCACCGCAGTGGTGTACTGAATATACCCTCGGTAGAGTTCAAAGGCAGGCAGCGGACGAGAAGTCGGAGCATCTTTGACCGCGGCACCCAGGTGCGGCGTCGCAGTGAACCACTGACAGTCACGGTTAAACCTGTACCCGTCTCCTTCCCGGGCCAGGACTGGCGGGCACACAATTGCCAACCTTGGAGGCACCGATTGTCAGTGGCATCAAGATATACCCGGATCAACCCGTTGCTGAAGATATTACCGCGCAAACTGGCATTTCCGCCCTGGGTGTTAACAGTAGCGCCTGGGTGGTCACCGAGCCTGGAGAATACAATGTACCAGCCCTGGAAATTCCCTGGTGGGATACCGAACAGGACAGACTGCGAATCGCCAGGATACCTTCTCGCACACTTTCGGTTGTCGCTGGCCCCAACCCGGCTACCCGCGAACAAACTCCGCCAGTAGCCAGGCCGGACTTCGAAACTTCGGACTCTGCCGGCATCTGGCCCTGGATCAGTGCGGCCCTGGCTCTGGCCTGGTTGATAACACTGACGCTGCTGTTGCGGCTCTACTCACGCGGTTCGCCAGGCAAACCACGGCCGCAGCGTGACGGGCCCGCCCGCGATTCTGTGTTTGCCCAATTGGATAAAGCCTGCCGCAACAACCGGGCACAGGAAGCGCGCGATCTCGCGCTGGAGTTGGCGGCCTTGATTTTTCCCCACCAACACAATCCCGGCATCAGACAGCTGGGCAGCATTGGCAGTCCCGAACTACAGTCGAGTCTCGAACAATTGGATGGTCAGCTGTACAGCGCCAACAGCGTCACCTGGAGTGGCGAGGAGTTGGCCGCAGCGCTGAAACAGTTGCGCGCCGAACTAAAGCGGGATCGTGTACCCCGCGATCGCCTCAACCTGCCGGCGCTTTACTCAGGCTAAGCTAGGCCAGGCTTTTGCTGACCACTTCGTAGACATCCCGGGACAATTCGCGATCTGCCAGGGACTGTAATACAGCCTGCATATTGTCCTGCCCCCGACTAAAGCGGCGCCAACGAGTCAGGGGGGACAATAAACGCGCGGCAATCTGCGGGTTTTTCTGGTCAAGCTCTGCAACGATCTGCCCCAGCAGTTGATAGCCGCTGCCATCCACCGCGTGAAAATGCAATGGATTGCCACTGCAGAATGCCCCGACCACGGAACGCACCTTGTTCGGATTGTTCATGTCGAAATCGGCATGTTGCATGAGCTTACGCACTCGATCGATAGCGCCGTCACGAGGACTCAGGGCCTGCACATGGAACCATTGGTTGACCACCAGGGACTCGTGCTGCCACTGCTGATAGAACGCAGCGAGCACCCGCTCACTCAATTCATCGTCGCTGTTGTAGACGACGGCTGACAGCGCGGCCTGTTGGTCACTCATGTTGCTGGCGTTCTCAAACTGGTTCAAGGCCAGGTCAATGCCCACCTGGCTATCACTGGCCAGGTAAGCAAGGCAGGTGTTGCGCAAGCTGCGTGCGGCGATTTGCTCGGCGCTGGGCTGGTACTCTGCCTCGACAGCCAACTGGTGGTAGCGTTGCAGCAACAGCGGCTGCAACTCCCGACCAATGCTCAGCCGCACACGTTCCCGCGCTGCGTAGATCGCCTGTAAATCCGCTTGCTCTGTCAGCTCGACCAGGTAATTAACAGTGGGCAAGCGCAGCATCTCGGCGACGATGGCCGGGTCCAGGGCGCCATTCCCCAGTACCCCGGCAAATGCCTGGATCAATTTCGCGTCGACTTCTTCTACACCTGCTTCAATGTCGTGTATGACCGCCACCGCCAATTGCTGGCAGGCATCCCAGCGGCAGAAGCCGTCGTCGTCTCGACTCATCAGTACCGCCAGGTCATCGCGACTGTAGGGAAACTCAAGTTTGACTGGCGCTGAAAAGCTCCGCAGCAGGGACGGCACCGGGCATTCCGGTAGATCGGTAAACGTGAAGCTCTGTTCGGCCTCGGTCAACTCCAGCACCATGCTGGTGTTATCGTCAGTCTCGGTATCTGCCTCTGTCCCAGCCAATTTCAGCGGCAGAGATCCCGCCTCGCCGATCAATCCCATCTCCACCGGCACCACCAAAGGCTGCTTGTCTTGCTGGTCCGGCGTGGAGGGGCAACTCTGGGCAAACGTCAGGGTGTAGCTGCCGCTGTCCTCTTCCCACTGAGCGGAGACCTTGAGACGTGGTGTCCCGGCCTGGGAATACCAGCGCCGAAACTGTGTGAGGTCGCGACCACTGGCCGCCTCCATGGCATTCACAAAGTCATCACAGGTGACCGCCTGCCCGTCGTGGCGTTCGAAGTACAGGTCTGAACCAGCCCTGAACTGGTCTCGCCCCAGCAGCGTACGCATCATACGCACAACTTCTGCGCCTTTTTCATAGATGGTGACCGTATAAAAATTGCTGATCTCGATGAAGGAATCGGGGCGTACCGGGTGCGCCATTGGACCGGCGTCTTCGGCAAATTGAGCGGTTCGCAGTATCGCTACATCTTCGATGCGCTTGACTGTACGCGAGCCCATATCAGAGGAAAACTCGGCGTCGCGATAGACGGTAAAACCCTCTTTCAAACTGAGCTGAAACCAGTCGCGGCAGGTCACTCTGTTGCCGGACCAATTGTGGAAATACTCGTGCGCGACTACCCCCTCTACGTGCTGAAAAGCAGCGTCGGTAGTGGTCGCCGGGTTGGCCAGCACACAGGAAGTGTTGAATATATTCAGGCTCTTGTTTTCCATGGCCCCCATATTGAAGTCATCGACAGCCACGATATTGAACACATCCAGGTCGTACTCGCGACCAAAGACCTCCTCGTCCCAGCGCATGGAAGCTTGCAGTGAACGCATGGCGTGATCGCATTTGTCCAGGTCCTTGGCCTCGACATAAATTCGCAAATCCACTTCTCGACCACTGCAGGTGGTAAAGCTGTCCTGCTGAAATTCAAGGTCGCCCGCCACCAATGCAAACAGGTAACTGGGTTTGGCAAAGGGATCGTGCCACTCGGCCCAGTGGCGTTCACCTTCCTGTCCCTGCTCCTCCAGGTTACCGTTACTTAACAACACCGGGTAGCGCTGTAGCTCCGCCTCCAGGCGCACAGTAAATACCGACATCACATCGGGCCGATCGAGGTAGTAGGTGATCTTGCGGAAGCCCTCGGCCTCGCATTGGGTGCAGAACATGGTGTGGGATTTATACAACCCCTCTAAAGAAACATTCTCCTGTGGCTTGATGCGGGTAACACACAGCAACTCGAAGCTATCTGGCACCCCGGGAATGCACAACTCTTCTTCACTGAGGTCATAGTCGGCAAGCGTCAGCGTACGGCCGGCAACCGCTAGCTCCAACAACTCCATGTCCTGCCCATGCAACACCAATGGCTCGTCGGAATCTGCATCCGTATGGCGCTGAATCTGCAGTCGCGAGCGCACCAGACTGTGGTCTTCGTATAACTGAAAATCTAAATTTGTCTCGCGTATCAGGAAAGCGGAGGGCTCATAATCCCGCCGGAAAATAGCTTGCGGTTGCGCATCTCTCATTGTGACCTCCCGCTGCTCAGGCTCAGCTCGTAGCCGCCATATTTACGCATATTGATAACCCCGCCATCAAAGATCAGGTACTGTCCCTTGATGCCCATCAGCTTGCCGCTCACGACGGGTTCCTTGTCGAGATTGAAGGAGCTTATCTTGACCGGGTACTCGCGCACCGGGTAGCTGATTTCAACCTGCTCTGCGTCTTCGAGCAGCTGGATCGATTGCAGGCCATGCTCGTTCTGCAGCGCTTCAATCTCCGCTGCACACTGCTCCACCAATCGGTCGCGCTCGGCCGCCAGGTCGATTGAACCTACCTCACCCTTGAGCATGGTACGCCAGTTGGTTTTGTCTGAAATGTGCTGCCCAAACACCACCTCTAACAACCCGGACTGCAGACGGCTGCTGACCCGGAAAACCGGCAGCGCCTGTATAGCGCCCTGGTCCATCCAGCGGGTTGGTACCTGGCTACCACGGGTGATGCCAACCTTAACACCGGAGGAATTGGCGAGGTAGACGAAGTGATCGGTCATGCAGTTTTCCTCACCCCACTCAGGCTGGCGACACGTACCCAGGTGATAGTGGCACTTCTGCGGACTGACAATACAGGTGTCGCATTGGGCCAAATCGCGAAAACAGGGGTAACAGTAACCCTGGCTAAAACTCTTATTGGTTTTACGGCCGCAATGTACACAGTTGATCAAGCCGCTGTAACGCAATTCCAACTCACTACCGATGAGCTCATTCATGGGTACCAGGGTATCCCCCAGCGGCAAGTCATAGGCAACCGGGGCATCCAGCCGGGTATGCATCTTACGCACCAGGCCACTGGCAATCAGTTCACTCACCTCGTTACTCCTTGAAAGTCAGGGTTTGGGGAGCGTCATCACACTGCTCACCCTCTTTGTGCCCTTTATTGATAAAGCCAGTTCGCTCCTGCTCAGGCAGATGGAGCTGGTCGTAGGCAATTATGGCCTGCATGGTGTCCTGCCGTTGCTGCTCGCTGAGCTGGCGACCATCGGGCCAGCTGCCGGTTTCGATCGCGCGGCGCATATTGGCATAGATATCCGGCGTAATTTTCTCGACCAGGTCTTCGTAATTCATAATTTCTTCCATCCCCAGGCCGCAAGCCCCAGTGTGCAACCCGCCACCAGTCCAACCAGGTGGGCGGTATTGGCGATACTGCCAAAGCCAAGTATCTTGGTAGGTGCCACCATGCAGAAAACCAACCATCCCACCATGAATATAACCAGCCCATTAGGCAGGGCCAGTACCGGTACCGGCCTCAATCGGCCGTAGACCAGCGAAAAACCCAGCAGTCCATACACCACGCCCGACATACCACCGAACAGTGCCGGCCCGCCGACCAGGTATTGCCCACTATTGGAACTCACACCCAGCACCACAACCAGAACCAATAGCACCCAGGGCCCCAGGCAAAGCTCCAATTTGCCGCCGAGCTCCCACACCCAGAGGCTGTTGAACACAATGTGCATCCAGCCAAAATGCAGAAATACCGGCGTCAGCAGGCGCCAATACTGACCCTCTGTCCCGATAAATACCAGCTGCTGGCCGCTGACGCGAAAATCGGTAAAGGTCAAGGTGCTGAGCCACTCCAACGGCGCGCCGAGATAAATAAGCAGGAAACCTGCAAAACTCAGGGCAAGCAATACCAGGGTGGCCGGCACAAGCCGCCAGTTCTCAATAGTCAGGGGAATCATCTGCTACTCAACCAGCGTGTTGCTCCAGCGCAACTTGTCCCGGCAACTAGCGTAGAAATCATGATCCAGCGGATGGATCAACCGCAAGGTGTGGGGCTTTTTGAACACATGCACAGTATCGCCGGGCCGGGCGGTCATGTTCACCTGCCCGTCACAGGTAACCGGCGGATGTATCCTGTTACGCGCCACAATATCGATACGAATGTCGCTGTTGCCATCCACAACAATAGGCCGTGAACTCAAGGTTTGCGGAAACATGGGCACCAGCACGATGGCATCCAGCGCCGGGTGCATGATCGGACCGCCACCGGACATGGAGTAAGCCGTCGAGCCAGTGGGCGTGGCCACGATCAGGCCGTCCGCACGCTGCCGGTAGACAAAGGTGTCATCTATATATAGATCAATCTCGATCATCTGTGCGGAGGTGCCGGAGTTCACGACCACATCGTTGAGGGCATCTGCACGCCCCACTGTTTTACCGTTGCGAATCACCTTCACTTCGAGCAGGAACCGCCGTTCCTCCTCGTACTCGCCATTCAATACCGCTGTCACCTTGTCTTCAATTTCGTCGGGAGAGATGTCGGTGAGAAAACCGAGCCGGCCGCGGTTCACGCCCAACACCGGGGTATCGTGATGAGACATGTCGCGGGCCGCACTGAGCATGCTGCCATCCCCACCTACGACAATGGCGAGGTCGCACTGCTCCCCAATTTCGTCGCGCTCAAGTGTCCGCGCACTGCCGTTGGAGAGTAACTTGGCCAGACGGTTCTCCACCAGCACCTCGAGGCCGCGCTCGCTGAGCAGCTGAATCAGACGATCGATCGTCTCCGCAGAGCTCTCGTGGCGGCTGCGCCCTATCAGGCCAATTTTTTTGAAACTGGTCACGATAATACTGTCATCCAAAAAGTGTGAGCTTGGTATTATAACCTCAGCCCCAACCAGGAATGCGACTGTTGATTTGGCATGACCTTATAACCCCGGCTGTGCGCGACCTGGCCTGGGCCTGCTTTAGTGGGCCCCTGCTCAGTAGCCGTGCGCTGGACCCCGAGCTGGATAACTGCCAATGGCAGCTAACCGAGCCGCGCCAGCAAATGCTGCTGCAGCTGGATCGAGAGCCGCAAGCCCTATTGACCTCTCTACAGGAGGGCCAATCTACCCGGCTGGGCCTGTATTTCGAGAGGCTCTGGCGCTTCTTCATTGAGACCGACCCGGACCTGGAATTGCTGGCCCACAACCTGCCGGTAAGGAATGGCGGACATACCCTCGGCGAATTCGATATGCTGTATCGCGACATTCGCAGTGGCCGCCATTTTCACCTGGAGCTGGCGGTAAAATTCTATTTGGGTCGAGCTGACACCAATATTTGGCTGGGCCCGGGCAAACAGGATCAACTGAGCCTTAAAGTTGCTCACCTGCTCGAGCGGCAAACACGCCTGGCCGAGCAAGCCGCTGCCGCCCCGCTGCTGGCACAACTGGGTATCGACAAAGTATCCAGGCAGATGGAGGTAAAGGGCTACCTGTTCTCACCCTGGCAGGGAACAACTGTGCTGCCGGAAGGCTATCATCCAGCGCTAAACCTGTACCGCTGGCTTGATCTCGAGGCATTTTCTCAGCTGCCACTGGCAGCCGGCCAGGACTGGCAGCCCTTGCAGCGGCGACAGTGGCTGGCACCCTATTCTCGCCCGGCAGAGGAGTCATCCCTGGATAATGAGGCATTAGCGGGCTGGCTGCATACCCATGTGACGCAGCGCAATACACCGCAATTACTGGCCCGGTGTGATGTAACAGGCGTGGAGCTGGAACGATATTTTGTTACCCCGCCGGATTGGTAGTACGTTCAGGCGGTCTCGACGATCTGGTCAACGAAGCCTTTCAGCTCACGCCGCGCGCTGTCCTCGATGAAAGTGAATTCCATTTGACACTCAAATTCACCGTCAGCCTCATTAACCCGTAATACTCGGGCGTAGACATCACTGCTTTCGCGCGACATCAGCGACAGAGACAACTTGATGCAGATTTCGGCATGCTCGGAGATCGGCTCATTCACCCGCGCCATTAAGCCGCCGTAGCCGAGATCGATGATACGACCCTGGAGTAATTCCGCTTTCACACTCTTGCCCTCGACCAACTGGAAACTCAGGGGAATATCCACCGCAACCCGCGGACTGCTCCGGGCCTCGCGCTGGGGTACTTCCAGATATTGGGGCTTTTGGGTTGAGCGCAGTTCATACATGCGCACCGCATCGGGGCGACCTTTTACCTGGACCTCGTTGACGCCGCCGATCTCTATATAGTCCTGCGCAAGCTCATAGGTATTCTGGCTGAGTAAAATTTGCCCGCGCAGGCTGTGCGCTTCGATGCGCGACGCAATATTTACCTCGGCGCCAATAACCGTGTACTCGCTGTGCAGGGTCGAGCCGAGGCTGCCCGCCATCACCCGCCCGGTATTGATACCTATGCCCATGTGCAGCTCAGGCAAGCCCAGCTGCAAGTTCATCTCATTGATGTCATTCATGGCCAGTTGCATATCTACCGCGCAGGCAAGACAGCGCTCAAGGTCATCCGGGCGCCCCACCGGTGCGCCGAACAAAGCCATGATCGAATCGCCCATGAACTTGTCGATGGTGCCGTCGTAGCGGAGGATAATTTCACTCATCTTGCGCAGGTAACGATTCAGTAATTCCACCAGCTCGGCGGCCTCACAGAGTGCGGCCATCGCAGTAAATCCGCGCAGGTCCGAGAGCAGGATATTGACTTCCATGCGCCGGGAATTTAGAGAATCAGTGAACGCCTGGTCCACCAGCGTAAACATATCCCGTTCCAGGTCCCCGCCGCTTAGCAAGTTGGCATCATCGCCCAGGCGCTGGCTAACTAGGGTTATCAGCTTTTCGGTAAGTGCTTGTTTTTCAAGCTCTTGCATACATTTCAGCATAGAGCATGGCCGCTGGGCTGGCCAGCAGCCGCCACCCTCGTCAGGCACGATGGAGCACGTGATGCGTTTGCTACTTAATACTATGCATTGTATGAAGAACGGAGGCGTTGTAATGGCGGACCGGACGGGACTCGAACCCGCGACCTCCGGCGTGACAGGCCGGCATTCTAACCAACTGAACTACCGGTCCAACGGTAGGAACTCTTGCGAGTTTTTCGGACAAAAGGTGGTGGGTGATGACGGGATCGAACCGCCGACCCTCTGCTTGTAAGGCAGATGCTCTCCCAGCTGAGCTAATCACCCCCGAATCCGAGAACGCGCATTCTACAGATTTATTAAGGGCTGTCAAACACTTACAGGAGGATTTGCTAAAATTTCCCAAGCTCTTAAAAGCCCTTGTTTTTAGGTGTAAAATCGCCGCCCTTGCAGTCGGATTTTACTATGGAAATCTACAAAGAATTTCACTTTGAGGCAGCACATCGCCTGCCTAATGTTCCCGAGGGGCACAAGTGCGCCCGTTTACATGGCCACTCTTTTCAGGTGCGCCTGGTGCTCAGCGGTGAGGTCGGTGCGGAATCTGGCTGGGTGATGGATTTTTCCGACGTCAAAACGCACTTCAAACCCCTGTATGAGCAGTTGGATCACCACTACCTCAACGACATTTCCGGGCTGGACAATCCGACCAGCGAAAACATTGCCCGCTGGATCTGGACCCACCTGAAACCTGAAATGGAACAGCTTAGCGCAGTCGAGATACGAGAAACTTGCACCTCAGGGTGTATCTACAAAGGCGGCTGACACCAGCAGGTAACAAAGCTTTTTTTCTTGACAATGAGTTTCAATCTATAAAAAAAGCTGTTTTTCGAAACGTCATTTCACTGACATAAGTGTAACCTCCCGGAATGTTTCCAAATTGGTGCATGGGTTACCTTTGGTAGCAGCTTTGAAAATGTTATACACAGTTGAAATCGACCTTTTTTCAGCCTTTAAACATTCACGGGGTTAGCCGCTACTTTAACTAACTATCATTAATGTTGGTTCCTAACTCATTGTTTATTAACAATATATATTCATTGCCTATTTTTTGATCAAAGTGCTGATAAGTGCGGGAAACAGGGCTCCAATGTGAAACTGAACAATTTACCCACTGACTTATCCACAGATTCTGTGGACAACCCTGGTCCTGTTACCGCTACCCTATAGGTAAGGAATTTGAGTAATTGCTAATGCAAGATCTGAGGTGGTTCTACCATCACCAGGGCCTGTAACCGTCCACCCAACATAATCACATGACCGGCCTGTCGTTGATTGCCATCGTAGCTGTACTCAAAGTGATACTGACGCCATATCCGCCACTGACCACTGCTATCGCGACTCAGGGAGAGCCGTTGAGCACTGACAGTTTGATCGAGTAGCTGCGCACCCTCCCGATCACAGGCCCGGCGGGCCTCCTGCAAGGCCAGTTCGCGCACCCGCAGGCTGGACAGGAACCAGGTTGCTGCTCCACCCAGGCAGAGTAACAGTAGTACATCAGACAAACTGATAACCATCAGGCGTCCTTCTTGAGGCGTCTCAACACGGACTGAAACGTCATCACCAGTTTGTCACCGACCAACAACTCACCGCGGACGAAGGTCATGGAACCGGTTCGGCGAACCACCTCACCCCGGCCCTCAACCCAATCCCCCAGCCGTGCACCGGAGATAAAGTCACTGTTGAAGCTGATAGTGGCGCAGTTCTCCTTGACCCCGGACAGGGCCAGCATGGTGACGGTGTAATCGGCAAAGCACATCAGCACGCCGCCGTGTACGGTGCCGATACCGTTGCAGTTTTCCTGCCTGGCCTCGAACCCCAAGCGCAGGCCGTCGTCGGTTTTGCTGTAGTAAAACGGGCCGATGTGATCTTCAGCCGGGCTGATGCCGGTTAAGCTTTTATATCCCTCAGGCGCTGTGCTCATGGTGATTCCTTCAACTGCGAAACTATTCCCGCCCAGGTGTCATCGGCCAGGGCGTAGGGTGCGTAAATACTCAGGCGGTCGGCCATACCCGCATACTTCTGTAACAAGCCCGCTGCGATGGTATCGGGTTCACCACAGACTGCGAAAGCATTGAGAAAGTCGTCATCGATCAAGTTGCTCATTTCATCCCAGCGACCCTGCTTCGACAGGGCATTCAATTCAGGATGCAGTGCCTCGTAGCCAACGGCCTCCATCGGTGGCAGGTACGCCGGTGTTGAACCATAGAAGGCCAGCAAACCACACACCGTGGCCCGAGCCGCCGCGTATTCTTCCTCGGTGTTGCCGGTGACACAAATGCCGGCAATCTGGGTGATGAAATCGCCCCGGCTGCGGCCGGCATTACTCAGCCCCCGCTCCAGCGCCGGCAGCTGCAGATCATTGAGGAAAGGCAAGGTATTGAAGGGATGTACAATCAACCCGTCGGCCACCTCCCCCGCTACCCGGGTCATGCCGGGGCCCATGGCGCCGAGCAGGGTCGGTGGCGGCCCCCACTCCAATGGGCCCGGGTTAAACATGGGTGTCATCAGGGTGTGGCGGTAGTACTTGCCCTGGAAATCCAGTCTGTCACCGTCCTGCCAGCAACTGAAAAAAGCTTTGACCGCGGAGATGTACTCGCGCATTCGCGAGGCCGGCGGGTCAAAATCAATACCAAAACGCTTCTCGATATGGGCCCTGACCTGTGAACCTACCCCCAACATAAACTTACCCTGGGAGAAGCGCTGCAAGTCCCAGGCCTGGTAGGCGATGTGGGAGGGGTTGCGAGGAAATGCCACCGCAATGCCCGTCGCAATGGTCAGCTCGGGAGCGTGTTCACTGGCTATTGCCAGGGGTAAAAAGGGATCCGAGGGCCCCTCAAGGGTATAGATCCCGTCATAGCCAATATCCGCCAGTCGCCTGGATTCCGCAGCCGCGCCATCCAGGCCAGCGTAGAAAGGTCCATCTATGTGCATGCAATGATCCAACCGCTAAGCAAACCCCATACACTACACTGGGGCCGGATGTTGTCAATCGACTGTGGTCTGCTAACATGGCGCGGTTCTATGCCAGAGACCCATCATGACTAAATTACTTATTACTTTGCTGACGACCCTGTTTGCCTCCCTGTTGTTGCTCGGCTGTTCGGCCGCACCCTCCTACAACCCGACTGTCTATCCCTATGAACTGGACACGGAGTTGCTGGCCAACACAAATATCAACCGTGTGGTTATTGCCCCGATCAACCTCGGCGGCCCCAGCCGCAGCTACCTGGAAGATTCCGAGAACGATATCGACAAGGCGGTACGCGACTACCTGGACGAAAACGGCTTTGATGTTATTTCACAACGGCGTTTCCAGCAGGAGTGGAAAACCGCTGTGCGGATTTATGGGAACCCGGTTGACCCAACCAGCGGCCGCGTCAACCAGAAAACCTTTACCCTGTGCCTGATTAGTGTGCGCGACGCCCTGCAGAAAACTGACAACCTGGATGCCTTCATCTTTACCGATATCATCGAGAAAGACATTGCCTTCAGTGGCGGCCTCAAACACCTGGCACGCTGGGATGGTGTGACTCGCAAGCCCAGCCTGCAAGGCCCTGGTGACGGGGTATCAACTGACTTTGACTGGAATCGCAATGCCAAGGGCGCTTCGCTGTGGGTGAACGTGTACACCATGGATTTACGCCGGGTGTTTTCCTCGGTCGGCGGTATGGACGCCACCGAAGCCATCGACACCCGCTCGGCAACCGGCGACTACGTGCGCCGCCGCAACATCCTGGAGAATAAAAATTTCGTGCGCGAGGGCATAGAAATTGCCTTTCATCCCTTCATCGAGATGAGCGGCTACCCGGGTACTGAATAAAGCGAACTAACAGCGGGGTCAGCGCCTGCGGCGGGTGTATTTAAAGTAGTACTTCCAGGCCCCGCTCGATACACCACATCGCAGACAGCGAACCCAATACATACACCGGCACGGGTAACAGCCTCTCCTGCCAGGGTTGCAATCCCCGCCGCAGGACAAGCCAAATGCCCCAGGCGGCAAAGATAAATGCCAGCTGACCGATTTCAATGCCCACGTTGAAAAACAATAAGGCCAGCGGCAACTCTGCCTGCGGCAGTCCCACCTCGGCCAGGGCGCCGGCAAAGCCCATTCCGTGCAACAGGCCAAAGCCCCCAGCCAGCCACCAGGGGTAGGCGCGGAACAAACCTTTCCCGTCGGTTCGCGCCAGTTCCACCGCCAGCACAAAAATACTCAGTGCAATGGTAAATTCGACCAGCGCCACCGGGTATTCGAAAAAGCCCAGAGTCACCAGCGACAAGGTAATCGAGTGTCCCAACGTGAAGGACGTAATGGTCCACACCAGGCGTCTGCCACCACCCACCAACAGCAACAAGCCGAAGACAAACAGGAGATGATCGATGCCACTCCAGATGTGGCCTATGCCAAGCGAGCTGTATTCCTTGACCACCGTCACTGCGGTGGGTTCAGCGGGCACGGTGAATTCGCTCTGTGCGGTATTTAGCAGCGACTGGTAAAAGCTGCCGTCCAGATTCTCCAGGGAAAACAGCACCGACGACTGGTTTTCCGCCAGGCCAGATACCGCAATAGTATGCCCCACCAGGCCGGCACTGCAGCGCATACGCCACTGGCGAATAATGCCGGTGCCCTCCATTTCGCCATCACCGCCGTCCAGTGCCTGGCAAATTGCCGGCAACACCGGCAACACCGGCCGCAGCGGCACCGCCGACGTGGCCTGGGCGGGGGTCTTCCAGATCACGTTATATTCGTTCGGCGCGACTTCAAACAAGCGCAACAGCGAGGGGGCAAAGCGGTGTGCCGCTGCCGGCTCTGCCAGTAGCATCGGTATCAGCAAAGCCATCAGTACACGAGAAAACGCCCTCACAACACCACCTCATAATTCTCTCGCACCCGGCTCACTGCATCGCGCAGGGCATTATTGCGTCGCTCCAACACCAGGTCCCTGGCCAGTTGATCACGAACTTCCTCCAGCCGTGCATCGCGGGCCTCTTCGATCTCCCCCATCCATACCAGGTGCAAACCATAGGTCGACTCAATCGGCCCAAACCAACTGTGGGGGCTTGGCTCGGCCTGTTGCAGGTTGAGGACGAAGGCGGCACCAAAGTGTCGGGCAATTTGCTGCGGACTAAGACTACGGAAACGATAGCCGGGCAGGAATGGCGAACTCAGTTCTCTCGCCTGCGACCCGTCGCGCTGCTCGGTTTCTATCCGCGCCAATAACGCCTCGGCCTCAGAGGCGCGGTCCCGGGTCAGGAAGACATGTTCAAAACTATAGCGGGGCGGACGCCGCAGCTGCTCTGTTTGCGACTCGAAGCGCTGTCGTAAATCGGTTTCACTGGGTTCACTCAAACGGGACTGTGCCAACAACAATTGCTCCATGGCCTGGATCAAGCGCCGCTTGACCACCTCGTCACCGAGGTGCAGCTCCATGCGCAGCGCATCTTTATACAGTTCCTGGTCGGTCTTGCCCTCGCCGAGGCGCAGAAACCGCATATTCTTGATCAGCCGCTGGTGCACGACACTGTCGTACAGGTGAAGCTCCAGCCGCAGCGCTTCCTGGAACAGCATATCCCGGTCCAATTCCGCTCGCACCATGCCCTGCAACTGAGCTGGCGTCGCCGGCCGTCCAGCGGTGGAGAACCATTGACGCTGCAGGTTTTCCACACGCGAATCCCCAAGCGGCCCCACCACCGGAATGGGCGGCGGATACAACCAGCGCATGAGGAAAAAAAAAGCGGTGCCCAGCACCAGGAAGTGCAACCAGGGACGGTTTAAGCGATTACTCATGTTTACTGCTGAATCAGTCCTTGTACTCGAAGCCGTCACCGCTGGCCTGCGCGTTGATAGAACCCATCAGGTCTTCCTGGCTGAGCATGCCGGCATTCCAGGTGGCGATATAGTTGAGTCCGTCCGCCACCGAGTGATCGCGCCCATACAAGAGCATCTCCTTGGTGCCGCGAATTGCCAGGGGAGACTTGCGGGCGATTTCCCGGGCAATTTCAATGACACCGGCGAGCATGCTGTCCCTGTCGTCGAAGACCTTGTTCACGAATCCAAGTTTGCACGCTTCCTCGGCGTCCATGTGGCGACCGGTATAGGCCAGCTCTCGAACCATGCCATCGCCTATCAATCGCGGCAAACGTTGCAGGGTGCCAACATCGGCGACCATGCCCAGTTCAATTTCTTTCACTGAAAAATAGGCATCGGCTGTGCAATAACGCATATCACAGCAACTGGTCATATCGATACCACCGCCGATACAGGTGTAATGAATCGCTGCCAGCACCGGTTTGGAGCAATTTTCTATGGCATTGAGATTGCCCTGCAGGCTCAGGATGGTGCGTCGCATGGCTTCCGCTACCCGGCCGGGTTCCCCCCCCGTTCACCCTCACCGCCACCGACGATATCGCCAAACAGGGCTAAATCGAGTCCAGCACAAAAATGCTTGCCGTTCGCCGCCAGAATAGCCACCCGCACGCCGGGGTCACGGTCAATCCACTCGAAGCAATCCTGCAGTTCCCGCCACATGACGGCGTTCATGGAATTAGCCTTGTCGGCTCGATCGAGGCTGACAATAGCAACCGCGTCCCTGACTTCCAGTGCCAGCACTTCATAGTCTGGCACTACCGTCACAGTGTTAATCCTCCCAGTAGCTGACATAGTCATTGACCTCTCTCGCCGGCAGGCGCTTGGCCTCACCATCGCGTGTTCCAAAATAGAGGAAACCAATAATTTCCTCGTTGTCCTCAAGTCCCAATGCGGTCGCAACCCGTCCATCTCTTGCATAAGTTCCGGTTCGCCAGATACCCGCATAGCCCTGTGCTTCCGCCGCCAATAGCATGGCGTGGGCCGCACAGCCAGCCGATATGAGTTGTTCTTCGCGAGGCACCTTGGGATGCTCACGGACCCGACATATCACGGTAACCAATAGTGGTGCTCGCAGTGGGGCCTGTTGCGCCTTAGCCCGGGCGGCCTCATCAGCTTCTGGATTGCTCGCCTGCAGGGCTGCCACAAAAATTTGCCCCAGCTCTACCCGTGCCTCGCCCGCAAACACAAGGAAGCGCCAGGGTTGCAACCAGGCGTGATCCGGCGCGCGCAGGGCTGCACGAAACATGGCCTGCAGCGCCGCCTTATCGGGGGCGGGATCAGTCAGTCGAGGGGCAGAATTGCGCTGTTGCAGTTGATTCAGTAATTCGGTCATAACGTCGGGCTTTTTCCAGCGCGCATGATAACCCGCCTAGGGGGCTTCTCCCACCAGGATGTTCATAAAACCCTGGTCATCCGGGTAGTCGTCAACATTGTTGCACCAGCGCTCCAGCGCCCGTTGACTGCTGGCCACCAGTCTATGCTCGATATGATCGATGATGTGGAATGGCAACCGCAGCTGCGCCAACAGCTGTACCAGTTGTGCACCGCTGCTGCCAGCCGCGCGCAGGGAAAATGGGGTCAGCTCTACCATCAGTCGCAGCTCGGGACCGCTGTACCGCAACAGCTCGATTAACCCCTGCGCCACCTGGCATTCCGCGCCCTGGGTATCAATTTTTACCAATTTCACCGGCCCGGGCCGATCGGCGAAATATTCGTCCCCGCGCAACAATCTCACTGGCACAGATGTTTGCTGTGGCTCGGCAATATAGAGTTGGTGGTCGCCGAGGTTATCCGGATGCAGGTACAAGGTCGCCTCGCCGGCTTGCCCCGCCAGCCCGGCTTCCTCAACCTGGCAGCGCCCCGCCATGCCGTTGAGCGCTATATTGCGTCGCAGCAATTCGGCATTGTCCGGCGCCGGCTCAAAGGCGAACACCTGGCCCGACGCGCCGACGCAATGCGCTGCCAGCACCGAGAAATAGCCTATATTGGCACCGACATCGATACAGACATCGCCGGGCTTGAGCAGGCGGCGGAACAGCTCTGTCTCAAACGGCTCCCAGATACCGCTGTCGCGAATCTGTGTTGAGATATGCACATCCGCAGATTGATGCACTTCCAGTTGCAACTCTGCATCCAGGCCTGGAATATTCAGCGCACATATTGACACGGGCTATGGCGTCGGCTGTCGATTAGACAAGGACTTTTTGGCGGCCGCCAGGGTATCCTTGTCCACCTTCTCGCCGCTTTCGTAAAACAACTTCTGCGCAATCGTGGTGTCGCGCAGTGCGCTCTTGACCACCCTGTTGATCGCCAGCCAGTCCAGCAACCTGCCCAGCCAACCCAGGCCAACGCGATAGCGCATTCGGTTGTGCAGGTAGACCTTACCCCCTTCCAGCTCCAGCCCGTAATCGAAATAGGCCTCGGTCATTGGTGGTATGGGGCCGTCGTCGCCGCGATGCAGGCGAATGCTGAAACCCTCACCCTCACGCCATTCTATAATGGTTTCATCCAGTGCCAGTTTGCCACCAGTGTACACCGTTCGGCTGGCGCCAACGCCACTGGTTTGCTCGGTGTTGATTTTTAGATCGGTCAGACCCGGCACGTAGTTGACCGCCAGGGAAAAGTCGCTGAGCCGGGCCCAGGCAGCGTTGGCATCCAGATTGATTTCTACACGATAGTCCGCACTTTGCATGGCACCCGCCCCCGTCAACAAGGCCACGCAAATTACTACAATCAGCGAGCCGGCACCAGCCAGCCATCGACCATAGCGAAAGGAACTGCGGTTAACGCCAGCTGATGCTGTCGTGGAATTCTTCAGCGAATCGGTGAATCCATTCCCGCGCGGCTTCGTCACGACTTAACTCCCTGCCCTCTCTGTGGGCCATCTGGCGACGATACTCATCTATACGGGCTATCTGCGCAAGCATCCGCGATTTGAAGGCCACGCGGATATCGTTGCCCTCATCAAAGATGGGAATGACCAGTGAATGCCGGCGAAATTTGCGCACGGGATACCTCTTCTCTTAGCACTTGTCCCGTGTGTATCAACTGTGGCGCGCAAAATCATCCCCCGATAGAGAGAACTGTGAACCAGTGCACAAAAATGGGCCTACAACATGTCTCGATAGGGACTTTCTGCAACCAGCGGCAACTCCACATCCAAGGCCTTGATGGTCAGCTTGTCGGCACTCAGCTCTACATCGTCCTGGCCGAGAACACCGTGGTCGAACTTGTAAGTGGGCCGCGCCTCGCCCCTGCAGGCAGACTGGTCATAGGTCTCGCTGGCCAATTGCACCGCTTCATTATTTCGTTGCCACTGGGTCATGGCTGCGGCACCGTGCCGTTGCGCCAACATATCGCGGGTGCTGGTGGGCGCCAATACCGTGGCGGAGGCATTGTTACCACCGAAGCCCTTGGCATTAATGATGGCATAGCGCTGCGCCTCTACATCGATGCTTCTGTGCTGCGTGGAGAGCTCCAGGTGGCTGCTGTGAACATCCGCGGCCACCGCATCAATGGTGTGAATACCGGGCAATATGCCATGCTGCCAGATACCCAGAGTGGTGGTGAGTTGATCCGCCGCCGCAGTGCCTATGGAATGTCCCAGGTAGGCCTTCACTGCCACCACCGGCCAGCGCTCTATGCCTTGGGTCCTGGCAACTTCGTTGAGGATGTGGGATTCCGTCACCCGATTCTGTGGCGTGCCGGTGCCGTGGGCCTGAACCAGGCCGCCTTCGCGCATCGCTTTTGCTCCCACCAGTGCGCGTGCCGAGGCAACCGCCTTGGCCATGGTAATGTAATTGCCCACCCCGGGGGCGGCTATGGATTTCTTGTGGCCGTCGGCATTCACAAACACATCGGTCACCGAGCCGTATATGGAGGCGCCCAATTCCAGCGCCAGTTCATCATCAAACAGCACCACCATTTGCGCCGATTCCGCAATGGTGAACCCGCAGTTCTCACCAAAGGGGCGACAGGCTCGGCGATAATCCGGGTCCTGGTCGGCAGCCAGACCGTCCAACTCGCGTAGGCCCTTGTCGCTGGCCAGTGCTCCCATGGCAGCATAACCGTCCATAACTTCCGGCGTAATCGGCGCCTCGGCATTACCGACAATAGCGATCCGACTGCGGCCACTCTGGATATCGTGGATGCCCTGGCGCAGGTTGTAGAGAAAGGAGGCACAGGCGCCCATGCTGGTACCCGTGGTACCCAGGCTGCCCAGTACATAGGCATTAATAAAGTCCGCCGGCATCTCTGCAAAGCCAAAGGGACAGTATTTCGAGGTCACCTTCCTGCCGTTGGCGCGGGCCTTGACCATACCGCCGTTGCCGCTGCCATCAAGCTGGCTCATGCCACTACCGGCATAGACCGAGACCTGGTCTACTGGAACTTTGTTGCGTAGCAGCTCCCAACTTATACCGGTATTGGCCAGTGCGTCCGAGGCGGCGAAGACCGTCATCTGCAGTCCACGCGGATGGCTGCGAGACTGGTACAAGGTGCCGGGCTCAAAGCCACTGGGTAATTGCCCCGCAGCTTTAACCGCGGCTTCACGGGTGGTGGGCAGCAAAAAAACCATGCCCTGGTCGATTTCCACATGCACATGGTTATCATCCAGGGGGGTCACCTTCCATCCCGACGGCAGTTCTGGCGGCAATTGCCTGGTCTGGGTGCTAAAACTCATGGGCAGCTGCTCGGAATGGGCCACCATGCGGCGATTCCAGGCCACCTCATCGACGTCAAACAAGTGCGGTTCAATACGTCTGATCAGGCTGCCGGCGGCCAGGCGCTGACGCGTTTCGGCGCTGCCATCCCAGTCTACACCGGTCAATCCGGCAAGACTGGCCCAGGTATGATCCGCCTGGGCCCGAGGCAATGCGTCAATAACCATGCGTCGATAGCTGTGGTGCATAGAACCACGGCCGGCGGCGTTAACGCCTCCAAAACCTACAATAACCGGTAACCGCAACAGTCTGTTCCTCCCTCGTCTCCAATGACCTTATTGTAAGTAGCGGCTGGCGGACGATATATGGTATTTTGCTCATTTTATATGGTATATGAGTCATCATGAAAAAAGTCATAGCCGCCCTCTACCCCCGCGCACTGGCAACCAGCCTGGCCTTGCCGATGGATGTATTAGAAGGCACCAGCCAGGCTGCTGCCGCCGGCAAGCGCGGTGACGGTCATCTCAGCTTCGAGTTCGCGGCGCTGACCCGGGAACCCGTGATAACGGTGGGAGGACTGCCGATCAGCCCCGGCCTGCTACTGGAGGAGATCGATGACTGCGACATGTTGTTGCTGCCTGCCATGTGGCGCAACCCCCAACCGGTACTGCGCCAACAAATGGCCTGGTTGCCGGTGCTGCACCAGTTGCATGAACGCGGCACGCTAATCTGCAGCGTCGGCACGGGCAGCTGTTTTCTCGCCGAGGCAGGCCTGCTCGACGGCAAGGCCGCCACCACCCATTGGAATTACTTCGACACCTTCCAGCGTCGCTATCCCCAGGTAAAATTGAAGCGCCGCCATCTTATAACCCAGGCCGAAAACCTGTACTGCGCCGGCAGCGTCAACTCCATCGCCGATCTTATGATCCATATCGCCGAAGACTGGTTTGGCCAGCGTATTGCGCGGGCGGTGGAGAACCAATTTTCACCGGAGATCAGACGCCCCTTTCGTGCACACGCGTTTCAATCCAGCGATGACGCCATGCACCACGATGAGCTGGTGCTGGATGCGCAGCAATGGCTACAGGACAAAATGCACCTGTCTCCGAGTATCGATGGGCTCAGCAACGCCATGGGTTGTGCCAAATCCACGCTGTCGCGTCGCTTTAAACAGGCCACCGGTAAATCACCATTAGCCTACCTGCAAGCCCAGCGAATGAGCACCGCCCAGGAGCTGCTGCGCGCCACCAACCTGTCGGTCGGCGAAGTGGCCTGGCAGGTGGGGCTGCACGACGTCAGCTATTTCACCAGTTTATTCAAGAAACAGACCGGTATAACCCCGGCCCGCTACCGCGTTAATGTGCGCGGCAAGCTGTTCAGTGCCAGTCGCTAAAACCTTGCCCCAGAAGGGCCATTGTGGCTAAATGCGCCCCTCCTATCCCACCGTCACAGGAATCGCCAAATGAGCCAGCCAGAGGTCTATATCGTCAGCGGGGCACGCACCCCAATGGGCGGATTGCAAGGTAAGCTGAGTGCCGTGTCAGCGCCGGAACTGGGCAGCGCCGCCATCACTGCGAGTATTGAAAAAGCCGGTATAGACGCGGCGGATATCGACGAGGTCTTTATGGGCTGTGTGCTGCCCGCCGGCCTCAAGCAAGCCCCGGCCCGCCAGGCCGCCATCGGCGCCGGCATCCCCACCTCTACCGGTGCGGTCACGGTCAACAAAATGTGTGCCTCTGCCATGCAGGCCACCATCTGTGCCCACGACAGTATTGTCGCCGGCACCAACCGTATTGCCATCGGTGGCGGCATGGAGAGCATGAGCAATGCCCCCCACCTGGTACTGGGCGGCCGAGCAGGTCTGCGCACCGGTGCCAATCAGATGCCGGACCATATGTTCATCGATGGCCTGGAAGACGCCTACACCGGTCGCGCCATGGGCTCTTTCGCCCAGGAAACTGCCGACCAATATGGCATTACCCGGGAACAGATGGACGACTTTGCTATTGCCTCACTCACGCGTGCAAAAACGGCAATGGAAGCGGGCAAGCTGGATGAGGAAATCACACCGGTCACCGTCACCACCAGGCGCGGCGAAACCGTGGTCAGTGAAGACGAACAACCGCTGAAAGCCAATCTGGAAAAAATTCCCTCCCTGCGGCCCGCATTTGCCAAAGACGGCACCATCACTGCCGCCAATGCCAGCTCCATTTCCGACGGGGCCAGCGCCCTGCTGCTGATGTCCGCTGATGCGGTGGCGGAAAAAGGCGTGACACCAATGGCAAAGATTGTCGCCCATGCTCGCCACTCACAGAACCCAGAAGATTTTACCGTCGCCCCAATTGGCGCCATCAACAAGGTGTTGGAGAAATGCGGCTGGAGCAAGGACGAAGTCGACCTGTTTGAAATCAACGAGGCCTTCGCCATGGTCACCATGCTGGCAATACGCGAGTGTGATCTGGACTACGAGAAGGTCAATATCCATGGTGGCGCCTGCGCCCAGGGCCATCCTATCGGCTCTACCGGCTCTCGCATCGTGGTCAGCCTGATGCACCAGCTCAAGCAGCGCGGTGAGAAACGCGGCATAGCCGCCCTCTGTATTGGCGGTGGTGAAGCCACTGCCATCGCCATAGAAATGGTATAAAGCGTCATGGCACTCAGCAGCGTAGCAGATATCGTCGAGGACATTCGCCAGGGCAAGATGGTGATCCTGATGGACGACGAAGATCGGGAAAATGAAGGCGACCTGATCATTGCTGCTGAAGCCGTCACTCCCGAGATCATTAACTTTTTTTCCAGTGAGGCCTGCGGGTTGATCTGTATGCCCATCACCCTGGAACAAGCGCAACGTCTCAACTTGCCCCTGATGGTGCGAGACAACCGTTCTCAGCACGAAACAAACTTCACCGTGTCCATTGATGCCGCCCAGCGAGTCGGACCCGGCATCAGTGCCGCCCAGCGCGCGAAAACGGTGCTGGCTGCGGTGGCTACCGATGCCAAGCCCGAAGATATCATTCAACCGGGGCATATTTTTCCCCTGGTCTCCAAACCCGGCGGCGTGCTGAGGCGCGCGGGACACACCGAAGCGGGCACCGACCTGGCGCGCATGGCTGGATTTTCACCGGCTTCCCTGATCGTCGAAATCATGAACGAAGATGGCACCATGGCACGGCGCCCACAACTCGAGGAGTTTGGCGCCAAACACGGTATCAAGATTGGCACCATTGCCGACCTCATCGCCTATCGCGCCATGCACGAGCAGTCGGTTGAGCTCAAGGACCACAAGCTCATCAACACGGACTTCGGTGAGTTCGAACTCCACACCTTCCTGGACCTGCTAGACAACCGTCTCCACTACGCCCTCACCCTCGGCGATATCACGGAAGACAAACCTGTACTGGTGCGCGTTCAAACCATCAATACCCTGCGCGACGTACTCGGCACGGTCTTACCTGAGGGCACTGGCGGCTGGTCTTACCGGCGCGCCATGCAACGCATTGCCGACGAAGGTGCCGGCGCCATGGTGTTGATCGACCAGGGGGAAACCACCGCGCGACAGCTGGAGGAAGTACTGCAGTTTCCTGCGGTGCCCCAGGCCGTCAGCGATGGCAGTGATGGCACCCAGATTTACCGTCTGATCGGCACCGGCTCGCAAATACTCAAACAAATTGGCATCGGCAAGATGAGAGCCATGTCAGCCCCCACACGATTCAACGCGTTGTCAGGCTTTCACCTGGAAGTTGTAGAATTCGTTGAGGCGTGATGGGCTTAAGTTTCATGGACAATGCCTAGCTCACCAGCACGGATCGTTAGCACCACCAGGCCACCGATGATCAACGGCACAGAGAACAAGACGAACAATAGATTGCCACTCCAGCCAGCCCCGATTAATAGCCCCGCCATATAGGGCGCGATAACCGCTCCAAAACGGCCCAGTCCGATGCCCCAGCCCACGCCCGTGGTGCGAATTTCCGCCGGGTAGACTCGCGCTGCCACCATGTAAAAACCCACGAAGCCACCCTGCTGAAACAAACCGATAAAGCCAGTCAGTAGCAACAGGCTGCTGACCGCCAGCGACGCTGAGGCAAACACCAGCATACCGGCAGCCGCCATCAGGTTGAAAACCAGGATGGTTCGCTGCAAACCGAAGCGCCCCGAGGCCCAACCCATCAACAGATTGCCGCCAGCCCCGCCCAGGTTGAAGGCAATGCCGGCATAAATGGCCTGGTTGAGCGGTATACCCGCATCCACCAGTAGCTTGGGAATCCAGCTCAGGAGAAAATACAGGGTACCGAAGCAGAGAAAAAAACTGCACCACAGGCGCAGTGTGGCCTCGCGATACTGGCCCTCAAGCAGGGAGCGCACCCGCGCAGGCGGCGGCTCATCCGCCAGCACCGGCAAATCATCGAGCGCCTTGTGTCCCAACTGCTGCAAGATCTGATTGATACGCGCCAGTGAGTTGGGGCGGCGTCGGGATGCCAGGAATTGAACACTCTCGGGCACCAGTCGCCAGACCAGCGGCAGTGTCCCCAGGGTCATCAGGCCACCGGCAAAAAAGACACCCTGCCAACCGTACTGGGGAATTAGCACGGCCGCGAGAGCTCCACCCAGCACCGCGCCCAGTGGGTAGCCGGCCAACATAACCCCAACCGCCAGATTGCGGTGCCGGTCGGGGAAAAACTCACTCACCAGCGCCGTCAGGCTCGCCAGCATGGCACCGATCGCCAGGCCGGTGACAACACGCAGTGCAACCATGGTAGGTAAGTTGGTCGCGTAGCCGGTACAAAACATGGCACAGCCCATCACCAGGACGGCCAGCAGTATCATGGGACGTCGGCCAATACGATCGGTGACAGGAGCCAACAACATGGCCCCCAATGTCATTCCCAACACCCCGGCACTGAACACAATACCGAGCCGCTGAGGACTCAGGCTCCAGTCGTCTGCCAGGGTTGGTGCCGCAAAGGACATGGCCAGCACGTCGAAGCCGTCCACCATATTGAGAAAAAAGCAGATGCCGAGTAACGCCAGTTGGGCCAGGCCCACCGGCGACTGATCAATCAGTTGTTGTGGGCTACTCAGTCCTGCCACTGGCAAATGTGCTTGGCGGCCTGGTACCCGAACGTCATGGCGGGACCCAGGGTGGAACCCGGCCCTGGATAGTTCGGCAATACCGGCGCGCTGCAATTACCGATGGCGTACAGCCCGGCAATGGTACTGCCATCTTCTTTTATTACCTCGGCGTTGGGCGTCACCACCATGCCGCCCTGGGTGCCAAAATCACCCGGGTCAATTTTCATGGCATAAAACGGCGGCTTGGCAACCGGGCCCAGGCAGGGATTGGGTTCCACCCTTGGGTCGCCGTAGTAGCGGTCATACAGCGAATCACCGCGCCCCAGCTCCAGGTCTTTCCCGGTTTCGGCATAGCCATTAAAACGCTCAATCGTCGCCTCCAGGCCATCGGCATCAATACCCACTTTGTCCGCCAACTCACGAACGCTGTTGGCAATGGTGAGAAAACCCTCTTTCTGGTAGCTGCCCGGCAGCGCCCAGTCGGGACGCATTTTGCTGTTGTAGAGCGGGCCGACAAAATAGGTGGCGCGAAAGTTGGCGTCAAAAATTTGCCAACTGGGCACGCATGGATTTTCCTCAGAGTGTTTCTCAAAAGTCTCCAGGGTATAGGCCATGTAGTTCTGGGATTCATTGCTGAAACGCTGGCCCGCAAGATTGACTACAATGGAACCCGGGTAAGACTTTTCCATGATACTCAGGCGCGGTATGGCCTCACCGGGCACGGAAATGGTATTGGTCCACCAGGCAGAATTGATCATGTGCATTTTGGCGCCCAGGCGCAGTCCCTCGCGAATTGCATCGCCAGTATTCTCTTTGACGCCGGCACTCCAGAAACGATTGGTGGGCTTGGGCAAATATTGCTCGCGCATTTCCTGGTTGTGCTCGAAACCACCGGCAGCCAATACCAGGCCTTTGCGAGCCTGAACCCGCAATGGTTTGCCGTCTCGATCTACCACCGCACCGATCACTCTACCGGCGCCATCGGTCAGCAGGGATTGCATCGGCGCATTCAGCCACAGGGGCATATCCCGGTCCTGCATGGAGCGGCGCAAGCGTGCCACTCCTGCGCAGCCGGTTGCCAGGCGCCGATCATAACGATCACCAAACAGGCGCCAGGGAATATCGAGAATATATTTCGCCACCATCTTGGCCGCGGCACCCAACCAACCCGGTAGCTGGGCGACCAGCAGCGCCGCTTCAACCTGGGTAATACCGATCAAACCACCCAGGTGCATCATGGGGTGTGTACGCCGCAGCTGTCTGAACTCCTTGCCCAGCTCATTGGCATTGATGGTTTCAGGTTCCATCGAGCGGTGACCGGCCATGGACCCCTCCATGTTGGTGTAATAGTCCGGGTAGTGCTCCAATGTCACGTAGCGCACCTGCGTGCGCTCATGAAGAAAATCAACCATGCTGGGGGCATTGCTCAGATACGTGTCAATCATGTGCTCGGGAACCTGCCCTTGCGGCAGACAGTTCATCAGGTAGGTCTTGGCTTTTTCGAAGGAGTCCTCCGCACCCGCCGCTTTGGCGTAGCGATTGCAGGGTACCCACACACCACCACCGGACACCGAGCTGGTGCCACCAAACAGTTCCGATTTTTCGATAACCAGTACATCCTCGGCGCCCATTTCATAGCAACACAACGCTGCCGTCAGGCCGCCGTTGCCGGACCCGACCACCAGTACATCTACACTGTGATCCCACTGCAGTTCGTCTGCCATAGCTCGCTCTTGGTGATACCTAATGTGGTCGCTATAGTACTCGAAAATTAGCTATCATGAATTGACAATAAGAAGGAGCAAGCCTATGAAAAAACTGTTTACCGCTGTGGTTTTACTATCTGGTCTGACCGCCACACCGATCGCCCTCTCCCACCTCGACGTGAGCGCATTTAGCCTCTCCTACCGCCAATCCCTGTTTGCGGTTATGGGTGCCAACTTCGGCCCAATGAGTTCTATGATCAAGGGCGAGATGCCCTGGAATGACAAGGCTTTCCAGGGCTACGCCAATGACCTGGCCACCGCTAGCAGCCTGGATCTGATGCGCGGATTTCCGACCGGCAGCGATAAGGGTCAGACCCGGGCCAGACCGGAGATATGGGAAAACCTGGATGATTTCCAGAGCAAGATCGGCACGCTGCGCGAAGAAGCTGAAAAACTTGCACTGGTGGCCAGCACCGCCGACAAACGGGCCATCCTCAAGCAATTCCAGAAGACCGGCGGCAGCTGCAAGAACTGTCACGACGACTACAAGTCCAAGGATTACATGAATTAATCCGCTACCAGATAGGTGTTGGCTCCGGCACCAGAGCCAGGGCCAGCGCCATGAACCCGACCACCAGTAACAATACCAGCAGCGCAAACAAGCCGGAGCGCGGCACGCCCTTGCCATCTGAACCACCGTCGAGCATGGGCCACAAGATATCCTGCCGCTTCAGCAATTGATGATAGAGCACCGCCAGGATGTGCAGGCTGACCAGGCCCAGCAGAAACCAGAACAGGCGTTCATGCCAGGCGCCGAGCAGGTCGCTCCAATGACTGTCCAGCAGATGAAACAGGGGCCCGGAATAGATCAACTCGTCACTGTTAAACAGGCCGGTGATTGCCTGCGCCAGCACCACCACCAACAGCAGCAGAATCGACCAACCCGCCGCCGGATTATGACCCGGTCCATCTGCCCCACCCTGTCGCCAGTAGCGCCATGTCACCGCCGGCGAACGTAAAAAATCACTGAACCGTGAATGCACACTGCCAACCAGGCCCCACAGCAAGCGAAACAACACCAGTGCCAGCACGGCGTAACCACTGCCGATATGCACATCGATGTAATCCTCTTCCTGGCTGACCCATGCCAAAATCAGGGCCAGCAGTAGCGCCCAGTGAAACAAACGCGTAGCCAGGTCCCAGCGCGGGTACATCACAATTGACAGTCTCCATTAGCAAGTGCTACTCATAGCTTTGCATAGTTTCCGAAGAAGAATCCACCGATGAAAGATTTTGCCAACCGAGTCGCAATTGTTACCGGCGCAGCCGGAGGCATTGGCCTCGCACTGTGTAAGAAATTTGCCAGCCACGGCTGCCGGGTTGTGCTGGCCGACATTGAGCAGGAGGCGCTGTCCGAGGCCGAGCGTGAGGTCGCCGCGCTGGGCGTTGCAACGCTGGCGGTCGTCTGTGACGTCAGCGATGCGCAGTCTGTCGACGCCCTGGCGCAACAAACCATAGATCGCTTCGGCGCTATTCACATCGTCTGCAATAATGCCGGCGTCTTTGTCGGTGGACACCTGTGGGAGGCCACCCTGGATGATTTTGATTGGCTGACCGGGGTCAATCAATACGGTGTTGTGCACGGTATTCGCAGTTTTATCCCGCACATGATTGCCAGCGGCGAGGAATGTCATATGGTCAATACGGCCTCCATGGCCGCAGTTACCACCATGCCCTATTCCGGCATTTATCATATGACCAAACACGCGGTACTGGCCCTTAGCGAGTGCCTGTACCATGAGTTGTCTCTGACGGCCCCCCAGGTAGGGGTATCCTGTCTGTGCCCCGAATTGTTTGACACGGGCATTGGAAAATCCGAGCGCAATCGCCCCAGCGCACTGAATGATGCCCCCACTTCTGATTCGCGCAGCTTCGCCAGCGAGGCTATTGTCGCCACCACGGCCACCGGCAAAGACCCAGCTGAACTGGCAGAACGGGTATTTCAGGCTATAGTCGAGAAACAGTTTTATATTCTGTCGGAAGACACCTGCCGTGAGGCCGCCCACTCCCGATTAGATGATGTCAGGGTCGCCCGTAATCCGACCCTGTTTGTACCTGAAATTTAGAATGTCATGAATGAGCCTGCTGGAATCCCAAAGTTATGAGTAGTAAACAGAACCCCGCCGGCAGCGGTATCCATGCCTCCGATGCAGAGATTGCCGCTGCCCTCGAACAAGCCAGTATCCCCTGCCTGCTGATGTCGATGATCCACATGAGTGGCGACAGCAGTCTGCTCGATAGCGAGCTCCGCCCCATGGGGCTCTACATCAATGAATACCAGGGCTATATGTCCGAGGAAGCCAAGGCCAGCGTCCGCACGCAGGCGCTGACAGTCATCCGGGACTTTCGTGATGGTGGCCGGCGTCTTGCCCGAGCCACCCAGTCCCGACACCATTCACCGCATGATGGAATTCCTGGTGGCCGAAGAAGTTCCCCAGGACTATGTGCCCATGCTACTCGAGGAAATGGAGCTGGATGGCGAGGATCAGCGCGGCAACCACTGGGCACAACAGCTGGACGAGGCAACTCGGCAGGACTTTTCAGTCGTTATTATCGGTGGCGGTATGGCCGGCGTGCTGGCGGCTATTCGCCTGGAAGAAGCGGGCCTTCCCTATATCGCCATTGATGGCGCCTGGGAAACGACCATTGTCGATCCTGACTGGCCCCACCAGGAGCGCTCCATCAATGAGGCCAATGATTTCATCTACCAGATGTTCAGCGATTACATCAAAACCCAGGTCGGTGACGATGAAGAGCTATTGGCGAAAGTCATCCCCGATTCTGCGCCTATGGGTAAACGCACGCTGCAGGACAATGGCCGACCAATGGGGCGAAGAGCCGGCGGCCTACCTGGGCATCACCGTACCCAATTTCTTCCTCTGTTACGGTCCCGGCACCAACCTTGCCTTTGGCGGCAGCATCATTTTCAATATCGAGTGCCAGGTGCGTTACATCATGGATGGTCTGCACTCGCTGTTAACTAGTGAACATCAGGCACTGGACTGCCGGCAGGAGGTATTTGACGACTATAACCAACGCTTTCGGGAGCAGCATGCGCAGATGATCTGGGAGCACAAATCAGTCAAGTACAGCTTCTACACCAACGATGATGGCAAGTGCACCTTGTTGTGGCCGTGGAAAATTCTGCAGCTGTGGCAATGGACCCGGACTATCGAGAGCAAGGACTACTGCTTCAGCTGATCAGACGTCCATGCGGGCGAAGGCCGGGTCCAGGTCTTCGCAGGCATAGTGCCAGCTACCCTCAAGCATCTGCACCCGATTGCGTGATCCCACCACAGTGGTATCGCCGCTGTCGTAGCCGGCATCACCGGGAAACAAGACGGCAACGACATTATCCTGGCGCGCAAACACCGGCAGGATATGCGGGGCATTGCGCGCCGCAATACCGTGCACGGCATCTTGTGCCGACAGGTATCCCTGCAATGCCCGCAGCGTCATGATGGTTGGCGGTAACAACCCCAACTCGCCCGTCTCGTGCTGGGCAATGGCCTCACGCACATTGATCCACTGGTGGTCGTGTATTTCACTGCCATCGATTTGCACCTCTTCGGCGCCGACGGCCAGGGACAGGAAGATCCAGGTGTAAAAACGCTTCTTCTCGGCCACCGGCGTGGTCCAGTGGCTGATCTGAACCATGGTATCTGCATCCACCACCAGTCCCGCCTCTTCCTGGGCTTCCCGGGCGCAGGCAATGCGCGCGGCTTCGAACTCATCATCCTCGGCTGCCGCCCAGTCTTCTGGATCCAGGGCACCACCGGGAAACACCCACAGGCCGCCGGCGAACGCCAGCGCCTTGTTGCGTTTCAGAAGCAGAGCTTCGGGGCCGGTTTCGCTGTCGCGCAACAAAACCACCGTCGCCGCAGGGCGCGGTTGGGGAATATCAGACATACTTAGTTGAGGCGTTCGTTAGAGGCTTTACCAGCCTGGATATCGGCAAACATGGAGGGCTGAGGTGCAATCTGGGCTGCATAAGCTGGTACTTCGAAGGGCACCCGTATGCCCAGTCGAGAACTCTGTTTCATGACCGCGGCTACGGAAGCACCAGAGCCGGTAGACAGGCCAGTGAAAACCTCCTCGCCGGAAGAAATAGCGACCGTCTGGGCGATCATGCCCAGGGTGTATGCATCATCGCCCACCACTGCCCCGACCACGGTGGCGATCGTCTGGGTTTGCTCGGGTACCAACACTACGACGGAAGCAACCGCGGCTGACAGCGCGGCAGGCGCATGCTTGAGCGAGCGCGCCACGGCCGCAGCGATAGACACTGCGTGTTCAGGCGCGGCCTTGGTGGCTGCTGCTGAAATCATGGCAACATCACCGATGGTGTTATCGTCGTATTGTTGTGCCATGGCCATGGCCATGGTCACAATATTGCCTGCCTTATGCGGCTGATTGGCCACCAGGTCGGCAACCATTTGGTTCAATTCGGCTTTGCTGCGGGCATTCGCCATTAACACGTACGGATTGCCGTCGTGGCTGCGGATATCTATGACAATGGAATTGGAAGGCGCTGATCCCGCCGCGTTGGCAGTAACAGGCTCGGCAGCGACCTCGCGGGCTACCTCCATCACGTTATCCCTGACGCCGTCAGCGTTAGCGACCTGTTCGACAGCCGCCGGGCTAGAGATTTGCATCACTCCGACGATCAGACCGAACAAAAGTATGGCAATTACCATAGCGGCCCCGCACCAGTAATGTAATTGGTGCCAACTTTACCACATATAGGGGTTAAAGTAACAACCCTCTACTAACCTGGAAAGTTAGTGAAGACTTGCTTTACTGCGGCATCAACGGTGGCCTCGAGATTCGCTACATCCTGGTCGGTAAGCCGGCCTGTCAATACCCCCTCCCACACCAATTTATTGGTGTGGGCGTCCACCACATCGATATTCAGGGTGCCCTCGGTGTACTGCTGTACCTGGGTTTCATAGGCGTAGCCACCCCAGGAATTGTAGCTGCGATAGCCGTAATACCCGTGCGCGACGGGGGTTGAGTAAGTGTGCAGTTTTTCCTTGGTGTGGATGTAGAAATTGAGCAGCAGGTCCGGTTGTTTATCGTAGTGATATCCCCGTTGGTTCATTTGCTGGGCCACGGCAACCTTGAGAAAACTGGTTTCCAGAGACTCATAGCCCTGACTATTAGAAGATGGGTTATCGATAAAGCCATAGGTTTTATAGGCGGAGAAATCCACTGCCGGATCTACGTTGGCATAGGTGTCAGACGTGGACGAGCAGGCGCTCAACAGCATTAGCATGGTCACTGCCAGGATCGCAGCCAGCAATTTTTGAACGTGTGTCATAGGCCCCTCCGCCACTACTGAATCAGACCATAGCGATCATTGAGTACTTCTACAATCTCTGCTTTGGGATTGTCCGACAACTGCAGGGCTTGACCGGTGATTTTCTCTGCAATAGAGCGATAGGTATCAGAGGTCTGCAGCATGATGGCTTCTGGCAGGTCATTGTCCCGGGCCAGTGCCGGGCGCTCGTCCATCCGGTCCTTATTGGTCAGAATATCCGGGTCCGGAAAATAATTGAGCAATAGCTGGCGAAATTCCTCCTTGGAGTTCTCTACCACCTTACCCTCCCTATAGGCGGGGCCGTCCCAAATTCGGGAAGAGTCCGGTGTACCCACCTCGTCCATATAAATCAGTTTCTCATCACCATTGGCATCGGTGACGTAGCCGAACTCAAACTTGGTATCGACGAAAATCTGGTCGAGCTTCGCCAATTCATCGCTGATCACCGTAAAGCCTTCACTCAGCAGCGTTTCATAGCGATCTATGTCCGCAGTTGTTGAAAACTGGAAAGCCTGGTAATTCGCTTCCATATCGGCACGGCTGATATTTACATCATCCACCTCGGAAACACCGGGAATACCGGTCAGGATACCCTTGGTCGAGGGCGTGATCAGCAGCTGTGGCAGGCACTGATCACGCTGCAAACCATCTGCAATCTCGATACCGCAGAAGTTGCGATCCCCGCGCTCGTACGCGCGCCACATCGAGCCGGTAATATATTGGCGGGCAATGGCTTCGATCATGACCGGCCGTGCTTTTTGCACAATCCAGACCAGGGGATGGGGAACATCCAGGATGTGACTGTCCGCCAGTCCCTGCGCTCGAAACTGCTTGAACCAGTGATTAGAGATGGCGTTAAGAGCAGCGCCCTTACCCGGCACACCATTCATGCCACCCTCGCCATGCCAGATACATTCATAGGCGGATATTCGGTCGGAGATCACCATGATCGCCAGCGGCGCATCGGCCGCCACATCGTAACCCTGTTCACGGATCAGGCGGGCGCTGTCGGCCGCAGTCAACCAGTACACAGAACGCACCTTGCCGTTGTGCACCGGTTGCTCAGTGCGTATCGGCAGATCGTTGTTAACTGCCAACACCTTGTTTGCCAGACTCATGCGACTGCTCCGTAGTTTGTGTACGTATGGTAAAAAATGAAAAATTCTACCAGAATTATTGCCAACAACCATGCAAGATCACTGACATTTGTTAACACATCGTCCGGCCATATTGGGGTACAGTATGGCCCGCCATGCACATTCGAACCAAACTCCTCTTCTCATCTGCCATTTTGGCGCTAATCGCCGCCTGTGGCTCCAATCCAGAACAAGCCAGCTCAGTTGCGGAGCGAGACCAGTCTGTGGATTTCACGGGTTCCTGGGAAATGGATTATGGTCGCAGCGACGATCTCGATCACAAGCTGCGCAGCATTTACCAGGAGTTGCAGCGCCAGGCGGAACGGCGCGCCCGCTCTGGCAGCGCCGATATCAGCAGCCGCGGCGCGCAAACATCGGCCAGCCCCGAGGTCTCGAATACCATCGCCACCATTATTCCCCTGGCCAAACTGGCGGATTTCATCACCACCTCGCAAGTGCTGGAAATCGAACAGAGCAGCACCGATATCATGGTGGATCGCGAAGACACGTTTGCCCTCAGTTGCAGTTTCCACGACGACACCCCGGAGGTGGTGACTGATGAACTAGGCAGTGAATTGTGTGGCTGGGATGCGCATCATCTGATCTTCGTTGTCGCACTACCCGAGGGCACCCGAATTAACCACCGCCTGACCCTGGCGCCCGACGGGCAGAAACTACACATTGCTACCACGATTTCCCGCGGCCGCAATCGCTCCTTCACACTCAACCGCGTGTATTACCGCTTTGATCCACTGCCACCGGACTTTGAGTGTAAGTACACCTTGAGCAGAGGCAATGTCTGTAGCAGGTCTGGCACATGAGAATGCGACAAGTGGGGCGCTGTGTTTTTTGCCTGGCCCTGCTGTGGGCGACACACAGCCACGGCGATATCCGCGAGCTGGACATCAGCCTGGTAGTTTTTGACCCCGGCCTCGGCGCCGATCCTTCCCAGTACAAGAAACTGGGTATTTTTCCCGAGATACGCGAACTGGAGGCGCGCTACCTGCCCTTCGCCCTGCGCGATGCCCTGGTCGAAACCGATCAGTGGGGAGCAGTGAGAGTACTGCCCGCTGCCGACCCTGAGAGCGAACTACTGGTCACCGGCAAAATTATTAGCTCAGACGGCATCAGCCTGGAAATCGCTATCCAGGTGACCGACAGCACCGGTCGGCAATGGCTATCGCGACACTATTCCGCTACAGCGGCCGATGCGGATTACGGCTCCAACTCGATCAGGCGAGAACGCCCCTTCGCCGAGCTGTATAGAGAATTTGCCCAGGATTTACTCGGCACGGCGGCGAGCCTTGGGACGCGGGACCTGCAAGTTATTCAGGATGTTGCGCAATTGCGTTACGCACACTCACTGGCACCGGGTGCTTTTGCCGGCTATCTCAGCCAGCAGGAAGACGGACGATTTACCCTCAATCGCCTACCCGCTCGCGACGACCCCATGCTGGCCCGAATCGAGCGCGTCCGCGAGCAGGAATATGTCTTTGTCGACACTGTCGATGGCCAATACGAGGAGCTGTTTCGAGAACTGGGGCCAACCTATGACCTGTGGCGGCAAGTCAACCGAGAGCAGGCGCTGTATCAAACCCTGCATGAAGACCGCTTGTCGGAGCGCAGCAAGCCCAAGAAAGGTAGCTACCAGGCCATGAAGCGTTCCTATCTGAACTTCAGATGGGTCAAGGTGCAGCAGCAGGAATCAGCGCGGCTGGCGGAAGGCTTCAACAATGAGACGCAACCGACCTTCCTGGAGATCAAAGGCCGGGTGGTAGAACTCAACGGCAGCCTGGAACAACAGTACCGGGAATGGCGACGCATCCTGCGCACCATCTTCGAACTAGAGGCTAACGGCTGAAACTGATTCGACGGGGTCGCCTAGACGGGGTCGCCTAGACGGGGTCGCCTAGACGGGGTCGCCTAGACGGGGTCGCCCAGACCTTACGAATCCTCGCGTAACAGGAACGCTTTCACCACGCATTCAAACTCGGTTTTACGCTCGATCATGTTCCAGTGGCCACACTTGGGAAACACGTGCAGCTCGGCATTGGGGATCAGGCGCATGGGGATCAGGGCAATATCCAGCGGCGTCACGCGATCATCCCGCCCCCAGGTAATCAATGTGGGCGCCTGTATGGCGGACAGGTGGGCGATACGCAGGTGGGCATTTTCGCCGCGGAACATCTCTGCTGTGGCCTGTATCGAAGCACGTGAATAGAGTTTCTTGCTGGTCGCCATCGTCACCGGCTCTGTCGCCTGCTGAAAGCGCTTCTCAATCAATTCCTCAGTCACCATGGCCTGGTCGAACACCATGGAGCGCAGCCACTGGGTGAGGCGCTCGCGAGTAGGATCTTCGGTGAACTCCACCAGCAGGTTGAGGCCCTCGCCGGGAAACGGCGAGAATATGTTCATGCCAACACCACCGATGGTGACAAACTTGCCGACCCGATCGGCGAAATTGGCGGCGATCTGAGAGCCGACAATGCCGCCCAGGGAATTGCCAATAATGTGGGTGCGTGCCATGCCCAACTCGTTCATCAGGGTGACGCAGGCACTGACACAACCGCCAATGGGGTCGCCCTCGATGGGGTCACTTTTACCATAGCCGGGCAGGTCGATGATGACGCAACGAAAGTGCTCGGCGAACACTGGCAGGTTGCCTTCAAAGTTCGCCCAGCCGGTTACGCCGGGACCGGAGCCGTGAATTAGCAGCAGGTCGGGGCCACTGCCTGCCTCGTGGTAGTGAATGCTGCCATGCTCGGCGGCAAAGCTTTTGCTGGTGGCTTCAAAAGAGAAATCAGACATGATGCACCCTGTTCAACGGTAAAAGTCGCACAGTGTAACCGACACCTACCTCCATCACACGGTGCGCCCCTTCATCAGACGCTGCGCCACCGCTATAATGCGCAACTGGTTCACTTGAGAATACCTCTTTGACTTCTCCTTTTACCGACATGAGCATTCGGCTGGAGCGCTGGTATCGCGGACGCCGCGAATTCCATCAGCTACGGCGCGCAGATGCCGTGGTGGCATCCTACGGCAAGGCCGGCCGCACCTGGTTGCGGGTGATGCTTTCCCGTTATTGCCAGCTCTGTTTTGGCATTGCCGACAATTTGCTGTTGGAGTTCGATAATTTTCACGCCATCAACGCCAGCGCCCCCAAACTATTTTTCACCCACGATAACTACCTGCGTAGCTACACCGGCAATCTCGACAACAAGCGGGACTTCTACGATTACCCCACCCTGTTCCTGGCCCGACGGCCCCAGGATGTGGCCGTCTCCCAGTTCTTCCAGTGGCAGCACCGTATGCGCCCGCGGAAAAAAATCATCAATCGCTATCCGCCCCACGGTCGGGACATTTCTATCTGGGAGTTCGTTAATCACGAACTTCAAGGAATGCCCAATATTATTCGCTACATGAATGCCTGGGCTGAAGATGCCGATAACATCAACCGCTTTGCCATAACGCGCTACGAGGATCTGCGGGTGCAACCAAAAAATGAGATGCGTCGGATTGTGGAGTTTCTCGGGTTGGAACTGCGCGACGCGTGGATTACGGACTGCGTGGAATTCGCCTCGCTGGAACAGTTGCGCGCCAAGGAGGCGAGCAACCATTTCAGCAATAGTGGCAAGCGCATGAAAGCCGGCGATCCCAATATTCCGGACTCATTCAAAGTGCGTAAAGCCAAGGTGGGTGGCTACCGGGATTACTTCGATGATGTACAGATCGGCCTTCTCGATCAAAGGGTGCAAAGTGAACTGCACCCGCGCTTTGACTATCGAGATCAGCTGTAAGCTGAGCGATTAAAACATCAACTGATCATTCACAGCAGATCGAGGCAGCGCGCACCAAACCTTGCTGCCCGTGATCGTGCCCTACTCGGGTTCTGGTCGCTACTTCTGTATTCACCACGCAGCGGGGGCAAACCTGGACCCAGGGGACCATCCAAAGAAGTCTATGGAGCGTTGACCTGTTCAGATGTGAATCCATTTGCTGAGGAGCCACTGGGTAATGGTCGTCATGGATCAATAAACACGCAGGATAGTTGGCTTTGGTGTGCATGCGGGGAACGTAGATGGCCCGCACTGTGTCGCATGTTCAACCAAGCAACTCTTGGAAAAGGCTGGCCGACATATCTCAGTTCAGATAATGATCCGCTGTTTCAGTATCACCTCTGGAAAGCCAATTTGTGTGTACTTGAAATTGAAGAAATCAAAACTATTCCTTATGTTCCAATGTCGCATCCATTTGTTGAACGATTGATTGGCAGTGTCCGCCGAGAACTACTAGATCAGACATTATTTTGGACAGAGACTGACCTGGAAAACAAGCTCCGTGGTTATCAGTGCTATTACAACGACAGCCGGACTCATTCTGGTCTAAATGGAGCGACTCCGGCTGCTACTACAGATCGACAGGTAATTGGTATCAATCAGTACCGATGATTCGATTTTGACCGGCACTGCCCAGGCCATACAGGCCAGCGTCCAAATGCAGGTTGTTGACGGGGCCGTTGCCAAAGGCAAACAGAAGCGCGATTCCCTCAGTATTCGACACGGTGTTCGCTTCGAGGCGTAAGCTCTTACATACTTACCCGCTTGTAGGAGCGGTACTCCGGTTTCCAGAAGTTGCGTTCGATGCTGGCCTCGAGCGCCTCCGTTGTGGTGTGCGGAGCCAGGCCCTGTTGCTGTGCGAGCTTGCCTACCTCGAAAGCGATCTTGCGGCTGAGCAGGGCAATTTCACGCAAGGGTGGCAACAGGTCACCGTGGCCCGTGTTTGCCAGGGGCGATGCGTCAGCCAGAGTGGCGCTGGCGGCCAGAAGCATTTCATCACTCACCCGGGTGGCCTTGGTGGCGACCACGCCGAGGCCGATGCCAGGGAAAACATAGGCGTTGTTGCACTGGGCGATGGGATAATCAATGCCCCGCAAGGACACCGTGTCGAACGGGCTGCCAGTGGCAATAATTACCTCGCCATCGGTCCACTGGATGACCTGCTGCGGTGTTGCTTCTACCTGTTTTGAAGGATTACTCAGGGGAAAGATAACAGGTAAGTCACAATATTCCTTCATACCTCGAACCACCTGCTCTGTAAACAAGCCCGCCTGCCCGGATACGCCAATCAGTATGCCTGGTCTGGCGCCCGCGATGACCTCTGGCAATGAGGGATACTCACCGCGGTAAGACCAGTCGTCCAGCGCAGTTTCCCCCTGTACCAGTTTCTGCTGGAAGTCGCGCAGACCGGACATGCCGTCGGTCAACAGGCCGTCTCGGTCCACCATGTAGATACGGCTGCGGGCTTCAGACTCGCTGGCTCCCTCGGTACACATCTGCATGATCATGTACTCGGCGATCCCGCAGCCAGCGGAACCGGCACCAACGAACACTACCCGTTGCGCACACAATTTCACTCTTTTACTTTTGCAAGCGGCCAGTATGCAACCGACGGTAACCGCGGCCGTGCCCTGAATGTCATCGTTAAAGCAACAGACTTGATGGCGATAGCGATTGAGCAGGGGTGTCGCGTTCGGTTGCGCGAAATCCTCGAACTGGATCATGACCCCGGGCCAACGCTTCTGCGCGGCGTGAATGAACATGTCTATAAACTCGTTGTACTCAGCCTGGCCGATCCGCATGTGACGAGACCCCATGTAGTGCGGATTATTCAGCAGCGCCTCATTGTTGGTCCCCACGTCCAACATCACTGGCAGGGTATACGCCGGACTGATCCCCCCGCAGGCTGTGTACAGAGCCAATTTCCCAATTGGAATGCCCATGCCGCCAATGCCCTGGTCGCCCAATCCGAGGATGCGTTCGCCGTCAGTGACGACAATAATTTTCACCGCCTGCTTGGCGGCGTTGTGTAATACATCATCCAGTTGATGACGTTCGCTATGGGCGATGAACAAACCCCGAGCACTTCGGTAGATATCGGAAAACTGTTCACAGGCATCGCCCACGGTGGGGGTGTAAATAATGGGCATCATCTCATCAATCTGTTCCTGGAGCAAGCGGAAATACAGGGTCTCGTTGTTGTCCTGAATGGCCCGCAGGAAGATATGTTTGTTGATTGCTTGAGAAAAGCCGCGGTACTGCATATAGGCACGATTCACCTGCTCATCAATGGTTTCATGGCGCGGAGGTAACAAGCCTGTCAGGTTGAATGCTGCTCGTTCCTCTTCGGTAAAGGCGCTACTTTTGTTGAGCAGGGGTGTTTCCAACAAGGAAGAACCGGAGTAAGAAATATAGAGAGGATCACGTTCAGGGGAATCTGTCATGAGTTAGAGCATAGGCACTCTACCTGTTATTGCCAGTGGGTAGAGCTAGCTCGCTCGTCTCCGTGTTATCTCGAGTGAGAAAATCTAGCCGATGCTTTGCGGAGGGTACTGACAAGTTAACTCAAATTGGGGCTATTCCAGGACGAAATACGACCAACCGGTAACAGCAAATTAATAACTTTGGGGACAATCGCAGAAGCAAATCTAATGAAAATCAGTTAACTTGTCAGTACTCGACAAAGCCCTATAAATGTAGGGCTTTGTTAATTAAGCAAAATTTGGTCGGGACGGCAGGATTTGAACCTACGACCACCACACCCCCAGTGTGGTGCGCTACCAGACTGCGCTACGCCCCGAAAGAGAAGCCGCGATTATACGGATATTTGTGGGTGTTTCAATGGATGGAGGGGTGTTAAGGCGACAGAACTTTAACGACTTCTTCCAGCTCGAGAATCAGGCCGCGAACTGTAGCGAGATCCGTTGCGACTGTCGCTGTACCCTCAGACTCCTCGGACAGCGAAGCGTCTTCTTCCATACGCTGGCGAGCACCACCGATGGTGTAGCCCTGGTCGTACAAGAGGCTGCGAATCAGGCGAATCGTGAGCACATCCTGACGCTGATAATAGCGGCGATTGCCACGCCGCTTAACCGGCTTGAGCTGGGGAAATTCCTGCTCCCAGTAGCGCAACACGTGGGGTTTTACATTGCAGAGTTCGCTGACTTCGCCAATGGTGAAGTAGCGTTTCCCGGGGATGCTAGGCAGTTCGGTACTAGCGCTCGATTCCAGCATCATACGAGCCTAAGCCAAAGGAGATGGGTTCTGCCTCATGTGTCAGCTCGCCGCTTTCAGCGAAGCTCTCTACACGGGCTTTCAGTTTCTGACCGGGACGAAACGTGACTACTCGGCGAGCGGAGATCGGAATCTCTTCGCCGGTCTTGGGATTGCGGCCAGGGCGCTGACTTTTATCGCGTAAATCAAAGTTGCCAAAGCCGGATAACTTCACCTGCTCGTTAGCCTCAAGGCAGCCCCTGATCTCTTCGAAAAATAACTCGACAATCTCTTTCGCCTCACGCTTGTTGAGACCTAATTCCTCAAACAAGCGTTCGGCCATCTCAGATTTGGTGAGCGCCGTCATGACCCCTTTCCTAATTCCTCAATTCCGCCCCGTAGGTTTTTTCAAGCAGATCAATCACTTGATCCACACTCTTACTAATTTCTTCATCACTAAGGGTGCGCGAAGAATCTCGAAATGTCAAACCCAATGCCAAACTTTTTCTTTTAGGATCAATGCCTTTGCCCTCATATACATCAAAGAGCCTTAAGTCTACGAGGTAAGTTCCTGCTACGGTTCGAACATTTTGCAGCAGTTCTGCAGCGGCCACTTCTATGTCCACCAAGACTGCCAGATCACGGCGTGTTTCGGGGTATTTCGACAGCTCGGTAAAGGCCGGCAGCGCCGCTCCGCGAATCACTTCAAGGTCCAATTCGAAGGCATAAACTGGTGCCGATATGTCATATGCGGCCAACACACCGGGGTGCAAACTGCCGATATAACCAATCTCGTCCCCACCTCGCAGAATGGTTGCGGTTTGGCCCGGGTGTAAGCCCGGCCGCTCAGCTGCTGCAAAGGCGAACTCTGCGTCGGAGGCAGCCAGGTCCAACAGTGCTTCGACGTCCCCTTTCAGATCGTAGAAGTCTACTTGTTCGCCTTGCTCAGCCCAGGCTTCGGGCAGGCGTCGTCCGGTGATCACGCCAGCAATGGTCGGCACCTGTTGCAGGCCGCCCTCTGCGGGTATGAACCGCAATCCAGTCTCGAACAACCGCACCCTACTCTGCTGGCGATTCACATTGCGAACCACCGACTCCATTAAACCGGGCAACAGGCTGGTGCGCATAACCGACAGATCGGCGGAAATGGGATTACTCACCGGCACCGGCGTGAGATCGGGATCAAACAGCGCCTGCCCGGCTGGATCGACAAAGCTGTAAGTAATCGCCTCCTGGTAATCTCGCGCCACCAGGCGTCGGCGAATATCGCGCAGAGATACTTGTTGTTCTGAGCTGGGCTTGATTACCAGGTCTGAATGGATATGGCTGACCGGCAAATTGTTGTAGCCGTAGACACGGGCCAGTTCCTCTAGCAGATCTGCTTCGATAGCAATATCAAAACGCCAACTCGGCACGTCGACCTGCCACCCCGCCTCCGTCGTGCTGACAGCCAGGCCCAATCCCGACAGGATTCGCTCGACCTCGGCATCGGCCATTTCAAAGCCTAACAGACGGCGAATACGTTCACGCCGCAAGCTCACCGGCTTGAAATTAGGCAGCTGATCTTCGGCGATGACTTCCGTGATGGGGCCGGCTTGGCCGCCGACAATGTCCAGCGCCAATTGTGTCGCCCGCTCCATGGCCTGGCGCTGCAGTTGGTAGTCCACGCCACGCTCAAATCGATGGGAGGCATCGGTATGCAAGCCGTACGAACGTGCCTTGCCGGCTATTGCGTCAGGATGGAAGAAGGCTGCCTCGAACATGATATCCGTGGTCGTTTCACTGACCGCTGTAGCCGCACCGCCCATAACGCCCGCCATGGCAATGGGGCCGCTGTCATCGGTGATGAGTAATGTCCCCTGCTTCAATTCTACGATTTGCCCGTCCAGCAACTCCAGCGGCTCACCGGCTTGCGCCTTACGTACCACGATACTGCCCGTGAGCTTCCCGTAGTCAAAGGCATGCATGGGCTGACCGAATTCCAGCAACACATAGTTAGTGATATCCACCACCGCATCGATTGAGCGCAATCCCGATCGGCGCAAACGCTCTTGCAGCCACAAGGGGCTGGGGCGCGATATATCTATGCCCTTTATCACCCGCCCGACGAAACGGGAGCAGGCGCTGGAGTCTTGCAGAGTCACCGGGAAGGTATCGTCAATCGACTCGACGGCATGTTGGAATTCTGGCTGCTTCACCGCGGTTTGAGTCAGCAGACCTACCTCACGGGCTACGCCGCGCAAGCCCAGACAATCCGCGCGATTGGGCGTCAGGTCAACCTCGATGACATTGTCGTCCAGGCCCAGGTAGGCGCGTAGATCCTCTCCCACCGGCGCATCCGCGGCCAGCTCCATCAATCCCCCGGCGGCCTCTGACAGGCCCAATTCCGCTTCCGCACACAGCATGCCTTGGCTCTTGACGCCGCGCAGCTTGGCTTGCTTGATCTTGAAATCACCCGGCAGTACGCCGCCGATGGTGGCCAGGGGTGCCTTCAGCCCGGCCCGGGCATTGGGTGCGCCGCAAACGATTTGCACGGTTTCGCTGCCCGTATTCACTTCGCAGACCCGCAACTTGTCTGCATCCGGGTGCTGTTCTGCAGTAATTATTTCGGCCACGATAACACCGGAGAAATCGCCCGCCACCGGCTCTATGCCGTCGACCTCCAGGCCCGCCATGGTGATCAGGTGAGCGAGATCGCCGGTTGCCATATCGGGGTCAACCCATTCGCGCAGCCACTGTTCAGAAATCTTCATCTCTACCCCTATCTACCCCTACTTGAACTGTTCGAGAAAACGCAGGTCGTTTTCGAAATAAATACGCAGATCATTCACGCCATAGCGCAACATAGACAGGCGCTCGACACCCATGCCAAAGGCGAAGCCGGTATATTTGTCCGGGTCTATATTGGACATGCTCAACACATTGGGGTGGACCATGCCGCAACCCATGATTTCCAGCCAGCCAGTATGGCTGCACACGCGACAACCCTCGCCCTCACACATCACACACTGAATATCTGCCTCAGCGGAAGGCTCGGTGAAAGGGAAATAGCTGGGACGAAAGCGCACCGCCAGCTTGTCATTTTCGAAGAAGGCATGCAGGAACTGTTCAACAATGCCCTTGAGATCGGCGAAGCTACTCTGCTCGTCGATCAGCAGGCCCTCCACCTGGTGAAACATGGGCGTGTGAGTCAGATCCGAGTCACAACGGTAAACCCGTCCCGGGCAAATGACTTTAATGGGCGGCTGGTTGTTTTCCATGACCCGCACTTGTACCGGCGAGGTATGGGTGCGCAGTACCGTTTTTTCATCGATATAAAAGGTATCGTGATCAGCGCGCGCCGGATGATTGGGCGGAAAATTCAGCGCCTCAAAATTGTGGTAGTCGTCTTCGATTTCCGGGCCATCGACCACCTCGAAACCAATACTGGAAAAGAAATCTTCCATGCGTTCGAGGCTACGGGTGATCGGGTGCAAACCCCCGCCACCGGCACTACGCCCGTCCAGAGTCACGTCAATACGCTCGACCGCGAGTTGCTCTGCCACCGCCGCCGCATCCATCTCGGCCTTGCGAGCGCCAATCAGGTCTTGCAGCACCTGCTTGACCGCATTGATGGCGGCTCCAGCCTTGGGCCGCTCCTCGGCATCAAGCTTACCCAGGGTCTTGGCCAGGCCCGTAATGACACCTTTCTTGCCCAGGTAATCAACGCGCAGGGATTCCAACGTGCCGCCGTCAGCGGCGCTGTTAATAGCTTTCCGGGCTTCTGCCCCTAGTTTTTCCAGATCTTCCATTATTATTCACTTCCTAAAAACACAGAAAGGGAAAGAGCGGAGCCCTTTCCCTTTCAATTACGTGTTGCCAGCGAATCGCCGGGCTTTAAGCCCAAGCGATGGGGGTGGGCTTAGACCAGCGCGGCCTTCGCTTGCTCCACGATCGCTGCAAAAGCCGGCTTGTCATGCACCGCCAGGTCCGCCAGTACACGGCGATCCAGGGCGATCTCGGCTTTTTTGAGTCCGTTGATCAGACGGCTGTAGCTCAGGCCATTGGCACGAGACTGGGCATTGATGCGCGTGATCCACAGCGCGCGAAACTGACGCTTGCGCTGACGACGGTCACGGTAGGCATATTGCCCGGCCTTGGTAACGGCTTGTTTGGCCACCCGGAAAATCCGGGAACGGGCACCGTAGTAACCCTTGGCCTGCTTCAAAATCTTCTTGTGACGGCGATGAGCCACCACTCCACGTTTTACACGGGGCATACTCTTGTCCTCTATTAAGAATCAGTCGGCGTTACTTGGTCCGCAACATGCGGTCAATCGCAACCTTGTCGTTGCCGTGTACCCCACGGGTACCCCGCAACTGGCGCTTACGCTTGGTGGTCATCTTGGTCAAGATGTGGCTCTTGTGCTGACATTTGCGCTTGAATCCCGAACCGGTCTTCTTAAAACGCTTGGCAGCCCCGCTGTGAACTTTTGCTTTAGGCATCATAAACTCCGCATTGGCAGTTGATTAATAAAATAGAATCTAGGGCAGTCACGGGCCGCTAGTTCTTCTTCTTTGGGGCAATTACCATAGTTAGCTGTCGACCTTCCATTTTCGGAAATTGCTCGACATTACCTAACTCGGCCAGGTCAGCTTCTACTCGTTTGAGTAGCTCCATGCCGATTTCCTGGTGGGCCATTTCACGTCCGCGAAATCGCAGCGTTACTTTGGTTTTATCCCCGTCTTCTATGAAACGTACCAGGTTGCGTAGTTTTACCTGGTAATCCCCTTCCTCCGTCCCTGGACGAAACTTTATCTCCTTAACCTGTGTTCTCTTCTGCTTCTTCTTCTGAGCAGCTTTTTGTTTCTTCGCTTCAAACACATGTTTACCGTAGTCCATGATCTTACACACTACGGGTTCGGAATCTGTGATCTGGACCAGGTCCAGACTGGCAGCTTCTGCGGCAGCTCGTGCTTCGGACATGGGCACAATACCCACCTGTTCGCCTTCTGCACCAATTAGTCTAACGCTCGTCGCCACGATCTCTTCATTTATGGGCGCACGTTTGCTTTTGCCACTTTCTTTCTTGATAAGTTACTTCTCCAATACAATACGACCACGTCGCGCAACGTCCTGGTTGACGCGCTCACAAAAAGCGTCGAGATCCATGGATCCCAGGTCCTCACCATTCCGGGCACGCACGGCCACAGTGTTAGTTTCTGCTTCACGATCACCTACAACCAACAAGTATGGAATGCGCTGAATCGTGTGCTCGCGGATTTTAAAGCCGATTTTCTCATTTCTCAAGTCCGAAATGGCCCGAAACCCCTTGTTTTTTAAGGAATCTTCCACATTTTTGGCATATTCGGCCTGTTTGTCGGTGATATTCAAGATCACCGCCTGCTCCGGCGCCAACCAGGGCGGGAAATTACCTTCGTAATGTTCGATCAAAATCCCGATAAAACGTTCAAAGGAACCCAGTATGGCGCGGTGTAACATTACCGGTACCTGCCGCGAACCGTCCTCGGCCACATACTGGGCATCGAGCCGACCCGGCATGGAAAAATCCACCTGCATAGTGCCCAGCTGCCAAACCCGTCCAATGCAGTCTTTCAGCGAGAATTCAACTTTCGGGCCATAGAAGGCACCCTCACCCGGCAGTTCCTGCCAGGGCAATTCGTGGGCATCCAGCGCCTGCGCCAGGGCTTTTTCAGCGCGGTCCCAATCCTCATCACTACCCACACGCTGGTCAGGACGCGTGGAAAGCCGGTAAATCACTTCATCAAAACCGAAATCCGCGTACACCTCATGCAGGAAATCGATAAACGTGGAGACCTCGGCCTGGATGGCCGCCTCTTCACAGAAGATGTGGGCATCATCCTGCACAAAACCACGCACGCGCAGAATGCCGTGCAGAGAACCCGAGGGCTCATTGCGGTGACAGGAACCAAACTCTGCTAACCGCAAGGGCAGATCGCGATAGCTCTTCAATCCCTGGTTGAAGACCTGCACATGGCAGGGACAGTTCATGGGCTTGATCGCGAAATGACGCTCCTCGGACTGCAGGGTAAACATATCATCTCCGAATTTGCTGGCGTGGCCGGACTTCTCCCACAGGGACATATCCACTATCTGCGGCGTCTTGATCTCCTGATAGCCATGCTCCTGCTGCTGCTTGCGCATGTACTGCTCAATGGTCTGGTAAATGCTCCAACCCTTGGGATGCCAGAACACCATACCCGGTGCTTCTTCCTGGGTATGAAACAAATTGAGTTTCTTGGCCAGTTTGCGGTGGTCGCGCTTCTCCGCTTCTTCGATACGACGCAGGTAGGCCTTCAGCTCTTTTTTGTTGCGCCAGGCGGTGCCGTAAACACGCTGCAGCATTTCGTTCTTGGAATCCCCACGCCAATAGGCGCCGGCGACCTTGGTCAGTTTGAACGATTGTAATTTACCCGTGCTGGGTACATGGGGGCCGCGGCACAAGTCCATCCAGGGCCCCTGCTGGTAGATGCTGATTTCCTCATCTGCCGGCAGGTCTTCTATAATCTGCACCTTGTAGTGCTCACCCATCTCGCGGAAGGTCCTAACGGCCCGGTCGCGGTCCATCACCACGCGTTTGATCGGCAAATCGTCCTTGACGATTTCCAGCATGCGCTTTTCTATCTTTTCTAGGTCTTCTGGCGTAAAGGCGTGGCCGGAGGCGAAGTCGTAATAGAAGCCGTCTTCAATGACCGGGCCGATAGTCACCTGCACCCCGGGAAACAACTCCTGGGTGGCCATGGCCATCAGGTGGGCGCTGGAGTGACGAATCAGTTCCAGCCCTTCCTCATCGCGGTCCGTGATAATGGCCAGCTCGGCATCATTTCCCATCACGTGAGAGGTATCCACCTCGCGACCGTTAACCTTGCCGGCCAGCGCAGCCTTGGCCAGGCCGGGACCGATATCGGCGGCAACGTCGTGAACAGAAACGGGATTGTCGAAGGAACGCTGGGAACCGTCGGGCAAAGTAATAACAGGCATGCTGGCTGTCCTTTATCAGTGGCGACCCCTACTAAAGGCCGCGTGAGTCAGCGGTAACGAAGTGTTGGTGCTGAAGCTTTAACAAATGAGGCGCGCATTCTAGCCTATTTCAGCGCTCAAAAAAAGAAAGCCCCCGCCGGGCCTTTCTTCAGCAATAATCCTGCTGGTAATCTCGAAACTCTGCCGACAGTTGCTGCCGGGTCCAGCCAAAGTCACCCGCGTCGTATTGATGTTTCCCGTAAACGTCCTTCGGCCGATAATCGAGCCAGCGGGAGATTCTCTGCTGATGCAAGGACCCCAGAGCCAGGCCAAAATGGTCGAATATGCTTTCCATCGCCGCGGCGGGATTACGCATCAAATCTTCATAGCGCAAATGGAAACACCATTTATCACTGCGGCTATTGTCATACGCCGTAGATTTGCTGATGGCGTCTGAAATCTTTCCCTTCCAGCCATTGGCCACAGCCTGGTGATTTTGTTGGCTGGTAAATGGCCGCTGCAAGGTATTGGTGAGGCTGGCAAGAGAGGTGACGATGTCGGCCGGGGTACGGTGAGTCCAGATAATCCTGGCGTCCGGGTAGGCCGCCAACATATGCTCCAAACACCAGAGGTGATTCGGGCTCTTTAAGACCCACTGCTCTGTCGGCTGCGCTGCCTGCAAAGCCTGCAAAGTCTGTTTGTGCACGCGATAAGCCGGGGACATGTCTGCCGAGGCAAGCCATTTCCCATAGCTGGGCACATAGGCTTGCGATTCCACACCCAGCGTCCGTAAGTCGTACATAAACAAGGCAGTGCACTCCTCTGCCAGCATTGCGCCGAAGGGATGCATGGCCCGTATCGCCGGGTTAATACGGAATAGCTCCTCCAGATGTGCATTGCACTGGGCAATGCGCTCGTCTTCAGCGGCGGTTGCCATATCGGCCGGCGGGACCGGCGTGGCGGCTTCCCAGTGAAGGAGCGGCCGGGCCATGGGGTTGAGCCCCAGTAAGATGGATAACAAGCTGGTTCCCGTGCGCGGTAATCCCAGAATGATCCAAGGCTGATGAATAACCTCCTTTGCAATGGCCGGATGCTGGTTGTGCCAGTCAGTCAGTTTGAGTCGACTGACGAGCGAGCGTATCAACATTTCTTTGACCGCCAGGCGACCAAAGGTATTGAGCTTTGCCTCCGCTTCGATGGCATCAACATATCGCTCAAGCGGCTCGCGAAAGCTGTCACTGCCCCAGTCATCGAGTCCTGCGCGTTCCATCGCCTGTTGTTCGATCACCTCGCTTTTCAGCGAGGGCAGCACAATGCCGGCACGGGCAAGGGCTTTGCCCACACCGTTGAGCAGCTTCAGCGGTTTCGATTTCAGGTTGGCGTCGCGGAAGCTATAGCTTTTACTGTTCATTTCTTCTTATTGGCCTGCTTGGAACAAGAGGCGACACTAGTCTTGCGTCTCAAAGGATGCAAGCAGAGAAATGAACCGACCAGCCTCCCGGCACCGACGCGGCTGCTATACTCCGAACGCAAACGCAGGAGAACTCAATGCCACGCAGCCTGACAATGTGCATAGTCTTAATTTTGGTGCTGGCCGCCTGCGCCAGAAGCGCGCGGAACAACACCGCATCAGAGCCGGTGATGGAACCCGATAAACAATTCCTGCTGACCTACCCGAACCTGGCAGATCCTGACGGTGAGGTAGTGCTAGAGAACAAGCACGTTGTGCTGCAACGGCTCATCGTCGGTCCTGGAGAATGGGAAGGCATTCACTCTCATCCAGGCAACCAGGTCTACGTGCACATCAAGGGCGGGGAGTGGTCTGGCCGCATCGGTGGCAAAGCCGAGTATTCGGCAGAAGTCGATGAAGACGGGGCGGTGGGCTGGATGGACGCGATCCCACTCAGTGCTGCACACGATTCCGGCAACACCGGCGATACGCCCATCGACTTGATCTATGTGACCCTAAAGGGCGATGGCCCGATTGCTCCCGAGCCCCAGCACGCGCCACAGGTCTACCCCAACATTGCGCTGGAACTACTGCTGGAAAACCACCTGATGATTGTGCAGCGGCTGCAGGTTGAGCCGGGACAGTGGACGGGCCTCCACAGTCACCCCGGCAACCAGGTCTACCTCTATATCAAGGGCGGCACCTGGTCAGAGCGCCGCGATGGTGTGCAATCTCCGCCCTCGCCGTTTGCGGAAGCTGGCTCAGCGGGCTGGATAGATGCCGTCGATTCAGATAAAGAACACGAATCCGGCAACACCGGTGATACCACCATCGATCTTATCCTGGTTACGCTCAAGTAATCGCAGCCGCCCAGCCGCTTGGATGACTAACTCTCCTCATCAGAATAGTAAACCGGGCGATCAATGGAGCCGGCGTACTCGAAAATAAGCTCTGTCTCTATGTGTTCTACCTCTTCACGCGAGGTGAACGCGTTCACGACCAAATCCCTCAGGTGTTCGGCATCGCGCACCCATACGTGGACCATAAAATCGATGGGGCCAGCCACGTGGTAGAGCTGAACAACTTCCGGCAGGGCAAGCACGTGGTCATGAAAGGCCTCCAACAACGTTCGGCTGTGCCTGGCCAAGCGGATAGAAATCATAGCCTGTAAGCGCACGCCCACCGCTTGCGGATCGACCTCTGCGTGGAAACCAAGAAACACCCCGGAGGCAATAAGCGACTGCACCCGTCCCAGGCAGGTAGAAGGCGCGAGCCCCACCTTGTCAGCCAGTGCTTTATTGGAAAGCCGGGCATTGTTCTGCAAAAGCTTGATTACGTCGTGGTCTGTTCGGTCTAGGGAGTGATTTGCCATAGTATTTCGAATTAAATTCGGACATAAATTTGTAGACAGAATATACAGTAAACTATGTCCTCTTACAGCGAATTTTAATAACTATTTGCGCAATTATTTTGGAGATGGTTCATGTACAAGAGAGATCCTGTGGCCTCCATATCGGCAATTCAGCATGAATTTGGTGAGCACGGTGGCGTCAATATGTCGGTGGAGGCCAGCACCACCTTTACGGTTATCGATCCGGGTACCATGCCCGAAATCTTTTCCGGGGCGAAGGGCCCACAACGGGGAGGCTGTTATTTGTATGGCAGACACTTCAACCCCACCGTGTTCAACCTCTCCCGCCAACTGGCGGCCATGGAAGGCACCGAAGCGGCCTACTGTACTGCCAGTGGTATGAGCGCAATTACGGCGGCGTTGCTACAGCGCTGCAACAGCGGCGATCACATACTCGCCTCCAATACTATTTACGGCGGCAGTTACGCACTCATGCATGACTTCCTGCCCAACAAGGCCGGGATAACAACGACCATGGTCGATGTGTCAGACGAGGCAGCGGTTCGTGCTGCGATAAAACCCAATACCCGGGTGATATTCGCCGAGACGTTCTCAAATCCAACCTTGAAAATGGCCGATATTCCTATGCTCGCTCGCCTGGCCAATGAGGTGGGCGCTCAGTTGGTGATAGACAATACGTTTAGCCCTTTGATGGTTAGCCCGGCGGACCTGGGTGCGCACGTGGTGGTGCATAGTTTGACCAAATATATCAGTGGCGCCTCTGACATTATTGCCGGCGTGGTGTGTGGGTCGTCAGAACTGGTGCAGGCATTGATGGGTGTCCGGGAGGGGGCGCTTATGCTGCTTGGCCCCACCATGGACCCCAATATAGCCTTCGCACTCAGTATGCGCATACCTCACCTGGCGCTGCGCATGCAAGAGCATAGCCGCCGAGCTGCTGTATTAGCGGCGGATCTGGAGTCCATGGGCTTGCAAGTGACCTACCCCGGTTTATCCAGCCACCCGCATCACTCACTCGCAAAAACCCTGTGCCGCGAGGAGTACGGCTTTGGTGGCATATTGGCGGTGGATCTCGGCGACGAAAAGACCGCGAATAAATTAATGGAGAAATTACAAAATTCCTATGACTTCGGCTACATAGCGGTCTCGCTAGGGTTTTTTGAAACCCTGTTGTCATGCTCTGGTAGCAGCACCTCCAGTGAGCTGGCCGATCAGGACAAGCAAGCCGCAGGAATCTCCCCGGGGCTTGTTCGTATCTCCGTGGGCTATACCGGCCTGCTGGAACAAAGGAGGGAACAATTAAGATCGGCTATTCGGGAGATTGGGCTCGCTTGAGCGTGCCCACAAGGGATTGGTAGGACCTGCTTGGGCCGCTATACTCCGACACCAGACCCTCCTGCTCGACCACTATGATGGTGGGATACTAGCAGGAAAACGCCATCTGGCCGAAGTAAGGAACTAACGGGTATGACCAAGGAAAATGATCACCGCCTGGGTATGGGGCAATCAATAACACGCCGCGACTTTATCAATGGGGTGGCCACCGTTACTGCCAGCACCGCGCTGCCAGGCAGTGTTTTGGCTGGCACTATGGCGGGGGATTATCCGCCGCTGCGAACGGGGCTGCGCGGCAATCACCCGGGTTCATACGATGCGGCGCACGCACTTGTTTGGCAAGGCAAGACCGATTGGGGCAAGCCTCACAAAGTCGATGGAGACAGTTACGACCTCATCGTGGTGGGCGCCGGAATCAGCGGTTTGTCAGCGGCGTTTTTCTATCGTCAACAGAATCCCGGCGCACGGATTTTGATCCTGGACAATCACGATGACTTCGGCGGCCATGCCAAGCGCAACGAGTTTGTCTACCAGGGCGAGACCATCATCAGTTATGGGGGCGCACAAACCATGGAAGGGCCGGGGTGGTATAGCCAAACCACTAAACAATTGCTTCGGGACATTGGTGTCGACACCGGGCGTTTTGAGACGGCCTACGATCAGGACTTTTACCGCCGCAATGGCCTTGTCGGTAGTACCTATTTTGATAAGGAAACGTACAGCGCTGACACGTTAGTCCCCTACGCATTGATGGACTACGAAAGATTTGTGCCGCTGGATATGGGTAGCATCACCGCTGAAGAAGCCGTGCAACAAATGCCGATCGGCGACAATGCCAGGCGCGAGTTGGTGGGCTTACTGTTGCAGACAGACAATGTGCTCGCTCACTTGCCTATGGCGCAGCAACGACAATACCTGCGTTCTACCAGCTATAAGGATTTTCTGAGCAATAACATCGGTATTACCGATCCCGAGGTGTTTGCCCTGTTTGAAACAATGACCCTCGATTCCGGGCTCAGCATTGAAGCCTCAACTGCCTCCTCCGTCATGGGCTATGTGGGCCTGCCAGGCTATCGCGCAACGGCTTTTCACAAGGATCGGGCGTTAGAGCCCTACATTTACCACTTCCCCGACGGCAACGCCGGGGTGGCTCGCCTGTTGGTGCGCAAGCTTATCCCTGAGGTTGCGCCGGGCTCGACCATGGATGACGTGGTGCGGGCAAAATTTGATTATTCGCAACTGGACCGGAAAGGCGCCAGCGTTCGCCTGCGACTGAACAGTACCGCGGTGCATATTGAGCATGATGGCAACGCCACTGGCAGCCAGCCTGTTGGCGTTACCTATGTGCGCGACGGCGTGACCTGCCAGGTGAGTGCTAAACACTGTGTGTTTGCCGGCTACAACGCCATATTGCCCCACCTGTGCCCGGCGCTGCCCGCAGAGCAAAAACAGGCCCTGGGAACAGCCATTAAATCACCGATTCTCTACACCAGCGTGTTGTTGAAGAACTGGCGTGCCTGGAAAAAGTTGGGGATAGGCCTGTTCTGTTCCCCGGCCAGTTACTACAGCCTCGGTTACCTGGATTTTCCCGTCAGCATGGGCGGCTATAATTTTTCGGCGGACCCCGATCAACCTATTGTGGTGCATTTGGAGCGTTTTCCCTTTGGCGATGATCCCCACGCAACCCCCAGGGAACAACACCTCGCGGGGCGGCGTGAGTTATATGGCTCGTCCTTCGAGTTTATTGAGCGTGAGACCCGCCAAGAGCTAGCCGGCGCCCTAGCGGGGGGCGGTTTTGATCCCGCGAGGGATATAGCAGCCATAACGGCCAATCGCTGGGGCCATGGCTATGCCTATGGCTACAGCGACCTGTTTAACGAGGTTGGGAAGAATGGCCTGTACCCTAATGAAGTAGGCCGCCAACAGTTTGGTCGCATGGTGATCGCCAATTCTGACGCGGGTGCATCAGCGTCGATAGACTGTGCGATTGACGAGGCGTACAGGGCGGTTGGGGAGTTGTGATCGTTAAGGGGATTGGCAGGACCAGGTTGGGCCGCACAGGGAGATTCAACGGGCCGGCCTCGACGACTGCTACACTCCGAAGACAGCCATTAACGAAGAGTCATATTGAGCGAACAATCCACACTACTTTATTTCTGCGCGCTTATGATGGTCCCCATCACGGCCTCGCAGAGCGCCGTAATTGGGAAAGATGACCGGAGGCCAATAGATGAAAGCACGAAGGAGACTGCGCTAAAGGCCACCGGTAGTGTTGTTTGTCATGACAGCAGCGGACAAGGCTTCAGTTCAAGTGGAACGGTCATTCAGAATCATCTTCCTGATATTGATCTAGTTATTACTGTTTCCCATGCATTTCAAGACCAACAGAGTTTTAGCGAGTACGGGCAATGCTACTTTAGCCCATACGCCCACAAGTACCTCAAGTTCCCGATAATAGATGTGATAAAGGGAAATATAAAAGCAGACAGCTGGGGTGGTGACTGGGCGGTAGCGGTGGTCGATGGAAAAACCTCAGTAAATGTTCATTTTGGCTCTCTCAAGCTCTCCGATAAAACAGAAACGCAGATTCTTGCAGCCCAAGAAAAAGGTGCCACAGTAAAGTTGTCCGCACTGAACATAGACACGATGAAGATAAGCGTGTCTGATAATTGTGCGGTAAAGAAAAAGTCAAAAGGGTCGGTGGTGCATCTCGCGTCAATGCTGATGCATGATTGTGATAGCGTCGACGGTAGTTCTGGTGGAAGCCTGGTATTGGAAACAGATGGAGAAATTGAGCTTATTGGAATCTTGTATGGAATAAAATTTAATATACGGAAATTTGGCGACACTGCTCCAAGTGACTATCCACACTTTGATCCGCGTAATTTTGTAAATGCTGCCCATAGGATCGACGGAGATGTTTTGGAGGCGATAAAGACTCTGGAACGGCGGCACCATTAGTCAATCCGATCAGCCCCTTGGTTCATCAAGGCTGCTAATAGGTCATAGCAGACATAGAGAGCCTGTTGCCAGGATGGCAGCTATACTCCGAAAGCGGACGCTCACGGTCTGCTATGTTGAGAGAAATTCTTGACTCAAAACCACTGCCGGAGAAATGTGTACATGAGACGTGATATAACACGTCACTTAGACATTGAATAGGCTGTTATGTGTTTCAGGAACGGTCGTTCGACCCTAAGCGCTCGTATATTTATCTCACAAGGACTCGTTGATGGCGCCTCCAAACACCATCGATTCATTGTGTCGGGACTTATCTGACATAGGACTCGGGTCCGGAACGACAGTAATGGTTCATTCCTCGCTGGGTAAAGTTGGCTGGACGGTTGGTGGCCCGGTATCAGTGATTCGTGCTCTTCTAGAAGTCGTCGGACCAGAGGGAACATTGGTCATGCCGGCGGCGTCTCCGAACGTATCTGACCCAAGCGGATGGAATGACAAACGGGTGAAGGCTGACTGGCATGGAACGATACGAAAGCACCTTCCCGTGTTCGATCCGCTAACAACACCAACGATGATGGGCGCGATTCCAGAGGCATTTAGAGCGCTTCCCGGAACACTAAGGAGTAACCACCCAATGGTGTCGGTTTGCGCCAACGGCCCACTTGCAAGGCAAATTACGAAAGAACATTCGATGGAATTTTGCGAGGGCAAGGGGACGCCATTTGAGAAGCTCTACCAGCTAGACGCGCATACGCTATTGCTAGGTGTAGGCTTCAACCGATGCACGTCTTTGCACTATGCAGAGTCGTTGGTGTCTACGCGACGAACGACAGTACATAGATTCCCCCTGATGGAGAACGATGACCGAATCTGGGTGGAAGTCCCAGACATGGCAAGCGACGACGGTATTCATTTTCCAGTCGTTGGTGAACAGTTTGCTGCAACTGGTGCGGTTTGCGCTGGCCGTGTGGGGGAGGCAGATTCGATGCTATTTGCAACTCGACAGCTAGTCGATTTTGCCGAATTGTATTTCGCCCGAGTGCTCAGTTGACGGATGATATCTACAATCCGTGGCCGTATACAGAATTGGCATTTTTTTCATGAACCCAATCAACACATAACAAGGCAATGAACCGGACATTTTAAAGCATGCTTCCACTCCGCTACAGCAAGCATTGAAAATGCCGGTTATCGCGGCGTTATGCGGTTGTGGCGAGCGTCCGCTCCTAGGTCATAGCAGACCTAAAGATTTACACCAACCTCGCAACCGAACTAGGTCGGCTATACTCCGAAAGCGGTCGTTCGGGGTCAGTCTGGCCGATCGACATCTACGCGTGCTATATGCCAAAAGCGTGCATTGAATGGACTTATTTGTGTGACAAGTGATTGTGTATACTTTAAGCATCTGAATAGGAGGTAGGTATGCCTGTTAATGATTATTATGAGGCCGACAGGCCTCATAAATGAGCTGTTAGGTTGCTAAGGTGGAGTTGTTAAACACGATTGATCATTTGGCATCACTGGCGGAGGTGGCAGGAGTGTTCGTAGGCTTTGCTGCCCTTGTATCAACCCTAAAGGCGAGAGCTCCCAAGGGAGAGAACGCCGTTGAAATGACTATAAACGTGATCATTGTCATCACCAGTGCGCTCGCTATCTTCGCCGCACTGCTGCCCATCGGCATCGCTCAGTTTACCCTGAATGAACATCTCATCTGGCGAGTTTCAAGCGCGGTTTTGATCGTGCTTGAATTTGGAACTATCTACCTTGTTTCGAGTTTGTCAGGTTTCTCTAAAGCGCATCGTACTAGGGGGCTAGAAGCGGTATCGGGTTGGGCCGTAGAACTTTTTATTCTGGTGCCACTTATCCTATGTGCCCTAAATGTATGGCCTGAATACAGTGGTGCCTTTTACTTTTTGGCGGTTCTTGCTCTGATTGTTCAGGCCATCTTCCTTTTCGTTGGTTTCGTAGTGCGGATGAGCAGTGATAGCGATCGATGAATAGCCAACCTAACAAGGGTACCAAATTCGTGGCCTGCGGCCACCGGACTCCTGGCTTCGCCAGTCGCCGTTTGTGCCGGCGTTACGTCCGCTTATAGGTCAAAGCGGCACTTTTGGGGGCTCGTCAATTGGAGTAATTTACGACTGCTTTATTTTGGGAGCGCACCGAAAGGTCTATAGAAGGTGCGCCGCTATTTGGCGTCACACTAACTCTTCTATTTAGGTACCACTACCTAATTGCCGAATAAAGACGGGCAAATCGGTAGTTGGTGGCGTCACATTAAAGTGGTACAGAATGTCTGCAGCGTGCCCGCGGTGATATGTGGTGTGATTGACCACGTGTAAAATGATATCTCTACGCGTCATACTACCGTCACCGCCGCCAATGAAATTGAACTCAATGGCTCCACCGGCTTTTTCTTCAGAGAGAGACTTGGCAAATTCAACGAACCAGCTGTCGATTAGCTCCTGTTCGTGCCGTAAGGTTTGAAATTTGTGGGTGTCTTCTGGATTGCGAGTATCCAGTCCATGCTCGGCGCCAACAAGGTGCGATTTCCACACAAAATCCATGAGGTACGAATGGTTGAGCGTGTGTATGAGACTGCCAAACACGATAGGCTGTGGGGCCGTTAACTGTTCGTCTGAGAGTTCCGACATACACTCATAGAACAGCGCGTTCGCCCAAGCCTTATATCGGGTTAACAGCTCTAAGTACTGCATAATGTTCTCCAGTGCACCTAACAGCGAATTCAATTGTAAGAGGCTTATGATAGCCTAGTGCAGTCTTGCTACCACCGCTCCATGACTGCCGCTTTTCTAAGAAAGCGGAACCAATCTAAGACACGACCATAAGGACTGCTATGTAGTGGTCAAGTAAAACTGGCCGCTGGTTTAGAGGAACTCCAATAGCGTTCCTCGGTTTTATTCGGTGGCATACCACCGTTGTGTTTGTGTGGCCTAGTTTGGCTGTAGTATCCAGCTATATAGTCAGCCACGCTTCGCTGTGCTTCAGCGAAAGATCGATACCCCATCTCGGGCACCCATTCTGTTTTTAAGCTTCGAAAGAAACGCTCCATCGGCGAATTATCCCAACAATTTCCTCGTCGACTCAGGCTTTGGTTGATTCGATAACGCCACAGATGTTGTCGGAATTTGATGCTCGTATAATGGCTCCCTTGATCGGAGTGAAACAGCACGCCTTCAGGTCGACCGCGAGATTCGTAAGCCATCGTGAGTGCTTTAGCTGTCAGCTCGCTATCGGGTGAATTGGACAGCGCCCAGCCAATAGGCTTACGTGCATACAGGTCAAGTACTACAGCCAGGTAGGACCAGCGTTGTCCTGACCAGATATAAGTCACATCCCCACACCAGATTTTGTTGGGCGCCACTGGCGTAAATTCTCGATTCAACGTGTTAGGAATGAGTGTATGTGGCTGTGACGCTTTTTTGTAGCGATGCGCTGGAAGCTGGGTACTCACAAGTCCCAAGCGAGCCATAAAACCCTTTGCGCGATAGCGACTTAACGGTACGCCTTGGCCAGATACAATATGAGCAATACTGCGAGCACCGGCCGAGCCATTGCTGATCTGGTGTGCATGTTGAACCATCGCGTTGATCTTCATTTTCTCCGGATCAATTCTTGCTGCCGCTGATCGACGATATTTGAAGGTGCTTCTGTGAATGCCAAAGGCTTCACAGAGAACGGCGACACTATGGCTCTCTTGAAGTGCTTCAACAATACCTAATTGTTCAGCGAGTCTGACATCAAGAGAGCGGTAGCCTTTTTTAATATTTCATTGTGCTCCTCGACACGGCGTAGCTTTTTCTCTAGTTCCTTGATGCGCCGATGCTCAGGAGTCATCGCATGGGTCGTCGGCGTTATACCGTCACGTTCCTTGCGCAACTGCCTCACCCATTTGTCCAGGGTCGAATGCCCAACCCCCACCGCTTGTGCTGCTTCTCTGATACTGTAGTTTTGATCCACCACGAGTTGTGCTGATTCAAGTCGAAATTCTGGGCTAAAAGTACGTCGTGTTTTGCTTCTCATCGTTTTGCTCGCTTAATGTAAGAGGTGATAATATCACCTACAATTAAACGGCCAAATAAACTATGCCACTACACTAAGAGTTGTTAGCGGACGTTTACGGCGCCCTACCTAGGCGAGGTAGTGCTCTAAAGGCGAACAAAAAAGGCCCACCATGCGGGTGAGCCTTTTGTAGTACCTGAGACATAGCTTACAGATTATACCGGAGACATGGTTTACACATTAGAGCATTTGGGAGAGCCCAAATGCCTTGGAATGAGTGTAAACCGATGGATGAACGTCTTAAGTTTGTAGCTCGCTTGCTCGAAGGCGAGAAGATGTCTGCCGTATGCCGGGACTTTGGTATTTCCCGGGTGACAGGCTACAAGATTTTTAACCGCTACAAAGACTGCGGCCTCGATGGCCTGCAAGATCGAAGTCGTCGACCCTACCGCCATGCAAATAAACTGCCGTTCCAGATAGAGCGAACCATCCTGGCAATCAAGAAGGAACACTCCACCTGGGGTGCACCCAAGATCCGCGAGAAGTTGATCAGGGCCTATCCCATGATTAAACCTCCAGCCAAGAGCACGGTTCATGCTGTTTTAGATCGCCATGGATTGGTAAAGCGGCGCAAACGCCGACGTTACCGTGCACAGGGCACTTCGCTCAACAATGCCCAATACCCCAACGGCTTGTGGTGCGCTGACTATAAGGGGGAGTTCCTGCTCGGGAACAAGCAGTATTGTTACCCTCTGACCGTCACAGATTATTGCTCTCGCTACCTGCTGGCCTGTGAAGGGCTTGATTCCACCAAGTCGAGCTTCGCAGTTACCGTGTTTGAGCAAGTATTTAAGGACTACGGGCTGCCTGAGGCCATCCGTACTGACAACGGCGTTCCATTTGCATCACCCAACGCACTCTTTGGCCTGAGTCGATTGTCAGTCTGGTGGTTGAAGCTGGGTATCAACATCGAACGCATCAAGCCGGGCCATCCCGAACAAAATGGGCGCCACGAGAGGATGCATCGGACCCTGAAGAAGGAGGCGACCAGGCCGGCTTCCTTCAACTTTCTGCAGCAACAAGGTCGGTTTGATGAGTTTGTCGAGGTTTACAACAACGAACGACCCCACCAGGCCCTTGACGGCCAATACCCCGGCGATGTGTATACACCTTCAACCCGGGTCTACAGCCAGCCGGAGGAACCAGAATACCCTTACCACGACCGCACGGTGCGCGTTACTCAGTGTGGGCGTATCTGCATAGGCAATAGGAAAATTAACTTAAGCACCGTGTTTGCGGGGCAATCGATAGGGATACGAGAGGTCTCTGACAATATCTGGCTTGTCAGTTTTATGGAATATGATCTAGGCTTCTTTGATGAAGACGAAGGAAGGGTTGAACCGGCGAACAACCCCTTCATGGCAAAAGTGTAAACCATGTCTTCGGTATAAGGTGTAAACCATGTCTCCGGTCTATACCCTTTTTAATTTGGTAGGACCAGGCGGATTCGAACCGCCGACCTCTACCATGTCAAGGTAGCGCTCTAACCAACTGAGCTATGGTCCTAAAGGACGCGCATTATATAGACAGCGTTTACTGAATAAAAGCCCGTTGTTTCACTTCGGTCAGTTCATCTCTGAGCCTGGCAGCATCCTCGAATTCGAGGTTCTTGGCATGCTCGTACATCTGGTCTTCCATCTGCTTTAGTTTGCGGGCCAGCGCCTCGGGCGAGAGACTGGCGACATCCACCGCGTAGGCACCTTTGCGCTCGGCTACCCTCTTGCCTTTGCCGCGGGCCCGCCCGGCCGGACCATAGGCGGCCTCGAGAATATCGGTGACGGGTTTGACCACCCCTCTGGGTGTGATGCCGTGCTCCTTGTTATAGGCGATCTGCTTGTCACGGCGCCGGTCAGTCTCAGCAATAGCCCGCTCCATCGAGCCGGTGATTTTGTCTGCATACAGAATCGCCCGGCTATTGATGTTGCGCGCCGCCCGGCCGATGGTCTGTATCAGCGATCTTTCCGAGCGCAGGAAGCCCTCCTTGTCGGCATCCAGAATGGCCACCAGGGACACCTCGGGCATATCCAGGCCCTCGCGCAACAAGTTGATACCCACCAGCACATCGAATACGCCCAGCCGCAAGTCGCGGATAATCTCCACCCGCTCGATGGTTTCAATATCCGAGTGCAGGTAGCGCACCTTGACGCCGTGATCACCCAGGTATTCCGTCAAATCTTCGGCCATGCGCTTGGTCAGCGTGGTCACCAGCACCCGCTCGCCCCGCTCCACTGTGACAGAAATTTGTGAGAGCAGGTCATCCACCTGACGGGAGGCCGGTAGAATTTCGACCGGGGGATCCAGCAGGCCAGTGGGCCGCACCAACTGGTCGACTGTGCGGCCAGCATGTTCAAGCTCGTAGGGGCCCGGTGTAGCCGATACAAAGATGGCCTGTGGCACCAAATTCTCCCACTCGTCGAAGCGCAAAGGCCGATTATCCAGCGCCGACGGCAATCGAAAGCCGTATTCCACCAGGGTTTCCTTGCGTGAGCGGTCCCCTTTGTACATACCGCCAATCTGCGGCACGCCGACGTGAGATTCATCCACCACCACCAGGGCGTTGTTGGGCAGGTAGTCGAACAGGGTTGGCGGCGGCTCCCCCGGTGCCCGGCCCGACAAATAGCGCGAGTAGTTCTCAATACCCTGGCAGAAACCCAATTCGCGGATCATTTCCAGGTCATAGCGGGTGCGCTGCTCCAAGCGCTGGGCCTCCACTAGCTTATCGTTGTCACGGAGCTGTTTGAGGCGCACTACCAACTCTTCCTCTATGTCATCGAGTGCCCCCAGCAACACATCGCGAGAGGTCACGTAGTGGCTTTTGGGGTAAATGGTGAAGCGCGGCACATCCTGCTCGATATGCCCAGTCAGTGGGTCGAACAGGCTGATATTCTCAATTTCCTGGTCGAACAGCTCGATGCGTACCGCCTGGCGTTCAGATTCCGCCGGGTAAATATCGATGACATCGCCACGCACCCGGTAGGTGGCCCGGTGAAAATCATGGTCGTTACGCACATATTGCAGCTCCGCTAATTGTCGCAGCAGGGCTCGCTGATCGATAATTTCACCCCGGGTCAGGTGCAGCACCATTTTGAAATAGGATTCCGGGTCACCTAGGCCATAAATGGCGGAAACCGTCGCCACCACAATCGCATCGGATCGCTCCATCAGCGCCTTGGTGGCAGAGAGCCGCATCTGTTCGATGTGCTCGTTTATCGAGGCGTCTTTCTCTATATAGGTATCCGAGGACGGTACATAGGCCTCGGGCTGGTAGTAATCGTAATAGGAGACGAAATACTCCACCGCGTTGTTGGGGAAGAACTCCTTGAACTCCCCGTATAGCTGGGCCGCCAGGGTCTTGTTAGGCGCCATGACAATGGTCGGGCGCTGCAATGCCTCGATCACATTGGCAATGGTGAAGGTCTTGCCCGAGCCGGTGACACCCAACAAGATCTGTGAAGCCAGGCCCGCGTGGATGCCCTCCACCAGCTTTTCAATGGCCTGGGGCTGGTCACCGGTGGGTGTAAAATCAGAGACTACGTCGAGAGTTTTGGGCATCGCGATATTATGGGCGAAATAGCTATTGACCGACAGGGGGTCGATCATTAATATACGCGGCCTTGACCGATTACCATTCCGCCTTAGCTCAGTTGGTAGAGCAATTGACTGTTAATCAATGGGTCGCTGGTTCGAGCCCAGCAGGCGGAGCCATATAAGCACGAAAGACGGGGCTTGCAGAGATGCAGGCCTTTTTCTTGTCTGGGGTTTACCCCCTCTAGGTAAGGCTGTAGGTAACAATAGGCCTAAAAACCGCTTATATTTTTACCTATATATAGAAGGAAGACTTACTGATCTTTATCTAAGTTGGGGCCACCGTAGCACCACACCCTGAGCATCCTATCAAGCTCCTCTAGATCACTCTCTTTGCCACCTTTTACCGACATACTCAATATCTCTGAGAAAGCTAAGAAAGACACTAAACCTGCAAACTTCACAATCCCGCTTATCTGTTCGACCTCATGGCTTGGCTGGATGGACTCGCCATCAAATCGCCTGTCCACCTGGAGTCGGCCTCCGTGAGTGTAGCTATTAAGCGCGCCCCAACTATCTTTTTTCAACGCGGAGAAATAATCTGGCCAGTCTTTAGCCTTTTCTACCGCATCCACCAATTGAGAAAAGTATGCATCCTTACTTTCGCCATCGAAGCGAATTGTTGTGGTCTACTAAAAGTGGACACCTTGTATAGACTGTAAAGAAGCAAATACGAGGTGAACAATGATAAGCAGACAAAAACGGAACTTTCCCGATGATTTCAAGCAAGATGCCGTGGCATTGGTGATTGAGCAGGGCTATACCATAGCCGCAGCTGCACGGAGCCTGGATGTTGGCCCAGGGCTGCTCGGACGTTGGAAGCGAGAGCATGAGGCTAATTCCCACATCAATGCACTTGCCAAGGACGAACAAGAGGAACTCAAGCGGCTGCGCCGCGAGGTTCGAGAGCTCAAAATGGAGAAAGAAATTCTAAAAAAGGCGTCGGCGTATTTCGCAAAGGAAATGAAGTGAAGTACGCCTTAGTGCAATGTAATACCGCCAAATATCCAGTAACAATGTTGTGCCGGGTCATCGGTGTAAAGCGCAGTTCATACTACGCCTGGAGAGCCCGAGGAGGGAAGGTAATTGGTCCCGAAGAACTGGCTGTCAGGCGACGAATGAAATCCCTGTTTGCAGAATCTCGACAGAGTATGGGCAGCCGAAGGCTGAGCCGTCAACTTACTGCAGAAGGCTTCTCCATTGGTCGTTATCGCGCCAGACGGCTCATGAAATCTATGGGCCTCGCCGTCAAATCTAAACGTAAATACAAGGTCACCACCGACAGCAAACATCGATTACCAGTGGCTGACAATGTGCTGAATCGAGCATTTTCACCGGCGGCACCCAATCAGTGTTGGGGGACCGACATTACTTGCCTTTGGACTCAGGAGGGTTGGATCTACCTGGCCGTGGTGATTGATCTGTATTCTCGACGAGTTGTTGGCTGGTCTATGGATCGCCGCATGACCAAGGCGCTGGCCATCAGGGCATTGATAATGGCTGTAAGCCTTAGAAATCCACCGCCAGGTCTGATTCACCACTCAGATCGTGGCAGTCAATATGCCAGCTATGCCTACCAAGCACTGCTGAAGCAGTATGGAATGATAGCGAGCATGAGCCGAAAAGGTAATTGCTGGGACAACGCGCCAGTTGAACGATTTTTCAGCAGCCTAAAGCGCGAATGGACGTGTGACCGGATATATCGCACCCGAGAAGCCGCGATCGCTGATGTCAGAGAGTATGTGGCAGTGTATTACAACGCGAAGCGGCTGCATTCTACGCTGGGTTACAAAACACCGATGGACTACGAATTTAACTTAAGCAAAGTGTCCAGAATTAGTTGACCACAACAAATCTTATCTTTGGACATGAAATGAGACAGCTCAGAATCAGTTGCACAGTGCACCACCCAGGCTGCGCGTATGAATACCTCGAACAGTGGTCGTACTAACGCGTATCCAGAAGCGAACAAACTCTGCTCGAACGTCAACGAGATCCCCTTGGCGTGATCGTGCACCACATCCAGCAGTGCACCCGCAAAAATACACCGTTCCTCATTGGGGACCTCCATCAGATTCACCCTAGGGTCAATAAATGCCAAAGTATTGCGCAGCTCAGGGAGACAGTTCACTTACAGGTCCTCATTGTTGCCCCCACCCCCCAAATGGGTGTGGCGTGGTTATTGTAGTAGTCCAGTATATATACAGGACGGGCCAAAAATAGCCGGGGTATGCCCATATTTATTCGATTACCGCTCTCAGGAGAGGGGGGGGGGAATTTCGTGATGTGGATTATGGGTGTACCCGTCCAACCACAAGAAAAGTCAGAAATGAAAAAGCCGCTCTTGGCTACAATCCGTCCGGCTGCAATTGCCATGGGAGAGAGTCAAGAACGGCTCAGAAAAGAACTCCGAACTTGGAAGCGGGATCGGGGTTGAATTCCCCGTCCGAAACCAAGCTCAGAGCCCGAAGCAAGTTTGCTCTTGAGTGATGCCACTGTCAATCAGCCCACCCGCTTAGATACAAAAAGGAGCAAATATGAATTTCAGCGCACGCTATATGCCAATCAGATGAACGGCTGCTCGTAGGTCGCAGTGAATTAACTTGTCAGAACCCTCGCCTGGACTATATGAGGACCACCTCGTTGTAGTAGTTCAATACCAGATTATTGTTGCCAAAACTGCCACTGGTAAAGCTGGCGATAGTAGTGATGGATAATATCTCCAAGGCAGTGAGTTGATTGCGGCTCCCCAGGTTTATGCCCGGCGTCTTGGTGCCGGTCCAGTAGCCACCGTTGGTATTTTGAATATGTGCCATCAACAGGCGCGCATCTGAACCCAGCGAAGTATCCACTAGAGCAAAGGCAAAAAATTGGGGATTGGTGACATAACCGTTGCTCAGTGGTGCTGAAACGGTATGGGTAATACTGACCGGAACATAAATCTCAGTCAGGAAATTTCGAAATCCAAGTGTATGTGCCGTCGATGGAGAGGCCATTGTGTCGGTAAGAACATTGTTCGAGATCAATTTCGGATTGTCGAGTACGCCGTAGTGGGTCAACATCGCGGTGGGGATCGGGCCACTATTGATCAGGCCGGTTCCGTCAGAGGTGTAGAAGGCGCTGACCAGGCCGTTATTCTGAAGATTCTCAAGAACGTAAATCACGTTGTGGGTGACCGGCGTCGCCATCGGAGTGGGGAAGGTCCAAGTGGTTAAAAACGGCGCCGCGCTGCTGGTTGTGAAAGATGAGAAAAGACCGAAATCCAGGTCGATCCGATCATCTTTGGTCGAGAAATTCTGAATGCTGTCACCCAGATGGGCTTTTCGGGTGTAGCTGAATACGTCCTCGCCGGAGCCCCCATCAAGCACATCGGGGCCATCTTCACCAATGATGACGTCATTACCGTCGCCACCATCCAAAGTGTCGAAGCCACCTCCACCCCAGATCACATCATCGCCACTATCTCCAGCGGCGTAGTCGTCCTCACTGCCCCCGTAAATAACATCATTGCCTTCCCCGCCACTAATCGTGTTGACGCCGTCGCCGGCATAGATGGTGTCCGCATCTCCTTCGCCAAACAGGAGATCGTCACTATCGCTCCCAAAGATAGTATCGCTGCCGTCTCCGGCATAGACGGTGTCGTAGTCGTTGTCGCCGAAGAAGCTGGTAAATACAATATCGTTACCGGTGCCTCCTTCGATCCAGTCATTTCCGATGCCGGCGTAGAGAGTGTCATTGCCTTGTCCACCGAGCAGGGTGTCATTGCCCTCGTCGCCGTAGAGAGTGTCATTGCCTTGTCCACCGAGCAGGGAGTCATTGCCCTCGTCGGCGAAGAGTTGATCGTTACCTTCGCCTCCAGAAAGCGTATCATTGCCGGAGCTGCTGTAAAGGGTGTCATGCCCTATGCCACCAACCAACATGTCGTTGCCTTCTGAGCCGTATATAGTGTCGTTGCCCAGGCCGCCCAACAATGTGTCGTTTCCGCTCTCACCATAGAGTTGATCGTCCCCGTCATCGCCGCTGAGATGGTCATCGCCATCGTCGCCGTAGAGCTGGTCATCGCCGATGCCGCCGTCAAGAATGTCATTGTCCGAGCCGCCATACAGCTCGTCATCGCCATCGCCACCCAGCAGAGAGTCATTGCCAATACCACCAGAAACCGTGTCATTGCCGCCGCCAGTGAGAGTGTCGTCACCGCCATCGCCAATCAGCACATCCGGTGAGGGGTCGTCGGCGGCGATAAAGCTCAAGTTGTCGTCTGTATCAACCAGCAGGTCGGGCTGCCGTGCGAACAGGCCATCGGTGCTGACACCGAAATTCACCAGTTGCTCGCGGGCCGTGGCAGAGCCATTTTCGATGCTCCGAACATTGTCCCACAGCGTGCTGGAGTCTGCGTAGAGCGCCAATCCTGCGAACCGCGACAACTCTGTATCGGGTATTAGAACAGTGTCGTTAAAATCAGCCAGCGTGATTTCATCGTAGAAGGGTATACCGAAGAAATGAAAGGCTGCCAGGCTATCTGCTTCGGTACCCAGAGTGTCCGGGAAAGACACGGTGAAATCCGGCGTACCGTAGTTGCTGGTTTCCAACAGGCCGTCAAACTCGATGGTGACGCTACCGGATGTAATACGAATATCTACCCGGTCATCTGTATTGGTGGCGGGGCCGATGTGGGAATTAAAACTTTGGCCCTCAGCGATAAAGCTGAAGTCCTGGTCATTGCTGTCTTCGGTAAAGAGATCGAAGATCTGCGTGGCATTGCTAATATCAATGACATCAGCAAAGGCTTCGAAGTTGCCGTTGACAGTAAAAGTTCCTCCCTCGACCAACGCGGCGGGTTTCAGGTAAAGCCAGTCGCCGGTGCCATCAAACAGGGTAACTGTGTCGGTGATTGCTTCCACTTCGTGGATGTAATAAGCGAGCTTTCCGTGAATGGTGGTGCCCAGGTCAATGCCATCCATGGTGTCGTTGACGGCGTTGGTAATATTGGTGGCGGTGTCGTATACGTCCAGTAACGTCAAGCTGTAGCTGCCCTCAGTTATATTGCCCAGGGCGGTAACAAAACTGCTGTCATGCAGTGCTAGCAGGTTTCCATTAATCTGTAGCTCTGCCTGATTGTCGACCGTGCCCATCAGCGAGATTGCATAGTTGTCGTTAACGAACTCCTGTGCGCCGAAGTAAACCGCGCTCCCGGTAACCACCAGTGAATCCACCAGGTTGCGTACACTGCTGGGAACCTCCAGCTCGCTCTCAGACTCGAGGAACTTGCGAATATCGTCGCCGGAACCGATCAGGGTAATGTCATCGTAGACCGTATAGTCAGTCGCGGGATCGTAGAATCCGACCACCAGTTGTAAGGTGCCGCTTGCCGGGACTTTGAACTCGGTAATACCAAAGAACTCCGGGTTCAGCTCCTGGCTAAGCTGGATTAACTTATTGGGGTCTTGTTCATCGATGACCACTTTGAGATCGCCAGCGCCGGGAAATACGTCATCCAGCGACAGGTTCTGGTCCTTCAGGGCCAACCCCAACAAGATCAGTTCGTCTGCATCTGCGACAATTTCCAGCTTGACGTTGCTCCCCAGGTCAATTTTTGCGTTGGGATAGGTGTTGATGAATACGGCCAGGCTGCCGGCAAAGCCATCGCTGAGGGTGGCGTGGCCGCTGGTGATCGCCAATACCAGGTTGCCCATGCCGTCGTCGACGAACAGATCGTCTTTGAAGTGAGTGGCAAATACACTGCCGCCACTATTGAGGCTGATGATACCGGGGTCGCTGATTGATGTAGGCACGATCGCTCCTGGCCAGATGAGACACAGTTTCGTTGATCTAGATTGTAGTAGAGTCACTCCACTTATGCGAAATCAGCGCTACAGAAGTGTGAAGCGCTTCGCAGAAAGAGCAGCCCCCGCCATAGCAATCATCTGCCAGTGGTTGCGGGCCATCTCATTGCGTAGCGATACCAGAGCTTCTTCTTCGGGGGTCATTCATTTAGTTTAGACCAGCGTACCGCCCAGCCAATCCAGCTGCTAGCATTTGTTACGCCCAACGTCAGCTATACTCCGAAAGCGGACGTTCGCGGCCTGCTATGCTCAAAGGCAGGGGCGACTCAAAGGGCATATTCGGAAATTGGGGAATGAAGGAATGAAGGAATGAAGGAATGAAGGACCAACTGATTACAATTCAGCTGCTCTACCTACTGAGCTACACCAGCTAAAAACTGTTACATCGAAGAAGGCGCGCATTCTAGTCAAACTCCTCACAGCTTGCAATCACATTAGCTGGCATTGTTCAGGCATTACCGCAGACTCATGGACTACTCCTCTGGTGGAGGTTTACCATTGCGGCAAAGGAAAAGGCGGAAACCAGCAATGACTCTCAAGCGCGACCTGGCCAGAGGGCGAGCTCCTGACACTGGAGTACGGTAGATGGTTGGATAATGATAGCTGACCTTTTGATACTATTCGGGAATTAAGAATTCGCCATGCACAGGTCCGGGTGGTTGGGTATAGATGGTTGTGGACAAACGGAGCAAATTGCTACTCCTCCGACGCTGTTAAGTTGTCGGCATCCTCAACGCAACAGTGTCCAACTTTGGCATCACAGCTCCGTAAAAACAACCAGGCGGCAAGTCAAGCGACGCACAAAATTCTGTATCGTCGGATTCATCACAAACACCAATGCAGTCGTCGGGATCAGGTGTTGGGGGGGGGGCGGAATATCTCCACCGGGATCATCATCGTCTGATCCGCCATCATCTCCAGAGCTATCTCCCCCCCACTCAATAAGAAAGGGAACAGAGGAAATGTTATCGTTGGGACCAGTAATTTTGACGGAATTCTTGAAATACCCACTTTTTCCCTCAAAGGTATCGGGTGTCCGTACGACATACCAGCATGTGTGGTAGAAGTCTGTGTTACCTGCAAGCAGTTTCCCCAATGCTCCGTACAGGCTGACGAGTTTTTGGGCATCCGGGGGCAACATGAAGCTACCGCCGGTTTCAAATGCCAGTTTTTGCAGGGACGCCTGTTCAATACCACTGCTGAGACCAACCGCGAATACCTGAACGCCTTTGATTTGGGCATTTTCAATCGCATCCGAGAGATCGTGATCTGAAAATCTGTCTTCACCGTCAGTGAATACGATCACGGCCTGATTGGCATTGGGGGCTTCCTCAGCCGCCTTGTTGGTGAATGAGTAGACCGCATCATAAAGTGGCGTATTCCCGCCCTCCAAATCCTTCAATTCCTCCAGGACCGAGTCATAGGATGATTGGTCAAAGCTTCCCCAAGACGTAAGGTCGAAAGGTATTAATCTATCATCACTCGCGAAAGCGGCGAGCAGCGCGTTATCGTTCGGTCCCAAAGCATTGAAGAAGACACTTGCTGCCTCTATACGCGCATCTCCGGGGTCAGTGTCTTTAATACTGCCACTCTGATCGAGCCGTATGACAGCAGAGTAGGGTCGGTAATCATCCCCTTTTTAACCGACGCCAAAAGTAGATGTCATGCTGCAATCAGCACTTGTTTCGGTGGTAAGCCACCATTGGCCTTATTAGGCCGTTCGTTATTGTAAAACCAAAGCCACTTCGTGGCATAGTCTTGCACTTCTGCAATTGACCCGAATATGTATTGGCTCAGCCAGCTGTATCGTATCGTGCGATTGTAACGTTCGACGTAAGCATTTTGCTGCGGATTGCCGGGCTGAATAAACTCAAGCTGGATATCGTGTTTTTCCGTCCATGTCTCCAGGTCTTGGCTAATAAATTCTGGGCCGTTATCGCAGCGTAGTCGCCTAGGCTTGCCTCGCCATTCAATGATCTGTTCCAGAGCACGAATAACGCGTACCGCAGGGAGTGAAAAATCCGCCTCAATGCCTAAGCCTTCACGATTAAAATCATCAAGCACATTAAACAAACGAAACGTGCGACCATCACTCAATTGATCATGCATGAAATCCATTGACCAGATTTTATTGGGTTCATCCGGCACAGCCAGCGGCACTGGTTTTTCTCGCTGTATGCGCTTTCTGGATCTGATTCTCAGGTTTAATTCCAGGTCGCAGTATATGCGATAAATACGCTTATGGTTCCATTCATGGCCTTTAACATTCCGCAGGTAATCTCGACAAAGTCCAAACCCCCAGTCTTTCTGGTTATCAGTCAAGCGAACAAGCCAGTCAGCAATCTCCGCATTCTCATCCGATAATATCGGCTGATAGCGGTAGCAGCTTTCGCTGATGCCGAATGCGAGGCAGACCAGGCGAGTAGTGGCACCATATGCCGAGGCTGCCTTCTGGGCCATCTCTTTGCGCCGAGATGGCCTCACCACTTTTTTGCTAGTGCTTCCTGGACCATTTCCGCCTTGAGTCGCTCATCAGCGTACATTTTCTTCAGCCGCCGGTTTTCATCTTCCAGTTCCTTCACGCGCTTCATCATTGAGGCGTCCATTCCGCCAAACTTGGCTCTCCACTTATAAAAACTGGCGTTGCTCATGCCGTGTTCACGACAGAGCGCGGGAACAGGAGTGCCGGCCTCGGCTTGTTTCAGGATCGCCAGGATCTGACTGTCGCTATATCTTGATGTTTTCACTTGAGAATCTCCTTCGTTCAGTTTACGAGAAAATTCTACTTTTGAAGTCAATTAATTTTAGGGGTGATTACCGGTCCACTGTCGCGAGACCTGCTGGGCACAAAGCAGGTCTGACCAAATTCATATGAGTTACCGCTGGAGTTGGATGTAAAATTCGGAATCTCGAAATTTGATGAGTTCAGACCGTGCACAATTTGGCCATTTTTGTCGACGACAAATATATCGAGCTCGAAATCTATTCGATTGCCGTTGACTGAAGTGACTTCAGCTTCGATGATGCCGCCGGTATCAACCTCTGAATCCGGATCTGGCGGCAACGGGCCCTCCGTGATCGCAGATGAAAACAGTTCTTCCTGGCTGACAGGAGTGAGGCTAAGGGAACTGTGTCCTATTCCGGGTACCAATACAAATTTAACTGTGCCCACGAAACCGTTTGCAGTGGCGTGGGAGTTCATCTCGCTGACCCAACTCTGGCCAATCTCGATTCTCGTAACGCCGATCTGGCCGGGCTTTGACGGTTGAGGTTCCAGGTCCATGTCTCCCACCACCACAGTAATCGGAAGCTGCGCCGCTAAAAGCCACCCAAGCGCTTCAGGAATTACATCAATCTGCTCCGTCTCGCCGGTGTCGACCCATTCCGTGGTGGCTTGCAGTCGGCCCATTCCATAAGGCCATGCCGCATTCGTGTCGGGATATGCATAGCGCCCGGCAGCGCTGACAACTGCTGATAGTATTCTTTCTGGATGGCGGATTGCATACCTGTTTACAAATTGTCCTCCTGCAGAATGGCCATAAAGATAGAAGCGTCCATCGAAAAATGGTAAAGATTCGACCAGACCGTCAACAATCATGTGAAGAAATTCATCGGCACCAATCTCGCGCCCAAAAAGGCTCCTGTAGCCGCCGTATCCACCTGTCTTGCTGGCAAAATTACGCTGGTCGAACGCAGGAGCTACCAGGATAGTACTTTTCTCTTCTGCAAGATCCGTCCAACGGTTAATGAATACAGACGCTGTATCCAGCGCAGATTCATTGGAATCTGGGGATCCGTGTACGATTACAACTACGTTTGAAACCAGCGTGTACGATGCTGGAATATATTGGTAGTAGTCGCCATATTGATTGCTTCGTAGAGTCACCTCACCAATGGACTCTGCTACGAGCGGTAAACGACCCAGAATTTCCAAAGCCCTCTCAAGTGATTCATTTTGCTCATCTACCGATGCCACCAGTGCCTTTGCGTCCTCGATCTGATCCGGGCCGTAGTCAAACTGGCCGCTTTCAACCGCCAGGGTATAAGCGTTGGCAAACGCCATACGATTAGTGACAGTGAGCGCATCCTGATTTACGCCTCTTACTCCATCCGCAATGTTCAGTGCTATAGTGGGCAGAGTCATGCGGCCGGCCTCAAACTCTGTCCTATAAAAATTCAGGCCGCCTGCATCTGCCTCCCTACCAAAAAGTTGTATGTATATATTATCAATGAGCTCGCTGATGCCAAGACCGACAAACCGGTTTCTGTATTCCTCCGAGCTTCCAAAGGCATCGATAATAGCGCTCAGGCTCCCGTTTGCGTTTGCCAATTCGACCGACCAAAAACTAATTCCTTCAGGATCGCCTGGACGACCGTAATAGCTGATATACATTTCCTGGACTTGATCTTCAAAGGTCGACTGCGAGGCGGCAAAACTTGAAAAAAGCAAGAAGTTGCTTAACAGAAGAAATAGGCATAGGGAGACATTCGGTTGGATCTTGGCTACCACAATCATGTTTGACCAGCCCCTTGCAGGGCGCCCTGCCTTTGGAGAGATACTTCATATTGAATATAGAGGAGAGTGTGTCTTTTGGCCTCTGCTGGTAAGAAGAATTACTTATATAGGAACGCACTATCATGCAATGAGAACAATAAATTCGGTTTTGACAAGTTAAAGACTCGCGCTTTGATAAGCGCGATTTTCAGTTTCACGCCACCGCCCTACTCCATTCATTGAACGCACTTATCCTGAGATCCCGATAGTGTGCCGCCCTGACCAGATATCTCCCAGATCGTCGGCAATCGGACCAACAACAGACAAATAGCCAAAGCCGAATTTCCGGTCCAGAGATTCAAACCCAGAATATTTCGTTGATTTTCATCGATTTATTTTCACCTGCATTCATACCTCATTTAGCGGCTGCTGCCCTGCGAGCGTCCGCTCCTAGGTGTGGATTCAACCGGTCGACGCAACACACGCGTTAAATCGATCAGCTGGTGTTTCGTAGTCTAGCGTTTTTCTCGGTCTTTCGTTCAGCCGTCTTGCGACGCGATTTAGCTCTGCCTGTGAGTGGACAGACAAATCAGTACCCTTCGGGAAGTACTGCCTCAGTAGTCGGTTGGTGTTCTCGTTTGAGCCTCGTTGCCAAGGACTCCTCGGATCGCAGAAGTACACTTGAATATCTGTCGCCAGCGTAAATTTCTTGTGGTCACATAACTCCGAACCACGATCCCAAGTGAGCGACTTATAGAGTTCGTTGGGCAACTTGCGGGCTTGCTTGATCAAAGCCCGGATCACCGTTTCTGTATTCTTGTTCTCAACCTTGGCCAGCATCACATACCGGGTCTGGCGTTCCACTAGGGTGGCAATGTACGTATAGTTTGGGCCGGCGATGAGATCCCCCTCCCAGTGACCGGGAACTGCCCGGTCCTCCACCGAGGCTGGTCGCTCACTGATCGGCACTGCATCCACAATCTTCCCCAATCCCTGCCCTTTCAAGCTGGCATGCTTTGAACGACGCATCACACGCTGGGTTCTCAGGCACGCCAAGAGTTCCTTCTTCAGAACGCCGCGGGCCTGTATATACAGACTCTTGTAGATAGTTTCGTGTGACACGTGGTAGCACTCATTTGTCTGGTATTGCCGCTTTAACCAGCCTGCAATTTGTTGAGGTGACCACTCAGTTTGTAACTTCTTAGTGATCACCCGCACCAGGCGAGGCTGGCCTGCCAACTTGCAAACCTTGGGTCGCAAGGCTCGCCGCCAAGCCGCTTCCTCGGCCGAGCTGGCTCGATAGGAAGCATACCCTCCATTGCGCCGAATTTCCCGGCTCACCGTAGACGGAGATCGGCCAAGTTCAGATGCAATGGCACGCATGGATTGCTGCTTCGCCAGACCCCTGGAGATGATCTCTCGTTCCGCGAGGGTCAGCGCCAGGGCGGAGCGCGTTCTATCAATGGGGCGGATGCCACCAGTCCTCGAAATAATTCCCTGAACCGAACTGTGGCTTCGGTCAAAAAGGCGAGCTATTGCATGGAGAGAATCGCCTTTTTCCCAGCGATCCCACATCAGGGCCTTCTGCGTATTTGAGTAATATATCCGAGGCTTTCGTTTCATCAGCAACACTCCTTCTCTCTGCTAAGAGATTAAAGTGTTGCGTCGACCGGTTGAATCCACAGGTCATAGCGGACATAGGAGCCAGTACGTGAATACCCACCCCCAAAATGGCTATATGAGCTGCTTGGGGTAGTTAGCTGTATACATCGGACGACCTAAAAATTGCTGGGATATACTCCTTTCTGTTTGGTTACTGTCCTCAGGAGGGCCGGGGGCAGGTTTTTAACCCTGAAAACGTCCCTTTGGTACGCTCTGGAAAGCTAGTGATTGAGGGGAAAATGGGGGAGTTAACGGGAGGGATATAGGGGAAAGAAGTCTATATAACCACACATACACAGGCAGTGTGGGTCTAGTTATCGAGAAGATGGCCGACGGCTATGCCATGCATCTCAGCTGCACGCTTTATGTCCTCTAGGGCGATCTGCAAGACACGAACGTCATCAACCTTTTTAGCCTCAGCGAAATAAGCCTCTATCACCTCTAGGGAGTCCAAGTATTTTGCAGCGTCATAGGGCTCTGTTTTCATGGTCATCGCTCCGCCAAAGTTATTGGCATATCTCCACCCACTCATACTGGCCAGAGTCCTCGTTATACACCTGCTCAGTGCTGCAACTGGTGGTACCAACGGGCGCAACCCGAGGAGTGTCTATTGGCTTGATAGACGGCCCAACAATGGGACAGATTCGAGGGGAACAGATCGGGGCAATGTCCAGAGAGCTATCGCAGACGACCTGGACTTCACCATTCACACACTCACAGGAACAACCGGCCCTCGTGAAGGCGCTCCAAGCCGATAGAAGTACAACTAGACTATTTCGGGTGAGATCTCTCATCGAGGCAGCCAAACAATAGTGTGCAATCAAGTGTAGCAACCCCCATGGCGGGCAGTAACAGAAAGGACTCCCGTTGTTGGAGATATTCTGCGACTCGTAAAAGAGGATTAACCCATTAGATTACGTAGTTACTGGAGCGCCTTCTTCCTCAGACGGGGAGAAGTTGTCTATGCGCACATCTCCTTCTGGAAAGTGTGCAATAACCTCCAATTTGCCGCCCAACGCTTCAATATGGCTACGCAATGAAGACACATACATGTCGGTTCTCCTTTCAAGCTTTGCAACCGCCGGCTGCTGCACACACAGTATCTCGGCTAAAGCTTGCTGAGATAGCCCTCTGGCCATCCGCAATTCATGTAGGGGCATTTCTTCGAGCATAGCCTTAGCTTCGTTCTTGGCTCTCTTCTGAGCCTGCGGAGTCATGCGAGAACGCAAAGTAGAAAATTTCTTAGCCATTGATTAACCCTCCCCTTCTATTTCTTTTAAATGTTCGTCATAAAGTCGATCTGCAACAGGAACATTTTCCACATACCATCTGTCATCGCCAGTCTTGTCTCCTCCGATAAGCAGAATCGCTGTTCGTCTAGGATCAAACGCGTACAGCGTTCGATACGGACTTCCTTTGTGCTGAGTTCTTAGCTCCCTCATATGGTCATATTTAGAACCATTAATACCGCTGCTATGAGGATGGGGAAGATTTGGTCCCTTTTCCTCTAGCAACTGAACAGAGGCGTCTATAGAAACTTGCTCAGCCTCATCTAGGGCCTCCCACCACACTTCAAACTCGTCTGTATATTCAACTTCCCATGTCACAGCCGCATCATTCCACATCTAGAATCATTCCGTCAAGGGAATATTTATGTAAATTCGGATTGCTGAGAGGCACCACCCCACTCTCACACTCTCAATACAGGCTCAAAAAGGCTATATGTGATTTGAGCCTACCCACCCCCCTAACAAAGTAAATATTAAATAAACTAACTAAACAGGAAAACTAACCAAACTGACCAAACTCAGGAGATACGTGTGTTTGGCCTGTTTTTCCAGTATGGCCAGTATGTCCAGTTTTTACCTTGGCAGGGGGGCCCCTCCTAAAATGGTGCATCTCCCCGATACCAGAGAATAGCGTTCTTCTCCATGGCCTGGCGGCTATTCCACAGCTCAGTGTCATACCGTCGCAATACATCCCTCACCCGCTTTTCCCCTAGGGTATATTTCGACTTGCAGAAATCCGTAATCTGAACCTGCTTAATGCACCCTGCGTCCATTGCCTCAAATGCCGCTTCAATGGTCGACTCGTCCTTTTCTCTTTGTTGCTTGCGCTTCTTGACGATTACCAGGTCAACATAGTCATCAGCCCGCGACACACTGCGGTCGCGATTAATAACGTAGGTAATCTTGTTGAATGCTCCGCGCACCTTATCGGGAAGGGTCGACACCAATGTAGTGCCGTCAGGCTGCTTGTCTGGAATCAGGTAGATTAGCTCGTCGACGTCAGCGCGGTTGTCTCCCACCCCTTCGAATACCGGCATACCATCATCATCCCCGTACTTGTTGGTGTGCCCCAGCAGTATGATTGTCATCCCCTTGCCGGTAAGTGAGCGAAAGAGTTTAAAGAGCTCTTTAACACTCACCTTGTCGTTGACACTCGCCATCTTCTTGAGTGTGTCGACTATCAGAACATGCCCATCAAGATTTACGTCCTGGTTGTTTGTTTCGCCGAGGTCGCGAACAATGTCATCCATAGATTTACCAAGTTTGTTGTGGTCAACTATTTTTGGACACTTTGCTTAAGTTAAATTCGTAGTCCATCGGCGTTTTGTATCCCAGCGTAGAATGCAGCCGCTTCGCGTTGTAATACACCGCCACATACTCCCGGACATCTGCGATCGCAGCTTCTCGAGTGCAATATCCCTGGTCACACGTCCATTCGCGCTTTAGGCTGCTGAAAAATCGTTCAACTGGCGAATTGTCCCAGCAATTACCTTTTCGACTCATGCTCGCTATGATTCCATGCTGCTTTAGCAGTGCTTGGTAAGCATGGCTGGCATATTGACTGCCACGATCTGAATGGTGGATCAAGCCTGGCGGTGGATTCCTTAGGCTTACGGCCATTATCAATGCCCTGATGACCAGCGCCTTGGTCATGCGGCGATCCATAGACCAGCCAACAACTCGTCGAGAGTAAAGGTCAATCACCACGGCCAGGTAGACCCAACCCTCCTGAGTCCAAAGATAAGTAATATCGGACCCCCAGCACTGGTTGGGGCTTGCGGGTGAAAATGCTCGATTCAGCACATTGTCAGCCACAGGTAATCGATGTTTGCTGTCAGTGGTGACCTTGTATTTACGTTTAGATTTGACGACGAGGCCCATAGATTTCATGAGCCGCCTGGCGCGATAACGACCAATGGAGAAGCCTTCTGCAGTAAGTTGACGGCTCAGTCTACGACTCCCCATACTCTGCCGAGAATCTGTAAACAGGGACTTCATTCGCCGCCTGACAGCCAGCTCTTCAGGACCAATCACCTTGCCTCCACGGGCCCTCCAGGCGTAGTAGGAGCTACGCTTTACACCGATGACCCGGCACAACATTGTTACTGGATATTGAGCTGTATTACCTTGCACTAAGGCGTACTTCACTTCATTTCCTTTGCGAAATACGCCGACGCCTTTTTTAGAATTTCTTTCTCCATTTTGAGTTCTCGAACCTCACGGCGCAGCCGCTTTAGTTCCTCTTGTTCGTCCTTAGCAAGTGCATTGATGTGGGAATTAGCCTCATGCTCTCGCTTCCAACGCCCGAGTAGCCCTGGGCCAACATCCAGGCTCCGTGCAGCTGCGACTATGGTATAGCCCTGCTCAATCACCAATGCCACGGCATCTTGCTTGAAATCATCAGGAAAGTTCCGTTTTTGTCTACTTGTCATTGTTCACCTCGTATTTGATTTTTACAGTCTATACAAGGTGTCCACTTTTAGTAGACCACAACAGTTTCATATCGGGCAGGGCTAGAACGAACCCCCTCTCTGTGGCTTTCGGTACAAGATGCTTGGCGTCACTGCCGCCAATGTCCCCATTCACGTACACCACGTTATACCCCTGATCGGCCATTTGGCCCGAAAGCTCAAATAAGATAGTAGTCTTACCACCGTTTGGCTCCGCGCTTATTAAAATCAGGTGGCCCCGTATAACCAGGTTTTCAATAATCCACTCTGGATCACTAATCTCGGCTGCTTCTGCTTCACTCACTGTATAGGCCTCCATCCAGGCCATAGGGTCTGGCTTATCTGATTTCTCTTTGATGGCTTTCTCAACCCTTGATTGAAATTCATCTACAGTTGCCTGATCTGAGGCCCAATCTGCCGGGTCGTTGCCCATATCGGTTTTCGGGAAAGTAAACACACCCGCATTACTTGGTAATTGATTATTCATCTATCTCTTCCCCCAGAAGGAAAATGCGGTCTTCATGCCGCTTACACAGGTATTCGAGCAATTGAGGGCCCTTACCCTTGCCAAAGGTGATGTAGATACAGGCGTCGCCCAATAAATCCCAGGCCTTAACACCTGACGCCCACCCCTCCACGATTAGCCTTGGCTGGTTGGGGTTTGTCTCATCATCCGTCCCCAGAACAAGAACCCCTTTCTTGCCAAATGTCTGCTTGGCACCCTCGGGGTTAATACACTCAACCCCTATAAGCTCACCTGAGAGCCTACGATTGGGAACGACTATGCAGTCCGCATCCTTGCCCACTAGCTTTCCCGTTACCTTCGCCCTACCAGCGCCATAAGCTCGGCGTATATCCTTCCTCTTGGCGTATGGGTGGAATGCGACCATGGAATCCTCTCTGTCTACCCGCTCCCATATCTCCTTGGCGTAGTTCTGGGTTGAACTAGGTTTAGGGGGTGGTCGACGATCAACAGGAGTCACTCGCAGATACTCTCCCAACTCCTTGAGTAGATCGGGAAATGGAAGGCTCGTAGCGTGCGATAACAGCGCAATACCGTCTCCACTGGTTGGATTACCTCCACCACCACAGTAGTAGGTGCCATGGCCGTCTTTATCATCGAACCGGAAACGGTCTGTACCTCCACAAGCAGGACAGGGGCCGTGCCTGTTCCTTAGATACTGTTGATCAATGCCAAACGAGGGGAGTATTGAATGCCAGCCACCTTGAGCGGTTCGCTTTATATCTTCGAGGCTGTATCTCATGGCAGAAATCCTCCAGAGATTGCCTCGTCCTCAGTCGTGATATGTACCTCGTCAGCCTGTGCATCGTGGAGACAGCGAACAAGCGACTCTTCATAGCCAAGGGGCATTTCTTCCATCTTGACGATTAAGACTGTCTGGCTGTCAACAGCAGTCCAAATCTGACCCACCTTGCCGTGCTAATCAGCAATTTAAAATTGACCCACCCTCAGCGTTTTCTTTCCGTTATTTAACCAATGATTGGCTTGCTGCCGGGACGATACCGGCCGCTTTCTTTCCCTTGAGTCGGTAGCTGCTCCCCGATATCTGGACGATATGTGCATGGTGTAACAATCTGTCGAGTAAAGCCGCGGTTAAGGTCTGATCATCAGCAAACGCAGTAGACCATTGCGAGAATGGCAAGTTGCTGGTCACAATGACACTGCTTTGCTCATAACGTTTAGCAATGACATTAAAAAACAGATTGGCTTCTTCCCGGCCAAATGGCAGATAACCTATTTCATCAATTATGAGCAACTTAGGTGCCTGGATACTTCGTTTGAGGTAAGACTCTAGTCGGTCCTGCTTTTTTGCGGTGGCCAGTTGCAGCATGAGATCCGCCGCCGTAATGAAGCGTGTTTTGATCCCATTCATGACCGCCTGGTATGCCAGGCTGATCGCCAGGTGGCTTTTACCGACACCACTGGGTCCAAGCAGCACGATATTCTCTGCACGCTCGATGAAGGCCAAACTGGTTAATTCCTGGAGTTGCCTGCGCGGTGCACCGGTGGCGAACTTGAAGTCATAGTCTTCAAAACGCTTGACGGACGGCAACCCTGCAAACCTCAGCAAAGTCTCGCGGGTGCGGAGCATCCTGGCGTCTATCTCAACCCGCAGTAGCTGCTCAAGAAAGTCAGCCAGTGATGACTCGTCACCGGAGGCCCTGTCAGCGATAGCGGACCATTCCAATGCCACAGCACCGAGTTTAAGCACTTCGCAGGCTTGCTGCACTCTTTCCATCTGCAGGTTCATACAGCAACTCCCAGCAGCTGGTCATAGGTACTCAGCGGATGCTGGAGACTTTCGATCGGGAGTGCCTGGGCATTGCTTCGCGGTTTGTCCTGAGCCACCAAGCGCTGCGCCAAAGGCAGCGGCATGAGGCTTAATCGCTCATGATCGAGCAATACCTGCGGCTTTTGGCCTGTTGTCCCGTGAATTCGCTGATGTGCAATGTCAGCGAGCCAATGACCCACCTGCCCATTGGCTACCTCCACGTCCAGCGCCAGCCCGGATTGCTTCAGTGACGCGGCCAGTGGTGTGATAAAACTACCTTTAAGATAACCGTTGAATCGCTCGACTTTGCCCTTGGTCTTAGCACGGTAGGGCCGACAGGCGCGCAATCTAAAACCATTATCACGAGCCATGTTCAACAAACTGGCGTTCCACCGATGTTTCCCGGCACCAAAGGCGTCTCGCTCAATCATGATGCACTTGGCATTATCGAATAGCAGTTCCTCAGGCACGCCTCCAAAGTAGTGTAACGCACCTTCAATACCCGCTAACCAATCCTCCTGCCGTTCGTATTGACTGAATCGTACGTAGGTTGCTCGACTGTATCCCAGGGTGGCAACGAAGGCCTTAAGCCTATTTCTGCCTCGCCGAATCGTCGTGAAATCTACCTGTAACTGCTGGCCAGGCGGTGTCTCAAAGCGAACGACTGGATCTTTCGCCTTCGGCTTAAATTGTCGGAGATAATCTCTCAGAATACCTTCTTTGCCTTGGTAGCCTCGCGCCAGAATCTCTCGAAACAAGACTGTCGCCGGTATCCAATAGGGTTTCGCTGCCTCGATACGCTCTCCTAAATAGGGTTTGAACGAGTCCAGTTTAGACGGCCTTTTCTCGCGCTGAGAATAGCGAGGTGTTTTGGCAGCATCGCGCAGATAACGACGTACGGTATTGCGTGATAGGTTCATTTCTTTGGCGATACTGCGGATGCTCGTCCCTTGTCGATGTAAAACGTGTATGTCCACTAATTGCTCCTGATTCAACATCTCATTTACACCGCCTCTCTCTTGATTGAAATTGGCGGTAATTGTGCCTCAGGTGGGTCAGTTTTAAATTGTCGCTAGTGGGTCAGTTTTACACTGCTGGTGACATGGCCAAGCACATCCCAATCAGAGCCGTCCTGGGGATCGGTGCCAGGGTCTAGATGGTAGGAGTCGAACCCACCTTCTCGGAGGTAGTCTCTTGCCTCCTCGGCTTCCTCCATGCCAACAACGATAAATACGGGTCTAAAGTCTGGATTTTTACTCATGGGAACCCCCGTGTTCCGTGGCCTGTGGCGATCTCGAACAGGGGGGGCAGTAGGTAAGGTCATCCTCCCGGTTAGGGAGGGTTTTTAGGCGGGCTACAAACGCCCTACTAACGCCATATTTGTCGGCAATATACTGATGTTTGACGCCCTTCTTCTTCATGCTCAGAATCTTTTTGAAATCCTGCATACCCAGGTTGCGGGCATTCTCAATTAGTTGTTTACGCTTGCCGTACCGTTTGAGTTTGACTGCCTGGCGGTTGGATGCAGGCCCAAGCTTCTTGATCATCTCTCCTATGGCTGGGTCGGAAGCACTTAGCGTCCCCATGAAGGTGAAGTACAGTGCCTTTGGGTCGAAGCTGTCGGGCACCCCCTTAGTGATGTTCAGCCAGAGTTGATGTTTACAGCTCTTGTCGCCCGCTATCACCCCAACATTGTTGCCGTTGGATCTGAGGAATGAGATAAGTCGGCAGTTACGGTATGCCAGCCAGTAATGTGGTGTTGTTTCATCTGTCATGTTTTTAGCCCTTTATTGTTGTTTTTAGTAAGCACACTGATGTGTGGCTGACGCATGGCGTAGCCGTAGTTTCGTGTTTTCATGATTGATCCCCTAGATCAAGGTTCTTGTGAAATAGCGTCTCGGCGAACTCTAATAAGCTAGCCTAGATCCCCTTGCGGGTTTTAGATGGATGAGCGAGAACAACCTCTATGTGAGGAGTGCCCGTAGCGCGCCTAGTCGGGTATAAGAATTGGCCCGTTGACTGAAGGCGGCATTTGGGAGGAAGTGTTGAAGCAAATCTTCGGAGGGAGTCTTAATCAAGCGGCGTTACTGTGTTCACCATTTTTGGCTTTCTCTATGGTCGATTTGCGGTAGTACTTCCGACCACATATACGCACATCAGGGACAAGTATTCCCTTCTGCTCCCATCGCCAAAGCGTGCAAGAGGACGGGTTCCCCAGCTCCTTACTGGCATCTAGTGAGTTGTAAAGCGGATCTGAATCAGTCGTCATAGTCATTCTCCAAAAAACAAAAAAGCCCGCGTAAAACGCAGGCACGAAAAACCCCGAAGCTAAGGAGCCTCGTGGCGGTTAAAGTCTAAATTGAAGGGTTGGAAATACGGGATTCCGAGCGGAAGCCACAAACAAAAACGGGAACGCTAAATTTCTATTTCAGCGCTCCCGATCTTGGTAAAATAGTACTCGAATTGTCCGGATGATGCAATGCGTTTTAACGCGGAATAAGCTTATATAGCAGCATATGAACCGTTAGGCTGCTTCTCTCCATGCTGGGAATTATTATGCAATACTGTCGCAATGTCTGTCAATATATACAGTACTGTGTTTTTATACAGTTTTGGCATAAAAACGGCGATTCTTAAGCTATTCTCAAATCATGGCATCTAAACACAACATAGACGAGATCAACGAAGCACTATTAGCTTTGGAATTGATCCAGCACGACATACAACAAAACCGATGGAAGAAGACACTCATTGTCGGTGCGCTCTGCTTTGCCCTCGGAATATTCGTCGGTGCTGCCATTGTGTACAAGTCTCCCAGCATTACAGTGGAGGAGATATCGGTACCAGCTGAACCTCCCCCACCCGTTACCGACAGCATAGCCACTTAACGATATTCCGGCCTAAGCTGCCTTCGCCACTTTATGAGCTGCCACTAACTGATCCTCAGCTGCTTTGGCATCTGCCTCGATCTTTCGCCCAAGGACAAAGAGCGCACTGCCAAGCCCAGTTAAGTCAGTTTCCGCACCATTCGAGATGGCTATGGCAATACCTGTTACCCCTTCCCCTGCGAACATGATGTCATTAAGGGCGGTTTCTACTGGCGTCCCGAGATATTTGCTCATGACTCAGCCCCCAAAGTGCCATCCAGCACCTCAATTGTGTGGCTCAAAGCTGTTAGCATTTCATCAAAGATAATCTGCTGCCCCTCATCCGCTCCGTTCATGGGGCTGTCCCAGTCCACGGACATGCAGAGCAATAACAGGTGTCTTACCTTGTGAAGGGTGGTGCTGGGGTGTTCGTCGATTAGACCGCTAGGCACTACAGCGGTAGTATTTGTATCAGCCATAATTCATCTCCTTTGTAGATGATTTGTTGGTTAGGGTCTGCTCGTGTTGGCGCACTTGCAGGCCCGCTTTCTAGCCCTTACGAGCTATGGAATATTTGTCTATTAAATGCCGCTATCCCTAATCCATTAACTACTCTCGATTGGCAAGATACAGCCAGGCTCCGGGCAGAAAGAAAACTGGAAAAATAAATAGCACGACCTCGAATACCCTATCCAAGTAAGCGCTTGATGAGTGCTGCCAATTAGGGGCGGCAAAAACCACGCTGAGGCCAATAAAAACCCCCACCGCCATTAACGTGAGACCCAGAGATAGAAGGAAATTTTTCTTGTTCATTTTGTTAGTCCTTTTTGTCGGTGCATACTTACAATATTCTCGATCAATTCCCCGGGGACAACCAGTACTGCCACACACCCGCTACCTCGCTTTAGCCAACTCCACAACGTTGTCCTGCTTGTCGTTGATGAGTCGATCTAAATAGTCTCCCCAGGCATCCATGGCCTGTTCCTTCTCGTCCAGCATGTCGTACATATCGTAGTGCTCTGCTGTAACACCTCTATCAGCGTGGTTAAGCAGTCGTGAACACACGACCAGGGGAATTCGCATTTCTCTTAATCTGGTTGTCATGGTTCTACGCAGGTCATGAGGCGTCCACTGATCCATGCTCTTGCCATCCAGAATCTTGACTATCTTCTTATCCAGGCTCTTCTTAGCCTTGGAGAAGCCAGATATAGGCACGTCAGGACGGGTGGAAAAGTAGTACTCGGAGTGCCTTGGACATGCTTTAAGCTCCGCCAGCACCATGTCATTGAGTGGTACTACGTGCTTCCTGCCAGCCTTGTTGTCCAATTGCTTCCAATGACCAGCTCTAACGCTCTTGTGCGTTATCTGGGCCACTTCATTAAGTCTCTGACCTGTTAGCAACAGCGTGCGATAGTAAGGCCCCCATGGGTACGTTAGATCATGAGTCGCCTGCCAGAAGACCTTTATTTCCTCGGGGGATAGCACCCTTTCCCTGCGGTTATCTCTGGGCTTGTCGAGTTCCACGCCATCTGTAGGGAGTGGTGTGCCCGCAGGTATGAGGCCTTGCTTGCGCTTACGGCACCAGGAGAAGAAGGCTCTCAGGTAGGCTAGGTTGCGTCTGGCTGAGGTATATAGACCTCCCTCCTCCAGCGCGTTGATGTGGTCTTGTACGTTCTTGTGGGTGATTGACACTACTGGCATGTCTTCCCACTTCTTTAGCCTATCGGAATCTAGCGCGGACCTGTACGCAGCCAGAGTATTAGGCTTCCAGGGCTCTCCCATGGACGTCTGCGCTCGATCAAGGAAGGACTCCCGGACTGTGTGAGGCGAACCTGTTGTCTCTTGCCCTCTGGTTCTCTATGCGCGGATCAGTGCCGCCAGCAATCAAGTCCTTCCACTCCTGCGCCTTCTCCTTGGCTTCTTTAAGGGTTAAGGCTTGCTCGCCCTCACCATAAGGTCCCATCTTGATCGGTATGGGATTGGTTTCGCCTGGTGGTCTAGCACGCAATCTCCAGGTTCTGGTGCGCTTTCCTATTGTCAGGTATAGCCCAGGCATACCCTGCACCGGCCAGTCCTTCTGGCCACTCTTGGGACGTCTGATCTTGCTGATACTAAGGTCTGTTGTGATGGCATCCACTAAAGGAACTCAATCTCTTCATGTCTATTTTCAAAGCTAGCATCTATCTGAGTCAGGGTAGTTAAGGGCTGACCACCCTTCCCTTTGTGCCACTTGATCCCGTTCTCATCCAGCCACCGAATCACCCTGGCTCTCTGATCAAAACCCGTCCACTCTTTTAGCGCTTCAAGGTTATACAGGCTCATAAATCATTGAATCCCAATTAGGTAACGGTCTAGGTAACACGTTACGCCGATATGAAATGAAACGCAATGAAATGGTTTATGGAGATAAATGCCTATTTTTATAGTCTAAATCCAATTACGGTAAGCTCTGGTGAAATTCTTTGAACAGTCCAGAATGGCCAAACCCAATGACTGTTAATCAATGGGTCGCTGGTTCGAGCCCAGCAGGCGGAGCCAAACATAGAAAAACCTCGCCTTCAGCGGGGTTTTTCTATGCCTGCAGCAAATAGACTATCTTTGGTGTACCCTCCTCGGTAACCCCACGGAGCAGGCCATCAGCATGCGTTTCGATCACATCAATATCAGCGCCAGCGTGGAGCACATGGAAACCCTCAAGGATTTTTACTGTGAGGTGCTGGATCTCAGCGTGGGTCCCCGCCCGGAGATTCCTATCCCGGGTTACTGGCTCTATCACGAAGACAGCGAAAGTGCGCTGGTACACATGATTGAAGGCCCCCACCACAAGCCACCCCAGATGAGCCACCTGGATCATGTTGCCTTCCGGGTCAGCTCTCTCGACACCATCCGTGGCCGGCTGGACCAGCGCGAGACTGAATACGGGTATATCAAACTGGAGGATTTTGGCATTGAGCAGATCAACTTCCTCGATCCCGCCGGCATCAAGATTGAAATCAATTGCTACCTGGAGAAGCCCGAATGAAGACCGTTATATTGCCCGCTGTATTTGCGCTGGGGATCGCCATGAGCCTGTTGACCCCTGTCCTGCTCAGTAGCATCGCCTTAGCTGATGATGAAACGGACAGCCAGACCTATAACCTGGAGTGGGAAAAACTGGCGCGCGACCCAGAATTTCGCAAAGCGATCGCTATCGTCATCAACGAAGCCTGCATCGTCAATAACTCAATCATTTACTGCGATTGATTCGATGACCCTGGCCAGCATCATTTTCCCGGCCCTGGCCATTGTGATGACCATCGCCATATTTTGGGGCGTGCGCAATCTCATCAAAAAAATTGAGAAAGGAGAAGATGAATGAAATGGGCACTGATTATTTTTCTGCTGCACACGTCTAGCGGTTCGGTATCAACCGAAACACTGCAGTTCGAGAGCAAGGCTCTGTGCGATCAGGCGGTGAGCAGTTTCCGCTATCCCACCCAGGGTGGTTTTCGCGTGCTCACCACCTGTGTCAAAACAGCCGACTAGTTGTCCTGAACCTCTACTGTTAGTGGCGGTACAATCAGGGGCGTCGCCTGCATCAGCTCGAAGTCCAGCAGCGTGGAAATCTGTCCGTCAACCTGGATAAAACGCGCGGCTAATACCGGGCCAATGGCAACGGCAAAACGCTCGAAATACACCTCGCGGCGTTTGATTCGAGCTTTCTGAATTTCGAAACTATCCGCAGCCAGTTGCCGCGCCTGGGCTTCGGTCAGCGTGGAAAAGTCATCGATAAACGCCGACAGCATTTGCATGCGCTGGCTCATCAAACTGTCCTGCTCCTTGGCGTACTCATTGTAGATGGGCCAGAACGCGTCCTGTTGTTCGGAGGTCAGCGCCATCGCCAGGCCGATCATACTCATCTTGGCCGTGCGAATATCCGCCCTGGCCATATCGAGCTCGTAGGTCTGCGCCTGGACCACTCCGCTAAAAAGAAAAATCAGGGCCAAAATTATTCGTTGCATGACAGTAATCTCCTAACTGTAAAAAGCACTGAATTCGTCGACGAACTGCGCCAACATATCACTGGGTAGATCATTGATACCCGCCGCGGCCTTGCGACCACCGCCGGTAGGGAACTTCATACACAACTCATCGGCACCGGTCTTATTCTCCAATGGCGCACGCACACTGACCAGGTAATTACCGTTGGCCTTCACGGTCAGCACCGCGTGCCCCCTGCCGGGGTGACCATTCGCCAGGTCATTGCTGTACACGCCACTCACCCGTCGTGCCCAGGGCTCGTTGGGCAGCACAAACACCGCCGTGGCGTCCGTGGCCTGCTCGGGTTGCAGGGACTGTGCCGCCCCCATATCCGATTGATAGCCAGTTTCAAGCTTCTCAAAATCCTCGCGGGCATCACTCATGAAGGCCAAGGGATCGGCGTAGGGTGCCACCCGACAATACAAGTCGGCGGGCTCAAAGTGCAGATCTTTGAGGCTGGAGCCATAACCGTTGTAGTTAATGTAGGTACCCAGGTTTTTCAATGACTGCAGCTCATCGGCATCCAGGGCCAGTGGCTTCGCCAGGCTTTCAGCGCTCGCAAACAGGTTGTCACCGAATGCACCCACCACCGCCCAGCGCAGAAAAGCACTTTTCAAGTGCCCATTTACCAGGATACTGGTGCACACGTCCGGCGCCGTATTGATCAGGGCCTGCAGGTTCTTGCTGCTGGGGATGTCCCCTGCCACATGGTGATCGCTATAGAATACTTCCGCACCAGCCTCTAACACCCGCAGCAGTGCTTCCTTGTTCTTGTCCATGGACACGTCCAGCACCGTGATGCGGTCGCCCTCGCCGGCTTCAACCCGGTCCAGCAAGTTAATGTCACGTTTAACACCCGTCACCAGCCTGCTGTCACGTGGCTCGGCATTGCGCAGCTGGACCAGTGCACAAATACCGTCAGCGTCTCCATTGAAGACATCATAGTCCGACATAGTTAAACCTATTTCTGTTACTTGTCAGCAGATCGGTCAGGGAACAAAACCTGCACATTGGAGGGGGCTTCAGCGGCGCGTGCACGCTGTTTCTTCCAGACATGATCGTGCATGCCCTCATGCTCTTCAAAACCACTCACAGCCTGCAACAGCACCAACTTGATATTGTCGCAATCCATGTGGCCGCAATGCTCATCCAGGGCCTCTAGCCAGGTAACAATGTCCGACATCGGTGGACACTCCTCCTCGGCGCGCATGATCATGGGATGACCAGTGCCGGTAACATGATCACCCAGCAACAATTCCTCGTACAGTTTTTCGCCCGGGCGCAAGCCGGTGAAGTGGATTTCTATATCGCCATCCAGACTATCCTCATCGCGCACATTGTAGCCACTCAAACGAATCATGCGCTCAGCCAGCGCGGCAATTTTAACCGGCTCGCCCATATCCAGAACAAACACGTCGCCACCTAGGCCCATGGCACTTGCCTGCAATACCAACTGCGCCGCTTCGGGTATGGTCATAAAGTAGCGGCTCACCTCTGAGTGGGTCACTGTCAGCGGCCCACCGGCACGAATCTGTTCCCTGAACAGGGGCACCACCGACCCGGAAGACCCCAGCACATTGCCGAACCGGACCATGCAAAAACGGGTCTCCTGCTGCTGCGCTGCCATGTCCTGGCATATGATTTCCGCAAATCGCTTGGAGGCGCCCATGATATTGGTGGGACGCACTGCTTTATCGGTGGACACCAGCACGAAGGTCTCCACGCCTGTTTCCACGGCCGCTTTCGCGGTATACAGGGTACCAAAGACATTGTTGGCCACCCCTTCGGCGACGTTGTATTCCACCAGGGGTACGTGCTTGTAGGCAGCGGCGTGGTAGACCGTTTGTACCTGGAAGGTTTCGAATACACGCAGCAGACGGCGGTGATCCTGCACCGATCCCAACAGGGCAATCAGCTCAATCTCAAGTCCGGAGGTGTGCAACATTTGACTGAGTTCCCGCTCAATGTTGTAAAGAGAGTACTCAGAGCTATCCAGGAGGATCAATTCACGGGGCTTGGACAGTAGTATCTGGCGGCACAGTTCTGATCCAATCGAACCACCGGCACCAGTGACCATCACCACCTTGTCGGCAATACAGCGATCGATCAGCTCTGGATGCGGGGGCACAGGATCTCGTCCCAATAAATCTTCCAGTTCAATATCTTGAATCTGTCCGACACGTGCCTTGCCGAGTAACAAATCACTGAACTTGGGTACCGTGCGAATATAGACTGGCAGGCCCACCAAGGAATTAATGATTTCCTTGCGGCGCTCTCCACTGACCGAGGGTAATGCCAACAATACCTGGGAGATGTCGTGCTCCCGAATCAGCTTTTCTATCTTCGATGGCTTCATTACTTGCACACCGTTAATCACGCTGCGCTGCAAGCGGGGATCGTCGTCGACAAAAAACACAGCGCGAATCTGGTCACCATGACTCAAGGTGGTAAGCAGCTGTCGACCGCTTTCCCCCGCCCCGTAAATAATCACTTTCTCTGCGGCCGTACGAATCTTGTGCTGATAATACGCCCGCACCATCAACCGCGTTCCGCCAATCAACAACAGGCCGATACCCCAGTAGACAAAGGGCAATGAACGCGGCACATGAGCCTGGGTAAAGAAAATGGTCGCCGCCAGTACCATGGTGGAGTAACTGACACCGCGAATAATCGCCCAAATGGCTTGTTGACCCATAAAACGGATAACCGCGCGGTACAAGCCCAGGCGCAGGAATATTACCGCGCTTACCAGCGTGGTAACTAAGGCACAGGCATATTCAATCGGGCCAATCTGGAACTGGATGCTGCCCAGGCGCAGGGCAATCGCTGTCCACATGGCGGCTGAGACGAACACCATGTCGAGGACAAGGAGGAAAGCTTGTTTGATATTACGGGGTAGTTCGACCAGTTTTTCCAGCGCCAGCACCACACTATCGACAAGATTGCCGAATGCTCTTTTCAGTAGTTGGACCACTGTCGTCAAACCCGTTCCCCCTGCTCGCTTGCTCTCGTTATGTTATGCAATCGATGCGCGGGGCATTGTACCGTCATTTAGGATCGCAATTAAAGTAATTTGTACGTTTTCAAAACCCCGACCACCAGCGGCAAATAGGCTAGCGGCAACAGCCACAACGTGTATTGCGGCCACTGCAGACTCAGGTAGGCCAGTGGCAGCAACCACAGCAGGTTCACCGCTGCCAGCACGGCCAACACCCGGACGTGGCTACCCCAATAACGGGAGAGCCGCTGATAGGCGTGCATATTGTGCGCCTCGAGGAATCGCTCACCACGCGCTATGCGCCATAGCAGTGTCACCGTGGCATCCACGACAAAGGCTGCCAGCAGTATCAACCAGCACGCCAGCCACTGCCAACCGTCCTGGACAAACAGCAGGCACAGGGCCCCGAGCAGGAAACCCAGTGGCACACTGCCGGCATCCCCCAGGAACAAACTGGCCCGGGGCCAATTCACCACCAGGAATCCGCAACAGGCACTGGCCAGCAGCAGACAGATATTCACCAGGAAGCTGTCCATACCCGCGTGCCAGCCCAACACGGCTGCTGACAAGGTGACGAACACCGCCTCGAATCCAGCCAGGCCGTCTAGGCCATCCATAAAATTATACAGATTCAGCAGCCACAACAGGCCCAGACCGGCCATCAGCCACAACCAGGGCGGGTGGCCTGGCAACAGGTGCCAGGCTGCCAACAGGCAACACAAGCCATAGCTGAATAGCCGGGTGGCCACGCCCAGGTTACGGCTGTCATCAACGACGCCGATCAACAGAAGCACCAGGCTCAATAAAATAATGCCGTCGACCAGCGAACCAAAGCCCGCAGCACCATAAACTATACCGAGATACGCGGCTGTAAACGCCAGCATCAATGGCAGGCCACCGCCGCGGGCTACCGTCTCCTTGTGAGCACTGCGCGCATTCGGAATATCGACAAGATGCCAGCGCAATGCCAGCTGCCGATACAGCAGGCTCAGCAGCAGGCTGCCCAGGATAACCAGTACACATAGCCAGATCACCGTGTCGCTACCATTGGCCCGACCAGGTCTTCAAAGGTCAGCTGAGGCTGCCAACCAAAGTGTTCAAAGGCCCCCTGCGCGGCGTGAAGATCCTCACCGAATAACTTGTCGAACAGGCGCTGTTCGTCCTTTCGCAACAGGTCCGCAAGGTTGCAGGCGAATTGCCAGACGCCCAGGGGTAACTGCAAGCCCGGGCCGGATTTACCCAGCGCCAGACGAATCGCCAGACACAGTCGACGGGTACTATAGACCTCACCATCGGTGGCGGTGACACACTCAAATCCGCCCCACGGGGCCCGCCCGATGAGTCGCAGCAATTCGACCAAATCGGCTCGCGCGACTAATGAGCGACCACCTCGCTCCGGCGGCAGCGGCAAGCCTTTGCGGACCAGGGACACCAGGTTAGCGAGGTTACCCGGCACGGTTTCTGCGTATACCAGTGCCGGCCGCACACAGGCTATGGCCATAGAGGCATCGGCGATCTCCTGCAACCCCAATTCGGTTTGCCGCTTGTAATAGCCATAGGGGGTGTCGGCAGATTCAGCCTTGACGCTGCTGAGGAACACGAAACATCGAACTCGGGCAGCGCGGGCCTGGCGTGCCAGCGCCAGTGTCGCCTCGTAATTAACGCGCTGATACTCTTCCTCGGCGGCCTGTTGATGGGCAATGCCGGCACAGTGGTAGACCACCTCCACGCCATTCAACTGCGTGAGTTCAATGCCCACAGTACTGAGGTCTACTCTCAACGTCTGCGCATCCAAACCTGGAGTATTGCTGCGAAAATACTGCAATATCAACTCGTCTCCGACCTCTGCAAGTGTCGTGGCCAGGGCAGACCCAATGTAGCCACCAGCGCCGGTGATCAGGGATTTCATTGTCAGGGTTCTTCTTCTTACAAAAGAAAACGGGGAGCCAGAGCTCCCTGTCATGATACGGGCGCTATGTGCTTATTCCAAGGTAATGCGGTCGCGGTTGTTTTTGAGAATCGACTTGCCGACACCGCGTACTTCCAGCAAGTCCTCCAGGGCGTAGAAAGGGCCATAGGCCTCCCGATAGCGCACTATCTCCTCGGCCCTGCTTTTACCCACGCCCTTGAGAGCCTGGGCCAGGGTCGCAGCATCGGCGCTGTTGATATTGACCACCGCAGCAACACCCGACGAAGCATCGGCGGCGTACATGTGCGGTGAAGTGAAGAGCGGGCTGGCAGCCAGCAGTACTACAAGAAACAGTCGTTTAATCATAAGTGGATCTCCTTATCCGGCTCGGCGGCGTCCTGCCACCCGTATCACACCCTAGTCTAGACTGCCTCCATGCCGGCAACAGGCCTATCTTTCATCCAAATCCGTCAAAATACGCCGTACTCGCCCCACCGGGTCAGCGACCTGGGTAATGGAACGACCGATGACAAGATAATGACTGCCATTGTTCATCGCATCGACGGGGGTAACCACGCGACGCTGATCATCGGCATCGTCACCTGCCAGCCGAATGCCCGGGGTAACGAGAACGAAGTTATCACCGCGCTGTTGCCGCAACAGGGCGGTTTCCTGTGCTGAACAAACCACCCCATCCAATCCCGAACTCGCCGCCAGTTCCGCCAACTGCCCGACCCGCTCTTGTGCCGTGCCGGTCCAACCCAGCTCACGCAGGTCAGCCTCGGACACGCTGGTAAGAACCGTCACCCCTATTAACAAGGGTCGAGTGGCATGATCTTCGATAGCCTCTCGCGCCGCAATCATCATGCGGCTGCCGCCGCTGGCATGCACATTCACCATCCACACACCCAGGTCAGCGGCGGCGCGCACGGCGCCAGCCACCGTGTTGGGAATATCATGAAACTTCAGATCCAGGAATACCTGGAACCCCAGCCCGTGCAGTTGCTCCAGCAAGGCGGGCCCGGCGCGGGTAAACAGCTCCTTGCCAACTTTTACCCGGCACAGCTCGGGATCCAATTGGTCAGCCAGGGACAAAGCCTTGTCGGCGCTGTTGTAGTCCAGTGCAACAATAACCGGAGATTTCATTGGGACTCGCTTTGCTTCTGTTTTTTGCGGAGTTTGCGGTTGGCGCTCAACAGGCTGGCACGCAGCCGCCACACCACGCCCACCGAGGTCAACATACCAACAACGCCGCCCAGCGCGAATGCCAGCAACACCCACAGCGCCACTGAGCGCTCGGGCAAGGAGATAATCAGCAGGTCCAGGGGCACGGTAGCGGTGTTTTGTACGGCGAATAGTACGGAGATGGCGAGGATGGCCAGCAGCAGTGCCACCACCATTAATCTAATTATTACTTTCATAGGTTCAAGAAAAAAGGGCACGATCTTTCGATCGCACCCTTTTTGGTATCAGTTATTGTCACAGTCCGGCTTGTAATCCCAGGTTAACCCGCTCGCGAAGTTCCTTGCCCGGTTTGAAATGGGGCACGTACTTGCCGGTCAGTTGCACGGCGTCGCCGGTTTTGGGGTTGCGCCCTTTGCGCGGCTCGCGGTAGTGCAGGGAAAAGCTGCCAAAACCCCGAATCTCGATGCGTTCACCGGTCTCCAGGGTCTGTGACATATGCTCCAGAATGGTCTTCACCGCCAGCTCAACGTCTTTGGCAGACAACTGCGTCTGCCTGGATGCGATCAACTCTATCAGTTCTGACTTTGTCATATTCTTGTTCTAAGCCATTGATTCAACGGCCTATTTTGCCTGTACAAGAATAATAACGCAAGTCTGGAGCAGAGAACCTTACTTGTCCTCCATTTGCGCCTTGATCAGGTCACCGATGGTACCCGGAGAGGTAGCTTCAGTTTCCTGGTCTTTCAGCGACTTAACCGCATCTTTCTCATCGTCGTAATCCTTGGCCTTCACAGACAGGGACAGACCACGATTCTTGCGATCTACGCTGATGATCTTGGCTTCGATGGTCTCACCTTCCTTGAGCACAGAGCGGGCATCTTCAACCCGGTCACGGCTCAGTTCAGAGGCCTTCAGATAGGCTTCGACTTCTGCTGCCAGCTCGACCACTGCGCCGCGGGCATCAACTTCCTTGATGGTACCGGTCACAATCGCGCCGCGGTCATTCTCGGACACATAGTTGTTCCAGGGGTCATCTTCCATCTGCTTGATGCCCAGTGAGATACGCTCGCGCTCGGAGTCAATTGAGAGGATAACCGTCTTAATTTCATCACCCTTGTTGTAATTGCGAACCGCTTCTTCACCGGTTTCATTCCAGGAGATGTCGGACAGGTGTACCAGGCCGTCGATGTTGCCTTCCAGGCCAATAAAGATTCCGAAGTCGGTGATCGACTTGATCGCACCGGAGATTTTATCCCCTTTGCTGTACTCAGAACCGAAAGCATCCCAGGGATTTTGCTGACATTGTTTGATACCCAGCGAAATACGACGACGTTCTTCGTCGATATCCAGAACCATCACCTCTACCTCGTCGCCCAGTTGGACGATCTTGGAGGGGTGTACATTCTTGTTGGTCCAGTCCATTTCGGAAACGTGTACCAATCCTTCCACACCTTCTTCCAGCTCGGCGAAACAGCCGTAGTCGGTAAGATTGGTGATGCGAGCCTTAACCCGGGTGTTCTCGGGGTAGCGACCGGTGATCTCAACCCAGGGATCTTCACCCAGTTGCTTCAGACCCAGGGAGACGCGATTACGTTCGCGGTCAAACTTGAGGATCTTAACGTCGATTTCCTGGCCCACTTCAACGATTTCGCTCGGATGCTTGATACGCTTCCAGGCCATGTCGGTGATGTGCAGCAGGCCGTCTACGCCGCCCAGGTCAACAAAGGCACCGTAATCGGTGAGGTTCTTGACCACACCTTTAGCAGACATACCTTCCTGCAGAGTTGCCAGCAGGGTGTCACGCTCTTCACTGTTGGCAGCTTCCATCACCGCACGGCGGGAAACCACAACATTATTGCGTTTCTGGTCAAGCTTGATGACCTTGAATTCCAGCTCTTTACCTTCCAGGTGCAAGGTATCGCGTACCGGACGCACGTCGACCAGGGAGCCTGGCAGGAACGCGCGGATCGTGTTGATATCCACTGTAAAGCCACCTTTGACCTTACCGTTGATAATACCAGTAACCACTTCATCGGCTTCGTGGGCAGCTTCCAGCTCTTTCCAGCTTTCGGCGCGCTTGGCCTTCTCACGTGATAACTTGGTTTCACCGAAACCGTCTTCGACAGTTTCCAGTGCGACCTGAACCTCGTCGCCGATTTCCAGGGCGCATTCACCCGCGGCATCGACAAACTGGGAACGGGGGATAACCCCTTCAGACTTGAGTCCCGCGTGAACGGTGACCCATTCGCTGTCGATATCAATCACCACGCCCGTAACAATGGAGCCGGGTTTCATGTCGACAGTTTTCAGGGATTCTTCAAATAATTCAGCGAAGCTTTCGCTCATAGATAGTTACCTTTTATAGCCGCATCACCAGCTGATACGGGTCAGTTTAAAATGCCTCTCCAAAACCCCTACTGGTTACAGTTCGGGAAAGACCTTGTTTACATCGACCATGACCTTTGCGAACACGGCGTCGATGGGTGTTGCTGTGCTGTCGATGACAATGGCATCGTCAGCAGGCACTAATGGGGACACGGAGCGGGAGCTGTCTCGCTCGTCACGTTCCTCTATATCCCCCAAAAGGCGCGCAAGGCTAACACTTTCTCCCTTAGCTATCAACTGCTTATAGCGCCTTTCTGCACGCTCTTCTGCGCTCGCTGTGAGGAAAAATTTGAGGGGTGCATCGGGGAAAACCACGGTACCCATATCGCGGCCATCGGCGACCAGTCCGGGCGGCTGCAGAAAATCGCGCTGTCGCTCCAATAAAGCCCCACGTACAGCGGGCATAGCGCCGACCGTGGAGGCCCCGCGACCGCCTTCCTCGGTTCGAATTGCCCGACTGGCGTCCACTCCCCGGTGGAATACCAGCACCTCACCGGTGTCGGCACGCACAAAGTTCACCTCCAGGTGGCGGGCCACCTCGGCAACGGCGGCATGATCGGCAAGGGCAACCCCGGCAACTTCACAGGCATAGGCAGTGACACGGTAGAGAGCGCCACTGTCCAACAAATGCCAACCAAACGCTTCGGCAAGCCTTGAAGATACTGTCCCCTTACCTGCACCGCTGGGGCCATCGACTGTGATAAGCGGCGCTGTCATTCCGATGAGGATATCTGTAATCCCAAACCCCGGGACAAGGCATCGAAACCGGGAAAGGAAGTGGCGACGATATCGGTTTCCAGGATACTGATTTCTGCGGCGGCGCGCAGCGCGGCAATAGCGAAAGCCATGGCAATGCGGTGATCGTGATGACAATTGATCTCGCCACCGGAAAAAGCACCCTCCGCACCAAAACCATCGATGACAATGCCATCCTCGAGCACCTCGGTGGAAACCCCCAGTGTCGACAGCCCCTCCGCCATGGCAGCGATACGGTCACTTTCTTTCACGCGTAATTCACGGGCTCCACGCAAAACCGTACGTCCCTCGGCACAGGCGGCTGCAACGAACAATACGGGAAATTCGTCGATAGCCAGAGGCACCTGGTCCTCCGGAATATCAATACCCCGCAATTGGCTGGCGCGAATCTGTATGTCGGCTACCGGCTCGCCACCCACGTCCGGTTGCTCGAGAATCTCGATATCAGCGCCCATGGCACGGAGGATATTAATCACTCCAACGCGGGTTGGATTGATACCCACGTGGGTCAGAACCAGGTCAGAACCGGTGGCTATACTGGCTCCGACCATAAAGAAAGCAGCCGAAGAGATATCGGCGGGAACATCGATATCAGCCGCTTGCAGACTACCGCCCCCCACCAGGCTGATAACGCCGCTCTCCTCACGCTCAACGCTATAACCGAAGCCCCGCAGCATGCGCTCGGTATGATCGCGCGTCGGCGCCGGCTCTGTTACCGACGTTGTGCCCTCGGCATAGAGCCCGGCAAGCAGTACGCAAGACTTGACCTGCGCGCTGGCCATCGGCAATTCGTAGTGAATCCCTTTCAGGCCGCTGTTGCCACTTATCTTTAACGGTGGACGGCCTTCATCGGCACTATGAATGGTCGCGCCCATCAGTGCCAGCGGTGTGGTGACCCGGCCCATCGGTCGAGCATTCAGAGATTTATCGCCGGTCAGCTCGGTATCAAAGTCCTGTCCTGCCATCAGACCGGCCATCAGCCGGATAGCGGTGCCGGAGTTGCCAAGATCAAGCACGCCTTCGGGCGGTTGCAGGCCATGCAGTCCCGCACCGTGTATGGTGAGTTCGCCGTCTTCGGCTCGCTCTATCTGTACACCCATGGACTCGAAGGCTGTCCGGGTTGCCTGGGCGTCCTCCCCCTCTAGAAATCCGCGAACCCGGGTGACGCCATCCGCCAACGCGCCCAACATAATGGAGCGGTGTGAAATGGATTTATCACCGGGTACCCGTGCTTCACCCTGTAAGCTGCCACCGGGTAATAGCTGAAATTCCATCAGGTCTCGTCCTTCCCAATCATGAAGGCATCGCGGGCTGCCTTGGCGCGGGTGAATATATCATGCATCTGCTGGCCGTCTCCCGACTGCACCGCTTCGTGAAGTGTCGACAGGTGCTCGGAAAAAGTGTCTATCGCCGTGAGGATTTCAGCTTTATTGGCCAGGGCAATATCGCGCCACATGACCGGGTCGCTCGAGGCAATCCGGGTGAAATCACGGAATCCACCAGCGGCAAAGCGAAAAATATCCTCGCGGGCATCACTGGCCGCCAGCGCATCCACCAGGGTATATGCCAGTATATGTGGCAGGTGACTGGTGGCGGCCAGAATCGCATCGTGCTCGGCCACACCTAGGTCAACCACTTCAGCGCCGGTGCTATTCCACATCGCGCGAATACGGGCCAGGGCTTCAGGGTTGGTTTCCTCTGCCGGGGTCAAGATCACCCGATGATCGACGAACAAGTCCGCCGTCGATGCTTCCACGCCGCTCTGTTCTGAACCGGCAATCGGATGGGCCAGTACTAATTGCGGAGGTACCGCACCGCCATTGGCCTGTTTCGCTGCTTCTAGTAAGGAGCCCTTCACGCTGGCGACATCCGTGAGGATGGCTTGTTCACCCAAGCGTGGTAGTACCGCCTCCATCATCTCGCCGGCTATCAAGGTGGGTGCCGCCAGCACTACGATATCGACATCCCTCATCGCCTCATCCAGATCGAGGCTGTAGCTATCGATAACGCCGAGTTCCACACCTTTTTTGAGCGACACATCGCGGTAGCCATAGCCGCGGACTTCTGTGGCGAAACCGGTCGCTTTCACAGAACGCGCCAGTGAGCCGCCTATCAAGCCCAGGCCGATGATCAGCACCGTGCTCACAGTACCGCCGTTGGGTAGGAGCCGAGAAGTTTTAACAAGATGGACTGTTCTTCGAGCTCTGCCACCACGGTAGAAATCTTGTCATCCTGCAAATGACCCTCGAACTCTATAAAGAAGACGTAAGCCCACTTTTCCGTGCGCGATGGCCGCGTATCAATACGGGTCAGGCTGACATCGGCCTTTCTGAAAGGCTCTAACAAACCAAACAAGGCGCCGGGTTTATTGCGACTGGAAACTATCAACGAAGTCTTGTCGTTACCACTAGGCGGCACTTCTTCCCGACCGACGATCAGGAAACGCGTGGTGTTGTCGGACTGGTCCTCGATGTTTTCAGCCAGGGTGGCCAGATCGTATTGTTCCTTGGCCAGGTCACCCGCGATCGCGGCAATGGTCGGATCAGCGGCCGCCATTCGGGCAGCTTCGCCATTACTGGACACGGCGACCTTATCTACCGCCGGCCAGTGGTTTTCAAGCCAGGTGCGGCACTGGGCCAGCGCCTGCTGGTGGGCACAAATCCGCTGCACCCCCTCCAGTTCAGCATGCTTGGCTGCGAGCAGGTGATGGTGAATTCGCACTTCAACTTCGCCGCAAATTTTCAGGTTGGATTCCATGAAGTTATCCAGGGTGTGACTGACCATTCCCTCAGTGGAATTCTCCACCGGTACAACCCCGTAGTTACACTCGCCGGATTCCACCAGGGAAAACACCGAGTCGATGGTCATGACCGGACGCGATATCACCGCATGGCCAAAATGCTTGATGGCGGCTGCCTGGGTGAACGTTCCTTCCGGCCCCAGGTAAGCCACCTGCATGGGATGTTCGAGCGCCAGGCAAGCAGACATGATCTCGCGAAAAATCGCCGCTACGGTCTCACCGGGTAGCAGGCCCTGATTGCGGTCCTTGATGCCCTGCAGTACCTGCGCCTCTCGTTCTGGCCGATAGAACACCACGTCATCGGTATTGCCACTTGCCAGGGCTGCAGCCATCTTGATGTCGGCCACTTGCGTGGCGCACTCAGCCCTCCGATTGATCAGCTGCTGAATCTCCCGATCCAGTGCATCAATTTCAGCGCGTACTTTTTTCAGGTCTTTTTCTGCCATGTCAGCGTTCTGCCATTAGCCGTTACGTTGTGCGAAATCCTGCATGAAGTCTATCAGGGCATCAACCGCTTGTTCAGACACGGCATTATAAAGGCTCGCACGCATGCCGCCGACGCTACGATGTCCCTTCAAGTTCAATAACCCTGCGGCCTCGGACTCCAGCAGGAAAGTTTTGTCGAGGCTGTCGTCCGCCAGGGTGAAGGGTATGTTCATCATGGAGCGGCTGGCCACTTCCACCGGGTTGGCATAGAACGCATTGCCATCGATCTCAGCGTAGAGTTTTTCTGCCTTACGCTGGTTAATGGCACCGATTGCCTCTAGCCCACCCTGCTTTTCAAGCCACGCAAATACCAGCCCCGCCAGGTACAGGCCATAGGTCGGCGGCGTGTTGTACATGGAATCGTTGTCGGCAGCGATCTTCCAGTCCAGCATGGCTGGCGTCAGTGGGTTAGCGTTTCCCAGTAAATCCTTGCGCACAATAACCAGGGTCAAGCCTGCTGGCCCAATATTTTTTTGCGCGCCGGCGTAGACCACACCAAATTGCTCAATATCCACCGGTCGCGACAGAATCGTGGAAGACATATCCACCACCAACGGCACCTTGACTTGCGGTGCCGAGGAAAACTCCACCCCACCGATGGTTTCATTGGGGGTGTAATGCAGATAAGCCGCATCGCTATCCAGCTTCCATTGTTCCTGCGGGGGAATAGTGGAAAAGTTGGTATCCTCGGCGCTGGCAACAACATTGACGTCGAGATAACGCCTGGCTTCAGCGATCGCCTTCTTGGACCACTGACCCGTGTTCAAATAGTCAGCCCTGCCCTTGGCATGGCCCAGGTTGAGGGGAACCGCAGAAAACTGGGCGCTGGCACCACCTTGCAAAAATAGCACCGCGTAGTCATCGCCCATACCCAACAAACGGCGCAGGCAGGCGTCTGCCTCGTTGGCAATGCCGACGATTTCCGGGCTGCGATGGCTCATTTCCATGATGGAGAGGCCTTTACCACCCCAGTCCAACATCTCATCGCGAGCCTGTTCCAGTACCGGTTCCGGCAACGCCGCCGGCCCGGCACAAAAGTTATAACAACGTGCCATTGGGTATTCCTTTAAACGAGTGTTTCTTACGGCGAGCTACTCTTCGGGGGGCCCTTCGCCCGCTGAAGGTTCTTCACCTGCTGATGGCTCTTCACCTGCTGAAGGCTCCTCATCTTCGAAGGTGGGATCTTCCTCGGGCTCATCGATGCGCTCCAGGCCGACCAGTTTTTCACCTTCCTTGAGTTTGATGATCCGTACACCTTGGGTATTCCGCCCCTGGACAGAGACTTCATCACCCCGGGTGCGCACCAGCGTGCCCTGGTCAGAAATCAACATCAGCTGATCCCCTTCAAATACCTGCACGGCGCCCACCAGGTCGCCGTTGCGCTCGCTACACTGAATGGCCTTTACACCCTGGGTGCCGCGACCCTTGGTCGGGAACTCGGCAACCCCGGTGCGCTTGCCATAACCAGTCTCGCTCACGGTTAATACCATGCCATTTTCCTGCGGAATAATCAGCGAAATCATTTGGTGATTTTCACCAAGCTTGATACCACGTACACCGCGCGCAGTCCGTCCCATGGCCCGCACGGCACTCTCTTTGAAGCGCACTGCCTTGCCCGAGGTACTAAACAGCATTACCTCCTGACTGCCGTCGGTAATGGCGGTACTCACCAGGACATCCCCCTCATCCAACTCCAGTGCCCGCAAACCGACGCTGCGCTGGCGCGAGAAATTCGTCAGCGCGGTCTTCTTGACCGTGCCATTAGAGGTGGCCATGAAGATATAGTGCCCCTCGGTGTAGTCATGCACCGGCAGAATTGAGGTCACTCGTTCGCCTTCATCCAGCGGCAGCAGGTTGACCATGGGTCGACCGCGGGAACCACGCCCTGCCACCGGTATATGAAATACCTTGAGCCAATACACCTTACCGACGTTGCTAAAGCAGAGAATCGTATCGTGGGTATTGGCAATCAGCAGGTGCTCGACAAAGTCCTCGTCTTTCACCGCGGTGGCGGATTTACCCATACCCCCGCGCCGCTGCGCCTGGTAGTCGGTCAATGGTTGGGTCTTGGCATAGCCACTATGAGAAATGGTTACCACGCGGTCTTCCTCGGTAATCAGGTCCTCGACCGTCAGGTCGTGTGCAGAATCGGTGATTTCAGTGCGGCGCTCATCACCGTATTCCTCAACGATTTCCTGCAATTCTTCCCGAATCACCTGCTTCAGCCGGTCGGTATCAGACAATATTTCCAGGTAACCGGCTATCTCTACCAGCCTTTCCTGGTATTCCTGCAACAGCTTCTCGTGCTCGAGACCGGTCAGCCGATGCAAGCGCAATTCGAGGATGGCCTGGGCCTGGGCTGGTGACAGGTGGTACTGACCATCGTGCAAGCCGTACTGGGGTTCCAGCTCATCGGGACGGCAGGCGTCATCGCCGGCGCGCTCCAGCATGGCCATTACATCACCGGGCGACCAGGATCTGGCTATCAGTTTTTCCCGCGCCTCGGCAGCATTGGGCGAGGCCTTGATCAGCTCAATAACGGCATCAATATTGACCAGCGCAATCGCCAGGCCCTCAAGGGTATGCCCTCTCTCGCGCGCCTTGCGCAGCAAGTACACGGTGCGCCGGGTAACCACCTCACGCCGGTGGCGCAGGAAAGCTTCCAGTATTTGCTTGAGATTGAGAATCTTGGGCTGGCCGTCTTCCAGCGCCACCATGTTGATGCCGAACACCGACTGCAACTGGGTTTGGGCATAGAGATTGTTCAGCACGACCTCACCCATCTCGCCGCGGCGTAGCTCGATCACCACCCGCATACCATCCTTGTCAGACTCGTCCCGGAGTTCGGTAATGCCTTCAATCTTTTTGTCTTTAACCAGCTCGGCGATTTTCTCAATCATCCGCGCCTTGTTAACCTGGTAGGGAATTTCATGGATGAGAATGGTGTCTTTACCGGTTTTCTCATTGGAAATTATTTCCGTTTTGGCGCGCACATAAATGCGGCCACGACCAGTGCGATAAGCCTGCACAATACCGGCACGGCCATTGATGATGGCACCAGTGGGGAAATCAGGTCCGGGGATATACTGCATCAACTGGTCAACATTGAGTTCGGGTTCATCGAGTAGTGCCAGGCAGCCGCTGACCACATCACGCAGATTGTGGGGCGGAATGTTGGTCGCCATGCCCACCGCAATGCCGGAGGAACCGTTCACCAGCAAATTCGGTACGCGGGTCGGCATAACCGCTGGAATCATCTCCGTGCCATCGTAGTTGGGTACAAAATCGACGGTTTCTTTATCCAGGTCTGCCAGCAGGTCGTGAGCGATCTTGCGCATGCGGATCTCGGTATAGCGCATGGCGGCTGCCGAATCACCGTCGACGGAACCAAAATTACCCTGACCATCCACCAGCATGTAGCGCAGCGAGAAGGGCTGAGCCATACGCACGATGGTGTCATAGACCGCAGAATCGCCGTGCGGATGGTACTTACCAATCACATCACCGACGATACGGGCAGATTTCTTGTAGGCCTTGTTCCAGTCGTTGTTGAGCTCGTTCATCGCGAATAGAACACGTCGATGCACCGGCTTCAAGCCGTCGCGCACGTCCGGTAAGGCGCGGCCGACGATCACACTCATGGCGTAATCGAGATACGACTGTTTGAGCTCGTCCTCGATATTTACCGGCACTATTTCCTTGGCTAGATCACCCATAGAAAACCTGTTTTGACCCCTGATGAAACAAACGATTTATTATACGGAAGTCATTCATTTATAGCCATTTTTTTGCCTATTATTAGTGTCTCGGGGCCCACTAATTGGCGTCCAGAGGGTATACTCTCGCGCACTATGACACTCCCTATCAAAAACGTGGACACGCTGATCTTTCCCGGCTGGGTGATTCCGATCACCGCAGGCTCTCCAGCGCTCGAACATCACGCCCTGGCGATCACCGGTGAGCGGATTTCTGCGATCGTGCCAGTTGCTGAGGCCCGAGCCATCGAGGCGCTGGAAACCATCGAACTGCCCGAGCATGCGCTGCTGCCAGGACTTATAAATTGCCACGGCCACGCCGCCATGACACTGCTGCGCGGTTACGCCGACGATCTACCACTGATGCCCTGGCTGGAACAGCATATCTGGCCCGCAGAGGGTGCCCATATGTCCGAGGAGTTCGTCCGCGATGGTGTCGAACTGGCCCTGGCCGAAATGATACGCTCTGGCACAACCTGTTTCAGCGACATGTACTTCTTCCCCAATGTGGTGGCTGATGCCTGCATCCAGGCCGGCGTGCGCTGCCAGCTGACGTTTCCCATTTTTGATTTTGCCAGCGTCTGGGGCGAGAACAGCGATGATTACATCAGCAAGGGCCTGGCCCTGCGTGACGACTATAAACACAGTGAACTGCTGCGAGTGGTATTCGGACCACACGCACCCTACACCGTGTCAGAACCTGCCCTGGAGAAAATTGCCACCCTCGCCGCAGAACTGGACCTACCCATTCACATCCACCTGCACGAAACCCTGCAGGAAGTGGATGAGGCCGTGGCCGCCAAGGGTTCGCGCCCCCTGGCCCGCCTCAACGAGCTCGGCTTGATCGGTCCACGCACCCAGTGCGTGCATATGACAGAACTCTCTAAAGAAGATATCGAGTTGTTGGCGGCCACTGGAGCCAGCGTCATTCACTGCCCTGATTCCAATATGAAGCTGGCCGCTGGCATCTGTCCGGTTACCGATCTGCAGGCTGCGGGTATAGCCGTTGCCCTGGGCACGGACAGCGCTGCCAGCAATAATGATCTGAACCTGCTGGGAGAAGCGCGTAGCGCCGGATTACTTGCCAAGCTCAGTAGTGGCGATGCCGGCGCCCTGCCCGCCAGTCGCCTGCTACAGATGGCTACCATTGACGGCGCCCGGGTCATGGGACGGGAATCTGACATCGGCAGCCTCGAGGTAGGCAAGCTGGCTGACCTGATTGCTGTAGACCTGGGCCAGCCTGAAAGCCAGCCTGTCTACGACCCTGTCTCGCAGCTTATTTACGCAAGCAATCCCGCCCAGGTGACCGAGAGCTGGATAGGTGGCAACCCGGTGATGAGAAACCGCCAGTTATTGACACTCAACCTGGAACAGATAGGTCTGAAAGCAAAGCGCTGGCAGACTCGCATTGCCAACACGGAGGGGTCCGGTGAGTAAAGTGGAACATACCGTCGATCCCCTCAATGTCGATCCAAAAGAGATTGCCAAGTTCGAAGAACTGGCATCGCGTTGGTGGGATCGTGAAAGCGAGTTCAAACCGCTGCACGAGATCAATCCTCTGCGCGCCAACTATATCGACGAGCGCTCTCCGGTAGCAAAAAAGCGCGTCATTGATGTCGGTTGTGGCGGTGGCATCCTGGCTGACTCTCTAGCCCAGCGAGGCGCCCTGGTGACAGGTATAGACATGGGTGAAGCACCTTTATCCGTCGCCCGCATTCACCAACTGGAATCCGGCATGGCGGTAGACTACCTGCTCAGTACCGCCGAGCAGATGGCAGCCACGAGCCCCGAACACTTTGACGTGGTGTGCTGCCTGGAAATGCTGGAACACGTACCCGATCCCGCCTCGGTGGTCGCCGCTTGTGCCCAGATGTGTAAAGCCGGAGGCAACCTCTACTTTTCCACCATCAACCGCAATCCCAAGTCGTACCTGTTTGCGGTAATCGGTGCCGAGCATATTCTGGGCTTGCTTCCCAAGGGTACTCATGACTACGGCAAATTCATCCGCCCCTCTGAACTCGGCAGTTGGATTCGGGAAGCAGGGTTGGAACTGCTGGGCATTACGGGCCTGTTATACAACCCGATCACCAGGCGCTACTGGCTGGAGCCGCGTGACGTCAGCGTGAACTACATGGTACACGCCGTAAAGCCATTGTGATGTTTTCCAGTCAATTGAAAGCCGTGATCTTCGACCTGGATGGCACCTTGCTAGACACGGCGCCAGAATTTATCCAGGTCGTGCACCAACTGCGTGACGAACATGGAATGCCACGCCTGCCCGACGAATTGATACGCTCCTATGTCTCCAATGGGGCGCGGGCACTGGTGACTCTGACACTGGGCTTACAACGGGATGATGAGGGTTTCGAAGACAAGCGGCTGCGGCTATTGGAGATTTACGCAGAGGTGCTCGGTTCTGCCACCCTGGTATACGACGGTATTGAGGAACTTCTCAATGATCTGGCTGCAGCAAATATCGCCTGGGGCATTTCCACTAACAAACCCAGCGCCTATGCACAGCCGCTGTTACAAACTATGAACCTGCAGCCCCCCCACAGCAGCCTGGTCTGCCCGGACGATGTCAGCCAACCCAAGCCGCATCCCGAGCCGCTTTTACTCAACTGCCAGCACCTCAACTGTCGGCCCGAGGAAGTCATCTACATCGGCGACCACGCCCGCGATATCGATGCTGGACGCGCTGCCGGCATGGCAACTATCGCCGCGGCCTACGGTTACCTTGAGGCAGGCGAAGATCCCACCAGCTGGGGTGCCGATGCAATTGTGCACGACAGCCGTGAGCTGGCATCCGCCATTGCCCAGCTTCTACGCTGACCCATCCTGCCTTGGGAGACGCCATGAATTCGACAGTCATTGCCACTGATTACCAGGCACCCCCCGACCTATTGGCCGGGCGCAACATCCTGGTGTCCGGGGCCGGTGATGGCATTGGCCGAACCGCCGCCAAAACCTATGCGGCCCACGGGGCCACGGTCATTCTGCTGGGTAGAACCACGGAGAAACTGGAGCAGGTTCACGACGATATCCTGACTGCCGGACATCCTCAGCCCATTATCTTCGAACTGGATATGCGCGCAGCTGAGCCCACCACCTACAGCATTCTCAATGACGCCATCCTGGTGGAACTGGGCTGCCTGCACGGATTACTCAACAATGCCGGCATACTGGGCGAACGCACCACTATCGAATCTGCCGATGGCCTGGCCTGGCGCGAGGTCATGGATGTCAACGTCACCGCACAGATGCTATTGACCCAGGCCTTGCTACCTTCCCTGCGCGAGGCGGAGTCGGCTTCCGTTGTATTTACGTCATCCGGCGTCGGGCGTATCGGTCGCGCCTACTGGGGTGCCTACGCTGTTTCGAAGTTTGCCACCGAAGGTTTGATGCAGGTGCTGGCAGATGAATTGGAAAATACCAGCAATATCCGGGTCAACAGTCTCAACCCCGGCGGCACCCGAACTGCTATGAGGGCAACAGCTTACCCGGCAGAAAACCCGGCCACCCTGCCTACACCCGCCGATATTATGCCGGCCTATTTATACCTGATGGGAGATGACAGCGCGGACCTGAACGGCCAGGCGCTATCAGTGCGCTAACGGCTCTTCTATGCGCTAACGGCTTCTGCGATCTGCCGCTACGCCGCGGCGCTTCTGGAATTGACGCTCCATGCGTTCACGATCTTTGCGATCAAGTGATGCCAGCGGCTTGCTATCCACGCCAGCCAACTTATACAGCCCCTTGACCTCTTTTCTGTCCAGGTCGATCCACTGACCCTGCTTGACCTTCGAGGGTATAAACACATTGCCGTAACGGGTGCGTTTCAAGCGCGACACTTCGCAACCCTGGGATTCCCACAAACGCCGCACCTCGCGTGTGCGGCCCTCTATAATCACCACGTAATACCAGTGATTTGCGCCTTCACCGCCGCCATCCTGGATGTCGGTGAAACGCGCCATGCCGTCTTCCAGCATGACGCCCTGGTGTAACGCCTGCAGGGTTTCTTCACTCACTTCGCCACGCACCCGCACCATGTATTCACGCTCAATTTGGGAGGACGGGTGCATCAGCGCGTTGGCCAATTCGCCATCGGTGGTGAAAATCAAGAGCCCGCTGGTGTTGTAGTCGAGTCTTCCCACCGCGATCCAGCGGCCACTTTTCAGAGCGGGCAATCGTTCGAAAACCGTGCGACGACCTTCGGGATCCTTGCGGGTAGTGATCTCGCCGGGAGGCTTATGATAGACGATGACGCGGGTTTTCTGCTCTGCTCCATCCTGCTGCACAGGCTTGCCATCAACACTGAGATGCGCCCGGCTGTCCACCCGGTCACCGATCGTGGCTAGCTTGCCATTGACAGTTACGCGCCCGGCATTGATCCAGCGCTCCATCTCCCGTCGCGAGCCGAAGCCGGCACGGGCCAGTACTTTTTGCAGTTTTTCGTCGGAATCAGCCATTGATATTAGCGGTTTCCTCGCGCGGCTCGCTGTCGACTTCTTCCTCGTTATCTACTTCCGCTCCTTCTACTTCTGCGTCCGCGTCCTTTTCCGCTTCAGTATCGGCGGCCTCATCGTCATCAATGGCATTTTCGTCAACCAGGTCTTCAAAGCCAAGTTCCTGGGTCAAGGTATCGAAATCACGAATCTCCGCCAGCACCGGTAACTGGTCCAGACTCTTGAGATCGAAGTAATCGAGAAATTCACGGGTGGTCGCATACATAGCCGGCCGACCCGGCACGTCGCGGTGACCGACAACCCGAATCCATTCACGTTCATGCAGGGTTCTAATAATGTTGGAACTGACTGCTACGCCGCGAATTTCTTCAATCTCGCCACGGGTAATGGGCTGGCGATAGGCGATCAGGGAGAGGGTCTCCAGCAATGCACGAGAGTACCTGGCTGGGCGCTCATGCCACAGGCGCCCGACCCAGCGAGCTAATTCCTGCCGCACCTGGAAGCGAAAACCGCTGGCCACCTCACTCAATTCGAAACCACGCTCCTCGCAACGCTCGGCAATTTCCTTGAGGGCTTCACGTATGGCTGCTTTTTCCGGGCGCTCGTTTTCCTCGAACAAATCCGACATGTTCTGAACAGACAGGGGCTTGCCAGCTGCCAAAATTGCACCCTCGAGAATTTGGATCAGTCCGATTTCCGCCATTTTATTGTTCACCCTCTTCTGCACTTTCTTCAATACCGTCTTCTGTACTTTCTTCAACTCTGGCTTTCACATGAATCGGACCAAAGCCTTCGGTTTGTACGATTTCCACCAGGGATTCCTTGATCAGTTCCATGATAGCCAGGAAAGTCACCACCACGCCGAGACGACCCTCTTCGACCTTGAACAGGGATACAAAGGGAACAAACTGCTGGCCGCGGAGCGTGTCGAGTACATCGGACATGCGTTCTCGGGTGGATAGCGCTTCCCGCTGTATCTGGTGATGTTCATACATATCCGCTCGACGCAGCACCTCGCCCAGGGCTACCAACAGCTCACGCATATCAACGTCTGGGTCCGGCCGTGTGCGATCCAGTTCCGGTGGAGTTGCCGCTGCGGGAAAGTACTCCCGTTCCATGCGCGGCAGTTTTTCAATATCTTCGGCGGCTTTCTTGAACCGCTCGTATTCCTGCAAGCGACGGATCAACTGGGCGCGCGGATCATCTTCATCATCTTCAATTGCCGCGGTACGCGGCAGCAACATGCGAGACTTGATTTCTGCCAGCATGGCGGCCATCAGCAGGTACTCCGCTGCCAGCTCGAACTGCATGGCGTCCATCAGTTCGACATACTCCATGTACTGCTCGGTAATCTTGGAGACGTCGATTTCCAGGATGTCCAGATTCTGTCGACGAATCAGGTATAGCAGTAGATCGAGAGGACCTTCAAAGGCTTCCAGGAAGACTTCCAGCGCCCGCGGCGGAATATAGAGATCCTTGGGTAATTCGGTGACTGCCTGACCCAGCACTACGGCGAAGGGCATTTCTCCCTGTTGCGGCTGCTGCCGCAACTCCTCCAGACCGGGTGCGGCCTCGGCAGTTGCTGGTTGAGCTGATTCAAGGTCGGTGGAGGTGGCTTCGGACACCGCGGAAGCGGTTTCGGACACAGTTTCTGGCGCTGCTTCTTGAGTCACTGGGTCCTGGTTTTCCACGATGAATATTGCCCCTATACGAAGCTGGTATTATACCCTCCTGTGAGCGGCTCAAGCCAGCTTCAGTCGGCTATAAAAAAGGCTCAGCGGGCCCTTTTCCCTGTCGCGTCAGCTGCGGTGCCTCTGCGGACATATCTATGACCGTGGTTGGCTCCATACCGCAGTAGCCCCCATCGATCACCAGGTCCACTTCATGCTCAAGGATCTCACGAATTTCATAGGGGTCGATCAAGGGATACTCCTCCCCCGGCATAATCAAGGTGACACTCATCAATGGCTCGTCCAGGTCTCGCAGCAGGGCCAGGGCAATTTCATTGTCGGGGACGCGTAAACCAATGGTCTTACGTTTCGGGTGCTTGAGTCGGCGCGGCACCTCGGAGGTTGCCTCGAGAATAAAGGTGTAGGCGCCCGGCGTGTTGTGTCGCAGCAAGCGGTAGGCGGCATTGTCGACCCGCGCGTAACTGGCCAGCTCCGACAAATCACGGCATACCAGGGTGAAATTGTGCTTGTCATCGAGCTGGCGAATACGCCGAATTCGGTCGAGCGCGTTTTTATCACCGATATGACAACCCAGGGCGTAGGCGGAATCGGTGGGATAAACCACCACCCCACCTTCGCGCACGATATCCACCGCCTGGCGGATCAGTCTCGCCTGCGGGTTGTCCGGGTGGACCTTGAAGAATTGACTCACACGGTGCTGCCGTCAGCTGCGGCGCTCCAGACAGCAGCGCCAGCTCCCAGGCGCGATACATCCACGCCCAAACGGGGACCATAGTCGCGGTGAGCGTGGAAATCACTACCGGCAGATGCCAGCAGCTCAAATTCTGCAGCAAGCTTCTTTAGCTGGTCGGTTTGATCCTGCGCCTGGCGGCCGCTGAATATCTCCATCGCATCGCCGCCGGCAGCCTTGAAATCTCGCAGCAGCCGCCGCAGTTTACTGCGCGTGTACTTGTACTTCAGCGGGTGTGCCACCACTGCCACGCCATCTGCAGCCGCGATCCATGCCACAACTTCCGTTAATTCGGGCCAAAAGGCTTTTACATCACCGGTTTTACCCGCCCCCAGGAATTTATCAAAGGCCTGGCTGGCATCTTTGACATGGCCCTGCTCCACCATCCACCGGGCAAAATGTGGGCGCCCTATCTGACTGATACCTGCCTGTTTACGCGCGCCTTCGAGACCGCCGGCAAACCCCAGTTTCTCCAGCCGTTCCGCGATGGTGACAGCTCGCAGCTGGCGCGCCTCTGCCAACCGCGCCAGCCCCGCAGCTAGCACGCTATTATCAACATCGACACCCAGACCCACCACGTGGATCGTGCCATTATTCCAGCGACAAGAGAGCTCAACCCCCGGGCACAGAGAAAAGCCTGCTGGAAAAGTGTCTGCCAGCGCCCGGGCTGCTAAATAGCCGTCTACACAATCGTGGTCGGTAATCGCCAGTCGCTCGACCCCCGCTGCAATGGCCTGCTCCACCAGCTGCTGAGGCGACAGGGTTCCGTCTGAGGCATTACTATGCGTATGAAAATCAATTATCATAAGCGCGCATTATCCCGACTCTCCGAGTCCCATTCCAGTGAGAATTCCACCTTATGAAGCAACTGGCAGAATTAGTACCACTGCTGCTATTTTTCATCACTTACCAGATGAAGGGCACTGAAATTGAAATCGGTGGCTGGCACCACACATTTGACGGTATATTCAGCGCCACCGCGGTGTTGATTATCGCCACCGCGTCCCAGGTTGTGATCACCTGGCTGATCACCCGCAAAGTGGAAAAGCGCATGCTGTGGCTGCTCGCCGCCGTCAGCCTGTTTGGGGGTGCCACGTTAATATTTCGCGACCAAACCTTTATTTACTGGAAGCCCACGGTCTTCAACTGGGTATTGGCGCTGGCTTTTGGCGGCAGTCATTTCATTGGCGAGCGCAACCTGATGGAGCGCACCCTGGGAAGCCAGATTCAATTACCCAAGGAAATATGGACTCGCCTGCTGTGGCTGTGGACCTGTAACTTTACGCTAGTAGGCACGCTTAATCTCTTCGTCGCTTATCGAATGGGTGAAGAATTCTGGGTCAGCTACAAACTCTACTCGGCCATCGGCTTTACCCTAGTGCTGACAGTTATCACCGCTCTCATGATTGCACCCCACGTCTCCGACGACCATGTATCCGAGAAACAAACCTGATGTATTACGCCATTATTAGTGAAGATGTCGACAACAGCCTGCCCCTGCGCCAACAGGCGAGAACAGCTCACCTGGCTCGCATGGAGACCCTGATTGAGTAAGGGCGCCTGTTTGCGGCGGGCCCGCACCCGGCTGTAGACTGCGAAGATCCGGGCGACGCAGGCTTCACCGGCAGCCTGGTTATAATTGAATTCGACAGCCTGGCCGATGCCCAGGCCTGGGCTGATGCCGACCCCTATGTCGAGGCCGGCGTCTATAGCGAGGTCACCGTGAAACCGTACAAGATCGTACTGCCATGATCCGGATTCTCGGTTTTCTTCTTTGCGCCCTGGCCCTCTCCACTCAAGCCCTCTCCACTCACGCCCAGCAACGCTATGTCACCGATGATTATTACGTTCCCCTGCGCAGCGGGCCGGGCATCGAATTTCGTGTCGTCCACCGCGGCATTCGCAGCGGCACGGCACTCACCGTCGAGGAGGTCAGCGAGGATGGCGAGTTCAGCCGTATCGTGACCGCCGGGGGGTCCGAGGGCTGGATTCGCAGTCAGTACCTGGAAGAACAACCCATTGCCCGCCAGCGACTCGCCGAAATGAGTCAGAAAAATGACCAGCTGCAGCAAGCCCTGACGGAAACGCGGACGCAACATGACGAATTGCGCGAAAATTTTCAGTCAATCTCGGACAAACTGGTAGCAACGGAGGAGCAACTTGCTACAACCAGTGGCGAGCTGGCTGAGGTCCGACGCATCTCCGCCAGTGCCCTGAGCCTGGATGAGGACAAAAAGCGCCTGCTGGAACAAGCCGAAATGCAGCGCTCGCGTATCGAGGTGCTCGAGGGGGAAAACCTGCGCCTGCAAGACAATGCCGAGAGTGATTCCTTTTTCAATGGCGCCCTGGCGGTGCTATTAGGTGTTGTGATCACCCTGCTGGTGCCGAGGCTCTGGCCCAAGCGCCGCAGCAGTTCCAGCTGGGCCTAGTTCTAGATCATTCAGGAGAAACCATGAACAAAATTTTCAGCTTGTGCCTGTTCCTGGCATTGAGTGCGGCATTGAGTGCACCTGCCCTTGCCCAGGATCCCCACGTCCTGGTTAAAACGACCCACGGCGATGTCACCGTGCGCTTGTTTGCCGACAAAGCGCCAATCACCGTCGAAAATTTCCTCGCCTATGTCGATAGCGGTTTTTACAAGGACACCATCTTCCATCGGGTGGTTCCCCGCTTCATGATCCAGGGCGGAGGCTTTACCGAACGCATGGTAGAAAAGCCTAATGGCGATCCCATCAAGAACGAAGCCAAAAACCGCGTGCACCATGAGCGCGGCACACTCGCCATGGCCCGCACCGACGACCCCGACAGTGCCACCAGTCAGTGGTTCATCAACGTGCGCAACAACTTTCGCCTCGACTGGAGCCCAAGCAAACCGGGCTACACCGTATTTGGTGAGGTAGTTGACGGCATGTACACCGTCGACTCCATCGCCATCGAGCCTACCGGCACTTTTATGGGCCACCAGGATGTGCCAATGCAGCCCGTTAAAATACTGGACGTGGTGCGAGTCGACCAACCATGATCGCCCTCAGCGTCAATCTCAACAAGATTGCGCTGATCCGTAATTCGCGCGCCACCACCAATCCCAGCGTGGTAGAACACGCCCGCATGGCGCTGGATGCTGGCGCCGACGGTATTACCGTTCATCCCCGGCCGGACCAGCGCCATATTCGCGCCAGCGATTGTTTCGAATTGGCCAACATGCTCGGCACCGAGTATCCCGCGGTCGAGTTAAATATCGAGGGCAACCCGTTCGCGGGCTTTCGCAACAGTGAGCGCGACGACGTCTCCGACTATCCCGGCTTTATGGAACTGGTAGAGGCCATCAAGCCCGCCCAGTGCACCCTGGTACCCGATGGCGATGCCCAACTCACCTCTGATCATGGTTTTGATTTGAAGCAGGACGGCGATCGGGTCAAGCCGCTGATAGAGCAATTACAATCCTGGGGCGTACGCGTCAGCCTGTTTATGGACCCCATAGCGGAACAAATAGCACTGGCAGCTCAGATCGGTACAGACCGCATTGAGTTATACACCGAGCCCTATGCTGATGCATTTAAGGCGGGCCACGGTATTGATGCGAGCTGGGAGCAATATCGCGCCGCCACAAGCCAGGCTACCGATCTCGGCCTGGGTGTGAATGCGGGACACGATCTGGATTTGCACAACTTGCCGCGCTTCGCCGAAATCGAAGACTTGTTGGAAGTCTCCATTGGCCATGCGTTGACGGTGGACGCCCTGTGTATGGGTTTTACGCCTGCTATCAAGGCCTACCAGCGCGCCCTCGGCACACGGAGAGTCTTATGAGCAATCCCGCTGAGTATTTTCAACAACTCAACGACGACTACCTGGCGATTTCAATTCCCAAGGAGGAGTTGTTCTGGACCAACTATATGGGCGTCACCGATGAACAGGATGCCTTTCAGCAAGCCGAGAATAGTTACAAGGCGTTTATCAGCGAGCCAAGTCGGATTACTGAGCTTCGCGAGCACATTGCCGGCACGGACAATGAAGAGATCCGCCACGGCCTGCAAGGCTGGCTGAATTTCTTCGAGACCAATGCCATCGAACAGCCCCAGGCCCGCGACCTGGCCAAGGGCCTGGTGGAGGACGACGGCAATCTGTTTATTGCTCGCAAGGATCTGTCGCTCTACTACACTAACGAAGCGGGTGAACAGGTGGAGGCCTCCACCCTGGTACTCAGCACCAACCTGGTCAGCGCCGATGACGAGAACGTGCGCAAAACTTCCCACCAGGGTTTGCTCAACCTGGAGCGCTGGGTGGTCGAAAACGGCTATATCGACATGGTGAAGCGGCGCAATGAGTTTGCCCGCACCCAGGGTTATCGCAATTACTTCGACTACAAGGTCAACAAAGAAGAACGCATGAGTCCCGAGCAGTTGTTCGAGATTCTCGATGAGTTCGAACAACAGACCCGGGATGCCCAGCAGCGAGGTTTTGAGCAGCTTGCCGCGGAGCACGGCCCGCAGGCATTGGAGGGGCATAATCTCAAGTACTACGTGCGCGGCGATACCACCCAGCAAATGGATCCCTACCTGCCCTTCGGTAAAAGCCTGCAACGCTGGGTGGAATCCTTTGGCCGCATGGGCGTGCAGTTCCGCGACGCTGAACTGACCCTCGATTTACTGGATCGCAAGGGTAAGTACGAAAACGGCTTTATGCATGCACCACGTGGTGCATGGTTCCGCGATGGCCAATGGTCTCCGGCGCAGATCAACTTCACCAGTAATGCCAACCCTGGCCAGGTCGGCAGTGGTGACGACGGCCTCAACACCTTGTTCCATGAAGGGGGTCACGCCGCCCATTTCGCCAACATCACCCAAAACGCCCCCTGCTTCAGCCAGGAGTTTCCTCCCACCTCCATGTCCTACGCGGAAACCCAGTCGATGTTTTTCGACAGCATGCTCTCTGACGCTGACTGGCTATTGTTGTACGCCCAGGATGGGAACGGCAATCCGATACCCGAAGATCTAATCCGGCAGAGCATTGAAACTCGTCAGCCTTTCGCCGCCTACGCCGAACGCGGCATCCTGGTAGTGCCCTTTTTCGAGTGGGATGTGTACAGCCTACCTGAAGACCAACTGACGCCGGAGAGATTAATCGAGCTGGCGCGCCACTGGGAGAAGAAAATTTTCGGCCTGGACTGTGCCCCCCGACCCATTCTCGCTATTCCCCATTTACTGGACCAGGAATCGAGCTGCAGCTACCAGGGTTACCTGCTGGCCAATATGGCGGTCTATCAAACTCGAGCCTGGTTCAAACGCGAACACGGCTACCTGACTGACAACTCGGTCATCGGCCCGTTGATTTCAGAGCACTACTGGGCGCCGGGCAATAGCGTCACTCACAACGACACCCTGGTCAGCCTCACCGGCGAGGGTTTTTCAGGGAGCTACCTGGCTGCGCATTGCAATCGCTCTGTGGATGAAGCCTGGGAGCAGGCCCAGAAGGACATGACGGCGGCGCAATCTCGCCAACAATCAACTATTCAAAGCCTGCAGGCCAGTATCCGGGTGGTGCACGGCGAAGAATTGTTGGCAGACAATCGGGAATCGGATCAGGTAATGTTTGAACAGTTCGAAAACCAGGTTAATCAGCGCTATCACTGAGTGCTGCCACAGAAGCATCAATATATGACTGGAATTCAATGTCATTGTAATTAAGCCGGTACTCCAGCCACCACTCCTGCACCCCGGGCTTGGCGAACAGCCATTGCTCCCTGCCCTCGAAGACGTGGTAGTCCTGCTCATGGTTCTGGGTCAGGGCTTCGAAGTACAGGGACATGAGGGCATCAAACTGCTGCCTGTCAAGCTCCTCCAGCTTATTACGGCCAGCGAGGCCCGCCCAAAAAACACGCAGCGCTACACGATCGGAAGACAATAAACCGGTAATCTGGTTTGAAGCATCTCGATTCATTGATGAAAGCGAAGCGGAAAGCAATTTGCTGTTCTGGCGCATTTGTACTGACAGGTAGATCAGGGTAATAACGACTGCCAGTGCCCCGGCCAGTTCCGCGATGGCACCGATGGCGTCCCAGTTCACGACACATTCTCCTGCTCTGCCAATAGCTCATTGATCAATAGGTTGAAGGGCATGCCTTCCGGTCTTGGCCAGCGCTGCCAGTGCGCACGAAAACCAGGTTGCCGTATCATCCAGTCAATGATGACACTGCGCTGCTGCTCCCAGACTCCCGCGGCGAGAACTCCCTCCTGCTCGAACAAATAGGCTTGCTGTATACAAAAAAGATAGGTGCCAACCAGGTTGTCAAATCTGAACAGTTCGTCATCGCTAAAGGTCTCCCAATTCCCCGACAGGCCGCCGTAGTAGAGCCGATGTAGCTCCGGATCCTTTCCCAGTTCAATGCTCAGCATGTTCAACTGCGACAGAAAGGCCGCCGTGCCCTGGGCTCGGCCCACGGCGGAGCTGCGCCTGATTTGCAGTGCCAGGTAGATCAACGTGAATAGTGTTGCGAAGGCGGCGACGAATTCGCCGATACTGCCGAGTTCTTCTATGGTCATAGCCTGACTCAGGATTATTTTGCTTATTACTACTCAGTATAGACGCCCTCATACAAGCTGACATTTATCTCATCCCGCGCCTTTTCCTTCCTTGAATTTTCCCCGCATGTCGTTACAGTAATGTCCACATGTCTCAGCCCTATATCGTACCCCCCTGCCACCAGGCTGTGGAAATTCTCCATCGGGACGAACACCTGCTGCTGGTGAACAAGCCCGACCTGTTGTTGAGCATACCGGGGCGCAACCCGCTCAACAGCGACTGCGTCATTTCCCGCATGCGAGAAGACTATCCCAGCGCCTCGGTGGTGCATCGGCTCGACCTGGATACCTCGGGCATCATGATCATTCCGCTGGACAAGCCCACGCACTCGCATATCAGTCGCCAGTTCCAGGAGCGTCGTGTAGAAAAAGGCTATCACGCAATGGTGTACGGCCTGGTGGTAGAGGATGTGGGCGACATCGATCTGCCGATTGCCCCCGACTGGAGCAATCGTCCCCGCCAGGTCATTAGTGAAGAGCGCGGCAAACAGGCCCTGACTCGTTTTGAGGTGCTGGAACGTTTTCCCGACAAGAACTGCACGCGCTTACTGCTCAAACCCGTTACCGGTCGTTCGCATCAATTGCGTATTCACCTGGCTGAAATTGGCCATCCGATTTTGGGCTGTGATATGTATGCTCACGATGAGGCACTGGGTATGGCGCAGCGGTTAATGCTACATGCACATACTCTCGCTTTTACCCATCCGGTCAGCGGTAATTGGTTTAGTGGGGAGGCGCCCTTACCCTTCTAGGTCCGGCATACGAGAACACCAATCACTCCAGCTGCCACCATAGAGCTGCGCATCATCGCGACCGGCGATGGACAGGGATAACAGGTTTACACAGGCAGTGACGCCAGAACCGCAATACACCACCAGCTTATCTTCGGCCACTTCCTGCCAGCGCATTCCTTGAGCATCGGCCGACAGGGCCATGCCATTGTCATCAGTCACGTCCTGCCAGGGAAAATTCAGCGCACCGGGAATATGTCCCGCCACGGGATCAATCGGTTCTTCCAACCCCTGGTACCGCTTCTCCTCGCGAGAATCGATCAACAGGGCATTGGCTGCCTGCGACGAGCGCACGCCGTCGAAATCAACTACGCCGATGTATTTCGTGGACTGGTGAGCCCCCACCGCCACCGGGTCAGATGTCTCGGCACTGAGTTCGCCGCCTTCGGCTATCCAGGAATTCAGCCCACCATCCAGAACCCGAACATTGCTGTAACCGAGCGAGCGCATCATCCACCAAAGGCGGGATGCAAAGGCAAAACGGGAGTTGTCGTAGGCAACTACCGGCGTATCCGTAGAAATACCGAGAGCGCCAAGTACGCTGCAAAAATGTTGGGGGTCAGGTAAGGGATGACGGCCGCCGTGTGTAGCTTGTGGACCAGAGAGATCTTTCTCAAGGTGCAGATAGTGTGCGCACGGCAGATGGCCCTGTTGATACTGGGCATAACCTTCTCCCGGTTCTGCCAGCGAGAACCGACAATCTACAATGACCGTACCGATGCCGGGGCCAGCGAGGTTTTCCGCTAACTCACTGGAACTGATCAAAGGATCCATGCCGACCCTCCCCGCTGGCAAAGCGAGAAGCGCCTGCCAGGGTTTCCCCCGAACGAACCACTTCAAGACCTGTAGCAAACTCGTTGGCCATCGCGCGATCAAATTCCAGATCCCACTGCTGGTAGGCACTGTCGCGATCACTGCGCATACAGCCCTGGGGAAAGCTGGCGATTTGTCGCGCCAGTTTTTCAGCTTCTTCGCGTGCCGAGCCATCGGCCACTACCCGGTTGGCCAGTCCGATATCCAGTGCCTCGCCGGCGCTGACTTCGCGACCAGTCAATATCAAATCCATGGCCCGACTGTGGCCGATCAAACGTGGCAGTCGCACGGTGCCGCCATCCACCAACGGCACACCCCAGCGCCGACAGAACACACCAAAGCGTGCACTCTCTTCTGCGACCCGCATATCACACCAGATAGCCAATTCCAGCCCACCCGCAACAGCCGGCCCCGCCACCGCTGCAATTACCGGCTTTGACAGTTGCATTCGACTCGGGCCCATGGGCCCATCGCCATCTGCCGTCATCCGGTTACTGCCAACCTCCCCAGCCACGGCCTTGAGATCGGCACCGGCGCAAAAGGCACCATGATCCCCAAAAAGCACAGCCACATCGGCGCTTTCGTCAGCGTCGAAATCTCGGAAGGCTTGCGCCAGCAGCCCGGCGGTTTCGCCGTCAACGGCGTTCCGCACATCTGGGCGATCAATGATCACGGTGGTGATGTTGTCTTGTTTTTCGACGCGTACTTTACTCATAGGGCTCTCCTCCCGCTCAGGGCTCTCATCCCGCTCAGGGCTCTCATCCCGCTCAGGGCTGTCTTCTCGCTCAGGGCTGTCTTCTCGCTCAGGGCTGTCTTCTCGCTCAGGGCTGTGTCCTCAAGGCTGGTACCAAATTGAGGAGCTTATCGCGCGCTCCTGCAGGCTAACCGGGTCGGGCGCTTCTATTCCCAGGGTTTTTGCATCGAAGGTCGACCAACGCGGGGTGGGTATTTCAATCACCCGGGCGTAATAGAAGGCCTCCTGCTCGGCATCAAAATCCGGATCCTCCCAGTGCACTGCCAATTGCCCGGCGCCGATACTATTACTGTAGCTGGCATTGGCCACATCGACCGTGTTGCCCACGGCTGGGTATTTCCCGTTTGCGCCCAATTCACGGCCATCGGACGCCGCCAGGTCAAACACCTGCTCATGGCTTTCGCCCTGTTCATCCACCCAGCCCTTCACTATCTGAATACGATCCAGGTTGGCGCCATCGGGATCTTTCGCGGCCCAGACCAGGAAGCGCGGCGTCAGGGCCTCCGTGCTACGCACCAACTCGCCGCCCATGGGAACCCCATCCGCATAGGCCGCGTCTAACAGGCCAGTTGTTTCCAGCATAGTAGATTGGTACACCCAGCTGCCAAAAAATCGCAGTTTAATGCGTGGCCCTGAAGTGGCATATGTTTCACGCCGCAACATGGCATCGAAGATAGACTCGCGGGTATTTTCCTGCGCCCAAACCGCGGCCAGGCCGGCTGCGCCCCAGCGCTTCTGACGCTGGTACTTATCAGGCATCACCGAAGCCAGCCCCATACGGATCGCGGCAGTACCGTCCATCACCGGTAACTTACCGTGGTGCTTGTTTTCTTCTACCGAGGTACTGGAATTGTGGCTGTCGCTGGAACCAATCACACCAAACTTGTAGGGGTTAAAGCCCTCGCGGTGGGAAAACTCCAACCCTGTTCGCATGGCATAACGGCTGTAGCTACCCTCAGGCTTGCTGGGCGCTCCCTCGGCCGAGAGCTGTTCGTTCATAATTTCGAAATTGGCAAATTCATCTTGCGGTGACAGCGACGGATGAGTATCCGAGGTACCCTTGATCTGCAGGATCTCGCTTATCGGTTCATTGCGTAGCCGTTGAGCGGCATAGTCCGCATCTATCTCGTCGCCGTTTAATGTTGGCCCAGTGCCCACGAAGCTGTGCAAATCGGCCAGATTTTAGGTCAGTCAGCCCTCTGACTGTTCTTTACCCGATCAATGGTGGCGACGCCGACATTAAAATGGCGAGCGATACCGCGAATGCTGACGCCTTCTTCGAGCATGCGTATGACTTCCCCACGCTGATAATCAGTGAGCTTGTGCTTGCGGCCAAATTTCACACCACGTTCTTTCGCAGCCGCGCGACCTTCCTCGGTCCGGCCGCGAATAAGGCTGCGTTCAAGCTCAGAAAGTCCTTTAAAAACAGTTACTAAGAACTGCCCAGTCGTAGCTGTCGTATCCGCCCACAATTCTCCCAGAGAGCGGATTTCGATACCCCGCTCATCCAATGTCCGGGTGATCTCGAGTAAATCATGCGTGGTGCGCACCAATCGATCAAGGCCGGTAATCACCAGCGTGTCACCCTTCAGAATCTCATTCAATAGCCTGGCGAGCTGTGGACGCTTGCGCTCAGCGCCCGCCAATTTCTCTTGAAAGATCTTCTCGCAGCCCGCTTTCAGAAGCTGATCTCGCTGGCTCGTAAGGCTCTGTCCGGTGTTTGAGGCCCAGCAATAGCCGATTAACATGTGCAATTCTCCTCTTTTAGTTGGTAGTCTCGGAATATATATTCGGAACAGATAGGCAACTGAGTCCTCTTCGCCAAAAATAGGGCCTGAAGCTCATACAACACAAAACACCTCACCGTGGAAGCTCAAGCCGCCAGCGGCATCTCATCCAGCGGTATTCGACGCTCCATATCGAGATCGAATACGCCATAGGGATTGAAATGACTGTGCGGTAACGGTGACAGTGCGCGCATATCACGTTCGGTCATGCGATTCATCCATCCCGGTTCACGAAGCACCTGCTGGATCATTAAGGTATTTATATAGACAAGGCTGACCTGTAGCAGGTGAAGAGCAAGCGCCGAGACCTCCTGATCTTCCAGATTATTGGTCGCCATCTCTCCACTCTTGCCAAAGTAGATGAAGCTATTGACGCCATTCCAGCGTTCAACCACATTCAACCCCGTGTTGACCTCCCGGCGTAGTTCTTCTGACGCCAGATAATTGCACAGGAAAATAGTTTTCACTGCTCTGCCCAGTTCAATAAGCGCTGCGTAGGTTGGGTGTTGCACGTTGCTGCGGGTGAAACGGCGCAGGATAGCGTCAGCCTCGGCAGTGCGTGTTCGCAAGGCCGTGGTAAACTTGACCAGTTCATCGTACTGCTGAGCAATCAACTCCCAGTTAATTGCCTTGCTGGTGAAGATGGGTTCCAGGTTCGGATAACGCTCTTTAGCCCCGGTATCCGGCTGTGCCAACTTGAGCTTGTTGATGCCCTTGAACCGCGGCATCAGCGTAAAACCCAGAAGGTGACAGAAGGCGAAAGCAACGACACTCTGCCCATGGCTGTCCACATACTGGCGCTCTACTTCCATCTCCGTGCAGTGGTGCAGAACACCTTCAATCATTGATGCCACTTCAGAGGATGAGCACCGCTTGAGCTGGGAATAAATGCAGACCGCGTTTATATCCACATGCCAATAGATCATGACACCACGGCCACCATAGCGGACATGCCACTCGGTCATGAGATTCTGATCCCAGGCGCTGAACTGGGTGGAGTCGGATGCGCAGGCGGTTGTCCCCTCACCCCAGATGTGTGGCAGGCGCGCCTGCAAAGTCGCATTCACCACACGCCTGATAGCATCGCGCAGACTGTCCTTGTGAATATAACGGCGACGTGTATGCAAGAGCTCTTTGTAACTAACCCCATGCGGTCCGCTGGCAAGGCACTTTAATCCCGCATTGGTGCCCAGCCCATAAAGTGAAAGTAGCAGACGGCGTAATACCTCATCGGGAGGGGTGGCTTCCCGCGATGCGGCAGTAGCAAACGCTTTTGTGAACCCCGCCCTAAAATCAGTCTCTTTGAGTGCATCGAGTAAGCTGGTTGCAGGCCACCTCTGGTTAAGCTCCCGCTTTAACGCGTCCAGATTTGGCGGATCAGGCAGTGCTTTCAGTGGGGTAACGGAGATAGTTGGTTTATTACGCTTTTGTTTAATCGCCACTTCGCCGTTTCGTGGCAAATTCTCATTGAGGTGACTGAGCGACTCCGCCATTTTCCCCTTCATGTCGGCGATGAACGTCTCAGCATCGGGCGGCAAATTGAGTGCCTCGTAATAACTCTGACGATTGATATCAAAGTCAGTCGGCAGGTCGTCATCGGGATTGCAAAAGTGCTTGGCGCCGACCACCCAGACTTCCTTGCATCGGAGCTTTTCACGCAGTTCCTGCAGTACACAGATCTCATAATTGATCCGATTGATTCGCTCGGCTCCACTGGACGACTTTTCGATGACAATGTCTCGCCATTTCTGGCGGACTACGCCCTCGACCGGGATATCGTCAAGGGCAAAGTACCGGTCCCGACGATCCTGGTGCGTCTTGATAACGTCTATTGCATCCAGGATCGGGCGCCACGCCTCATTATTGCAGCGGAACTCCAATGCCTCGAGAATACGCGGCAGCATGCGACGATAATGCTGTGCATAGGACGCGCGAACTTTCTTGTGTATCTTGTTGATGTATGCCGGGCCATTTGAACGATGTTCTTTCACCAGTTGTTCGATCATTTGTTCATTAACGACGGGAAACACGACATCACGGACGGCGCCATCAGGATTCTCCAACACGACTTCAGCAATGCGGAACAGCAGCGTCGTCTTGCTCTGCACCTTGAAAAAGCTGCCGACCAACTCTGAGACGATTTTGCGCTCAGCTCGCACCGAGATTTTGTGGATCACCTGGATGAGCAATTCAACAAGCTTGTCAGTGATTTCACCCTCACGCGGCACGCAATAAAAGACCAACAGCGGATAGCGTATCTTTGCAGGGTGGCGGCGAAGCTCCCAGGCATTTTCTGTCCGTGCCCGCTGGCGGTAGCGTTCGGTCAACTTGGGGTTGATGCCCTGCAAAATATCGGCGGGAAGGTCGAGACTGCGTAGCCTCTCGAGTCGGTCGACAGCCCGCAGTACACTGTCCAGGCTGACGGGGCCCATATCGGCACAAATTCGGGAAAATTCGGAAACGTCATCCTTTTCCACAAGAAGACCGTCAAGTTGCGCGAGCGCATCTTTGCTCAACTGACTGTGGATCCTTTGGAAAAGCAGACCATCAAATGTACGCTCGGCCGAACTGACCATCCGTTCCAGGCGGTAATCACCCGGCCGCTCGAGGTGGTTGTGTAGCATCCATTCTGTAATCAGTTCATCCAGATGTGATGGCGCCGGAGCTTCTGGAAAGACGCTGTCAATCAACCAGGTGCGGAAACGGATTGCCACTTGTTTATCAAATGGCCGAATCCCCAGGTATGTTAAAATCTCACGGCGATGTCGGCTCCCCGTTCGGTTTTGGCAGGCATAATCATCAAGGTCAGTGACGGATGCCTCGACCTGGAAGGCCAGGTACTCCAGTACCACAGACGTGATTTCGTCGATTCGTTTGGGAAACCGGGCGTACAGCTGATAATGTCTTAGCAGCACAGCCAGAGCCAATCGACTCTGCCCAGTTTTGCCCTTGAGGAGGGTGTAATCGTCATCATAGAGTGTCCAGTGCTCGCTCAGTTCGGTCTCGGTCCATACTTGCTTCATTCACGATTCCCGTTTTATTATTACGGATTATATATACGGAACATATTGTAAATGGAATCCAACGACTAAAACAAGCACTGACTGAAAATCTGGCCGATTTGCACAGCTTCGTGGGCACTGGGCCATGTTACCGCGTCATACATAAGACCATTGCTGACATTGCCGTTGTGGGGAATGGCAAACACCTGCATGCCCTGCTCGCGTTGGCGATCCAATTCGTCCCAAAGATCTTCTGGGTTATCTGAGTCTAGCGAGCTGTAAGGAAGTTCGGGCACCTTAAGGTCTCGGTAGATAACATTGCGATGCAGGTGTCACCAGCAGTGTAAAACTGACCCACTAGCGACAATTTAAAACTGACCCACCTGAGGCACAATTACCGCCAATTTCAATCAAGAGAGAGGCGGTGTAAATGAGATGTTGAATCAGGAGCAATTAGTGGACATACACGTTTTACATCGACAAGGGACGAGCATCCGCAGTATCGCCAAAGAAATGAACCTATCACGCAATACCGTACGTCGTTATCTGCGCGATGCTGCCAAAACACCTCGCTATTCTCAGCGCGAGAAAAGGCCGTCTAAACTGGACTCGTTCAAACCCTATTTAGGAGAGCGTATCGAGGCAGCGAAACCCTATTGGATACCGGCGACAGTCTTGTTTCGAGAGATTCTGGCGCGAGGCTACCAAGGCAAAGAAGGTATTCTGAGAGATTATCTCCGACAATTTAAGCCGAAGGCGAAAGATCCAGTCGTTCGCTTTGAGACACCGCCTGGCCAGCAGTTACAGGTAGATTTCACGACGATTCGGCGAGGCAGAAATAGGCTTAAGGCCTTCGTTGCCACCCTGGGATACAGTCGAGCAACCTACGTACGATTCAGTCAATACGAACGGCAGGAGGATTGGTTAGCGGGTATTGAAGGTGCGTTACACTACTTTGGAGGCGTGCCTGAGGAACTGCTATTCGATAATGCCAAGTGCATCATGATTGAGCGAGACGCCTTTGGTGCCGGGAAACATCGGTGGAACGCCAGTTTGTTGAACATGGCTCGTGATAATGGTTTTAGATTGCGCGCCTGTCGGCCCTACCGTGCTAAGACCAAGGGCAAAGTCGAGCGATTCAACGGTTATCTTAAAGGTAGTTTTATCACACCACTGGCCGCGTCACTGAAGCAATCCGGGCTGGCGCTGGACGTGGAGGTAGCCAATGGGCAGGTGGGTCATTGGCTCGCTGACATTGCACATCAGCGAATTCACGGGACAACAGGCCAAAAGCCGCAGGTATTGCTCGATCATGAGCGATTAAGCCTCATGCCGCTGCCTTTGGCGCAGCGCTTGGTGGCTCAGGACAAACCGCGAAGCAATGCCCAGGCACTCCCGATCGAAAGTCTCCAGCATCCGCTGAGTACCTATGACCAGCTGCTGGGAGTTGCTGTATGAACCTGCAGATGGAAAGAGTGCAGCAAGCCTGCGAAGTGCTTAAACTCGGTGCTGTGGCATTGGAATGGTCCGCTATCGCTGACAGGGCCTCCGGTGACGAGTCATCACTGGCTGACTTTCTTGAGCAGCTACTGCGGGTTGAGATAGACGCCAGGATGCTCCGCACCCGCGAGACTTTGCTGAGGTTTGCAGGGTTGCCGTCCGTCAAGCGTTTTGAAGACTATGACTTCAAGTTCGCCACCGGTGCACCGCGCAGGCAACTCCAGGAATTAACCAGTTTGGCCTTCATCGAGCGTGCAGAGAATATCGTGCTGCTTGGACCCAGTGGTGTCGGTAAAAGCCACCTGGCGATCAGCCTGGCATACCAGGCGGTCATGAATGGGATCAAAACACGCTTCATTACGGCGGCGGATCTCATGCTGCAACTGGCCACCGCAAAAAAGCAGGACCGACTAGAGTCTTACCTCAAACGAAGTATCCAGGCACCTAAGTTGCTCATAATTGATGAAATAGGTTATCTGCCATTTGGCCGGGAAGAAGCCAATCTGTTTTTTAATGTCATTGCTAAACGTTATGAGCAAAGCAGTGTCATTGTGACCAGCAACTTGCCATTCTCGCAATGGTCTACTGCGTTTGCTGATGATCAGACCTTAACCGCGGCTTTACTCGACAGATTGTTACACCATGCACATATCGTCCAGATATCGGGGAGCAGCTACCGACTCAAGGGAAAGAAAGCGGCCGGTATCGTCCCGGCAGCAAGCCAATCATTGGTTAAATAACGGAAAGAAAACGCTGAGGGTGGGTCAATTTTAAATTGCTGATTAGCACGGCAAGGTGGGTCAGATTTGGACTGCTGTTGACATGCAGGTTCTGGTTGCCGGGCATGGAAGTCCATTCATAGGCAACAAAGGTCGTAAACACACCGGGCTGGTAGTGGCGCTGGGCCGTTTGCTGGGTGATCTTCCATGCATCGAGTGAATAGACCTCGGGGTTTTCAATCCCCTCCGCCGTCAGATCGCCACCACTGATGCGCAGGGTGGTCCTCATCTGTGCCAGGGTAAATGACAACGGGCCGTCTTCTAGCAACCGCTCGCGCAGGGACTTGGTTTCCAGTGGCAAACCCAAATTGGCCTGGCGAATCACTCCCAGGTATTCGGCGTGGTCTGTCACCGCGGCAAAATCCAGCGGCTTGTTAATCCTGATCGGATAACCAGCACCGTGGGCAATAGTGCCACCGCGGGTAAAGGTATAGGCATCTTCGGGCGTGGTGCGTACCCCCATGGTGTAGGCGTCTGTCGAAAAACTGGTGTGAATATGCAGGTCGCCCCACATAAGATTGCGGTTCTCGTTGAATACAACCGCCTCCTTTGCTGGTGGTGGTTGTGCCTCGCTAGCTTTGTATTCGGGAAACAAGCTGGGGTCTTCAACCGGGCTACAGGCAACAAGCCCAGCCAACACCAAGGGTAAAAATCGATAACTCATAAATCGTCCTAGTAAATAAAACCACTATCCTGGATCACTGGCGCCAGGGTCCAGCGCTGCTTCTCACCGGGCATACGATACCAGCCCCCCGCAGCCAGGGCGCCGCCATCCACATGCATAGTCGTACCGGTCACCCATTCCGACAAATCGCTGGCCAGATAGTACACCGCACTGGCGGTGTCTTGAGGCTGACCCCAACGGCTGAGTGGGTTCCAGACTTCCCAGTGCTCCATGTACTGGGGGTGGGTGAAATCCCGCGGATTGACCTGCTCTGTCTCCGTAGTCTCTGGCGCCACCGCGTTTACCCGGATCTTGTAGGGCGCCAGTTCCATGGCCAGGCTACGAACAAATCCCGAGATCGCGGTTTTCATGGCACCGTAGGTGGCACAGGTAGGAATGGCCCTATACCCCTCAATCGATGAGATATTGATAATACTGCCGCCCTTGCCCGCATCCCGCATGATCGGTGCGAAGGCATGAACACAGAGGAAGATGTGTTTGAGATTGATATCGTAGATGCTATCCCACTCGGCTTCCTCCGTATCCAGGAAGGGCTTGATCAGGTTGAGGTGGTCGCCGACATTATTCACCAGGATATCCAGCCCCTCCCCCTTTGCGCTGATGTCCTCGGCCAGGGCCTTTACCGCCGCCGAATTGGTGACGTCGACACAGTGTGCCTGCACATCGCCGTCGATTCTTTCAACGGCGCTATCCAGCAACGCCTGGTCTTTATCCACCAGGATCACCGAAGCCTTGAAATTGGCGAGGGTTTCAGCGATGGCAAAGCCAATGCCGCGACCTGCGCCAGTGACCAGGGCAGTCTTTCCTGTGAGTAATAGCTCTTCAGGTTTCAATGTTCTCTCCAGCTGTTTATTCAACAACAGCTAGCCTAGCCGATGCAGGGACTCTCGGCGAATTCTTGAATTTCGGGCCTGATATCAGGGAGTACCGAACTGCCAATCGCTTCCTAATCCCCCAATGCTCCACGTGGCGCGTCACTAGAGGTTGCCATTCGATGCGGCATTATTTATATCTAGTTATACTTTAGATATTACTCGTATCTATTTGTATTTAAAAAGAATTAATAACTATCATGAGCCTCTTCTATAGAACCTGGGGCCCCACCGACCTCCGCCTCAATGGTATTTTTCAAAGGCCTCAGTCAGGGCCGTATGAAGCGCGGGAGTATCCACGGGAATCATCCGCAACTGCCCGTGGATAACGCCTTGTCCGCCGCTGAGAATCCCCACCAACAGGTGCTCCAGTCCCTTGCCACGCTCCAGCGTCAGGACGAAAGGCCCACCGCTCGCGCCCGGGTATGCCGTGCACCACACCACTGTCTGCAAGCCACGATGGCCATCTATGAAGTCGCAGTTGTCATCGTAAGTCAGATTCTTGCCGCCATCACCCAGATTGGGATCATTGTCGGCTGAATAGCCAGCCATGGTGCCAAAGGGCTTGGGATGGCCAAACCGCTTCCTGTAGGCGACTGCCGTCAGCTTTGCCACCTCCCAGTAGGCGCGACGGATCTGAGAACGGCTCGGCAAATTGCGGAGTTCATATTCCAGCAAGCCGTAGTCGGAATGAACACTGGCCGCAAAAGGCAGGTCGGATATCACAAGAGGTTGAATCTCATTCGACAGCACGGGGGCCGTCAGGCGCATCACGGCGTAGTCCGCACCATCGCTCTGGCCGTACCGTTCCAGCAAAACTTCCGCTACTTCTGCGACAACCGGGGTGCCATCCCGCCGGGTAAAGCGAACCCGCATTGGTGACTGCACCCGCTCATATTCGTATTGGATGGGCTCAAGCGGCCGACCTTCCGCATCGCGCTTCTTCCGAACCCAACCCTGCACGCAGTGGCCGGCGCTGACAATGATCATCGAATTTGTCGAGGCCTTGCCCGCTACCAGGCTGGCTGTGCACTGCTGCAGCTCGTCGGGATTTTCCTGCCACACGTATTCATTGCGAATCGTGCCAACCGCCTCCAACCATTGCGGTGAGTCTGGGCCGAACCGCTGGCGAGGGTCCGCCGCGATACCCATGGTAGCGAAACCCATGGCACCGAAAAGGCAAAAGAGCAGGATGGCCATCTTCATCAGGCTGAGTCTAACCCAGAATGCCAGGGCCGTTTCTGGCCAGAGTGCGCAAGCATATTGTTGTTGAATAGGTGCTTAGACTCACACCACCAGATCTACACAACAGGAGAGCGGTATGGAACTTCATATACAGGGCATCAGCACAGATTGGGTTCGGCAGGTTCAGGCCGGTGGCCCCGACGCCAATGGTCAAAGGGCACAGGTTGAAACAGCCGAGGGGACAGGCAACCCCTGCCGGCACTGTCTGGGCCTGGTTGCCGAGGGAGAAGAGCTCATGATTCTCAGCTACAGTCCCTTCGAAATGCCGCAGCCCTATGCGGAACGAGGCCCTATCTTCCTACACAGAGATGCCTGCGGGCACTACCAGAGTCGGGAAATGCCGGATTGGTTCGGCTCTATCGATCCCGCCATGGTGCGTGGCTACGACGAGCGCAACTGGATTTGTTACGACACCGGGCAAGTCGTTGCAGGCCCTGACTTACGTCAAACCTGCGAGACGATCCTGCAAGACCCGGAGGTCAGCTACGTGCATATACGATCGCGATTTGGCTGCTTCCAAGCAGAAGTACGGCGCGCCTAATGGGGTTTTGGATAAAGCCCGCCAGGCCCTTGCCGGTAAACTGCTGGGTGGCATCCTGTTGGTTGTAACCGCTGGAGAGGACGACGGCCGCATCCGTTACGTTGTTGCGCCATAACTTCAGGCCGCAATGGTTTGCAACAGTTTCAATAGCTTCCCGACATCTTTCTCTCCCAGGTGGCGCAACAGGTGCGAGGAACGCTGCGCAAGAGTGGTAGAGGCATCCCCATAGATTTTCTCCCCGGCAGCTGTAATTTTCACCAGGCTGACACGGGCATCGCGGGCGTTACTTTCTTTTTTTACCAGTCCTATTTTCTGCATTGGCATCAGCATTCGGGTAACACCGGATGCGGTGCGTCCAATCCCTTTCGCCAGGTCTATACGTCTCATAGATTTGTTTGCCGAATTCATTAGTCGGTGCAAGACCATGTATTCGCTAAGACCAATGCCATGAATAGTTCCGAGGCCAATATCAATATCACGAAAGATAGACGTACTACTCGCCCACAGGGTAATTATAGTTTCCGTTGTGTGAGGGTTCATCAACTTAGTTTCCATATACTTGAGAGATCAAGTATTAGTCAATCTATCGCGCAGGTCAACAAATATTTCGCGGAGCCCCTCTGTATTGCCTTCGGTAACACTAGAAAATCAGCGACAAGGGCACAACTACAGCGAGCGCAACCGGCATCCACTTGAGAATTCGAAGTACACTGACTGCCCTCTTGATGCGAGCTCCATCATTCAGGTTTGGAAAAGGCCCCTCGGGTACTGGCACTTCCAGAAACCGACACAGCGGTTCCCATCCATCCGATGGGAAAAATTCCAGCAATTTGTCAGCAGGCACAACCTCCCTGACATGCTGGTTGTGCTGTTGGTATCGCCGTATGGCGTAATCTTTGTCAGCGAACTTGCCTTCAAAGAAATCGTCCCAAACTAATTTGACAATAAACTGGAACATTTTCCCGACCCGCGGCAGCAACAGCTTTACCCAGCCCGGCATTGCAAACTGCATTTGGTAAATTGTCTCGAAGGTGCTCTGATACCAACGCTCAGCATCACGACTGGTGAGTATCACCCGCGCATCCGGATATTGCCCACACAGCTCTTCCCAATACACACAGGCTGGGAAATCACAGCTAGCCTGAAAACCGGCGAACACGGCGTCCCAGTCGGGCACGCCACCCATGGCGATGTCATGCCAAAAATCAACCTGGCGCTTATCACGCGCCACATATTGCATGTGATGACATTTCTCAAATCCCAGCTGCTCAAGGGCCGCCATAAGTGACATGGTGCCTGTTCTGCCAAGACCGGCGCCGATTACTTTCAGAGCCATGAATGATCTCCCGTCGACTGCCAAGCCCACATCATACTCAAGATACGGCGAAAATCCTGCGCCGAGCCATATCTATCAATATGTGGCATGCTTTAAGCGAGCGGTGGAGAAAGCCCATCGCGTGTTTACCGAGTTAAAAGGGCCCCAGTATGAGCGACAGTGACGAGCTGGCACCCATGCCTGATCAGTATTGGCTCTCATCCACGAACTGCTCGAGGCAAAAGACAGCTACCTGGGGGAGTTTCCCGGAGCCGGTATTGGCGTGCCTAGATCGCTAGCTTTTGCCTGATGTAGTCGCTGGTGAGATGTTTAACCACATCAAACGGATCACATTTTCCGGTATCGTCAAACTCAACCGGACTGATTTTCCGAGCCACTGGTAATGCCGCTTTATTCAGTGTTTTGCTACGCTTGCCGATACCCATGATCGCGCCGGCCATGGCAAATTGCACTGACGGTTCCTCGTCGGCAAAGGCTCTGTTGACATGCTCAATCCAATCGAGGAAATAGTCCTCGCCCGGTGCATTCTTCTTTTTTGATTTGGACATCTCATATAAGAGGCCAAAACCGCAGCGGCGGCGGACAGGGTCTTTACTGTTCATCCAGGAGTCAGCCAGTTCTCTGACAAACGGCGTTTTTGAGAGTGGCGCATCACAGGAAGAAAATACATGTGCGAGATGCCCGCCGGCCAGCTGCTCGACCTGCTGCTCGACCTGGTCCCGGGTAATTTCTCTGGGCTCGTCGACCAGCAGCGCTAGAATCCTGGCTTCGTAGACATCGCTGTTCCACAGCTGTGTAGCCAAATCATGATTCTTGCCGATCTGCCTGGCCATTTTGCGCAATGTGGTCAGGCCGATGCCAAAACCTTTCAGCTGGCTGCTTTTCGCACAGCGCTCATTCCAGTGCCTGATACCCCGCTCGTCCTGATTGGTCTTGATGAGGACCATAACCTCAGCTTTCTTCATTCAGGGAGTATAGACCTCACAGTAGGGACTGCAGAAACGCTCCACCTTGCACTTCAGCGAGATCATGCCTGAATCTTGAAGTGGGCCAGGGCGCTCTCGGCAATTGGTTCCCCATACTCCTGCACAAAGTGACCCGCATCTTCCACCAACATCGGCTCAGGGCAGTTGCGAATTTGACTGCGCAGCTCGCGCATCACTGATTCTCCCAGCACCGCATCGCGCATGCCGATGGCCATAAAACTCTCACCGTCCCATTGCTCCGACCAGAACTGGCGGGCCTTGCGTCCGTGTTCAACACCATCCATATCGGGCAGCACCGGCACCATCTGCGGAAAGCGACGCACACCAGCCTTGTAGCGGTTATCGGGAAAGGGCGCAGCGTACGCCAGGGTATCCATGATATTTACGGCCTCTCGCCCGTCCATGGCCAATATGCCCGCCACGGGTATCTCAGGTGCCATAGCGGCAAATTGTTTCCATGCCTCAAATCCATCGGAGATGGGTTCACCCACGGGCATGGCGGTATTCATCACCAGCAGGCGCGTGAATCGATCCGGCATTTCCATAGGCAGAGTCAAGCCAAGCAGGCCGCCCCAGTCCTGGCAGACCAGGGCCACCCCGTTCAGATCTAGCCTTTCTATCAGGCGCAGCAGGCTGTTGCGATGAAAATCAAACGTGTATTGCGCATCATCAACGGGCTTGTCGGACCGGCCAAAGCCATAAAAGTCGGGGGCAATCACCCTGTGGCCCGCCGCGGTAAATACCGGCAGCATCTTGCGATACAAGTAACTCCAGGTAGGTTCACCATGCAAGCACAGGAAGACCGTTTCCGCAGCGGGGTCACCCTCATCGATATAGGCCATACGCAGGCCTTCGTAGCCGGGAAGGTCATCAATATAGTGCGGCTGGTGGGGAAATGCCGGTAGAACGGCAAAGCGTGAGTCATCCGTGCGTAGTGCTTCAATTGCCATGTGATGTGATTCCGTCTGTGTGATTTACGTTACCAAAGTGTAGCTCGCGCTCAGCAAGCTGCTGCTGGATGCTTTGCAATTGCTCCTCGTTAAGCGATACCTTTAAACTGAATCGCCAGGCCATGAACATCAGCGGCAGTGAACCCAACAACATGCCTATTGCCAAGCTATCGAGTGTGCCCTGTTCCAGGGACCCGGGTTCCATACCCTCCTGCAATCCAATCAAGTCCAACAGCAGGCCGCCGTACAGCGGCCCCACAGCGGTGGCCAACTTGTCGCTGAAATTTATGGCGGCAAAAAAACCCGCCTCCTGCCGCAGGCCGTGTTCCAGCTCGTGCTCATCGGTAATATCGGCAATAATTGAAGCGCCACACACCACCCGTATTACGAACAGGTACATGAGAATGCCCAGCTGAATTAGCCCTACAGCCAGCACCAGCGGATGTCCGTTCTCGGGCAGCCAGCCCAGGCCTCGCAAAGCAAACGGCCAGGGTGCATTTAACATCATGCCCACAAGTGTAAGACTGATAATTTGCTGTTTGGAAAAACGTCGCCCCAACGGCTTGAGGCTGAGCACCGCCAGCGGCACCGCTATGAGCGCAGGTATTGCAGCGGTAAGCGCCATATCGCCAGCGCTGAACTCAAAATAGTAGGTGCCAATCAGTACGGTCAGGGTCATGGAAATGCCGTATGAAGCGGAGGCGCAGATCGCGTAGTACAACACCGAGCGAAAGTTTTTATTGCTAAAGGTTCGCTTGAAATCCTCAACCAGGCTATACCAGCCACTGCCCGTGGGCCGCTTGCGTGCATTGGCTATCGAGACAGGTATATAACCGCGCGTACCCCATATACAAGCACCGGCCACCGCCCACACTATCACTGCCGATATCCAGCCGTACTGAGGGTAATTGCCGGCCACAAACCGACCATCCACACCATTGATCTCAGCAAAAATCACCGTCAGCGCAAATGCAGGTAACAGCAAGGTCACCACAAACAGCGCACCAATACGCAGCCCCAGCAATTGACTGCGCTCATGATAGTCACTGGTCATTTCAGCCGACAGGGCAATACTGGGCATCAGAAAAGCGGTCATGGCCGTGCGAATCCACAAGGTCCAGAACAACAGCCAGGTAGCCAGCAAATTGCTGTTCTCAACTACGTCGGCCGGCGGAGAGAAGAGACCGATAAAACCAAAGCCCAGTGGAATTGCGCCCGCCACCATAAACGGATGGCGTCGCCCCCAACGCGTGTTAAGCCGGTCAGACCAGACCCCGATCAGGGGGTCAGTAATGGCGTCCCAAACAATGCCGAGAAACAATACCAGGCCGGTGACGGCCCCACTTAACCCCAGCACCTGGGTATAGAACAACAATACAAAAAAGGTATAGGCCGATTCTTTGACCGAGAACACACCGCCGCCAAGGCTGTACAAAAGCTTGTCCCTGAGGGGAAGCATCATGGCTGTTTGTCATTCCCTGGAATAGGTTTCGGGTACCCCACTACCCCGCCAGCTCCCGCTTCAGCTCATCTTTGTTCACCTGGTTTTTGTCACTCTGCACCAGTGGCAGAGATTTCTTGTACACCACTTTACTGGGTAGCATGTATGACGCCAGGTGTTTTTTCAGCTCAAATAGTATCTCTTTTTCAGTTATCTCATGGGCGGCTGAGTACACGAGAACGATCTCTTCCTCGATCTGTTCGTTGTCCATACCAAACACGGCACACCGGTCTATCTGGGGGATATTTTGCGTGACCACTGACTCGACTTCATAGGGCGAAACCCGGAAGCCCCGGGTCTTGATCATGTCATCATGTCGCGAGACAAAATAGAAGTAACCCTCTTCGTCTTTGTAAACATAGTCTCCTGAGGCAACTACAATTTCATCCGTTAACTGACCTTCCAGGTTAATGACATCTTTCAGAATATCGATTGACTTGAAGCGCTGCTCATTTTCCTCCGGCGCGTTCCAGAAACCCCGGTAGATATAGCCGCCCCGGTGGATTAACTCGCCCACTTCGCGTGGCGCACATTCCTTGCCATCCTCGTTGATGACATACAGCTCGACATCGGGAATGGGCTTGCCGATGGAGTCCGGCCTGATCTTGACTTGTGAAGGGTCCAGGTAGGTAGAGCGAAAAGCCTCCGTCAGCCCGTGCATGGAGTAAAAGTCGGCCTGCTGGAAGGCCTGTTTGCAATCGCTAATCATCTTCGCGGTGACGTTGCCACCGGATGAGGTGATGGTCTTCACACTGTTGAAAAGCTCCGCGCTCGGTATCCTGTGTAACTCGTCATCAAACATCTGCCATATGTTGACGGGCATCAGCGGTATAACCGTGACCTGGTCGTCGATAAGATGATTAAAAAAGTCATCCGGGAGAATAAATCGGTGTAATGCCAGAGTCGCTTTTCTGTATAGGGTGCAGAATATCTGGTTGAGGCCGTAGTCGAGATTGAAAATCAACAAGCCGGAAATAATGTCGTCCTGTTCCAACTTCAAATACTGAGAGACAGCACGCGCAGAATCAATCAGGTTTCGATGCGATATCACAATGCCCTTGGGTGTTCCCGACAAGCCAAAGGAATAGGTGATGACCGCGTTATTGTGACCACTGATGTCACAGGAAAAAAGCTTGTTGTAGTACTTGTAGATCTCGTCAAAAGACGCAACATCTGAGCCAGCAGTTTCATAAGAAATGATGTGGCCGTTAAAATCAATTTCCTCGATACTCTCCAGCTTGAGTTTGTCAGTGATAATGCATTTGATGTCACAGTCGTTAATGATGTACTCGACCTGCTCTGGCTTTAACAACTTCGTTAGCGGCACCAATACATAGTCGGTGGACAAGATGCCGAGAATGGCAATCACCTGCTCAATGCCTTTATTGGAGTAGACACCAATACGCGAGTGTTTGGGCAGGCCCAGCTCTACCAGGTAACAAGCCACTTGATTGACTTTGCTGAACAGCTCAGCGTAGGTCACGCTTGTTTCGTTCAAAATCAGGGCGGTTTTATCGCTGTGGCTCTGTACGGCATCCTCAAGCAGTGTTCGTATACAGTTTATTGACATGACTACTCCCCCATTGCTCCGAGTGTCCAAATATCATAGTTACTATCCAGGATAGCCACGGGATTATGGTCGGAGCTAAGAATTTTCTTGTAGAAAAAAGCGATGATCATTTCGATCTCCTCCACCGTCAGGACCTTGGTAATGCCGCCTGTCAGCACAATGGAATTGATGGCGAGCAGCTTCAGGTTGATATAGGCCTTTTTATAGTGCGACATTTTGCACAACACCAAAAAGATGGCGAGTTGCATCAGTATTTTTGTCGCTTTTTCACTCTGTTCCTCGAAGATGTTTTCGGTGACTTTTAGATGCATGAGCAGCTCATAAACAAATTCATTATTTTGCGCTGCAAGTATTAATGACTGTTTTGACTTGTAGACGCCCAGCCGTTTAAACACGAGCCGGTCGTATTCGTTTTCAGTCACGATATTGTCATCCACCAAATCTTTTGAGTAATGGATATCTGTGGTGGCACCGCCAATGTCGAGAAGAATAAAGGGGTTGGCGACAGAAAACCTCGCGTCAATCAGCGGCAACGCTTTATTAACAATATAGGGCGTTGAAAATATCTGATTGGCGGTGATGTCATAGAGATGTTTGATGTCTTCCTTACCCTCGATATCCTGCTGGTAAAGGTTGGTTAGATATTGCTTCAGGTGCTCTTCTACAATGTGCAGCCTGTTATCGACGATATTGGGCAATACAACCACATTATCGAGATTGTCTTCGATCTGCGCCGCGTCCTGGGCGCTGCCGGCGAAAACAATAGTGGAGTAGTTAAGTTGCGCCAGGTAATTGTACAAACCCTCGCTGAACAAGCCGGCATGCGTATCAACCCCACCGACAACAATCACCACATCAATCAGGTCACTGGGTAGCGAATACTCCTCGATATCCTGGTAGAGAATGCTGTCGATGATATTGATTCCCGAGTTGAAGGCGATATTCGTTGCGTATTTCAAGGAAAAGGAGTTGGTAACACCAATGATCAGTGCACTCAGGCCGCCATTGGCCGAGGAGCAGATGTGCACGTCGTCTTTCTCGTAGCGACCAATTATTTCACCGCATTTGCTAGTCAAGTCATCGAGGATATCTTTGTTAAAATCCCTGAAATGCTGCTCAATGCTTGCCGCAGTGCTGACCTTGAAGTAGGTGCTTCCCACATCAATCAGTAGTTTTTCCTTTGAATCGCTCACCACTGCATGATTCCTATATCGTGAATGATGTCATTGACGATGCTGGTGGTGTCTTTACTCAAATCGCATTGGGCTCTTTCAAACTCATAACAGCGCTCGGGAATCGGCACATTGCCTCTTTCGATAATGCGGATATTCTTGTTGGCATCCCTGATGGTGATCATTTGATTCTGGTTGATGATGTGGGGTGAAAATGGCACGTCGATAACGCCATTTTTGATGGAATTAAAGACTTTGCGCCACAAAGTGTCCGCCGGGTCATTAAACACAGCTTCCATAATGGCCTTTACTTCCAGCGTCAGGATCTCTTCTTCCTCTTCGTCAACCACGCTGGGCAAGCCATTGAGGATTCTCAGGGAATACTGGGTGTCGGCGACAGTTTTCGCATTGGCCTCCTTGGTGGGAATGCCGGTGGCCTCCTCCCTGGTTTTGGTGATGATTTTGTCTGCGCCTACCATCGATGCGATGACCGTTGAGAGGTTGATGAGCTGCTCAGCAAAATTCTCGTTGGTGGGAAAGGCGCCCATCCACTGGTGGTAGACCAGGTTGATGGCAGCGTCCGCGCAATTGTGTTCTGCCGCATAGTGTTTTGCCAGCTTCCTGATGACCGCACCGGTCACAATATCCTGGTTCATTGATCCCTGCTGAGCAAAGGACACGGAGAATGATTTAACCCCCTCCTCCAATGACAGCAGCATTTCTAACAACTGAATAACAATGGTGATGGACGGCGGCACCAGTGTTGCCGTCAGTGGACCAAATGACTCCCGGTTGATCGGCTCATTGAGTTCAGAATAATTGGCACAGACGCGCTCAACATACTTCCAATACAGAAACGCTTTGTCCAACGGGAAATTCTTTGAATAGGGCAACAGGTAGGTAATAGGCCCGCCCTCAATCTCGAAGATGCCCGAGGCGATGGCCGTTTCGATCAACAGCCTGGCGTCGGGGGTGCCGTGTCGCAAGCTCACCGGCTTGTTGAAATGGGTGATCATCTTGCGGGTGGTTCGATAACCATGGGTCACCAGCGGGTAACCGTTGAGCATGTCCATATCATTTTCTTCGCTCAGGCGAAGCATTTTCTTGGCCGTGCCGTAATCGTTAAGTCGGGTATTTGAATCAATGGTCAGCGGCAACACATCCACATTGGCGTCAACGAAGAACTCGTAGAGGGCGAATTGTTGTTGATAGGTTGGGAAACCACCGCGGGGCTGAACCAGCATTTTCTCCCGCTTTTTAAAGTGGTGGGATATAAACAGCTCTTTACTGGCATTGCTGACGAACTCGCGTACCTCGTCAAAATCAAAGGCGTCGACATACTCATTGCTGAGGATGATTTCTCGCTCTTCCTGCAACAAACTCATGACAGACCTCTCTCTTCCAGCAGATCTTGCAGCAGGTCGAGCCCGGTATTCAGGTCTACCTGGTGGCAAACCAGGTCAAAGCCATATTTCTTGTAGCGGGCCACGATATCCTCAGTATTGCCACTGCCAACCACCAGGTTGCCACCAATCATCATGATGAGATCATCCAGGTTGTTGTATTTGGCTTTGAGCAAATTGACCTCTCGGCCCCAGCCTTCTGCCTCGCCATTGAGGGACGAAATCATCAGGACCTCGGCACCGGTTTCCACCGCGGCGTCGAAGAATTCCTCCAGGTGGGTGTTTACGCCCAGATTGAACACCTCATACCCCCTAGCCTGCAGAGAGAGATCAATAAGCCGATTGGCAACCACGTGGATATCGTTACCCACGACGCCTGTTACTACCTTCATCGCTTGTTTACGCCTGATACCGTGCAAAAACGCAAGGATATCAAATATTTATGTCGAATCGGCGTTCTGGTGCTAGAATTCCGGCGCAAATCATAGGACGGTACAGAAAGAAATGACTATTTTTACGGCAGACATCTGTGACGAGTACAGCAACCGTGTTTCTGTGCTGGACGCCGGCTACCAGAATTACGGCGGTGCCGATCAATGCCAGGGGCAAGTCGTTACCCTCAAACTAGACAGGAACAACGCTGACCTCATTACACTGTTGAAATGCGTGGATGGCAGCGGAAAAGTTGTCGTCGTCGATGTAGAGCAAGCCTATTTTGCCGTGGTTGGCGAAAACCTGATGAAATTTGCCCACCAGAACAACTATGCCGGCATCATCGTCAATGGTTACATCCGGGATACCGCTCAGATCAAAGACATTCCAGTGGCCTTGTATGCCCTGGGCACCTGCCCGCGAAAATATATTCCCGCCACCAGCGGCGAAAAAGATGTGTCCTTATCCTTTGGCGGCATTGAATTCAACAGCGGTGACTATCTCTATGCGGACACCGACGGGGTGATCGTGACGGCAGAGAAAATCGTCTAGGCAATTCGCACCTAGAGCACACTGGCAATGGACTGCGCCAGGTAATCAACATTGTCAGGGGCAATAGCCGCAAGGCTGACGCGGCTGGAGCCGACGATGTAAATACTGTATTCATCCTGTAAGCGCTGGACCTGGTCTTTGTCGATGCCCAGGAAGGAGAACATGCCATTCTGCGCGGTGATAAAACCAAAATCGCGGGTCACGCCATTGGCAATCAGCGTATCAACCAGTAATTGACGCATATTATTGATGCGATCGCGCATCTCCTTTAGCTCACCATGCCACTGGCTGGTAAGTTCAGCCGAGCTCAAAATCGTCTCAACAATGGCCGCACCATGTGCAGGCGGCATGGAGTAGTTCACGCGCACAATCTGAAGCAATACCGACTGGATGATTTCGGCGGCGCTGGCGCTTTTACCGATGATGGAGCAGGCGCCAATGCGCTCGCGGTACAAACCAAAGTTTTTCGAGCAAGAGCTACAGAAGATCATCTCCTCGACCGTGTCAGCCATCAACCTGAGACCAAAGGCGTCTTCCTCCAGCCCCTCACCGAAACCCTGATAGGCCATATCAATCACCGGTAGGAAGCCAACTTCTCCAGCTATTTCGGCGACCTGACCCCATTGTTCCTGGTTTAAATCCATGCCGCTGGGATTGTGACAGCAGGCATGAATGAGAACTGCATCGTCCTGAGGCACCTGTTGTAAAGCGGCAACCATACCCTCGAAGTCCAGACATTTGTTGTCATAGTCATAGTAGGGATAGGTCTTTACGTTCAAACCGGCAGCGGTAAACACGCCCTGGTGGTTGGCCCAGGTCGGGTTGCTGACCCAGATAGTTGTTCCCGGCCGGCAGGTGCTAATAAATTCCCCCGCTATGCGCAGCGCGCCGGTGCCGCCGGGTGTGGATATGGTGCGAATGCGATTTTCGTGGATAACCCTGTGATCGCCCAGGTTCAGTGCGGCAATTTTTTCATTGAACAGACCAGAACCAGCGGAATTGATATAGGCTTTGCTGGATTCGTTGGCTGTGCGCAGTGATTCCGCCGCTTTGACACAAGCCAACACCGGCGTCGCGCCAGATTCGTCCTTATAGATACCCGCACCAAGGTCGATCTTGTTGGGGTTACTATCGGCAGCAAACGCAACTGACAGGCCCAGAATGGGGTCGGCTGGTCTTCGTTGTAATTCGGAAAACATAAGGAGTGGGCCTTTAATCGTGGGCGCCAATTTTCCGCCTGAGCTTCATGAAGGTCAAGCGCATCGACTGCTTAAGCTAATTAGCGCTGCCCCCGTGCTATCACTTCTTAGATCGAGTCGCCGTAGGGTATCCAGATATTTTTCACCTGGCAGGCTTCCCGCAGGAACTGTTTGCCCTGACCCTGCTCGCTGGACATCCAGTCCCTGGCCCTGCCCTGGTTCACCCAGGTACGTTTCAAATTCCCAACCGATGCCTGTTCCACGACCTTACTCCCCTCCGCCGTGCCGTGATACCACAGACCGTCCACCTGATTGTGTTCAGCCAGGACCTTGCTGAGCAATGCTCGCTCGCCAGTGACGATATTGACAACGCCGGCCGGTACATCTGAGGTTTCCAGCACCTGATAAAAGTCTGTGCCAATCAGCGGGTAGCGCTGCGAGGGCAAGACAACAGCCCTATTGCCCAGGGCAATCACCGGGGCAAGCATTGAGATCAAAGCCAGCAAGGGAGAGCCATCCGGGCAGGCAATCCCTACAATGCCTAAAGCTTCATGCATCGCCAGCGCAACACCACTGATCGGCGGCTGGTGCACACTGCCATCATACTTATCTGCCCAGGCGGCATAATAAAACAAGCGCTCGATAGCCGCCTCCACCTCCGCCCCTGCCTCATCTGCAGAGGCACCGGTCAAGGTGATGAGTCGCCGCGAGAATTCCTCAGCCCGATAGCTTAGGTTTTCTGCAATATAGAAAAGAATTTGGGCACGATTGTGGGCGCTGGTCTTGCTCCAGCCTTCCGCTTTGGAGGCGGCCTCCACTGCATTGCGAATATCTTTGCGAGTGCCCTCGCCCACCAGCCCGCAATAGCTGCCATCGAAGGACAGAACCGGCGTGCTATTGCCGCTGTCGGGGCGAGCCTGCTTGCCGCCTATATACATTTTAGCCGTGTGATCTATGCCGGCATTGGCAGCCCCCGGTGGCGAAGGCTGTAGTTCAGGCACAGGGATGTCTTCCTCCAAAGAGCTGATGTCTCCTGGTTTGAGATACTCGTACATCCCCTCCATACCACCTTCACGCCCTATTCCGGATTCGCGATAGCCTCCGAAGCCGCAGGAGGCGTCGAATTGGTTGGCGCTGTTTATCCAGACTACTCCCGCCTTCAATTGCGGAGCCACATCCAGCGCCCTGTTAATATTTTCTGACCAGACACTGGCAGCCAACCCGTAGCGGCTATTGTTGGCCAGCTCGATCGCCTCCTTTTGGCTGCGAAAGCTGAGCACGCTCAATACCGGGCCGAAGATTTCTTCCCGGGCGACCACGTTTGTGCTCTCGACATCGGTTAACAGGGTAGGCGGATAGAAACAGCCGCTTTCTGGACAGGCCCCCTCGGGCTGCCAAAGTGTTGCCCCCTCCGCCACACCCTGCTTTACCATGGTGTCGATGCGCTCGCGTTGGCTGGGGTCAATGATAGCCCCCATGTCGACTCCCTTGTCCAGCGGGTCTCCCACGCGCAAAGTCGCCATACGCGTTTTAATTCTATCCACCAGTGTGTCAGCAATGCCTTCCTGCACCAACAAACGCGAACAACCGCAACACACCTGACCCTGATTAAACCAAATCGACTCCACCAGGCCTTCCACTGCACTGTCCAGGTCGGCGTCATCAAACACGATAAAGGGAGATTTCCCACCCAGTTCCAGCGTCAGCTTCTTGCCACTACCCGCTGTTTGCCGCTTGATCACGCGCCCTACATCGGTAGAACCAGTGAACGCGATCTTGTCTATATCCGGGTGACTGACCAACTCGGCACCGGTTTCGCCATCTCCAGTGACGATATTGACAACACCCGCCGGAATGCCCGCCTCCTGGCACAGCTCGCCAAACATCAGTGCACTGAGGCTGGTAAATTCTGCCGGTTTCAATACCACACAATTTCCCGCGGCCAAGGCGGGAGCAACCTTCCAGGCAGCCATTAGCAGGGGGAAATTCCACGGGATAATTTGCCCGACTACTCCCACTGCCTGCTGTCCGGGAAATTCGGTTTCCATGAGCTGGGCCCAACCGGCGTGGTGGTAGAAATGCCTCACCGCCAGCGGCACATCTATATCCCGAGATTCGCGGATCGGCTTGCCGTTGTCCAATGATTCCAGCACGGCCAAGCGCCGAGAGTGCTTTTGCATCAGCCGCGCCAAGGCGTAGAGACGCCGCGCACGCTGGTGGCCGCTCAGTTTTTGCCAGGCTGGCTGCGCGGCCCGGGCCGCCTCCACAGCTGAATTGACATCAGCAGCATTGGCCTGGGCAACCTTCGCCAACACCTCGCCGGTGGCTGGGTTAATACTGTCAAAATAGCTACCGGATGATGGCGCCAGCCACTGCCCGTTGATCAATATGGGGGAGCTATCCCGGTGATCTTGCAACCACTGGTCGACCTTGTCGGTGGCCTCCGGTGCTGGCCCATAGCTCATAGTCTTGAATATTTCTGCAACCTTCATAGCTGGTATCCGCTGTCATTCACTCTTGGTGGGATGGGTCAATGGGATCAGGCGATTGGATGACGGTGGCTGGCGGAATACTGGCCGCTAACGAAGTGTTCCAACTGTCTCTCGATGTCCCCCAATAAACTGGATGCTCCAAAGCGAAACATCTCCGGCCTGAGCCACTCGTCGCCCAATTCCTCCTTAATCAACACCAGGTAATTGAGGCAATCCTTGGCACTGCTAATACCGCCGGCAGGTTTGAAGCCCACCTTGAATCCTGTCAACTCATGGTAGCGGCGGATCATCCTGATCATCACCAGGCTAACCGGCAAGGTTGCGTTAACGGCCTCCATCCCGGTAGAGGTCTTTATAAAATCTGCGCCGGCCATCATGCATACCATGGACGCCTTCGCCACGTTATTCATCGTCGCCAATTCGCCGGTTGAAATAATAGTTTTCATATGAGTTTTGCCACAGGCTTCGCGGTAAGCACAGACTTCCTGGTACAAGGCCTGCCAGTTTTGGGTGAGCACAAAGTGGCGCGTAATGACGATATCGATTTCCGTTGCACCGGCGGCCACCGACGCTCTTATCTCCGCCAAACGCATCTCCAGCGGCGCCATGCAGGCCGGGAAACCGGTAGACACTGCCGCAACCGGGATGCCAGTGCCTGCCAGTGCCGCCACCGCCGTCTCCACCATGGAGTGATAAACACAAACCGCTCCCGTCGTCAGCCCCAGAGATTCCGCACCCAGGGCCTCTAGAATATCCAGGCGAACCGGGTTTCTGGCCTTGCCACACAAGCGCTTGACCCGGCCCGGCGTGTCGTCGCCGGCAAGAGTAGTCAGGTCCATACAACTGATTGCCCTCAACAACCACGCAGCCTGCCATTCCTTCTTCAGAGCTCGGCGACTCTTGAGTGAGTCCGTACGTCGTTCAACTGCGCTGCAGTTAATGTGGATGTTGTCGACCCAGGCTGGATTGAAAGGCGTTCCCGGATTCAACAGCTCCTGCTCATCTTGCACAGCGACTGCCTCCTGTGACGAAGGCGTCCGGCTTGTCTCAACTTCAGCAATCTTCGCCATCATTCGCTCCCAAACCTAAACATCATGCTTCCAGCCTCTCCAGAATCACTGCGCCAACAGGGTTGGCATTGTCACCGATGGAAAAAGCCTGTTGCAGCCGCTCAGCAGCCACCGCTGCAGTATGTTTGTCTGCAGCGTGAATTATCGCCAGCGGTTCGGCCCGGCTGACAGATTCACCTGGCGCTTTCACAGATTCCAGCCCCACCCTGAAGTCTAGTGTGTCTTTGACCAGTCGGCGACCACCACCTAGTTCAACCACGGCATTGCCGACAGAACGGACATCTATTGCTGTCACTACACCATCGACCTTTGGATATACCGGTATGATCTCAGCTGCTGCGGGCATATATTTTTGCGGACTATCGACAAAATCTGTCGGGCCACCCAGGGCAGTCACCATCCGCGCAAAACGCTCCGCTGCTGCTCCACTGGAGAGAGCTGCGTTCATCTGTTCCTCACCCAACTCCCGATTTTCGGCGACGCCTGACAATACCAGCAGCTCCGCACCCAGCCCTATAACTACATCGTGTAAACGATGATCCTGGAAATCACCGCGCAGGTATTGCACCGTCTCCAGTACTTCCAGGGCGTTACCTGCGGTCCTGCCCAGGAGTTGCGACATATCGGTAATCAATGCAGCAATCGGCAGCCCTAATTCGCCTCCGACCGCCACAATACTGGTGGCCAGTTCCCTGGCCATCTCACGGGACTCGGCAAAGGCGCCACTGCCGGTTTTGATATCCATGACCAAAGAATCGAGGCCTGCTGACAATTTTTTTGAGAGAATAGAGGCGGTAATCAGCGGAACCGACTCCACCGTCGCGGTGACATCGCGGATGGCATAAAAGCGCTTGTCCGCCGGCGCCAGATCAGCAGTCTGGCCAACTATGGCGCAACCCACCTCTTTCACCACCGCCTGCAGGCGCTCATTGTCGGGCTGCGATTGATAGCCAGGTATGCTATCCAGTTTATCCAGGGTGCCACCGGTGTGACCCAGCCCCCTGCCCGATATCATCGGCACAAACACCCCACAGTCTGCCAGCATGGGTGCCAGCATGAGGCTGACCTTGTCACCCACACCACCGGTCGAGTGTTTATCCACCACCGGGCCAGGCAAATCCAAAGCGCCCCACTGCAGAGTTGTGCCGGACCCCTTCATCGCCCGGGTAAGGCTGGAGCATTCCTGCCTGGCCATACCACGAAAGAAAGTGGCCATGGCAAAGCTGGCTACCTGCCCCTCGGAGACAGACTGGTCGACGATACCCCGGACAATCGCCTCGATTTCCTGCACCTCCAGAGTAGCACCGTCACGTTTTTTTCGAATAATGTCCTGAATCAACATAGCTAAGCCTTGCGTCATTCCAGCGCTAATCTATCGGGTAGGGATTGCAGGGTGCCCGGAAACAGCCGTCGACCTTGCGAGCAGCCAAACTGTGCCAGAAGCTGTCCATTTAGTCAACTTCTTTGTTTACACCCTGAAGGCACCCAGCTCTGGGCGCTGCAGCCAATTTTTGCGGGACCATGCCGACTGCGCCTCGGAAAAGTGCATGGTGAAGGCTTGCCGGGAACGGCCCGATGTATTTAGCGAACTGTAATGCGGCATATGGTCATGGAAGACGACCAATGCACCAGCCGGCACTTCGATGGCCACTGCTTCTTCAGCCGACGGCCATGGCTGCGGCTCGAGATCACGCAAAGTGCCTTCGCGGACTGTCCAGTCAACTTCATAAATCTCACTCAAGATCCGATGATGTCCGCCTGGCGACATCCACAGGCAGCCGTTGGTTCGAGTGGCATCCTCCAACGCGACCCACATGCCGGTAACCGACTGAGGCTCCGAGATCAGGTAGCTGGCGTCCTGGTGCCAGCGTACTTCACCACCGATGCGTGGCTGTTTGAATATATACATGGTCTGCCACAACAACGGATTCTCACAACCCAGGTCGCGCAATACCTGGCCGATCAAGCCCTGGCGACAAAAGGAAGTGAAACCTGGAACCAGGTTGTGCATGGCGTGGCCGATCTTGTTAATGGCCAGCTCTTTCGAGCAGCTCAGGTTTCCCGCGGGGTCCACGGCGCCCTCTTCGAGAAAACAGTGCACCCGTTCGGCTGAGTCGAAAAAATAATCATCCCTGCCAGCGTCGCGATCGGTCGTCTTGAACACGGTGCGGTGGTGGTTTATGTCGAAGTCAGCAACAATCTCCGCGGCGGCCTCACGCAATGCAGCAACGCTGCCCGCCGTGAAGGCATCTTCGACAACCAGGAAGCCGTCCTGTCGGAATTGATCAACTTGTTGTTTATCGAGCATACATGTTCCTTACGCTCAAGCAGCTATCAGTACACTAACAACGGCCGAGATGTTCGACCAAGAGGTCGTAAAAACCCTCTGCGTCGACATCATAGGCCCACAATGCATTACTGTCTTTGCCCGTCACGCCCCAGAAATCGACAGCGCTATGACCCATCGTCAACTCGGAGTGAATCTCTATCGAGATATTGCAAGCCTTGCATTCGAACAGATCCGGCTTGAGTAAATAGGCGACCGTACAGGGATCGTGTAAAGGCGCACCATCTGACTTGTATTTCTCGGTATCGTGGCGGTTAAAGAAATCGAGCATATCGGCTGCGGCCGTGGCGGTTCTCGTCTTGAGGGCACGCATACGATCAATACGCTCGCGGGTGGCCAACAGCTGGTGTGTGACATCCAAGCCAAAGGTCACAATCGGCCGACCACACTCGAATACTACATGGGCGGCATGTGGATCCACCAACATATTGAATTCGGCTGATGGCGAAAAATTGCCGCCCTCTCGCATGGCGCCGCCCATCAAGACTATCTGCTCTACCTGCTCAAGTATCGCTGGCTCCTTGACAATAGCCATTGCGATATTGGTCAACGGGCCAGTGGGTACCAGGGTAACTGGGCCGTTCTGTGCGTTTAGCGTGGCATCGATGATGAAGTCTACCGCGTGAGCGGAAGCCAGGGGGCGAGATGGTTGCGTGATCTCGATGCCGTCAACACCGGTCATGCCGTGCACTTGCTCGGCGGTCACCAGTGATCGGACCATGGGTCGCGAGCAGCCAGCGTAAACACACACGTCGTCTCGCCCGGCGATGTCACAGATCAGCCGCGCATTTCTCTGGGTGAGATGCAGCGGTACATTTCCAGCGACAGTTGTAACACCGAGTATCTCGAGCTCGTCAGTCGCAGCAAACGCGAGCAGCAGATTGATGGCATCGTCCTGCCCCGGGTCACAGTCAAGGATGATCTTACGCTTCGCCATGACCTAATCCGGATTTAACTAGCGACATCAATGACGGCATCTAAAGCGTGCCGTATAACCTGTCACCGGCATCGCCCAGTCCGGGCACGATGTAGGCATTCTCATCCAGCCCCTCGTCCAGTGAAGCCGTGTAAAGTGCAACATCGGGGTGCTGATCGAGCATAACCTGCACACCCTCTGGAGATGCCACCAGCGACATAAAATAAATTCTGCTTGGAGCGACGCCGTAGTCCAGTAAGGCATCGACACCCGCAGCCGCTGAGTAACCGGTTGCCAACATGGGGTCGACCAGGAAAAAATCGCGAGCCGGCGCCGAGGGTAACTTGCGCATGTACTGCACCGGCCGCTTGGTTTCCGGATCACGGTACATACCCAGGTGACCCACCCGCGCCGCGGGCATCAGATCGAGCAAACCATCAGCCATACCCAGCCCGGCACGGAGAATGGGAACAATCGCCGGCTTCTTCCCCTCCAGCACTGGCGCTGACATTGAGCGCAGCGGTGTGTCGATGCCCTTGTAGACAATGGCCAGATTGCGGGTCATTTCATAAGCCATGAGTAGCGCTATTTCGCGCAGTAATTCTCGGAATATTTTTGTCGATGTTTCCCTCGCGCGCATATGACTCAGCTTGTGCTGAATCAACGGGTGATCAATGACTTTCAGGTTCGGAAAATTGTGATCGTTGTTCACCGGGACATCTCCAGAGCGCAGTTATTGTGACGGGGTGGCACCAGCTGGAAGGCGTGCCTGCATGAGTATAGTCAGCATTGCCTGGTGTGTCTCCACCAGGGACAGTAGCGCAGACTCTGCGCGTTCTCGGGCAACGGCAAAATCTTCGTCCTCTGCCACGACATCCCGCAACTCGTAATAGCACTTGACCTTGGGTTCCGTGCCGGAAGGACGAACAATTACCCGTGCGCCGTTATCCAGGCGGTATATCAGGACGTCACTGGCGGGGTAGTCCAGCCGCTCCGTCTCGCCCCCGGCATACTGGCGCAGCCCACTGCCCAGGTCTTCAGTTACCGCTACTTGTCGACCGGCAATAGTTGCGGGAGGCTTATCCCGCAACAGGTCGCCGATCGATCCAGTACCGAGTTCCAGCGCCAGGCTTCTCTGCGCATTGACATAAAGACCGTGGCGGCGATACAACCCTTCCAGCTGATCCAATACCGTGCTGCCCTCCCCGGCCAGTTGCTCGGTCATTTGTGCAAAAGCCAACAGGGCAGACAAACCATCCTTATCCCGCACCTGGCGCCCAACCGCATAGCCGAGCGCCTCTTCGTAGGCAAACAGGAATTGGTGATGCTGATCCTCATGGCCCAGCGCCAGGTTGGCCATCCACTTGAAACCCGTCAGCGTTTGGTAATAGTCAGCGCCAGCCGCTGCGGCAATACTCTCCAACATGCTCGAGGACACGATGCTGCTACAGAGTATCGGAATATAGTCGTGCTCTTTTTCCAGCACGTAGTTGGCCAGTAACACGCCAATCATATCGCCGCTCAACATTTGGTAGTCGCCATTTTCCCTTCGTACTGCAACCGCCAGCCGATCCGCGTCCGGATCGTTTGCGCACGCGAGTGTTGCCTGATTATCGCGCGCCAGCGCGAGGACCAAGTCCATCGCACCGGGTTCTTCCGGGTTTGGGAAATTGACGGTGGGAAATCGACCATCGGGTTCGCGCTGAGCGACAACACTGTAAACCTTGTCGAAGCCAGCCTCAGCCAACAAGGTTTCAGCCATCTCTGCGCCAACACCGTGCATCGCCGAGTAGGCAATACTGATCGATGCCCCGGGGGATTCGATAGAAAACAATGTATTAGCCAGTATCGTGTCGAGATAGCTGCGGTAGAAGTTCGGGCCCAGCACCTCAATCATCCCACTCGTTCTGGCGTCATCGAATTCGCACCAGGGAATGTCCTCTCGTGCGGCAAGCTCAATCGCCGCGGCGATTCCAGTATCGTGCGGGTGTATTATTTGTGCACCGTTGCCCCAGTACACCTTGTAACCGTTGTATTCGGCCGGATTATGGCTTGCCGTGACCACAACACCGGCGGCAGCCTGCATTGCAACGGTAGCGAAGGCGATCAGGGGCGTCGCCGCAACATCCGGGGTGATAAACACCTTGATGCCCAGTGCGACGAATACACAGGCCGCATCATGGGCGAACTGGCGGGAATCGAGTCTGCCATCATAGCCAATCACTATGCCGCATTCTGCGCTAGCGGTGACTTCGCGTAACAAGTAGGCGCCCAGCCCTGCAGAAGTTTCCCGAATGACAGCGCGGTTCATCCAGGCCGGGCCAGCACCGACCACACCCCGCAGACCTGCTGTGCCGAACTGCAATCGTTGTGAAAAGCGGCGCGCCAACTCCGCTTGATCATCGGCATCAATCAGGGCCCGCAACTCGTCCCTGCAAACGGGATCCGGGTCTCTGTCCAGCCAGCGTTGCCATTCATCGTTCATAGTTCTTTACTGCGTCCCGCTATCCAGACATGTATTATTGCAGGCTAATAACTGTAAATCAGGTCTATCGAGGAACTAGTATGCCTGAACGAGCCATTAGCCTGCTTGGTATCGCCACCCTTATTGGCATCGCAATTCTCCTTTCCACCAATCGAAGGGCGATCAGCCTACGCATCGTGGCCAGCGCGTTTGCCTTGCAGTTTGCAATTGCAGCTTTCGTGCTTCGCATGCCGATGGGCAAGAGCCTGATTGCAGGCGCTTCCAGTGTAGTCCAGGCAGTTATTGACTACTCCCGGGCAGGCATCAACATGGTATTCGGCAGTCTCGCCGACACTAACGCCGGGATCATCTTTGCAGTGCATGTTTTACCCATTCTCATCTTCTTCGGGGCACTGATGTCGGTGCTCTATTACATTGGCGTTATACAATTTATTGTGCGCACGGTCGGGGGCGCCCTGCAGTGGATTATCGGCACTCACAAAGTCGAATCCATCAACGCGGCAGCAAATGTCTTTGTCAGCCAAACCGAATCGCCGTTGGTCATCAAGCCCTACCTGCAAGGCATCTCAGACGCACAACTGTTTGCCATTATGGTATCCGGGGTGGCCTCCGTCGCGGGCAGCGTTCTGGCCGCGTACGCCCAGATGGGGGTCAGGTTGGACTACCTGCTGGCGGCGACATTTATGGCCGCGCCCGGTGGCCTGCTGATGGCGAAACTCATCATGCCGGACGACCCGGATTATGAAGCAGAGCATTCGCCGCAGACCGAACTGGCTACTGAAGTCGACAAACCGGGCAACGTCATTTTGGCGGCGGCGGCCGGCGCCGAGGATGGCCTGCGCCTGGCAGTTAATATCGCAGCGATGCTGATTGCTTTCGTGTCGCTGATTGCACTGTTTAATGGCATTGTCGGCGGCATTGGCGGCATGTTCGGGATAGAGGACCTGAGCCTGCAAGGCATTCTTGGAACAATTTTTTCGCCCCTGATGTACCTCCTGAGTGTGCCCTGGGAGGAGGCTCACATTGCCGGCGCCCTGTTCGGGGAAAAACTGGTACTCAATGAATTCGTGGCCTTTTATCACATGGGAGAAATAGTCGACACGCTCAGTCCACGCACACAGTTAATCGCGACCATCTCCCTGTGTGGTTTCGCCAATCTTTCATCCATTGCCATCCTGATTGGTGGCTTGGGCACCCTGATCCCGGACAAACGACCCCTGATCGGGCGCTTCGGCCTGAGGGCAATCGCGGCCGGTTCGCTGTCCAACCTGATGAGTGCAACCCTGGCGGGCTTGATGTTGAATGTCTAACGGCGGGGCCGCCTAGGGGGGCCCGCCCAGGACGGACCACGCTGTCGACCCGCAGAGACCAGCGCTGATACTAACTTGACTCCGGCCAGCTGAACGAGGCCGGCAACAAGCTGTCCAGCGTGAAGTGAATGAGTTTGCCGGACTCATCCAGCATCACGATGTCAGTCGCCTGATCGGCAAATTCAGCAATACGCTGGCGGCAACCACCGCAAGGCGTACAGGCTTCCAGTTGGTCGCGCCCGCCCACCACCAGGATGGTCTTAATGCGCGTGCCGCCAGCGCTGATCATGGCACCGATGGCATTCGCCTCGGCACAGCTACCCAGCGGGTAGGCGGCATTTTCAACATTGGCGCCGACATGGACCTCACCGTTGTCGTCGACCAGGGCCGCCCCGACCCGAAAGCCGGAATAGCGCGCGTAGGCGCGCTCCCGTACGTTTGCGGCGGCTTCACGAAGCCCACTGAGATCCATCGCCATATCGGCTATCGGAACTCCTTGCTGAACCGGACTCCGAATTCGCTGCGGTCATTGCTCAGTATGACCAGCACATAGTCACCCGTGTTCAGGCGCGCCTGGTCATACTCCTCGTCAGTAACGTTGCGCCCGTACACGCCCAGCGTCCAGCTATCGTCCGGTGAGTGGTAGGCGACATCGAAGTTGAGTATGTCGCGACTGTCGATCGCCGTGAACCTGCCGGGATCATCAACCGGCTCGCCCAGCATGTCATCCCGGTAAGACCAGTCAGCGCGGAAGGTTACTTCCGCACCGCTATCCAGCGCCATAGTATATTCCGGGCTGATGGATGCTGTGAGTTCCGGCGTCAATGGTGCTTCGGCATCGTCGTCGTCCACCTCCACATCGATGTAACCCAGGGATGTGTGCAGGTAGAAACCCTCGGTGATTGCCCAGCTACTCTCCCACTCAATGCCGGTCGAATCCTGGTCGACGACGATATTTCGGGTATCAAAGCCGGCCCCCGAGGTAGTGCTCACCTGGTAGGGCAGATCCGAGTACTCGGTATAGAAGACCGAAACACTCATCTTCAGGTTGTCCGTGGGAGTGCCCTTCAAACCCATCTCATAATTGATGGCCGTGACATTGTCGTTTGCCTCGAAGCAATTGGGTGTGCTGACATTGCCCGGCTGGGTGAAATCCAGCGAACCAAAGAGGCAGAAAGGCCGCGGCGGGAACTGGCCCGACTGGTAGCCATTCTGGACGGTGCCGTATATGGACAGGCGATCATTCATCTCATAGGTCGCAGCCACTTCCCAACTGACCTCGTCCCACTCCCGATCCGCCGTATAATCGATCAGGTCGCTGTTGATATTGATGTGGGCTTCCTTGCTGTCTTCAGTGTAACGCAGCCCGCCGGACAGGCGCAGCTGGTCGTTCACCTGGTAACCGACATTACCGAACACGGCCCAGCTGTCCATTTCCTGCTCCAGCAGAAAATCGCCGGGCCCACCGAGAAAGATTGTGGGATCCTGCCCGTTGCCACCGTCTTCCTCGTAGTAATAGAGGCCACCCACGAAGTCCCAGACCTCGTACTCACCGACGAATTGCAGTTCCACGGAGGTCTGGTCAGCCTCGCCAGCTTCCGGGAAGGACAGGAAATCGTCGATAAAACTGTCATCATCCAGGCCGCTCGTATACTCAGAGTGGCGGTCGCTCACAAGTAGCTTGGCACTAACGCTGTCCGATAGCTCATAGCTAGCCGTCAGGGACAGGCCGTAGGCTTCATTGTCGACCTCGGTCTGGGTAGCCTGCCCTGTATTGTTATCGAAACCATTCGACGCCACGTCGGAGTTGCGGTAGCCAGCCTGGTAAACCCCACCGTTCGGTAACTCGTCGATCAGTGTGGTGTAGGGTCGCAGGCCGTTACTGCCATCGTTACCGTCGGCCGCCAGCAGCAGGGAGAAGCGGTCAGTCGGCGTCCACTTCAGCGCGACACGCCCGGAAATATCCTGCATTTCGCCAACCTCAGTCGATGTGTTGAGATTGGTGAAGTCACCCACGCCATCACGCCGCTGGAATGCACCGCTTATTGATAACGCGACGGTATCCGATAATTCGGTATTCATATAGAAATCGCCGTTGACGCGGCCCCGTGAGCCCACCTGCGCACCAATTTTCATGACCTCTTCATCGCCGGGTTGACGGGTGATGAGATTGATCGCCCCGCCGATGGAGTTGCGTCCGTACAGAGTTCCCTGGGGCCCACGCAGCACCTCGACCCGCTCGATATTCGACAGGCTCCAGTTCTGGCCGACCTGGCGCCCAAGATAGACGCCGTCGATGTAAACGCCTACACCCGGGTCGGTGGTAATCAGGTGGTCCTGCAAGCCGATGCCGCGAATAAACGGGTTGGTCGAGGAGGTGTGGCCCGCGGAAAATCCGGTGACGTTCAGGTTCGGCACGAACATGCCGATATCCGTCAGGTCCATAATACCCTGGCTCTCCAGCGCCTCACCGCTGAATGCACTAATCGCCACCGGCACCTCGTAAATGCTCTGCGAGCGCTTTTGCGCGGTGACCAGGACTTCTTCAAAAATCTGGTTGGATGCCCTCTCCTGCGCCAGGGCACCCTGCGATACACCACCTGCTGCCAGCGACGTCACAATACCGGAGATCGCCAATGTCATCTTTTTCTTATGTATGTTCATGTGTTGCTCCTCAGCTGTATGCAATAGGCCGTCGAAATTCTGGTCTCGAGCGGGTGTGTTCCCGTGATTGCGATATCAAAATCGCATTGATTTAAACGATACTCTCTTATTAACCTTTTGGTCAAACTTCTAAATTCCTAGTTCAAGCCGCAGCAGTTTTTGCCATCACCGCGCCAAACAACTCTTCGTCATTGGGCAGTGTTTTCGGCTCGGCCAGCGGTCTGGACACCCAGGTAATATTAACCAGGTTGCGCCAGGTGATATTCTCGGTAGTGATATTGCCTCCCCAGGTGCCGCAGCCCAGGGAGAAGGTTTGGCGCATGCCGTTCCAAAGGGCGCCACTGTTGGATGAAGCCTGTGGCTGGTTGATCATCACCCGCGAGGTCCTGGTACCCAGGGCAAATTCAAGAATGTTAGCGTCACTGGTGGAATAGAGGCCGCAGGAATGTCCATAGCCGGAGTATTCCTGGATGTGATTGGTTAACTCAATCGCCTCCCTGATATTCTTTACCTTGTAGAAAGCCATCACCACGGACAGTTTCTCCCCGGAAAAGGGGTGCGCCTCGCCATAGCCAGTTTCAGGTATGACAATGAAGCTCCTGTCTGCGGGAATTTCTATTTCCGCCAGCTTGCCGATTTTTTGTGCCGATTGGGCGATAATCTCGGGATTGAGATGGCCGTCCGTCCACAGGGCATCAGCCAGCGATCGAGCTTCGTCTGCCGTTACCAGGTAACCCCCCTGCGCCTGCAATTTTTCCAATAGTTCGTCAGCTATAGCCCCAACACCAATGACCGCATTATCGGCCGAGCAGGAAGTAGCGAGGTCGAATGTCTTGGAGGCCTGGATCTTGGCGGCCGAATCCTCCAGATTGGCCGTTTCGTCGACCGTAATCACGGCATTGCCGGCACCGACACCAAAAGCGGGCGTGCCGCTGGAGTAGGCGGCCTTCACCATGGCCGCACCGCCGGTGGCAAGAATAACGTCAACTTGCTTCATCAGCTCAGCGGTGTGCTCCAAGGTGGGTTCGGCCATATTGATCACCAGGTCGCGCGGCGCACCACAGGCCTCCAGGGCATCGCGCATATACTCACAAACCAACTGGCAGGTTTTCTTTGCCCGTGGATGCGGCGCAATAATAATTGCGTTGCGACCTTTGACCGCAGAAATGGCCTTGATCACCGGACTGGCTTCGGGATGCGTGGTAGGCGTCAACGCTCCCACTACGCCAACAGGTTTGGCGATTTTGATCAGCTGACGCTCTTTATCCTCTTCAATCACACCAACCGACTTGTCGTGGATGATGTCAGCGAGCGCGGCACGACACTTAGCCGACATTTTACTCAGCTTGCCTTCGTAGTTCCCCAGGCGGGTTTCCTCGACCGCCAGCTCAGCAATTTCTTCTGCGGCACCGGCGCGGGCGACAAACCAAACCATGGTGGTGATCAGTTCATCCACCTGTGCCTGCGTGTAGCCTTCGATGAGTTGTTGCGCCGCGCGGGCGCGCTCGATCAGTATGTTGATATCTACTTCTACACTCATTGCAACTCCTCCACGCCACCACACTCAAAAGCCGGTAGCCTGGCCTGTCATTCAGTAAAAAAAACCTATCCGCAAGCGGATAGGCCAAATCAGACCTTGTTCTGATAGAACCTCTTAGAAATTTCTCCGTACTCTCAGGCCATAAGACCTGGGCCTGGCGTATGACTCCTGGCTGGAGCCGTAGAAGCCGGACACATCAAAACCAATCACTCCGTTGTCTTCATCGGTGAGGTTGTCGACATAGGCAGCGACATTCCATAGGTTTTCAGCATCCGCCCAGCTGACACGGGCTTTTACCTGGGTATAGCTGTCGAATTCGTGAGCCGTGAAGTTGCGGGAATTGTGGTAAACCTCCGATTGATAGTTAGCGCTAGCCTGGACCGTAAGATCACCACCAAAGGCGTCCCAGGTGTAGCGAAGCAGGCCTGACACCTGCCACTCAGGCGTGAACTGCGGTGCAGCGTCGATGAAGATATCCGATGCAATCTGCAGATCCTCTACCTCCGCATCGGTGTATGAAACACCGAACAGCACTTCCAGTGCGTCGGTCGGGCTGGCAACCATCTCCACCTCAAAGCCGGTATAGGTGGCGTCTTCGTTAGTCACTGCACTGCTATTGTTTACAAAGGTGAAGGACTGATAGTCCTGATAATCGTAGTAGTACGCTGCCATATTGAGTTGGAGGCTTCCGTCCACCAGTGTCAGTTTCGCACCCACTTCGTAGGACAGCAGAATTTCTTCATCGTAGGGGGAGAAACCACCAAACAGCGGAGCGTTAAAGCTACCCGCCTTTACACCGCGGTTGATGCCCGCGTAGTACAGCGAGCCTTCATCGGGACTGTACTCCAACTGAATCTTGCCGGACCACAAATCCTGGTTATTGTCATCCTCCAACTGATCAATGTCGAACAGCGGCGTGCTGGTCTCAATCTTGCGATCATCGTTATTGGGGAAGCCAGTGACCACGCCCTGAAAATCCTTGTCCTCCTGAATCAAGCGCAAGCCTGCAACCAGCACCAACTCATCGGTCAGCGAGTAATCGACCTGCCCGAATATGGAGTAGGAGTCAGTATTCAGTTCAGTAATGGTATTGACTTCCTGGCCTTGTATGCCAAACCAGTCCTGGCTGACAGGGGAAGCCGCCAGACCTTGAATAAAATCAATATCGATACCCAGGTAGTATCCGCCCGCTACCCACACCATATTATCGGTCGTACCATTGAAGCGAATCTCCTGGCTGAACTGGTCGGTATCTCCGTCGGATTGAAAGATAAGGCCGCCGGTCGCGGACTGGTCAGAGTCCAGGCCGATCACACGGGTAAAGTTCTTATAATCAGTCAAAGAGGTTAATTGTGCCCATTCGAAGTCATATTTGAACTCGACAGCTAAGCCCTGGGATTTCAGTTCGTTTTGATCATCAAAGGCGAAGTCTTTATTGACCTTATCGCCGGTGCCATCGGGGTTGACGTTGCCGTAGAAATCCCCGCCGACAACCGGGCGAGTGACACTGCCGTCGCCATTACCATCAATGCACGCTCCAGCCTGAATAACATCACAATTCATGGGATCATCAACGGAGTAGATTACATCTATCACCTCGCCATTGGCCCTGCGGACCTCAGTGGTTGCCACCATCTGATACGGCCCCTCACTTTTAGTGGTATCGGCCCAGTTGCCGCTCAGCAGCAAGCTACCCTGGTCACCGATATCAAATTCAAGGTGTCCGCGCACGGCGACGGTATCGTCATTATAGCCATCTTCGCCACCGTCGGTACCGCCATCGCCATTAAAATCGACACCGGGGTAGATGTTATCCAGTATCTCATCCTGCTGGTTTCCCATGAATGCCAGCCGGCCCCGGACGCTGTCTCCCAGCGGTCCGCTGATGGCGCCTTCCAAACGAATCTGGTTGAAGGAGGCATAGGTTCCTTCGATGTAGCCTTCCAGTTCATCGGTGGGTTTACTGGTAATTGTATTCACCAGGCCGCCGGTGGCGTTGCGACCAAACAGGGTTCCCTGCGGCCCCTTCAGCATTTCAACCCGGGCCACATCAAACAGCCCGAAGGTTTGGGCCTGGGTGCTGGCCAGGTAAGCGCCATCGATATAAACGGCCACCGGCGCCTCCGCCAGGTCGGCGTAGTCATTCTGAACCACGCCGCGAATGTTAAAGATAGCCCTTTGCCCACCGATGTCACCGGCCAGGGAAATACCTGGGGTGTAGGCAATCAAATCGGTGCTGGCCTCGAAGCCCAGAGCCTTCATCTGGTCGCCGGTGAAGGCGGTAACAGCCACGCCTACGTCATTCAGTTTTTGCTCTCTTTTTTGTGCTGTAACGATAACTTCTTCAAGCAAATTGGCAGCGGAAGCGATACCGCCGGCTAACGGTGATAAACCCAGTATCAAAGTAATTGATTGGCTGAGGATTCGTTTTTTCTTCTCGCTGTAGGCACTAATTTTTGGAGTTTGCATATTGCTCATTCTGGTTTCCCCTGCTTACTGATGGTCTTGTCTGTGTATTCCTGACCAAATGGACAGGTCGTGGATGCTATTTCATCCTGTCCATCTGGTCAAGTACTAAGTGTCGTAATTTTGGCCCTTTTGAAAGAGCGGCCATTTTTGGCTTAGTTTGTTTCCAGATCGGTTAGTACGGCGTAGGTATCCGGGCGACGATCACGCAGAAATTGCCATTGATCACGTGCCTCACGTACCTGATTCAGATCGATTTCGTGGATTAACAACTCGTCCTGATCGCGGCTGGCAATCGCCTCGATGTCTCCGCGAGGGTTGACGACATAGCTCTGACCATAAAACTCGCCAAGATCCCACGGCGCCTCCGTACCCACCCGGTTGATCGCGCCGATGTAGACCCCGCTCGCAGCGGCAGCGGCCGGTTGTTCCAGTTTCCACAAATACTCTGAAACCCCGGCTACAGTCGCCGATGGATTGACAATATACTCAGCACCGCGCAGCGCCAACGCACGCCAACCCTCAGGGAAATGCCGGTCATAGCAGATGTAGACACCCAGGTTGAGGTAGGCCGTTTTGAATACTGGCCAGTCAGACGCCCCCGGCTTGAAGAAGAATTTCTCCCAGAACCCGGAGACTTGCGGTATGTGCGTTTTTCGATACTTGCCCAAATACGAACCGTCCGCGTCTATAACGGCGGCCGTGTTGTAATAAACACCCGGCAGTGCCTCCTCGTAGATAGGTACCACGATGACCATTTGATGCTTTTTGGCAACTTCCTGCATCAGTCTCGTAGTATGTCCATCCGGAATCGACTCGGCGGCGGCGTACCACCTTTTATCCTGACTCGGGCAAAAGTATGGCTGTGTAAAAACCTCCTGAAAACACAGAACCTGCACCCCCGCGCTGGCCGCCTGCTCAATATACGGCGCATGACCTTCCAGCATGCTGTCCCTTATCTCGTCGGGACTCAGCGAAGTATCCGCATTCAAACCAAGCTGTATGAGACCTACTTTGACTTTTGACATACCCATCTCCTGTAGTGCTAGTTGACTATATGATCAGAATTTTGTGCTACTGCTAGGCCTCGGCCATCTCGCCACGTATGTGGCCGTAAACGGTTTTGCGCATGAGCAGGTAGTAGCTCACGCTGGAAACAATGGCCCCCACAAACCAGGCATTGTCATAAATTCTCTCGAACAGGACCGGCACCGTATCAAGTGCACCTGCCGCGTGGAGAAAGCCGAGAATATTGGGTGCGATGCCGAGCCCGAGCGCCACCAGCGCAACAGGATTCCAGCCCTGTCTGTACTCATAGATTTTCCCGCGCTGATATAGATCGTCCAGCTCAAGGTGACATTTGCGGATGAAGAAATAGTCGGTAATCAGAATGCCGGCAATAGGCCCCAGCAAGGAGGAGTAGCCTACCAGCCAGACAAACAGGTAAGCACCTGCAGATTCCATCAACTTCCAGGGCATCATAGCGATACCCAGACCCGCAGTAATCAGGCCGCCGAGCCTGAAGGAAATTTTGTGTGGCGCCAGATTGCAAAAACCATTGGCAGGAGCCACCACATTGGCCGCCAGGTTGGTGGTCAAGGTGGCGACTATCAACATGCACAGTCCCAGAAGAGCGGCACCACCACCAAGGCGGCCGGCGATTTCCAGCGGATCCCAGATTTCCACACCGAAAACTACCACTGTTGCCATGGTCACAGCGACACTGATGAAAGCCAGCAACGCCATGGGCAAGGGCAAGCCCAGTGCCTGGCCAATCACCTGGTCTTTCTGGCTTCTGGCAAAGCGGGTGAAATCAGGAATATTCAGACACAGCGTCGACCAGAAGCCGACCATAGCCGTCACCCCCGGAAGGAACACCCGCCAGAACTCACCTTCTCTCGCACCGCCAGCGACAAAGGCAGAGGGCTTGGCAAACATGGCATCAAATCCATCTGCGCTGACGTAGGCCCAGTACAACATTGCCAGGCATATAGCCAATAGCACGGGTGCGGCCAGTGTTTCTAACCAGCGGATCGACTCCATACCGCGCATAATGAAAAATACCTGAATCGCCCAAAAAGACAGGAAGCAAACCAGCTGGGCAACATCAATATCCAGAAATGGCAGCGGCGTGCCAACAAACATGGAGCCCGACAATCCATTCACGATCTGATAAATCGCCGAGCCACCCACCCAGGTTTGAATGCCAAACCAGCCGCAGGCTACCAACCCACGCAGCACACCGGGCAAACGTGCACCGACAGTACCGAAGGAAGCTCGCAGTAACACCGGGAAAGGAACGCCATACTTGGCGCCGGCATGACCGATCAAAAGCATGGGGATCATCACGATAAAGTTACCAAGAAACACCGTTAATATGGCTTGCCACCAATTCATGCCTTCGGCGATAAGCCCCGATGCCAATAAATAGGCCGGAACACAGATGACCATTCCAACCCACAGCGCTGCGATATTCACCCAGTTCCAGGTGCGCTGCTCCTCCGAGGTGGGCGCCAAATCTTCATTCCACAGATAATCCTCAGCCCCAGAGGGAAGCTCTACGTGTTGACTAGGTGATTGCATATTTATTCTCGTTTTAATGATTCAAGCTCACTCGGCTTGGTACTGCCGACTTTGAGTCTAGCAGTTCACCGCTTCCTGGTATCAATGCCCAGGTATAGTACCGGCAACTCAAATTAGCAGCCAAATAATCTTGACTAACTGATCAGGTCGACCTAGGATACGCATGCTGACCATTTAGTCAAGTTGTAAATGTCAGTTTTTGAGGCGCCATGAATCTCAGCCAACCTCCGGAGGAGCAGCTATGTCCATACTTATCAAAGGTGGAACTATTATTACGCACGATGACACCTATCGTGGCGATGTATTGTTAAGCGACGGCATTATTCAGGCGGTGGGGACTGATCTGGACGTTCCGGCGAATACCGAAACAATCGATGCCGGTGGGCAGTATGTTATGCCCGGCGGCATTGATCCCCACACCCACATGCAGCTGCCATTCATGGGCACGGTCGCCTGCGATGATTTCTTCACCGGCACCGCTTCTGGCCTGGCCGGCGGCACCACCACCATCATTGACTTCGTCATTCCCGACCCGCAGCAGCGCTTGCTTGATGCATTCCACATATGGCGAGGTTGGGCCGAAAGCTCGGCGGCAGACTATAGCTTTCATGTTGCCGTTACCTGGTGGGACGAGAGCGTTTACGAGGATATGGGCACCCTGGTGGAGAAGCATGGTGTCAACAGCTTCAAACACTTCATGGCGTACAAAGGCGCCATCATGGCACCAGATGACACTCTGGTGCCGAGCTTCTCCCGCTGTCTGGAATTGGGTGCCATACCCACTGTGCACGCCGAGAACGGTGAGCTGGTTTATCACCTGCAGAAGAAAATACTGGGGATGGGAATCACCGGGCCTGAAGGGCACCCACTCTCGCGTCCGCCGGAAGTTGAGGGCGAAGCGGCAAATCGCGCCATCAAAATTGCCCAGGCGCTGAATACCCCTATTTACCTGGTTCATGTGTCAACCAAAGATGCACTGGATTCCATCATTTACGCACGCAACCAGGGGCACCGCGTATTCGGTGAATGCCTGACTGGCCACCTGTTGCTGGATGACAGCGTGTATCGGGATAAGAACTGGGAACGAGCGGCCGCACATGTAATGAGCCCGCCATTTCGGCCCAAGGGTCACCAGGAGGCACTCTGGCGTGGCCTACAAACCGGCAACCTGCAAACCACCGCAACCGATCACTGTGTTTTCTGTGCTGAGCAAAAGGCGGCGGGAGCTGAGGATTTCACCCTGATTCCCAATGGTACGGCTGGGGTGGAAGATCGTATGTCAGTGATGTGGCATGAAGGTGTGGGCACCGGCAAGCTGTCAATGAACGAATTTGTGGCGGTAACCTCTACCAACAGCGCCAAGATCTTCAATATGTATCCCAGAAAAGGAGCCGTTGAGGTGGGGGCGGATGCCGACCTCGTGGTCTGGGACCCCGAGGGAACGCGCACGATATCTGCCAGCACGCATCACTCCACCGTCGATTTTAATATCTTTGAGGGCAAGACGGTCAAGGGTATACCCAGCCACACAATCTCACGCGGCAAGGTGGTATGGAAAGACGGCCAGCTCAACGCGGAAAAGGGTGCCGGCCGTTACATAGAGCGACCCGCCTACCCACCGGTATACGAAGTGCTGCAAAAAACAGCCGCAGCAAACAAGCCACAACCAGTTATCAGGTAAGGAGTACTACTATGGATTTCGCAATTTGTTTTAAGGGCTTTGTCAGCCCCGATCGGGCCCGCTACCTGGTGAGACAGGCCGAAGCGGCCGGCTTCACCCACTGCTGGTTCTACGACTCTCACATCTTGTGGCGAGAGTGCTACCCGGCAATAGCCATGTGCATGGAACACACCACCAAAATGCGCTTCGGGCCCTGTGTTACCAACCCCCTGGCTCGGGACTGGTCCCTCACAGCGAGCTTGTTCGGCAGCCTGGCAAAACAAAGTGGTGGTCGAATAGATATGGGGCTGGGTCGAGGTGATAGTTCGGTACGTGTGATGGGGAAAAAACCCGCCACAATAGCCCGCATGACCGAGTTCACCCATAAGGTTAAGGCCATGATCCGCGGCGAGGAAGTCTCCTATGGCGACTGCCCAGAGCCGGTGCAGCTGCCCTGGGCTGACGGTTATGAATTACCCGTCTGGATTGGAGCCTATGGGCCCAAGGCACTGAAGGCCGCCGGTGAAATTGGCGATGGTGTCATCCTGCAAATCGCGGATCCATCGCTGTGTAAATGGTTTGCCGATCAAGCGCTCAGCGCTGGTGAAGCAGCTGGTAGAGATATGTCCAATTACCAGGTCATGGCAGCAGCGCCGGCTTACTTTGGCGACAAAGAATCCTGTATTGAAAAAACCAAGTGGTTTCCGGCCATGGTCGGCAATCACGTAGCTGATATTGTTGAGAAGTACGGCACTGACAGCGGGCTGGTACCGGATAGCCTGACGTCCTATATCGAAAATCGCCGTGGTTACGACTACTCCAAACATGGCCAGAGCAGCAATCCGTATCTGGATTTCATCACTCCCGAGATCGTCGAAAGCTTCTGTGTGCTGGGACAGGCCGAGGACCATATCGCCAAAATTCGGGAACTGGAAGATTGTGGTGTCACCCAGTTCAATATCTATCTGGATAACGGACAGGAAGAGCAGATCATCGCGGAGTACGCCGAAAACGTGATTCCACACTTCTCCTGAGTCGCTGAGGAGTCTCGTTATGAAGACCGAGCTATTGATACTGATTGCGCTCGTTGTGGGTGGGCTGTTGGCGCTGCAGGGCATGGTAAATGCTCAGCTGGGCAAATCCCTGCCCCACCCGCTCCAGGCCAGTTTCGTCTCGTTCTCGGTTGCCATGGTGAGCCTGGCGATTCTGATGCTCTTTTCTGGCGTCAAGATCCCCGCACGCCAGGCGCTCGTCGAGATTCCCTGGTATCTGTACACCGGTGGCTTACTGGGAATTATCTATGTCACCACGGTACTGGTACTCATACCCCGTGCCGGGGTGGCAAGCACCATCCTAGCCATCTTCGTAGGCCAGATGCTGATCTCCATTTGCGCCGACCACTTCGGCTGGTTTAATACCCCGGTAAGGGCCATGGATATAGCAAGAGCGGGTGGCTGTGTTTTGCTACTGGCTGGACTGTATTTGATACAGTCGAGGGCCTGAGAGATCAGCTACAGGCTTTAGTTCTCCGGCTCCAGGCCGATGCCGCGAAGAATAATAGCTATCACATTCCTGGTGGCCTCTGCCTGCTGCGCTTTACTCAAAGATTTATCGCCATTGAGCACGCCAATCTGGTGCTCGAAATCAGCATAGTGCTGAGTGGTCGCCCAAATCATGAATAACAAATAGTGAGGGTCAACCGGGAGAATTTTCCCCTGCTTGATCCACCTTTTGATTTGAATGGTTTTCCTTTTCTCCCAGATGCCCAGAAACTTTTTGAGCTTCTCGTCACCCAGTACCGGCGCCCCATGAATAATCTCATTGGCCCACACTTTCGAGCCAAAAGGCCGCGTGAAGGAATGGAACATTTTGCTTTTTATATACTCGGCGAGCGCTACGCTGGGGTCTTCAGATTGATCAAAGGCATCCGCATCCTTCTTCCATACCACTACGACATCTTCCAGCACTGTATTGTAAAGATCTTTCTTGGTCTTGAAATAGTAATGTACGTTTGCCTTCGGCAGACCCGCTTTATCGGCAATTTCCTGAGTTGTTGCGCCTTTGAAACCCTTCAGGGCAAACACTTCTTCCGCCGCTGCAATAATGCGTCGGGTGTGTACCTCGCGAACTTCAGCCTTTTTGTTTGTAATTGTCTTACCCTCGTAGAAAACCTGTGCGTGCGTCAGCGCACGAGTCCAGGTGGCAAAAATTGTATAGCCTCAAGCCAGGCGCTACAACCAGGCTGAAACAGTGGCGCAGATCTATCCGCCGTCAGCTCCAACCGCCATTTTCATCATAGCGTGGAGCAGCACATTGCACCCCGCTGTACATTCTTCTTTGCTGGTGCTTTCAATTTCATTGTGGCTGATGCCGTCCTTGCACGGGGTGAAAATCATACTGGTGGGCGCAAAGTCAGCCACGTAGCAGGCATCGTGTCCCGCACCGGCGAAAATTTCCATGTTACTGTAGCCGTGTGCCTCAGCACCCTCCCTGACCGCCGCTATACAATCAGTGTCAAAATCCACCGGCGCATAGTACCAGTAGGGGTCCAGTGAAACCTCAACATCGGCCGTTTGCGGCAATTCCTCCAGGTAGGCTTGTAATTCCCTGTCCATTCTACTGAGCACTTCATCATCCGGATGGCGCAGATCCACACCCATGGAGATCTGACCGGGAATGGTATTGCGTGAATTGGGAAACACCTGCATGAAACCAACGGTGCCACAGGCGGGTGAGTGAGCATTGGCTGTCACCAGCAGTGTAAAACTGACCCACTAGCGACAATTTAAAACTGACCCACCTGAGGCACAATTACCGCCAATTTCAATCAAGAGAGAGGCGGTGTAAATGAGATGTTGAATCAGGAGCAATTAGTGGACATACACGTTTTACATCGACAAGGGACGAGCATCCGCAGTATCGCCAAAGAAATGAACCTATCACGCAATACCGTACGTCGTTATCTGCGCGATGCTGCCAAAACACCTCGCTATTCTCAGCGCGAGAAAAGGCCGTCTAAACTGGACTCGTTCAAACCCTATTTAGGAGAGCGTATCGAGGCAGCGAAACCCTATTGGATACCGGCGACAGTCTTGTTTCGAGAGATTCTGGCGCGAGGCTACCAAGGCAAAGAAGGTATTCTGAGAGATTATCTCCGACAATTTAAGCCGAAGGCGAAAGATCCAGTCGTTCGCTTTGAGACACCGCCTGGCCAGCAGTTACAGGTAGATTTCACGACGATTCGGCGAGGCAGAAATAGGCTTAAGGCCTTCGTTGCCACCCTGGGATACAGTCGAGCAACCTACGTACGATTCAGTCAATACGAACGGCAGGAGGATTGGTTAGCGGGTATTGAAGGTGCGTTACACTACTTTGGAGGCGTGCCTGAGGAACTGCTATTCGATAATGCCAAGTGCATCATGATTGAGCGAGACGCCTTTGGTGCCGGGAAACATCGGTGGAACGCCAGTTTGTTGAACATGGCTCGTGATAATGGTTTTAGATTGCGCGCCTGTCGGCCCTACCGTGCTAAGACCAAGGGCAAAGTCGAGCGATTCAACGGTTATCTTAAAGGTAGTTTTATCACACCACTGGCCGCGTCACTGAAGCAATCCGGGCTGGCGCTGGACGTGGAGGTAGCCAATGGGCAGGTGGGTCATTGGCTCGCTGACATTGCACATCAGCGAATTCACGGGACAACAGGCCAAAAGCCGCAGGTATTGCTCGATCATGAGCGATTAAGCCTCATGCCGCTGCCTTTGGCGCAGCGCTTGGTGGCTCAGGACAAACCGCGAAGCAATGCCCAGGCACTCCCGATCGAAAGTCTCCAGCATCCGCTGAGTACCTATGACCAGCTGCTGGGAGTTGCTGTATGAACCTGCAGATGGAAAGAGTGCAGCAAGCCTGCGAAGTGCTTAAACTCGGTGCTGTGGCATTGGAATGGTCCGCTATCGCTGACAGGGCCTCCGGTGACGAGTCATCACTGGCTGACTTTCTTGAGCAGCTACTGCGGGTTGAGATAGACGCCAGGATGCTCCGCACCCGCGAGACTTTGCTGAGGTTTGCAGGGTTGCCGTCCGTCAAGCGTTTTGAAGACTATGACTTCAAGTTCGCCACCGGTGCACCGCGCAGGCAACTCCAGGAATTAACCAGTTTGGCCTTCATCGAGCGTGCAGAGAATATCGTGCTGCTTGGACCCAGTGGTGTCGGTAAAAGCCACCTGGCGATCAGCCTGGCATACCAGGCGGTCATGAATGGGATCAAAACACGCTTCATTACGGCGGCGGATCTCATGCTGCAACTGGCCACCGCAAAAAAGCAGGACCGACTAGAGTCTTACCTCAAACGAAGTATCCAGGCACCTAAGTTGCTCATAATTGATGAAATAGGTTATCTGCCATTTGGCCGGGAAGAAGCCAATCTGTTTTTTAATGTCATTGCTAAACGTTATGAGCAAAGCAGTGTCATTGTGACCAGCAACTTGCCATTCTCGCAATGGTCTACTGCGTTTGCTGATGATCAGACCTTAACCGCGGCTTTACTCGACAGATTGTTACACCATGCACATATCGTCCAGATATCGGGGAGCAGCTACCGACTCAAGGGAAAGAAAGCGGCCGGTATCGTCCCGGCAGCAAGCCAATCATTGGTTAAATAACGGAAAGAAAACGCTGAGGGTGGGTCAATTTTAAATTGCTGATTAGCACGGCAAGGTGGGTCAGATTTGGACTGCTGTTGACAATTGGCGATGTTTTGAACTTCCAGCACTAGCTGAGATGCCGCTGCCAGGGCGTCTTTACGCAAGTGCATGGGCGTCGTACCCGCGTGGGATTCCCGGCCGGTGATAGTGACATCGTACCAGCGTTGACCCTGACCTTTAGTGACGATGCCAATAGACTTGTTTTCATTTTCGAGATACGGACCCTGCTCGATGTGGGTCTCAAAAAAAGCGGTGTAGGCACGACCGGTCGCGGGAACGTCACCGTCAAAGCCGATACGCCTCAGTTCATCACCGAAGCTGATGCCGTCAATGTCCTCGGTTGCCAGGATAACATCCAGATCCAGCCGACCGGATACCACGCCGGAGCCCATCATGGCCGGTGGAAAGCGGGAACCTTCTTCATTAGTCCATACAGAAACTTCTATCGGCGCCTCCGTTTCGACATTGTGATCCTGCAGGGTGCGCAGTACTTCCAGCCCTGACAGTACACCGAATACTCCGTCAAACTTGCCACCCGTCGGTTGGGTATCCAGATGGCTACCGGTACCTACCGGCGGCAAGTCCATATTTTTCCCGGGCCGTGTGGCAAAGATATTGCCAACCTGGTCGATGCTCACGGTGCAACCTGCAGCCTCACACCATTGGATAAAAAGCTCTCGTGCCTGTTTGTCGAGGTCGGTCAGAGCCAGACGTGCACACCCCCCCTTTTTGGTGGCGCCAATTTTTGCCATTTCCATCAAGCTGGACCACAGGCGCTCTTCACTAATACTCAACGTGCTCATAAGGTAACTCCCACTGACTCTTTTTTTCAAATTCCAAATTAAATGTGATTAGTGACCCTGGCCTGGAATCAATCCAGCTCATCAATAGATTCAGCCAGGGCTCGGCTGAATAACTTTTCATAGCTCACTCCCTTTGACATCTCAAAGGATAGGCTGAGTGGAAGATAACCAATTGGTCAGGATTAATGTTAGTCATTCCTGACCAATTAGTCAACTGTCACGGTAAGAGCAGGCACACAAACTACCCTGTGAACTACTCAAATCTCTGACTTGAGCTCGTGGTGCGGGGGTGAACGCAATAATGAGCCCACGAATCTTCAAAGACCATCTCCATATTACCTGTCACCGAGGTCGTAGCGGGCCCGATTTCTGCGTAGGTAAACTCGAAGCTACCACTGGAACGCGCCTTTAATCGTGGGCGCCAATTTCCCGCCTGACCTTCAAGAAGGTCAAGCTCAGTTAGAAGCTGTAATTAAAGTCGATCCGAAACCGGTTACCGTCTTCTTTTGTCGCGGAGTCGGCTGCGCGTACTTTGATGGCTTCGACCAGGTAGAGTCGCGCCACCAGCTTGAGGTTCTCGACCATGCCATACTCGAACAGGAATTCGTGACCTTCGAAGTTGCTGCCCCGGGTCTGGGTAGCGTTACCCCAGCGCAGCCAATTATCCTGTGCGTAGGAGTTGTTCACCGCCAGCGATTCGATATGGGCGTAGTAATAACCCACCAACCATTCGCGGGGCTTGGAACTGCTGCCGTACTTGACCTGGAACACATATCCGTCGGTCTCGTCACGGTGAAATCGGGTGAAGTCATCAGGATCATCCGTGTCGTAGTCCTCGGCGTTGTGGAGCAGGTCGAGCCCCAGCAAAAACGGCCGACTAGCCATGTCAGTTTTATACTGGAAGTTACCGACCCACTGACTGTGGTCGCGGGCGTTATTGCCATCCAGCAATAGCTCGCCATCCGAATCATCCTCGTCAGCATCGAGAGACATAAAACCCGCGGCGAGTGTGATCGAAGCCGCATCGCCGACTGTGAAGTTGAAAACCAGTTGTGCCAAGCCCATTTCGCCGGAAAATCCCTGCATACCGGCAGGCAGAGAGAAGTAGCCCAGGTTAAGTCCCAGCGCCCCATGTTCATATTTCCCTCCCAGCCCCGCTACCGTGACATCATCACTCCACAGCAGTTCATTCTGCTTCCACAGGGGTGGTGAATCACGGCCTGCCCAGGCGGAAAAGTCCCCGTAGTGGGCGCGGGCAAACCAGCGGTCCAGGTTGAAGTCCGCATCGCCTGTATCATTATCGTCAAAATCCACCACCGTTATATGTGGTGACTGTTGGCTGTCATCGGAGCCGGAACGCAGCCTGACGCCCATTTCGATGTTCTCCGTTGCTTTAAGGTCCAGCCCTACTCTGGCGCGCACTCGCATCCGGGCACGGTCCTCGCGATCCTGGCCATCGCTCTGCACGGAGTCCCAGTCGGACTCCAGCCGCAGGCGGAAGTCTGCATACAGGTTTACTTTGCCATCATCATCCAGTGCCACGCCAGGCCAGGCATTGGGTGCGATGAAGGTTGAGGCGATGAGAAGCGCCGTGAAGAGAGATAAATAGGCGAGCTGGGAATCGGACGCGGGCAACGCACTTGCCTGCCTTTGGGACTTTTTATTGTCGATCATGCGCTATCTAACACTTGAATTTTTCATTCACCAGAACCAGAAGACCTTCACCGGCTGGAAGTGCTCGGTGTTCCCTGTGCTGGAAATACCAGATCGTAAAAGCGACCCGAAACCGGTCTGCCAGTGGCTCGTTTTCTGGGAAGCAATACTCACCCGGCCTGGTCAACTGCAAGGCCGCTGCGAAACCAGACAGGTACTGCTCGCAGTAGGCCTCCTCCTCTGCCCCGTCGCGGGCATCCTGCTCCGCTTCCAGGCAAATCTCCGCCAGGCTGGCAACGGTGTGCACGCCATTGTTGTGAATTGAACCGTAACTCATGTTCTGGCTGCCGACACATATCGCCAACACCAGCAATATTCTGGCCGCTTTGTTCATTGGGTTCCGCCTCGCCAGCTGTTCACGCAGCGCCTTCCTCATCGGGACGCCGCTTTTGCCCGCAGCGCCTCCGCCATGACTTTCTGGTGCTCCTCGTTGCTGAGGAAGCCAGGTGTTTTCAACTTGCTCCAGAAAGCCTCGTCCATCTGGCTCTGGTGGCAACCGATACAGGTGCCGGAGCGTTCCATCCGATCGCGCATATCCTTCGGCAAGGGACCGGCTCCAGGCCAGTGGGATCCCACACTCACAATCTGGCCTCTGTCGCGGTCAACGATCTTGGACAGATCATGATCCAGCCCCGGAATCGCTTCAATCTGCACCTGGGTCTTGGCGGGAATAACTTTGCCATACGCTGTTTTGAGATCGGCGCTGTGTGGCTTGTGGGCATCGTCCATGAACTTGCCATCCTCTATTCCGTAACCCAGGGTCTTGGGGTTAGCGTGACAGGATTCACAACTGCGTGAAACACGCCCGGCAGTATGCGGCTGCACAGGCGAGTGGTCTATGCCAGGTCCTTCGGGAGAGTCCCAGATCTTGTTCTGCACCACGGTATTGCCGTCTTTATCAATTACGGTGGTAATTACCTGGCAGCCCGGCATCAGCGGGGTTACACGACCCTCCCCATTAATACCCAGTATGGGTGTCTCCCAGCGCAGGTAGGAACGTGATTCAGAGACCTTGCCGGGACTGGTAAGCCCCTTGGTTCCCAGTTGTGCGTCGGGTGTCAGACCATTGCTGCCAACTGCGCTGACATTAGCGACCCAATCTCCATCAGTTTTGCCTTTGGAGTAATCAACAGTGACATGGCACCCGTAGCACTGCGGCGCCCAATTTGAGTGGCAGGCATAGCATTCCATAGTCTCCATGTGCTTACTCACCGCCATCTTGGCAACCCTGGCAGTGGCTGTTTTCCAGGTATCATCCCGATTGATCTTCTTCAACACGGGCACCTCGAAGTCTGAGCCGCCGGCCGAGTGCAAGATAACCTGGTCACCCTGTTTAACCACGTTCCCCAGGGGATTGCCGCGCGCTGAAAGCAGGTAGCCATCTTCCACCGGGTAAACCGTCGCCAAACGCATGAAATCGGGCACTGTCTGCGCCAATCCGCGCGGCTTCTTACTTAGCTTGTTACCAAATTCCTCGCCATAACCCAGGGCCAACTCCCAGGGGTATTGACTCGGGGTGCCATGGCAATCAGAGCACTCGATTTCAACCTGGGCCAGGGTCGTCCCAGGAATATTACCGTCACCATGCATTTCAATCGAGGTGTGACAGTCCTGGCACAACAGTCCGCTCTGCGGATTGCCCGCACGACTCTGTGCCTGGTGATGTAGGTCATCTTCAATCTCAGTGTATTGCTTACCGTGCAACGAGGGTTGCTTGCCACCCTCGGCGGTGAAGGGACTACCGTAGGGAAACTCCATCAAGCCGGTGTAGCTGGATCCAACGCGTTTGCCACGGTTGTGGCAACTACGACAGGTTTCGGTATTGATTCCGGACCAGGTTACGCCATTGTGGATAACCTGGGATTTGCGGGTGCCAACCATCTGGTGGGTCAGTGGGTGACCAGGTTCATCCTTGTCGATAGTCGGATCATTGCCCTCATAAAAACCCTCCAGGCTGTATGGCACGTGGCAAGAGGAGCAACCCGTTCCACGGAAATCGCCACGCCGCTGTGAGCCCGAAACCCCCACGTGGCAACGCTGACATTGCTGGCGAGAATAAGTGATGCCAGCTCGATTGGGGTGGTCGGGTATGTCGTCAACGTCCACATCGCTAACCTGGAAAAGCTCTACCGGGAAGTGATCGGGGAACTGCTTGATAAACGAGGCCATATAGTTCTTGTAGTCTTCGGTACCTACTGCCGGCACCATACCGTCTTTGTCCTGGATATCGTAATTCCCGATGGTGCCGACTCGCTCTTCGGTCAGACCCCATGCCCAGAAGTTGCCTTGCAACTTACCGACTTCAGTTGCCATCAGGGATTTTTTCAAGCGCTCGCCATAGCCATTGTGACAAAGGCCACAGGTTTTGTCGGATATCCAAATGCTACCTGGATCGGGGTAAAAATCAGTGGCACCACCCATCCCCATCAAAGCGGGCGAAGATCCCGCGTGGGCTTTTTCAGCACTGGAAGCATTGGGATCACCACCGTGGCAGACCGTGCAACCCGAGGCATCAAAGGTTTTCGCCAACGCCTTGATGGCAATGTCCATGCCACCACGAGTAAAGGGCTCGATGCCCTCGTGGCAGGCCAGACAACCTTTGCCGGCCGGATCTGCACTGGCAACGCCTCCTGTGCTCCACGCCAGTAGCGATACCAGCGCCAGGCACCCATACCATGAGTCGGATCGAAGCATCGAATATCCCCTTAACATCATATTGCCAAGCATCAGGATCGAGCATGTCTGGTAGCCCCTGGACCCGCGCCCCTTTCATAGCATAGTTTGTAATGTGCCAGAAGCAATGTGAATCGGCCGCAACACAAACTGTGCGGCGACAGAACATTGCCGACACGATGTGGCACTGCTATATTTTCGGAGATGCCTTTGTAACAGGTTGATGTGCATGAATGATAACAACGGAGAACCATACAGCCCCTGGTGGGGGCGGCCCCAGGCGAAATGGTTGCTGGGTATCCCAATTGGTGGTATCGCCATGTTTTTTTTGGGAATTATCTTCTGGGGTGGATTCAACACTACCATGGCAGTAACCAACACCACCGCCTTCTGTGCCACCACCTGCCATGAGATGAGGCAACTTGTCGTTCCCGAGTGGCAACAGAGTATCCACTACAAGAATCGTTCAGGCGTGCAGGCGGGCTGCCCGGATTGCCACGTACCCAAGCCCTGGGCCGACAAGATGGTCCGCAAAATGCAGGCTTCTATGGAGCTATATTACAAGGCCATTGGCAAAATCAATACACGGGAGAAGTTTGAGGCACACCGACTCTCCATGGCCCGCTCAGTGTGGAGCCAGATGAAGAAGACCGATTCGCGCGAGTGCCGCAATTGCCACAACTTCGATTACATGGATACCAGCTTGCAGCACAAGTTCCAGCATGATTTTCTCGCCAATGCAGACCTCACCTGCATCGACTGCCACAAGGGTATTGCCCACAAGCTACCCAGCGGGCTGTTCCCCGATGAAGTGCCGGTGGCGCCACCTGAAAATATCGAAGCAGGGCGCGAGCCGCTACCCATACGTGGCGGCCTGACCGACACGATCAAGGACTAGCCTCACGCTGACAGCAGGAAGCCTGACCGTCACGCGTGAATTCTGTATAATCGCCGCTCTTTTAACACCACCGCGCGTTCGCCACGCGACTCACGAACCAATCACATATGAGTGACAGCACCCACAAAGTTGGCTTTGTTTCGCTAGGCTGCCCCAAAGCCCTGGTGGATTCCGAGCGCATCCTTACCCAGTTAAAAATGGACGGCTACGATATCGTGCCCACCTACGAGGACGCTGACGTGGTTGTCGTTAATACCTGCGGCTTTATTGACAGCGCCAAGCAGGAATCCCTGGATACTATCGGTGAAGCCCTGAAGGAAAACGGCAAGGTCATCGTTACCGGCTGTATGGGCAAAGACGCCGAGGAAATCACCCGGGTTCATCCCAACGTCTTGAGCGTTAGTGGTGCGGCTGCCTATGAGGAAGTGGTCAGCGCCGTGCACGAATTCGTACCTGCCCCCAGCGTACACAACCCCCACATTGACCTGGTGCCACCCCAGGGCGTGAAGCTCACCCCCCGCCACTACGCCTACCTGAAAATATCCGAGGGCTGCAACCATAAGTGCAGCTTCTGCATTATTCCCGACCTGCGCGGTAAATTGGTCAGCCGCCCCATTGGCAGTGTGATGGAAGAAGCCGAACGGCTGGTCAAAGCCGGGGTTCGTGAATTACTGGTGATCTCCCAGGACACTAGCGCCTACGGCATCGACGTGAAGTACCGCACCGACTTCTGGAACGGGCGCCCCCTCAAAACACGTATGCAGGAACTTTGCGAAACACTGGCGGAATTCGGCATCTGGGTACGCCTGCACTATGTCTACCCCTACCCTCACGTGGACAACGTGGTTCCGCTGATGGCAGAAGGCAAAATACTGCCCTACCTGGACATTCCCTTTCAGCATGGCAGCAGCCGGATTCTAAAAGCTATGAAGCGTCCCGCCGCGGCCGAGAAATCACTGGAGCGAATTCAAGCCTGGCGCAGTATTTGCCCGGATATCACACTGCGCTCAACCTTCATCGTCGGTTTTCCCGGTGAAACCGATGAAGATTTCGATATCTTGTTAGATTTTCTTGAGCAGGCACAGCTCGATAGAGTCGGCTGTTTTCAGTATTCCCCTGTCGACGGTGCCCGCGCCAACGCCCTGCCTAATCATGTGGCTCCCGAGTTAATGCAGGAGCGCTGGGAGCGCTTTATGGAGGTGCAGCAACGTATCAGCGCAGCCAAGCTGCAAGCCAAGGTGGGCAAGACCATCGAAATCCTGATTGACGAAGTGACTGAGCGGGGCTCGGTGGGTCGCTCTACCGCAGACGCACCGGAGATTGATGGCAAGGTCTATCTCGATGGCATTGTCGATCTCGAGCCCGGTGACTTTGTGGAAGCGGTGGTCGAGTCAGCCGATGATTACGATCTCTGGGCCGGTCCCGGCGAGTGAACCTGATCTTGTTCGGCGAAGAGGACCGCCTCGGGCCCAATCGCATTCGCCTGACTGACACGCGACTAAAGCATCTTCGCGAAATTCTCGATAGCGCTGAACGAGACCAACTGCGGGTCGGTGAAATAAATGGCCTGATGGGCCTGGCAACCGTCACAGTCATCGACGAGCAAGCGGCGGAACTGGAAATCGAGTTAAACGAGCCACCACCCACAAAACTCAAACTGACGCTGGTACTAGCGCTACCTCGACCGAAAATGCTGCGCCGCATTTTGCGTATGGTTGCCGAGTTTGGTGTAGCCGAACTACACCTGATCAACAGCTACCGGGTACATAAAAGTTATTGGCAAACCCCCGCACTCGAAGACGGCACTGTTACCGAGTATTTTATGCAGGGCTTGTCCCAGGCCCGAGACACGGTGTTGCCTGCGCTTCATCTGCACAAGCGATTCAAACCATTCGTGGAAGATCTTCTGCCAGCTTTGATTGATGAGCGGCGAGCAGTTGTCGCTCACCCGGGTGAGCACCCGCGCTTTGCCGACAGCGACGAAGAAACACTGCTGGTGATAGGACCCGAGGGAGGCTTCATTCCCTACGAGGTGGAAAAGCTGATCGAAGCCGGCTGCTCGGTGGCCAGCCTGGGTCCGAGAATATTACGTGTTGAGAACGCCGTCGCCAGCCTGGTGAGCGCTTTTCAGTAACAACAAAGCTACGACCAGCGAGACGCTTTCGAAAATCATGGCGCCCAATGTATAGTCACTAAAATCACCCTGCATCAATCCAAGGCTCACCCGCACGATGGCCAGGCCGGCGAATACAAACACTAGAGCAGTTAACGCGCCCACTCTAAATCGATCCTGCAGCAAAGCCAGCGCGCACATCACGCCTATGGAAGTCTGCAGACCGCCATACATCGCCTGCAGCTCTATAGTTCCGGTTGTGCTGGTAGCACTAACGCCCGCTGCTCCCGCCAACATGCCGGGTTCCACCAGGCAATAAAGACCATAGGGAATAAAAATAAGTGCTTGTAAGCCGAGGAAGATTTTTATTTTCATAATTCTAGATCCCGTATGTCCTGGTCCATGATCATCTTGTGGGCCACCCCAAAGAAGAACACCTGTATAAGATGCCCCCAATAATTGCCGGGCGCTTCATTCATCTGTTTTTGATAGAGGTAGCACTCTATGCCATGCCCGAATACCAGGATGACCAGCAGCGCCTGGCACATCTGCGCGGGAATTGTCAGCGGGCGATCGAACGCCACATAAGCCACGATTCCATATAGAATAAGCATTCCGACTTTTATCCAGACCATGGTGAGCCTCTTCAAAAACATCAACCCCAGTCTGAAGGCAACGGAGTGTGTTCGCAAATGAAAAAGTGGCTGGCAAAGTGGTTCCTACGCCTTACCGGCTGGAAAATGTCCGGACCGGGGCCCAACACTAAACGTGCCGTTATTATCGCCGCGCCGCACACTTCCAATTGGGACTTTCCCTACATGATTGCCCTCGCCGCCGTCTACGACATGGATGTACGCTGGATGGGTAAGCACGCGCTGTTCTCCCCACCCATGGGTTCGATCATGCGCGCACTGGGGGCATGCCTATTGTACGCCACCGTAGTGGCAACGTGGTAGCTGGCATGGTGCAGGCATTTTCGGAAAACGAAGAACTACTGTTGTTGGTGCCCACCGAGGGAACCCGCGCGCGGGTCGACTACTGGAAGTCGGGCTTTTATCACATTGCCCGCCAGGCCAATGTACCCATTGTCCCCTCGTTCCTGGACTGGTCTACCAAGAGCGCCGGCTTCGGTGCGCCAATGCCGACCAGTGACGACATCGGCAAAGACATGGACCATTTTCGTGAGTATTACGCCAACAAGCAGGGCAAGTTCCCGGAGCTGATGGGCCCGATCCGCCTCAGGGATGAATCTGCTCCGCAGGATTGATTAGAGTGCCGCAGCCCCGTGGCTGACTTCGTCCAACTCTTCCCCAATCACCTCACTGAGAAAACGCTGCGCCGCATCGCGGGTGGTGGCATCAAGTGCGAACTGGCTTTGGAAAAAGCTGCTGACCACGACGCTGGTTATCATGTGCTGGCGCAGGATATTCATGGCCGGCGGTAGTGGGTCCACTTTGCACAGCTCATTGACCATCTCGTAATTGATACCCTGCTCTGGCGTGCCCAATAAATCGAACCAGGGTTCCTCGAGAGCGGCATCGACATTGTCTTTGACCACATAACAACCGATAGCGTCCGGATTACTCAACCAACGCAAAGGCGCTGCCGGGCCGGAAAATCCCGTGTGGGAGGCGCCGCTCACCGTCACTAACTGGGAGCCAGCTATCGACGTGGTGACGCGAGCGGCGTTGCTGTCATAGGGCACCAACGCGTCAATATCCCCCGCCAGCATCAGGAAGGGAATTTCGCGAAAGCTAAAGAATGTGTCGGTGAAAGATGCCGTGGGGCCGGCGATAGACAGGGCCGCCGTGATCCGCTCATCCATCATGGTCGGGTGATAAGCCACCAGGGTGGAAGTCATACCGCCCATGGAAATACCCGTGACCCCTATTCGACTCGAATCAATCATGCCCTCAAGCATATGGCCCGCCGTTTCACTTTGCTGTAGCAGACTATCGATCAGGAAGCTGACATCAGCGGGCTGGTTGACCACATCCTGGGTCAGCGGGCCGCCGGGCGCGTCGAAATTAGTGAGTGGAAAGTTGGCAGAAATAACCACGTAGCCCAGGCTGGCCAGCTGTTCACCCAGGTAAGCTCCGCCCTCTTTCATGGAGGAAAATCCATGGCTGTAGACAATCAGCGGGTAAGCCCCGGCACTGTTGTCAGCGGGATGCCATATGGTCGACACCAGGGTACGGGAATCCGCACCGGGGTAGTCTCCGTTGGCTTGGGTAGGCCGTGAACTGTCGACGAGGGTTTCATCATAGCTATGTACTTGCAGAGGTCCGGGCTGCAGGCGCGCTGCGCTCTCGGTCCCCGCTGGGAATGGTTGGGGTTGTTTACCCTGGGACAGGATCACGCCGGCCAAAAGCGCGATCACGACAAGGCCTGCCAGTACTTTCAAAACTCTATTCATAGTCTGCCGGCGCCAGGCGCCGCATCTCCTGTTCAATCCACTGTTCAATTTCACGCATAAATTCGTCGGGCTCGCGGCCTGCGGAAGGCATGGGCTTACCGATAGACACATCGATGGTGCCCGGCCTTAAACGCAAACTCTTGGTAGGCCAGCACTGGGCCGAGGTCACGGCTATGGGTACCACCGAGGCCCCCGTTGCTATCGCCAGACGGGTCGCACCGGATTTGTATTTTCCCTGGGAATGACGCTGGGTGCGGGTGCCCTCGGGAAACATGATGATCCAGACACCCCTGGCCATATATTCACGGCCCTGCTCGGCCACTTTATTCCAGGCTTCCTTGCGCTTGCTGCGATCAATATGAACCATGTCGAGACGACCTATCGCCCAGCCGAAGAAGGGTATCTTCAACAATTCCTGCTTGAACACATAGGCCAAGGGGTGCGGCATAATCACCGGCAAGGCATAGGTTTCCCAGGTTGACTGGTGTTTGGCCGCGAGTATCACCGGCTCATTGTTGTCAGCCGCAGGTACGTTTTCCAAACCCTGAACCCGCCATTTGACGCCGGCGATGATCCGCGCTCCCCAGGTGACCAGCACCAGCCAGGCATGGGCTACCCGGTACGGTGGATTACCACGAACAACCATCGAGACTAGTATCAAAACCACGGCACAAGGCACCAGCGTTAGCATCAGCCACAGGAAAAACAGGGCCGATCGAATCACGCAGCCTGTTCCTTGTCGCCAATAGCACTGTGGCGCTTCAGAAATTGCTCAATCTCCGCCAGCGCCTGCTTCCCCTCCGGCACAGTCTCGTGAAACATTTGCCAGACGTGCATCACGTGATTCCAGGTCTGCAGTTCCACTGGCGAACCACTGGCACGGGCCTTGTTGACATAGCGAACCCCATCATCAAACAGCATTTCTACCTCACTCGCATGCACCAGGGTTGGGGGCAAGCCAGCGAGATCACCCTGTATCGGCGACACGCTGGGATGTGACGGTGCAATTCGCGCGTTAAACCAGCCGGTCCACAGCAACAGCCAGTTGGGGGCTTTGCCCAGCTTGCCCATTGCCGGCCCCAGCATTTTGTCGGTGGGGATGTTGTTACGCATACTCGGGCTGCCGAGCGTTGAATCGGTCAGGGGTGACAGCGCCACCGCGGCATTGGGAGCCCGCAGGCCGCTGTTACGAATCCAGCCGGTCAGTGACAGCGTCAGGTTGCCACCGGCGGAGTCTCCTGAAATAAATACCGTGTGGATGTCCGACTTCCCCTCGGGGCTATTTTCCAGCAACCACCGGTAGGCGAAGCGACAGTCATCGATACCCGCCTGGCGGCGGTTTTCCGGACTGAGCCGGTAATCCAGGGAGAATACCGGCCCGCCAATCATATTGGCGTAGTGGGTGGTCAGTGCCCGGTGACTGCGGGGACTACCCATCAGAAACGCACCGCCGTGGATATAGAGCAGACGGCAGCCCATGTCTGCGCCCCGGGGTATCAACCATTCTCCGTTGATACCGACTGTATCTACCGGAATGATCTCCCCGTCGAATTCCACCGCATCGCCAAAGCTGTCCATCATGGCGCGCACCTTGGTCAGCATACCCTTGCCCAGCTTGATGCCACCGGCGTCGGCGCCCGCCGAGCTGCCGCCGGACTGAAACATGTCCTGGAAAAATTTCTCCGCCTCCAGCAAGCCTTCGCTGGCGGGTGAATCACCCGACATTGAGGCTGGGCGCGGTTGGTCGTAGGCAGATAAATCCTCGCCTTTGAGGTAAAAATGGGTAACAGCCCAGATCAGCAGGACCAGGCCAAGTAGCCAAAACATGGAATTCTCCGATAGTCGTTAAATCGCAGAGAGGGTATACCCCAGAAACGCGCTGTGATGCAATGACAGCCTCGGTCACAATATAGGCAGGAGCTTACCCCATGCCCTGGACCTACCAGAAAGGCCTGCACGAAATTGGCAATGGCGCCTATGCCTGGCTGGCGCCAGATGGCTCCTGGGGCTGGAGTAATGCTGGCCTGATCACCGATGATGACCAGTCGCTGCTGGTGGACACCCTGTACGATCTGAAACTGACCCAGGAAATGCTGGATGCCATGCGCGCCGCGACCCCATCAGCCACCCGGCAGTTCGATACCCTGGTAAACACCCACGCCAACGGTGATCACTGCCACGGTAACGAGCTGGTGACCGGCGCCAAAATCATCGCCTCGGCGGCCTCGGCGGCAGAAATGAATGAATTACCCCCGGAAGCCATGGCCATGTTTGTGGAAGCAGCCAAAGATATGGGGCCAATGGGCGAGTATATTCTGCACTGCTTCGGCCAGTTTGAGTTCAATGGCATCACCTTTACCCCACCCACCTGCACCTTCGAGGGAGAGCACTCGGTCCAGGTAGGTGATAAGACCGTGCAGCTGATTGAAGTCGGCCCGGCGCATACACGCGGTGACGTACTGGCTTACTCCGCGAGCGATAAGACCGTTTACACCGGGGACATCCTGTTTATTGAGGGCACGCCAATTATGTGGGCAGGCCCCGTGGCGAACTGGATCAAGGCCTGCCAGCTCATTGAAAACATGGATGTGGAGACTATTGTGCCCGGCCACGGACCCATTACCGATAAACAGGGGGTCGCGCGGGTGCGTGAATACCTGGAATACGTGCGCGATGAGGCCAGGTCGCGCTATGACGCGGGCATGACAGCTTTAGAGGCCGCCCGGGATATCGAATTAAGGGAATACAGTGCCTGGAGCGACTCAGAACGCATCGCGGTGAACGTGGACTCTCTTTATAGGGAGTTTAATAACAGCACCGAAGTCACTGATATAGCTACAATTTTTGAAATGATGGCCGACATGGCAGGGTTTCGCTAGCCGAAGGACATGCCGCCGTCGACCTTGATCATGGAGCCGGTGGTGTAGCTGGAGGCGTCGCTGGCCAGGTACAGGGCGATACCAACTATTTCTTCCGGTTCGCCGGCGCGGCCAAGAGGTACCAGCTTGTTAATGGCCGCTTTCACCCGCTCATCCCAGGCATCGGAGATGTCGGTCAGAAAGGGGCCGGGAATAATGACATTGGTACGCACCTTGGGAGCATAGGCCCGTGCCAGGGCCTGGGTCAGGTTGTTGATACCGGCCTTCGCCGCCCCATAGGGCACTTCCGCAGCACCGGGGCTGAGGGAGGCATTACTGCTGACATTAATGATCGAACCACCCTCGCCGGCAACCATTCGTTCACCTACCACGGCTGAGAGCCGGAACGGTCCGGCAAGGTTTACGCCAATTACCTTGTCCCACAGTTCGCGGCTGACAGAGGTTAAAGAGGGATACAAGGGCGACATGCCGGCGTTGTTCACCAGCACATCAATCTTGCCAAATTCTTCGTAAGCCCGTTCCACCAGCGCATCACAGGCGTCCCAGTCGCCCACATGACAGGCCACTGCCAGGCACTTGGCGCCGGTTTCAGCGCTTATTTCTGCCGCGGCTTTATCACAGCCCTCTTGTTTGCGGGAACTGATCACCAGGCTGGCTCCGGCGCGGGCAAAGGCCCGGCACATCTCCAGGCCCAAGCCGCGGCTACCGCCGGTGACCAGGATGACTTTGCCCGTCAGATCAAAATGACTTGCCGTTGCTTGAGCATCCATTGAATTCTATTCCTTATTCGGGTTCAGGCGTTGCGGATGGTGACACCACCATCGACTATCAGGGTGGCGCCGGTAATAAAACTGGCTGCCGGCAGCACCAGACTCAAGGTGGCGTGAGCCACCTCTTCCGGGTCGGCGTAACGGCGCAGTGCCGTGCGCCGATGGGCGTAGGTTTGTTTATCTTCCTCGGGAATACCGTCGGTAATGCCGGTGCGCACAGGGCCCGGGCAAATACAATTAACGGTAATGCCCTCTTTCCCCAGGTCCACCGCCATGGCCCGGGTTAAACCCATGGAACCGTGCTTGGCAACCACGTAAGCACTATTGAAACGAGTGGCTCCGTGCGCTTCGGTGGAAGCAACATTCACAATGCGCGGGTTCTCAGACTTGCGCAGACTGGGTAGCGCCGCTCGAATTGCCCAGGCCTGGGCGGTGGTCATCACATCGAGGGAGGCATCCCAGGATTGTTCATAGTCATCGCTGTCTATGGCGGCGGGAAAGGCAAAGCCGGCGTTGTTGACCAGGATATCCAGCCCGCCAAAATGCGCTGCCGCATCCTCTACCGCTTTCTGCACCGCGGCCCGGTCGCGCAGGTCGACTGTAATCGGCAACACCTCACCGCCAACAGAACGAATCTCTTCCGCCACCGAGTCCAGTGCCGCCTGGTTGATATCAAATATCGCCAGCCGGGCACCTTCGTCAGCAAACAAATGAGCCATGGCGCGGCCCATACCGCTGGCAGCACCGGTCACGATGGCAATACTGCTTTTGATGGAACGGGAAAGTTTAGTGAGTCGTGTCATGATCTAACTCGCATTGGCGACAACGCCGCCATCCATGACGATGGTGTGCCCGCTGATATAATTACTGGCCCGGGAGCACAAATAGATGACCGTGCCGGCGGCATCCTCCATCGTTCCCACGCTGCGGGTAGGCGTCCCTTTAGCAATCTCTGTCTCAAGATCTTTAAGATGATTGGTCATCTTGCTGGGGAAATAGCCGGGGGCGATGCCATTCACGTTAATTCCCTCCGGCGCCAGGTCACCGGCGAGGTGGCGGGTCAGCTGAATCACCGCGGCCTTGCTGGCGGAGTAGGAATAATTGTTCATGCGAGGATGGGTGATGCCATTGACCGAGGCGATATTTATCACCCGTGCCGGATTGCCAATTTCAGCGCTGGCACGCAACGCGGGCAACAGCTTCTGGGTCAGGAAGAACAGGGATTTTACATTCAGGTCCATGACCTTATCCCAGCCACTCTCGGGAAATTCATCGATGTCCGCACCCCAGGTGGTGCCGGCGTTGTTAACCAGGATGTCGACCTTGTCTTCACGAGCCAGTACCGCCTGCACGAATTCTTCCACCCCTGCCAGGGTGCCGAGGTTCGAGGGTATGGCAATGCACTCTCCCAGCTTGGAAAATTCTTCCGCTGCTGCTTCCAGAGGTTCTACTTTGCGAGCAGTAATATAGGTGCGGGCGCCCGCCTCTACCAGGCCCCGGGCAATCATGGCGCCAATCCCGGTGGAACCCCCGGTAACTACGGCCACTTTGCCGCTCACTGAAAACAGGTCTTTCATACTTCTTCCTTCTTCGTCGGTGTGTGTTCAGGTGCTGCAGACAGTTTAAGCCAAACTGGCTGGCACGGTAATTTCCATAGACAGTAATTGCTGGGCCAGGGATTTGCCCTGGGCGTCAGTACGCACGGAACCGCTACCCCCTCCCCCCAGTGCTTCCGTCATAAAAAAGTTAAACGCTGACATCCCGGGCAATTCGAAGCGCTCGACCTCGCCCTTGACCAGGTGAGCGAAATAGTCCTCAACGGCCTGCGCGGTAACTTGCTGTTGAATGTACGGCAGGTATTCCGGACGACGGGCCATAATGCCGATATTGGCGTTGTTGCCCTTGTCGCCGCTGCGACCATAAGCCAAGTGCTCCAGGATGACAGTCCTGGTTTCGCCACCCAGTTCCGGCTCATCGGTTTCTATACGGTATTTTGTCACGGATTCAGAGGTAGCAGTGGTTTCATAAGGTTTTTCGGCGATGAGCTTCGATCCCACTTGCACGGTGACCGTCACATACGATTTCTCAAGCAATGCTGAATGCACGCGCATCAGACCGCTGGGCCGAACCCTGCCGCCACCGAGACCATAAAAACCAGGCACGCCTGAAGTGCCCAGATACACCATTTCGTTGGCGGCAAATTGCAGGGCATTGGGGTCGTCGTGGTGCAGGCCAAATTTAGCCACTACTTCGCGCGTACCCTGAACCTCCTCTCTCGCATGCGGGCCGTAGGTATGTTCTGTGCCAAAATATTCCAGATCCACCTCTCGGAAATCAGGCAAATCGTTGGCCGCATAGTGATCGCGAACACGCTTGATCCAGGCTTCCAACGCTGTTTGCGCCTTCTCTTTCGCTCGCAAGCCACCAATCATAATACAGCCCTTGATCTGGAAACCGTCGCGCCAGGTTGCACACACCTTGTAACGGTTGCCAGGTGCCCGACCACGAGCCCCGCTGACCTTCACGAGATTTTCTCCCACCTGTTCCAGTTGTACATTGCTGAAATCACAGGCCACATCCGGCAACAGGTAATTGCCGGGATCGCCAATTTCGTACAACACTTGTTCACCCACACTGCCGACCGTCGCCAGGCCGCCTGTGTCTGTGGGAATACCAATAACAAAGCTGCCATCGCCGCTGACCTCGGCAATCGGATAGCTGATATTCGAGTAATCAGGCACGGTGTGCCAATCCGTATAATTGCCGCCGGTGCACTGGGCACCGCATTCGATAACATGCCCACACAGGGAACCCTGGGCCAATTGGTCATAGTCTGTTTCCGCCCAGCCAAATTCATGGATCAATGGCCCAAGCATCACGGCACTGTCGACGACCCGCCCGGTAACCACCACATCGGCACCCGCATCCAATGCATCGGCTATGGGCCTCGCACCGAGATACGCATTCATACTCGCGAGCTTTTCCGGTAAAGCCTCCCCGGTCTGAAATTCCACCATCTCAGCGACGGGCAGGTCATCCCGCCCGATCAGGTTATCGCCGTAGACGCCGCCGATCTTGAGATCCAGGCCCTGTTCTTCACAGAGGGATTCCAGCGCCGCGATGCAGGCGGGCACATTGACCCCACCAGCATTGGCCACCACCTTGATACCCTTGGCTGCACAGTCCGCCAGCACGTCTTTCATGGCAACCGTAACGAAATCAATAGCAAAACCCAGGTCATCATTCTTGCTGCGCGCCTTGGCCAGGATCGCCATAGTTACTTCTGCCAGGTAGTCGAACACCAGGTAATCGATATCACCTTTGTCAACCAACTGGCGGGCCGACAGCTGGCTGTCTCCATAGAAACCAGCGGCGCAGCCAATGCGAACTGTTTTAGTCATGACTTACTCCTGCTCGGCAGTTTTTACCACTGCCAAAAGTTGTTTGTTTTTAACCTGGTCTCCGACCGCGGCATTAATGGCTGCAACCGTGCCGCTGATGCCCGTCTTCAACGGGTGCTCCATTTTCATGGCTTCCAGTACCACCAACGTTTGTCCCGCCTCTACCAAGTCGCCCACGGCCACCAGGATGTCGACAATGGCCCCATCCATCGACGCTTTGATGTCGCCGCTGCCTTCACCGACCGCAGATGCAGCCGGAGCATGCGTCACGTCTTCAAGGGAAAAATGGCCGCTGCCGTCGTCCAGGAACAGACGCTTATCCTGCAGACAATAATCCACCTTGAATCGAACACCATCGGCACTCAGGTAGGCCTTGTTGCTAGTCAGATCGATCAATTCAAGAGTGAACTCGGATTCTTCGCAACTAACGGTATAAGCCCGTTCCTGCTGGCTCAGTCGGACATCGTAGTTGTGATCAGCAAAATCCAGCCGAAAGTGATAATTGGCGGCAGCCGGGTTGTGCCAGCCCTGCTCGTCCCTGTTCTTGCCGGTAAAAAGCAGCAGCGCGGCGATTGCTAGTGTGCGCTCGGAAGGCTGCTCCAGGTCCATACTCGGGTCGCTTTGAAAATGTTGTTCGATAAAGGCGGTAGTCGCTTCACCGTCAACAAATACCGGGTGGCGCAATACATTCTGCAAAAACAACTTGTTGTTGTTCAGGCCAAGCAAGGTGCTGTCCTGGACCGCACTGGCCAACTTTCGACAGGCGTCTTCACGGTTCTTCCCCCAGGCGATGACCTTGGCGATCATTGGATCGTAAAATGGCGATACCACCTGACCCTCGGCAATGCCATGATCGACCCGGATACCTTCTCTATCAGGGTAGTGCCAGGCCTGCACGGTGCCGGTCTGGGGCAGGAAACCCTGGCGCGGATCCTCGGCGTACAGGCGTACTTCAACAGCGTGACCGTTTAGCTCAATGTCTTGCTGCGACAAGGGTAATGGTTGACCTGCCGCCACCAGGATCTGCCAGGCCACCAGGTCCTGGCCGGTGATCATTTCGGTAACCGGGTGCTCCACCTGTAGACGGGTATTCATTTCCAGGAAGTAGAAGTGACGCTCTTTATCGACCAGGAACTCCACGGTGCCCGCACCGCGATAATCACAGGCGCGAGCGACATTCACAGCAGCTTCGCCCATAGCCACGCGCAATTCCTCATCCATAAACGGGGACGGTGCCTCCTCTACCACTTTCTGGTGGCGGCGCTGAATAGAGCAATCCCGTTCGCCCAGGTACACCACGTTGCCATGGTCGTCGGCGAAAACTTGAATCTCGATATGTCGAGGCTCCAGAACCGCTCGCTCCAGGATCAGTTCGCCGCTAGCAAAGGCATTCTGCGCCTCCGAGCGGGCGGTCTTGATCTGCTCCGCCAGTTCTGATTCCTCGTGAACCAGTCGCATGCCCCGGCCACCGCCGCCGGCAGAGGCCTTCACCATCAGTGGAAAGCCGATTTCCAGTGCCTGGGTAATCAGGCCTTCATCTGTTTGATCTTCACCCTGGTAGCCCGGAATACAGGGAACCTCCGCCTCCAGCATTGCCAGCTTCGACAATCGCTTACTGCCCATGAGCTCAATAGCGGCCTCGGGTGGCCCTATAAAGGTGATGCCCGCCTCGCTACAGGCGCGGGAGAAATCGCTATTCTCCGACAGAAAACCATAGCCGGGGTGGATTGCATCAGCACCGGTACTGGCCGCTGCCGCCAGGATCTTTTCTGCCACCAGGTAAGACTCATTCACCGGTGCGGCACCAATGCATACTGCTTCATCCCCCACCTGCACATGCAGTGCACCGGCATCAGCCTCGCTGTAAACCGCGACGGTCCGGTAACCAAGACGCCTGGCGGTGTTCATCACCCGCACCGCAATTTCGCCGCGGTTCGCCACCAGTATCTTATGAAAGTGCTTCATGATTCCATCTCCCGGGATTCAATCCAACAACAGAGGCGCCAGGCGCTTGCGATGATGATAGGCGTCGCCAAAGTACTGCTGCACCCATTGGGCGCGGCGCATATACAACATGGCGTCACACTCGTAGGTAAAACCCATACCTCCGTGGAACTGAATGGCACGATCACCGGCAAAACACAGAGTGTCGGTGGCCTGGGCTTTGGCCATTCGGCAGGCGATTTCCGCATCCTCATCGAGGGCATCGTCGCCGACGACTGTCGCCGCGTGATAAATATGTGAACGCGCCGAGTCCATACCGGTGAGCATTTCCACCGTCGGGTGCTTTAATGCCTGGTAGGAACCAATGAGTTTTCCAAATTGCTTACGGGTCTTCAGATACTCGACTACCGTATCGAGACAAGCCGCAGCACTGCCGGTGGCCTCGGCCGCCACCAACATTGCACCAAGCAGCTGCACGTCACGCAGGACTGCGCTGGCATCGGCGCCATTGATCAGCGCACTGCTGTCAATCTTGACGCCGGTGAAGTCGACCTTGGCGGCACGCTGGGTCTCATCGATCAACACATGGGGTTTGATAGCATCATTGCTGAGGCTGCCCCTTGGCACCAGGGCAAAGGCCGGCTGGCCACCATTGTGAACCAGTACCACATACAGTTCTGCGGACTGCGCGTAGGGCACGTACCACTTCTCACCGTGCAGGGTCAGCTGCTGGCCATCACTAGTGACTGCGCACTGAATGTTTTCATCACCCCAATCTTCACCGTCTAATAGCGCCAAACTTGCTACTGTGCCGACGGCCAACTGCGGTAGCCATTGTTCTTTTTGCGCAGCATCACCACCGCGCACAATCACTTGGGCGGCCAGGGTGCCGGTAATCAGTGGCGTGGACAGCAAGGAGCGTCCAGCGGCCTCCGCCACTGGCACCACCGAACCTACCCCCAACTCGGAGCCGCCATAAGCTTCGGGGATCGCGATACCCATCCAGCCCAGCTGATTCATCTCTTCCCATACCGCAGGGTTGTATCCCTGTTCATCTTGCAACAGCTCGCGAACTTGCGGCACTGTCGATTTATCGGCACAGAAACCCCGTGCGCTCTCCAGCAACATGGCCTGTTCGTCACTGAAACTTATAGCTGTATTTGTTTTTCTCATTTTCTAATCCTCAGTCCTTCGGCAGGCCGAGCACGCGCTCGCCAACTATATTTGCCTGCACCTGGCTGGTGCCGCCACCAATTGTGGTGGAGAAATTATTGAAATAGGCGCGTTGCCAAAAACCAGCCGCGGGGGCATCTTCATCGCCGACATAGAGACTGCCGTGAGCCCCTTGTAACTGCACTGCATACTGACGCATTCGGCGTTGGAACTCTGAAGAGCGCAGCTTGCCAGACAAGGCCAGGGAGAATGGGTAATCTGTATTCAGTGCGCCATGCGCCATGCGTCGGCCTCCCAAGGAAAGGCTCTTTTCTTCCATCAGGTATTGCACCATCTGGTCGCGAACCACCGGATCTTTTAGCAGTGGCTCACCGTCACGCTTGAGCTCCCGAGCCATCTCGATAAGATCTTCTACCACCGTGCGCACCACCATCAAGCCGCCGGCGGCACCCGCTTCTGCGCCACGTTCATACTGCAGGGTTTGCATGGCGATGGACCAGCCTTTCCCCTCTTCACCCATCAGGCAGTCTGCCGGTATGCGTGCATCGGTGAAAAAGGTTTCACAGAAGCCGTATTCACCGGTCATCTTTTGGATGGGCCGCGGATCAACGCCCTCGACATGCATAGGCGAGAGAAAAAAGGACAAACCGTCGTACTTGCGTGGACCCTCTGAGCTGGTGCGGGCCAACAGAATCATGTACTTGGCGTAGTTGCCCATGGTGGTCCAGATCTTGGTGCCATTGATGACGTAATCATCGCCATCACGCACTGCCTTACATTGGGCGTTGCCGAGGTCGGAGCCGTGATCTGGCTCCGAGAATCCCTGGCACCACACATCATCGGCGGAGAGAATGCCTTTCAGATACTTCTCTTTCTCTGCCTCGGTACCAATATCATTGATCAATGGGCCGGCCCAACCCAGGCCGATTACATTAAAGGCAATCGGTACGGAGTGTCGCATCATCTCCAGGTCGGCGATGCGCTGAAACGCCGGATTCATACTTCTACCACCGTACGCCTTGGGCCAGTGCACACCGAGGTAGCCCGCACTCCACAGCTTGTGCTGCCACTCCCGCAGGAACTCCAGTACCCGCTCGTCACCCACTTCCATAAAGGTCTGGGGTAATAGAAAGCCGGGATCAGCCGGGTTGTTTTCTTTCATCCAGGCCGAACAGTCGGCACGGAATTCGTCCAGTTCGGTTTGTGTTGTTTCACTCACAACTTTCTCCAGTCTCAAGTTTTTCAGCTGGCCCAACTGGGCAGCCGTTTTTCCAAAAATGCGCCGGTACCTTCCTTGCCTTCCTCACTGTTGATGGCGGCAGCAAAGTCATCTGAAGCACGATCGAGCAGGCTCTCCAGATCGGTCGAACCAACGTCTATCATCAGCTGTTTAGTCACCGCATTGGCATTAGGAGCACAGCGGCGCACTTTCGCCAGCACTTCGTCCAACTGGGCCTGCATCGCATCACTACCTTCGGTCTGATAGTGCACCAGCCCCAGCTCAAGCGCCGCAGCGCCATTGATACGTTCTCCCATCAGTGCAAATCGCCGGGCCTGGGTCAGGCCAATGCGCATGACAACAAATGGAGCAATCTGCGCGGGGATAATGCCGAGCCCAGTTTCCGGCATGCCGAATTTGGCGTTGAGATCTGCAATGGCCACATCGGAGATGCAGGCCAGGCCAAAACCTCCGCCGAGCACTGCGCCTTCCAACAAGGCAATGACCACCTGGGGCGCGCGATTAACCTGGGTGCACATGCGACCGAAGACGCGGTTAAACTCCCAGGCAGCTTTATCGGCTTCTTCTTGAGAGCCACTCTTCTGCATGCCGGAAATGTCGCCGCCGGAACAAAAATGCCCTTCAGCACCACGCAACACCACTGCACGGATATCGCGACTGTCCTCAATGGAGGTGAAGGTTTCCATGATGCCCTGCACCACAACGGTGTTCATGGCATTGCGTTTTTCAGGGCGGTTGATGGTGATAGATAAAACACCGTCTCTCTGTTCAATCACCAACTCGTCGCATTGGGGTAATTTCATACTAGAACCTCGCAATACCAAAGGTGTTTTCGTTGAGCTGGCGCGCATCTGCTTCAGCACAGACGCTGAGTACATAGGCGACAATCTCGCGGGTATCCCTGGGGTCAATCAAGGCGTCGTCCCAGACTCGTGCGGTATTCGCCAGCGCATGGGATTGGCTTTCCATGGATTGCACCACCGCTTGCTCCTGGGCGTCGAGCTGGGCTTCGTCGACGCTGCCGGCTCGTTTCATCTGTGCCTCCCAGACCTGTCGCATCACCTGCCCGGCCTGGGGTGGCCCCATTACTGAGACCACACTGCGCGGCCAGGCAAACATAAAGCGCGGATCCATGCCGCGGCCACACATGGCATAGTTGCCGGCGCCGTAAGAACCACCCACCACAACGCTGATTTTCGGTATGGTGCTGTTGGTTACCGCCTGGATAAGTTTGGCACCGTGCTTGATGATGCCGGCCTGTTCCGACTCGGTGCCGACAATAAACCCGGTTGTATTATGCAAAAACAGAATCGGTGTGCCCGACTGTTCACAGAGCTGAATAAATTGCCCGGCCTTGGCTGCACCGCGGGCGGTAATTGGCGCATTGTTGCCCATTACCCCACAGGGCACACCTTTGATTTCGACATGGGTACAGATGGTGCCGATATCGTAATCCGCCTTGAAGTCCAGCAGCTCCGAACCATCCGCCAGCCTTGTGATAATCTCGCGACAATCGTAGGGGGTTTTGGGGTCGGCGGGGACGATGCCAAGTAGGGATTCTTTTGAATGGAGTGGTTCGGAGTAACAGGGGTCAGAGCCCCTGCGGGGGTCTGACCCCGATCGAGCCACCCCCTCCTTCCTTCCGGGGTCAGACCCGCGCAGCGGCTCTGACCCCTTGTTCTTATTCCAGCCCAGCTTTCTTACGATATCCCGGCAAATACGGATGCCGTCGGCGTCGTTCTCGGCCAGGTAGTCAGCGGTGCCCGCTATTTCGGCGTGCATCTCGGCACCACCGATTTCCTCATCGGTGGCGATCTCGCCGGTGGCGGCTTTCAATAAAGGCGGACCCGCCAGAAACATCGTGGATTGTTTGCGGACCATTACTATGTAGTCGGACAACCCCGGTTGATAAGCACCACCCGCCGTGGCGCTGCCGTGAACGACGGTAATCTGGGGAATGCCCATAGCTGACAGTCGACACTGGTTGGCGAAGCCCTCACCTGACGGGCCGAAGGTCGCGCCAAGTGCGGTCAGGTCACCACCACCGCTCTGGGCCAGGGCCACCAGCGGCAGCTTCTCCCGCATGCAGATGCTCTGCATGCGCTTGCGTTTTTCACCACCCAGGCGGGTAATAGTGCCGCCCTTGGTGAGGAAGTCATCAACCAGTACCAGGCAACGCGTGCCCTCGATGAAACCAATACCGGCAATCACTGAACCGCCGGCGAAGCTGCCATCCTTGTCCTGATCCTGCAGATAGCAACACAGGGAGGACAATTCCAGCCACCGTGCACCGGGATCCAACAGCTGGCTGAGGCGCTCTCGCGGGCGCATATAACCGCGCTTTTCGTAGGTCGGTGCCTTCGCCTCGGCACGGTCCAGCACGATCTGCTCAATACCCCTGAACTCAGTCACCGCTGCTTGCATGAGTTCCGCATTGGCTTTGAAGCTGTCGGAATGTTCATCCAGCTGTGATTCGAAAATTGCCATAAGAATATCCTTACAGTGCCGGCGTTTGGCCGCCGTCTATTGCGTCGGCCCGCTGGTAGGCGGGGCGCTCTTCCAGGCGCGCCAGGTAGGCCGCGGTTTGCGGGGTGAATTCGCGACCACACTTCTCGCCGATCTCCATGGCCTTGGCCAGGTACAGGGCGTAGCCTACGGCGATGTCCGCCACGGTAAAACGGTTATCTACCAGGTAGTCGTTATTCTCCAGGTGTTGGTCCAGCATGCGCAGGCGGGCGAAGAACCACTTGCCGTAGTCGACTCCTACCGGCTGCTTTTCCGGTGTGGGTTCGAGGACAAAATAACGCATGGCAATGGTCTGCGGGAAAGTCAGGGTGGCATCGCTGTGAAACAACCAGTTCAGGTAGGCGCCAAACTCCGGGTGATCCGGTTTGAGTCCAAAATCATAGCGCTCGTATTTTTCCACAAGGTACTGGCAGATACCTGAAGACTCGGTCATATGGGTATCACCGTCGACAAAGTAAGGCACCGTGCCCAGCACATTGACGTCGGTGTAGTCCGGCTGGAACATCCGCGGAGGAAAGGGTAGAACTTCCAGCTCGTAGCCGAGGCCCATCTCTTCCAGCGCCCACAACGCCCGCAATGAACGTGCGCCCTTGCAATGCCATAATTTCATCTTTTTATACTCCGTACTGGCGCGCAGCAAGGTCGCGCATGATTTCTTCTGAACCACCACCAATAGCGTTTACCCGAACCTCGCGGTAGATACGCTCTACCCGGCTACCACGCATATAACCGATGCCTCCCAAAATCTGGCTGGCTTCCCGCGCACAATACTCCATGGTTTCGCTGGCCTGGACCTTAAGCATAGCGATATCACCGGGATTCGGATTGCCATTTTCAATGGACTCCCAACAAACCCGGATATAGGCCTGGGTGGCATTGAGTTTCTGTTTCATCTGGGAAATTTTATGGCGTATCACCTGGTGATCGGCCAGGCGTTTGCCGAAAGTCTTGCGCTCCTGGGCCCACTCCACGGCCTCTTCCAGGCAGACCCGACCCAGCGCTTCCATCGAGCAAGCCATGCCCATGCGCTCGCCATTGAAGTTGGTCATGATAACTTTGAAACCCTGGTTTTCCTTGCCAATGATGTTTTCCACCGGTACCCGCACATTGTCGAAATACAAAGTAGCCGTATCAGAGGCCCACCAGCCCTGCTTTTTGTCGAGCTGAGTGCGAGAGAAGCCCTCTGCATCGGTGGGAATCAACAGCATGGACACACCGCCAGACCCCTCGCCGCCTGTGCGTACCGCGGTGGATACCCAGTTAGCACGCATGCCGCCAGTGATAAACGTCTTGGAGCCATTGATGACAAAGTGATCGCCATCGCGCACAGCGGTGGTTTGCAGGTTGGCCACATCGGAACCACCACTGGGTTCGGTTATACCCAGGGCGATATGCTTTTCCCCAGACAAGACCGGGGGAGCAACTTCCTCCTTCATTTTGTCGCTGCCCCAGTTAATGACGGGCGGCAGGCCAATGCCGTGCACCATCAGGCTGGCGTTAACGCCACCCACACCCATACGGGCCAGCTCTTCACTGACAATCCAACTGTGCCAGGAGTCAATGCCCTCCTTGATTCCACCGTATTGTTCCGGGTAACCCATACCCAGCAAACCAACTTCGGCGGCCTTGGGCCACAACTCAATGGGGATATGGCCATCTTCATCCCATTGCCCGGCAAAGGGCGTGATTTCCGTATCAATGAATTTGCGTAGCTGGGTACGCCATTCCTCGTGCTCGGAAGTTATGTGAGGGTTTGGTAGCCTCGCAGAGTCGAAGGTTAGGGACATCACTGTCTCCGATCGAAGTGGATGCCTATCCTAGTACCGATGCGAACTCAGAACTTTGGAAGCGGTGCCAAATGCTTGGGATGGCGCGCCAGATTACTCAGCGCGAGGCCAGATCCACAAAGAATGCGTAATTTCTCGCCACTTCCTGCAAGCTCTTGAAGCGTCCGGAAGCGCCGGAATGCCCAGAGGTCATGTCAGTGGCTAATATCAGTGTATTGGAATCGGTCTTCATCTCCCGCAACTTGGCCACCCACTTCATGGGCTCGAAGTACTGTACTTGAGAATCGTGCAAGCCCGCTGTGACCAACGTATGCGGATAGTCGGTTGCCCGCACCTGGTCGTAGGGCGAGTATGCGAGCATATAGTCGTACGCAGATTTCTCTGCGGGATTGCCCCACTCATCGTACTCGTTGGTGGTCAGAGGGATACTGGGATCGCTCATAGTAGTGATCACGTCGACAAAGGGCACTTCCGCAGTGACACCGTGATAGAGCGAAGGCGCCATATTCATGATCGCGCCTATCAACAGGCCACCGGCACTACCACCTACCGCGTAGACGCGCTCTGAATCTGCATATTGCTGTGCGATCAAGCCCCGACTGACGTCGATAAAGTCAGTAAAGGTGTTGCGCTTAAAGCTAAGCTTGCCCGCCTCGTACCACCGATGCCCCAGCATGCCGCCGCCACGAATATGCGCAATGGCCACCAGGAAACCGCGATCGGCCAGCGACACCCAGCTCGAATAGAAGCTGGGCTCCTCGTTGGCACCATAGGCACCGTAGCCATACTGGTACAAAGGCATGGACCCATCCTGGGCGAACTTGTCGGCACGGTATATCAAGGTGACAGGCACACGTTCACCATCACGCGCCTCGATTGCAATTCGTTGCGTCCGATAGTTCTCCCGCCGATAGCCACCGAGAACTTCATCTTGTTTAAGCAGTGATCTCTCCAGTGTGCCCAGGTCTATGTCATAAATGGATTCGGGCGTAATGGGAGACCTGTAGGCGACACGAAGCTGTCCGCTGGACACCTCATGATTGTCGCTAAAGCTCGCGACAAATACAGCTTCATCGAAGGAGACTGCGCGCCGCTGTCCCGTGGCGAGTGTAATCACAGAGAGTTCAGCGTTGCCGAGTCGTTTTTCCAGGGTGGCCAGGTAGCCATCAAAAACCACAAAGTCTTCCAGGTAGACGTCGGCATGATGGGGAACAACTTCGCGCCAGCTTGACTTATCGTCGGTGGAATTGGCGCCAACTTTCAGCAGGCGAAAATTCTCCGCTTGCCAATTGCTGCGAATGTAGTATTCATCCCCCAACTTCGCTACTGAGTACCGATGGTCTTCTTCCCGCGGCAGGAAGGACCTGACAGTGGCTGCATCAGCGAGGCCATTAGCATTCATCAGCGAAACGGCACTGCTGGTTGTGCTGTCGTGGTAAATATAGATGGTACTTTTATCCTTGGATTTTCCCAGGGAGGTATAGAACGAATCATCGTCTTCCTGGTACACCAGGACATCATCGCCTTGCGAGGTCCCCAGGGAATGACGATAGACCTGGTAACCGAGCAGAGTCTGCGGATCATTCTTGACGTAATACACTGATTGGCTGTCGTTCGCCCATACTGCCTGCCCATCTGTGGCCAACAGGATATCGGGGTAGAGTTCACCCGTTTTCAGATTCTTGAACCTGATCTGATACTGCCAACGAGAAACCGTATCCGTGGAATAAGCCAGGATGTCATTGTTGCTACTGACACTGTATCCACCGATGGCAAAATAGTCATGTCCGACAGCCATCGCATTCGTGTCGAGCAGGGTCCCCTCGCCCGACTGCAGGTTTTTTTTGCGGGCATAGACGGGATATTCCATGTCGTCTGCAAATCGCTGGTAGTACCAGTAGCCATTGTCACGGGCCGGCACGGTGGACTGATCGCGGCTCAATCGCCCTGCCAACTCAGCATAAATCTCTTGCTTGAGCGGCATGATCGGCGCCAACACGGCATCTTTGTAGGCGTTCTCGGCATCGAGATGGGCCAGGACCTCAGGGTCAGTCCGGCTGTCATCTCGCATCCAGTAATAGTTGTCGATACGGGTATCGCCATGAGCCGTCAGCTCAATGGGTATCCGCTTCGCCACGGGTGCGGCCGCGTTGGGCTGCGACTGGGATGGGGACTGGGACACTTGCTCACCACAAGCTGTAACCGTTAACGTCAGTACAAGGCTGAGCAGACATTTTGCTGATGTGGCGATACTGGGGTATTGAAACGTCACTAGTTCATAATCCTGCTGAATAACTAAGCCACAAAGCATAAACTATCGCGCTCAAAAGAGAACCTGTATTGGAATCAAAAGGACACACTATGCCCACTCGCTCCATCTCGATACGCCAAATCCTGCTGTGCCTCTTGGCACTATCTCTCTTTTCAACTGCGAGCATTGCCCGCGACTTGCGTACCACTTCTCCCGAGCGGGAGGGTATGTCCAGCAGCAGGCTCGAGCGCATCGACGCACATATGAACCAGGCAGTGGCAGATGGCGTCATGGTTGGGGGGCAAGGAATGATCGCGCGCGATGGTAGGGTGGTCTATCAGCAGAGCTGGGGCTTGGCTGACCGGGAAACCAACAAGCCTATGTTGGACGATACCATTTTCCGTATTTATTCCATGACCAAGCCTGTTACCTCAGTGGCGCTGATGATGCTGTACGAAGAGGGGCACTTTTTTCTCAACGACCCGGTAGCAAAATACTTGCCCGAACTGGCCAACTTGCAGCTGGCTGTATCCACCGCAGATGGCCAAACCGGGGTCATTTCCGATGGTACAGACAGTCAGGGCTTGGGCAGCGGCGATGAAAGCAAGACTGGGCAAACACGCGCCCCGATGCGCCAACCCACTATCCGCGATCTATTGCGGCACACTGCCGGACTGACTTACGGGATTTTCGGAGACACCGAGGTCGATCGCCTGTATCGCGACGCCGGCATGTTCCAGCAAGCTAATCTAGAGGAATTCGTTTCAGACCTGGGCAAGCTGCCTCTGCAATACGAACCGGGCAGTCGCTGGCACTACAGTGTGGCGGTGGATGTGCAAGGGCGCCTGATAGAGGTCCTATCGGGTATGAGCTTGGGCGAGTTCATGCAAGCACGGCTGTTTCAGCCCCTGGGCATGGTGGACACGGCATTTATTGTGCCCGAGTCCAAGTGGTCCCGGGTGGCCCAGCTCTACTCACCGGACGGTACTCAGTTCGGCTACGACCAGGCCTGGGTGCGCAGTACCTCCAGGGTCCTGACACCAACGGACGATGACATCAACCGCAGCTACCGTGAAGGGACCAGCTTTGAGAGCGGTGGCGGAGGCCTGGTTTCCACCAGCCAGGACTATATGCGGTTGTGCCTTATGTTGATAAACGGTGGCGAGTTCGAGGGCCGGCGCTACCTGTCCCCAAAAACCGTGCAATTAATGTCCTCCAATCACCTGGGATCACTACCCATGGGCTGGGGTCGGGCCGGTTGGGGATTTGGCCTGGGCTTCGGCGTCCAGATTGACCCCGCCTTAGCCGGGGAAATTGGTTCTGCGGGGGAATACAACTGGGGCGGCGCGGCCGGCACACGGTTCTGGATCGACCCTGAAGAAAAGCTGGTGGGTATTTTTATGGTGCAGAGCATCCCCCACCAGACTCGTCTGGCAGACCAGTTCAAGGTGCTCACCTACCAGGCACTGACCGAGCTGGAGTAGACAGTGGAATTGTCGCGTGCTACCAATCTTGATGAGCTGAAGGCTATCCTCGGCAATCTGTTCACTGGCGAGGGGGTGAAACAGGGTCTTGCCTTCATGCCACGCAGCGGTGATGTCATTGTCTCGCCCTACTCCAAGTGCGGTACCACCTGGACGCAACAGCTGGTTCACGGCTTGCGTACACGGGGCTCCATGGATTTTGGAGAAATCACCGAGGTCGTACCCTGGCTGGAGGCCGCATACGATTTGGGTCAGGACCTCAACGACAAGCAAGTCGCCACACCCAGACTCTACAAAAGCCACGTCGGCTGGGACCAGATACCGCGCGGTGGTCGCTACATCATCGTACTGCGTGATCCCTGCGACGCCCTGGTCTCACTGTACAATTTCTTCAATGGTTGGTTGATAGAACCGGACACTATCGACTTCGAGGATTTCGCCTGCAACCACTACCTCGCACGCAAGCCACCTGCCGGCTATTGGCATCACCTGGTGAGTTGGTGCGAGCAGCGCGAAAATACGGATGTGTTACTGCTGTGCTATGAGCACATGAAGAGCGATTTCGATGCGCAACTGGAAAAAATTGCAGCATTTCTTTCGATAGAACTGGATGACGAGCTGCGCAACATTGTCACGCGACAGTCATCACTGGTATTTATGCGCGAGCACAACAGTCATTTCGATGATCACGTGTTGCGTAACACTCGCCGCGCTGCCATGGGGCTGCCCACCAATAGCACAACCTCGAAAGTGAGTGCAGCGGGAAAAGGCTTCAAGCGTAACGACATCAGAGATGCCGTGGAAAATTCAATGGCACAGCGCTGGCAGGACGTGGTTACCCCGCGATTTGGCTGGAATAATTATCAGGAATTACTGGCGGCGCATTAGCGCCCGAACTACTGCAATCGAGTTACTGCAATTCGCCGTATACCGTCTCTCCCTCCAATATGGTCACCAGCACAGTGGCTTCAGAAACCTCCGATACCGGAATCTCAAACAGGTTGCGATCGACCACGATCATGTCGGCAAATTTACCCACCTCAATACTGCCAGTGGTGTCATCAAGGAAATTAATGCGCGCCGCGCCGATGGTATACCCGGCGACCGCCTGCTCGAGACTAATACCCTCCTCTGCAGATAGCGGTGGAGTACTGGAGGTTTCCGCGTCGCGGCGAGTTACAGCAATCTCCATGGCCGGAAAAGGGTTGGGCGTGGAGACGAACCAATCGCTGCCAAATGCCAGCTTGCCACCGCTGTTGGCAATGGATGCGATTGGATAGAACCATTGCATGCGCTCAGGACCCAATTGGGGTGGATTGATCTCGGTCGCGTACTCATCCGCGTAGGCCCACAGGGGTTGGAAGTTAGCGGTGACATCCAGCTCACCGAAGCGAGGTATATCCTGTGGATGCACTAATTGCACATGGGCTATATGATGGCGGCCATCGCGTTTTCCATTGATCTGTTGCGCTGCCTCGAGTGCGTCGAGGGCGTAGCGTACCGTCGCCGTACCAATGGCATGAATATGCATCTGGAAGCCCGCTTTATCCAGCACCGGCACGGCGCTCATCAACTGTTCCCGGGGCACCATCAACAAGCCGCTCGTTGTTGGGTCATCGGTATAGGGTTGCAACATCATCGCCGTGTGTGACTCTACAATACCGTCCGCCCAGAACTTGATCGCCGTGGCTTGCAACCTGCCCCCGGAATACTGTTCGCGGGCAGCGATGAGTGCATCTACCTGCTCCATGCCCTGAGTGGGCTCCCAATACAACGATGCAACCACGCGCAGATTGAGCTCACCAGAGTCCGCCATGGCTCGATAGATCGGCAGTGAAACATAGGAATCCCGGGATTCAAGCTTCACCAGCGCATCCTGCACCGCCGTGATGCCCAGGCTATTGAGATAGTTCTGAGCATAACTCAGGCCTCTGCGCATAGTCTGTGCGGAGGGAGGCGGTCTGACATTATTCCAAAGGTTCATGCCGGGATCTTCAGCCAGCAAACCCGTGGGCTCACCCGTTGCAGGATCTCTACCGATGCTGCCCCCCTCGGGATCAGGTGTGGCAGCAGTGATACCTGTCATGGTCAGCGCCGCGGAATTCAGCCACAGGCTGTGGCCGTCGGAATCACCAAACGCCAGCGGACGCTCGCTGTCAATGTCATCCAGAAGTCGCTTGTGCGGCGGGCCATCAAGAAACAGATCCCAGCTCCAGCCTTGGCCTTGTATTATCGCCTGTTCGGGATTCTCTTCGACACAGCGCTTTATGGCCTGCAGTAATTCAGCCTGTTCTGCCATGTCAAATACCGGGCAGCCCAGCTGGGAAACACCGGCCCCCACCGGGTGAATATGTACATCCTGGAAACTGGGCAGCACGAATTGGCCGTGCAAATCTATAGCTTGAGTCGATGAACCTCGATGCGCAGAAACACCTGTATCGTCACCCACATAGACCAACGTGCCATCCTTGATCGCCACCGCCTGCGCCCAGGGTTGCTCGGCATTCACGGTATAAATACGCGCGTTATGCAGGATCAAGTCAGCGTCGACCTGGTTTTTTTTGGCTGCCTCGTCAGAACAACCCTGTAGCAAGGCCGCCAGGATTATAATCACCAAGAGTCCACGCATTGCTCTCTCCTTTGAGTTGCAGTCTAGTTCAATCGAAATTCGCTGGGCGATGTACCATACCAGCCGCGGAAGGCGGTAGAAAATGACGCTGGGTCGGAATAACCCAACAGAAAGGCAATCTCGGTAATACCGAGGCGCTTGTCGCTGAGATAACGCGCCGCCAATTCCGAACGCACCTCGGACAATACCTGCATGAAATGCGTATCGCGTTCCGTCAGGCGCCGCTGCAGGGTACGGCGCGACACGCCCAGCTCCGTTGCCAAATGATCTATGGTCACCTCCCCAGCCGGCAGTGCCTTCATCAGCTCGAGGCGAACTGAGGCCAGGAAGGGATCCTTGCGCTGTTCTTCTTCGAACAAATCCTCCAGGGAATGGGTAAATCCCTCTGACAACTCGTAGTCCAATTGAATAACCGGCGACTTCAATGCGCTGCGATCGAAGAACAGACAACTTACCGGTTGCTCGAAATGGAGGTCGGTGCCAAACACCAATTCAAGCTGGGAAATATCTTGCGGCCGCGAATAGGTGAAATGTGCTCTGCGTACAGGAATGGGATCAACACAGAGGGCATTCACGATCGCCTGGGAAGAGGCCAGCAACTCGTCACTGAGAAAGCGCTCGCTCGCGCTGGCCTGACTCAGTGGCCGCCACTCCAGCCGCAGAAACTCATCTTCTCGTTCTATGACGACCTCACCGATATCACCCGACAATTTGAGCACGCTAGGCACAAGGTTGAGATAATCGCGGAAGGTCGAGCAAATAGTAGACATGTACAACAACAGATTGAGTCCACGAAAATACGAAATGCGTCCTACATATAAGCCGATATCCGGGCAGCGGCTGAATTCCGCCGCCAAACGATAAACTTCGAACAAGCGCTCTACCGGGAGCCGTTCATCCGGCTGCGCAAGCCATCCGGGTTGCAAATGGTCTAACGCCAGTAATTGTTCCGGGTTGACCCCAAAACGACGCGCCGCCTGCAACACCTGGTTTATGGCAGCAGCATAAACTGTTGGATGGCCAGTTGGATTACTGGTGTGCTCTATCATGTCAGCGCCCGAAAGTAGCTTCGGCGGTCACGGCTATCTTGCCGTCAGGTCGCAGAGCTTGAAGATGTGCACCATCTGGACCGGGCTCGCCGCGCAGCCGTATCTGTTGACCGCAAAAAAGAGGTGCTCGGGCGCGAAAACTAAAACTGGCAAGAGGCTGATCGTTATTCATGCGGCACAACTCTGACAGCAGCAACGCCGTCAGCGGACCGTGAACCACCAGGTCGGGATAGCCCTCCTGCTCCCGGGCGTAGTCTCGATCGTAGTGAATTCGGTGGCTATTAAAGGTGAGTGCGGAAAAACGCATCAGGCGCGTGGCGTCGGTGTCGACATCCAGCGACCAGGGCGCGGGATCTACCACAGTCAGAGATAATTCAACTGGGGCCGGTTCCTCCCCTGTTGATTCAACCGCAGGCAAATAGATAAAGTCTCGCTCTTCAGAGATACACAACCGGTCTTGTTGGTTGTAGTCAAACCTGACCGTCACCAGGAACATCTTGCCCTGGCCGCCGTCTTTCTCGTTGATAGATTGTATGGTCTCGGTGAGTGTCGCCGGCTGCTCCAACCTCAACGACTGCAGGTAGCGTGTGCGGGCACCGGCAAACATGCGCCGTGGATTAGGCACTGGTGGTAAAAAATCACCCTTCTCAGGATGACCGTCGGGGCCAATCCGCGACTGCGGTGCTGACTCGAGAAAATACAACCAATGCCACAAGGCAGGCAGCACCTGGTCGGCAGCGCCAACATCAAGATCAAGGACGGCGGCCAGCGCAGAAACAGGCCACTTGTTCAACACCGCCTCGCTATGGCGCTGTCGTCCAACCCAGTCATCCCAGTCGCTGCTCACGAACTGATTCTCTCTTCTCGCAACGCCTTGCGTCGAACCTTGCCGGCATCATCGCGCAGCGGTTCGCTGACGAACTCCATACTGCGTGGGATTTTGTAACGCACCAAGCGCTCGCCCAGGTGTTCCAGCATGGCCTGCTCAGAGATATCCAATTCCGCACCGTCTATGATGGCATGTATTGCGTTGCCCAGGTCCTCATGGGGCAAGCCGATAACAGCGCAGGAACGCACGCCGGGATAGGCTTCTATCGCTCCCTCCACCTCCGCCGGAAATATATTGGCGCCCCCGGAAATAATCATATCGGTCTGGCGATCAGTCAAGTACAGGTAGCCCTCTTCGTCCATGTATCCCATGTCGCCCAGGCTTTCCCAGCCATCACTATCTGCTTTGGCCTCGTCCCCCACATAGTGATAGGTGGAGCCCTGCCCGGTTGGCGGCATCATAAAAATCTCGCCGATCTCACCCGCCGGCAAGGTATTGCCCGATTCATCCACCACTTTCATCAGGGCGCCGCCGATGGGTCGACCGACAGAGCCGCGATGTTCAAGCCATTCATCGCCGCCGATCACTGTAAAACCCTGGGCTTCCGTGCCACCGTATAACTCGACTATTGTTTCCGCACCCAACCAGTCGATCCAGGCCTCTTTCAACCATTGAGATATTGGCGCGGCAAGGTGGAAGACACAGCGCAAGGCGCTGAGGTCGGCGGCTGATTTAACCTCGCCGGGCAGCTGCCAGATACGCTGCATCATGGTAGGCACCATGTAAACCATCACAATGCGATGTTGCTGCAACACCTCCACGGTTTGAGCAGCGTCAAAACGCTCGGTAAACACCACGTGATTACCACCGCCCAGCCCGCCCCAGACAAACAGAAAGGGGCCGTTGTGGTAGAGCGGGCCCGGTACCAACACCGGTTCACGCGATGGTAACACCAGAAAGGGCTGCTCCGGGTCTATGCTCGCTGCCTGCTCGGCAACGATTAATTTGGGTCGACCGGTGCTGCCGCCGGAAGTCATGGCCTTCAAATAGCGGGAGGTTTTCTCCGGTAGCGGTGTCGAATCATAATCACTGGCGTCGTAATTTGCGGCAATGCAGATGCAGTTGGGCAGTTGATCTTCCACGCCCACCACTAGGCTCGATTGGGCTATTTCTATAATGGCATCCCGCTCTATTTTTGGTAGCCGACTCGACACAGGTTGCGGCACCGCACCCAGCTTCCACACCGCGTAACATGCCTCAAAAAACTCGATACTGTTGGCTAGTGCGATGGTGACCTTGTCTCCCTCTTTCACTCCGAGGGCTTCATAGGCGCGGGCGAGTCGATTGGTACTGGCCTCCAATTCACCGTAGGAGCGTGTGTACTCGCCACAGGTCAAGGCGGGAAAATCAGGGTCTTGATCAGCCCAAAAAGCGAGAATGCGTGAGAAGGATATTTCAGCCATATATTGTTGTCCTACTGCCGTTGCAGGGTATTGCCATCGGTGTGCTGATAGCTGTTCTTGCCATAAATATCCAGCACCGTAGTTTCACTGTAGACCAAGGTGTTATCCGTGACTTCGATCTTGTGGGTGAAGCCGGTAGTACGGGCTTTGCTCTGCATAAATGGAGACTGGATAATCCCCCAGTTAGGATCATTTTCCTTCGCCTCAACCTCCATGGTGGTTGTCTCACCGGCCACCGTTGCCTTGCCTCCGGCTAGTAGAGTGACCCCCCGTGGGATAGTGAGGGTCTGGCAGATTACATTTGAAGCCGGATCCCACAACCAGTAGCCGACCTGGTCGTGGAAAACCTTGTCGTTGGCTTGCCGACTTACCACCTGGTGATAGCGCACTACCGACAAGGTCTGCTCCTCGGCATTGGTGACATCCCCCGCCGCCTCGAAACTGAGCGTCTCGTAATAGGGATTGAATTCATCACTAGCAGGTTCCGGCGCCACATCCATTCCCTCTGCGCCGCTCCAGGTACCTACCAGGCAAGCCAGCGGCCCATAATCAATTCCCTCGATGGTGGTATCGCTCACATTATTTCCCCTATTGATGAACAGTGAATCAGTCAAGAACCCATGCGGGCCGCTAGCTGTGCCGACTCCCGCAGCAGTTCAGCTATCAACTCGGTGACATTGTGACGACGAAACAGTCCGACGCCCTGCCCCGCCCACAGCGCCTGGAACTGGGGGTCACCGCGCTGCACTGCGGCGCTGCGTAAATCCCTGGACAAGGAATACTGGGCCGGGTACGGCAGCATCGGCGTATCGAGAGACTCGAGTTCATCGATGAAGCGGTTGCGAATACCGCGGGCGGCCTTACCTGATATCACCTCGGTAACACCGGTTTCATCACCCTCCGCCTGTTCCAGTCGATCCAACCAGGATTCAGAAATTCCCGCTTCCGGGCAGCCTAGAAACACGGTCCCCAACTGCACACCCGCGGCACCCAGGGCTGCGGCAGCCACCATGCCGCGCGCGTCCATGATACCGCCGGCGGCAACGACGGGAACAGACACTGCATCCACTACCGCGGGAACCAGTGCCAGGGTGCCTACCAGGTTGCTGTGTTGTTGCTGGTGATCACTACCGCGGTGGCCACCCGCCTCACCTCCTTGTGCCACGATGACATCCACGCCGAGTGATTCCAGGCGTCGCGCTTCTGCAACCGTGGTAGCGGAGCAAATTACTTTGGCGCCAGCAGCGTGGATTTTTTCCACTGTGTCCAGGGCCATGCCAAAATGTAAGCTGACCACCGGGACTTTCTCAGCGAGCAGAACATCCAGCTGGTCTTCCGCGGGGCCAAACAAACCCTTTGGCTCGGGCACATCTCCCAAACCATATTCCCGGTGATAAGTCTGCAGTTGAGATTGTAAAACCTCACTGGCGCGAACACCGCGATCAAACGTCTCGGTATCGCGATTGAACAGATTCACGTTAAAAGGCTTGTCGCTGAGTGACTTGATGGAACGCAGCTGTTGCCGCAGCTGATCAGCTGCCATAGCTGCAGCGCCCAGGCCACCCAGGCAGCCCGCATTACTGACCGCACCGACTAATTCAGGATTGCTGGCCCCCGCCATGGGCGCTTGAAGAATGGGGTGCTCAATACCCAGCAGGGAAGTCAGACGCGTGTCTTGCCACATGATGAGCCCTACCTGTTGTTGTAGACGGGATCCCGCTTTTCAAAAAAAGCTGACTGCGCCTCGCGACAATCCTCGGTCAGAGCAGCCAAGGACTGCTGCCGATCTTCCAGTGCCATCGCTGCTTCCAGGCTCTGGGCATCAATGTTCTGATTGAGGCCCTCCTTGGTCAAGCGCAAACCCAGCGGCGTGGTGCGCAGCATTTCTTCTATGTAGGGTTGAGCCGCACTCGCCAATTGATCGTCCGGCACGACTTCGGAGACCAGGCCGGTACTGAGGGCCCGCTCGGCGTGAATAAAACGCCCGGTCATCATTAGTTCTGATGCCACCGAAACGCCCACCATACGGGGCAGGAAGTAACTACAGCCCATATCGCAGGCACTGAAGCCGGCGCGAATAAAGGCGGCATTCATCTTCGCAGACTCGCCGGCAATTCGGATATCCGCCGCCAGCGCCAGGCTAAAGCCACCGCCACAGGCGGCGCCATTTATCAGGGCAATGATGGGTTGCGGGCAGGCGCGCATGGCGCGGTAGATATCCCCAATACGCTTTTGCACATCGTAGACATTCACCGGGGTGAAGCCGCCCTCGAAACCCTCGCCGGTGAGATCTGCGCCTGCACAAAATGCGCGACCATTGGCTTTCAGCACCACAATGCGAGTGTCGTGATTTCTTGCAAGGCCGGCAAAATAAGATTGCAGCTCATCCACCAGCGGCAGGCTGAGCGTGTTCAGTTGGTCGGGGCGATTCAAGGTCACCCAATCTACCGCGCCCTGGTGTTCCACCAGGATTGTCTCGTACTTATTCATGTTCGCTCTTTTTTCACTCATGCTCTATCCGCTCCCTGCCCTGTCGGGATCGATAAAAAGGAATTTTGGTATTGGCAGTCTTGTCCCCGCGAAGCCGTTTGTCGAGCGCTTGCAGGATCATTTCGGTAATCGGCGATAAATCGAGGGCCGCCGCCTTATCCAGCGACACCCACCGCAGATCCTCAAGTTCACCATTGCCTTTGAGATCGCCGCTCATCCACTTGGCATCGACCAGGAAGAAACGCGCATCGTAGCGGCGCACGTTATTGGGTGGAGTGATGGCCCGGGCCACATAGTCCAGCTTATCCAGCGCCGGCACGTGGCAAGTTTCATAAAACGGCTGCCAGTGTGCAGAGCGAGTCAGCGGTGGCGAGGCAACCGCACGGCCGAGAATCAGCCCAGTTTCTTCGAAGGTCTCTCTGACGGCGGTCATCGCTATCGCCCGCGCCCGCGCGACACTGGTGGAGCAAGTAATCTTCGCCTCAACTTTGGGTCGCAGTGATACCGGTGCGGGCACCCGGGCATCACCTGCATCTACGCGACCGCCGGGGAATACGTACAGATGAGGCATGAAGACATGCCCGGCACTGCGCACGCCGAGCAATATCTCCCGATTATCCCTGACGATAATCAGGGTGGCAGCATCGCGAGGCCTCAAGGAGCATGCACCCGGAAACTATGCACTTAGAAAGAAAAGTTTTCGGCGGTGAAAGCGTCCATGGTCGCCTTGAAGTTCTCCGGCGTGGGATAAATACAGGAAACGATATTGGTATGTATGCCGCCATCGGCGTAGCCGCGCATTTGCTGCTGGCATTCTGCCGCCGGTCCGATAATGCCAATTTCGTCTACCAGTTCATCCGGCAGTGCCGCCGCCGTACGCTCGCGATCCTTGGCCGCCCAACCTTCGCGGATTTCATTGGCGGCGTCTTCATAACCCGCCCAGGCCAGGAACTTGTTGTAGACCGGGGTCGAGTAATAGCTGGCGAAATTGGCGCGAAAGGCATCGCGACCCGCTTCCTTGTCATCGGTAACCACCATCATGTGACGACAGACGATCTCTACATCCTCGGGTTTCTTACCCGCACGCTCGGCACCGATCGCCACATGTTCCATAATCCTGGGTAGTGCAGCGCGGGGAAACAGGTTGAGAATGACACCGTCGGCAATCTCGGCGGCCGCCTCAATCATTTTCGGGCGCAGGGCAGCCAGGTAAATCGGCATCCCCTCCAGTGGCATCTGCCGGTAGCCTTTACTGCGCAAGGTATCTCCCGCGAAATCAGTCTTCTCCCCGGCCAGCATGGAACGCAGGATGGCAACGGTTTCCTTCATGCGCGTCAGCGGCTTTTCAAACTTGAGCCCATGCCAGTTTTCAATAATGGTGTGGCTCGAAGTGCCCAGCCCCGGTACAAAACGCCCCGGATAGGCCTGGCCGATCACTGACAAGGTCGAGGCCAAGACCCCGGGGGTACGGGTATAGGCGGGTACAACCGCGATCCCTACCCTCACCTTCTCGGTTTTCTCCAGCAGCATGGGTACCAGGGTCAGCGCGTCCAGACCGCCGGCATCAGCCAGCCAGAGATCATCGTATCCCGCGGCCTCGGCCGCCTGGGCCAGGGCGATGGTGTCGCTCACCTGCCCCGTCGGGGCGGGCAGTGAAAGTGCTATTCGTTTTCGTAAACTCATACTTGGGCCTTCCCTCTGTTCTGTACCGCTTTGCTTAGAATCTCGTCAGACACTATTATTTTCCTTTGAATTCAGGTGCGCGTTTTTGCAAAAACGCCAGCGCTCCCTCGCGGGCATCCTCACTGTTCATGCAGTAGGACTGCAAGCGCGCCTCGTTGCTGATAACGGCGTCAACACTCTGTTCCATGGCGGCATTGAGCGACTCTTTGGCATAGCGCAGCGAAAGCGGTGCCTTACCCGCCAATTCCGTGGCCAAAGCCTTGGCCTCGTCCAACAAGCGGTCGGCCGGTACCACCCGGTTGCACAAGCCATACTCCAGGCACTTGTCGGCCTTGAGCTTTTCACCCAGTGCCATCAATTCATAGGCCTTCTTGCGACCAACGGTACGCGCCAGGTGCCAGGTGGCACCGCCGTCGGGAATCAGGCTGATGGCGGCGAAAGCCTGGTACAGATAGGCATCATCCGCCATCACTGTCAGATCACAATTCATGGCGAAGGCCGAACCCACACCGGCCGCGGCGCCATTCACCGCGCTGGTCCAGGGCTTGCGGGCATTGGTGATCGCCATTAGTGCAGGCTTGTATTCGCCGTTGAGCATATCGGTGACATTCATGTTGCCGGAAGGTTTTTCCGCCAGGTCAGCACCGGCACAGAAGGCGCGACCTTCACCGGTGAGAATCACCACGCGGATAGAATCATCGCCGTTGACCTCGGTAATCGCCGCCAGGATGTCCCGGCGAATGCCCGCCTCGATGGCATTGAGGCTATTGGGGCGGTTGAAGCTAACAATGGCGATGGCACCATCGCGCTCAACCTTGACTGTTTCGTAGTTACTCATGCTGCGGTTCCTTATCCGGTTGTTGCAGGTGCTAGTGTTTCAGGTGCTAGGCTATTGTGCCGGCTTCGTGCAGCGCGGCAATTTCCTGTTCGGCAAATCCCATGTCGGCGAGGATTTCATCGGTATCCTCACCAACACCATGGGCACCGTGCTTCACGCTCTGTGGCGTACGACTGAAACGCGGGGCCGGCGCCGGCTGGGTCACACCATCCACCTCGATGTAGACATCACGGGCGACATTGGCCGGATGTTTCGGTGCGTCCACAAAGTTCAATACCGGCGCGAAACAGACATCGGTGCCTTCCATGAGAGCACACCATTCAGCCTGGGTTTTACTTTTCATGACTTCGGTGAGCTTTGCCTTCATTTCGGGCAATTTCTCTCGATCATGTTGATTGCCAAAGACCTCGGGCTCCAGTTCGGCATGTTGCATCAACAGCGCATAAAACTGCGGTTCAATCGAGCCCAGAGACACGTATTCGCCGTCGGCGCATTCGTAGGCGTCGTAAAAATGCATGGCGCCGTCGAGCATATTGGACTCGCGCTGCGTTTCATCCCAGGCGCCTGCAGCGTGAAAACCGTGGAACATCCACATCAACTGGGCCGCACCATCGACCATGGCGGCGTCGATCACCTGACCCTTGCCAGAATTGCCGGCCTCCAGTAACGCCGCCAGGATGCCATTGACCAGCAACATACCGCCGCCACCCATATCACCTACCAGGTTCAGTGGCGGCACCGGCTTCTCGCCCTCACGGCCGATCGCATAGAGGGCACCGGTCAGGGAGATATAGTTAATGTCGTGGCCAGCGGCCTGCGCCATGGGGCCTTCCTGCCCCCAACCGGTCATGCGACCGAAGATCAGCTTCGGATTACGCTCGAGGCAGGCGTCGGGACCGATGCCTAATTTTTCGCAGACACCGGGCCGATAAGGGTCGATAAGACAATCGGCGTTTTCCACCATGCGCAGCAGGGTTTCAACGCCATTGGGATCTTTCAAGTTCAGCACCACGGATTTCTTGCCGCGGAAGCTGACGTCCTTGGACTTGCGAGGGTCGTAGGCACCCGCACGTTCAATGCGGATGACTTCGGCCCCCATGTCGGCGAGGATCATCCCCGCCATGGGGGCGGGCCCGATGCCGGCCAGTTCAATAATGGTGTAACCGTTCAGTGGGCCCATAGGGCTCGCTCCTGTAGTTGGAAATGCCAGTGATATAGTCCGATTTACTTGGGCTGCATCCGGATGCCGCCGTCCATGCGAATACATTCGCCATTCATGTAGTCATTTTTGACCAGCATCTGCGCCAGGTGGGCAATTTCATCGGCCACGCCCAAACGCTTGGGATACAGCACCTGGCTGCCCAGCGGCTTGAGGAATTCGGCAATTTCAGGCGTCATTTCTTCTGCTCCGCCCATCATCAGCGGTGTGGCGATGAGGCCCGGCACAATAGTATTCACGCGAATACCCAGCACAGACAAATCGCGGGCAATAGGCAGGGTCATTCCGACGACGCCACCCTTGGATGCCGAGTAGGCAGCCTGGCCGATCTGTCCCTCATACGCGGCAACAGAGGCGGTGTTGATAATCACGCCGCGGCCACCGTCGTCGGTAACCACATCGTTTTTTGACATGACTTCTGCGCACAGGCGCAGCACGTTAAAGGTGCCAATCAGGTTCACGTTGAGAATGAGCTTAAAGTCGTCCAGCGGGAACGGACCATCGCGACCCATGGTGCGCTTGGCATTGCCAATACCGGCATAGTTGCAATTGATGTGAATGGTGCCAAAGGCTTCCACAGCGGCAGCAATACCGGCTTTTACAGAATCTTCGTCGGTTACATTTACGTTACAAAATACAACGCTGTCACCCAGTTCCGCGACCAGGGCATTACCCTTCTCTTCGTTCATATCAAAAATGACGCATTTCGCACCATTGGCAACGAAACGTTTGACCGTGGCCCGGCCCAGGCCGGAAGCACCACCAGTTATAACGGCAACTTTGTCTTTAAGATCCATAACTTAACTCCTATACTTAATGTAAATAATAATATTAGAAATTACGTGTGTTGAAGGGTGAATAGTCGTCGCCGAGGCAATCCCGGCTGATAATAATTTTCATGACCTCGGAGGTGCCCGCATAAATGGGCGATATTCTGGCGTCGGTATACTGACGGGAAATGGGGTATTCGTCCATATAGCCATTGCCGCCGTGCATCTGCACGCCGATGTCCGCTGCCCTGACCTGCAGCTCTGAGGCCACCAATTTGGCCTTGGCCGCATCGACTGCCGTTAAAGCGCCCGCGTTGAAGGCCGCCACGCATTGATCGACATAGGTCTGGGCGAAATCGAGTTCAGTGCGTAATTCTGCCAACTTGAACTGGGTGTTCTGGTAGGCGGCCACGGACTTGCCGAAAGCCTTGCGTTCCTTGACATAGTCCGCCGTCAGATCGTAGGACAACTGAGCGGCAGACAAATAACCAGCAGCACCGATAAGGCGCTCTTCCGCCAGCCCTTTCATCAGGTAGATAAAGCCCTGCCCCGGTTCACCCAGTACGTTGGCCTTGGGGACTTTGACGTCACTGAAAAACAATTCGGCCGTATCCTGGGCTTTGAGGCCCATTTTCTTGAGATTGCGGCCGCGCTCAAAGCCGGCCATACCCCGCTCCACCAGGAACAGGGTCATGGCGTGGGGATTGTTTTCCGGATCCGTCTTTGCCGCCACGATAACCAGGTCGGCGTTAATGCCATTGGAGATAAAGGTCTTCGAACCATTCAACACCCAGTGGTCATCCTGCTCTACCGCCGTGGCGCGCATACCCGCCAGGTCCGAACCTGCATCGGGTTCGGTCATGGCAATGGCGAGAACACACTCACCGGAAATACATTTGGGGAGAAAGCGCTGACACTGCTCATCACTGCCAAATCGTGTCAGGTAGGGCCCGACCAGACGGCTGTGCAGGCTGTTGTACCAGTCGCCAACCCGCGCATAGGCGGTTTCCTCCATAATGACCTGTTCAAAACGGAAATCGGGATCGCCCATGCCGCCATATTTTTCCTCCGGCCACACCATCAGGAACCCCTGGGCACCGGCTTTTTCGAATGCCGAGCGATCGACAATACCCGCCTCTCGCCACTCTTCCATATGCGGTACAATTTCCGCCGCCAGGAATTTGCGATAGGCATCGCGAAACATCTGTTGTTCTTCAGTAAAATCTCTTGGCAGCATGACGATTCCCTCGCTGTGTAGCAGCTTCCTGTATTGCGCTACTTTAATTCCCCTGCTTGATGTGCCCTGCCTTGTTTTCCCTGCTTTATTTGCAGATCGGGAGCGCAGCACAGTATGGTGAGCCGGCTTCAACGCAACAATGACGCGCTTCGACAAATAAATTGACTTAAACTAACAGCACATGAGTAGCCCTCGAAAATCCACACGCCAGATCTCGATCTCCGTCTACTTTGTCAAGGCGATGCTCAAGCACGCCGTGGCTAAAGGACTTGATCCCGCGCAATTATTGCGTGACAACCGGGTCTCACCGCGCCTGCTAGAGGAGGAGGACGCCCGCATCTCCGTGGAGCGCTTCGCTGACCTGCAGGTGGCCATCATGATCGCCATGAACGATGAAAGCCTGGGTTACGGACCCCGGGCCTTACCCATCGGCACCTGGTCGATGATGTGCCACGCAGTGATCGGCTGTGAAACACTGGGCAAAGCCCTGGCGCGCTATTGCCGCTATTTCGGCTTGTTTCACGCCAGTGATTCACCTCAATTGATTGTAGACGCTGATTACGCCTGTGTGCGCATCAACAATGCGAGCCCGGGCACAGACTTGTACCTGGGTGAGTTGAGCCTGTTCAACTGCCATCGCTTCATGAGCTGGTTGGTGGCCGAACACTTGCCCGCACAGGCCTTTAATTTCCGCCATCCACGCCCACTGCACGCCGAGGAATATCGCCCCATGTTCCTGGCCAACCCCGTGCGTTTCGAGCAGGCCCACACCGAAATGGTGATCAACAGTGCGCTCTTAGAGAAACCGGTACTGCAAACCGAGGAAACGCTGGTTCGATTCCAGCGCCACCCTGCGCTGGCCATGCTGGCCCAACAATACGACCAGGCCAGCTGGACGGCCAAGGTCAAAGAGAGCCTGAAACGCGACTTGACCGATATTGCCGAATTGGACGCGGTGGCCGGGGAGCTGGATCTGCACCCGCAAACACTGCGTCGCCGTCTCAACAAAGAAGGTACCTCCTTCTCAGAAATTAAAAGCCAGCTGCGCCGCGACATCGCCCTGTACTACCTGGGCAAGCGCGGGCTCAGCATCGAAGAGATTGCACACCGCTCCGGCTTCTCCGAAAGCAGCGCCTTTATCCGCGCCTTCAAAGGCTGGACCGGGGTAACCCCCTACACCTACCGAAAAGGGCTCTAACCCCGCAGATCAAGGGGTCAGACCTCTTGAAATCATTTGACACACGTTCGGCTACTACTAAATTTAGGAATAGATCACCGTGCTACCAAGGAGGGCAGCATGAGCAGACTACCTCGCCTCTACGTACCTGGGTGCTCACATCACCTCATCCAGCGTGGAAATAACCGCCAACAGTGCGTTATCGATCCACTCGACCGCTCCGTTTACATGCGCTATTTGAGAGCTTCCGCAGAAACTGCCAGAGTTCAGATCCACGCCTATGCTCAAATGACCAACCACGTACACTTATTGGTAACACCGTCAGATGCAGCCGGGTGCAGTCGCATGATGCAATCCCTGGGAACCAGGTATGTCGGTTACTTCAACAAACGCCACTCGCGCAGTGGCACTCTTTGGGAAGGTAGGTACAAGTCTACGTTGGTGGATACGGACAATTACTTCTACACAGTGTGCCGCTATATAGAACTGAACCCAGTACGAGCAGGAATCGTTTCCAATCCGGCAGGGTATCAGTGGTCAAGTTACCAATTCCATGCACTGGGAAACCACCTGGAAATACTAACCCCGCATAGCCTTTACCTTGCGTTAGGAAATACCCAAGCAGAACGCTGTGAGAGATATCAGGCCCTGTTCACAGAACCACTTGATCAAGAAATTGTAGATTTCATCCGCGAATCAACCAATAAGGCATGGGCTCTGGGCAGCCCATCTTTCTACAAGGCACTAGAAGCCGTGGCGAACCGGCGCTTACAATCACGTGGCCATGGTGGCGATCGCCGATCAAGAGACCTGACCCCTTGATTTGAATTTCAAGAGGTCTGGCCCTTTGATTCTTTAGGCGGCGTCGGAGACGAGCAGGATTTTTTGTAAATCCTTCTTCAGGAACTTGCCACTGTCATTGCGTGGCAGCGCTTCGGGCGTGAACCAGATGTAGCGCGGGATCTTGTGCGCAGACAGGTGGATCTTGAGAAACTCGCGCAATTCATCGGCGTTCAAGTGTGCCCCTTCCTGCAGAAAGATGGCTACTCCAACTTCTTCACCCAGGCGCTCATCGGGCACGGAAAAAACAGTGGCCTCGGCAATCGCGGCGTGATTGTAAATCGCCGTTTCCACTTCACTGCAGTACACGTTCTCGCCGCCACGCAGCACCATGTCCTTGGCCCGGTCCACCAGGTAGAGAAAGTCATCTTCATCGAGATACCCGATATCACCGGTGTACAGCCAACCGTCGACAATGCTCTCGGCGGTGTCGTCGGGCCGATTCAGGTAGCCCTTGATAACCTGCACTCCTTTGACACAAACTTCACCGCGCTCCCCCTGGGGGACGGAGTTGCCCTTGTCATCCACACACTTGACGTCATAGATGGGCATGACAATGCCGGCACTGGCGGGCTTGTCCACAAAAAAGGCACCGCCGTGGGCGGCGATGATGCCGCAGACCTCAGTCATCCCATAACCCTGCGAGGGCGCCGCATCTGAATCCGCTTTATCGATCTTGTCCACCAGGTCCGGCTGCACCGGTGCCCCGCCACCGCCCAGACTCTTGAGGCTGGAGGTGTCCCGGTGTGTGAAATCCGGGTGGTTGATCATCTCCCGCGACATCACCGGTACCCCGGTGAATACGGTAATTTTTTCTTCCTCCACCAGGCGCAGGGCCTCGCCCGCGTCCCACTTGTACATATGCACCAGCTTGCCGCCACCCACGGTCATGGCATGGGCAACGCAGTTGTTGGCGGTCACGTGGAACAGGGGTGTGGAAATAATGGATGCCGACTGACCGCCGGCCAGGGGATTTGCGTCCTCCACCTCTTCTCCCGCCGCGGTCGACACCTTGGCCATGGCCGCACCCTGCACCATATTCGCAAAAATCACGCCCATCACATTGTTGGTACAACCGAGGTGGGTCAATTGCGCGCCTTTGGGCCGCCCGGTCGTGCCGGATGTATAAAAAATACAGGCGTCGTCATCGCCATCAATGGTCACCTCGGGCAATTCTGGCTCGGCTTTGAGCACATCGGCCCAGTCTATAACGCCCTCTGGGGTATCCCCTTCCAGGCGCACACCGACCACCTTCATATTCTTGAACTCTGAGGCTATCGGCTGGAACCGGTCGAGGCGCTGCTGATCGCAGATCATCATGACCGGGGCAGAATCCTGCAAGCCGTATTCCATCTCATCGGTCACCCACCAGGCATTCATACCAACAACACTGGCACCCACCGAGACGATGGCCCAGTAGCACAACATCCACTCCGGGTAATTGCGCATGTTTATCGCCACCCGGTCATGCTGCTGCACGCCGTTGGACACCAGCCAGTTGGCAATACGATTGACCTGGTCGTGGGCCTCGGCATAGGTCCAGCGCTCGTCCTGGTAGACCAGGTAATCCGCATCGGCATATCCCGCCGACATCAGCCACATATCCCTCAAATTGGTCGGGGCATTGGAGAAAGATTTCAGGGTCTGACCACGAATTTCTATGTCAGCTAATTCGAACATCTGCCCAGCGGCGGTCATTTCGCCCCAGGCTTCTCTTAACTCTTTGTACATTGGCTGCCTTTATCGTTAGGATTCTTGAGTTTTTTCATGCGGAGTATTTGGTGATGTCACTGCCTACCCTCGACCAACTGCAGCAGGTGGCTGCAGCGGTTTACGAGTATATGCCGCCCAGCCCGCAAATCAACTGGCCTCTGCTCAGTAATCGGCTCGGCAGCGAAGTTTGGGTCAAGCACGAAAACCACAACCCAACCGGTGCCTTCAAGGTTCGTGGTGGGTTGGTGTACCTGTCACGACTGAAGCAGCGCGAGCCTGCCTGCGCGAGCATTGTCTCCGCCACCCGGGGCAATCATGGCCAGAGCGTCGCTTATGCCGCCGCCATTAACAGCATCAAGCCGGTCATTGTCGTGCCCGAGGGCAACAGCGAGGGCAAGAACCAGGCCATGCAAGCGCTGGGGGCCGAGTTGGTGGTCCACGGCGTAGATTTCGATGCCTCGGTGGTTCATGCGGGCGAACTGGCCGAGCGAGACGGTCATCACCCTATGCCTTCATTTCACATGGACCTGGTCCAGGGAGTGTCCACTTACGCGCTGGAGCTGCTGCAGGCGCAACCGGATTTAGCGCGCATCTACGTCCCCATCGGCCTCGGCTCGGGGGTTTGCGGCGTGATCTGTGCGCGCAATGCACTGGGCCTGGATACCGAGGTGATTGGCGTGGTGTCGGAAAATGCCGATTGTTATGCGCGCTCCCTCGAGGCCGGCGAGCCCGTCAGTACCGACAGTGCCAACACCCTGGCCGATGGCATGGCGGTGCGTATCCCCAGCCCCGATGCGCTGGCCATTATGCAGGGTAATATCAGTCGTATCGTCCGTGTCAGCGATGATGAGGTATTGAGCGCCATCAGCATTTATTTCAACGACACCCACAATATTGCCGAGGGTGCGGGTGCGGCGGGGCTGGCGGCGGCGCTGCAGGAAGTGGATCTCAATAGGGGCCACAAAATCGCCCTGGTCCTGACTGGTAGCAACATCGACCAACCCCTGTTCACGCGCGCACTGGCCAGCTGATGCGGAATTGATCATTAGTGCTAACCTGTTAGTTACGGTCTATTTTATTGTTGTTGGCCGTCATTGTTCACCTTCGCCAGACACCACAGACTGACGCGCTTTCAGCGAAACTATGCACCAGGAACAAGAGACCCAGGAATAGTCGCCCATGCTTGTCCACCAATTTACCGCCTATTACGCCCGCAACTTCCCGGATAATCCCTGCCTGACCCAGGACGGAACAACCGCCAGTTACGGCGAAGTGGATAGGCTGGCCAATCAGCTTGCCAACGGTCTGGCCGAACTGGGTATCGGCTCCGGTGATCGCATTGCTATCATCGGTGAAAACAGCCTGGAGCACCTGCTCACCTTTCTCGCCGCGGGCAAGATTGGGGCGGTCACCGTCTCACTGAACTACCGATTGGCGCCAGCCGAACTCGCCTACATTATCAACGATGCCCAGGCCAGGGTACTGCTGGTACTCGACGACGCCCTGCTACCCACCCTGGACGCCATGCGCGAGTCGTTACCGGCTGACATTCAGCTGCTAACCCACAGCCACCCACAAACCATCGCCTGGCAGGAATGGTTATCGGCACAAGCAGCCAACCCTCCGACCGCTGCAATCAGCCCAGACGATGCCTTCATACAAATGTATACCAGCGGCACCACCGGTAATCCCAAAGGGGTGGTGCTTAGCCACCGCGCCGTGATCAACCAGATGGCCATGAACACCATTCTCATGGCCAGCCGACCGGGGCTGGGCGACGCCAACCTGATCTGTGCACCCCTGTTCCACGTCGGTGGTGCGGGGTCCCTGCTAGGCGCCATGTACGCTGGCATTCATGTGGTTTTGCACAAAGCCTTTGATCCCGCCGCCGTGGTCGATGATCTCGAGCGCTATTCCATGGCCGGGCTTTTCATGGTGCCCGCCATGATCATGGCAGTACTGGCACTGCCCGATATCGAGGAGCGGGATTTCTCTGATCTCACGCAAATATATTACGGCGCCTCTCCCATCTCCGAAGCCGTTCTCAAGCAGGCGATGCTAGTTTTTGGCTGCGACTTCATCCAGATGTATGGCATGACGGAGACCTGCGGTACCGTGGTCAATATGTCGCCGGAAGATCATCGCCGTGCTGTCAGCGGCGAGCCGGGTCTTTTGCGCTCCTGTGGGCGACCCTCGGTTGGTGTAGAAATCAAGATTGTTGACCTGCAGGGCCAGGAGTTAGCCGTTGGAGAAGTCGGAGAGATCTGGGTCAAAGCCGAGTGCAATATGCTCGGTTATTACAACCTAGCAGAGGAAACTGCCAGCAACCTCACCGATGGCTGGGTGCACACCGGTGACGCCGGCTACAGAGATGAGGAAGGCTTCATCTACCTGAAAGACCGCATGAAAGACATGGTGGTGAGTGGCGGCGAGAACATCTATCCGGTCGAAGTCGAGAACGCCCTGGCCAGTCACGAAGCCATCGCTGACGTGGCGGTTATCGGTGTGCCCGACGACAAGTATGGGGAAGCCCTGCTGGCATTCGTGGTACTCAAACCAGACAGCAGCCTGGCGCTTGAGCAGATGATCGATTTCTGCCGCGAGAAAATAGCCGGCTACAAAATTCCCCGTCAGCTGGAAATCATTGCGGAAATGCCCCGCAATCCCTCCGGCAAGATTCTCAAAAAAGAACTGCGCAAACCCTTTTGGGAAGGCGTTGAACGCAATATTGGTTAGGATGTAAGTATGGAGTTTTCGCACAACCCGAAGGTACTGGACACCATGGCGCGATTGAGCGCGTTTATGGACGAGCACGTCTACCCGGTTGAACACGACTATTACGACTACCTGGATAATTGTGAGGATCGCTGGGCCACAGTCCCCCTGATGGAGGAACTAAAAGCCAAAGCCAAAGAGGCCGGCCTGTGGAACCTGTTCCTGCCCAAGGCCCACGGCGGCGAGTTCAACAACCTGGAATATGCGCCGCTGGCCGAGATCATGGGCCGGGTACTGTGGGCGCCGGAAATTTTTAACTGCAATGCGCCTGACACCGGCAATATGGAAGTGTTCATGATGTACGGCACCGAGGCGCAGAAAGAGCAGTGGCTGACGCCTCTTCTCAACGGCGATATTCGCTCCGCCTATGCCATGACCGAACCGGCCGTGGCTTCCAGTGACGCCACCAATATCGAAACCCGTATTGAGCGCGATGGCGACGACTATGTCATCAATGGTCGCAAGTGGTTTATTACCGGCGCCATGAACGAGCGCACCCAGATTTTTATCGTCATGGGCAAGTCAGACCCAGACAACGACAACCGCCACCTGCAACAGAGCCAGATCCTGGTGCCCAAAGATACGCCGGGGCTGATCGTAGAGCGGTCGTTAAAAACCTTTAACTACGATGATGCCCCTATCGGTCACGCCGAGGTCTTGTTTGATAACGTACGGGTGCCGGCAGAAAACATCCTGCTGGGTGAAGGCCGCGGCTTCGAAATTGCCCAGGGTCGACTCGGGCCGGGGCGGCTGCACCACTGCATGCGCCTGATCGGTTGCGCCCAGCGTTCCCTGGAACTGGCCTGCGTCCGCGCCGAGGCACGTACCACCTTTGGCAAGAAGTTATCCCAGCACCAATCGGTACTGGAGGATATTGCCCGTTGTTACGCCGAAATTGAGCAGGTGCGCCTGCTGACCTTACAAACGGCTGATAAGCTGGACCGGGTCGGCAACAAGGAAGCTCGCGACCTGATCGCCGCCGCCAAGATTTCAACACCGATTACGGTGCAAAATGTCATCGACCGCTGCATGCAGATTCACGGTGCCGGAGGATTGAGCCAGGACTTCTTCATGGCCGAAGCCTTCAATTATGCGCGCTGGTGTCGGCAGGCAGATGGCCCAGACCAGGTACATATGATGTCCCTGGGCAAACAACTGATCAAGAGATACAAACAGCCATGAGCGAAAAGACAGACAAGAGCACACAATCCCTCGACCTGTCCAAGCTGCAGAGCTACCTGGAACAGCATATTCCCAACTTCAGTGGTGAACTGACAGCTGAAAAATTTGCCGGCGGTCAGTCAAATCCCACCTTCAAGCTCAGCGCCGGCGACCAAGACTACGTATTACGCCGCAAGCCACCGGGTGAATTACTGAAGTCCGCCCACGCCGTCGACCGGGAGTTCAAGGTTCTCAGCGCCCTGTACGACACCGATGTACCAGTCCCCAAGACCTATTGCCTGTGTGAGGACGAGGACGTTATCGGCTCCATGTTTTACGTGATGGAATATAAGGAGGGACGGGTGTTCTGGAATTCTCAATTGCCGGAGATCGACAGCAACAAGGAGCGCGCCGCCATCTATGACGAGATGAACCGGGTGTTGGCCAATCTGCACAATGTTAACGTCGACGCTGTGGGACTCAGCAATTTTGGCCGACCCGGCAATTACTTTGAGCGCCAGATCAGCCGTTGGACCAAGCAATACCGCGCCTCGGAAACCGGGCGTTCAGAGGCCATGGAGACATTACTGGCCTGGCTGCCCAACAATATTCCCGAAGACGACGGCCAATCGGGCCTGGTACACGGTGACTACCGCATCGACAACCTGATGTTTCACCCCACCGAACCCCGCATCATCGCGGTACTGGACTGGGAGCTTTCCACGCTCGGTCACCCTCTGGCGGACCTGGCCTACCAGTGTATGGCCTGGATGTTACCCGGAGGTGGTGGCATCAGCGGGCTAGCCGGAATCGATCGCGCCAGCCTTGGGCTTCCCAGCGATGAAGCGTATATTGCCGCCTATTGCCAACGCACGGGCCGCGATGGTATCGAGAATTGGAATTTTTACCTGGTGTTCTGTTTCTTCCGCCTGGCGGCGATTTTGCAGGGCATCAAGAAACGTGCAGAAATTGGCACCGCATCCAGCTCCGAAGCCAAGAGCCGCGGCGACATGGTCGAACCGCTGGCCAGTGCCGGTGTCAGCCTCATTAACTAGTATCCATTAATCCCTTTCTATCCAACCCAAGGAGAATAACCATGGCAGATGAAGTCTTAACCAGCGTCGAAGACGGCGTACTGATCATCACCCTCAACCGTCCCAAAGCCAGAAACGCGGCCAATAAAGCCTTAGCTGAAGGCGTATCAGCGGCCATCGATGAACTGGAGAGCAACGACGACCTGCGAGTTGCCATCCTCACCGGCGCCGGCGGCACTTTCTGTTCGGGAATGGACTTAAAGGCATTCGTGAGCGGAGAAACCCCGAATGTTCCCGGCAAAGGTTTTGCCGGCCTGACCGAGTACACCCCCAGCAAGCCGCTGATTGGCGCCGTGGAAGGCTATGCGCTCGCTGGAGGCCTGGAACTGGCCATTTCCTGCGATATGCTGATTGCAGCAGAAGATGCCAAGTTCGGCATTCCCGAGGTAAAGCGTGGTCTGGCAGCAGCAGCTGGCGGACTGGTTAAGCTGCCACGGCAAATTCCACCGCGTATCGCGATGGAACTGGCTCTGACCGGCGATTTTATCAGTGCTGCGCGTGCCGCCGAAATTGGCCTGATCAACCACGTCGTCCCCTCGGGTACGGCACTGGACGCCGCCAAAGAACTGGCTGCCAAGATCGCCGCCAACGGTCCGATGGCAGTCGCCGCCTCCAAGCAAGTGGTGGCAGCGCAGTCTGACTGGAGCCAGAGTGAAATGTTTAAAAAGCAGGGCGAAATCGTCAATCCGGTTTTCACCTCCGCAGACGCGATCGAAGGCGCCACGGCTTTTGCCGAAAAACGCGCCCCTAACTGGACCGGTAAGTAAGAACCACAGGATAACCCGGGGTCGGGGGTACGTAGGTAGCGGTGGGTAACTGCGAAGCAGTTATCCACGGATACCGAGGCTCCACCGACCCCCCAACGAAACTGAAATCGGAGTAAGACTTATGCCCGAAGCATGGATTATAGATGCCTGCCGCACTCCCCGCGGCATCGGCAAAGTAGGTAAAGGGGCACTGGCCCACATCCACCCGCAACACCTGGGTGCCACCGTGCTGAAAGCACTGGCTGAGCGCAACGATATCAACACCGCCGAGGTGGACGATATTATCTGGGGCACCAGCCAGCAGAAAGGACTGCAGGGTGGCGACTTGGGTCGTATGGCGGCGCTCGATGCTGGCTACGATGTGAAATCCAGTGCCGTGACACTGGATCGCTTCTGCGGTTCTGGCATCACCACGGTCAACATGGCGGCCAGCAGTATCATGTCAGGCATGGAAGACCTGTGTATCGCCGGCGGTACCGAGATGATGTCTCACTACGCCTCCCTCCAGGGTATGTCACCGTTTATTGACAGTGACAACCTGCGCCTGCGTGAGGCACACCCTCAGCCCCACCAGGGATTGTGTGCCGATGCTATCGCCACCCTAGAAGGCATCGACCGCGAAGCAGTGGATGCACTGGCAGTGTTGTCGCAGAAAAATGCCGCCAATGCGATTGCCAATGGCCACTTCGACAAGTCGCTGGTACCGGTCTATAACGAAGACGGCAGCCTGGCCCTGGACAAGGAAGAATTTCCCCGTCCGCAGACAACCATGGAAAGCCTGGGTGCATTGGAAGCCTCTTTTGCCAAGCTGGCGGACTACCCGCTGGGTGAAGATGGCACCACCTTTCGCAGCCTGATTCTGAAAAAATACCCGGATCTGGACATTAATCACGTGCATCACGCCGGTAACTCATCCGGCGTGGTCGATGGTGCAGCAGCCCTGCTGTTGGCTTCGCCCGAGTACGCCAAGGCACATGGCATGAAGCCCCGTGCCCGCATCGTTGCCATGGCCAATATGGGTGACTCCCCCACCCTGATGTTGAACGCCCCGGTACCGGCAGCCAGGAAAGTCCTGTCCCGCGCCGGCATGAGTGTCGACGATATCGACCTGTTCGAGATCAATGAGGCATTTTCAGTGGTGGCGGAGAAGTTCATCCGCGACCTGGACCTGGATCGCAGCACGGTAAATGTGAATGGTGGCGCTATGGCACTGGGTCACCCGATCGGTGCCACCGGTTCTATCCTCGTTGGCACCATGCTGGATGAACTGGAACGGGCTGACAAACAGTTTGGTCTGATCACCATGTGTGCCGCCGGCGGTATGGCTCCAGCGGTGATTATCGAACGCATCTAAACCTCCTCCCTCCAAAGGGGTCAGAGCCCGCTAAAGCGGGGTCTGACCCCTTTTTTGTCTCCTGCTGCATCCAAAAGCGATTTTCCTGCATCTCTAGTACTATCAACCGTGACAACAGGAGATAGAACCATGGAAAGTGCAGCAGCAGGCATGGGTGCCCTGGGATTCTGGCTATTTATTGCAGCTTGTGTCATCGGCGGCATTTGGGATACCGCGCGCAAACGGGAATCACAGCAGGAGACCCTGCGCCGCATGGTAGAAAGCGGCAACGAAATAAACCCGGATGTCATTGAGCAGGTGCTCAATGCCAGCGGTAGTGGCAAGAACGCAGCCAGGGACCTGAAGGTGTCTGGCATCATCGTGATTTTTGTATCACCTGGGCTGGCAGTCATGGGCCTCTTTCTTGCGCAAATTAGCGAGAAGGCCTTGATGCCACTGCTGGGTGCCTCCTTTCTTACCGCCTTCGTGGGAGTTGGATTGCTAGTGGCAGCAAAGGTCGCCGCGGGTAACCAGGGAGAGAACAAGGCGCAATAAATGCCTTCATCGCCCAATCACTATGCCGATGGCCCGGAGTCCCTGGTAGTGAGTCTGGCCGCCAAAGGCGATCGCGAGGCTTTTGCAGAGCTGGTGCGGCGCCGCCAGTCCTGGATTCGCAATCTGATGCGCCGCTGCAGCAACGACCCTGTGTTAGCGGATGACCTGGCGCAACAGGTCTTCCTGCAGGCCTGGGGGAAACTCCGTCAACTGGAGGACGCCGACAAATTCGGCGCCTGGCTGAAACGGCTGGCCATAAACCAATGGCTGCAACATCAGCGTAAGCACGATCCGTTGGAACACTCGGAAAGTGAGGACAACATTGAGCTCGCTGGCCCAGATAAAACCTCCGTGTCGATAGACCTCGATCGTGCATTGAGCACCCTGGCTGGCGATGTCAGAACCTGCATCGTCCTCTCTTACCACGAGCGCCTGAGTCACGCAGAAATCGCCGAGCTAACTGGTATGCAGCTGGGCACGGTAAAATCACATATTCGCCGGGGCAGTGAACGCATGCGCGCCATGTTGTCTGCCTATGGAGAGTCGACATGAACGAAGAACACGACCCCCTGCTGGATTCACTGTTTGCAGCCGCCAGCGAAGAGCTCGCCGGGGACGATTTCCTGACTGCGGTTATGGCACGGATAGAGAATCGAAAGCGCCGACTCACCCTGACGCGACTCGGAATCGTGGCACTCCTGGTGGCTCTGGAACTGGTCTTGTCCTCGCCACTGCAACATACGGTTGGCCTGGTCACCGGCTTGCTGGCCTCCGATCTCTACCAGTTCAACAACGAGTGGATTGCCTTTGTGCTGGCCCCGATAAACAGTCTGGCCGGAGTACTGGGCCTACTGCTGCTGGGACTGCATTTTATGTTCCGGCGGATGTTTACTTGAAGTAGTACTCGCTCATCCCCAGAGAAAACATAGTCTCCATATCACAGAAGCCCGACACTGCCTCAATCATTTCCTGTACGGCCTCGGCGGAACCGAAGTAGCGCTCATCATCCATGAACACCTCTAGCTCCCGGAAATGCTCGGATACAATGGCGCGATATTCCGGTGCATTGGCCGTTAGCGGTCGAGCCACTGCATTTCGCACATAGGACCAACGCAGTGGATGCAAGTCAAAAGACTGGGCGGAATGCAGGATCTGCCAGTTGTGGTAGAAGTCCTCATCGGAGATGCCGGGAGGCTTTCCATTTGCGCCGAACTGGGTAACACCGGAACGACGCTGACCGCCCTCCCATTCCGGTTCAAAACCCTGCGGCACTGACTCGGTGACCAGGTAACCGGTGATGGACGCAGACATCTCCTGCAGACAGGCTTCAATGCCCGTCCGCTCATCAATGTTGTTGTGCCAGAGCGCCACTACCGCCGCGACATCCTGCCAGGGTCCCATCAATCGACCCGGTGCTTCAGCTTCAAGTAGGTCATTGAGATCAGCCACATTGATGGTGATGTGTGAGGCGCCGTTGCTGCGTAGGCCAACGATCAGCTCATTTAGAAGCACCCCTCGAAAATCCTCGATAGACGTTGCGGCTGGGCGCTGCAACAGGTAGATCATTTTTTCCATGTGCTTACCCCTGGCAATCCACCAACACTTTAACGGCTTCGTCCTGGCGCTGGGCCTGGGCGAAGGCCTCGGCAAACTCTGAAAGCGGAAAGCGATGGCTAATCATTGGTGACACCTCCACCCGCCCTGACTCCAACATCTTGATGACATCCTCAAACTCTGTGGTGTAACTCATGGCAGCGGTTAGCTGAAGCTCGCGCATCAACAAACCAATCATATTGATTTCAACCGGTGCGAAATGAACACCAATTACCACCACGCGAGCGCCCTTGCCGGCCACCTCCAATATCTGTTGGAACACCGGTCCAACGCCGGTCGCCTCGATATACACGTCGGTCGCCGCCTGCTCGCCTAGTAGCGGACCGAGGGACACTGTGCCGTGTTGTTGCTTGAGAAAATCACTGATATCACCCGCATCTGCCTTGAAGGGAATCAACCCCAGCTCGGCCGCCACCGCCAGTCGCTTCTCTGACAGATCCACCACCACAACCTGTTGCGCGCCGTAGTACCTGGCCACCACCGCGGCGCTAAGACCCACCGGCCCCGCCCCGAAAACCACCACCTTATCGTCAGCGCCAATCTTGCCCTGGTTGACGCCGTGCATGCCTACCGACAGTGGTTCAATCAGCGCGCCCATCTCCAGGTCCAGGGATTCAGGCAGTTTAAGCACGCCCTGCGGGTAAGCCGCTGCATTTTCAAACAGGATATAGGGTGCGAAAGCGCCCTTGAGGCCGCCACTACCGATGCCATTGGCCCCAGCCTCTGGATTGATCACCACCCGGTCACCCACACTGACATGGCTGACATTCGCGCCCACTTCGGCCACGCTGCCGGAAAACTCGTGACCCAGGGCAAAAGGGCTGGCCGCACCGGGAATGCCGCCAATCTTGGCATAGCTCAGGTCTGAGCCACAGATGCCACACTGAGCCACTTGCACCACTACATCGTTGTCTCCGGCCACCGGCCGGCTGACTTGATCCGTTCGCAGATCATTGGGTGCGTGAATACGCACCATCGGCATATCGCTCATTATCTTTCCCCAATCGTTTACTCGATAATAGCCCGACTAGCTCACTCCTACATCACTACTGCGGATATTTGTGCAATGACTCAACATGATGAACTGATCGCCATCGCCCGAACCTATCTCCAGGAAGGCCTGCTCGACCACGAGCCTGACAAGGTCCTATTCGCCGACAACTGCGAGCGTATCGAAATGGGCTACCAGACCGGCGGCAATGGCGAACAATTGCGCGAGCTGTTAAAAGACCCGGCCTACGAGGCGAATAAGGCCATGACTGACGAGGTCTGGGTAGTCGAAGCACCCTACGCAGACGTGCGCTACACCCTCGAGTTGCATGGGGTGGAACAACGCCTGCGCATAGCGAGCCGTTTTAGAATTGTCGATGGACTTATTGAACACATCGAAATTATTTTCCATGCCGGCGAATTGCAACAAGCGATCGTCGATAGCATCCAGCCACTGCGAACAGATCTATAGCCCAGCGCTGGCAGATTCCTAACTGGTGGCCGCAGCGCTTTCCTGCCGCAGCTTATCCCGCACATCCATCAACACCTGGCCATAGGTATTGTGGCCACGCCGGTCGCGGCCGCAGCCCCAGAAATAGTCGTAGGCACTATTCTCCACCAGCAATAGGTCTCCCGTTGCCAATAACTGTTCAGCAACCTCGGTGTGCGTTCGGCACTTGGTGTAGACCGCGCGGGTCATGACCACACGCCGCATTTTCTTCCAGCCTTTGCGTACACGCTTAAAGCGGCTGCCGCCGAGTTTACGCGCCTGTTTCGGATGGCTGGCCTGGCGTATTTTCTCCCGGTATTCAAGATTCTCAAACTTCATGCCCTGGTAGTAATGCTCCACCGAGGGCCAATCCGCATCGTCCAGGTGAAAACCGTGCTGGGAGTGAGTGGAGAGCGGCTCGTTTACATCGCTGCGGGAAAGAAATAGGGAGTTGTCTTCCTGGGGTGTTTCAAGCACCAGTCCTACTTCGCCTCGTCATAACTGGTCCACCTGTCGATTCTTACCCGCACCAGCACGGGGCTTCCCAGACCAGTATCCTCTATGTTTATTGTACCCTCCACGGCATAGTGGCGCGCCATAGCCGCCCAATCATCAGAGCTGCCCTCGGAAATTGCGCACACCTTACCCCGCACCGACACGTATTTGTGCGGCGTGCTGTCCTTTTGCGCCAACATCGAGATGGGCGAGCCAACAAACAGCAGCTTACCCTTGCGGGATTCGACATCGGTCAGAAACCAGTACTCGCCTGTACCGTTCTCATAGACAAACCACATCGGAGTCAGCAAGGGGCTTTCACCGCCCTGGTTGAAAGCGAAAATACCAACGCGCGGCTGCGACAGGAAAGTCTCCTGTTGCTCGGTGGTCATACTAAAATTCACGGCTATACCTGGTTTTCAAAATTGCGGCCGCCAAGAATAACATTCGGTGCTAATATTCGCGCCCATGAAAATCTCACCCAATTGGCCATTCGATATCCGCAAGCTGCCCTTCTACTACGGTTGGGTGATCTGGCTGCTGAGTTTGCTGGGTTTCTGGGCCAGTATTCCCGGCCAGACCATGGGCATGGCGGTGTTTACCGACCCCTTGATCGAGGTGCTGGGCCTCACCCGCACTCAACTTAGTCTCGCCTATCTCATCGGCACGGTTACCTCGGCTCTGTTTTTAACCCGGGCTGGCCGCCTCTACGACCTGCTGGGCGGCCGCATCATGGTACCCATAGCCAGCATGGCCCTGGCCGGCATGCTGGTCTTCATTTCCCTGACGGATCATTTTTCTGCCGCCCTGGGCGGCGGTACCGCAGCTACCTTTGTCTTCATCACCCTGGGTTATTTTGGCGTGCGTTTTTTCGGCCAGGGCATACTGACCAGCTGTTCCACCAATATCCTGCTGCTGTGGTTCGAAAGACGTCGCGGCCTGGTCAGCAGCCTGCGTGGGGTGTTTGTCAGTTTCGGGTTTTCCCTGGCTCCGCTGGGTTTAGCCTGGATGATTGGTGAGTACCAGTGGCGCGGTGCGCTGTGGGTACTGGCATTGGCTTGCGCCGGGTTCTCATTGGCGGCGGTGCTGCTGTTGCGCAATAACCCCACTGAATGTGGTGTCAGTATCGACGGTGGTACCGCGGACCCATCCGCCATCAGGCTGGATCCAGTGAGCCTCACCCTGGCCGAGGCCCGGCGCACGCCCACCTTCTGGATATACAGTCTCAGCCTGGCTATGCACGGCCTCTTCGCCACCGCTGTGACCTTCCACATTGTGTCATTGTTTACCGAGGCCGGGCGCACCGCCACCGAAGCATTCAGCTACTTTTTCCCGGTGGCATTGGTGTCGACGTCCACCAATATGTTGTTCGGCTGGCTGGCAGATAAGAGCTCCCTCAAGCCCCTCCTCGTTATCATGCTGATCGCCTTTATCAGCGGCGCCCAGGGCCTGTTGAACCTGGATCAAAACTGGGGTTACTGGCTGCTGACCGTGGGTTTCGGCTTTGGCGGCGGGCTCTGGTCAGTCATTTCCAACCTGGCTTTCATTCGCAATTTTGGCCCGCTGCACCTGGGTGAAATCAACGGCTTGTGCACCTCTACCATGGTGTTTGCCAGCGCTATCGGGCCGGCCTTGTTCAGCCTGGGGCTGGATTATTTTGGCAGCTACGCGCTCGCGGAATGGGTTTGTATTGGCGGCCTGGTTCTCCTGCTAGTGGCGGCTATTACGCTGGTGCCGATGCAGGAACCCGATCATTCCGCCACCCATTCAGCAGACGCAAGCTAGTCACCGACTGCAAGCGGTGCGCGGCTGGCAGACTATACTAACAATCAGGAGTTTCTACACAGAGACCGGCATTGCACACAGTCCTTCCCATTGGCATGACAATTTATGCCACGGGATCTTGAAAATTCTGACTATCGCGATACATTGCCGCCACTTCTACACTACGTCCAAGCTAAACCATCGACGCCAGAGAAAGGGAACCGACCATGCCAGAATTAAAGGCCGCCTACGACGAAGCCATCGCCCAGCTAACCGGGGCAGGCTCCCCTTTCTCGATCTCTCAGCGGAGCATCGATGGCGTTGAATACAAGATGTATGACAGCGCGCCCGCCAGTTTGCTGGATGTCTTCGAGGCGGCTGCTGTCCACGGCGATCGTGAATTCCTGGTTTATGAAGGGGAACGCTTCACTTTCCAGGGAATGCTGCAACAGGCTGCCAGTATCGGCCACCAGCTGGTCAACACGCTGGGGATTGGCAAAGGGGATCGTGTCGCTATCGCCATGCGCAACTATCCCGAGTGGATGAGTGCCTATATCGCCATTACGTCTATTGGTGCGGTCGTTGTCCCTCTCAACAGCTGGGGCCAGGCCAAAGATCTCGAATACGCCCTCAGCGATGCTGACGCGCGGGCCGTGTTTTGCGACCACCAACGCTACGGCATGGTGGCGGACTGGCTGACGGAACAGGCCATTGCCGCCGTTATCGCCCGCCCGGAGGGATACGAACCCCAAGCGGGCTCATTCACGCTGAATGAGTTTATTGCCGGCGCTGAAAGCGCGGTAATGCCCGCTGCAGATATTGAACCAGAAGACCTGGTCATGATTTTGTATACCTCCGGTACCACCGGCGTACCCAAAGGCGCTGTTTCGACCCACCGCGCCCTGTGCCAGGCCATCACCAATTTTGAGGTAGCGGCCTATGCCTCTGCCATGATCAATCCCGATACCATCACTGCCATGATGGAATCCGGCTTCGAACCGACCCAGATGCTGGCAGTGCCACTGTTTCATGTGTCTGGTCTGCATGCGGTTTTCCTGACCGCCTTTAAAGGCGGGCGCCGAATAGTAATGATGTATAAGTGGAACGCAGAGCAGGCGCTTGAGCTAATCGAAACCGAGCGAGTGACTATATGCAGTTCGGCCCCGGCCATGTTATTGCAACTGCTGGAATCACCGGAATTTGACGACCGCGATACCAGCAGCCTGTTTAGCGTGGGTGCAGGTGGTGCCGCAACTCCACCCAAGGCGGCGCGCCTTATTGAAGAGAAACTGCCCCAGGGCTATCCCGGCACCGGCTGGGGCATGACGGAAACCAATGCCGTCGGCACCGCGTTTACCGGTGCACCTTTCACCCGCAACCCCGGTTCCGCTGGCTACCTGCATCCCACGGTCGAGGTGAGCGTGCGGGATGACGAGGGTACGGAATTGGCCCAGGGCGAGGCCGGCCACCTGTGGATGAAATCACCCACGCTTATTTCCGAATACTGGAACCGCCCCGATGCCAACGCCGAGGATTTCGAAGACGGTTGGTTTAACTCCGGCGACATCGGCTATTTCGACGAGAATGGCTATCTCTACCTGTCCGACCGTGCCAAGGACATGGTGATTCGCGGCGGCGAGAACATCTATCCGGCAGAAATTGAAGGAGCCTTGTACGACCATCGCAGTATCGAGGAGGTGGCGGCCTTTGGCTTGCCCGACGAGGCCATGGGCGAACAACTCGCGGTTGCCGTGGTCGCCAAGGCAGGCAAAACCGTGAATGAAGACGAGGTGCGGGCGTTTGCCAAAGAAAATCTGGCCCACTTCAAGGTGCCCCACTACATCTTCATCCTCGACGAGCCGCTGCCGCGAAATGCCACCGGCAAGATCCTGAAAAAGGACCTGAAGGCCTACTTCGAGCAGCAGATCTCCTAGCGACAACCACGGCGGGGCCCGCAAGTAGCAAATCAGGAATCCAACTAAGCACCACATTGGTATACACTCCTGACACCTAACTATCAGCGGAGCTGCACGCATGGCAGAACAAGACAACTACGAACCACCCGCCATCTGGCAATGGAACCCGGACAACGACCAGGCTTTCGGCAACATCAACCGCCCCACCGCCGGGGCACAGCAAGAGCAGGAACTGCAGGTGGGCAAGCACCCCATGCAGCTCTACTCCCTAGCCACACCCAACGGCGTCAAGGTCACTGTGATGCTGGAAGAGCTGCTGGCCAAAGGTCACAGTGGTGCGGAGTACGATGCCTGGCTGGTGAATATTGGTGACGGCTCGCAATTTGGCAGTGGCTTTGTCAGTGCCAATCCCAATTCCAAGATTCCGGCGTTAATGGATCACAGCGGCGACACCCCGGTACGTGTTTTTGAGTCGGGCGCCATTCTGATGCACCTGGCGGAAAAGTTTGGCGAGTTTTTACCTACCGACTCAACTGAGCGAGCCGAGTGCCTGTCCTGGTTGTTCTGGCAGATGGGTGCAACACCACTCATGGGCGGCGGTTTCGGCCACTTCTACGCCTATGCGCCGATCAAAATTGAGTACGCCATCGACCGCTATACCATGGAGGTAAAACGCCAGCTAGACATGCTCGACCAGAACCTGGCTGAGCGTCAATACATCTGTGGCGATGACTACACCATCGCCGACATGGCGATCTGGCCCTGGTACGGGGCAGTGATTCGCGGCTTAGCTTATGATGCCGCCGAGTTCCTCGACTCTCACACTTACACCAACCTGATCCGCTGGATCGATGAAGTGGGCGAACGCCCGGCGGTCAAACGCGGCCAGATGGTCAATCGCCCCTTTGGCGACAAGTCAAAGCAGCTGTTGGAACGCCATGATGCCAGCGATTTTGAATTGCGCACCCAGGACATCCTCGATCCGGATCCGCCTGAGGAAGAATCCGCAGCTAGCTAAGAGGGGGCAGCAGGTAGGCATCCAGTACTCCCAGAGACCCCAGGGCAGCATCGACTGCTGCCCTGTCCTCAGCTGAAAGCGACTCAATCTCATTGCGGATATGGCAGCGGGAGACTTCGCTATATTTGAGGGAGCGCATGCGCACCGGGCCGTCGCCGAGATCTACCTCGCACCATTTCTCACCGGCGGCCAGCGCTTCACGGCACACTACCAGGAACTTGTGATAGCTGCTGCACATATGTTCAAACAGGGGCTGCAGGGTTTCTGGTAGCTCATCATTCGCCAGATATTGTCCGTCATCACTGCGTGATTCAAACACCCGCTTCATATGCCCCACCATTTCTGGGGCGCTGGCATTGATCCAGCTGCGTGGCTCCGGATCGGCGGCGATATGCGCTTCGAAAAAACCAGCGAAGGTGAAGTCTCCGAGGCAGGCTCGATCACCCAACAGGAAGGGATATTGACTGAAATGCGCATTGGCATGGCGCATTAACTGCTCGAAGTCAGCGCGCACGGCGGCGGCCTGGTCCGGGCCACAACCGCGGATGGCGCAGGCCTTCAAACCAAAACCATCACGCACCCCTTCGATCATTTTCGCCGCCGTCGCTTGTTCTTCCTCGGTCAGTCCTTCAGCCATAAACTTGCCGATGAAATTGCCGTAAAAGCCCGCGGCAACGAATTCAACATTGTGCGGATAACACCAGCGACTACTGATGGCATAGCGGCCAAACCATTCATCCGCCCAATCTTCCAATAGATGACTCGCAATACGTTGCACCGGTGAGGTGGGCACAATGGCGCGATCCGGGTACTTGGCATTCAACATCAGGCCAATGGGGGTGGTGTCGTGGATAAACCAGCCCTCCGGCGTCTGCAGACCGGGAATAAAGTGGGTACCCAGGCGAGCCTCCATTTCCTTGCCGGTCTCGCCACTTTTCAATTTAAACTCGTAGTCCACATCCAGGTAATTGAGCATGGCCTGGAGTTTGCGGGTGAACAGGCTGTGCTCGCCGCCCCACATGGTGTATTTGCCCTCAAACATCAGATGGCATCGTCTATCAGTGGCAGCAGACCGTTGGTCTCGAGGATATCCCGGGCCAGGGCCTGTTCGGTTGCGGTCAACGCTGCAAATTTCTCACGCGTCCAACGTAAGCACTTGAGCTGATAAGGGAACGAAGGTTGCTTCCAGGGCAAACCATCAATCTCGGTTTCAAACTCCTTCTCTCCCGCCGCCAGCGCTGTGGCGTTGGCTAACATTTGCGGCATATGCGTGCGCGCTATCTCTGCCAGAATTGCATGCAGAGATTCCGGCAGATTACTGGCATCCAGCCAATCACCTTCCTCGACCTCGTAGCCGCAGAGATCCTCCACTCGCTCTGTCCAGGCATACAAGCGCGGCGAGTGCTTCAGTGTCAGTGCCATCGGTGTGGGATCGAAATGCGTGAGACAGGTCAGCTGACCAAAGACCCCAAAATCTGAAGAGCCCGGGCGCGCGCCCATCAGGAAGTTATGCGACTGTAAATGAGTGTCCATCAACTCCAGGATGCGCACATAGCTGTTTTCGATAACAGGCTTTGTGACTTCATTGGAACCCACCACCCAGATTCGACTGATCTGACGCTCAGAAATCATTTTCTTCATGGACGCTGCGAATTCTGGTGCGTGTGATGTGGTAGATAAAAATGGCAGAACCGATCCGGCTTTATCAATATCCGCCTCATAGGCCCAGCGATAATGAAACATGCACCGGGTTAGCCACTCATCGGCGTAATCTTCTAACAGGTAATTGATGAAATTCAATACCGGCTCAGATGGGTGCACGCTGCGACCTTCGAAGGCCTCATCAAGACGCTCCAGAATAGGCGTGGTATCAGTCACTGGCTGATCGACACCGGACTCATTCGGAAAATAGAACGTGGGCAACAGAACCAATTTAGGCAGGGGAAGACTGTCTACATCCACATGACCTGAGTCGGTCATCATGCCGGGCTGGCCAATGATAAAGCGGTAGGGGATACGCCGGTAACGCAGTACGCCGAGCGCCTTGCGGGTATAGGGGCTGCCATGGACGCCATGCAGACGTACGGGTGCTGATATTTTGCTCATTTCTTGCTACCTGCTTAAGTGTCTATTTTTTATTTACGCGACTGAAGAACGCGACGAATGCCGGTGGCTAACAGCGCCAGCCCGACAAACAGCAAAGCTACGGTGGTGCGCACCATAACCAGGCTGAGCTGGGCCCTCACTGGGAAGACATGAGTCTCTTCAATCGAGGCGCCCTTGTGGGGCCCAAACTGTGCCATTGAGGGATGACTGACCATCTCCAGCATGTCACGCACGCTCCGATAGCGAACGATGGCAAAACTGTCCCAGGGGCGCACGTCGCCATCCTCCATAAAGCGACCGCTGGGGTCACCCATAAATACTGGCAGCCCGCCATGGCGCAGCAATGCCGGCACCACTCCGGCGGCGTAGCGCGCATTGGCAGCCATGGGGTCCGGGTCATCGGCCCAGGGAGAGCCTGGGCGATAGAGTGCCTTATCGCGCCAGCGCATCAGATTGACCATGTAATACTCATTGCCGTCGTCGGTAATTGCCAGCGACTCGAACTGCTTATAAAACTTCTCGTCCAGCTCCACGCCCTGGTCGCGAAAATTGGCGGCGGTCTGCGCCAGGTAGGTTTTCACCTCCTCGTGGCTAACCGGTTCGCCCCGGCCCCCGTACCACCAGAACCAGGCACCATAGAGAACAGCCAACACAGCGTAGAAAATTTTCATAAGAACTCCCCCCCGGGGAAATATGGCAGGCAACCGGTATCGGCCAACACCGCCTGCAATTGTGCGTCGTCCTTCACCAATTGATATTTCTTGAACAACTCATCGCGACTGAAGGAGTGATATTTAAAAGTCTTCTGTGAATACAGTTCGCCGTCAAAGGTCAGCTCGGTGGTCGGCTCACCCGCCGCCCAGGCTTTGGCATTGGCGGTGGTCCAGGGCAAGAAACGCCCCGCCACGCTGTTCTTCAACAACGGCCCCAGCGTCGGCATTAACTGCTCCAGTGATTCAAAATCACCTTCAATGCTGGCGTCATGCATGCGCTCTATCCAGGCTTTCACCACGGGACAATGGGCGTCGATATAACGCCCACCCGACACATCGCTGTAGGCTTCGACCAACTGGCCAAATAGGCTGAAATCCCCCAGGCTGGGTCGGCCACCAAACAGATACGGCCTGTGAGTCAGGTGAGTCTCCATGTCGGCCAGTAGCGTCTCCCAGGATTTCTGGAAATGAGAGATGTTCTGCTCGGTGCCGCCGGCAAAGGACAAGCGCGGCACCATACGTCGCACGATCAGACGGGCAATAAAGGGGCGCAATAACCGCCCCCACCACACCGATCCAAACATCTGCTCTGCCAGCCGCTTGCCTGTCCAACGCTGATCTTCCTTCGGCCCCCAACGCTGGAAAAACATCAGCTTGTTGCACCACTCGTCGCCGAACTCTTCCAGCAACTCCGTGAGAAATCGCGCCGCCGGTTCCGCTGGGTACACCGAGGGTTCGGCAAAGTTCGGTTCAATCTCCTGCTCCATCATCAGGGTTGAGTCTTGCATGGTCGTGCCATCCGGGCGAAACAACATGGGAATCAACTGCACCTGGGCGTGGGCCTGGAACTTCCTGTTCGCCTTGAGATCACGCGCTTCCCAGCTAAAGGGTACGCCTTTAAATTCCAGGTAGGCGTACATCTTCATGCTGTAGGGGCTCATTTCGAGCCCCATCAAGGTGTAATTGCCAGACATCTATAGCATCACGTCGGCGAGAATATCCAGCGCTTCTGTTTGCATAGTACCGACCAACATCAGATCGATTTCGCCGCGCTCACTGCTGGCTTTCCAGACCTTGGCCCGCTCGCGAATCTTCTCCTCTGAGCCGATCAGGTGAACTGCATCTACCAACTCATCTGGCACCGCGGCAATGGCCTCCTGCTTCTTGCCGCCGAGGTACAGGTCCTGGATTTCAATTGCTGCATCCACGTAGCCCATGCGCTTGGCAAGGTCGTTGTAGAAGTTTTTGTCGCGTGCGCCCATACCACCGATGTACAACGCCATATTCGCCTTCACCATGGGGGCCAGCTGGTCGTACTCCCCCACCAGGCAGGACACACCCGGTGCCACGGTGAAGTCAGCTTTACTCTTCCCATTGCCGGCGCGCTCAAATCCCTCATCGAGATGGGGCTTGATCACATCGTCATAACTCTCAGGCTTGAGCATCATGGGAAAAACGCCGTCAGCGCATTCGGCCGCACACCGCAAACCATTGGGGCTGATCGACGCGGTAAAGATGGGCAAGTCTGGATTGCCATGCAAAATGCTCTTCAGGGGCTTGCCCAGGCCGGTGCTACCAGCCTCTTTATTGAGAATCTGATAGAACTCACCCTGATGTTCCAGCGGCGCCTCGCGGGCCAGGATCTCGCGGATGATCGATATATATTCCTTGGTGCGACTCAGCGGCTTCCCATAGACCTAGCCGTGCCAACCTTCTGCCACCTGCGGCCCACTCGGTCCGAGGCCCATAATAAAGCGCCCATCGGACAGGTGATCCAGGGTGATCGCCGTCATCGCTGCCATGGCGGGTGTCCGTGCCGGCATCTGCATGATGGCCGTACCGACGTTGATCTTGCTGGTCTGGGCGAGGATCCAGGAAGCGGCGCTCACCGCATCACTGCCATAGGCCTCGGCGGTCCACACGGAATGAAATCCGAGATTTTCCGCGTGCTTGATCAGGTCCATATTGATTTTGGCACGATTGCCAAACGCCATCTGGCTTATACCTAGCTTCATTGTCGTTTCCTCTGCGATTGTCTGCTGTCTGTTTTTTCAGGATCAGGTCTGTAGGGTTTTTTGTGCGTTTTCTTCAAACCTTTTGGCGGCTTCCGGGTCGTCCAGCAAACTATCGATGTGCACGGGCACATCAACGCCTTTGCGCAGGCCCGGTTTCTCTTTCATCACCGCCAGCCAGCGGTCCAGGTTATCCAGGCCGTCGCGGGATACGCCAGACCATTTATAGGTTCGCACCCAACACCAATTGGCGATGTCCGCTATGGAGTAATCATCCGCCAGCCATTCGCTTCGCCCCAGTTGTACATCCAGCACCTCGAACAAACGCCGCACTTCGTGCTGATAACGATTGATGGCCGATTCGATCTTCTCGGGAAAATAGCGATAAAAAACATTGGCCTGCCCCATCATCGGGCCCACACCGCCCATCTGAAACATCAGCCATTGCATTACCCGGGCCCGACCCGCGGCATCTGCCGGCAACAACTTACCGGCCTTCTCCGCCAGGTAGATCATGATGGCACCCGACTCAAACACTGAAAGGTTGTCATTGTCGGTGTCGACAATCACCGGGATACGGCCGTTGGGGTTCATCGCCAGGAACTGCTCAGTTTTCTGATCGCCCTCACCCAGGTCGATAGCGTGAACCTGGTAATTGATACCCAGTTCTTCCAGCGTGCAGGAGGCCTTGTGACCGTTAGGTGTGGCCGACGTATACAGTTCAATCATTGCAAACAGCCTGTTTTCTAGTAGCCGCCATTACCGGCGACAATTTGCGAATAGAATTCCGGTTCCAGCAGCTCATAGCGATCGCTGCGAGGTTTTAGCACATAGAGAGGGTCACTCACCTGCTCAAGGTGATAGGCCGCCTTGCGCAGCTCGCCCTTGACCAGCTTGAAAGTCTGGGTGGTGGCGAGGTTTCGCTGAATCCTGAGAAAGACAGGCCGAGAGTATGCCGGTAGTTGAGCCGCCACAAAACGGGAAAACTCATCTGCGTCAAAGTCTTGCCCGGCTTTGAGCATCAGCGCAGCCATGCCTGCACGCCCCTCCGCACCAGGCACCTCAACACCGTACACATTAGTGAATTCAAACTGATCAAAACTGTTGAGAATCTCGCCGACCTCATTGGTTGATACGTTCTCTGCACGCCAGCGAAAGGTATCGCCGGTGCGATCCACAAACTGGTAGTGGGCATAACCCATGGCAAAACCGACATCAATCTCACGGATCAAATCTCCGGTGTTGAAATAGCAATCGCCCGACTCTAATACGTCGCGGAATAATTTTGCTTCAGAAGCACTCTTGTCTTTGTAGCCGTCGAATTGGAAGATCTCGTCCACTTTAGCCAATAGCAATCCTGGCTCCCCTTTCACCACGGGCGTACAAAACCCCTGGCTGTTTTTCACCACCTCGTCATTATCTACATCGTATTCAACAAGAGTGAGCTTCGCCGTGGTGGTACCAATGGTTTTTTCCTTGTTGAACAAGTTCATGAAAGCGATATTGCCTTCGCTGGCACCGTAGATTTCACCGATGCGGCCGACCTTAAAGCGATGGCGAAAGTCGTCCCAGACATCTGGCCGCAAACCATTGCCCACCATCTTGACCACCGGGTTATCGCCGTCGTTGTCCTGCTCCGGCTGGTTTGCCAGGTAGCGACAGAGCTCACCAATGTAGACCAGCGAATTGGTATTGAATTGCCGCACCTCGTCCCAGAACTGACTGGCGGAAAACTTGCGGCGCAGGAAGACAGACGCCCCCATGGTAATCGCTGCGAACACCCCCGGTACCAGGCCGGTGACATGGTAAAGGGGCAGGCAGCAGTAGAGACGATCTTTGGGGCTGAAACGAAATCCGACCCGGCCCATTACCCCGGCGCTGGCAATTAACTTCCGGTGTGGCTGCAAGGCGGCTTTGGGCAAGCCCGTGGTGCCGGACGTAAAAACATACAAGCCGGTTTCTCCGGCCAGGGTCTCCCGCGTCACTGCCTGATTGTTATCCGGCTGGCCGACCGCGCCCTCACTGGCATTCAGGGCCCAGGCTGGTGCGTCCGCCTCACCACGATCTGACAGCCACAGATAATCGCGCCCGTCCTGCAAATTCAGTTGAGCTCGAACCTCCTCAATCGGCGCCGCGAGCTCCTCACCAAAGATACACTTGCTGCACTCGATCGTACTAATACAGTGTGCTAATTGCCGACCGCCCAAGCTGTTGTTGATCAGCCCGGCAATCGCGCCTAACTTCATCAGTGCAAACATGACTATAAGAAATTCGGCCCGGTTTTCCATAAACAGGGCCACTGCATCACCGCGTTTAACTCCCTGGGAGTGAAGGTAGTGGGCCATACGATTGCAGTCACGGTTGAATTCTTCCCAGGTCCATTCGCGGCCTTCAAATAGAAGCATGGTTTGATTGGGATAGCGCTCGACGGTAGCTTCCAGTACCACAGCCATCGAGATGGGATCATCATCCTGTGGTGGTTTATAGCGCAGGGCCGGGATAATGTGTGCAAACTCACGCAACACGCGAAAGAACTCTGTTATTCTGCCCATCTGAACGTCCCCCGATACTCGACTTGCAAGCATACTAATGGCACAATTAATGTCAATAGTTTATACTTATTTGAAAATAACACTATAAGCACGCCATGAACAAAGAGAAACAAACTACCGTGAAACCTACTCAAGACGGTCGCGCCCTGCGCAGTCAGCGCAGTCGACAGCTGATTGTTAATGCCGTCATCTCGCTGGTCGAGGAAGGCAACCTTGTGCCCACGGCCCAGCAAGTATCCGATCGAGCCGAAGTAGGCATACGGACCGTTTTTCGACATTTTTCAGACATGGAAAGCGTATTCCTCTCCATGGATGCACTGATGCGCGACACCTACGAGAACCTGTTTCTCGGCGGCGATCGAGATGGCAGCCTGTCCGAGCGGATACTCCACGCGGTGGAGCGACATGACCAGGCCTTCGAACAATTGCAATTAACCATGCTGTCTACCCAGGCTCAATTGTGGAAATCTGCCGCGTTGCGAAAAAACTATGCCCGCAATATGAAAGGGCTGCGCAAAGACCTGGAGGGCTGGCTGCCTGAGTTCAAGCTTTTGCCGGCAAAACGACAGGCCGCGGCGGAAGCGGTAATGGGCTTCGAAACCTGGCATCGCCTGCGCACCACCCAGGGCCTCAGCAACAAGGCGACCGTCGAGACCATCGCCGAAATGCTTTACCTGTTGTTTGAGGTACCGACTGGGTAGCTACTCAGGCCACATGGATAATATCTGTCCCTCGGTCGGCGACACCCCGCCTGCCAACACCTGCTGATAGGTTGCATCAACCACCTCCGGGCCCCTGCCCTGAACTACCGTCAGCCAGCTATCGGCAAATTGGCGAAATGCGACATAGGCCACTCCTAATTTCATCATCAATTCCCCGGCACCAAGTTCGGCACTGCGCTTTTGCACCTGACTGGGAGCGAAGAAAAATTCCGGCTGGGCGCCGGGAAGATCGTCAACTGCTCCCATCTCCGTGTAGTGTGTAGCGCCAACCCGGCAAGAGTATTTCATATTGTCCGCGAAGTGATGGTGCAGCGTACTGATCACACTGGCACTACCCGCCATATCAACCATCACCACCGGCATTGATGCATCGAGACTGGTCAGCTCATCGTAGGTCACCACTTCATCATAACAACCCAGGCTCTCACAAAACGCCTTGTTCGATGAAGAGGTCAGCCCGATACTGCGTTTTTCTCCGCGCTGTGTAACCGCAAAACCCAGCGCAATACTGGTTTTACTGGAGGCACTGGTGATCAGGAAGGCTTCAGCTCCGAAATAGTCGTTGTCCCACATGAAGTCTTCCGCCAGCCAGGAGGTCATGAACAAACCTCGCAGTAAACTGTCCTGGTCCTCACGCGCCTCTTCATAGATGGGCAAAGCAGCAGCCCGGGTGAATTGAGCGTACGCTGGCGCGTATTCAGCCCTGTGACTTGAGACATCCACAAACTGGTCTTCTCGAACTTTACCAGCCAGTATTCTCAGGTGGGTCCCCATGGGGAAAAAACCCCACACCCGCTCACCCGCTTCAATCTCAGGGTGATTCGACGCCAACACATCGCCCCAGGCCATCGCCGGAATACGGCCCCAGCCTTCCTCTGCGGGAAAGAAACCCCAGTAGCCGAGCATATCGCCGGCACCCGCGTAAGAGATATTGTTGGCAGTCAGGGCAAAGCGATCCACCTTTAGCAACACCTCGTTCTCAGCGAGTTCAGTGTTAACTTGTTCTGCGACAATACGGGTATCACCCCAACTATCTTTCCGTACTTCCATGGTTTGGGAGGTAATTTGTTCTGACATCATTGCACTCCTGAATTGAATGGTGGAGAATATTGGCACAACTAATGCCAATTGTGTATGGGCTTTCTATGAATTCAATAACAACCTGGATTGCAGGTATCGTTACAGGCCTGTTTCTCATTGTATACCTCAACTTCAATGACGTGGTGACCTGGGCAGCCACTCACGGCGCCCTGGGTATGCTGGCCGAATTGCGCGAGCCACGCTTGCCGACTCAACCCGTGCACTGGCAGCAGGGACCGACTCACGCTGAGACACCGGCCGATGAGCGGCCACCCAATATTGTCGTCATACTGGTCGATGACCTGGGCTGGAATGACATTTCCTTCTACGGTGGCGGCCTTGGCGATGGCGCCGTGCAAACCCCCCATATTGATGCCATAGCCCAACGGGGCGTACACCTCACCAACGGCTATACCGGCAACGCTACCTGCGCACCGTCGCGCGCAGCCATGTTGACCGGGCGCTACCCTACCCGTTTTGGTTTTGAATTCACCCCGGCGCCATTGAGTTTTATGCGCCTGACCTCCTCCATGAACAACGACGAACGCCCTTTCAATTCAGAGGTCTATGAAGAAAACGTGGATTTGCATCCGGCCTACGAGGCCAAGGGCGTTCCACAATCGGAAATCATGCTGCCGAAGCTACTGGCCGAGAATAACTACCACAGCGTTGCCCTGGGCAAATGGCACCTGGGTGAAACTGAAGGACAAACACCCACCGAGCGCGGCTTTGATGAATTCCTCGGCTTTCTGGCAGGCGGTGCCGCCTATGCAGAATTTGACGATCACGAACACATCAAATCCATCCAGGAATTTGACCCCATCGACACCTTCCTCTGGCCCAACCTGGCCTTCGCCGTGCGCTACAACCAGGAACAACGTTTCATCCCCGACAAGTACATGACTGACTACCTGTCGGAGCACGCGGTGAATGTGATCGAGGCCAACCGCAATCGGCCGTTTTTCATGTACCTGGCTTACAACGCACCCCATACCCCGCTACATGCGACCAAAGCGGACTACGACGCGCTACCCATGATCGAGAACCATACCGAGCGTGTATACGGCGCCATGATGCTAGCGGTGGATCGCGGTGTCGGCCAGGTCATGGATGCGCTGCGGGAAAACGGGCTGGAAGAAAACACCCTGGTGATATTCACCAGTGACAACGGCGGCGCCCACTATGTTGGCCTGCCCAATCTAAACGCCCCCTACCGGGGCTGGAAAATGACCTTTTTCGAAGGCGGCATTCACACACCTTTTTTCGTCAAGTGGCCCACCAAATTGGCGGCAGGCGGCCAGTATGAGCAATCGGCTTCCCATATTGATGTCTTCGCCACCGCAGCGGCGGCGGCCGGCGTTGAACTGCCCAACGATCGGATTTACGACGGTGTCGACTTGATGCCCTACTTGACTGGCGCAGCGACAGGCACCCCCCACGACAGTTTGCACTGGCGCTCCGGTGGCTACAGCACCTCCCTCTCCCAGGGCTGGAAACTGCAAGTCAGCAATCCCCCCGGTAAGAGCTGGCTGTTCAATCTCAATGACGATCCCACCGAGCAACACAATCTCACCGACAGTGAGCCAGAGCAGTTAGCGCGAATGCAGGCGGTGATGACGGAAGGCCAGAAAGACTGGAGCAAACCCGGCTGGCCGCAATTTATTGCCGCCCCGATTTCGGTGGACAAGCATCTGGCACAGCCCATCACAGCCGACGACGAGTTCATTTACTGGGGAAATTAGCAAGCCTTCACAGCATCTACTAACCTTAATGGCAGTTGCTGACACAGAAAAGTTAGAGGAAGGCCATGTATACCCTGTACGGTTTCAAAGGCTCGGGCTCAGCAGCCATCGAGATGGCGCTGACACTCACGGAGGCACCTTGCCAAATCGTTGATGCAGCGTCCTGGGAGCCCGATTCTGCGCTGCAAAAATTGGCAGAGCTCAATCCCCTAAAACAGATTCCAACACTGGTGCTGCCCGACGGCAGCATACTTACGGAGAGCGCAGCGATACTGATACAGCTGGGCCTGGATTTTCCCTCCTCCGGCCTCTTACCGGCGCAGCCCGAGCTGCGCGCGCAGGCAATTCGCGGCCTGGTTTATATCTCGGCAAATTGCTATTCCCTCATCGGCATTATCGATTACCCCGAGCGCCTGGTAGCAGGGGAAGATGACGCTTTCAACGAGATTGTTCGAAAGGTGCAGTGCAGCGCTTGCATAACAACTGGGATATTTTCGCCAGCCAGTATTCGGGTTCAGGCTGTCTGGGAGGCAGTGAACCGAACGCCCTCGATTTTCTGGCGGTTGTGGTATCCACGTGGTCTGGCACACGCGCGCACCTGGCAGAGACCCATCCTGATTTCCTCGCTTTACTTGCGCGAGTCGAGTCCCACCCTGTAGTCGCCACGGTAATTAGTCAGCACTGGCAGACTGCCAGCTAAAGCCATCCACCCTACGGGGCCTTTTTTTTGCAACTCATCGCAGCCAGCCTTCAACTCATCGCAATTCGCTGAACAAACCCTCTCTCTGCGGTCAATATGCACGCAAGGCTCAGGCCTGCATCCATAGACAGCCAGGGAGAAACACCATGAAAACGCAATTCATCAAGTACGCAACTGCCGTAGCCATAGCCGCCACGGTTTTCACAGCCAGTGCCGCCAGCGCCGGAGATCACAACCTGCAGATCGAAACCCGTGCAGTGTCTTATGCGGATCTCAACCTGGCACTGCCCGCCGATCAGGAGAAACTACAGGCGCGGATTCGCAGCGCCGCCAAAACTGTGTGTGATCTCAATAACACACGCCGACTGACCGCCCGCCAATCACAGGCAGGCCGCGCCTGCTACAAAGACGCCATAGCCAGTGCTATGGATAGCATTCCCACTCACGCCACTGCTGTAGCGCAAGCGGGAAGCTAGGGCGTCGCTTAGGGAGTAACTACAGGAAACATACCATCGGGCTGGTCCTGCAGGGCGAAGAACCGCACCAGGGCCAGCTTGCTTCCTTCCAGACTCAGGTCATCTGAAAACAACACCTCCTGTAGGGAAGATGTTTTCAGCGCCAGGTCGAGGAAGAGTTCACGAGTCAATGTCAGGACGGCATCTGCGCTCTCCCCTGGGCGCGCTTCGCGGTGATGGAGCACCGCATTTTCTACACTGAGCAGGTAGCTCTCATTGAGATCGCTAAACACCATCTTGATGCGAAGACTTTCCCCCGCCGCCTCAGGACCTTTCAGGCGCACCGCCATGGAATTAAACATCAACGGTAGCGGTGTATGTTTCATCAGGTCACGGGTGGCCGATAAATCGGTCACGGCTTGTGTGGGGCCGCCATGGCGCAATTCAAACGCCGCCGTCAGATAGACGTCCCGCCAGGGGCCCGATTCCGCCTGGTAGCCCATCTGATCGTAGGCGCGCGCTAACAGGGCTTTGGCCTCGACATTATCCGGCTCGGCAAATACCAGGTGATTGAGGACTTCGGCGACCCAACGGTATTCACCTTGCTCATAGTAGGCCTGTGCTTTTTCCAGCAGCGCCTGTGAGCCACCCATCATGACCACATAGCGTTCACCGGCCTGTCTCGGCGGTAATGGGTTGAGATTAGCGGGGTTGGCATCGTACCAGCCGAGATAGCCCTGGTAGACCGCCTTGGCGTTGTGCCGAACCGTGCCGTAATAGTCAGCGTTGGAAAAGGTGGTGCGCAGTTCTGCGGGCAACTCCAGCTCTTCCGCTATCTCCCGCGACGTCATACCGGCGTTGAACATCCGCACCGTCTGGTCGTGGATATACTTGTACGTGTCGCGCTGGATTTCGAGGAACTCCACCAGGTTTTCACGTCCCCAGCGGGGCCAGTGATGGCTACCAAAATAGACACTCGCTTCAGGAAAAACTTCAATACTTTCATTGATATACGAACTCCATTTCAAGGCATTTCTAACCTTGGCGCCGCGCAGGGTATAGAGATTATGGAGGTTGCTGGATACCACTTCGGCGCCGCAGAATGCGCGGTACTGGGGCAGGTAGAACATGTATTCGGCGGGTGCCTCCGATTCCGGTGCATATTGGAACTGAATACGGACACCATCAATGGTCAATTCGGTGGTGTCATGATCGATGATATCCGTGGGCGGCAACAGGCCCACAGTACCCAGGGCCGGGTTTTTACCCAGGCCGGAACCAATATGACCCCGCTCACTACGGGCTAAACGACTGCCGTACATGTACTGGGCACGACGCATCATGGCGATACCGGCTATCACATTTTCGCTGGTGGCCTCCTCCATAAAACCTTCCGGTGCGATAATGCGCACGCCGCCTTTCCTCACATCGGCCTCTCTGACCACACCCAGCACACCGCCGAAATGGTCGATATGGGAGTGGGTAAACAGCACGGCTACTACCGGCTTATTGCCCAGCTGTTGCCGGGCAAAGGCCAGTGCCGTCTGCGCCGTCTCCTTAGAAGTCAGGGGATCAACCACGATCCAGCCATTGTCACTGTCGATCAAAGTCATATTGGCAAGGTCATGGCCGCGCAATTGGTGAATACCATCGGTAACCTTGTACAGGCCGTGCAAGTTGTTCAGCCGTGCCTGTCGCCACAGGCTGGGGTTAGCACTGGCGGGCACCTCTTCCCCCATGAATTCGTAGGCAGTTTGATCCCAGGTGGTCCCACCGCTCTTTTTGGCGATGGTAAGATCGGGCATGCGGGCAATCAAGCCACGCTGGGCATCGGCAAAATCCTGCTCATTTGCAAAGGGCCTTTCATTTAACACCCGGGCATTGGCCGCTGCCGTCTGTTCTGTGGGGGCACTGTGGCCCTGGGCATCGGCGTCAGGACCGACCTCCAGGGTTGGCTTGGAACAGGCGCTCAGCAGCACCACCGCTGAATAAATCAGTACATGCTTCGTGGTCATGGTTGTTTCCTTTTCTTGTCCGATTTGGTTCAGGCCAGGGCGACCAGGCGCTCCGGTGTGTTCTTGCGATAAATATAGATGGCGAGAAAGAAGGCCACAAATTCCGCTGCGGGTATCGCCATGAAAACACCGCTGTCACCAAACCACAGCGGCAAGGTGAGCAAAAATAAGCCCGGCAACAGCAGGCTACGCGACACGGCGATAACCGCTGACGGCATCGGTTTGTGCATGGCGGTCATGTAGGCCGCCAGGCAGATAGCAATCCCGTTAAAGAGGAAGGCCGGCCAGAAAAAGGTGATGAAATCGTTGGCAATCTGTTCAGTGGCGACGCTCCTGTCATCGAGAAACATATCGATGAGCAGCTGCGGGGTGGTCAGCAACAGGCCCACCACCACCAGCCCAACCAGGCCGACTGTGGTCAGGCTTATACGCATAAATTGCCGTATGCGCTGCGCGTCGCGTGCACCCAGGCAGTGACTGACCATCGGCTGCAGCGAGTCGCCGATAGCAAACGCGAATATCACGCCGGAGAAGAGGATGTAGTTAACGATAGCAAATGCCGCTACACCATCAACCCCAAACCGGCTCATCATTACCCAGTTGAAAATCAGCGCCGTGATGCCGACAGATGCTTCATTGGCGAAATCCGAGGCGCCGTTAAAGGCCGCCCTGCCCACATCTTTCCAGCGCCCCACTGCCAGGTTCCAGCTCAACCTGGACTGGGCGGTAAAAAAGTGGGGAACCAGCACCAGAATAGCGGTGCTATAGGCAATGGTGGTAGCCCAGGCGGCACCGGATAATCCCCACTCAAATTCGACGATAAACAGCCAGTCGAGAATAATGTTGACTGCTGCCTCGATCACGAATGCCATGCCTGCCAGCACCGGCCGTCCATCGACGCGGACAAAATACTCGATACAGATACCAGCCATAAATATGGGCATGGCCCAGAGCAGCACCACCAGGTATTCGGCGACCATTCCCTCCACACCCTGTGCAGCACCCAGCAGGAAGATCAAGCTATCGAGAAACGTCAGACCCAACACCAGCACCAGCACACCCAGGCCGACTTGTACCAGTAATACCCGGGTGAATATAGCGGAAGCAGCTTCCTGATTCTTTTCGCCGAGAAATTTTCCCGCCATGACCGAACCGCCGATGGCGAGCATAAAAGCAAAGCCAAAGCCGATACTCAGCAGCGGCATGCTGATATTTACTGCCGCCAATGCCGGCGCGCCAACATAATTGCCGACGAATAAGCCGTCGATAATAGTCGCCGAGGAAATCGCCAACATGCCAACTATGGTGGGCAACGCATAACCAAAGAACACCTTGACGGGCTTGCCTTTAAGCGGATCCATGGGGCCTCAGTGCCTTGAAATCAAAATTATCAGGTACGGAGTTGAATACGCCCTGCTCGCGAATAAACTCATACAGTTTCTGGTCTTCGGCGTTTTCTCGGCGCAAGAGATTAAGCAGCTCGCCGTTCTCTGAACTGGGTGCGACATCGGCGATTTTGTTTCGGGTTGGTAAGTGGCTAACCGGCCACTGTAACTTATCCACCAGGGTGTCCTTCCACTACTCCACCTCGGAGAAGTGACCGATAATGCAGGGGTGGTTCTCTATCACCCTGCGTGCCTCAACAAATGTCTCGGCGCCGGCCAGGTAGCGACACTGGGTATTCCAGGTGAACTGAAAGCGATAGTTACTGTGCCTGATGGTATTGAGCATTGAGTCGTGATCAAAGCCTCGCTGCTCACGTAACGAGCGTTTCTTCTGCCGCTGTTGGTACCAGCGAAAACGAGACAGAGCACGTTCAACCGGATCGCGTATTACGCCGACAAATAAGTGGGGCGCGCTGGTGTCGTTGAAACCATCGAAGAAAAAATGACCGCCGACAACACGAGCCTGGAGCCAGTCGTCGGCATCGAATCGATCGTCATCTCGAATCGAGGTCTGCCCGGGATAATTGCGCTCACACAAGCGCATAAAGGATTTACCCGCCGTCTTGGGAACGTGGATATAAATCAATTTTGGCTGGGTATTAAATGCCTCTGACGCGGTGACCTCGCGCATCGCCGCGCTTTTTTTCCGCCAGTCTCGATTAGCGGTATAGCGATGCCAGGCCGGTGACACGCGCACCAGCCGATCGTTCAGAACATCCCTGAAGTTTGAATAAAGTTGTCTCAGCAAGTAACCGCCTAAAGTACCGCGCTGGACCAGCCACAACCCTGTAAAGGATCATCACAGGGGGGCTGCGGTGAACTCTGCACCACACAGTATTCGCCCTGGCTGCAACCCTGGCCATTGATGTATTCGTGCAGAGCGATAATTTGCTGCTGCAGGCCGCTGAAATAATCCACCGCTTCCATGACTTTGCCTCGTGCCAGTGCCAGGTCCCAGGCTTCCTTGGCGGTCAAGCCGCGATACTTCATCTGGTAATAGGCGGCGAGACGACCAGTGCGATGGCATCCACAACTGCAGCGAAAGGCAATTTTCTTGCCGCTGGCCTGGGCCTGGCTAACCCAGTTATCGAAATAATCAAGCCACTGACCGCTGACAGGCGCCAGGGTATCCTCAACGTTGTAGATGACTTTCAGGCTGGGGCATTCAGACTTGTAGGCCTCCTCGTATTCCAGGGCGGAACCTGCCAACACCACAATTTCCTCAATACCCAGTGCACACATGCCGCGCACATCATCGGCATCCGGTTGGCCCAGGCGGTAGATGGCGAAGCCGGTAGCTGAATTTTCATCAATAAGATGCAAATTGTGGACGCCGTCGGGATTGACAGCATCGGCAATCGTCGGAATCGGTTGCGACACATAGAGATAGCCAACCGTCAGACCAAGTACGAGTAGGCCCAGTACATACGCGACAACTTTCATTTTTGTTTCTATGCCAGCTAAAAGGTCGGCAAGTATATCACTGGCGATGCCAGTCTACCTCGTACAGGCGCCGAGCAATTACTCACGAAGAGTCATAGCTATCAGGCTGCTGTTACCAGCCGCGGCTTAGCCCCGGTGCGACCTTTCTTTGCCGCCTTTTTTGCTGTCTTGACCGCCGGTCTCTTCGGGCGCCGACGAGCCGCACGCACCGGCTTGAGGTCGCCGCGTTCAAAACGTTCGAGAATTTCATCGAGGGTGCGGCTAATGCGAGTGCAGGTATCGATAGCGCTCAATTGCTGCCAGGCGGAACGCTCACCCTCCTCCATCAGCTCTATCAATTCTTCCTCGGTAATATGAGAGAGCAGCTTGGCCGGGTTGTACCAGCGAAAGCCGGGCACGATATTGATGTCACCGGTATAGGTCTGGTCAAGCAGGCTGTGGACGCTATTGATCACGCCGGAAAACCGCGGCCAGTCGGTGCCGTGCTTTTGAACCCGGGAGCGGTACAGGTTGAGCGCTTCGCGGGTCGTTTCCACCCCGAATTTACCCAGCGATGCCAACAGTCGATTGGGTTCTTTGCCCGGGGTGAGAAAAGGCAGGGCAATCGGGTTGACCATGCTGACAATGGAGTGGTTGGTGCTGTAGAGCCGACCCAGGCGCTTGGCGGGCAGGTCATCGCTGATGGAGCCATCCACCCATTGCCGTGAGGGTAAGTAGGGCTGGGCATCGCCATACATATTGCGCGCCTGCAGCGTCACCGGCGGGAACACGCCCGGCACCGCACAGGAGGCCAGAACCGCCGAGCGAATAAAGACATTGGGTGAGGCAATGGCGTTTAACAGGCGCGAGGTCTGCTGGGGTTCGGCTGGGGCCACCGTGACGCTGATCTGGCGACCGGTTTTTTCGTAGGCCTCCTGGAAAGTCATATCGGGAATCATGCGCTCGATAATCGCCTCCAGGTCGTGTATTTGCATACTCTGGTTTTTACCGAACACCATCTTATCGATAAAGCCGGCCTCGCTTTCGGCCTCGAAATGTACATTGGCCGGGTCGTAAAATTTCTCCAGCTCCTGGTCTGTGTGCGTACCCAGTACTCCGGCAATCATCGAACCGGCACTGGAACCGGAAATGACCCTCGGCAACATGTTTTGTTCCAATAGCGTCTTCACCACGCCCAAGTGGTAGAAGCCAAGAATTCCCCCGCCACTGAGCATCAGCGCAGAACGCCCGTAGCAGTGATTGGCGCGGTAAAAGAAATCCAGTTTGTCCGCTGTGCTGATGTGGTCTGACTCGAGTTCCGCCAGGTGCTGCAGGGCCAGTACAATCTCATCGACATAATCATCGATCAGCTTCTTGGTGCCTGCCTTGGCCTCCTGGTAGAGCTTGCTGTTGCCCATGCCACCCATATTGCCGTGAATGCCTTCGTTCAGAGTAAACAACAGGCCCACATCATCGTGACGGGCGCGCAACTGGCGCAAGCGGTCAAGACGACCACGGATGGAGTTAAAATCGTAGAGGGGCGTCTGGTCGATCTGACGCCAGTGTTGCTTGCCGCTGACGCGGTCATGCTCCAGTGCCAGGTCTATCCACTCGGCGTAGGATGGGGCTTCGGCCAGCTGTTTCTCCAGCTTCCTGAGTCGTAGATTCGTGAGCACGGATACCTCCGGTTGCCGGCAATGTTGACACTGACAGCATAAAGCATATGGCGCTCAGATCATAGACTTAACCGTGCCGAGAGATCCTCAGGGAAGCCCTAGCCCATGCCGCCAAAGGCCCGCGGCATCTGCATATTGAGCCGTTCCAGACCCCCGTTGATAGCCAGCACATCGCCGGTGATATAGCTGCCTGCGGGCGATGCCAGGTAGAGGGCACCCAGGGCGATGTCCTCCACCTCACCCAATCGCGCCATGGGGGTCAATTCCACCATCGTCTGCTCGATCTCATCGGTGAGAACCGTATTCAGAGCATCGGTCCTGGTTGAGCCCACGGCGATGGCATTGACCCGCACCTTGGGAGCGAATTCCTGGGCCAGTTCTTTGGTTAACAGTGACAAGGCGCCCTTGGCGGTGCCATAGGTGGAGAAACAGGGGGTTGGCTTCTCCCCCGCCACCGAGGAGATATTAACAATGGAGCCGCCGCCAGCAGACTCCATCATCAACGGCACGCAGAGAATGGACATGGCATAGGCGGTGCTGACATTGAAATGCATGGCGCTGTTAAACATTTCCACCGGCGTATCCAGGGCCGGACGTGGTGGAAATCCGCCGGCATTGTTAACCAGGATATCAATGCGGCCAAATTCACTCATGGCCAGGTCCGCCAGGCGCTGCAGCTGTTCAGGTTTCATCACATCGGTTTGCACCCAGGCAGCCTTGCGCCCGAGAGCCTCAACTTCAGCGGCGACCTTTTCCAGGTCCGCCTCAGTACGCGCGCCAATGACCACATCGGCACCGGCTTCTGCGTAAGCCCGGGCAATGCCCGCGCCAATACCCTTACCACCACCGGTAATCACCGCAACCTGGCCATCCAGGCGAAATCGATCGAAAATGCTCATTCTGATTCTCCGTAGCTGCTTCAAACCCTAAAAGTTATCCACAGTTTAGCCCGCACCTCCGCCCCCCTTGGGGTTTTGTGGATAAAATGGGTTGGTGGGCTAGTTATTTGGTATACACTGGCGCGTTGTGTCTTTGTAGGGGATTCAGGGGTGCGGGCATACGGATTTGTCGCGGTACTGTTATTGGTGATATTCGGGTCTATTGGGGGCTACCAATACTGGCGCCTGTCTGCTTTTGCCATTGTGGATTTTACGCCACCGCCGGTGACTATCGCCGCCGATCACGCGCGCGTTGATGCCTGGGGCCAATACCTGGAAGCGGTAGGAACCATCAAGGCCGTTCGCGGTGTCGAGCTCACCTCTGAAACCAGTGGCGAGATCACCCGTATCAACTTCACCTCGGGTAATGCGGTCAAGATCGGCCAGGAACTAGTGGTTCTGAATGATGAGATCGAACAGGCGAGTCGGCTCAACCAGATGGCCAGTCTCGATCTGGCCAAGATCTTATTCGAAAGAGATCGCAAGCTGATCGAGCAGAAGTCTATTCCCGAATCCCAGTACGACCGTTCCAGGGCTGACCTTCAACGTGCAAAAGCAGCGCTGGCGGAAACCGAGGCGCGCATTCGCAACAAACGCATCTCGGCACCCTTTGATGGCACCATTGGTATCCGCCAGGTTGATGTGGGTGACTACGTGTCGCCAGGTACACGCATCGCCGCCCTGCAGGACCTGAGTGAACTGGAAATTGATTTCACCCTGCCCGCGCGGCTGGCGCCGGCGCTCAAGCCTGGCCTGGCAATGAAATTGTCTGTTGGTGCCTTTCCCGATCGCAGTTTCCCCGCCACGCTGCTGGCCCTGGATTCCCGGGTCGATCCCGACACCATGAACCTACTCGCCCGTGCCCGCATCGATGACAGCGCCGGCCTGTTGCCAGGTATGTTTGCCAGCCTGCGAATCTCCCTGGGTACAGAGCAACCGACCATAACCGTGCCGGAGACGGCGATTACCTATTCCATCCAAGGCAGCATTGTTTGGATTATTGCGACCAATTCTGAAGGGACTCTCACCGTTACTCCCCGGGTGATTACAGTGGGCGAGGTACGCAGCGGCCGAGCTTCGATCAGTGCACAACTGAACGAAGGTGAACTAGTTGTTACCGCTGGCCAGAACAAACTCTACCGCGGCGCCCCGGTGCAAATTGACGCAGCCGTGAAACTCTAGACCGCCATGAAATTTACCGACCTGTTCATCAAGCGCCCGGTACTGGCCATTGTGGTCAGCAGCCTGCTCCTGATAATCGGCGCCCAGTCCGCCAGCAATTTAACCGTGCGCCATTTTCCCGAACTGGAAAAAAGCGTCATCTACGTCAATACCTACTACCCCGGCGCCAGTGCCCGCACTGTTAAAGGGTTCGTAACTGAACCCCTGCAGCGCAGAATCGCCAGCGCCAGGGGCGTGGAATATATCAGCTCGGAAAGTAACCCCAGTGTCTCCAGTATTGAGGTACACGTGAAGCTGGGCGAAAACTCCAGTGATGTGCTGAGCGAGGTAATTGCCAAGGTCAACGAAGCCGGCACTGAATTACCGCGGGAAGTCGAAGACCCTGTGATTACCACCCAGACCGGCGACGATGCCATGATGTACCTGGCATTTTTGTCTGAACAACTGAGCCGGGCGCAGCTGGCAGACTACCTGATACGTAACGTGCAACCGGAACTCTCCACCCTGGATGGCGTCGGCCAGGCCAGCCTGTTTAGCCGTTCTTTTGCCATGCGCGTGTGGCTGGATCCGTCCCGCATGGCAGCTTTTGGCGTCACCGCTTTGGATGTCAGTGACGCTATCCAGCGCAATAACTACATATCAGCGCCAGGCATGACCAAGGGGGAGTTTGTACAAGCCACAGTTGACGCTGAAACCGATATGCAGGGTCCCGAAGAATTCGCCAATATCGTGGTGCGTCAGCAACAGGAACGGCGGGTACTGTTGGGCGATGTCGCGGATATTGAACTGGCATCGGAAAGCTACGAAGTCGCCTCCTTCTCCAGTGGAGACGACAGCGTGTTTATCGCCATCAGCGAAGCACCGGGCGCCAACCCACTGGATGTGGCCCGCAACGTCAAAGCGATTCTGCCGCAACTGGAAAAAGAGTTGCCGGCGGATGTCACCGTCTTCATGGACTACGACGGCTCCATCAACATCGAGAATGCCCTCTGGGAGGTGCTGAAAACCCTGCTGGAAGCCGTCGCCATCGTGGTACTGGTGATCTACCTGTTCCTGGGGTCAGTGAGGGTAGTATTGATTCCACTAGTCACCATTCCCCTGTCCCTGGTCGGTGTGTTATTCCTGATCTATGCCCTGGGTTTCTCCATCAACTTACTGACCTTGCTGGCTATGGTCATCGCCATTGGCCTGGTGGTCGATGATGCCATCGTGGTGGTGGAGAATGTTCATCGCCACATCGAGGACGGCAAAACGCCGATGCAGGCAGCTTTAGTGGGCGCCAGGCAGGTGGCCCTGCCAGTGATCGCTATGACCCTGACCCTGGCGGCCGTCTTTGCACCCATTGGTTTCCTGGGCGGATTGACCGGTGTGCTGTTCACAGAATTTGCCCTGACCCTGGCGGGTGCCGTGATTGTGTCCGGGGTGGTAGCGCTGACGTTGAGTCCGATGATGTGCTCGCGGGTGCTCACTGACCACGATCACCAGGGCAAGATGGCGGATTGGCTGGATGAGCATTTTGAATCGCTACAGCGTGTGTACCAGCGCGCCCTGGCCAAGTGCCTCAAAAACCGTGGTGCGGTGTTGTTTTTTGGCTTCACCATCCTGATCAGCCTGCCGGTGTTATTTTTGTTTACGCAAGGTGAATTAGCACCCGAGGAAGACTCGGGCGAACTCTTTATCGTCGCCCAAGCACCGGATTATGCCAACCTGACCTACACCAATATGTTCATGGAGGAAGTGGCGGCAGCCTGGAAGCAACATCCCGAGATCAGCCACGCCTGGGGAGTAAACCGGGCCAGTACGGCTTTCGGCGGTGTCAGCTTTCTACCCTGGGGCGAACGGGAGCGGAGCCAGCAGGAGGTGCATCTGGAGTTACAGGCGGATCTGTCGCGGATCAGTGGCCTGGAAGTTTTTTCCTTTCCCTACGGCTCCCTGCCAGGGTCTGACGGTGGCTTGCCAGTCAGCTTTGTTATTGCCTCCGCTGCCGACTACACAGTGGTCGACGAAGTAGCAGAGCAGGTGTTGGCTGCGGCACGCGAGTCGGGCCTGTTTGTTTTTGTCAGCAAGGACCTGCGCTTCAGTCGCCCCGAGATCAATGTCAGCATAGACCGCGACCGCGCCGCGCGGCTAGGTTTGTCGATGCGCGCCATCGGTAACACCCTGCAAATCATGCTGGGGGAAGCGGAGGTCAATCGCTTTACCCTGGAAGGCCGAGGCTACAAGGTGATTCCACAAGCCAGCCGCGATTTTCGACTGACCAAAGAATGGTTGGAGCGCTATTACGTGCGCAGCGACTCCGGGAAATTGGTACCTCTGTCTACGGTGATCAGCCTCAGCCAGAAAGTTGAGCCGAACAGCATGCGCCAATTTCAACAATTGAACAGCGCCACCATCCAGGGACTGATGATGCCGCCCAATACCCTCGGCACGGGTTTGGAATTTCTCGAACAAAAACTTGAGGAGATCGCGCCACCGGGATTTCGAGCCGGTTTCACCGGCGAATCGCGGCGCTACATTCAGGAGAGCGGCGGTTTCCTGCTGCTGTTTGCCGCCTCTATTGTCTTGATCTACCTGGTGCTCGCCGCCCAGTTCAACAGTTTTCGCGACCCCTTCGTGGTGCTGATCAGTGTGCCCCTGTCAATCTTTGGTGCCGTGGTGCCCCTGGCCATCGGCATGGCCACGTTCAACATTTACACCCAGGTCGGCTTGTTGACCTTGATCGGCTTGATCACCAAGCACGGCATCCTCATTGTCGACTTTGCCAATCACCTGGTATTGGAAGGGAAGAGCAGGAAGGAAGCGGTACTGGAGGCCGCGGGATTACGCCTGCGCCCTATCCTAATGACCACCTTCGCCACCGTACTGGGTGTGCTGCCACTGCTATTGGCTAGCGGTGCCGGTGCCAACAGCCGTTTCGCCATTGGCCTGATGATTACCGCGGGCATGCTGGTGGGCACCCTGTTCACCCTGTTTGTGCTGCCGAGCTTTTACCTGCCGTTCGGCAAGGAGAAAGTCGCGACTCGCACCGCGGAGCTATCTGCTGAACTATCCACAGACGGCCTCGCCCCGGCCGATTAGCGGGCGGCGGCTTTGTACCGTTCTACCAGGTGGCGTTTGTAGAGCTTGCCATTTTCCATGCGCGGCAACTGCTCCATGAAATCCACTGAGCGCGGCACCTTCACATGGGACAAGCGCTCTTTGCACCACTCGATAATATCCGCTGCCACTTCCTCGGTGGCGTTAGCCCAGTCCAATGGCTGAATCACCGCCTTCACCTCTTCACCAAACTCCTCATTGGGAATTCCAAACACGGCCACGTCCGCCACGATGGGATGGCTGACCAGCAAGTTCTCCACTTCCTGGGGATAGATGTTGACGCCGCCTGAAATGATCATGAAATTCTTGCGATCCGTCAGGTAAAGAAAACCCTCCTCGTCGACATAGCCCACATCACCCAGGGTTGCCCAGCCTTCCTTACTGTGAGCCCCAGCCGTCTTCTCCGGTTCACCGTAATACTCGAAGGCGGGGCCGTTGGCAAAATACACCGTGCCTATCTCACCCTGGGGTACTTCCTCGCCGTCTTCATCGAGCATATGCAGTTCGCCGACGATAGCCGGACCCACGGAACCCTTGTGCTTCAACCAGGCTGCGGAATCGATGATCGTCATGCCCGAACCCTCTGAGCCTGCGTAGTATTCAAAAACCACCGGCCCCCACCAATCGATCATCTGCTCCTTGATCTCTATCGGACAAGGCGCCGCGGCGTGAATCGCTACCTGCAGTGAACTGCAGTCATACTGTGCGTGCACCGCTTCATCCAGTTTGAGCATGCGCACGAACATAATCGGCACCCATTGACTGTGGGTTATTTTGTGCTCTTCAATCAGCTGCAGGGCCCGCTCGGGATCGAACTTTTCCATGATGATGGTGGTGCCACCCATGGCCAGCACCATGTTGTTGTAGTGCATAGGGGCGGCGTGATACAGCGGCGCCGGTGACAGGTAGCGAGAGTTTCCGTCAAAGCCAAACATCGCCGCAAAACCAGCCAGGACCGGGCTGACCTCGTGTATATCCGTGCTGGGACTGGATGCCAGCACGCCCTTGGGCTTGCCGGTGGTACCGGAGGAATACAACATGGGCACGCCCATCTGCTGGTCATCTATTTCCGTGGTGGGCTGCGCCGCCACCGCCTCATCCCAGGACTCGAAACCGGCCTCGACGCCATTGACCATGTAGAAATACTCGATCGTCGGAATGTCTCCGCGTAGTTCCTGGGCCACTGCAGCCAATTTCTTCGATCCAATGAACAACCGCGCGTTACAGTTTTCAAGAATGTACTGGGTCTCTTCCTTTTGCAGGTGGGTACTGATGGGCGTGAAGACAATGCCTGAGCGCAGGGCGCCCTGCACAATCACCATAAACTGGCGCGTGTTCTCAATCATCATGCCGACGTGATCCCCATTCTGGAGACCCAGGGAGCGGAGCAGATGGGCGACCTGGTTGGAGCGTTCATCCAACTGGCGATAGCTCAACACCTCGCCAGAATTGGCCATGATGATGGCTGGGCGGTCGGGTGCCTCGGCCGCTGTGACACTGATATGGGCCATGTCTGTCTCCTTGATTATTAGCAGCCGCTTATCATACTGAAGTAGACAGACAACACCAGCGAACTGACCGAGGAAATCGTTGTCATACGCTCATGAAAGCCCTTCTCACCCTCCTGCTGCTCACGCTGTTATCGATCACCGCGCAAGCACAACAAGTGCTGCGCAGCGGTGTCGACAGGGCCAGTTTAATCGAGCTCTATACCTCCGAGGGCTGCAGCTCCTGCCCAACCGCCGACCGCTGGTATAGTCAATTGCTCAACCATCCACAGCTGTGGAGCCAGGTAGTGCCGGTAGCCTGGCATGTGGATTACTGGAATTACCTGGGCTGGGAAGACCCTTTCGCCCAACGCAAGTTTTCCAATCGACAGCGGCAGTACGCGCGGGAAGGCCATAGCAGCAGCGTCTATACCCCAGGCTTGTTTGTGCTCGGCAGGGAGTGGCGCAGTTGGCGCTACGACCGACCTGTCCCGATTGCCGCTGGTACAGTCGGCGTATTGCAAGTAAAGCTTGACGGAGATGAGTTCGAAGCGAGTTTTTCACCCGCCACGGAACAGGCCGGTAGCGCCCGCATTCTCAACCTGGCGCTGCTCGGCATTGGTTTGGAAACCCGGGTACGGGCGGGAGAGAACCGGGGTAAATCACTACGCCACGACTTCGTCGTCCTGGACAGTCGCGCCTACCATTCCGACAACCACAGCTGGCGCGGCGCACCGCCCAATCATGTCGGCAATCACCAACCACAACGCCTGGCCTGGGCTGCATGGGTAAACGCGGAGGGAACTCTGACGCCGTTGCAGGTTACTGGGGGATGGTCGACTGGGGTATCAGTAGAGGATTAGATTGAGTACTAGTTTGAGGCGGGCAATATAGGCTTGCGGCTTAAAGCTCTGAGGTTCCAATACCGTCTCCAGCAGTATGCCGGTCAACATGCAATGCACTGTGTATATCGCTTCCTGTAGCGCCTTGTCGCTGGCGCCACTGTCGTGGAAGATGCGCCGGGCCAAGGCCGTATGATCACCGCGGCTATCGCTGATAGCCAGGTCCTTGGTGGGAGCGGCGTGTGCGCGAGTCGCCAACAATATCTCCAGGGTCGCCATGTACTCTTCCCCCTGGTAATGGAGCCAGGCAGCATTCACATACTTGCCGATACGCGTGTCTGCATCGCCGCGGGTAAATCGGGGGGCACTCAAGGCGTCGTGAAACTTCAGGTGTGAACGCTGCAGTACGGCCTCGAGTATTTCTTCCTTGCCCCCAAAATGATGCTGCACCGCGCCCCAGGACACACCCGCATGACGGGCAATCTTGGTAGAACTGGCCGCTGCAAAGCCGCCGGCCTTTATCAGGCCGATAACCGCGTTGATAATCTTGTCCTGGGTCGCCTTACTCTTGGCGGCCTGGAAGCCCATGTTCTCGATATCCCTGGGGTCCAACTCAGTGCCCATGCAATTCTCTTGATGACGGTATCTTGGAAAAAAAGTAGTGTAGCACCAATTATTTCTTTCGGAATCAGCCATGACAAACATCGTGCTTCGATTTGATATGCGCCGCCCTTCGTTCTCTGTTCCGGCAGCGGAACTCTACCGCGCCGCCATCGAACAAGCCGCCTGGGCCGACCAGAACGGCTTTGATATTGTGCAATTCAGTGAGCATCACGGCGTCGAAGATGGCTATCTGCCCTCCCCCATTGTGTTGGCCTCGGCGATCGCCTCGCACACTGAAAAATTGCGCCTACGCTTTGCGCTCATCACCTTGCCCTTTCACGACCCACTGCGCATTGCCGAAGACCTGGCGGTACTGGACAACATCAGCAATGGCCGTGTGCACGCAATTTTCGGTGGCGGCTACGCGCAACATGAGTTTGCTATGTTCAATGTCTCAACTGCCGATCGCCCCAGGCTGATGGAAACCGGTATAGAGGCTATCAAGCAGGCCTGGACCGGTGAGCCCTTCAATTACCAGGGGCGCACCGTAAGAATTACACCCACACCCGTGCAGCGCCCGGGGCCTGAAATCTGGATGGGTGGCAGCAGCCCGGCTGCAGCCAGGCGTGCGGCGCGATTGTGTGACGGCTTCTACACCGCGGAAGCAGACATGTATCAACATTATTTTGACGAGGCGCAAAGGCTCGGCAAGCAGCCGCAGCCCTGGTGGGATATCGGCTTTGGATTTCTTCACGTCGCTGAAGACCCTGAACAGAGCTGGCAGCAACTGGCTCCCTATCTCTGCCACGAACTCAACAGTTACGCCGAGTGGACTGCCCAACTGAGCGGCGAGGCCTTTACTCCACTGACGCCGGAAGCCGTTCGGGCGACGGGCCTCTACCCGATCCTGACCCCTGAGCAAGCCATCGAGTATGCCCGAGAACGTGGTGCCGATGGCAATATCACCCTGCATCCCCTGTGTGGTGGTATGCCGCCAGAACTCGGTTGGGAATCCCTGCACTTGTTTGCCAGTGAGGTGCTGCCGGCCATCCGGCAAATGACGTTCTAGGGCTATTTGTTTCTGGGCTATTTGTTTTTGAGTAAAGGCTGCGCCAACAAGGTTGTCAGCAACTGCCAGAAGGGTGCCACGGTGGCGATCTCGAGACGCTCACGGGGTGAATGTGCGCCTCGAATGGTAGGACCAAACGAGATGACGTCCAACCCCGGCAGTTTACTTTTAACAATGCCGCACTCCAGGCCAGCGTGAATCGCTTTGACTTCTGCCGATTCTCCGTTGAATAAGTCTCGATAAGTTTCTCGGCAATGTTGCAGCAGCGCTCCATCGAAGTCGGGTTCCCAGCCGGGGTAGTCAACCGTCTCTGTCACACGGGCCTGCAGCCACTCAGCCAGAGACAACCACTGTTGTTGTAGAGCTCGCGCCTCCGCTTCATTGAAGAAACGCAAGGTGGTCTCCAGGAACAGGCCATCCCCGTCGACCCTGACCACGGCCAGGTTGATGCTGAGATCAACCAGGTCAGCGGGTTGCGCCAGGGAGTAACTTTGCGCCCCATGGGGATGAACAGCCAGCAGGTGTTCGAATTCTCGCTGTGCCTCAGGCGTCAATGGCGCCCTGGCCTCTTGCGGCTTCAGCGACAGGGTTACTTCATGATCTGCCGCCGGCAAAAAGCCGCGCCATTCCTGCTCCAGCCGCTGATTCAAGGTGTTGATACTGGCCGCATCGGCGTCACAGTGAAATTCCAGTGCAGCAGAAGGGGGAATGACATTGTGGGCAATGCCACCGCGGAAGCTGCTCAACCGCACACCGATAGTTCTCGCCTCCATCAACCACTGCCCCAACAGCTTGGCCGCATTGCCGTGCTGTCGGTGTATATCGATGCCGGAGTGACCGCCGGCCAATCCGGTCAGTTCAAGCCGCCAACCCTGGGGGTGTGCAGGACTATCTTCGAACTCGAGTGGCTTTTCCAGGCTCCAACCACGGCCGCCGCTACAACCAATAAATAGTTCGCCCCAGTCCTCCGTATCCAGGTTCAACAGCTGCCGGCCACTGAGCAAACTCGCATCCAAGGCGCTGGCTCCAAACAGGCCGGTCTCCTCCTCCACCGTGAACACAAGTTCAAGTGCGGGATGCTGTATGGAATCATCGGTCAGCAAGGCCAGGGCCGCGGCGCAACCCACCCCGTTATCCGCACCCAGGGTTGTATTATCTGCCTGCAACCAACCCTCATTGACGACCAGTGTCAGTGGATCGCGTTCAAAATCGTGTGTCTTGCTGTCACCCTTGACGGTGACCATATCCAGGTGATTCTGAATGATGACCGGCTCTGCACTCTCCATCCCGGCCGTCGCCGGCACGTAAACCACCAGGTTGCCGAAGCTATCGAGCACCCATTCGCACTCACGTTGCTGCGCCAGGTCGATCACATACTGGCGCACCGCCTGCTCCTGGCCCGATGGCCGGGGAATCTGGCTGATGCGATAAAAGTGCTGCCACAGTTCGGCGGGCTGTTGAGGATAATTTTCAGGTTTCATGGCGGCGCATTATAGCCGCAGTGATGTCATTTTCTGCACAGTTTTTCCAGCGGGATTGTCCTTGCCTAAAAGGGGTCAGACCCCTTTTAATGATGTCCCTCATACAGGAGAGAGACAATGGCAGACGCACTGATTATTGACGCATGTCGCACACCCCGCGGCATTGGCAAGCCCGGCAAGGGCGCACTGGCGGAGATTCACCCCCAGCGACTGGGCTCTACCGTATTGCGGGCGCTAGCCGAACGCAACTCACTCGACACCAGTGCCGTCGACGATATTGTCTGGGGCACCAGCGCCCAGATGGGCCCGCAGGCAGGTGATCTCGGTCGCATGTGCGCCCTCGATGCCGGCTTCGACATCAAGGCCAGCGCCATGACGCTGGATCGTTTTTGCGGCTCTGGCATTACCTCGGTGAACATAGCAGCCGCCAATATCATGTCCGGCATGGAAGACCTCACCATCGGTGGCGGCACCGAGATGATGTCACTCAGCGGCGACTTCAAGCGATCACCAACCATGGACCAGGGCAATCTGCACTTGCGCGAACTGCACCCCCAGACTCACCAGGGGCTGTGTGCAGATACCATCGCTACCCTGGAAGGGATCAACCGGGAAGATGTCGATGCGCTGGCCATGGTCTCCCAGCAACGCGCTGACCACGCCATTAAAAATGGCCACTTTGATAAAAGCCTGATCACGGTTTACAAGGACGACGGTTCGGTTGCCCTCGACCACGAAGAGTTTCCCCGCCCGCAGACCACCCTGGCAGGCCTGGCCGAACTCAACCCCTCCTTTGCCAAACTGGCAGATTATCCCCTCGATGAAGGCGGGCTCACGTTCCGCAGTCTGATGCAGCAGAAATATCCTGACCTGGAGATCAACCACGTACACCACGCGGGCAACTCCTCCGGTGTGGTTGACGGAGCCGCGGCGGTGTTAATGGCTTCATCAGACTACGCCACCGCTCACGGTCTTACACCGCGTGCGAGAATTGTGGCCATCGCCAATATGGGCGACTGTCCTACACTGATGCTCAACGCACCGGTTCCGGCGGCCCAAAAAGTATTGCAGCGGGCCGGGCTCACGGTCAACGACATTGACCTGTTTGAGATCAATGAGGCCTTCTCGGTAGTAGCAGAGAAATTTATCCGCGATCTGAACCTGGACCGGGACAAGGTCAACGTCAACGGTGGAGCCATGGCGTTGGGCCACCCCATCGGCGCAACCGGCTCAATCCTGATCGGCACGATGCTCGACGAGCTGGAACGTCGCGATCTGCAACGAGGTTTGATCACCATGTGTGCCGGCGGTGGTATGGCACCGGCTATCATTATCGAGCGCGTGTAGCGCGGTATAGATAGCTACTGCAGACGCCTCAACAGGCACTCCTGCATACAGGTCGCCACCAGGCGGCCATCTTCGGTATAAAAGCGCCCTCGGCTCAGGCCACGGGCGCCACCCACCCGCTCCGCCTCCGCAACAAACAACAACCATTCGTCAACCCGAGCTGGCTGGTTAAACCACAGGGCATGATCCAGGCTGGCGATCTGCATATCATCGTCGACAAAAGATTTACCGATGGTAATCAGAGCAACATCTACCAAGAAAGCATCGGACATGTAGGCCAACAGTGCCTCCTGCAAGCCAAGGTTGGAGCCAACCGGGCCAGTTGTTTTCATCCAGGCCTGAAACTGTCCATCCCGCGGCTTCGGGTTTAGCCAGTCAATGGGTTCGACCACACGTACATCCAGATCGGTGCCGGTTGTAATCATGAATTCAGGATTGTGGTAGCCCTCAGCCATCTCGCGCACGCGTTCTGTTTCCAGCCCCTCGGGGCCGGGAACCTGGGGCATATCGGTTTCGTAGGAGTCACTCTGTTCAGGCGCTTGGAAAGACAGCGACGACACCAGGATAGGCTTGTCATTCTGGGAGGCCACCACCCGTCGCGAACTGAAGCTGCCACCATCGCGAGATTCCTCCACCTCAAATTGAATTGGGATTTTGGCGTCACCAGAGCGAAGAAAATAGGCATGCTGTGAATGAACTCGACGCTCAGGATTTACCGTTGCGACCGCCGACGCCAGCGCCTGGGCCAGCACCTGGCCGCCATAAACCCGGAAACCGTCCGGGTGAGTATTTTCACCGACAAAGGTTCGCTCGCCGATTTGCATCGGTTGCACAGTTTTTAACAAATGTTCAAGGGTTTGACGGTCTGGCACGGTGATTCTCCTGGCTAGCGCAGACATTATGCCCGCCGCGCTGTAAAAGCCAAGCCCCCTACCATAATCCAGTGATATGTCGACAGGCCCCAGTCGCGCTATAGTTAGCACTATGAAACTGAATTGTGATCTCGGCGAAAGCTATGGTTCCTGGTCTATGGGGCTGGACGAGCAGGTAATGCCCTTTATTGACCAGGCCAATATCGCCACTGGCTTTCACGCCGGTGACCCGCTGATTATGCAGCGTACCCTGGCGTCAGCGAAGGCGCATGGCGTCACTGTGGGTGCGCATCCCGCCTACCCTGACCTGGTGGGCTTTGGCCGTCGCAGCATGAATATGTCGCGCGATGAACTGATCGCCAGCCTGCACTACCAGATCGCCGCCCTCGACGGCATGGCCCTATCCCAGGGTGTCGAAATGGCGTATATCAAACCCCACGGTGCGTTGTACAACGACATGATGGCCAGGGACGAGGTGCGCAATGCGGTGATGACAGCGGTGGCCCAGTACCATCGCCCGATTGTATTCATGCTTCAGGCTACCGCCGATGCCGACCGCCACCGCCAGGAGGCCGCCGAGATTGGCATTGAGGTGTGGTTTGAGGCCTTTGCCGATCGCTGCTATGACGACGACGGCAAACTGCTGTCCCGGGCGAAACCGGGAGCCGTGCACAACCGGGAAGATATGTTGACTCAGGTAGTGCAACTGAAGGAAAAAGGCACACTCACGACAGTGAGCGGCAAGCAACTAGCCATCGCTGCAGACACTTTATGTGTTCACGGTGACAACGCCGAGGGTGTGCAGGCCATCCAGGAAATCCGTGCGCTGATCAGCTGATGCGGATAGAACCAGCAGGCGAAAATGCAGTCATCGTTTACCTGGGTGAAGGACAGAGCCCGGCAGTATCCGACCGGGTACAACAAACAGGCAAGCTGCTGCAGCAAATGATGGGCCACAGCCTGGTTGACCTGGTGCCTTCGTATGCATCATTGCTGGTGGTATTCAACCCGCTTATCAGTGATCACCTGGCGGTAACCGCGTGCATTAAGCAGGCCCTGGCTAATCCTGTGAGCGGCGCAGAGGAGTCTGGCCAGCTGATCACGCTACCCGTTTTCTATGGCACCGAGTCTGGCCCCGACCTGGAAAACCTCGCCAACAGCGCTGAGTTGAGCATTGAACAGGTGATCGATATTCACCAGGCCACGGAATACCGGGTGTACGCAATTGGTTTCGCGCCGGGCTTTGCCTACCTGGGTGAAGTCGATTCTCGTATTGCTGCTCCCCGCCTGGCCACGCCCCGCCAGAAAGTGCAGCGCGGCGCGGTTGCTATTGCCGATGCTCAAACCGCCGTCTATCCCGCCCCCTCTCCCGGCGGCTGGAATTTGATTGGTTTATGCCCGACCCGGATGTTTGATCCCGAGGCTACCCCAACCATGCCGGTTTGCGTGGGGGATCGCGTGCGTTTTGAATCCGTATCCAGGGAACACTACCTGTCACTGGGCGGTGAACTGTGAGCGGCTTCAAAGTCTTGCAACCCGGCGTGTTGTCATTGCTGCAGGACGCCGGTCGTTTTGGCCAGCACGGCATTGGCCTCACCAACGGTGGCCCGGTCGATGCGGAGGCCATGCACATTGCCAACCTGCTGTTGGGTAACAACAGCAATGCGACTTGCCTGGAGATCAGTTTCGGTGGATTGGAATTGGAAGCCCAGCTGGCCACTGTTATCGCTTACACCGGCGGCGATGCCCCACTGACGATCAACGGCGAGGAAAAGTCGAGCTGGCGCTGTTATCAACTCGAGCCCGGCGACCGGGTCAGTGTCGGTTTTGCCACTGCCTTTTGCCGCAGTTACCTGGCGGTGGCCGGCGGTTTCAATATACCCCAGCAATTTGGCAGCACCGCTACGGTGGTGCGTGAAGGCGTTGGCGGCATCGGCGGTGACAAGCTCAGCAAAGGTGAACTCTTGCCCTGTGAGCCGCGAACCGATCACCCCCTGTTGCAGCTGGCCAACGTGTGTATTCCCCACTATTCAGACGACATCGTTGTCAGGGTTATTCCCGGCTACCAGCATGAGCACTTCCCGCGGCTACAGCAACGGCGTTTTTACGGTGGCGAGTACACAGTCACCGATCGCGCCGATCGCATGGGCTACCGCCTGCGGGGGCCGATTATCGACTGTGATATCGAGGGCATTCTTTCCGAGGGCATCTGCCAGGGTGCCATCCAGATTCCCGCAGATGGTCAGCCCATTGTGTTGATGAATGATCGTCAGACCATTGGTGGCTACCCGAAAATAGGGGCGGCGTTGTCACTGGATACTGCCAGGCTCAGTCAACTCACGCCCGGCGCCCGGGTACGCTTCGAGCCCATCGACAGCTTTGCAGCCAATAACGCACTGCAGCTGCAACACTATCGACTGGACAATTTGCCGCTGGAGCCTGTTGGCAATGGATGACCTCGCACTCAGTATCGCCATTGAAAACCGCCTGGTGGCGTTGAACCCGCGAGGGATGGCCGATGTGCAAGCGGCATTGGAACCCGGTTCCTACCTGCGCGCCGCCACCTTATTGCGAGATATTAAAGGCAAAGTGTTGATCGGCACGGGTTTCCCGGTAGCGGGCGCCTTTGAGACCGATGGACCGGTTGGTGCGATCAACCTCTATCAAGCGCTGGAGCAGCTCGGCGCTGAACCCGTGATTGTCTGTGGCAAACCCCTGTCAGATGCCCTTGCCAGCGACTACCGGGTCCATGAAATTGCAGTCGGGCAGCTGGGGCCGGAACAGGCGCGGGCCTACCTGGAGGCAGCTTCACCGTCGGCCGTCATCAGCGTCGAGCGTCCCGGCCTATCCGCACAGGGCCGCTACTTCAACATGCGCGGCGAAGATATCAGCGCGCACTGCGCCTGCTTCGACCATTTCGTGACACAGGCCAACTGCCCTACCATAGCCATCGGCGATGGCGGCAATGAGATTGGCATGGGTAATATCAGCGCCGCCCTGGAACAATTGGACATCATCCCCAGTGCGACCACCTGTGATGAACTGTTACTGGCGGACGTTTCAAACTGGGGAGCGCTGGGGCTTATAGCTATTTTGGGGTATTGGCAACAAACCGATCTGCTTGCGACAATCTCGCCGCGCCAGGTATTAGCCTATTTGTCGGCACGTGGCAGCGTTGATGGTGTCAGCCGCGAAAATACCCTGACCGAAGATAGCCTGCCCGTTGAAGTGGGCGAAACTGTATTGGAAGAGCTGAGAAGGCTAACTGGATTTGGAGAACAACTATGAGCGTCGTGTACCTGGATGGCGACTACATGCCGATGGCAGAAGCCCGCATATCACCCATGGACCGCGGTTTTTTGTTTGGCGATGGCATCTACGAGGTGATCCCCTGCTACGGCGGACAGATGGTTGGATTCAAACCCCATGTCGACCGCATGCGCGATGGCCTGGATGCAATAGGCATTGTGTTGGACTGGAGCGATTCCCAATGGCAGAACGTGTGCGAACAATTGGCCGAACGCAACGGCGCCTGCAATCTCGGCATCTACCTGCATGTGTCACGGGGAGCCGATAACAAGCGCTTTCACGCCTACCCCGAAGATGTGACGCCTACTGTTTTCGCGTTCACCTTCGAGGTACCCGAACCACCGGTGGCGGATAAATCCAAGGCGAAGGCTTATGCCGTAACCACCACCGAAGACCTGCGCTGGAAACGCTGCAATATCAAGTCAACCGCCCTGCTCGGCAACGTCATGCACTTCAACCAGGGTTACGAGGGTGGCAACAACGAAACCATTCTCTACAACAGTGAGGGCGAACTGACTGAAGCCAGCGCTTGCAATGTCTACGTCATCAAAGATGGCGTGGTTGCTACGCCACCGACAGACCGCCAGATTCTGCCCGGCATAACCCGCTTGCTCTTGCTACAGATTCTTAAGCAAGACGGCAGCATTTCGGTAGAAGAGCGGACTGTTACATTGGACGAGCTGCGCAACGCCGACGAAGTGTGGATTTCCAGTTCCACCAAGGAGATAGCGCCAGTCACTCTTATTGACGGCGAGCCCGTCGGTGACGGCGAAGTGGGCGACACCTGGCTGCAGGCCCAGGCCTTGTTTTCCCAACACAAGTACGACTACTGATGGCCCGCCCCACTCGCGCCCTGATCAACCGCGATGCCCTGCGGCACAACTACGCCACCGCCCAGCGTCTGAGTGGTAAGGGCAATGCCATACCCATCGTCAAGGCCAATGCCTATGGCCATGGGGCCATCATGGTAGCGCAAACCCTGGCACCGCTGGCACCCGCCCTCGGTGTCGCTTGCATTGAGGAGGCCGTGGAGTTGCGTGAGGCCGGCATCGACAAGCCTATCTTGCTGCTGGAAGGATTCTTTTCCGCTGAAGAAGTGGAGCTGGCCGCGGCACAGAATTTCTGGACCATGTTGCAGAGTGAAGAACAAGTGGCGGCGGTTGAGTCTGCCTCCATACCCCATCCTTTGATCTGCTGGCTGAAGATTGATACCGGCATGCACCGGCTCGGCTTTCAGCCGCAACAAGCGGCAGAACTCTATAGTCGATTGCAGGCACATCCGAATATTGCCAATGACATAGTGCTGGCCACGCACTTCGCCAGTGCCGATGACCTGGACAGCGATTTCACTCCGCAGCAGATAGCGTTGTTTCGGGAGTGCACGCGCGGCATTGATGCCCCCTGCAGCCTGGCCAATTCGCCCGGCCTGCTGGGCTGGCCCGAGGCCCGCGCCGAGTGGAACCGCCCCGGTTTCATGTTGTACGGTCATTCCCCCTTCTCTGTTGATCACGCTGAAACCGAGGCCTTACAAGCGGTGATGACCTTCCGCTCGGAAGTCATGGCGGTGCGTGAGATTGCGGTGGGCGAAAGCGTTGGCTATGCCAATACCTGGAGCGCAGAAAAACCCAGCCGTATCGCCACCGTGCCGGTTGGCTACGGCGACGGCTATCCGCGCCACGCTGCCAACAGCACGCCGGTGCTGATCAACAGTCAGCGGGCGCGATTAGTGGGCCGGGTATCCATGGATATGATCACCGTCGATGTCACCGACCTGGGGCCGGTGAGTATTGGTGATGAAGTGATTTTGTGGGGCGAGGATCTCTCAGCCAATGAAGTCGCGATACACGCCGACACCATTGGCTATGAGATTATGACCCGCATGCACAACCGGGTGCCGCGGGAAGCTATCAACTAAAACATATACTTAAAGCGGGCGCCGTACACTTCACCCTCGTCGATCTGGGCGGAGTGAGAACCTACCAGTAACGGCGTATCGAAGCTGATGGAATAAACCTGTTCATCAGTGATATTGCGGCCGTAGAGCATGACTTCCCAATTTTCGTTGGCGCCACGCAAACCGATACGCAGATTGACCTTGGTAAAACTCTCAGTTGTGTCAAGGGGATCCTTGTCACCCTGGGGGCTGAACTCATCGCTGTAGTTGACTTCACCGCCGGCGAACAACTCCATACCGCTGCCCATCAGGTAGCTGTAATCAAAGTACACGGAACCGGAGTATTCCGGCGCGAACGATGAAGTCTCATCGGAGAGGTCATTATTAGTTAAGGCACCTTCTAGACCACACGCTGCGTCAATATCCAACTGAAGTGCCGTACAGGGTCCGTGAGCGTAGTCCTTCCAGACGGAATCCAGGTAGGCAAAGTTAGCCCCCAGACGCAGACCTTCGGTGGCCTGCCACAGGGCATCAACTTCGAGACCCTGCACTTCGGCATCGGCGTTGGTCACGGTGAAGCCTACGCCCTTGAAGATGGCAATTTGTAAATCGGTGTAGTCGGTATAAAAGGCCGCCCAGTTCAGGGTCATGGCACCGTCCAGCAAGGTATGCTTGCCGCCGATTTCAAAGGCGCTCACCTCCTCGTCATCGAACTCAAAGTCATCGGGCGGATTGGTGGGATCATAGGGTCCCCACTCCGACGGATCGAGGTCACCGGGTGCCAAATCGTCAGCAGCGGTGAAACCACCACTTTTGAAGCCCCCAGACCAGGAGAAGTACAGCAGGGTATCCTCACCGACATTCCATTGTAGATTGGCCGAGGGAATCCACTGGTCTATTTCACGGTCTTCGGTAAAGTCATAGGCATAAGTATTAAAATCTTGAGCAAAAATTTGACCCAGCACCGGATCAGTGTTTTCAATGCCGATTCCAAGAATATCATCCGTCAAGATCTGTGTGCTGCGTACATCTTTGGTTTCTTCGGTATAGCGCACACCCAGGGTCAGGCGAACATTGTCGTTAAAGTTGTAGGTGCCCTGTGCAAAGATAGCCCAGGAATCTGAATCCAGTGTGTATAAGTGATCTCTGGTAAGTTCACCACCAGCATAAGACAACCCCCTCGCGGCGCCAGCGGCGGATCCAACCGTGGGTAGGCCTATATCGCCCATGGTTAGAAAATCCGGCAATCCTGGCACCAAAAGACTGGCCTGCACATCCTGGAACAGGCCATCCATGGTGCCGTCAATAGCAACCCTGCGATCACTTACGAGTTCACTTTCTTCGTAGTAGGCGCCGACCATGTATTCGATTTTGCCGCCGGTGGGCGCTGCCAGGCGAATTTCCTGGCTGATCTGTTCGAAGGTCTGGTCGTCATCGCGGTTAATAAAACGTGCCGGCAACCAGTCAACATCGGCACCGTCTACAAATTCGTACTCCGAATAACCGGTCACCGCGGTAATCGTGTGCTCTCCCGCGTAATAGTTCAGGGTCATAACGAAATTATCAGCTTCGTTGTCGCTGCTTTCAGGGTTCTTACCGGCCCAGGCTGCGCCGGTACTACCCTGGCCATTGTCCTTGTAGGTTTCAAATTCCTTGCCTACTTCCCCCGCATAAGCCGGGAAAAAGGCATCAGTGACGGCATAGATAGCACTTTGAAAAGCGCCCCTATTTGGGACATCGCGCGCTCTTTCTTCTTCATTCAAATACAACCAGCCCGCTGAGTTCACACCCAAGCGTTCGTATTCAGACTTGCTGTATTTGAAAGTGGCGTCGAAATTGTCGCTGATCTGCCACACGGCAGTCAGGCGAAAGGTTGTGTCTTCGATCTCAGGCTCATCCTGATCCAGGTAAGTATTTTCTATAAACCCGGCATTTTCGCGGTACTTGAAAGCAGCACGCAGGGCAAAGTTCTCGCTTACCGCCCCACTCAGGAAACCCTCAACAATATAACCGTCGTTGGTTTCTGCGTTCACTGCAATGCTGCCATTGAAGGGATCATCCAGCCCCGGCGATGCAGTGGTGATGTTAACCGCGCCGGCCACCGTATTCTTTCCGAACAGTGTGCCCTGGGGGCCACGCAATACTTCCACCCGTTCAATATCCATAAAGGGAGAGCGATACTGGCGACCACGACCCATGTAAACGCCATCGATATACATACCCACTGACTGTTCAAAGGCCTGGTTGTTACCCGAGCCCATGCCGCGCATGTAAATGTTGGTGTTCACCGGTGCATCGGCGATGTGCAGGTTGGGCACATGGTCCGCCAATTGCGCCATGTTCTGGATACCGGCGCTCTCCAGCTTCTCGCCCTGGATGGCTGATACCGAAATGGGTACATCCTGCAGGCTTTCCGCCCGCTTCTGGGCGGTGACGATCACTTCTTCCAGCATTAGCTGGGCGTGGGACATGCTGCTTGCTGTTGCCAGGGCCACAGCAGCGACGATCGGTGTTTTCCGGGTTAGAAAAGACATGCGGATTCCTCTTGATTATTTATAGTTATCAAACGACTTCTGTGATGAGGGTGGAGCCGAGTTGTGCAGTCATACTAATCCACTCTTTTGGCGGAAAATACCCCTTCCGTATTATTTACGTTATTCAAATATAAACCGGTTTTTCAGAAAAGCCGGCGAATTTACTGGGCTCGCCGCCACGCGGCGGGTGTGAGCCCCTTCCAGCGCCGAAATGCACGGCCAAAATTGGCGGAATCGCTGTAGCCGAGGCGATAGCCCACGTCGGCCACGGTGAGGTTGGCCCGGGATAACAGTTCCTCGGCACATTGCTCACGCGCTTCCTCTATTACACCGCGAAAACTGGTGTCACGACTGCGTAAGCGGCGAATCAGGGTGCGCGGGGTGACATGCATGATGTCGGCAATGCCTTCGAGGCTGGGGGGCGGTCCTGCCGCGGCGCTCGCAGTGGCCTGCTGAAAATGCAGGTCCAACAACTCCCGCACCCGTTGCAGGGTATCCACCTGGCCGGTGTGGCTACTGATGATCTCCCGGCACTTGGCGATGTTGATGCGGTAGATGTCTTCATCATAAAGCGGCGAGCGGATATCGCCCCAGGAGGTGGGAATGGCGATGGCATTGAATTCGGCGTTGAACTGGCAGGGGGAACCGTAGGTTTGTGCCAGTGACGCCTGGTAAGGCGGCGCCGGTGCGGTAAAACTGATGGTGACTTGCTCGCCAATGGGGTGACCCATGATGGTTTCTACCAGTGATTCCATGACCTTGAGCACCGTTTCCGCCAGCCACTGGGCATACTGCGCATCGCCGGCGAGATCGTGAATCACGAACAGGGTGTGCCGATCCCGCTCTATCACTTCGGCGGAGATGCTGGTCACCCGCACCGCGTGGTAATCCATCATCACATCCAGGGCCGCGCGCAAGGTCGGAGCGCTGAGTGCGGCAAAGCCCAGCGGGCCATGGCTGCTGATATTCAATTGTTCGCCCACCCGGGCGGCCCAGCCCGGTTGTGCACCGGCCGCATCAATATTGCGCAGCAGCCGCGCCAGGGTTTCGGAGGGGAGAAAGTCCATCTGCTCGACCTCGGCCAGGCTCACGCCAGTACCCGCCAGTACAAGCTCCGGATCCAGCTGGGTCGCCCGCAAGTACAGCAATGCGTAGGCTGCCGAAGAAAAGTAGCCGTGTTTCATCTCAACATAGTGAACCGAGTGTCACTTAATGACCAGTATTTTGTCACTAAGTGAAATTGGGGGACGGAGGGCTAGCGGTTATTATTTGGTCTATATTGAATGCGGAGGTGCACCCATGACGACCTATACTCTTGAACACCCTGAACAGGGCACGATTTCCTACACCGACAAGAAGCGCTACTTGTGGCTGTCGTCGATGATCATGCCGATTTTCCCATTGATGGGAATTGCATTGTTTTTCCAGACCGGCAGCCAGTGGGCCCTCGGCCTACCCCTGTTTGTCACCTATGTCCTTATCCCCTTGCTCGACTGGATCCTGGGTAGCGACACCAACAATCCGCCGGAAGAGATCGTGCCTCAGTTAGAAGAGGACACGTATTACCGTTGGCTCACCTATCTCACGGTGCCCCTGCACTTTATCGTGCTGATTGGTATCGCCTGGTTTATCGGTACTAACGACCTTACCATCTGGTCTGTACTGGCGCTGGCATTGACCGCGGGCAGCTATAGCGGCCTGGGTATCAACACCGCCCACGAGATGGGTCACAAGAAAACGGACCTGGAACGCTTCCTCGCCAAGATCGTGTTGGCCGTGCCCGCCTATGGACACTTCTGCATCGAACACAATCGCGGCCATCACACTGCCGTGGCCACAGCAGAAGATCCGGCTTCTTCACGCATGGGTGAGTCAATTTACAAGTTTGTGCTGCGGGAAATCCCCGGCGCCTTCACTCGCGGCTGGGAGCAGGAAAAAGTTCGCATGGAGCGTCAGGGTAAATCGGCTTGGAACTGGCAGAACGACATCCTGCAATCTTTCGCCATCAGCGCGGTATTGCAGATTGGCCTGATCGTCGCCTTCGGCTGGATCATGATTCCGTTCCTGGCCATCCACAATGTATATGCCTGGTTTCAGCTGACCTCGGCCAACTATATTGAGCACTATGGCCTGTTGCGGGAGAAAGATGAGAAAGGCCGCTACGAGCGCTGCCTGCCCCACCACTCCTGGAATGCCAATTACATTTTCAGCAACATCGTGCTGTTCCACCTGGAGCGCCATTCCGACCACCACGCTAACCCGACCCGTCGCTACCAGAGCCTGCGCAACTTCGAGAATTTGCCTGAGCTGCCCAACGGCTATTATGGTATGTACATGGCTGCGTATATTCCCTGGCTCTGGTACAAGGTGATGGACAAGCGCCTGCTGGCCCTGCCCCACATCAACGGTGACCTGTCCAAGGTCAACATTGACCCTGACATGCGCGACGAGATCTACGCGCGCTTCGGCAACGGTAAGCTGGTGACCGCCTGATGGCAGTCTACGAATGCCCCGGTTGCAAATACCGGTTTGATGAAGACACGGGGGATGCCCATGAGGGTTATCCCCCGGGTACTTTGTTCGACAGCCTCAGCGACGACTTCACCTGCCCCGACTGCGGCGTGCGCTACAAGGAAGATTTCGTCAAGCAGGACTGAGTTTCAAGGGGTCAGACCTCTTGAAAACCACGCTTGCTCCCGATCCATGGCACCGGGGTATATTTCAAGAGGTCTGACCCCTTGAAACTCGGTATTTCTCTTTGTTTTTACGACCGATGGCGTAGAGGCGATCGCGTATTCTGCGGCGTAACTTGGGGAACAGGTAACTCAGGGTCGTGAGCTTGCCACTGAAAGCTGGCATGGAGATTTCATCTGCCTCACCGCGCGCGATAGCCAGCACGTTATCTGCTACCTGCTGTGCAGTACTTAACGGCTGAGAGAACACAATGTCTTCGACCTCGTCGATTTCATCCATGATAAAGCCGGTATCGATCGGCCCCGGTGACACCACACCCACGTGGATGCCCAGTGCTCTCACTTCATCGCCCAGCGCATAAGTGAAGGACCGCAGTCCGGCTTTAGTGGCACCATAAGTCGCCGCACCCTGCATTGGGGTTCGCCCCGCCAATGAACCGACCATCACAATGGCACCGCCACCCTGTTCTTTCAGGTAAGGCAGAACAGCGGCCGACAACATCAGCGGCGCCCGTAGATTGACATCGACCATCTGGGCGACCGACTGCGGATCGACCGAGCCCACCTCGCCACGATTGTGCATGCCGGCGTTGTTCACCAATACATCAATCCGTCCAAAGCGCTCGTTGGTCCGGCGCAGCATTTCCAGGCAGGCCTCACTATCGGCCACATCCATGGCCACAGTCAGAACGCCGGTGGTCGCTTCCAACTCCGCGCCAATTCGATTGAGCGCATCAACGCCTCGCGCCACCAACACCAGGTTGGCACCCTCCGCTGCAAAAGCACGCGCGCAGGCAGCGCCGACACCCATGGAGGCGCCGGTGATAATAACCGTCTTATCTTTAAAAGAAGTTCCCATAATTTCTCCTAAAAGGGGTCAGTACCCTTTTTAGGATAATTATAGTCAGCAACCATCCGCTGGTGTTAGAAAAAGGGTACTGACCCCTTTTACTAGACGGTGGGGGTCGGTGGGGTGATGGTGGCTGCGTTGTCGATGACCATTTCCGTGCCGTTGACGAAGCCCGACTCATCGGAGGCGAGATAGAGCACCAGATTGGCGATGTCGGTGGGCTCGCACATGGGCACGAACGCAGCCAGGGCGTCGATTTCTTCCTGGCTGGCGGTGTCGCTGCCGGTTGCCACTTTTACCACCATCGGCGTTTTGACACCGTCGGGGTGAATCGAATTGCAGCGAATGCCATTGTTCTGCTCCCGGCAATAGAGGGCCACGCTCTTGGTCAGCCCGGCCACGGCACCTTTGCTGGCGCTGTAAGCGACGATAAAGGACATACCGTGAAGTGCAGCCACTGATGACATGTTGATGATAGAGCCACCGCCGTCACTTTTCTCCATGGCGGGAATAGCGTGTTTGCAGCCGAGGAAAACCCCTTCATTATTCACCGCGTTGATCTTGCGATAGCTCTCAAGCTCGGTGTCCACCACGCTACCCATTGCCATCATGCCGGCGTTATTAACCAGGATATCCAGGCGGCCGAATTTTTCCAGGGTCGCCTCAACCACGGCTTGCCAGTTGTCCTCATCGGTAACATCGTGGCGCACAAACAGGGCGTTTTCGCCGATGCTTTCCGCTACCGCCTGACCGTCCACTTCATTGAGGTCTGTCAGAACAACCTGCGCGCCCTCTTCCGCCAACAAGATCGCATCGGCTTTACCCATGCCACTGGCGGCGCCCGTGATAATCGCTACTTTGCCTTGCACTCGGTTCATCGGAAATTCCTCAGCAGATTCTAGAAGCGGGCAGTAGACCACGTCCCCAATCGACTCTCAATTACCTTTGCGGCCAAAACCGTGGCCGCTAGCGTAAGTGCTATGATTACGCTCAAATAACTAAAGCAGGAATTACTATGAATGACACTGTTACCCTCTCGCCACTGATCCGCTGGTGCGGCCGACTCGCCCTCGCCTTCCTGGCACTTATTCCGCTGTCGGTATTGGCAGTCAAATTTGGACTCTTGCACTATTCCGCCGGACTGGCGGGTTTTGCCATCGCTTGCCTGCTGTCCCTGGTAGTATTGATCGTGCTGGCTATTGTCAGCCTGTTGCCGAAGTACAAACCGCAACGCCAGGCGGCGCTCAAGCGTTCGCTGGCAGCTGTGCCAGGCGTGCTACTCGCGGGTGCACTGTTGGGTTCAAGCGGCGACTATCCACCCATTCACGACATCAGCACCGACACCGACAATCCGCCGGTGTTTGTAGAGGGTATTGTCGAGCGCGGCAGCGATTCTAATAGCCTGGATATTAAGCCTGACTATATCGCGGAACAACTGAAGGCCTATCCCGACCTCGCTACCATCAACAGTGAGCTCGATCAGGCTGCCGCCATGGCCCGGGCAGCTGACATTGCTGCTGGGATGCAATGGGAAATCTATAACAACGATGCAGACGCCGGTTTGATCGAAGCCGCCTATACCTCCTTCTGGTTTGGCTTTGTCGATGACATCGCCATTCGCTTTACGCCTTCTGCCACTGGCACCGACATCGATTTGCGCTCTACCTCGCGGGTTGGACGCGGTGACCTGGGCGCCAATGCCAAGCGTATTCGCGCCTTCACACGGGCGTTCCAGGCGGCCGATTAATCCATGCGTGCCGCCCTGTTCTGCGCCCTGTGGTTGGGCCTCTCGTTAGCGCAGGCGGCGCCGGACTACCTCAGTTTCAAGACTGAGGATGAGTCCAACAGCATGCAGATTTACCAGCAGGCCAGCCCTGCGGTCGTGCACGTCACCAATCATGCACTGGTTCGCCGTGGCTTTTTCTCGCGTAACGTCGAAGAAATTCCCCGCGGCGCCGGCACCGGTTTCATCTGGGACACCAACGGTTTGGTGGTCACCAATTACCATGTGATCCAGGGCGCCAATCGCATCATGATCGAGTTGCAGGATCGCAGTGAGTGGGACGCTGAGGTGATCGGGGTGGCGCCGGAGAAGGACCTGGCCGTGTTGCGGATTCAAGCACCACCGGAACAATTGAATACGCTGCCCATGGGCGATTCAACCGAGCTGGAGGTCGGTCGCAAGGTGCTGGCCATCGGCAATCCCTTCGGCCTGGATACCACGCTCACTACCGGTGTGATCAGCGCCCTCGGACGGGAGATCGCCAGCACCAACAACCGCAAAATCCGCAACGTCATTCAAACCGACGCCGCCATTAATCCCGGCAACTCCGGCGGCCCACTGCTCAATTCGCTGGGGCAACTGGTGGGCGTGAATACCGCCATCTTCAGCCCCAGTGGCGCCAACGCCGGCATCGGCTTTGCCATCCCGGTGAACACGGTGGTTGAGGTGATACCCCAGCTAATCAGCTACGGCAGATTACTCCGGCCGGTGATTGGCATTGAACTGGCCAGCGATCGCTGGTCGCAACGATACCGCATCGAGGGCGTCCCGATCGTACGGGTGTTTCCCGGGCTACCCGCCGCCAACGCCGGCATGAGCGGCGCCTACAAGAATAGTCGCGGGGAAATTGTATTGGGAGACATCATCGTTCGCATCGACGGTAAGTCGATTGGCAGCAATGATGACTACTTGAGTTACATGGAAAAACAGCAACCCGGCGCGAGCGTTACCATTACCACGTCACTCAACGGCGTGGAAAAAGATTACGTGGTGGAGCTGGCCCCACCACAGTAACAGCCTCCAGCTACTTCCGCGCTAGGCCAGCGTACCGCCATCCATGCGCACATCTTCACCAGTAATATGCGCGCCGTCTGCCGACGCCAGCATGGCGATAACACCGGCAACCACTTCCGGTCCCCTGGGGCCGGTGCGAGAACTAATACGCGTGTAGTCGTCCTGCTCCATGTTACCGGGCATGGTGATATCACTGGTCATGTTGGTCTTGATATCACCGGGGCTAATGGTGTTCGCGCGCAAGCCCTGCTTGGCGTATTCCACTGCGATAGACCGCGTCATGGCCAATACCCCACCCTTACTAGCGGAATAGGCAGCGCCCCAGCCGAGGCCCGCCTGGCTGGCGGTAGACGCCGCATTTACAATATTGCCCTCGGACTCCAGCAGGTGTGGAATCGCCGCCTTGCACATCAGCCAGGTGCCAGTCAGGTTGATATCGATGATCTGCTGCCAGTGCTGCAGCGACATTTCGTGAGTGCGCTCGAAGCGCAACAGCCCCGCCATATTCACCAGCACATCGAGTTGGCCGAACTCGGCCACGCAAGCATCAACACAGGCCTGTACCTGCTCGGCATTGCTGACATCACAGGCATGGGCCGCGCCCCGACCCTTGCTGTCCAGGCCCGCCACCGTCTCGGTGGCAGTGTCCAGGTTGAGGTCAACACAGAACACCGTGCCGCCCTCACTGGCGATGCGCTCTGCGGTCGCCTTGCCGATGCCACTACCGGCCCCCGTTACCAGCGCTACCTTGCCTTCAAAGCGTTCCATACAAGCCCCCATCATTTAGTAAGTACATGAAATTTTCTTTTAGGAAACAAGAGCTTGCCGAGCCTGCCGGTTGAGGTCAAGGGACGGGGCCCGCGCTTGCGGGCAGGTACAAGAAACTGTACCGAACACGGCCATGAAAGCTGACCGGAAATGTTAGTATCTGGTCCGCTTTTTCCATAGGAAGTGGGCTACTCAGCGGTTACTCTGCTGCCCAACACAAGGAATATTCAAGGTATGACCATGGAGTCTCTCAACCACTTCCGAGCCGAGGTGCGCCAATGGCTGGCGGACAATTGCCCGGAATCGATGCGCCTGCCCATTAAGCATGGCGAACAGTACTGGGGTGGACGCAATGCCACTTTTGCCAGCGAGGACAGCCGCACCTGGTTCGAGCGTATGCGCGACAAAGGCTGGGTAGCACCGGAGTGGCCCACCGAGTACGGCGGTGGCGGCCTGTCGGTGGAAGAGGCGAAGATCCTCAAAGACGAGATGAAAGCCATTAACGCCCGCGCGCCCATGTTCAGCCTGGGCATCTGGATGCTCGGCCCGGCAGTACTGGAGTACGGTACCGAAGAACAGAAACAGAAATTTATCACCGGCATCGTCCGCGGTGAGACGAGATGGTGCCAGGGTTACAGTGAGCCCGGCTCCGGTTCTGACCTGGCCAGCCTGCAAACCAAAGCGGAAGACATGGGCGACCACTTCCTGGTCAACGGCAGCAAAATCTGGACCACCAAAGCCGACGAGTGTGATTGGATTTTTTGCCTGGTGCGCACCAATCCCGATGGCATCAAACAGGAAGGCATCAGTTTCCTGCTGATCGATATGGAAACCGAGGGCGTCAGCACCTCACCTATCGAATTGATCTCCGGCGAGTCGGAATTCTGTCAGACCTTTTTCGACAATGTGAAAGTGCCCAAGGAAAACCTGATTCACGAACTGAACCAGGGTTGGTCAGTAGCCAAGTCCTTGCTCAAGCACGAACGCAAGTTGATGTCGGAGATGGGCACGGATATTCCCAGCGTCGGCCCCCGCGAGCTGGCCCCCGACCACATTGAATACGTTGATGGCAAAATCGCCGACCCCGAGATCCGTCGGCAAATGGTCGAATACGACATGATGATGCACTCTCTCGGCCTCACTCATTTCCGCACCTTCGAAGAGAAGGTGGCCGGCATAGAAAGCAATGTAATGCTGATCATGAAATACCTGGGCACCGAGGCAGAAGTTATGAAAGGCGAGCTGTTGCTGGCCCTGCTGGGCAGCGCCGGGCTCGGCTGGGAAGGCGATGAATTCAGTGAGGATGAACTCAAGGCGTTGCGCCAGTGGGCCATGTCCAAAACCCTGACCATCGCCGGTGGCACCAACGAGATCCAATTGAACATTATCGCCAAGCGCGTACTAGAACTACCGCAGTAGGAGAAGAAGCATGGCATTGGTATTGAACGAAGAACAGCAACTGCTGCAGGACACCGCCAAGGAATTCCTGCGCGAAAAATCACCGGTGGAGGCCCTGCGCAAGCTTCGCGACGAACGCGACGAGTTGGGTTACTCGGCAGAGCTGTGGCAGGAAATGGCGGAAATGGGCTGGGCTGGCATTATCCTGCCGGAACAGTTTGGCGGCCTGGAATTCGGTTTCGCTGGCATGGGCGCGGTATTGCACGTGGCCGGTGCTACCCTCACCGCTTCACCCCTGCTGGCGTCCGCCGTAACCGGAGCGTCGGCCATTTTGCTCGGCGGCACTACCGCACAGAAAGAAACCCTGTTGCCGCAGATTGCCAGCGGTGAGCTGACGTTGGCACTGGCGCTGGAAGAAAGCAATCATCACAATCCGCTGGCTATTGAACTCAACGCGAAGGCTGATGGCGATGACTTTATTTTGAACGGTAGCAAACTGTTCGTCGTCGACGGTCACAGTGCCGATAAGCTTATCGTTGTCGCCCGCAGCAGTGGTGCGGCAGGCGAAGCCGAGGGCATCTCCCTGTTCCTGGTGGACGGCAATGCCGTCGGCATCACGCGCAAGCGCACCATCATGGCGGACAGCCGCAATGCGGCCAATATTGAATTTGACGGCGTTAGCGTGCCGGCTGATGCACTGATCGGCGAACTGGGTCAGGCGTGGCCAGTACTGGAGCAGGTGCTGGATCGCAGCCGCATCGCGCTTTCCGCGGAAATGCTGGGCAACTGCTGGGAAGCCTTCAATCGCACAATTGAATACCTCAAGGAACGGGACCAGTTTGGCGCCAAGATTGGCAGCTTCCAGGGCTTGCAGCATCGCGCCTCGAAGATGTACATCGAACTGGAAATGGCTACCTCGGTGGTACTGCAGGCGTGTTCCGCGGTCGACGAAACTCCGGATCAATTGCCCATGATCGCCAGCCTGGCCAAGGCCAAGCTCAACGACCTGAGCAAACTGGTGACTAATGAGGCGGTGCAAATGCACGGTGGCATCGGTGTTACCGACGAACTGGATATCGGCTTCTTCCTCAAGCGTGCTCGCGTGGCTATGCAGTTATTCGGAGACTCGGGTTACCACCAGGATCGCTACGCCACCCTCGCCGGGTATTAGATAAAAGGGGTCAGATCCCTTTTTCACACATCGCTGGCGGTTAACTCTATTACTATCTTGAAAAAGGGATCTGACCCCTTTTATTTCCAGGCGGTGGGGTCGATGTTGAGATCTTCGTAGTCAGCGATATCCAGCCGGGGCGACTGCCCTGCCCCGATCTGTTGATCGTAATCCCGCAACAGGCGTAAGCCGGTCTTGTAGAGCAGGCCAATCGCCGCCAGGTTGCAGACACCCAGCAAGGCCATGGTCAGATCGGCAAAGGCAAACACCGTGCCCAGGTCCTGCAGCGCTCCCCACATCACCAGGCCCAGCACCAGCACCCGGAACCCGTTGAACAGCAGCTGGTTCTCCTCGCTGAAATAGTTGAGGCTGTTCTCCCCGAGGTAGTAGTTGTAAAGAATAGAACTGAAGGCAAACAACACCAATGCCAGGCTGATGAATTCATCACCCCAGGGGCCGACGTGCTCGACCAGGGCATTCTGGGTCAACACAATACCGTTCACGCCCTCGGCACCGGGTGTGTAGACGGTGGCAAGAAGAATGATAATGGCCGTGCAGGTACACAGCAGGATAGTGTCGATGAAAACGCTCAGGGCTTGCACCAGCCCCTGCTCAATCGGGTGAGCCACCTGGGCCGTGGCGGCGACATTGGGAGCGCTGCCCAGGCCCGCTTCGTTCGAAAACAGGCCCCGCTTCACGCCCCACAAGATGGCGGCACCCATGCCACCCCCCAGGGCCGGGTCGAGCCCGAAAGCACTGTCTATAATTAGTTTAAGTACTGCTGGTATCTCGTTGATATTAATAGATAATACAATAATAGCCACCAGCAGATAGGAGGCTGCCATCACTGGTACGATAACCTCTGCGACCCGGGCGATGCGCTGAATACCGCCGAAAATACTCAAGCCCAGCAGCACCACCAACACCAGCCCCGACAGCCAGGTTGGCACCCCGAAGCTCGCCTCCACGGAACTGACCACAATGAATGACTGCAACGCGCTGAAACCCAGGCCAAAGGTCACCAACAGCAACACCGAGTAGACCATCGCCAACCAGTTTTGGCCGAGACCATGACGGATATAATAGGCCGGGCCACCCCGAAAGCTGCCATCGGGCTCACGCTGCTTGTAGAGCTGGGCCAGCGAGCATTCCAACAGGCTGGTCGCCATACCGATCAAACCCACCATCCACATCCAGAAAATAGCGCCGGGACCGCCCAAACTGATGGCCACGGCAACACCGGCGATATTGCCACCGCCAACACGGCCGCCGACACTCACCACCAATGCCTGGAATGAACTCAATTGCCCAGGCTGGTGCTCCATACCCTGGCGCAGGCTGGCAAACATGCGGCGGAAATAGCGAAACTGGACAAAACGGGTAGCGACTGTGAACCACAAACCGCCGCCCAGCAAACCCACTATCAGCAGTTTGCCCCACAGGAAGTCATTCAGCAGGCTCATCATGGCGGCAGCGCCAGGCTATTCTGTGACGCCCATGACAAAGATGATCAACACCGCCGGTGGCACCAGGTAGCGAATCAGGAAATGCCAGAGCTTGAACAGCATGGGATTGCCAAAGGCCAGTTCTTCACTGGCAGTCGCCTGGCTCAAGGACCAGCCGGCGAACAGCGCGATAAAGAATCCACCCACTGGCAACAGCACCTGGTTGGAGAAGTAATCCAGTAAGCCGTTGAGATCTCGCCCTGCCACCTGGTATTCGGCGAATACGTTGTAGGACAACACACTCAGCACGCTTAGCACGGCAACTGAACCGGTAACCATCATTGCCGCCTTATGCCGGGCAAAGCCATGATGATCTACTATCCACGACACCACACTTTCAATCAAACCCACCATGGAGGTAATACCGGCGAACGACAGCAGCAGGAAGAACAACACACTGGACACATAGCCACCGGGCATCTGGGCGAAGGCTACCGGCAAGGTCTGGAAAATCAAGCCGGCACCCGCCGCGGGATCCAGGCCATTGTTAAAGACAGCGGGGAATATCACCAGCCCAGCCACCAGCGCCACCGTGGTGTCCGCCAGCACAATGATCATCACCGATCGCGGAATTGAGACGTCCTTGGGTAAGTAGGCACCAAAGGTCATCATGCCGCCCATGGCAACGCCAATGGAAAAGAAGGCCTGACCCAACGCCGCCAGGAACACACTGGCGTTGATCTTGCTGAAATCCGGGGTAAACAACCAGCGAATGGCTTCCCCCATACCACCGGCGAAAACATTGTAAATGGCTAGCACAATCAGCAATCCAAACAGGGTCGGCATCATCACCGTCACCGCCTTCTCGATACCACCCTTCACGCCGGAATAAATGATGAAGCCGGTGATGGCCAGACCCAGCAATGTCCACAGGATCATGCCTGCAGGATCTGCCAATACCTCGTTGAACTGCGCCGCGGCAGAGGTCGCATCAACCCCGACAAAGCCGGTCGTCACCGCCTTGAACAAGTACCAGAGCACCCAGCCAACAATCACCGCGTAAACGATTTCGATGGTGAATGCCGCCAGCAAGCCCATGCCACCTACCCACTGCCATTGCCTGGAGCGGCCGGCTTCCTGCGCAACCTTGGCCATGGCTTCGGGGGGGCTCAATTTACCGCGGCGACCCACCAGCAATTCTGCCATCAAGATAGGTACACCGATGCACAAGGCGAAGGCCAGGTACACCAGCACAAAGGCCGCGCCCCCATTCTCGCCAGCCTGGTAGGGAAAGCGCCAGATATTGCCCAGGCCCACCGCAAAACCCACGGAGGCCATGAGAAAAGCAAAGCGGGAGGACCAGTTCTCGTGTGATGCGCCAGCAACTGCCATGATCGCGCTCCTATAGCCGTTCGATGATAGTGCCGTTGGCGGTACCGCCTCCCTCACATATAGCGAGCAGGCCGTAGCGCCCACCGGTGCGGTGTAATTCATGCACCATGGTTGTCATCAGTTTGGCACCGGTAGCACCCAGTGGATGACCGAGTGCCTGGGCACCGCCGTTCACGTTCAGCTTGTCGATATCGGCACCCAGGGCTTTAAGCCCAGGCCAGCGGTACCGAGCCGAAGGCTTCATTGACTTCAAACAGATCGATGTCATCCATGGTCAGCCCCGCTTTCTCCAGGACTTTTTCGGTGGCTTTAATCGGTCCTTCCAACATGATGATCGGATCAGTACCTACCACACTGAGGGAAACAATCCGCGCCAACGGCTTGAGACCGTGTTTTTCCACTGCCTCGGCATTGGCAATAAGCACCGCTGCCGCACCGTCGCAGATTTGCGAAGAACTGGCGGCGGTAATCTTACCGCCCTCTTGCAGGGGCTCCAGTCCGCGAATGGCATCCAGGGTGGCCTCCATGCGAATCCCTTCGTCCTGGGTGTGCATTTCGCGACTGCCATCTTCCAGCTCGATTTCGATCGGCACAATTTCCCGCTCAAAGCGGCCCTCTTCAACCGCTACTTTTGCCTTGGCGTGAGAAGCGTAGGCAAAGGCCTCCAGGTCTTCACTGGGAATCTCGTATTTTTCCACCAGCATTTCGGCCCCGACAAACTGGCTAAACTGGATACCGGGATAGCGCTCACTAATACGAGCTCCGTAGGGAAGGCCGTGATCGCGCTTAAAACCATCGACAATACTGGCACCGATGGGCACCTGGCTCATGTTCTCGACACCGCCAGCGATTACCACATCCTGGGTACCCGACATCACCGCCTGGGAGGCAAAATGCATGGCCTGCTGGCCGGAGCCACACTGACGATCCACCGATGTACCCGGTACGGCCTCGCCCAGCACCGAGGAGATACACACATTACGGGCCACATTGCCGCTCTGGGCACCGACCTGGCTGACACAGCCGAATATCAGGTCGTCGACGGCAGCGGGGTCAATATCTGCACGCTCCACCAGGGCATCGACCACCATGGCACCGAGATCAATCGGGTGAACTTTTGACAGGCGGCCATTTTTGCGGCCCCCGGCACTGCGCACAGCGGCGCAAATATAGGCTTCTGCCATGGGTAACTCCTTCGTCTTATTTTTTAGTTAGCGAAAGAGTATAAACCACTTGGATGGGCGATGCACCCGGGGCTTCAAATCGGGCTGGTGGCCCGTTCCAGCCAGGCCAGGTCATCACCTTCCAACAGCGGCCCGACCCGGGTTAACACCTTGGTGTGATAGGTATTGAGCCAGCGCAATTCTGCCGGGGTCAGCAGTTCAACATTGAGCATGCGCTTATCGAAAGGCGCCATGGTGAGGGTTTCAAATCCCAGCAAGGTCTTGTCACTGTCCTGCATGGGCTCGATTTCTGTCACCACCAGCAGATTTTCACAGCGCATACCATACTGCTCATCTTTGTAATAACCCGGCTCATCGCTTACCACCATGCCGGGACGCAAGGGGACGTTACTGCCGGCGCTGGCAATGCGCTGAGGCCCCTCGTGTACGGACAAACAACTACCCACCCCGTGACCGGTACCGTGGGCGTAATCCAGCCCCTGTTGCCAGAGAAACTGCCGGGCCAGGCTATCCAGTTGGCCACCACTGGTGCCCGCTGGAAAGCGGGCCTGGTCGAGGGTAATCATGCCTTTGAGAACCAGGGTGAAGCGCTCTCTAATTTCCTCGCTGACTTCGCCAATGGCGACGGTGCGGGTTATGTCGGTGGTGCCATCCAGGTACTGGCCGCCACTGTCTACCAGGTAGACCCCGTCCATTTCCAGCTGCGCGGGTGTTCCGTTCAGGTGATTGTAGTGACACATGGCGGCATTACCCGCAGCAGCGGAAATCGTACCGAAACTGGTTTCCTGGAACAGCGGCTGCCGTGCTCTAAAAGCGCCCAGTTTATCTGCCAGTGTCGCCTCGTCGTGCAGCTGTCCAGCGGCGACCTCCCGATCCAACCAGGCCAGAAACATGCTCTCCGCCGCGCCGTCGCGAATATGGGCATTGCGCATACCCTGCACTTCCACCGCGTTCTTACAGGCCTTGGGTAACATGGCCGGATCGTCACCGGCAACCAGGGCGACACCACTGCGCTCCAGGTTGAGCTGACTCCAGGCATTGGCGGTGGCGGGATCGGATAACACGGTCTTCCCCTTGAGTCGGGAAAACATCTCCGGCAAGTCAATTTCCGGGCGCACTTCGACACCGCTGCCAACATGGGCCTGAAATTCGTCGGGGAGTTTGCCGGCGTCGGCAAAGAACACCATGCTGCCGTCGGCATGCAAAATGGCACTGCCGAGCACGATGGGCAGGTTGGGCACATCGGCCCCGCGAATATTAAGCAACCAGTTGCAGGAATCCGCGGCAAATATGTAGGCGGCGTCTGCGCCTGCCTCGCTGATCAAGGCACCAATTTCACGGCGTTTTGAAACACTGCCCTGGCCACTGTAATCTTCGTCCAGGGCCAGGCCCTGCCGGCAATCCGCTACAGGCCGGTCCACCCAGCATTGATCAATGAGGTTGTCGGCTTGCTCCACCAGCAGCAGACCGGCTTTTTGCAGTATCCTGGCGGCACCGCGCTGCCAGCTGAGTGGATGCATTTTTGGGTCATAGCCAACGCGCGCGCCTTCATCGAGCTGTGCGGCCAACCACTTCATATGTGGTTCATCAACCAGGCTCAGGATCTCGAACAAATCCTCACTGACTTGTTGGCGCACCTGCACCGTATAGCGGCCATCGACGAATATTGCCGCGCGCTCACGCAACACGATGATCACACCGGCAGAGCCGGTGAAACCACTGATCCACTGCATTCGCTCATTGTAGTCTGGCAGGTATTCGCCGAGGTATTCATCTGCCCGCGGCACCACCAGGGCGTCCAGGTCACGCCCAGCCATCTGTGCCCGCACCGCCTCCAGGCGCTGCGAAATGGCTTGCATCGGTAGTTGGCTATTCACAAATGCGCTCCCTATTCAAATTCTGCAGTTTCGGGTTTCTGTCGATACCAGTCGACACCTTGTTCATCTCGCTCACTCAGGGCCATGCGACGACCGACCAGGCAATTGAGGTGAGCCAGGGTTTCACCGGTGGCCATTTGCACCACAGAACCATCTATTGCTCGTTTGAACAGCGCCACAAAACAATCCACCGCCCGCCGAGGTTCGGCCAACAGATCATACAATTTGTCCAGATCGCGCTCGTGGGTCTCGATAATCTGTGTGAGCCTCACATGCAAGCCGAAAAACGGAGTCTCGTGAGACGGCAGTACCAGCACGTCATCTGGCAACAGCTCGCGTATGCGTGCATTGGAATTAAGCCAATCTTTGAGTGTGTCGCCTTTGGGCTCAGTCGGGAACACGCTCACATTGGGGGTAATGCGAGGCAACACCTGGTCACCGGAAATCAGCAACTTAAGCGCGGGACAATACAGGCACATGTGTTCCGGTGAATGGCCGCTGCCAACCACCGGTTGCCAGTAGCGATCGTTGATGCGGATAGTTTCGCCATTCATCAAGCGCCGATAGCTGTCGGGCAGACTTGAAATTGCCTTGCCAAAGCCACCAAATCGCGCGCGGTAGGCATCCAATTGCTCTTCATCAAATCCCGCACCACGGTAAAAGCGAATCGCCACATCCGGCGCTTCCCGGCCAGTATCGCTCGCCAGCGATCGACACATCAAAAACTCTTCACGGGACATCCATAACTCGGCATCAAAGCGACGTGTTATCCAACCTGCCAGACCAACATGATCCGGGTGCAAATGGGTACAAATAACCCGCTTAACCGGTCGGCCTCCCATAAAGTTGACAAATAAATCCTCCCACTGCTCTCGCGCTGAGGGTATATCGAGGCAAGTATCAACAATTGTCCAGCCATCACCATCTTCCAACAACCAGATATTAATGTGATCAAGAGCCATGGGCATGGCAAAACGCACCCAGTAGACGCCCTCCGCAATTTCGTGAGGCACGCCGGGTTCAGGGCTGACTTTTTGGCCATAGGGATAGACCAGTCCACGGTATTTTTCCGGAGCGTTCGCTAGCATGAGTTCACCACTGAGGGGGCCGCCATAGTAACAGGCAGCCTGCTATTGCGGAATACGGGCCTGTACCCAATCCAGCACGCGACTGAGGATCTGCCGCTGCTCTGGCTCATTGAACACCTCGTGGAATAAATCGGGATAGGTTTTCAGGCTTTTGTCCGACGACCCCAGGACTTCGTGGTAGCGGCGAGAACCGCTGACAGGTGCCAATTTGTCCTGGCCGCCATGTACCAGCAGCATGGGTAGCTGCAGTGAGCCCGCCCCCTCCATGGCAGTATTCATGGCGCTGAGCAATTCCCAGGTCAGCCGGGCGGAGATTCGACCGCGGTAGACAAGGGGGTCATTTACATAGCGCTGTACAACCACAGGATCGCGGCTGACTGCCGCCGCCTCCAACTTCATCACACCTAGCCTGGGCATACTTGCAGAGAGCGCCTTCAAGGTACCACGCAATATACTACCGGGTGCATTTCCGGCCTCCAGGGCCGGGCCCGTTAACACACAGGCACAATAGTCCTGTTGGTGTTGCAGCAAGTAATTTGCCGCTACCAGGCCGCCCATACTGTGCCCCAGCAGGATCAGAGGTAGCCTCGGAAAATCTCCAACACACTGCTCTTGGACTGCGTTCACGGCTTCCAGGTAGTGCTCGAATTGGTCGACGTGACCGGGCGTACCAGAGGACTGCCCGTGTCCCGGCAGGTCCATGCCGCAGACGCCGATGCCAGCATTCACCAGGTACTGGGCCACATGCCCATAGCGGCCACTGTGCTCGGCCAGGCCGTGCACCAACAGCACCATGGCTTTCGGTTTCTCGTCGGGGAGCCAGCACTGGTAAAAAACACTCTGACTGTTGCTACAACTGACGGTGCCGTTATTACGTCTCATTAGACTATTGTGCCAGACTCCCTATGCGGCTGGAACCAGCTAATAATTTGCCGGTGCACCCTGGCGTCATCGAGTAGATCAAAGTGATTCTTATGCTGAAACACGCGGCAGTTGTCGGACTCGATACGCAAACTTCTCAGCTCATCCGCATGCGCGCCAAAGGCGCTGCCCAGGCGTACCAGCAAGTCGCCCAAAAGGTGTCCCAGTAGATCATCGGTATTCTGCCCGACACTGGCCGCCGCAAAATAATAATCAACATCTGCTAGTAAGGGGACACGCCTGCGAGTATCGGTACCGGGCTGATCGGGTGACAGTTCCTGCCAGTCCTCGTCCAGTAAATTTCCATGGCGCAAATCCTTAATGCCGGCACTGCGGCGGCGGCCAATCGCCAGTGGCCTGGTGTAGGGAATTTGTTGCATGGCCAGGTCCAGGGCGTGCCCGGCTTTCGCCAGCGGCGCACCGTGATGTGGTGTGCCGAGAAATAGCACCCGTTGGAGTGACTGCAACCAGTGGCGCTGGGCAAGCTCGGCATAAAAGCAGGCACTGTGAATGACCAACCCACCCATGCTGTGTCCAATCAAGGACAGGGACTCAACTTCTACCGGCCACGCTTCACATAATTGCCCCAGCAGCTGCGCCAACTCCTGACCATTAGTGGAGATATGCCGACCGCTGTTGTAGCGCAGGTACAGTGGCGTATAACCCAGTTCCGCTTGCAGCTCGCTGCCAATACTCGGCACTTCTTTTCGATTCCAGCTCTGTTCCGACAAGCCGAGGCCATGCACCAGAACCACCAGGTGTGGGCTGGGCTGCGGCACAACTGCTGCCAGCGCGTCAGTTTCAAGTTCAAGCGCAGCGCCGTGAGCTAATAGCTCCATGGGAATGGCCAACTCATTATCACTGGCCTCCAGGTAATCCCCGCACACGCCATTGAGCGCTGCCAGTGTTCGAATTTCACCAGCGGAACGGGGGGAACTGCCAGGCGTGTCTGGCAGCCACTCGAATGAGTGATTAACTACCTCACTCACCGCACCGTTGATACCCCGAATGGAGGCATAGACGGCCGCGGCAATGATGCCATGTGCCCGGCTCGGTGCAATCTCTTGCGACGACCAGGGTAGCGGGTGGCGGGCGATGGTCTCATGCATTTGTTCGACAATATTGGTAACACCTGTCACCGCATCGAACACCAACCGAGTGCTGCCTTGCAGCGTCTGGGTAGAATCATTCATAACATTACTCTTAGGACTTAGTCGGCTTCATCCGGCAGCGGCGACGATACAGCGGCCAGGCAGGCTATACACAATAGGACGGGGCGTGCCTGAACAGGCACCCCGATAGCGGCACTCTCACCTTTCATTAGAATGGCATTGCACTCTTCGCACACACCATTGCGATTCAATACCGCCTCTTGCCAGCCGATCACTGCAGCATCAGCGTCGGCTGCCGCAGCGTCGGGCGTTGCACCATCTGCAGAGGCTTCTCGCCCCTGCAGAGCACGGGCGATCTGGGCGCTGTCTGAAACAACACCCTCGACCAATTCGAAGGTGTTCAGCAGCACATTACGCACCACTGTGGACACCGACAGACCCAGTTGCGCCGCCTGATCGCGCAGCTCTTCATCCAATTGTTCGGGAATGCGGGCCTGTAGCACGCGGTCTTTGGTTTTCCGGCGCTTACGTTTACCGGGTTTAGCTGACTCTGCCATGATTATCTGCGGCCGGGTGATTGATACATGCAGGCAGTGTACTCTCTTGTGAGTACATTTGTAATACATTTGTAATACATTTTTAACTGGCCAGCTGGCTACCGGCGATGAACGCAAAGGTAAATGCTGGCCCCAGCGTACCCCCACCGCCACCGTAAAGCGCACCGGGGCCGCCCACGCCCGCGGTGTTGCCCGAGGCATATAAACCCTTGATGGGCCGGTCAAACACGTCGATTACTTCGGCCCGGCCATTCACGCGCAGGCCACCGCAGGTTCCCAACATCCCGGGGCTGACTTCGACGCCGTAGAAAGGGCCCTGGTCCAGCGGTGACAAAGCCACCGAGACCGGGTGATCGCCGTTGCGGTCGTAGGTGCTTTCGCCGCGATGAAAATCCGGGTCCTGCCCCTGGGCAGCATAGTGATTGAAACGCTGGACTGTCTGCGTGAGACCGGCAGGATCAATCGCTAATCTCTCCGCTAGCTCTTCCAGGGTATCGGCCACCGTCACCCAGGCTGGCAATTCCTGGTCGCGGGGTTTGCCGGCGATGGTCGCACCCTCTCGCACCTTCTGGTCAAAGATGGCGTAGGCAGGCATATTGCGCATGCCCAACTGACCCCAGTTCTGCCAGGTGTGAAAGCTGCGCCAGGTCACATCATAGGCAGCGCACTCGTTGGCAAAGCGCTCGCCGTAGCGATTCACCGTGATGCCGCTGGCGCTACGGCGCTCGATTTGCCCCCACAGGGAAATGCCGCCGCGGAGATGGCCATTGAGTTTGCCCTCCTCGGTATAAGCCACCTGGTGCCAGCACTCGTTCATGTTGCGCAGATCGGCACCCAGCGCCATACCCATCTTGATGCCGTCACCTTCATTGCCTTCCGCCCCCCAGGTATAGGACACCGGCCCGCGCAGGAAATGAGTCTTCATGGTTTCATTGCGCTCAAAACCACCACTGGCCATCAGTACACCGCGACGGGCGCGAATACGCAGGGGATTGCCCTTGTGTTCGGCCAATACACCGTGAACCTCGACACCTGCATCCGTGTCACTGGCTATCAACTGGCGAGCCGCAGTTTCGCTCATGAACTCCACACCCATGTCGCGGCAGGCAGTGACCAGGGCAGCAATGATAATACCGCCCGACATACCGACCCCATCACGCTGCGGCTCCACGGAGCGACCCTTCATATTCGAGCCCTGCCAGTCGGGATGATAATCCGCGGCATCGCCCATCATCAGGGAAACCCGCCATTCTATGTCGGAGTTGGCCTGTACGAACTCCAGCATGTCTGGGCCCAAATCAAGGAAGGCTTCAATCAGTTCATCGCTGGCCTGTCCCTGGGATAGTTGCTCCAGGTATATTCGCGCCGCATCGCGGCTGTCCTCTATACCTTCGTTTTTTTGTACCCGGTTATTCGGTATCCACAACACGCCCCCAGAGACCAGCGTCGTGCCGCCAATCACCGCGTCTTTCTCCAACACCAACACATCGTGACCGGCGCTGGCTGCACGCAAGGCTCCACATAGACCGGTGCCTGAACCGACGACGATGACGTCGTAGGTGGCGTCGAACTGCTCTTCCTGGGCAGATGCATTCGAAGCGACCAGTGTCGAACCGGCAGCGAGGCCCGCACTCGCCTGCAGGAGCTGGCGGCGTTTGAATTTACTGTCACCCATGTTGTTGCCTTTCCTTATATTCGCAGACGTTGGTTGGGACTGTGCCAGAAATCGGGCCAGACGACATCCCGAACGGTCTGGAGAGATGAACTAGGTTGGTTGCGCAACTGACTGAGTGAGTTGTTCTGAAAACTCCCACAGCCTTTTTGCCAGTGTTTCATCGTACATCAGGGGATTGGCTACTACCGGGTTGCAATCGGCAAAGTACTGGCCGCTGATTTCGCCGGGGATGGGGTTGGCGGCGACGTAGCATTGCGTTGCGGTGCCTTGAGGTATGTCCTTATTCATAATGCTGTCCGGCACCGGCTTGTCGAGCTGCCGCCACAAATTGGTTTTGATGACCCCCGGGTGCACGGCATTGGCTGTCACCCCGCTGCCGCCAAGGCGCCGCGATAGTTCCAATGCGTGGAGGCCGTTTGCAAGCTTCGAGCGACCGTAGGCTACTCGGGGAGAATAGGACTTCGAGCCATCGAGATTGTCAAAATCGATACCCTCAGCTGGCGCGCTGTGATGGGCACAACTGCTGAGTATGACAATGCGGCCTTTGTCGGCAGCTTTGACGCTCGGCAGCAGCTCGTTAACGAACAGGAAGTGGCCAAGATGATTCACTGTGAATTGCATCTCCACACCGTTGTATAGCCTCAGCTCCTGCACGGCCATCACACCCGCGTTACAAATCAACATGTCGATGGGCATATTGAGATGTCGGATGGTTTCAGCGCATTGGCGAACCGAGTCAAAATCGGTGAGCTCCATTACCGCAGGTGTTGTTTTTCCATCAATGGAAGCACAGGCTGTCTCGGCCTTTTCCTGGCTGCGGGCAGTGCCGATAACATGAGCGCCACGTAGTGCCAGCACCCGCATATTTTCCAGCCCGAGGCCAGAATTGCAGCCGGTAACCACGGCGGTCTTACCAGTCAGATCCAGACCCGCTGTCACTTCTTCAGCGGTGGAGAGTAATCCGAAGGAACTCAGGGTTTGAAGCCCATCGGGCGTCTGCGGTTGCCCACAGCGACTGGCCCAGGCGCTGGGCGCTATGACGGCAAGCAATCCCGCCTGGATCAGGGTGCGCCGATTTATCCCCGGCAGCGCGGTTGCCACTTCTCCCGCCGCTCCTTTTGCATCCCAGTTCATATTTATTCTTCTTGTTGAGAGTCCACACAAAGTGTAGACGAGTTCAGGAATTGAAGAAAATCACGGCGCGAGATTCGATGCTCTCACGCGGCGGAGCTGACGCAGGTGCGTCGCTATTCTCAAATGCGCTGTGAATGGATTGCCGGGCGACAGCCCGCGATGAGTCAAAGGTCTTGATCAAAATGGCCTCATCGAACTGCATATCGGGATACCAGTACCAGCGGTGACTGGGGTTCCAGGCCACCAATTCCAATTCCCCGATGCGTTCTTCGGCGCGGCGTTCACTGGCAATAAGGTCTTTGCTGGCAATGCTGCTGGCATCACAGCAGGTGAGTGGGCTGTTTTCTATCGGGTTGTTGATACTGCGCCAGACATTGACGATGGCGTACCGTTTGCCGAGACGCTGCGCTGCTTCCTCCGGGGACACAAGGTCGCGCAAGCGCTTTTCCGCTGAGGCGTCGGAGTAGTCATTGTGAATCACCGAGGCCGGCTCGCGGGTGGCATTGGCGCCGCGAACATCTGCGGAATCGGAGCGCAGGGTGTGATCGAAAATCAGCAGCTCGCTGGCACCGGTATGGGTGAGTAACAGCTCGGTGATTTCTGCTTCATATTGCTGGCGGCGGGCTTCGAACTGGTAGAAATCGGACACCGCCGTGGCGTGAGGCACCAGTGCGAAGCCCTCTCGATCCAGGCTCGCGGGCTCGGACAAAGCGCGTGCGTCGTGAATATCGACCTCGCGGTCTTCAAACTCGGCCTGGATAGAAAGCGCCGCGTCCGCCCCTCCGGTGGACGCGATGTAGATGGGCTTTTCGCCCGTCGGAACTAAATAGCGGAGCTTGGCTTTCAACTACTCTTCGAGGAGATCGAAGTCGAACTTGCTGATGCCACAGTCAGGGCACTCCCAGTCTTCGGGAATATCGGCCCACTTGGTGCCCTTGGGGATGCCATCGTCGGGAAGTCCCTCGGCTTCGTCGTAGATAAAGCCGCAGATGACACATTCGTACTTCTGGAAATCACTCATTGTTTACTCGGGTCTGGTCTCGTAAAAAAGGGGGGTAACTATACCGCATTAGTTTCCGCCGGTGGGGATTTCGTTGAAGGCGATACCCTTATCGGCGCGCGGTTCCTGGGGCAGTCCCAGTACCTGTTCGGCGATGATATTGCGCATTACCTCGTCGGTGCCGCCGGCCAGGCGGATACCAGGGGAAAACAGCAGCGAGCGCTGGAAATTACCTTCCAGGACGTTGATCCCATCATCCATAATTGCACCCGCTTCGTTGTAGTAGTCGACGGTGAAATTGGCAATTTCCTGGTTCATTACCGCACCCACCAATTTACCGAGTGCAGCCTCAGCGCCGGGCACGCCGCCCTTGGCGATAGCTGTGAGCATGCGCCAGTTGGCGCTGCGCAGTCCCACATCCTGGGCATACCAAGTGGCGAGCTTGTCAGCCACGACGGGGTCATCAATCACTTTTTCGCCATCGATTTCTGTGTGCTGGCAAAAATGCAGGAACTGGGCGAAGCCATTGGGCTGTACACCGGAAATAGCCATGCGCTCACTCATCAGCACGTGCAGGGCGCCGCCCCAGCCGCCGCCGACTTCACCAAGACGGTATTCATCCGGCACCACCGCGTCGTTGAAATACACTTCATTGAAGTGTTGACCGCCATCCATTTGCTTGATCGGCTTCACTTCCACGCCAGGTTGTTTCAGATCGATCATAAACATCGTCAGACCGCGATACTTGGACACCGTGGGGTCAGTGCGGGTCAACACCACACCGTAGTCACTGTGCTGGGCACCGGAGGTCCAGATCTTCTGGCCGTTGAGCAGCCACTTGTCGCCGTCGAATTCTGCCTTGGTGCGCAGACCCGCCACATCGGAACCGGCGGCGGGCTCACTGAACAGCTGGCACCAGACATGTTCGGCACTGGCCATCTTCGGCAAAAGTTCCAACTTGACGTCTTCCGGGGCAAAGGCCTGCACGGCGGGGCCGCAATTGCCAATGCCGATCACGAAGTAGCCGTCTGGGGTGTCAAAGTTCGCCACCTCCTGGCCCCAGATAACCTGGTGAATTTGGGAGAGACCGGCACCACCGTATTCCTGGGGCCAGCTGATACAGGCGTAACCGGCATCGGCCACGTTTTTGTACCAGGCCTTGGCCGCCTCATAGGCACCGCCCATACCACGCATGATTTGTACATCTTCCGTGCGGCGCTGGGCATTTTTCTCCAGCCAGGCACGCACCTCTGTTCTGAATTCTGTCTGCTCCAGGCTATCGTTAAAATCCATGATCCTACTCCTTAAGCCGCGGGCTTCAATTGCTGAACTTTTAACTGATCGACAAGACGGTTCTTCCACACCCTCTGACCTCCCAACAACAGTGCCAGGTGTTGGGCGCGGCGATAATACAAGTGGCAGTCGAACTCCCAGGTGAATCCCATGCCGCCGTGAGCCTGCACATTTTCCTTGCTGGCCAGCCAATAGGCTTCTGTTGCGCTCACGCGCGCAGTCGCCGCCGCCAGTGGTAACTCCGGGGCTTCACTCGCTAAAGCCCAGGCGCCGTAATAAGCGTTGGCGCGGGCCAGTTCGAGGGCGACAAACATATCGGCGAGCTTGTGCTTGATGGCCTGGAACGAGGCCACCGGGCGGCCAAATGCGTAGCGGCCGGTGGTGTACTCCATGGCCATGTCGAGGGCCGCGTGCGAGCCGCCCACCTGTTCGAAGGCAATCAATACAGCGGCACCATCATGAAGTCGACTTACCAGCGCGGCACCCTGCCCTGCTTCACCCAGGCGCTCTGCCGAGGCAGCGGCGAAGTCTATGCTGCCAAGCGGCCTCGAGGGATCCAGGGATTCGGCAAGCTCACGGCTCACGTCTTTGGCGTTGAGATCAACAATAAACAGGGAAAAACCTTCAACACCATTCTCTTGCGCCGCAACAATGGCGAAATCAGCCAGGGTGGCATCCGCTACGGGTTGCTTGCTGCCGGTGAGCGCGCCGTCCATATATTGGCAGGCAACCCGGTCTTTATGGATATTGGCATTCAGTTCGGCGAACGCCACAGTTCCGACGATCTCGCCGGCCGCCAGCCGCGGCAGGTAATTTTGTTTCTGTTCATCTGTTCCGGCGAGCTTGAGTGCCTCTGTAGCCAGGTAGACACTGGAGGTCATCGGCGCCGGCAGTAAGCGGCGCCCCATCTCTTCCGCCAGCACACACAGTTCCAGGTAGCCGAGACCCAGCCCGCCGAATTCCTCGGGGATCGCTGTGGCCGGCCAGCCCAAATCGATCACCTGCTGCCACAGGGCCTGGTGATGGGTTTGCTCCGAATCCAGTACCTCTCGCACCTGCGCATTGGTGCATTGATCGGTCAGGAAGTTGCGGGCCTGCTCCTGGATAAATTTTTGTTCGTCGGAAAACTCAAAATTCATGTCTTTCTAGCCTGTTACCACTTTGAGGGAAGATCGTAAGTAAAGTTGGCAGCGCCAACAATGGCAATGCAGCAACATGAAACTAACAATTGCGGTCAAAAGTTATCCACAAAAACCGCAAGGGGCCGGAGCGGTCCGACGTATCGGGTGTCTGGAAATTGTGGATAAGTTAGAGGGTGGTGGTGAACTTGATGTGGTAGCCGTCGCCGGTGGGGGCGGCCATAAGTTCGAGGGCGGAGCGGAATTCAGTACTGAGTTCCAGGTCGGTTCGCAGCTTCAGATCGACGCTGTATTCGCTGCCGTTCAGCCCCACACTGCCGTCCACCCGGATTGGCCCTGACAGACTCGACACCTTCGCATCCACCTGATTGGAGCCGGTTACGTTGAACTCGAGCACATAATCACCCAATTGCTGGCGGCTGTTACTGCCTATCCAGCGTGCGCGCTTCCAGACCAGCCGGCCGGAGCCCGCTGTAATTTGCTGCCCGCTGAGTTCAACACCACTGGCCAGCAACTGCGCCGTACCTCGTAACTCCACAGGCAGAAACAGCCGTAACAGGCGAGCATTGGCGGTGAGCTCCAACTGGTTCAGTATTGGGTCACTCCAGGGCGACAACTGCAGCTCGGCGTTGAGTGTCTGCCCACCCCACTGCATGTGCACATCTGTCCTGGCGGTTAATATCAACAGCGACCAGGGCGAGAGCTGCCAATGGGTTTTGCCCAGTTGTACATATTGCCCCGCCACAGGTACCAGCAAGCTGTCGACACCGCCGTCCCAAATACTGCCGCTGTAACCACTGGCAATAATCCCCTGGGGCGTCAGCACAAAACCCAGCAAGCGCGCCGGCGCCTGCATCAGCAGCGCGACTACTAAAAGTCCAACCCCCAACAGGGTTACGCGCTTTACAGAGAAATCCAGCACTAGTTGCCGAGACTCACTCGTATACTGGCATCTACCAGGCCGCCGATATCACCCTGACTAATGGATGCATCCCGCACCATCAGTCCTTCCTTGTTTTCCACCTGGTTAAGCCAGCGCACGAGGTCAGAAAAATTGACCTCTTCAAAGCGAATCTGAGTGGAGCCGCTGGCACTGGACTGGATACGGCTGGGGGTTATCTGGTGACGTGAGGTCGTGGCGTTAATAATTCGACTCAGATTGCGATTGCGTTGGCTGCCGCCACTGCTCTGCAATTGCTGTAACTCCGAGGCCATAGCCTGAACCCGCTCCACGATCACGCCAACTCGCTCATTGGTGGCCGCCATCTCGTCACGCATCTGCGCCAGGGGGCTCCAGATCAGCATAAATACCAGGTACAGAACAATCGCCACAGCAGCGACCAGTAGATACACCTGTTCCCGTTGATCGAGCTGTTGCATCCAGTCTCTCACGAGCGACCTCCCTGCACTTTCATGCGTGCCCTGACTTCATCACCCTGGGAATTACTGCTTTCCACTGTGGCCTTGAGGCCAGCGGCATTGAGACTGGAACGAATCCGCTCCACCGCCTTAAAATCGGGCACCACCAGGTTGAGTCGCAATTCGCCGCTGCGGCCGCTGAAGTTGATCGTGTTAATCTGCGCCCGCCTCTCGGCCTGTACCACGTTGCCAACTTGCTCGAGCAGGGTGACGAAGGCTGCCGTTACACCACCCCCGCGCAAGTCGTTAAGCTTACGTTGCAGTTGTCGTTCCGGGTCGGCGATCGCGCCCCTGGGCACCGCCTGGCGATAGGCGCTTTCCATGGACTGGCGCAGGCGCAGGTTCTCTGATTGCAGCTGGCTGTAATCGGCATAAGTCGCCAACAATTGCAGCACGAAGGCCACACCCAATCCCACCAACGGCCAGCGCCACAGCTTCCACCAGCGCTTGAGGGGAAGCTGTGCCGCGTACTCCCCCTGTAATAAGTTCAGAGGTTTGCCAACATCCTCACTGAGCAGTAGTGCAGCGCTAAAGCCGCCTCGACGCCATTGCACCCTGGCGCGCAATGACTCGGGTATCAGTGCCAGTTCCTGTTGCTGATCCTGCCCGTAGAGAATGATCGAGCTGATGTCACTTTCAGGCAGTGCCGCCAACATCGCCGACAGCAACTCCGACTCTACCGCGAAACCCTCGCACTCACCGCTGCGGGCAACCACTCGACCCGCCTCAATCACCAGGCTGATTTCCCCAACGCGCCAGGGTAATAGCAAGGGTTCCGGCACCCATTGATTAATGCCCGACAGTTCTTCCAGTAATACCCGCCAATCACCCAGGCAATGGTGAGCACAGCTGGCCACCGCCAACGAGTCTGCGCGCAGTGGCGCAGAGGCGATATGCAAGTCTTCAATATCTGAGGCGAACTCCTCCTCCAGCAAAAAGGGCAGCGACTTCGCAATATGTCTTTTTTCGTTAGCGCTAACTGACAGTTCCTGCAGGCGCACCTCGGTGCCCGGCACAGCGAACAGCACCGGCGATTGTCGAGCCCGTAGTATCTCCTGCAGCTGGGACTGCTGCTCGCTATCGGCGAGGCTGATAGGGTCATCACCCCGCCCCGGTGGGTACCAGTACAACTGGTCCCCCACTAATCTGACTACGGCACTCTCGCGCACATCTTCTCCTTTAAACCGCAACTGGTCCTTATAAACTGCCGCTGGCTCGCACCAGCGTACGCACTTGCTGACCTTCGCGGTGCAATACACTGTACAAGCGGCTTATACGGTCGGCAACATCTGCTTCACCTATGAACAGGAAGTAATCACTACTCAATGCCAGCGAACCTTTCAACTCTGCGTTCAATTCACGCTGCTCAAAGACCGGGGAATCCAACATGTCCTCTACGCTTTCGAATCCGCTGTCGCCGCGCAATTCCAGCAAGGTTTCACCCTCCGCCACTGACAGAGGTTGGTAATCACCGGCCGTATTCAAGCTACGCAGGACTTCAATCGGCGCGGTATTGATATTGAGCTTGCCGTTAGCTGCCCAGACACTGAGCAAGGGTTCCAGGACACGGAAAATTTCCGGCGTCATATAAGCCACCGCCCGCAATTCGCTGACACTGGTAAAGGCCCGATTGGCAGCCCGATAGGGTGGCGTAGCGTCGTAGTAATAGTCATCCTCGGCGCCAAAGTCGCGCGGGATGGCATCCGCATCAAGCCAGTCCATGACCGCCTCGGTAATCAACATGGCGTCCTGCTGTGAAACCTGCGGCTCATCGAATATCTGTAACAGGCGTATAAACTGTTCCTGACTTGCCGCGAAGCGTTTGCCCTCCACTGGCTTCGCAGCCAGGCTATTGAGATCGAAACGCCCTTGCAAATCCTCCAGGCGGCCCTGCAACCAGCCGCCCTCATCGAGGGGGTAGGCCTGCGCTTCCTGCGCCCAGAATTCAGACAGGTCATCGCGCACCTCGTCCTCACGTAAATCGAATTCTGCGTCCTGTTGCAGAGCCAGCATGGCCAGCTCTTCCCCGCCGCGTAAATAGGCATAACCCTGTTCGGCGGCGAAGTTGTTGGCACTGCGCTTGAGAAACAGGGTGTATTCACTGTACATGGGGACCACCAGCGCTATGCCAATGGCAAAGATCAGCAGGGTGACCACCAGTGCGCTGCCCCGCTGGCTGGCATGCCAGTGCCGATCAGACACCGGGCACCTCGTAGAGCCGGGTAATCTGCCCCAGGCCATCGATTTCCAGGGTCACGGCCAGCGCCAGCGGAGGGTTAACTGTGCCATCTGCCCCCCAGTTGCTGGGCCACTTCTCCAAATCCCACTCTTCCCCCACTGGAATGCTCACTTGTGAATCGAGAAAACGAATTTCAAACTCATTGACGTGATCGAGCAATGCGACCCGCCGGGCAGTGTTGGCATCGGTGCGGTCCAACACCGCGTAGCTCTCCCGGTACAACACGCCGTCATCGAGAATGTAACGGACCCTCTCCAGGTTACCCCGGGGTTGCTGGCGACCGTTGTGCCACCCAGTCCGTGTGAGATTGAGGCTGTCATTGGCCAATTCCCCTCCCCACAGTGCAGATTCGAATTCACCGAATTCATTGCGAATGGGCCGGTTGACGAACTGGCGGACGTCGCGCGACACAAACATCCACAATCGATTGAGGGAGTGGGTGGTACCCGAGGCTCGTCGCAATACCTCCAGCCCGGAGATCAGATTGCTAAAGGTCATAAACGCCCCCGCCAGGATGAGCATGGTGATCGCCATTGCGATCAGCACCTCTATCAGTGTAAAACCCTTGCTGCGCGCGGATTTACCCATCACTCTGTGCTGCCGCGGGTCCACTGACAAAACCGATCAGGGTATGCAGAGGCTGATCCCGATTGGAGTCCTCCAGCGCCACCCGCACCTCGATTCGATAAAAATCTTCCACCTCGGTTTCGCCACTGCTCACCCACCAGTGCCAGTCCCGCCCGGCCATGGTGCTGACACCCTCGCGCTCGCCCTGGAACACCAGCTGGGTTTTCGCCACCTCAATACGGGTCTGGACCAGCTGGTTACTGGCAACCCACTGGGCGACTGACTTGTCGCGAATGTAGGCAATGCCATCTGACTGGTTGGCGAAGGCCATCAACAACGCCGGCAATAGCAAGCCGGCGATAATCAGGGCGACCATCACCTCGATCAGGGTGAAGCCAGCGCCGAACCTAGCTGTCTTCATCTCTCTCACCCCGTTGTCGCAACTCCATCCGGGCCACCAGGTCCCACTCCAGTTCCCACAACAAATCGCCATTGGCACTATCGCGCCAGCGCAGGATGCCCGGTGTCGCTTCTCCACTGGAGTAAAAGATGACCTGGGGCTGGGGGCCTGCCGACTCCTCCGCCAGTTCGAACTCCACAGTTTGCTCTTCCATTTCCAGTTCGAGCAGCAGTCCCGCTGGAAACTTCCCACCCTTGGCAAGTAATTCATCGCGAGGTACGCGAGCCCACTCCAATCCCTGGCGGGCCAACCAGGAATAACTGTAGCGGTCTTCCCCAGCATCACTATCGCGCTCTATCAACAGGCCCAGGTCATAGCCCCCCATCTGGGCTTCATCCAGGGCATATTCTGCCAATTGGGAAAATCCACTGACTGAGCCAGCAACCGTGTAGGGCCGACTGCCCGAGCTAACTGACAAGCCAGCCACACTAACAATGAGCCCCACAATCACCAGGACCAGCAGCAACTCCAGCAGACTAAAGCCGGTCGGGCTGCGTCCAGCGGGCGAGCCTACCGTCGGGCTGCGTCCAGCGGCGCTGCGAACAGATGTTTTCCTAGCCCCGCGCATCCCAATTGCCGAGGTCAATATTCTGGCCCTCGCCGCCGGAAATACCGTCGGCACCCAGAGAGTAGAGATCAATCTCTCCGTTTTCGCCGGGGCTCAGGTACAAATACGGTCGGCCCCAGGGATCCATTGGCAGCCGGTCGAGGTAGCCGCCATTTTTGAAATTGCGGGGTTCCGGATCCAATGTTGAGCGAGTCACCAGCGCCTCCAGCCCCTGCTCGGAACTCGGATAGACAAAGTTATCCAGCCGGTAGAGCTTGAGAGAGGTCTCGATATTGGCAAAATCTGCATAGACCTTCTGAATGCGCGCTTGATCCGCCTGGTTTAACACCGTCGGTGCCACCACACTGACCAGCAGGCCGAGGATGACCAGCACCACCAGAATTTCCACCAGGCTGAAGCCCGTTTGTCGTTTCATTCAATTCACCATCGTATTCAATTCAAAAATCGGCAGCAGCACTGCCATCACCACCGTCACCACCATCAAGCCCATGATCACCACCATCACCGGTTCCAGGATCGCCAAGATGGTGCCCAGCGCCATTTCCAGTTCCCGTTCCTGGTTGTTGGCAGAACGCGCCAGCATGGCTTCCAATTCACCACTGGCCTCACCGCTGGCTACCATGTGCACCATCATCGGCGGGAAATGGCCGTTCTGCTGCAGGGCGCGATTCAGGCTCGATCCTTCCTGCACCCGTTCGGCCACCTCGCCACTGCTCTCGCGCAGGATCAGGTTGGATAATACCGCACCTGCGATACGCAAAGAGTCAAGCAGCGGCACGCCGCTGGCCATGAGGATACTCAGGGTGGAGGCAAACCGGGCCGTGTCCATGGCGACAATAAAGCGGCCAATGATCGGCGTGCGTAACAACAACTGATGCCAGCGCCGCCGCCGGCCTTCATGTTTAAGCAATTGGCGCCAACCCAGGTACAGCCCAACAAGGGTAATCAATAACCACAGGCCCGACTGCCGCAGAAAATCACTAGTGGCAATCATGCCCCGGGTTAACAGCGGTAATTCACGATCGGTATGGGCAAAAATACCCACCAGCTCCGGCACCACGTAGACCATCAACGCAACAATCACTGCCACCGCCACCAACAACAAGATCACCGGATAGATCATCGCCATCTTCAATTTTTGTTGGGTATATTGTCGCTGCTCACCATAGTCAGCCAACTGTTCCAGCACCGGCCCAAGAAAGCCGGCGTGTTCGCCAGCAGTGACCATGGCGCGGAACAGCTCGTCAAAGATCTGCGGGTACTCGCCCAAGGCGTAAGCCAGGCTGTGCCCCTCCGCCACCCGCGAGCGAACCTGCAGCAATATGCCCTTGTGGCTGTTATTGCGGGTTTGTTCCGCCACCGCCGACAGGCATTCATCCAGCGGCAGGCTGGATTGCACCAGGGTCGCCAATTGACGTGTTACCAGCGCCAGGTCGGAGGGACTCATGCGTGGCCTGAACAGCGTCGATATTCGTTGTTCAGTGCTCTGTTGGTTGGCCTCATCGACCGCCAGGGGGCGTAACTTCTGAGTGCGGAGATTGGCCCGTATCTGGCGTTCGGAATCTCCTTCCAATACGCCTTTGACGATCTTGCCGTCCAGGTCGAGTGCGCGATAGCGATAAGCGGTCATAAAAACTCAGGCAGCGGAGGTAACCTTCATTACCTCTTCCAAGCTGGTTTCGCCAGCCAGTATGCGGCGGCGGCCGTCTTCAAATATGCCGGGCGCTTGCTGGCGCGCTCGGGCCAGCATGTCCTGCTCACTGACGCCGGAGTGAATCAACTCGCGCAGGCTATCGTCGACTTCAATGTATTCGTAGATACCGGTACGGCCCCGGTAACCGCTGTTGTTGCAATGATCACAGCCCACACCCCGGTAAACGATTTCACCGTGGCCCGGCTCCAGGCCTAACCAGCGGGCTTCCGCGTCGGTCAAAACATGGGCTTCGCGACAGTTTTGGCACAGCAGCCGCACCAGTCGCTGGGCCATGACTGCGATCAGACTGGAGGACAACAGGAACGGTTCGATACCCATGTCCTGTAACCGTGTCACCGAACCAATGGCAGTATTGGTGTGCAAGGTCGACAACACCAGGTGCCCGGTCAATGATGCCTGCACCGCGATTTCAGCTGTCTCCAGGTCGCGAATCTCACCCACCATCACCACGTCCGGGTCCTGCCGCAGTATGGCCCGCAGACCGCGGGCAAAGGTCATGGAGACCTTGGTGTTGACCTGGGTCTGGCCCACTCCCGGCAACATGTATTCGATAGGATCTTCGATGGTAAGAATATTGCGAACAGTCTCATTGATGTGGCTCAGGCCCGCGTACAGCGTGGTGGTTTTACCGGAACCGGTTGGGCCTGTTACCAGGATAATGCCATGGGGGGTGCGCAATCCACGGGTGTAGCCGTCCAATACCTGTTCATTCATGTGCAGTTGCTGCAGCTGCAGCTGCCCTGCTTCCTTGTCTAGCAAGCGCAACACCACCCGCTCGCCATGAGCAGAGGGAATGGTCGACATGCGGATATCCACCGCATGGCCGGCAATTTTGACCGAGATACGACCGTCCTGAGGCACTCGCTTTTCAGCGATATCCAGTTTGGCCATCACTTTCAGTCGAGACACCAGTAACGGTGCCAACATGCGCTTGGGGGAAAGTACCTCGGCCAGCACCCCGTCGATGCGGTAGCGTACTGACAGGCGCGCTTCGAAGGTTTCGATATGGATGTCGGACGCCTTTTCGCGCACCGCCTGGGACAGGATGGCGTTGATCAATCGAATAATGGGCGCGTCATCTTCCGCATCCATCAAGTCTCCCATCTCGGGGATTTCATCGGCCAGCCGGGTCAGGTCGATATCGGCACTCAAATCCTCGGCGACCTGCGAGGCCTCGTTGTTATCGCGCTGGTAGGCCAGGGTCAGCTTGCGCTGGAAATCACCTTCTGGCACCGCCTCCAGCTGAAAGGACTGCCCCAGGAAACGGCGCAGTTCTGTCAGCACGGAAATGGGCAGTGGTGCCCGATGTAATACCACCAGTGGATCTGCCTGTTGCAGCAAGACGCCGTATTGCTGGGCAAAGGTAAATGGCAATGAACGGTTGCCTGGCTCCATCAGGGCGCCGCACCGGTGTCCGCGCCGGAAGGTTGCTTCATCTCCTCCAGCTGGCGTATTTGCTCCCCCCATTCCGACAATATCGGGATATCAGATTCATCGAGGAATTGAATGCCCGAATCGAGGCGCATTCGTTGCTGGGCCTGGATGTATTTGTACTTCTGCGCGGTGGCGCCGTCGAGGGCTTCGTCATCGCGGATGATAGTGGGCTTGATAAATATCAGCAGGTTGGAGCGCGTCACGCTGACGGAATCGCTGCGGAACAAACGGCCCAGCCAGGGTATGTCTCCCAACAGTGGCACTTTCTGCTGGCCGTCCTGGACATCGTCCTTGATCAGCCCACCCAGCACCACCGTGCGCTGATCCCCCGCCATCACCTTGGTTTGAATCTTGCGCTCGTTGGTGATGATGTCGGCGGCCACCAGGTTGAGCAGGCCGCCAGTCAAGCTGGAAACCTCCTGTTCAATGTCCAGCACCACCGTATCCCCCTCGTTGACGTGGGGCGTCACCGTCAGGGTGATACCTACATTCTCTCGCTGGATGGTCTGAAACGGGTTGTTGGGTGTGGTGGTGCCGCCAGTGCCGGTATAGGAACCGGTTACAAAAGGTACTTCCTGGCCAACCGTGATATAGGCTTCCTGGTTATCCAGGGTGAGCAGACTCGGTGTCGAAAGAATATTGGCATTAGTCTGGGTATTGAGTGCGTTGAGCACGATAGCTATATCAAGATCTTCATCCAACTGCCCCCAACCGAGGGTGGTTCCCGGCATGTTCGCCAGCGCGCCCAGCAGGTCACCGCGCTCGAAGTCCTCGCCCAGACCACCTGAGCCATCACCCTCACCCGGCGGAAACAATGCCCCCGCCAGGTCGGTGTTGTCCTGGCTAATGTTGGAACCAAAGGCACCATTGTCGTTCCTGAATAACCATTGAATACCCAGGTCCTGACCATCAATCAGTTCCAGCTCGGCGATGATCGCCTCCACCAGTACCTGGGCGCGTCGAATATCCAGGCGTTGAATGACCCCCTCAAGGGCCTGCATTTGACTGGTATCCGCTGTAATTATGAGCGCATTGGTACCCTCGTCCGCTTCTATAGTGGCATTGGAATTGTTACCCCGTTTGCCAGTGACATCCGCCTCCAGTTTATTGATGTTCTGCATAACCCGGGTCAGCACTTCCGCCATCTCGGTGGCGGTGGCGTATTCCAGGTACACCACCTTGACGTTGCCGCTTTGCTCCAACGGGGTGTCCAGATGCTGAATCAGGGCGCGCATGCGTCCCCGCTCCAATTCATCACCACTGACTAACACGCTGTTGGTGCGCTTGTCTGCAACCAGCAAAACATCTGACTCGGCGGCACCGGCTTTTTTAGCCTCGGTCTTGTTGAGTTTGTCGAGCATGCTCACCACATCCGCCGCCACTGCGTATTCCAGGTTGATGATCTCGGTCTGCTGCACCGCCCCCTGGTCCATACGCACGATGATGTCGCGAATTCGCTCAATATTGGCCGCCACATCGGAGATGATAATGGCATTGGCCGGGGCATAGGCGGCCATGTGTGCCTGCTGCGGCACCAGCGGTCGCAATACCGGGATCAACTTGGCAGCGGAGATATTCTCCAGCCGGATAACCTGGGTAATATATTCATCGGTAGGCCGGAGCTTGCCATCTTGAACCCGCACCGGTGAAGAGCGCGCGTCCTTGGCGGGAATAATGCGCACGATGTTGCCAGTGCGCACCGCCGTGTAACCGTGTACGTCGAGAATAGATAGAAACAGATCATACAATTCGCTGCTGGTGACCGGCTTGGCAGACACCACTTTGACCTTACCCTTCACTTTCGGGTCCACCACGATGGTGGTACCAGTAGCCTCGGCGACAAACTTGATCAGCTCCTGGATATCGGTCTCTTTGAGATTTACCGTCCAGTCCTGAGCCTGGCCTGGTATGGCGACGGCCATCAGGCCCAGCAAGGCCACGGCAAACGTGCGCTTGAGCCTGTTCTTTGCCGCGTCTCTTCCCTGTAATAGAGGGCGCAATAGCGTGTGCAATCGAATCTGCAATCGGAGCTCCTGTTTAATGCAGCATTATGACAGTTAGATGATTCATTGGGCATCCGCCGGGTCAAAACTGACCGATATATTGAGAATTTCCTCGCCGCGCTGAACGTCGAAACTCGCTTCCTGGGCGCTGCGCATAACTCGATACAGCTCCATGGCTTTGCCAGGATCGGTCAGGGCAATGCCATTGACCCCGGTAACCACATCGCCCGCCCTGAATCCCAATTGCTCAAACTGATCCTTGTCGCGCCCGGGGCTGACCCGGTAGCCCTGTAGCTGGCCCCCGTTGCGCACGGCTGAAATCTTGACCACGTCCGCCAGGGATTGCGGATCCCTATACAGGCGCTGGCGATATTGTTCCGCCATTTCGGCAACGTCGGGGTTCCTGCGTTGATCCACCTGGCGTGCAGGTCTGGTGGTTTCAGCCGGCGCCAGTTGCTGTGAATTGGCCAGGGACTCCTTGTCGAAGAGTTTCAGTAATTCGTACTTGCCACCGTTATCCAGTACCACCCTATCGGCGAGAATCTTGGCGACCCGGACATTACTACCCAGCGGTAGCTTGTCGCCGAGTCGATATTGCTGCTGCTTATTCTTGTGTTCAATCACCGCCACCGCAACCGCGGGGTCACTGGAGGAGACAACCCCCTGCAGTTTAAGCGCCAGGCGGGTGTCGCTCGCGTTGGCTTCAATATTGTCGAGCGTGTCGGTGACGGTTGTCGGAGCCACCTGAACCGGCCTGGGAACAAGCTGAGACACGGTGCCGAATAAATTCCAGCCCACCAGCGTGTCTATATCCACTGCTGCGGACTGACTGCTGCCCGCGCCAACACTGAGCGGATTGACGATCTCGCTGATCGATGCGCTCTCTGGTGGCTGAGGCAACAGCATCCACAGTATCTGCGCCAGGTTCAGGATCAGCCACAGGCCCGCACTGGCATACACCAGCTGCCGCAACTGCGCGGTGCGCCGCGCATCTGCCAGGGCGTAAACGGAGCTGTTCACCTGGTTCCAGGTGCGACCCAACTTGTCGCCGGCTGAGCCCAGCCAATCGGTATTCAATGAGATTCCTGCCTTAATGAGAGCCGATGTCTGGAATTATAGGGCTGGGCCGCCCAATAGAAAACCCACGGGAGGTAAAGAGATGTAAGTGTTTGTGAGTAGCTATTGAACACGCCAGCGAACAATACGGGCAGCGACTGTCAGTGTAATACAAGCAATCAACAGCATTGGCCAAAGACTGGGCCATATTTCTGCGGGCGTCAGCGCCTTCAAAAAGCTGCCCAGGACGATATCCAGGAAGTGCCGCATTGGGTTCAATTGCGCCAGGAACTGAAGGAATTGTGGCATGTTAATTACCGGCGATATGAAGCCCGAAGTGATAAACAGAGGAGTAGTCAGGGTGAACATTCCCATCAACGCTTGCTGCTGGGTGTTGCAAGCAGCGGACACGGTAAGGCCGATACCAGTGATAGCGAACACAAATACCAGCATGGACAGGAATAGCAACACCACGCTGCCAGTGAACTCAACCTGGAAGGCAAAAACTGCCAGCAGAAAAACGATAAAACCCGACATCATGCCAGCGAGAACCGGCGGCAAGGTTTTACCTAGAATGATTTCCAGCGTGCTTACCGGCGACACGACAAGCTGGTCGAAGGTCCCCATCTCGCGGTCTCGTGCTACCCCCAGCGTGCTCATAAGCAGGGCGGGTATAAAGGACAGGGTAGCCACCAGCGCCGGTACGATAAACCAGCGATATTCCAGGTTTGGATTAAACCAGTGCCGCACCATCGCCCGCGGCGGTGCCCCTATCTCCGTCCCGCTCATGGCCAACTCGATCTGCATTGTGTTGGCAATACCCTGCAAATATGCAAAGGTAATTTGGCCGGCATTGGCCCGTCGACCGTCAATCAGCAGTTGTATCAGTCCGGGATGCCCGGCGGCGATCTGACGGGAAAACTCAGGCTGAATATGCATTGCCAACATGACTTTGCGCCGGTCAACCAACTCCTGCACACCTGCCATCGAGGGTACAAAGATGACCTCGTCGATAAAGCTGGCGGCTTCTACGCGTTGAATATACTCGTGGGACCAGCGGCCACTGTCGTCGTTGACCACAGCTATGTTGACGTGTTGCACATCCATGGTCGCCGCAAAGGAGAAAATCAGCACCTGTAGAAAGGGCATACCAAGTATTAGCTGTCTCGAGGTCGGATCTCGCAGCAGCGTGATAAATTCTTTCGCCATGGTATGGCGCAGCGGGCCCAGCATCAGTCCAGGGTCCGCCGGGACTTGAGAAAAGTGATACTGAACAAGACGGAGCCCAATATCAACATGGCCGCGATGTTCGGCAACAAGTCGTCCCACAGGTCTCCCGCCAGGAAGATGGTCTGCAGGCTCGCAACAAAATAGCGGGCGGGGACAATCACAGTTATCCATTGCACAACCTCGGGCATGCTCTGTATCTCAAATACAAAACCCGACAGCAACAAGGCCGGCAAAAACCCGGACATTATGCCGGCCTGGGCGGCAGCAAACTGGTTCGGCGCCAACGTTGAAATGAGTAGGCCCTGCCCCAGTGCCGGCATCAGGAACACCGCGCCCACCAACAACAGGGTAGTGATATTGCCCCGTAGAGGTACATCGAATATTTCAATCGCGATTACCGCACAGGCGACAATGGCCATCATACCCAGTACAAAATAGGGCAATAATTTTGAGAGGATAATTTCGCCATTAGTAGCAGGCGTGGACATCAGGGCTTCCATGGTGCCCCGCTCCCATTCGCGGGCAATCACCATCGCCGTCAGCAGCGTACCGATAATAGTCATGACAATGGCGATAGCACCCGGCACCAGTCAACAGTGCCCTCTCAAACGTCTTGCGATGGCGAGCCGGAGTTACCTGCATATAGGGTGTAGCCTGGTAGGCCGCAGCCAGATCGCGCGCCAGTGGTCCATCACTTTCCAGCACCAGGCCCACTTGCACATTTTTGACATCCAGGGATACGCCGAACGCGAAAAAGAACAGCAAGAGGGGTGGCAATATAAAAGCAACAAGCAGTGCAGACGGGTCGCGAATGACCTGCCAGCCCTCCTTGATTATCATGGCCTTGAGTCGACGACGGTTCACGCGGCCTGCTCCCCGCTATCAAGCTGCGCATTCTGCCGCTCCACCAATTGAATGAAGGCATCTTCCATGGTCGGGTTGGGTAATTCATGAGTGGCGACCCGGGCTTTCAGGGCATCAGGCGTATCCAGGGCGATCAATTGCGATCGGTTAACAAGTGCCACCCGGTCACAATATTCTGCTTCGTCCATAAAATGGGTAGTCACCAGGCCTGTGATATGGGTCCAGAACTCTCGCCGGGTCAGCGGGTCGACGCCGGAGGTGGGCTCATCGAGAAACAACACCCGTGGGCGGTGCATGAGTGCGCAGGCCAGGGCTAGGCGTTGCTTAAAACCCAACGGTAACAAGTCTGGTGACTGATCAAGAAATGGTTGCAAGTCGAAGACCTCGATCATTTCCCCAACCCGCCGGCGACGCGTCTTGCCGGAGAGGCCATATACTCCCGAAAAGAAGTCCAGGTTTTGCTGCACGGTCATCAGTCCAAACAGGGAGAACTTCTGCGCCATGTACCCCAACTGCACTTTGGCCGCCGCACTCGCTGTACGCAGATCCAGACCGACAACGTTCGCGATGCCCATGGTAGGTTTCAATAAACCGCAGAGCATTTTAAACGTGGTGGACTTGCCGGCACCGTTGGGGCCCAACAGACCAAAAATCTCCCCTTTTTGAACGCTGAAGCTGACCCTGTCGGTGGCGGTGAATTCACCGAAACGCTTGGTAAGATCACGACATTCCACCACGGTATCCCCTTCGATCTCGATGGGCGCCATACGCTCGGCAATCTCCGAATGCCCGCCCGGCCCGCCGCCCAGTAAATCTATAAATGCATCCTCGAAACGCGGTTCAGTTCGCTCCAACGATGCACGGTACCTACCCAGCAATTGCAAAAGCTCATCACTCTGGCCTGCTTCGGTGACGACAAAGCGAACCGCCGCACCCTGGATCACACCGTCGCGGATGCAATTCAAGTCGAGTGCTTCCGTCAATAATTTTCGTCGATCACCCTCAATTCCCGTGGCGAGAAAACTCCGTCCTGCCAGGCGCTGGGTAAGCTCCGCCGGAGGCCCCTTGAAGACCAGTTCCCCGTGATTGAGCAACAGGACATCCTGACAGCGCTCTGCTTCATCGAGATAGGCTGTTGACCAGACCACCGCCATGCCCTCGTGGGTCAGCTCCTGCACCATTTGCCACAGGTCCTGACGCGAAACCGGGTCGACACCCACACTGGGCTCATCCAGTAACAGCACTTTGGGCCGGGCCATCAAGGCACAGGCCAATCCCAGTTTCTGCTTCATACCGCCGGACAAAGCGCCCGCCAGGCGCCCGGTAAATGGGCCGAGCTTGGTAAAAGCCAACAGGCGTTCAAAGGTTTCAATACGCTGCTGCCCCGCTAGCCCGCGCAGGTCCGCGTAGAGGTCGAGATTTTGCTGAACCGAAAGATCTTCGTATAAACCGAAACGCTGAGGCATATAGCCGGTCAATTCGTGAACAGCCTGATGATCACCACTGACGTCCACCCCGGCAACCGTGGCTGCCCCCTCCGATGGCTCCATCAACGCCGCCATGATCCGCATCAGGGTAGTTTTTCCAACTCCATCGGGACCCACCAGACCGGTCAAGGTTCCGGCTTGAATCTCCGCCGTGATATTGGTCAGCGCAGCGAGCTCCCCAAAGCGCTTGCAGACCTGGTCTAGCTCTATGGCGACAGGCATGGCTCAGGCGCCGGGTATAGTGATCGTCACCGGCATGCCCTGGCGCAGCATGTCGTCGGAATTGCTCACGACAATTCGCAGGCGATACACCAGGTCTGTGCGCAAGGCCGGAGTTTCCACGCTCTTGGGGGTAAATTCTGCCCGCGGTGAAATGGTAATCACCCCTAAAATTAATTGACTTCAAAAGTAGAATTTTCTCGTAAACTGAACGAAGGAGATTCTCAAGTGAAAACATCAAGATATAGCGACAGTCAGATCCTGGCGATCCTGAAACAAGCCGAGGCCGGCACTCCTGTTCCCGCGCTCTGTCGTGAACACGGCATGAGCAACGCCAGTTTTTATAAGTGGAGAGCCAAGTTTGGCGGAATGGACGCCTCAATGATGAAGCGCGTGAAGGAACTGGAAGATGAAAACCGGCGGCTGAAGAAAATGTACGCTGATGAGCGACTCAAGGCGGAAATGGTCCAGGAAGCACTAGCAAAAAAGTGGTGAGGCCATCTCGGCGCAAAGAGATGGCCCAGAAGGCAGCCTCGGCATATGGTGCCACTACTCGCCTGGTCTGCCTCGCATTCGGCATCAGCGAAAGCTGCTACCGCTATCAGCCGATATTATCGGATGAGAATGCGGAGATTGCTGACTGGCTTGTTCGCTTGACTGATAACCAGAAAGACTGGGGGTTTGGACTTTGTCGAGATTACCTGCGGAATGTTAAAGGCCATGAATGGAACCATAAGCGTATTTATCGCATATACTGCGACCTGGAATTAAACCTGAGAATCAGATCCAGAAAGCGCATACAGCGAGAAAAACCAGTGCCGCTGGCTGTGCCGGATGAACCCAATAAAATCTGGTCAATGGATTTCATGCATGATCAATTGAGTGATGGTCGCACGTTTCGTTTGTTTAATGTGCTTGATGATTTTAATCGTGAAGGCTTAGGCATTGAGGCGGATTTTTCACTCCCTGCGGTACGCGTTATTCGTGCTCTGGAACAGATCATTGAATGGCGAGGCAAGCCTAGGCGACTACGCTGCGATAACGTTCTAAGTCTGGAGTCAAGTTATCTACACACAAAAGATCTCCCTCCACCGCCCTAGGCGGCGTTGCGAGCAACCAGGCACCATATTCCCAGGTTTCCTTCCGCCCATTTATGGATAGTTCTCGCCCATTATAAACACAGGATCTGACTAGCAGTCCTCACCATTCCCAACACGAGATACAGGTCCAGGCAGAAGACCCAAACATTGTCTACGAGGTCAAAACGCCTCTACGGCCCCACAGAGAGGGTTCATCCGCCTGGTTATCTAACCCCATAAAAGGGTCGATAATCGGTCTCGTGCTTGATCACGGAATATGCAACTCTTGCCATTTTGGCGGCAACAGCTGTTAACGCCTTACGGCGTAGATCTCGATTTTCTCTATCGCGCGCTATGTACCTTTGGAACTTGTCGCGAAAGCTATTTTCTCGCTGTCTGACGGCTATTTGACCGGCCATCCAGAATGCACGTCGAAGGCGAGCGTTCCCGTATTTGGAGAGTTTGCTCTGACCACGAAATTGCCCGGATTGGCGTGTGGCAAGATCGAATCCGCAGAACTTCAAAAACTGTCGATAGTGTCCAAATCTGCGAAGGTCCCCAGCCTCAGCGAGGATGGTTAAGGCATGTATAGGCCCAATACCGGGCAGCTGCTGCAAGCGAATAAAGTCAGGGTGAGCGCCCAATTGTTCTTGTGCATGTGCTTCTATCGTATCGCGGTGTTTAATCAGTTGTCGCATCTGGGTGATAACTAGCCGATACATCACTATGGCAGAGGATGACTCCGATATGGGCAAACCTGTAGAGGATGCGGCCGTGTCATAAATATCTGATAACACACGTGTTTTAGCGACTTTTCGACCCACGAGGTCCCACGCCGCCATAATAAATTGTTCTCGGCTGAGCGCCTGTATTGTGCCGGGTGTAGGGAACTCATGAAGGAATCTGAAGAACCAGTCGGAGCGGGAGTTATGCCGAAATCGGTCAATCTCAGGAAAGTACAACGGCAGATAGTGCGTCTGTAGTCGATGCAGGACTTCAGTCTTATCTTTGGATATCGCATCATGGGTTTTGGACATTTCTTGCCAATCGTTGATGCCGACTTGAAGCGGATCCTGATATCGCTGCACATTCCCAGTGGCCAACATATACAGCATCACCTGGGCGTCCTTGGGGTCGTTCTTATCCCAACTGTTATGAAGGGCCTCTCGCGTCCGAGCCAAGGCAACGGAGGAAATCAAGTGCACGTTGAATCCGGCGGATACTAATCTCCAGGCAATGGCTCTATGGTAGTTTCCAGTCGCTTCAAAGCCAACATCAACAGGATCTTTGAAGCTGGAGAGCAATTGAATAAATCGGTCGTGGTCTACGCGCTCATTTGTAATGCTCATCTTGTACCGATTCCTTCCCAGCTCCTGAATCAGGATGTCGTTCCTGCTCTTGGAAATATCGATGGCTACTAATGTACTGGTTTTAGATATATCGTGAATTACGGTCATGGCAACATGCCTCCTGTTGTGAGAGTTCGCATTCTTACTTTAGGAGATCTACATGTTGCTGTGGCCACTACGAGCACTCTATTGGAAGCTCTGACCAGTTAAGAGCTCTGTTCCATATGTACAACGGCCCAGAATTTATTAGCCAAGACCTGGAGACATGGACGGAAAAACACGATATCCAGCTTGAGTTTATTCAGCCCGGCAATCCGCAGCAAAATGCTTACGTCGAACGTTACAATCGCACGATACGATACAGCTGGCTGAGCCAATACATATTCGGGTCAATTGCAGAAGTGCAAGACTATGCCACGAAGTGGCTTTGGTTTTACAATAACGAACGGCCTAATAAGGCCAATGGTGGCTTACCACCGAAACAAGTGCTGATTGCAGCATGACATCTACTTTTGGCGTCGGTTAAAAAGGGGATGATTACCAAATAAAGCCGACCTGTCCTTCATACTGCCTGCCACCGGTATCGCTGGTGACTACTACGCGCGAACCGGGCTTGACGTGGCCGAGGTTGGGCTCGTCCACATAGGCGCGCACGTAGATATTTTCCGTCAGCGACAGGGTATACACAGGCATGCCCGCCTCTACCATAGAGCCAGGCTCCACTACCCTGGTCATAATAATTCCTGGACTGGGGGCCAATAAGTGGGTATCTGCCAGTTGAGTTGATGCCTGTTGGTAATGAGCCTGAGCCGCCGCCAATACTGCCCTGGCCTGGGCAATCTCCTCCATCCGGAAACCTTCTACGGCAAGATCCAGTGCCTGTCGGCTTTGCACCAGTCGAGCAGCCCATTGGTCGCGACTCGACAGGCTTTGATCAAGTTCGCGTTGGCTGCTCATCTCCTGCACCACGAGATCTTTCTGGCGCAAGTATTCATGCTCGGCATTGTCCAGGCCGGCCTCGGCTTCTTCAACCCCGGCCCGCGCCTGCTTGATTTCCTGGGGCCGAGCACCGCGCTCCAGCATGCTGAACCTGGCCTGCGCTTCTGCCACCCGGGCTTCGGCCATAGCCAATACTTCCCGTTGCGGCTGGTCATCCAGACTTGCCAATACCCCACCTGCAGCAACAGCGTCGCCCTCCTCAAAGTACATGTCCTGCAGGCGGCCACCGACCCGGAAGCCCATTTGCACCTCTCGTATATCAACATTGCCGTACAGGGTCAGAGAACTATCACCGCTGGCGTGCTGGGCAGCGGTATAAGCGTAATAGCCCGCGCCTGCGGTCAGCGCCAGGGCCAGTGCGACTAGCGGTTTCTTCATTTCGTTAACTCCGTAAATTGACTGCGCACAAGCTGGTTAATATGGGCTGTTACCGTCGTCCGGCTGTCGGGATCAAAAATGCCCCAGCCGAGAAAACGCTCAACTGCCGCTGGCGCATAAACAAACACCAGCACCTGGCCGGCAATTAACATCGCACGCAACCTGGCTTCCTCGACCTTCAATTGACCCTGTGAGGCGCCTTGAACAAGTTCTGCAAGCAGTCCCAGCAGGCGCGACATGAATCGGTCGTAGACAATCTCAAAGGCGGGACTTGGATCCTGCTGTTCGCGGGCTATCAAGCGCGTCCAATCCGTCATATCTTCTCGGCCAAACTGCTCGATCATCACCGACAACAAGTTCTCTATACCCTTGATGGCGCTCTCGCCTCGCAGCGGCATTTCCGCCCGCAGCGCATCGATAGCAGGTGTTAGCTTGACTTCCATTTCATCGGCGAGGGACTGGAACACCGCCTGGTAGAGACCTTCCTTGCCCCCGAAATGATAATTAATCAGGGCCTGGTTCGCTCCTGCGGCATCGGCAATGGCGCGGGTGCTGGCGGCATCGAAGCCGGCCTTGCCAAACACGACGGTAGCGGCCTTGATCAGGGCATCTCGGGTTTGATTCCCGCGGGAAACAGCTGCACTCATAGCACTAAGGTTAACGTAAACTGAAATTTAATCAATCGATCAATTAATGGATATTCCGCTGCATATAAATCTGCTTATTATGTTATTTATTAATTAGTTAGACGGCTTATCTAGAATTAATGTCCAATCAGGGCGATCATAACTCCCGCCGCCACTGCTGATCCAATCACTCCCGCCACGTTGGGGCCCATGGCATGCATGAGCAAGAAATTGTGCGGGTTGGCTTCCAGGCCGATCTTGTTGGACACCCGTGCGGCCATGGGTACAGCAGAGACACCCGCAGAACCGATCAACGGGTTTATCGGGGTTCCGCCAAGACGGTTCATTAATTTGGCTATCAGCACCCCGGAGGCGGTGCCGATGCAGAAAGCGATCACGCCTAAGCCGAGTATACCGAGGGTATCTACATCCAGGAATTTGTCGGCACCCAGCTTGGAACCTACCGACAGGCCAAGAAATATCGTGGTGATATTGATCAGCGCATTGCGGGTGGTGTCACTGAGGCGATCCACCACCCCACATTCGTGCATGAGATTACCAAAACAGAACATGCCCAGTAATGGTGCTGCATCAGGTAGCAACATGGCCACCAGGATCAACAACAGTAGGGGGAACACGATTTTCTCGCGGCGAGAAACCGGCCGCAGCTGCACCATTTCAATCTTGCGTTCTGCTTCCGTGGTCAAGGCCCGCATTATGGGTGGCTGAATCAGCGGCACCAGCGCCATATAGGAATAGGCGGCAACTGCGATAGCACCGAGCAGGTCGGGAGCCAGGATACTAGACACGTAGATGGCAGTTGGCCCATCCGCGCCACCGATGATGCCGATGGCGGCAGCATCGGCAATGGAAAAATTCATCCAGCCAATATCTGTGAGAAACACGGCGCCCAATACCGTCGCGAAAATACCGAATTGGGCAGCCGCACCCAGGAACAAAGTCTTTGGGTTCGCCAATAATGGGCCGAAGTCAGTCATGGCACCTACGCCCATGAATATCACCAGCGGCGCGACGCCACTGGCGATAGACACCGTGTAGAAGTTGTAGAGCATGCCGTTATTAAAACCACCATCCGCCGCCGTCTGCTGAGCCATTAAGTGAGTGCTGGCATCGGCTTCTTCGTAGGTGTGCAGCAATTGTTCCACATTGTCCCAGGCAACGAGTCCCAGTACCTCCGCCAATTGCGCCACGGTGTCTGCATTGCCACTGAGCAACGCGTTCTCGACCGCCGACAGGGCCAGGCCAGCGCCGGGGATATTAGCGAGAATACCCCCAAAACCAATGGGCACCAGTAACAGTGGCTCGAAGTTCTTGACGATGGCCAGGTACAACAAAAGGAAGCCAATTGACATCATCACTAATTGACCGGGGGCGATCTGCGACAGGCCGGAAGCGGCCCATAAACTCAGCAGGTTTTCCATCTATCAGGCCAGGGTCAGCAGGGTGTCACCAACGGCTACAGCGTCCCCTTCCTTAACAGCGACCGTACCGACGGTGCCGGCGCTGGGCGCGCAGATCTCGGTCTCCATCTTCATGGCCTCGAGGATGAGAATGACATCACCCTCCTGCACCACATCGCCGGGATGCACATTCACCTTGAAGATATTACCCGCCAGCGGTGCCGGCACCGGAGAACCTGCGGCGGGTGTGGAGGAAGCTGCAGCCACCACATTGGTAATATCGCCACCGTCGGCCACCTGTACGACATAGGACTGACCGGCCACCGTCACCGTGTAAACGGCGGCATCTCCAGCCGCTGTAGTTGCAGTGGCTGTAGGTGCAGCGGCTTTAGCGGGTTCCTCCGCGGTCGGTACGGGTTCAAAGGCGGCGGCATCACCGCGATTTTCCAGAAATTTGAGGCCAATCTGGGGAAACAATGAATAGGTCAGCACATCATCGATCAGTTGTTCACCACTCGCCAGGCGGATGCCTTTCTCCTCCGCGAGTGCCTGCAGTTCCTCGGTGAGCGTATCCAGCTCCGACTGCAGTCGATCGGCCGGGCGACAAGTAATCGCTTCGCCCCCTTCCAGCACTTTGGTCTGTAACTCCGCATTCACGGGAGCCGGGGTGGCGCCGTATTCACCCTTGAGCACACCGGCCGTCTCCTTGGTGATGGACTTATAGCGTTCACCGGTTAACACGTTGAGTACCGACTGGCTGCCAACAATCTGGGAGGTAGGTGTCACCAGGGGAAGATAGCCCAGGTCTTTGCGCACACGTGGAATTTCTTCCAGCACTTCGTCTAGCCGGTCGCCGGCGCCCTGCTCCTTGAGCTGACTTTCCATATTGGTGAGCATGCCACCGGGCACCTGTGCTACCAGGATGCGGGAATCCACCCCCCGCAGTGCACCTTCAAATTTCGCATACTTCTTGCGTACCTCGCGGAAATACGCGGCTATTTCCTCGAGCAGATCTATATCGAGCCCGGTATCGCGCTCAGTGCCCTGCAGCATGGCAACCACCGACTCGGTGGGGGAATGCCCATAAGTCATGGACATTGAGGAGATGGAGGTATCGACGTTGTCGATTCCCGCTTCCACGCACTTCAATATGGTCGAGGTGGACAGACCGGTGGTGGCATGACACTGCATGTGAATCGGTATATCGCAGGCGGCCTTCAATCGCGTTACTAACTCAAAGCCGTCGTAGGGACGCAATAGCCCCGCCATGTCTTTGATGGCGATGGAATCCGCACCCATGTCTTCGATGCGCTTGCCCTGTTCAACCCAGAGATCCATGGTATGCACCGGGCTGACGGTGTAGGAGATAGTACCCTGGGCATGCTTGCCCACTTGCTTGACCGCTGTAAGGGCAGTTTCGAGATTGCGCATATCATTCATGGCATCAAACACGCGGAAGACATCAACACCATTGGTCGCGGCACGCTCCACGAATTTGGTCACCACGTCGTCGGCGTAGTGACGATAGCCGAGTATATTCTGGCCGCGGAACAACATCTGCTGCGGCGTATTGGGCATGGCCTTTTTCAGTTCGCGGATGCGCTCCCAGGGGTCCTCACCCAGGTAGCGTATGCAGGCGTCAAAGGTGGCCCCGCCCCAGGATTCCAGCGACCAAAAACCGACTTGATCAAGCTTTTCAGCAATAGGCAGCATATCGTCGATGCGAACCCGGGTTGCCAGCAAAGATTGCGAAGCATCCCGCAAAACCACGTCGGTTATGCCCAGGGGAGGAAGATTTTCACTCATGGTTTGCGCCCAGATCGATGTTTGTGAATAGCGGCGGTTATCACCGCCAGCAGTGTGGTATCCGCGACTGGCGCTGCAGCCCGAGTTTCATCGACCTCCGCCTCTACCGGGAAATAGTGGGTGATAACGGCGGACATCAGGCCGGTTGCAAAAACCAGCAAGGTTAGAAAGGCAACGACTGTGCCCATGCCATATAGCATAAGCTCCAATCCCTGCTCAAACAGGCCTGCTTCCATTCACTCCCCCCAGTACTTTTTGTTCGCGGTGCTTTTTTACCCGATTATACTGACACGCAGCGTCGGCACCAGTACCCCCGGTTAAGTATAGCTTGGCCTCAGATATGCGGCACTGACTTCAGCAGTGCACGAGTGTAGTCGTGCTGGGGATTGGTCAGTATTTGCTCGGCACTGCCCTGCTCCACAATCTTACCTGCCTGCATCACGCCAACATGGTGCGCCAGGGTCGGTACAATCGACAGGTCGTGGGTAATGAACAGATAGGACATCCCCAATTCCCGTTGCAGCTCCTGCATCAGCTCCAAAACTTCCGCGCGTATTGAGACATCCAGGGCGCTGGTGGGCTCGTCACAAATAATCAGCTGCGGGTCCACCGCCAATGCCCGGGCAATGGCAACCCGCTGCAACTGGCCGCCGGAAAACTCGTGCGGGTGACGCAGCCGGTGTTCAGGCAATAACTGGACCCGCTCCAACAACGCCACGATTTTTTCCCGGCGCTGTGCCGCCGTCATGTCAACGCCCAGACTTTCCATGCCCTCTTCAATAATGCTGCCCACCGTCATACGGGGATTCATCGAGGAAAACGGATTCTGGAAGATCACCTGGATCATTTTCCTGAAAGGCAACATATTCAGCCGTGACAAATTATCGATGCGCTCCCGGCGAAAATGGATAGAGCCGCCAGCGACCGATTCCAGATTGAGGATGGCACGTCCCAAGGTGGATTTGCCACTGCCCGACTCGCCCACCAGGGCGTAGGTTTCGCCTTCGCCGATCTCCAGGGAGACGCCATCCACGGCACGGGTGTAGTCCACCGTGCGCTGCAAAATACCCTTGCGAATGGGGAAATGAACTTGCAGATCCTCCACTTTCAATAACGGAAGGGGGGTGATTCGGCTCTGGTAGGAGTTGAGATCTGGCAAACTATCAATCAATCGCTTGCTGTAATCCTGCTGTGGCCGCTGAAAAAACTGCTGCACCGGCGCACGCTCGATGATCTCACCCCGATACATCACCGCCACCTGGTCGGCGGTGTTCTTCACCACCCCCATATCATGGGTAATCAACAGCACTGCCAGCTTGCGCGTGCGAGTTAACTGCTTAATCAACTCCAGTACCTGTTCCTGGATAGTCACGTCCAATGCCGTGGTGGGCTCATCGGCAATCAAGACATCAGGCTCGCAAGCCAGGGCCATAGCAATCATTACCCGCTGCTGCTGTCCACCGGATAGCTCGTGGGGATAGAAGCGCAGCCGCCGCTCGGCCTCGACTATGCCCACTTCACTCAGCAATGCCACCACCCGCTGCTGAAGCTTGTCGCCACGCAGTACGGTATGCAATTTCAGGGTCTCGCTTATCTGGTCACCAACGCGCTGCACAGGGTTGAGTGAAGTCAGGGCATTCTGAAAAATCATGGCGATACGGGCACCGCGCACTTCCTGCATTTTCTGTTCTGTCAGTTCGAACAAATCTACGCCATCGAACAGCACCTTACCGGAACTGATTTGCAGCGCATCCGGCAGCAGTCGCATGGCCGACAGGGAGCTGATGGATTTGCCGGAACCACTCTCACCCACCAGCGCAAATATCTCTCCCTCGTTGAGCCAGAAGTGCACATTGTTTAACAGTACTTCGCCGGTTGCCGCCAGGCGTACCTCCAGGTCTTCTACGTGCAGACGACGTTGCTGGGGTAACTCGCGGTCCATCAGTCCTCCCTCGCCAGGTTAGTACGAGGATCGAAGGCATCCCGCACCAGGTCCGAGAACAGGTTGGCGGACAGCACCAACATAAACATAAAAAAGAAGGCGCCTGATAAGGTCCACCAGATGGTCGGCTCCCGCGACAGCTCGGACCGCGCACCATTAATCATATTGCCCCAACTGGCCATAGAGGGATCGATGCCTACACCGATGTAAGACAGCACGGCCTCTGCCAACACCAGGGCACTAAAATCCAGGACGAAAGTGATGAGAATAATATGAACCACGTTGGGAAGAATGTGGCGAATAATGATGCGCACGTTGCTGACACCAAAGGCATGGGCAGCCTGCACATAGCCCAACTGGCTGATTTTGAGCGTTTCTGCCCGCATCAATCGACACAAGGTAGACCAGCTGGTCACGCCAAGAATGAAGCAGAGGGCGACAAAGCGGGCATCGGCCTTTTCAATACCGATTTCAAAGTAATTGGGGTTCAGATCGATCCACACCTGGAACAGCAATACTGATGCCGCGATGAGCAAGATTCCCGGAATGGAGCTGAGTGTGGTGTAAAGGTATTGCACCACGTCATCGACCCAGCCTTTGAAGTAGCCAGCGGCAACACCGAGTGTAATCGCTATGGGCAACATAATCAGGGTGGCGAGCGTACCAAGTAGTACGCCGGTACGAATGCCCTTGATGCTCTTGTAGAGAACATTGTTGCCCGCCAGGTCAGTGCCCAGCACATGGTAGAAGTTATTCAGGTAGAGCAGCGAAACCGTGAATACTATTATGACTGCCTGGGTTAACCAGGCAGTGGCCCAGGGTAGGTCACTACCACGCAAGAGCAGCCACTGGGGTAATATAATCAGCCCCGCCAGCAGGCCTCCCCACAACGCTCCGGCAAACAACCTGGCGGCAATATCTATCGAGGGCGTCCCACCGTCGGCGAGGTGTTGGCCGCCATAGCGTAGCGACGGAAAGCCACGATAATTGTTTCCCGCTTCATCCTTGAGGTTCTCTTTCTCAAAAGATGTCCGGGCGAAGGGCGCGGAGTAAGTGCGCTCGTGGCGTTCCCTTACCTCGCCCATCAACAGGTCGAGCACACTCACGACCTGGTTATCATAGAACACCACTGCCGGATCCTGGCCGGGTTCAGACGCCAAGGCCCGGCGGAAATGAACGGAGTCGATTAGCGCCACGGACACATAGGCCAGGATCACAATGAAACTGGCCATACCTAGCCGGGACCCGAACACCTCGCGCCAACGGGCCCGGGTTTGCGGATCCTTACGCAAGACGTAAAAGAAGGCGATGATTGCCGCGACCAGCAAGAAAATCAGGGCGTCGGACCACAAAATTGTCAGCTTCATCGTCCCCCTAGCTCAACCGCACCCGGGGATCTGCCCAGGTGTAGGAAATATCGGTTAGCAACAGACCAAGGATATAAAGAATCGACCCGATGAAGACCATGGCGCGCACAATGGCAAAATCCTGCGCCTTGATGGCGTCCAACATGTAGCTGCCTAAACCCGGCACGCCAAAGAAAGATTCCATCAACAAACTGCCCATAAACAGGGTGGGAATCAACACAACTACACCGGTCAGGATGGGAATCAGAGCGTTGGGCAGGATGTGACGAAAAAGGATGGCTACCTCGGTAAGCCCCTTGGCGCGGGCTGTTCTTACGTAGTCCTGATTGGCTTCTTCCAGAAACAAAGTGCGATACCAGCGCGCACCTGCCCCGATACCGGCCACCACGCCGACCAGGATGGGCAAAATAAGAAACTTCCAGGCATCGTAGCCGGCATTGAACCCTGAGATCGGCACCAGCCGCCACAACTTGGCCACCAGGTATTGACCTCCGATAATGTAGAACAGGTAAGAAATGGACATCAGGGTCACGAACACCAGCACCGCCCATCGATCCAGACGGGTGGCATGAAACATCACCACCATCAGCGCCACGCAGATATTCACCCAGATACCGACTATAAAGGTCGGTAGCGCCAGCGCCAGGCTGGGCCACATGCGACTGGACACATCCGCGGTAATATCGCGGCCACTCTCAGAGCGACCGAAGTCAAACATGAACAGGCGCAGGGATTTGTTGAAAAATATAGTCTGGGTTAGCCCCTCAACTCCCTCAACAGCATCGTTATAGAACAATGGCTTGTCATAGCCGTTTTCCACTTTCCAGTTTTCGATGGCATCAGCGGTGACATACTTTTCACCCAATTGAGAGCGGGCCATATCATCGGGACTGTTGACCACGAAGAACAAGGTGAAGGTCAGCAAGTTGACACCAATAAGAATCGGAATGGCATAGAGAATGCGGCGGATAATATAGGCAAACATACTAGTGATGAACCTTCGATTTCTGACGCCGTCGATAGGCGGCAATGCCTGGCAAGATGAGCACCGCCACACCAGAAAAACCAGCGAGCAGCGGCCAGGTGACCGGTTGATTCCAGGCCTGCTGGGATTGTTCACGCAACTGCTCATCCAGGCGGATATACTTCAAGGTGCCTTTGCTGATGCCGTGGCGCTTGGTGTTATAGACCCACTGGTTATTCAGGTAGAACTCTCGTGGATGAAAGCTGTGCATCCACACACCGTCATGCCTCCACAGTTCCACCATCTGCGCCACGATCTCAGCGCGCTCCGGACCGGGGTCCAGGGCCCGCATCCGGCGAAATAATTCGTCGTAGCGAGGATTCTCGTAACTGGAGTTGTTGGCGCCATCACAATTACAAACTAAAGGGCTTTCCGGGCCGTACAACAGGAACAAAAAATTCTCGGGATCCGGGTAGTCCGCCAGCCAGCCGTGGGAAAATATCTGGGTGTTGCCGGTCATCAGCTTTTCCCGCGTGCGGTTCCAGTCGGCGGGGCGAAACTCCACCTGTACGCCGAGACGCCCGATCGTGCGACGGGTCCAGTCCATGGAAGCATTGCTGATTGCCTGGCTCTGTACATCTATATAGATTCGCAGGGGCTCGCCGGTTTTTGCATTGCGTCCATTGGGATAACCCGCCTCGACCATTAACTGCTTGGCGTACTCAATGGGTTTGCGCTGGGGCATGCCATCCACCCAGTCATAGACGTAGGAATTGATGCCCTGCTCGCCCTCCAGAAATCCCGGAATGCCTGGTGGAATCACATTTTGCGCGGCGATGGCATTGCCCTTGTAGAAAATCTTAATGTACTCCTCCATATCATAGGCAATGGTCAGGGCCTGGCGCAGCTTGCGGCGTTCTTCGCTGTATCCTCCCACCACTGGGTCGCGCATATTAAAACCACAGTAGTACATACCCGGCTTTACATCGGCGGATATCGTGAGTTTGTGATCCTGCATGTCCTCGGACAATTCCAGCCCATCCGGCCCCACCACGAAGGCCTGATCGAAGAACCCCGAAGTATTGGAATGCACTTCCCCGGACCGGTCGTAGTACCCCTGCAGGAACTTGGTCCATAAGGGCAGCACTTCTTTCTCCATGCGGTAGTGAGCCCGATCTACAAAGGGGATGCGCTTGCCAGCATCATCGAGATAGCCAAGTTCAGCGTCACCGGGAGCACCCTCGGTGGGAAAGTAATCCTCGTGATAATTGGGATTGCGTTCCAGCACAATCTCGCTGTTGGGGTCATTCTTAACGATCATGTAGGGGCCACTGCCGACCGGCCACCAGTCAAGCGTCAGATTTTTCTCCCGGAAACCCGGGTTGTGATAGAAACGATCTGCCTCGGCAGGAATTGGCGCAAAAAATTGCAACGCCATCCAGTATATAAACTGCGGATATTGATCGTGAATGGTAATGCTGAGCGTAAGGTCGTCGATGACTTCCAAACCGTCCATCGGTAGCGGCCCCAGATCTAGCCAGTGCTGCCTTGGCATGTCCTTCACCAGTTCTGTGAAATCCTTCATGCCGACAATGTACTGAGCCATAAAACCCAGCATGGGAGACTTGTTCTTCGGGTCTGCCATGCGCTTGATACTGTAGGCATAGTCTTTGGCGAGCACCTGGCGCGAGCCGGTTTCAGGGAAGTCAGTCAGCAGTTTGTACTGGCGCGAATCTTCCGCTGCGGTATACAGGTACAGCGGCCCTCCCTGCTCATTCAACGCCAAGCCCGGGTGGGGTTGGTAGCGCAAATCACTACGCAGTCGCAGGATATAGCGGGTATAGGCAATATCCGGACTACCCTTTTCCACCACCTCTTCGCGCTGATTCAAATAGATCAATTCCGGCATACTCTGCAAACCCAAAGGTTGCAGCTCATAGGGACGCTTGAGGAAGTGATAGCCCATCGGCGGCTCATATATCTGCGCGGTAAAGAGAGCTTCATCGGTGGCGTAGGACACGACCGGGTCCAGGTGCTTTGGTGGCACCCGGGTAATCACCGAGAAGTAGGTCTGCTTATCCGGATCCTTGGCGGGGTTGGGGTTATTCCAGACGCCCTCACCGCAACCAGCAACAACCACACCTAAACACAGTGTCAGCAGGACAAGCCTAGTTGGCACGAAGGGTACTGCTCTCGTCTCGGGTGGCCCTGAACTCGCTGTCGGCACTCCAATTGGGAAAGTCCCTACTATTAGCCAGGCGCTGACCGACATCCAAATACAGTTTCACATTTTCCGCGGAACCACTCAGGTCCCAGTTCGGCGAGTATTCGTCGCCGGGCTTGTGGTAGTTGTTGGCGGTGTAGCTATCCAGTCGATTTTGGCCCCAGGTTTTACCGTGCTCACGACTGGCATTGGAACGGGTGGTGTAGAGCGCCGGCACACCGACGCGGGCAAAATTAAAATGATCAGACCGGTAGTAGTAACCCTTTTCTGGATTGGGCTCCTGCACGGCCGTTCGATCCTGCGCAGCAGCAGCGTCAACCAGGTAGGCATCCAGTTCGCTGAAGCCAAAGCCTACCACCGCCACCTCGGTGGTAAGACCATCGACGGTCTTATAGATATTATCCATATTGAGATCAGCGACCGTTGTCGCCAGGGGATAAAGCGGGTTTTCCGCATACCACTGGGAACCCAACAGACCTGACTCCTCAGCCGTTACTGCCAGTAACAACACCGAACGCCGGGGCGGAACTCCTTTCATGTAGTGTCGCGCCATCGCCAGCAAAGCTGCAGTGCCGGATGCATTGTCACTGGCGCCGTTATAGATGGCGTCACCTTCTACGGCGGTCCTGACACCCAGGTGATCCCAGTGCGCAGAATGAATAATGTGCTCATCTGCGTGATCGGATCCCGGGATACGTGCCACAACGTTCTTGCTGAGTTGACTCTGAAGACCATTGGTTAGCGTTACCGAGAACTTCAGATCACCCATAGATTTAGACTTGAAACCAGGACGTGTCGCCTCCGCCTTGAGAGTCTCGTAATCCATTCCCACCGACGCCAGCAATTCGCTCGCGGCTGCCTGGGCAATCCAACCCTCTACTTCAGCTCGGTCCAGGTACTTGTTTGCCGCCGTCAGGCCAATGCGCGCGTTGGGCCCGCTGATGACTTCCCAGGGATAGCCCGCTGCCCCGGTTTCATGAATCACCAGTACGGCCGCAGCCCCCTGCCGGGCGGCCTCTTCATACTTGTACCGCCAGCGCCCGTAATAGGTCATGCTATTGCCATTAAACAGGGCTGCATCCTGGCTGTGGTAGCCGGGGTCGTTGACCAGCACTAGTACGGTTTTTCCCGTCACATCTATTCCGGCATAGTCGTCCCAGCCCCGTTCCGGGGCGACCACCCCATAACCTGCGAATACCAGGGCCGAATCACTGACCACCACTTCGGGGATCTGTTGTTTTGTACCGATATTAATTTCAGTAGTGAAACCCAATTCGCGCTCAAAACCGCTACCACTGACGATTATTGCCCCGGGCTGGGCATCCACCGTGGTTATGGGCACTTCCTGAAACCATGAGCCCGCGTTGCCCGGTTGCAGGCCCAGCGCGGCAAATTCCTGTTGTAGGTAGGCAACTGTTTTCTCTTCACCCGGTGTTCCCGGTGCCCTGCCCTCGAATTCATCAGACGCCAGAACGGCGATATGCTTGTGCAGGTCAGCTTCAATTTGCGCTAGCACCGCTGCAGCAGCCGGTGCCGGGCTTTCAGGGGAGCCTGGGGCTCAGAGCAGGCGACAAGAAACAACGAGGCAAGACAAAGTGCCAGCAATCGAGGCATGGCTATCTCCTAACTTTTGGTTCCGGTTCGGATTCTGAAAAACGGGTGATTGCCCGTGAGACGAACAGAGTTTACTCTCCCTCAACAAATGATAACAAGTTAAGGCATCTTCATGGCGACTGCGACAGCTGACTACCCCGATGACACCATTCTCGGACACCCCCCGGGCTTATTCGTCTGCTTTGCCACGGAAATGTGGGAGCGCTTTTCCTTTTACGGCATGAAATTTCTGCTGTTGCTCTATCTCACCAAGTATCACCTGCTCACCGATTCCATGGGGCTGGATGTGCTCGGCGGCTACGCGGCGTTGGTATACGCCATGCCCGTGATCGGTGGATTACTGGCGGACCGCTACCTGGGTATGCGCAAAGCAGTGATTTTTGGCGGTGTATTGTTGGTGTTGGGCCACATGGGCATGGCGGTAGAGGGTGAAGCCGCGCGCATCAACGGTGACACCGTTATCCGCGACGAAGGTGCTCTGCAGGTGTTCTATTTCTCCCTGGCGCTCATCGTTATGGGTGTGGGCTTTCTCAAGCCCAATATCTCCACTATTGTCGGGCGTCTGTATGGCACCAATGATCCGCGCCGGGACAGCGGTTTCACCATCTTTTATATGGGGATTAACCTGGGGGCCTTTACCGCCGCACTCCTCTGCGGTTACCTGGGGGAAACCTATGGCTGGGCCTATGGTTTCGGGGCAGCAGGTATTGGTATGTCAATTGGCCTGGTGACCTTCATCAAGGGTCAGAAATACCTGATGGGCCATGCCGAACCTTCAAACCCGGATTTGCTTGCACAAAAAGGTCTGCTGGGTCTGAGCCGCGAGTGGCTAATTTACCTGTCGGCGTTGGTGGGGGTCCTGGTGATATGGCAAATGCTGCAATTTCACGCAGTTGTCACGGTCGCCCTGAACTCTCTCTCACTTGTTGTTCTGGCGGCCCTGACCTGGTTTATGGCGACACAATGTGACAAGACCGAGCGCGAACAAATGACGGCGCTGATTATTCTGACCGTTTCCAGCGTTGCGTTCTGGGCCTTGTTTGCCCAGAGTTCCTCTTCCATGACCCTGTTCGCAGACCGGGTCATGGATCGCACCCTGTTCGGTATTGAATTTACTGCAGCACAATACGGTTCGCTGAATGCCCTGTTCATCTTCACCCTGGCACCCCTTTACGCCTGGATGTGGACGCGACTAGGGCGAGCCGGGTGGGAGCCCTCCACGCCGGTAAAATTCGCCCTCGGGATTCTGCAGGCTGGCCTGGGGTTCGGCGCCCTGGTAGTGGGAGCGAGCATACCGGATGAGAGCGGCAAGGTATTGGCCATCTGGATGGTGCTCGCCTACCTGCTGCACACCTCTGGCGAGCTATGCCTGTCCCCGGTCGGCCTGTCTGCGGTAACCAAACTGGCGGTACCCCGCATTGTCGGGGTTATGATGGGGGCCTGGTTCCTGGCATCGGCCTACTCTGAATTTGTATCGGCGCAGATCGCTAAATTCGCCGCGGTGGAAACCGTAAACGGGCAGATAGCAGACGTAGCGGTGGCGCTGGCCAGTTACACCGACTTGTTCGGCAAGCTGATGTGGCTTGGACTCGGCTTTGGTGTGCTGATGCTCATTGTTTCACCACTTCTGAAAAAACTGATGCACGGCGTACATTAGACGACCGCCTTGAACAGAGAGAATAAGCAATGACAACCAGAGAATTTGATATCGTCCTACTAGGCGCCAGCGGCTTCACCGGCCAACTGGTAGCGGAGTACCTGCTTTCACAATATGGTGAAAGCGATCTGAAATGGGCAATGGCCGGCAGAAACCAGGCCAAACTGGAGGCGATTCGAGACACGCTCAGCGGCGGCGAATCGATTCCTATCCAGGTGGCAGATACCAGCGACCAAGAGGCACTCAACGCACTGGCGGCCAGGACCAGGGTGGTATGTACCACGGTGGGCCCCTACGCACTGTATGGCTCCGGTGTTGTTGAAGCCTGCGCACTGAAAGGTACCCACTACTGCGACCTCACCGGAGAAGTGCAGTGGATGCGCAAAATGATCGAAAGTCATCAAACCATTGCCAAGGCCAGTGGTGCCCGTATTGTGCACACCTGTGGCTTTGACAGCATTCCCTCCGACCTGGGCGTGTTGTTTCTGCAGGAACAAATGCGCAGCAAACATGGGGTCAGTGCCGGCCATATCAAATACCGCACCGTGGATTTTGCCGGTGGCTTTAGCGGTGGCACCGTTGCCAGCATGATTAACATGATGGAAGAAGCCGCCGTCGACCCCAAGCTGATGAAAATGATGGCGGACCCTTACGTGCTGATGCCAGAAGGCGCGCCAAGAGGCACCGACAAGAATGACCAAACCGGGGCAGTTTATGATGAAGATTTCCAGCGTTGGACCCTGCCGTTCATGATGGCGGCTATCAATACCCGGGTGGTACGGCGCAGCAACGCTTTAATGAATTTCGCCTACGGTGAAGATTTTAATTATGACGAAGCGGTACTCGCTCCCGAGGGTCAAGGCGGCCTTAAAAGTCGGCTGGCTGCTGCAGCCATGAGCAGCAGCACCCTGGTGCTGGCGATACGCCCGCTGCAAGCCATGGCGAAACGCTTCCTGCCGAAACCCGGCGAAGGCCCCAGCAAGGAACAGCGGGAAAAAGGCTATTTCGATATATTGTTGCATGCCAAGCATCGCGACGATGCCGATAAAGATATGCGCGCACGGGTTACCGGGGACCGCGATCCGGGCTATGGCTCCACCTCGAAAATGCTCGCTGAGTGCGCTGTTTGCCTGGCTCAGGATGAGCTGACTGCTGAGGGCGGCTTCTGGACTCCAGCTTCGGCCATGGGTATGACGCTGGTCGAGCGACTGGTTGCGAACGCCGGATTGACGTTTGATGTGGTAGATATTTGAAAATGGTGCCGGAAAGAGGGATCGATCCGGGCGGCGCTCCGCATGCGGCCGAACTGATCTGTTTTTGACCAAAGGGAGATTGGTGCCGGAAAGAGGAATCGAACCTCCGACCTTCTCATTACGAATGAGCTGCTCTACCGACTGAGCTATTCCGGCATGTCTAAGACGAGTCTTTAAGACCTTGAAAGCACAGCATTTTTCCAGAGAAGGAAGGTTTGTTGTGGTCTACTAAAAGTGGACACCTTGTATAGACTGTAAAAATCAAATACGAGGTGAACAATGACAAGTAGACAAAAACGGAACTTTCCTGATGATTTCAAGCAAGATGCCGTGGCATTGGTGATTGGCCCAGTGCCCACGAAGCTGTGCAAATCGGCCAGATTTTCAGTCAGTGCTTGTTTTAGTCGTTGGATTCCATTTACAATATGTTCCGTATATATAATCCGTAATAATAAAACGGGAATCGTGAATGAAGCAAGTATGGACCGAGACCGAACTGAGCGAGCACTGGACACTCTATGATGACGATTACACCCTCCTCAAGGGCAAAACTGGGCAGAGTCGATTGGCTCTGGCTGTGCTGCTAAGACATTATCAGCTGTACGCCCGGTTTCCCAAACGAATCGACGAAATCACGTCTGTGGTACTGGAGTACCTGGCCTTCCAGGTCGAGGCATCCGTCACTGACCTTGATGATTATGCCTGCCAAAACCGAACGGGGAGCCGACATCGCCGTGAGATTTTAACATACCTGGGGATTCGGCCATTTGATAAACAAGTGGCAATCCGTTTCCGCACCTGGTTGATTGACAGCGTCTTTCCAGAAGCTCCGGCGCCATCACATCTGGATGAACTGATTACAGAATGGATGCTACACAACCACCTCGAGCGGCCGGGTGATTACCGCCTGGAACGGATGGTCAGTTCGGCCGAGCGTACATTTGATGGTCTGCTTTTCCAAAGGATCCACAGTCAGTTGAGCAAAGATGCGCTCGCGCAACTTGACGGTCTTCTTGTGGAAAAGGATGACGTTTCCGAATTTTCCCGAATTTGTGCCGATATGGGCCCCGTCAGCCTGGACAGTGTACTGCGGGCTGTCGACCGACTCGAGAGGCTACGCAGTCTCGACCTTCCCGCCGATATTTTGCAGGGCATCAACCCCAAGTTGACCGAACGCTACCGCCAGCGGGCACGGACAGAAAATGCCTGGGAGCTTCGCCGCCACCCTGCAAAGATACGCTATCCGCTGTTGGTCTTTTATTGCGTGCCGCGTGAGGGTGAAATCACTGACAAGCTTGTTGAATTGCTCATCCAGGTGATCCACAAAATCTCGGTGCGAGCTGAGCGCAAAATCGTCTCAGAGTTGGTCGGCAGCTTTTTCAAGGTGCAGAGCAAGACGACGCTGCTGTTCCGCATTGCTGAAGTCGTGTTGGAGAATCCTGATGGCGCCGTCCGTGATGTCGTGTTTCCCGTCGTTAATGAACAAATGATCGAACAACTGGTGAAAGAACATCGTTCAAATGGCCCGGCATACATCAACAAGATACACAAGAAAGTTCGCGCGTCCTATGCACAGCATTATCGTCGCATGCTGCCGCGTATTCTCGAGGCATTGGAGTTCCGCTGCAATAATGAGGCGTGGCGCCCGATCCTGGATGCAATAGACGTTATCAAGACGCACCAGGATCGTCGGGACCGGTACTTTGCCCTTGACGATATCCCGGTCGAGGGCGTAGTCCGCCAGAAATGGCGAGACATTGTCATCGAAAAGTCGTCCAGTGGAGCCGAGCGAATCAATCGGATCAATTATGAGATCTGTGTACTGCAGGAACTGCGTGAAAAGCTCCGATGCAAGGAAGTCTGGGTGGTCGGCGCCAAGCACTTTTGCAATCCCGATGACGACCTGCCGACTGACTTTGATATCAATCGTCAGAGTTATTACGAGGCACTCAATTTGCCGCCCGATGCTGAGACGTTCATCGCCGACATGAAGGGGAAAATGGCGGAGTCGCTCAGTCACCTCAATGAGAATTTGCCACGAAACGGCGAAGTGGCGATTAAACAAAAGCGTAATAAACCAACTATCTCCGTTACCCCACTGAAAGCACTGCCTGATCCGCCAAATCTGGACGCGTTAAAGCGGGAGCTTAACCAGAGTGTTGTGGTCTACTAAAAGTGGACACCTTGTATAGACTGTAAAGAAGCAAATACGAGGTGAACAATGATAAGCAGACAAAAACGGAACTTTCCCGATGATTTCAAGCAAGATGCCGTGGCATTGGTGATTGAGCAGGGCTATACCATAGCCGCAGCTGCACGGAGCCTGGATGTTGGCCCAGGGCTGCTCGGACGTTGGAAGCGAGAGCATGAGGCTAATTCCCACATCAATGCACTTGCCAAGGACGAACAAGAGGAACTCAAGCGGCTGCGCCGCGAGGTTCGAGAGCTCAAAATGGAGAAAGAAATTCTAAAAAAGGCGTCGGCGTATTTCGCAAAGGAAATGAAGTGAAGTACGCCTTAGTGCAATGTAATACCGCCAAATATCCAGTAACAATGTTGTGCCGGGTCATCGGTGTAAAGCGCAGTTCATACTACGCCTGGAGAGCCCGAGGAGGGAAGGTAATTGGTCCCGAAGAACTGGCTGTCAGGCGACGAATGAAATCCCTGTTTGCAGAATCTCGACAGAGTATGGGCAGCCGAAGGCTGAGCCGTCAACTTACTGCAGAAGGCTTCTCCATTGGTCGTTATCGCGCCAGACAGCTCATGAAATCTATGGGCCTCGCCGTCAAATCTAAACGTAAATACAAGGTCACCACCGACAGCAAACATCGATTACCAGTGGCTGACAATGTGCTGAATCGAGCATTTTCACCGGCGGCACCCAATCAGTGTTGGGGGACCGACATTACTTGCCTTTGGACTCAGGAGGGTTGGATCTACCTGGCCGTGGTGATTGATCTGTATTCTCGACGAGTTGTTGGCTGGTCTATGGATCGCCGCATGACCAAGGCGCTGGCCATCAGGGCATTGATAATGGCTGTAAGCCTTAGAAATCCACCGCCAGGTCTGATTCACCACTCAGATCGTGGCAGTCAATATGCCAGCTATGCCTACCAAGCACTGCTGAAGCAGTATGGAATGATAGCGAGCATGAGCCGAAAAGGTAATTGCTGGGACAACGCGCCAGTTGAACGATTTTTCAGCAGCCTAAAGCGCGAATGGACGTGTGACCGGATATATCGCACCCGAGAAGCCGCGATCGCTGATGTCAGAGAGTATGTGGCAGTGTATTACAACGCGAAGCGGCTGCATTCTACGCTGGGTTACAAAACACCGATGGACTACGAATTTAACTTAAGCAAAGTGTCCAAAAATAGTAGACCACAACAGAGGTGGCCTGCAACCAGCTTACTCGATGCACTCAAAGAGACTGATTTTAGGGCGGGGTTCACAAAAGCGTTTGCTACTGCCGCATCGCGGGAAGCCACCCCTCCCGATGAGGTATTACGCCGTCTGCTACTTTCACTTTATGGGCTGGGCACCAATGCGGGATTAAAGTGCCTTGCCAGCGGACCGCATGGGGTTAGTTACAAAGAGCTCTTGCATACACGTCGCCGTTATATTCACAAGGACAGTCTGCGCGATGCTATCAGGCGTGTGGTGAATGCGACTTTGCAGGCGCGCCTGCCACACATCTGGGGTGAGGGGACAACCGCCTGCGCATCCGACTCCACCCAGTTCAGCGCCTGGGATCAGAATCTCATGACCGAGTGGCATGTCCGCTATGGTGGCCGTGGTGTCATGATCTATTGGCATGTGGATATAAACGCGGTCTGCATTTATTCCCAGCTCAAGCGGTGCTCATCCTCTGAAGTGGCATCAATGATTGAAGGTGTTCTGCACCACTGCACGGAGATGGAAGTAGAGCGCCAGTATGTGGACAGCCATGGGCAGAGTGTCGTTGCTTTCGCCTTCTGTCACCTTCTGGGTTTTACGCTGATGCCGCGGTTCAAGGGCATCAACAAGCTCAAGTTGGCACAGCCGGATACCGGGGCTAAAGAGCGTTATCCGAACCTGGAACCCATCTTCACCAGCAAGGCAATTAACTGGGAGTTGATTGCTCAGCAGTACGATGAACTGGTCAAGTTTACCACGGCCTTGCGAACACGCACTGCCGAGGCTGACGCTATCCTGCGCCGTTTCACCCGCAGCAACGTGCAACACCCAACCTACGCAGCGCTTATTGAACTGGGCAGAGCAGTGAAAACTATTTTCCTGTGCAATTATCTGGCGTCAGAAGAACTACGCCGGGAGGTCAACACGGGGTTGAATGTGGTTGAACGCTGGAATGGCGTCAATAGCTTCATCTACTTTGGCAAGAGTGGAGAGATGGCGACCAATAATCTGGAAGATCAGGAGGTCTCGGCGCTTGCTCTTCACCTGCTACAGGTCAGCCTTGTCTATATAAATACCTTAATGATCCAGCAGGTGCTTCGTGAACCGGGATGGATGAATCGCATGACCGAACGTGATATGCGCGCACTGTCACCGTTACCGCACAGTCATTTCAATCCCTATGGCGTATTCGATCTCGATATGGAGCGTCGAATACCGCTGGATGAGATGCCGCTGGCGGCTTGAGCTTCCACGGTGAGGTGTTTTGTGTTGTATGAGCTTCAGGCCCTATTTTTGGCGAAGAGGACTCAGTTGCCTATCTGTTCCGAATATATATTCCGAGACTACCAACTAAAAGAGGAGAATTGCACATGTTAATCGGCTATTGCTGGGCCTCAAACACCGGACAGAGCCTTACGAGCCAGCGAGATCAGCTTCTGAAAGCGGGCTGCGAGAAGATCTTTCAAGAGAAATTGGCGGGCGCTGAGCGCAAGCGTCCACAGCTCGCCAGGCTATTGAATGAGATTCTGAAGGGTGACACGCTGGTGATTACCGGCCTTGATCGATTGGTGCGCACCACGCATGATTTACTCGAGATCACCCGGACATTGGATGAGCGGGGTATCGAAATCCGCTCTCTGGGAGAATTGTGGGCGGATACGACAGCTACGACTGGGCAGTTCTTAGTAACTGTTTTTAAAGGACTTTCTGAGCTTGAACGCAGCCTTATTCGCGGCCGGACCGAGGAAGGTCGCGCGGCTGCGAAAGAACGTGGTGTGAAATTTGGCCGCAAGCACAAGCTCACTGATTATCAGCGTGGGGAAGTCATACGCATGCTCGAAGAAGGCGTCAGCATTCGCGGTATCGCTCGCCATTTTAATGTCGGCGTCGCCACCATTGATCGGGTAAAGAACAGTCAGAGGGCTGACTGACCTAAAATCTGGCCGATTTGCACAGCTTCGTGGGCACTGGGCCACTAAAACAAGCACTGACTGAAAATCTGGCCGATTTGCACAGCTTCGTGGGCACTGGGCCAACACGTAAAACAGCTAACCGGCTACACTGTTTCAAGCCATAATAAAAAATAGGCGGTCGATCATGTTCAGAAATGCTTCTTTTTACCTGCTTGCTGTACTGGCAATCGTTATTGCCGGTTTCTGGCCCACCTATTTTTCAGTTCCAGCCGCAGACACCCGCCTCAGCCTGCACGTACACGGTATTTCCATGCTGCTGTGGATCGGCCTGCTCATCGCCCAGCCCTGGTTGATCCGCAGCCAGCGGCGTTCCCTGCACCGCACCGTGGGAAAGTTGTCACTGATCGTCATACCGGTGCTGGCTATCTCGGGTACGGTGATCGTGTTCGAAGATTACGCCTATAACTACGAGGAGCCCTTCGGCGCCGATGCGCTCGGCATTTTCTTTGTCGGCTTCTGGTCCATCGCCATCCTGGTGGGGTTCTGGGGCCTGGGAATTTACCATCGAAAAAATGTCCAGTTGCACGCCCGCTGTATGCTGGCAACGGCAATTACGTTGATCGTCCCCGGTGCCTTTCGCCTGTACTCAAATGTCACCAACGCCGATGACTGGGCCAGCGTGTTTTTTGCCAGCATGGTATTCACCGCGCTCATTTCTGTCGCTGTAATCGCGGGGGACAAACTGCGGGGGAAAATTTACCCGCCCTTCGTCTACATGGCAGTTGCCTGGGCTATCAATATGGCGGCCTTCAAGCTCATTTATCTTCTTCCCGGCTGGCATAGCTTTGCCGCCTGGTCTCTGGAGCTGTATAGCTAGCTGAGTTTCTTCCACTCATCAGCACCAAATTACCGAATAGCATGAGCGCGCCGCCGAGCAAAATGGAGAGCTCAAATTGTTCCTGGTACAACAAGACCCCTACCATCGCAATCAGCGGCAGCCTCAGAAAATCCAGGGAAACAATGGTAGTCACCTCAGCAGTTTGCATGGCTTTGGCCATGCAATAGTGAGCCGACAAGGCGGTGAGGCCAATCACCAGCAACCACCCCCACTGCCAACCCACCGGCCACACCCAGCTAGCCACCGAGAACAGCAAGCCAATCGGCAACTGAATCAGGCACATGTAGAACAAGATCACCAAAGGGCTCTCGGTATTCGTCAGTGACTTGGTGGTGGTGTGGGAGATGGCATAACAAATGGCAGCGGCCAGCACAATCAGCGAGGCCGGATCGACAATGGCGTAGCCGGGTCTGACGATCAAAAGCACGCCGAGAAAACCCAAAGCGATAGAGGCGACCTTGCGCGCCGTAATGTGCTCACCCAGGAACAGCGAGGCAATCACTATGGTCCAAATTGGCACCGTGAACTCTAGAGCAAAGACCTCAGCGAGTGGCAGCAGCCCTATGCCGAGGAACCACCCGTATTGCCCAGCATAGTGAAATACGTTTCGGAGAACGTGGCGGGGTACCTTATGAGTAATGAGAGTAATTTTCGGGCTGGAGAAAGCCACCAGTAGTGAGATACACACGATGCCAATCACACTGCGAAACAACAAAGTCTGAAAGACTGGCACGATCCCGCTAAGCTCTCGCGCCCCAATCGCCATCAGGGAAAAGGACAAGAGGGTGCCCGACATCCAGGCCACGGCACGTACCAGCGGATTCACTGCGAGTACAGCGAGTGGTTTATCCGATTACCAGTATTTGTCATGTTCAAAAGCCGTTCATTCGCAAAATTGAGGCCGCCATTTCCTCGCCCTTGTACTCTTCTATAAAGTGGCCCACGTCTGGAAACCTGTAGGTGTAGTCACTCATTTGCGGAAGCGCCGCCTGCCATTGCTCAATCACAGATTCTTTGCCACAAGCATCCCAACCACCAAAGTAACCGCATACCTGGATATTTTGACCGTCTGGTCCCCAAGCTTCGGGTACGCGTTGTTGCATTGTCTTGTAGTAGGCGCTGTTGTCCTGCTCGCCGTGCGTTGGATCAACATAGCGATAACCGTACCCCCAGACCGGTGTCTGTAAGACATTGCGTTTTGAGCTCTTCGAGTTGGCCTTGGAGCGCAATGATTCCGACCACACGTACTCGGGGGATCCAGCTGGGATCAAGCGGGCAGCAAACAGAAACAGATACTTGGCAACGTTTGCCATAAAGCGAATCGTTCCCTGGAGGGATCCGTGAGACACCACGTAGCCAGCCACACCGCCCCATAACGCATTGGGAACCACTCTGGGTGTGTGGCACCAGGGTAACCAGCGAATTGGAAAGTTGCTGTAGGTAAAGCCATCACTGGGCATCGGAAAGATCGTGGTGTTCATTACCAGCAAGTTCCGCACCCGAGAGGGCTCGTGAGAGAAAGCACTGATGCCGATGGGGCCACCCCAATCGTGAACCACCAGGGTGACATCCGTCAGCTGGAGATGTCTTACCAGTTGCCAGAGGTTGGCCGAGTGATGCATATCGACCATCTCAAAGGTAGCTTGATCCGACAAACCGAAGCCGATGTGATCCATGGCAACTATTCGAATGGGCTTTCCAGAGGCGATTAATGCATCACGGATGTGTCGGTAGGTATACGAACTCTCAGGATTGCCATGGACAAAGACAACCGTTGCCGCTGACTCTCCCTCGCCAATAGTATGATCGAAATAAAACAGCTTCTTGCCAGCATCGTGCCCCTCAGCAATGGAAAACCATTGGCTGCTATCCGGCGGGGCATAGTCGCTGGGTGGAGCTCGCAAGGGCGTGTTGGATTCAATATCCTCGTTATGCATCTTCTAACTCCGGCCTGTGATCGCCATTCGGTCCCGGCGTGACATGAATGAGTTGTGTAGGCTCCAGAACATCGACGCGATGCCACTCACCCTCTGAAACAATGCAGGACTCACCCGGGCCCAGCTCCATTGGTTCGTCGGGCGCTGAATCGCCAACCACGCGTAACCTGCCCGAGATCACATAGAGCCATTCATCACCATCTGGGTGAACTTCTCCGCCATGTGGTGCATTTTGATCCATCGTAACAACGCCGACAGTCATGCCGTCAATACGCACAGGCGGGCCGGGTGTACGCAGCCGCGGCAACACCGACTTGTCGGCAAAAATATCGATGGAGAAATTGGCCGCGTCGATTTTTGTGATCTTTCCCATGTCCTGATCCCTCGATGTCAGCTAACGAATGCCGAAAAGCGTTTAGCTAAAGAATTTGTTAGGCATTGGGCGTGCTCAACCCTTTATACAGGCCACAGACAATTAGCGCTGCAGACATCACGCCAAGACCTGCACCGAGGTAAACGATTAACTCAACAACGGTCTCATTGAACTGCGTCGAGGCGAACCCTTTTCCGGCCATCGGCAGCGCCTTACTGGCGCCAAGAACAGCCGACAGCGTAATTGCCATCCACACCAGGTACATACTCGCGACACCTGAATAGTAAGCCACTTTGAGCCACTTTTCTTGAAGCGATAAGACACCCCAGGCCAGACCGAATATCATGAGCGCCATGCCACTTTGCACGGCGGCCAAGTGCGCCGACAACGCCATTCGTGGATTCAGAAAATAGGGAATTAGGGCCCCCTGCAGCAAACCAACCAGAAAAAGAACGGCGCCCCAGAAGAGCAGCTTTTTTCCCGTGCTCCCAACCTCGATATTCATTGTGTTTCTCCTGTTGTGACTTGTGTGCCTAAAGCCCTTGTTTGTGCCTTGGAAGTTGATCATCGACTTCAAACCAGGCAACTCGATCGTCCGTATAAATGTGGTACTGCGGTGCAACCAGGTCGATTTCGTCCAGCGTCCCAGAGTTCACATCCACAGTTTCAGCTATGCCCGCTTCTCTGAAGCAGATTTGAGTCCCGCAGAGGTTGCAGAATTCTCTTTGGCCTTTAGAGGAGGAGATGAAAACCGTCGGCTCCCCCTTCACATAGGTGAAGCTATCAGCCGGGAACGAGGCAAACGCTAACAGCGGCGCGCCAGTAGATTTTCTGCAAATCGAGCAATGGCAGTAACCCGTTTCTACCGCAGCGTGACTGGATTCAAATCGAAGCGCACCACACAAACACCCACCTGAGAAAGTCATTGCGTCACCTAACGGTAGAACTCGACATAAAAACGCACTTCGCCCAGAGGCTCCACTTCATGCAATATAGTTGGCTCAACGACACCATAATTTTCTGCTGATAGATCCAACAACTCAAGATCGGGCTCAAGAATACGGTATCTGAGCTGGCCTTCCAGTACTACGATCTTGCCCCAGGTTCCCTCTTTCGTTTGATGGGCTCGAAGAAGTCCTTTTGGCACAGTTTCGTTCGTGAACTCCGGTGTCCTCTTATAGCTCAAGGCCTGGGCAGGTAGTGCTTTCATTGAGGGTTTGCCATATAACGCCTAAATAGTGTGCACGTCTTTTTGGGTCACATTAATTTTTCGCTAGATGGTAATTCCGGCAGTTCGACTACAATGTTTCGCTTTGGTGCATCTCCGACTGACAGGTATTGTACTAACTGCTTTTTAGCGGTATCAATAACAGCCACTTTATTCTGGCTGCTTAAAGCTATAAAGGCATAACGGCTATCAAGGGAAAACGTCAGCCAGTATCCTTTCCCTTCAAGAGTCATAAGATGTGTCTCCGGGTATGAAAGATCACTCACACTATGAATGGTCAAATACTCGGCGCAGGTAGACCATATCTCTTCCTGATCAGGTCTTAACGCCAGCCCGTGACAACGTTTAAGTCCTTCCAGGGTGATGTAGCCAAGGAGATTGATAGGCATAAACCAGCCAAGGCTAGTGGAGTGCTCCACAGACGCGATAACTTTGAGTTGTTGTACATCCGCAACTTCAAACCCATTGAGTCCATCCACATGTTGAAACAAGAATCGTCCGTCAGCCGAAAGCGCAGGTGGGCGTACTGAATCGGAAAAAGGGATAAACCCTACGACCTTATGCTGGGCTTCAATATCCACCACAGTTACGCCTTGCGGCTTACCCATGGGGGACAAAAACATGTAACGTCCGTCTCGTGAAGCCTGGGTGTTATGTGGTCGTCCACCGGTATGAATTTTGGTAACAACTTTTCTGGCTTCGGCGTCAATAACCCAATAGTTTCCATCCCGACAAGGCACGTATATCCACAGCCCGTCGGGAGTCGTTGCAATCGCGTGTGGCTCTGGCCCTACCGTGAGCCGATGCTCAATTTTCAGTGACTGCGGATCGATCCAGAGGACTTCGCCGTAGTCTTGCCCATTTGCCTCCAAAGATACGTAGATAACGCGACCATCATCGGGCGCAGCGATACCGTGAGGCTCTGGCCCCACGACCAAACGGCTTTGCAATTCGAAGTTCTCGATATTGAATATATGGATATCGTTTCCTGCGGAATTTGTCTGCCACAGAAACTGCCCACTTTCAGCGTTAGGGCTTAGTGTTAATACTAGCGGAAAAAGAATTGCCAGTAGCGCATGTCGTAGCACTTTCATATTTTTGTTACCTAACGCCGCCAGCAGGGGCATAAAGGCCCGAGTGAAGCGGCAATTTTTGTGTCCCCCTGACTGGCCTTGTTATGCATTTTAGACCGACAATATTTTGTAGGCTGAAAACACGGTAATGCCCATTAGAATAAAACATCCAAGCATAAATACTTTACGTCTTGAAGGAACATAATTAGATCCGGTATGTATTACTGCATGGACAATACGGGTTAGTACGAAAAGCCAAGCTAAAACATGTATGTAGATGCTAATACTGTTGATACACCACAAAACTACAATGAGTATGTAGAATAATACCGGCACCTCAAACTGGTTGCGGATACAGTTGTTTATCTGTAGCACGTTATCTGGCCACGCATCATCATGTAGCCCTCTGCGATCTTCGTTTACTTGACCCAGCTTCGCTGCTCGAGATTTAGCAACTGCCAAGTAAATATAAAGCCATAGAGTAAGTGCTACCTGAACCAAGACTGGAATGAATATGTGTGTACTTTCCATTTCAAACTACCGGCTTTGTCGTATGTGGTGCATAACGCTTCAAGCGGGGGCGCCGGTTACGGTGTCCCTGCTGGCTTGACTTATTAGGCGGCCGGTTCAACGCACGCCGGCCTCAAGGCGAAAGTAGGCCACGCCGAAAACAAGGAGCACCATGGTAACAACGGCCACCACACCTTGTAAGCGACGATCAGGAAAAAGGAAGCCCGCAATGCAAAGTACCAGAATTGGGGCTGATACAGGAGTCGGACTCTCCAGAAGGGACTTTTCGAGGAGGAACCAGGTGCGGAACCCCGCTCCGATGAGGAACAGACTCCTGGCAGCGAAAAACCAGCGGCGAACTTCGAAGAAGTGTGCGTCCCACGAGGCCACAGTAGACGAGGAATTTGGCACGAGCGCGCTCGTACATACGAAAAGGAGACCCGGCGGTATAAGAACTACCATGAAAGTCACGAGATTCCACGACTGGATATCTCGATAAGCCCAAAGGCTCCACCAAGTAAGTATGTGGAGAATGAGCAAATGGGCGACCCACATCGCGTGGACCCAATAACGCCTGGACGGATCGAACACCTCTCTTAGGTTCGAGAGGAGTTGACCCGCACTGAGCGCCATCACAATCGAGACGGCGACCGATAGAAATTCAAAGAGCGTCATGTCGCTTTGAGTCCGATCACGCTGAGCCGTCTAACGTCGCCATAAGGGGTGCGCGCTGTCTGCGCGTCCCAGGCCACGCTTTCGAGCGGTCGTTTTCATGGCCTTGTTATGTGCCTTCCCGATCATTCAATATCTGCTTGATATATCTTAGTTCTGACTGGATCTCCTCATTCGAAACGCTTGCTTTGTAGGCCATCACAATTAGCTTGACGGACACTAGAAAAACACCGGCTTCCAGTAACAAGTCATGAGTAAATCCGGTAAAGAATAGAGCCGCCACAAACAGTACGAAGGTTACAACTATGACAGCCAGTGAGGCTGTATCAAAATGTTTCATAAACTCTCCCGCTGTTGGGCACATAACGCCGGCATAAACGGCGAGTGGCGAGGCCACGAGTCCGGCGGCCGTAGGCCGCAAATATGGTGCCCTTGTTATGCGTCATCCTGTTTCCACTTCCGTCTAATGTCCCACATATACTTCAAGCTACCCAGATAGATTAGCAAATTGGAGGCAAGTGTTATTGGTGCAAAGGCAATATCAACTTCCCCTCCCCGTGGGAAACGCTCCAGTTGCTCAAGTCTGAGTGAATCGGACAAAATGTTTTGTCCTTGAAGAGCACCAACCATGATGGCAATTGCAATCGAGTACAAAGTGGTAAGGAGCCCTACCTGTGAGGGCGACAAGTTGCGTCCCGAGATTTGAGCTATCACCACGTAACTTGTAGCAAGTGTGAGGAAGATCGCGTATGCCGCGAACGCGTTTCCCACGACGAGCTGTACGCTTTCTATTAATTCAGCTTCTGTCACAGCAGCCTCACTGACGCATAACGCTTCTGGCAAAGGCGGCGCCTTAGCGCCGTCCCGCCCGTAGGGCGTTTTTGCCCAGGCTTGTTATGTGTCATCCGCTACCCCGATAGCACGATTGAACCCGCTGTTTGAAGATCTGATCCCCAGCTCATTCCAAAGCCCGATCTTTGTTATCGCAAACTTCAACATAATCTTGAACGCGGTCTCGGAGAGATAGCCTGAGTGATATTGAACGTACTGTCCCTCCATTCGAACTATGCGTGCCATTTCCCAACTCTTAATCCGCTCAAGCTGGGATGCATTGAGATCATCAACACCCTTTTCTGCGACGATAACGTAAATCTCTGGCAGATGTTCTGCTAAGGCGTAGTCGCGATAGGAAGATTCAATCTCGGTGTATCGAGCGTGGCTTGCAACCGAGGCTGCCTGCCGATTCGATTCGCTCAACTCAAGAATTACAACAGCCAAGCCGATCAGGACGCCGAGATTAGCCACGAGCGAAAGCCAGCGATTGAGCGCATCTAGACTCATTGTTTAGTACTCAAGACGCATACCAGCTTATTAGACGTCGGTACGAGGTGATTAAACACGTCGGTGCGACATACAACTTGTAAACCACCCTGTTTGCCACGGTTTATTCCTCGTGAACTAAAACCTCGTTTCTTTTTATCATAGGCCCCGCCGCTGCCGTACGCCAGCCCTACTCCCCCCAGCCATTGAAGTGGGTGATTTCCGCCGGCGGCTGGCGGGTAGCCAGTTTGAAGTCCGTGCCGATGGTGTAGGCAACTGGCAGCAGGCACACCTGCTGAACATCGTCGGGAATATCCAGAATTTCAGCAACCGTTGCCTCCTCGGCCAAATGTAACGTGGTCCAGCAAGAACCAAGCCCACGGCTGCGCAGGGCCAACATGAAACTCCACACCGCCGGCATGATGGAGCCGTAAATTGAAGCTGCCTCGACAGCCGGAGCGCCGTCTGCGGGTCGCCCAATGACACAGGGAATCACCAGCGCGGGCGCTTCGTGCAGACGTGTTACCAGGTAGTCCGCAGAATCGTACACACGGTGAGTTTGGCGGTCATCCTCCGACAACGCCGCACGCGCCTGTTCCAGGTACACAGCACCACGCCCATACACTTCAGCAATCGCGGCCTTCTTGTCTGCATCGGTCACTACCACCCAGCGCCACATCTGGGTATTGGACCCGGTCGGTGCTTGTTGGGACAGAGCGATGCAATCGAGGATAATTTGATTGTCCACCGGTTTGTCAAAATCCAGGCGCTTGCGCACCGCCCGGGTGGTGCTGAGTAATTTGTCCGTTTGCGTTAAGTCGAATGGTGCATCCATAATGCGTTCTCCCAAGTAATTAATATTCACGATCAAAGACACAGGAGTATACGATGAGCGAGCAGACGGCGGATACCTCGGCCGAGGACATTGAAGATTCGGCGACGATGACGGACATGATCGACGATCAGCCGCAGCTACAACTCAGTGACACCGAGAAATTATTCAAACACGCCATTACCCACTTCCTGGTGGCCATATCGGTGTTCGCCCTTTGGGCAGCAGCCGACACCTGGTACCTGGTGACGGAACTGGGTATCGCCAATTTCCTCTCCATTGCTACCGCTATCGTGGCAGGAGTCGTGGTCAGTACACTAATCCACGAGTGGTTTCATTTTGCCGGCGCCAGCTTCTCAGGTTCCACCTACAAGATTCCTGCGAAAGCCGGCCTGTTTGTCTACGATTTCGATTTCGGCAAGAGCACCGAGGCTCAGTTCAACACCATGAGTTATGCAGGCCAGGTGGGAAGCTGGGTGGCAGTCATCGGGCTGTTCTGGCTGGTTCCCATCGACAATTCCGGGCGCGCCATGTTGGTTGCCGCGGCTATCGGCTCGGCAATTTTTGGCGGATCGATTGAATGGCCGGTACTACAGCGCACCCGCGAAAGTCACGACCCGCTGGGCGAACTTAAAAAGATCACCCCGGCTGTGTTCAAACGCAGCCTGTTCACGGGCCTCGGTAGTGGCGCACTGATATGGTTGGCTATTAGCTAGCGGGCGCCAGCACCGGTTGGTTTCTGTGCATGTACATGAACACGCTGATGTACAGGAACATAGCGACCAGAGCCATACTACCGCTGACGACAAACATGGTGCCGTAACCCATACCTGCCCCCACTATCGAGGCCGCGACATTGGGGCCAATAAATTGGCCAAATGCTTGCACGCTGGGCAGCAGGGCGACGAGTGAGCCACTGCGGTCCATGTGCGCCATCATCGCCGACTGGTACACATCGACAAAGGTCCACAGGGTCATGAACCCAAACAGGCTTATCACGACGTTGCTCTTGGTAACGCCGCCACTGAGCATGATGACGATGACCGCCATCGACAACAGGGACACAAACAACGGCTTGAACAAACCAAAGCGTGTACAGAAGAAAGCGATCACGCAGCCGACGATGGCAAATATGGACGACCATGTCAGTATGGGGCTCATCCACTCATCGGCTACCCCGTCTGCGAGAGCGGCCAGTTCTATGTAGGTGTAATAACCACCGATATTAATGTAGGTAAAGCACACGGCGATGAGACAAATTATGGGTAGCGCTTTGGGTACATGCCAATTTTCCAGGTGATCTTCGCCCGCTTCCTGCGCCGCCAGCTCTTCGTCCGTCAGTGGCCGAGCAGGCAGCCACCGAAGAAATAGCAGGCAGACAGCAGACAGGCCAATAAAAAACAGGTAAATCCCGTTCATGGTGAATTGCGGTAATAGATGCAGTTCCAGCGCGGTGGAAAACGCAAAACCGAATAACAGCATGTTGAAAGTACGCACTGGTTTTGTCGTACCGCCTATTGATACCACCGCAACCGCGGTGAAAATGCCACTGCCGATGCCGGTGAGGACACGCAGCCACAACACCTGCTCATACTCGACAAAGACCATACACAGGGCATTGCCGCCGATGGACACAACCACTCCGATAAACACCAGGTGGCGCCGGTTCATCCGTGCCACTAACAATGCCGAAGCAACCGCGCCCAGCGACATACCGCCCAGGTCGGCGCCCCACACTCTACCTACCTGCTCCTCGGTGAATCCCGCCATTCCCACCAGGGCAGTACTCAGCACAGGCACGCTAACCATGACGGAATAGCCCACCAGGGCCATGAACAGAGAAATAGAAATCGAGCGCCAACCATCGAATATGATGGGCGGGGGCGCCTCATTGGTAGTGGCATTATTCATACATCACCGCTTATAGTTTGGAGGGAGTATAGACAATTCAGGGTCGCGCGGGCATACCGTCAATTAGCTAGTTGCGCCCGCGGCATGGCGACAAACAGCATAAACGCTAGCGCCAGCAGCACAATGGCCGCGACAAAGGCAAAGTGGTAGCTGCCCGTGGTATCAAAGGCATAACCCGCCAGCGGCGCACTGATCAGCGCCAGTGGCAACATAATTGGCGCCTGGGCACCATTGACTCGGCCCATGCTGTCGGCGCTGAAGTAGGCGCTGTTAATGAATGGATGCAATGGCAGAAATGCCCCTCCCGCGCCACCGATCAGGGCAGTTGCGCTCATCGCCCACACTGCGCCTTCGCCGACAATCAGGGCAGCGAGACCCATCGACATAACCACGGTTACCAGCATCGCCAGATGCCGAACCTGATCACGCAGCTGATCGGCAAATCGCGCCACCAACAACTTGCCACAGATGCCGGCTACTCCGCCGGCAGCGAGGAAAGTCGCAATCTGCGTGTTAGTAAACCCCTGTTGGCTAAAGTGCGGGGCGTAACAAATCCCCACCGCCAGCGCCACGTTATAGATCGCACTGGCGCAGATACCGATAAACCAAAAGGCCGGGTTTCGCAGGAAACTCCAATCTTCGTCAGCCTCCCCCGCTGACGGCTCCACACTCACACTGATAGTGCGCGGCAAGCCCAGTCGAATGCCAAGCCCTAATATGATGGCCACGCACACAGCCAATACCACCAGCGTGCGACGCCAGTCGTAATGATCCATCAAAAAGGCCACCACGAAAGGCCAGCAGATGGAACCCACGCTGACACCCATTGCACTAATCGCCAGTACCCGTGCAACCTTATCTCGGTAGATTTTTATCAGCATTGAATTAAGAGAGACGGGGCCGTACAGGGCTTGGCCCAGGGAATAACCCAGGAAACCGCAGGCGAGGCCGATCAGAGTCGGCATCTGTGACATCAACACCAGGGACACAACAGCGATCGCGACACCGATCAGCATAATAGTCCGTATGGAATGGGTATCAATATATCGGCCTATGACCGGGCCGAGAAATGCTGGGACCAGCAATAGCATTACTGGCCCCAAATTGATGACCGCGACACCGGTGTTAAATTCAGCTGCCAGGGGTTGAACGAAAAAGCCATAGACACCGAGGATGCCGATGCCCAGGGCCTGGCAGATAAAGGCTACCCCGGCGGGCAACCAGGTACGACTGATCACTCCATCGGCTCCATCAGATCCAGTACCACAGCCGTCATGGCGGCGACGCCGGTTTCAATCGCGGGGGCGGCATCAGGCGCGTAAAAAGGGGAATGCAGACTGTGGAGTTGCAGCTCTCCACGCTGATAGGCCGCGTACTTCTCTGGCGCTACTGTACCGAGGCGAAACATATGGCTGGGAATACGCGGCTCCACCCGGCCGTAACGCGCGAAGTCCTCACCGCCCATGACTTTTCCAATCTCCACAACGTAATCGTCGCCCAGGGCCTGCCTGAGAGCAGCCACATTGCGTGTCACCAGCTTTGGATCATTCCAAAGCGCCGGAGTACCCTCATTGCTTATCACGACCTCGGGGAGTTTGTCCTCGGGAAAACCCAGGGCACGGGCCTGGTTAACTGCTATGCGTTCAATGCCCGACAACAACTTCTGCCGAACCTCGTCGCTGTAGGAGCGCACAGTCAGCTGCAGGTCGGCCCGATCAGAAATAATATTGTGCTTGGTACCGGCATGGATGGATCCGACGGTGACAACGCCCGGGTCGAGTGGAGAAATCTCCCGCGACACCAGCGTCTGCAGATCGGTGATGATCGCCGCTGCCAGCACAATCGGGTCTTTGCCCATATGCGGATAGGCACCGTGCGTGCCCACACCGTGAATGCGAATATCCACGGAGTCGACATTGGCCATCATCCAACCGGCAACATAGCCGATCGACCCCGCTGGCAGCGTGGGTACACCGTGCAGGGCCAGGTTGTAATCCGGTCGCGGGAAGCGCTCAAACAAGCCATCGCCGAGCATCATACGGGCACCAGAACCCCGCTCTTCTGCGGGTTGGGCGATAAACACCAGGGTGCCCGACCAACTGCCCTGTGCGGCTATCAGCTTCCTGGCGGTGCCGACAAATACCGTCATGTGGGTATCGTGGCCGCAGGCGTGCATGACGGAAACCTCTTGCCCGGTTAGTTCCTGGGCCTTTGCGCTGCTGGCGTATTCCAGCCCGGTCTGTTCCCGCACCGGCAAGCCGTCGGTATCGGTGCGCACCAGCACCACCGGACCGGGTCCATTCTTATAGACGCCTACCACACCGTGACCACTCACCTTGTCACTCAGCACCGCCCCGGTTGCCGCCAATTCTGCCCTGATATCATCACCCCCAACGCCCCGGGTCACCGTAAAACCGAGGGATTCGAGTTCATCGGCGATCAAAGCCGAGGTTTCAACTTCCTGAAAAGACAATTCCGGATTGGCATGCAAGTGCTGATAGAGATCCATCAGCGGCACAGTATCCGCCGCCGCCGGCAGAGACATCGCCGCCCACAGCGCAACTAGTATTCTGGTCATTTGGATTACCCACGCTATTTTTAAAAGGGTATTAGCTTGATCTTTCGCCAGCAAAAGCTAATTCGATCCCTGTTGCTGACGCAAGCGGTCCTGGATAGTGCGTGCCACCAGCCACAGGCGGTCCTGCCCCCACAGCGCCAGTAGCACCTCGCCGTTGTCGTCGAGCAGGCGATAGCTGGGTACTCCCCAGAGGCCAAATTCATACATCGCCAATCGATTCTGCTCCAGTACCTCTTCCCAGCCGGGCGCACCAATATGCTTTTTGGCTTCCTTCCAGTTCAGACCTGCTTCTTCACAAACCCACTTCAAACCGCGCTGGTTGTTGGTGCTGATTGAGCGGAAAAATGCAGCCTGCAAAAAAGCCGACAGGAAGGCATTGCCCCGGTTCTGCTCAACGGCGTGGGGGTACAGGGAGAACGCCTGTCGGACTGGTTTGCCGATCGGGTCATACATCTTGCCCCAGGTGAGACCGAGGGCATCTGCCTCGCGGGCGGTATCGGTCATGATATAACGACCCTTGTCGCGGGTCAGCGGCACGCCACGCATAACCATGGGCACTACCGGGCGCACCACCAGGTTGACACGCATCTCCGACGCCATTTCGACGGTACGATCATGAATAATGGAGGTGTAAGGGCTGCGCAGTGACGGATAGTATTCCAGGGTCAGTGTGTTTTTGTCCTTGAGCTGGCCTGTCTCAATCGTTGGCCGAGCAGCTAGCAACTGGCGTCCGCTGCCGCGGCGTGCACCCAGTTCCGCCAACCGATTTTCCAGGTGATAGAGCCGATCCACGCCCCAATACCATTCGCCCTCGTAATAAAACATGGCACCAGAGTAATGCCCCAATTTCTCACGTTGTGCACTGCCGGCAGTCAACTTGTGTTTGGTCTCTTCCATGCTGGCCGCGCCGAGCCGATCTTCCAATGCTACCAGCCCTTCGAGATCGCCCTGCCACAAGACATTGCCAACGGTCACTGCCAATTGCGAAAACTCACTTTCGGTCGCTGCCGCCAATATGCGCAGGGCCAGCTTCACTGCCTCCTTGTCAGGCCGGGCGGCATCCTCGGGAAAATTCAAGCCAAATTTCGACGCCACCAAGCCGCAATCGTAACGGGCATAATCCAGTAACATCTCCGGTTCCGGCGCATTCTTGTCAGTGGGCCCGGTGACCAGGTGTGGCACCAGTTCAACATCGTAGGTTTCCAGGATGGGCTGCAATAACTGCACGGCCAGGTGGCTGTAGGCGTCTTCTACCTGGTGAAAATACTCGATGCGGTGGGGGCGCTGCTCGGCCTGTCGATTCTTTTCAGCTGCTGCGCGCGCCTTGTCCCTGCGCTTGAGGCTGGCGATACGCGGCACAATTTTGCTGGCCATCCACCTCTTCAACGCTGAGGGATTGCTGCTGGCGGCGCCACCCTGATCCTGGAACTGTTGTGCCATTGTAAAACCTAACGTTTCGCAAGGGCGTACTACAGCTTAAGGCAGCCACAGTGTCAACTAATTCAGCACCCGGTAGCCCCGTCCGCGCAGGCAGTTGTTCACCACGCGGGTTTTTTCTCGCTCGCCAATCTGGGCCGAGCGTGCCGCGCCGGTAATGGCACCCACACCAGCACTGGAACGTTCCAGCACCGCACCTGTTGCGCCGCCCACAGCAGCCCCGGCGACCGCACCTTTGGCTACGCCCTCTTCGATATGCACCTGCTCCGCATAGCCCTCACAATCCTCGAGGTCCTGCTGATAGCGGGCCATATTGACGCCCTTGGTGTCAATAATCGGGCCGCTGGTTGAAGAGCACCCCGCCAGTCCAATGGCTGTGACCAGCAGGGTGAAGATAAAACAGCGCAATCTGATCATCGGACTTACCCGTTCATGGTATCTCTACTCATTAGAACGGACGGGGCGGAACGTGTCAACCTCAAATGGACAGTCATTTCAAAGATAAACTCTATTTGATGTAGCCCGCGGCTGATAAAGTTGGGAAGTTAACGCGATCATCAATCATTGTGTCATCACCAGATTCTGCAATCGGGTTAATGGCCACGGTCTTTGCCGGCATGGGTACAGTCGGTCGCCCACGGACAAAGCGTTCCGGATGACGTTCATAGCGTTCATCAAGAACTCGTTGTTTTTGCCTGGCAACCTCGTGATAACGGCCCGTAAAAACCTGTTCCGGGGTAAAGCCCCCCAGGCCGCTGTGATGATGCTCGAAGTTGTACCAATCAAAGTAAGCTTCACACCAGCGCCGGGCATGCGAGGCATCGCTAAAACGGCCCGGATAATCCGGTTGGTACTTTTGCGTCTTGAACTGGCTTTCACTAAACTGGTTGTCATTGCTCACCCGTGGGCGACTGTGACTGCAGGTCACGTCCAGTTCTCGCATCAGGTCCAAATACCCGTGTGCAATCATTGGCGATCCACGATCCTGGTGCAGCGTGAGCTGGCCTGGCGCTATACCGTAACGGGCCGTGGCTTCGTCCATCAGCTGTTTCGATAATGCACTGCTCTCCTTGCGCGAGACCATCCAGGCCACGACAAAACGGCTAAACAGGTCAAGCACCACATACAGCGACAAATAGAGGCCCCGCCGCACCAGCGGTAGTTTGGTAATGTCCCATGTCCACACATCGTTAGGGGCGCAGGCTTTCAGTCTGGGAACAGCATGATGCTGGGCTGGCCGCTGCTGCCGACGGTCACCGGTCTCCCCTAAGCCACGAAGAATACGGTGCATGGTGCTGACCGAACACAGATACTGATCCTGTTCCAGCAGGCGTTGATAGACTTCAGCAGGCGGCTGATCACAATAGGGTTCACTGTGCAGTGTCTCGACGACAGCAGCACGCTCTTGGTCACTGAGGGCGCGCGGCTGCACCGACTGCTTCCGTGAGCGCCGCGGTGGTTCATCGTTGGCGGCACGCTTTTGGTAAACGTAGACCGTGCTTCGATTGAGGCCCAGCGCATGACACGCTCGCGTCAATGGCAGTCTTACGGGGCGGTGGATCATCACGTTATTCACACATCCTTCCCACTGCGTAAATGATCGAGCATCGACAATGCTTTTTTTTGCAAATCCAGGCAGTCGTTGGCAATCTCCAACTTGCGGTCCAAGCGACTATTCTCTTTCTCAAGCTGCTCAATGCGCCGCTGATCTGGCGTTTTCAAGGGTGCAGGGCCGGGAGCGCTTTTGCTCAATCCAGCCACGCCATTTTCCGCAAGCTCTCGTCGCCATTCCGAGATCTGACTACTGTAGAGTTTTTCGCGGCGCAGCAGCGCGCCAAGCTCACCGTACTGGCAGGCATCGGCTTCAGCGATAATACGTAACTTGTACTCGGTCTTGAACTGGCGGCGAGTGCGTTTCTCCAGCACCGGTTCCGGTGTAACTTGTGTGTCAGGCCGTTCTGATGGTGATTTTGGCATGTTGTGTGTCCAGTACCTGTGGCCCTGAAATCTATGTTATCCCAAACAAGAAGTGTATGGGGTCAGGTTGACACACAGGGGGGTGTACCGACGGCTGACGTCGGTACACTCACTTTACAAAACTTTACCCGAAGTTAATTTCCAGATCAGAACCAGCACAGGAACAGGAGCAGGAACAGTTGAATCAGAAGGTGGAGAAGTGCTTATTCAGGTTTAGATAGGGTAGGTGAGAAGTCTTCTTCAGTCTGGGTGTCCCAGCCGGAGTTGTAATCTTCTTCATCTCTACCGGGATACCAGAAATCAGAGTAGCGCTTGCAGTAAACCCAGGCGCTTTCAACGGCCGCTGCAGAGAGCATGGAATTACGACTGGTAAACACTTGCTGATCGGACATGCAGTTGGAGAGCTGCTTCTCCGATTCCGGCGCCGAATTGAGATGGCTGGCCTGAATCAAGTCGCTCTGGGTGGTGGTGCAGCCAGTGATATACACAACCGATAGCACCGCCAAGGGCCGACTCAATACCGCTAAGGGCTTATTTATAAAGGCAATTTTCATAGATCGAAAAAATCATCCACCTGGGTGATAACTATAGACCCCTCCTCACTGGAGAAGATACGAACTATTACCGGATAGCAGCCATACTGCCAGAATTCCGTGTTTTATGTCACAAAAATACCTGGTGGGTAAAATGCCCGTGAAACCCGTGGGGAATATGGTTACGCAGCCGCACAGTGGCTACTTCCTTGTCCATGGTCTGTGCATCCAACAGTACCACCTCGCTGTTGCCCGAATGCGCATTGAATACCACCGACACCATCCAACCGTCATCTTCGGCGGCATCCGGGCTGCGGGGGATAAACAGGGCTTCCGAGGTGAAGCGGCCTGGGCCGAAATCGTAGATATTGGCCTTGCCGGTTCTCAGATCAACCTTCTGTAGCGCGTTGAAGCTATAGGGCGTGCCGTTTTCCACGAAAGTGGCGGTATAGGCAAAGTTATTCAGCAAGCCGGTGCGCCGTTCATCCCACATGGGGAAATCACCGCCCAGTACACCCTCGTGCTTATGCCCCTTCACCTCCCCTGTCGCCAGGTTTAGTCGATAGCGGTAAAAACAGGCGGAGCCGTCATCTTCAAATTCCACATCGGCAAATACATCTGCTACCGCGTCCATGGCGCCCATTCGATCGGTGCGACAGACATCGGCCACCAACTCGTCGCCCTCCTCGTAGGCATTACTGAAGTGAAAAGCGAAGAATGAACTGGTCTCAAACTCTCGCACCACCTTCAGGTCATCCAGCGAGACCACCACGATCTTGGTGGGCATGGTCTCATCGTAATCCATGGCCTGCATGATGCTCTTGAATCCAAACACGAACTGGAGAGGATGCTTGAACACGGCGGGGCACAGGAAAAAGATGGCGTGTTTGTCGGTCATGGCAAAGTCATGACACATGGCGTAGTTGCCAACCACGTGACGAATGCTGTCCTCCATTTCACCATCCGGGTTGATCTTGTAAAAATTGAGCGCCCCCATAAAGCCAAAATTGTAGTAGTACCCGGTGCGTGGATGAATCTTGCCATGGGCACTGAAGGGCATACCGCGCTTGAGCTTGCCATCGAATTTATGTGCACCCTTGGTTTCCAGGGTCGCGGGATCCAGTTCCCAGGGGTCTCCCCCCTCCCACAGTGTCAACAATCGACCCCCGTGATAAACCACCGAAGTGTTGGCGGCATTGCCGGGGAAACGCAACATATTGTTCAGAAATCCGCCGGGGCGCTGGGTTCCCACACCGCGGTACAGAATTTTCTGTGCTGCCGTTTCCTCGATGTACTTGGGCGTACGCACATAGCGATTCTTGTAGTGCAACTTACCCTTGTCGATGGTGATGGCATTCAACATACCGTCGCCATCAAACCAGTGGCCGTACTTGTGTTCGCCGATTTTCAACCGCCCGGGCCCATTGCGAAACAGGGTGCCAGCTATCTCGGATGGGATTTCACCGCTGATCTCGTCAGCGCTGACTGTATAGTCGTATTCTTCAAACTGGGTTTCAAAGCCGGCGATGTGGCAGCCAGGCATAATGCGTGGCGCGGCGGGTACTTCGGCATTCACGGGCGTATCTCCTGCGAGTGAGAAATCTCAGCATAGCAGAGCCGCCAGCCCGGCGGTTTACACGTGTCTACTCAGCGCGAAGCTGTGTTATGGTTTTGCGCAGCCAATACTTCATAAGGAGAATAAAATGAACAAAGTATTACGCGGCATAACACTCCTCCCCGGTCTGCTGTTCCTGATGATAGGCATTCGTTGGATGGTCGATCCCGCTGGTGCTGCCGCCGAACTGGGCATGGACCTGATGACCGGGATGGGGCTGAGCTCACAAATGGGTGACGTCGGCGGATTTTTCCTCGGCGGTGCACTCATGTGCATCATCGGTGTGATTACTCTCAACAAAACCTGGTTACACGCTGCAGCCCTGCTGGCGATATTGGCAGCGGTTTACCGGGTCATTGGCGCCGTCGCGCACGGTGCCGACTTTGCCACGGTATCTATCGGTGTCGAGGTGGTGATTACAGGCTGGCTATTGTTTGCCGCCAGTCGCATTCAACCAGCGTCTGGGTCAGCAACAACGTCAGATAACAGCGAGGGATAGTCCACCGTCGACGGTGATGACGCTTCCCGTCATATAGCGGGAAGCATTCGAACATAGCAGTAAAATTGCGCCGTCCAGATCCTCGGGGTCGCCGAGCCGGCGCATCATCACCTTTTTGACTAGTGCTGCCCCATTATCGCCGTCGAGAAATTCACCCGCCATCTCCGTGTGGTAGTAGCCCGGTGCCAACGCGTTAACACGCACGCCGTAGCGGGCCCATTCCAGCGCCATACCCCGGGTAAGGTGTTCCAGGCCGGCTTTGAGGGCCGGATAGGCACCGGTACCCTTCTGCGATGCACTCGCCAGTACGGAGGTGATATTGACGATATTGCCGCCCTCTCCTGCAGCCATGCGCTCACACACCGCACGGGACAGCATCCAGGCGCCCTTGAGGTTGGTATTGAAGATGGTGTCCCACTCTTCCTCTGTCGAGGTATTGAGGGTCAGCATGGACGAGGCACCAGCGTTATTTAGCAATACCGTAGGCGCAGCGATCGCGTATACCTCTTCCAGGGCTGAAGCTATCGAGGCTGAGTCAGAGACATCCATGGCGACACAGTGGGCCTGGCCTCCAATTTCAGAGTCGGCAATCTCAGCCACGGTGGCTTCCAACTTATCGACACGGCGGGCAGCGAGAATGTAAGTGCGCGGTTAACTGCACATTGATTTGATTAATGAGAGTTCGATAGCCTGTCCTCACCCAGAGGAGGGCTGAGCATGAACCCCATCGATCCCGCATCACCGGAATTACCGTCACCACTTTCGCCGCGAGAGCCTGCCGCGCCCAAAATGAACCGCGCCTCCTGGACTCGCCATGTCCAGGACTGCTCGGGCAGCGGTCTGTCGCTGGAAACCTATTGCCAGCAGCACAACCTGAAAGTGGAACGGCTCAAATTCTGGCAGGACAAACTGACCAGGGAACAGCGTCACGCAAACACGACAGCCGCTTTTGTGGCGGTCTCGGTATCGAATGGTAATGGTCTGACGCCGTACACCTCCACGCCCTTCAGGGCGCGGGGGAGGTCCAGTTGTTATTGATCTTGCAATGTCCACGGTACAGGATGATCGACATCTAAATCGAACTGTAGCGTTAACGAATATGACGCATAATATTCGACAGCATTATCTATAGGGGTACACTGAATTGTCCAAAGATCCCCCGTTCCTTCAGTCAGTACCGGCCATCGGCGGGTAATACGATATATCTTATCGTCGCCGGTCACAGGATTGTAAATTCGTACAGCATGCATGTGTTCTCCCAGGTATCCCGTGCTAAACACAAGTCTGCTAGGTGAAGAGCACGAGTTCACTACAAAGCTATGTGTATTGAGTGGCTCATACCCGTTGGAACTGGTACGCCATTTAATGGCCAATGTGCGGCCAGTGTTGTATTCCACAAAGCCCTGGCCATCTACCTCAGAATATTCACCTATCACCACACTATTAGCATCGAGCACATCCTGAATAACGACAGGATCTGGCGTATCTCCACCCGCTTCTAACACAGCAATGCGGTCTTCGTGATCTACCAGTACCAGGACCAGGCTACAAACCATCCCATCACCTTGGAATAACTCACATTCCAGAGCGTATTCTTCTATATAGCGGTAAGGATCGTAATGGAGGGCGAAAGCTACGGTGGAGACAATAGCGATGCTGACAAATAGCAGTAATTTTTTCATTGGTATTTCCTCTCGGGTTATATTTTCATTGAAGGATGTCTCTATCTGGGTAAAGAACTGCACATTGATTTTGATTGTTGAGTGCGGTTCATTGTGTTGCCATCGGAAACCGCTCTGCCATACCCTCGGCAGTGGGCAGCAGTTGAGTGAGTGCATCATCGGTTTCTGCCGCAGGCAGTTTGTCCAAAATATGAGCCAGGTAACTCTGTGGATTGATACCGTTTGCCCTGCAGGTCTCTACCAGGGAGTAAAGATTGGCGGTGGATCTTCCAGAGCGGGGTACTAAGGATTTTCCGTCCAAAAACGACAAAGATCGCTGTAACCCCCACCATCTGTGCCCTCCCAGGGGCTATTACTTTCCCCGTACCGGCAAATACCCCTCGATTGAGCAGATCAGTCCCTCCAGATCCGACAATTCCTCACTCAGTTCGAAGTTGTAGGTGCCTTTCAGGCTGGTGTACTAAGGATTTTCCGTCCAAAACGGTCACAACAGCCGTAAGTCATTAATTTTCGTGCTTCAAAACAATGAAATTCAAAACCCTCAAAAAAAGTAACCCTCTCTTGAAACCCAGAGTTGACACGAGCTGTAGCGATCTTTGTCGTTTTTGGACGGAAAATCCTTAGTACCCCAAGGTGCAATGAAACTGGGGTCTACAAAAAAATTCTCTATTTAGAAAAATTATGTTTTCATGAAAGGTGCAGCCAACCGTGTGATAGTTGGTGGGCTATCACAGGAAGCAATAATGACCAAGCGCATACAAAACTCCCTATGGAATGGTCAAACATGCATATCTTCAAGTCACATTCTTTGTTTCAATTGTCCCTGGTTCTCTTATGCCTGATCGCGCAGGAGGTCGAAGCGCGCATAGTACTTGAGCAGGGCTTGGAATCTATCTCGTTGGGAACTGACTTTGATTTTGTTGAGGACGCCAGCGGCTCAATGCACTTCGAGGATGTCCGTTTCTCTAATACTCAAAGAGAGTTTTCACCGGGCTACGATGTTGGTTTTGGCGGCACCCGGTCCGCTTACTGGATAAGGATCGACCTTATTAGCCACATACCCCATGTCAGTCATTGGGTATTGGACTTAAAAGAAGCGACTGCGAGCTATGTCGACGCATACTATAGGGATCTCGACGGAACTCTTCGGAAAATTGAAACCGGAAACATGAGGCCCTTTCGCAATCGACCAATTGTTACCGGGTCATTCGCATTGCCGTTTTCTGTCGCAGCCATGGGCAACCAGCAAATCGTCCTGCGCCTACGAACACTAGGACCGATGAAATTACCGCTCACACTCTGGTCTGAATCTGCATACCGAGAACAACTGGGCATTCTTCATGTATTTCAGGGGGCGCTCGCTGGAATGATGTTGATGATGGCGCTGTACAACTTCTTCATTCTCATTTCTACCAGAGACATCAGCTACCTTTACTATTCCTTGTATGTGATCGCTACTCTTTTATTCACCATGGACCAACTTGGCCTTACCGCGATGTTGATTTGGCCTGATGCTCCCTGGATGGCAACTTACACAAGGCCACTGGGACCTTGCCTGATAGGTATTTTCGGCTTGTTGTTCATGCGTAGTTTCCTGCGACTTCGTATGTTTGTGCCGCGCCTGGACAACGCAGTTCGCCTGACAATTTTCTATTGTGCAGTCCTAGCGATGGCATCTACGAAGATAGAGCCGTTCGTGACGATGAACCTTGTCGTACTGGGAGCTGCGGTATTCATTGTATTGATTTTCGGAGGTGGCCTTTACGCGCTGTATCTGGGAATTCGAGAAGCCAGATACTTTTGCCTGGCCTGGTTCTTCCTCTTGTTTTCCATGGTTCAGTTCATACTGATGCGATTGGATTTAGTCCCCACAAACATTTGGACATATCATTCTCTTATCGTGGGTAGCACTATAGAGAGCATGTTGCTGTCCTTCGCGCTGGCAGACCGCATTAAACTGATGCGGGAAACCGGAGAAAAGCTGCGAACAGTAAGGGCCGAAGAGGCCGTTCGGTACGAGGCTGAGATTAACGCGAAAGACGAGTTCCTGGCGACGATGAGCCATGAGATTCGCACACCCCTGGCTGGGGTCGTTAGCACAATGGAACTCATCAACGTTGAGAAGGTTCCGGCGGAAGAAAGACACTATTTGCAACTATCCAAGAGAGCTGCATGGGAAATAATCGGTGTTCTCAATCAGATCTTGGACCTTTCCAAAATAGGATCACCTCGGGTTGATATTGAAGAGGAAAACTTCGATTTGGAAGAGCTTCTGTCAGATCTGGTTCGCTTACATTCATCTAAAGCCAGACGTAAAGGCGTTGATATGGTGCTTTGCTTCGACCCAGGAGTACCGTCATCTGCACTCGGGGATAAAGTTAAGTTGCATAAGGTACTAGGTAATTTGATCAGTAATGCCACAAAATTCACCGACAGCGGACATATTTTGATTTCAGTGACTTCGGGGGAAATTGGCGAGAAGGGTAACTTCCTGTTGCAGGTTGTGGTTGAAGATAGCGGTTCCGGGATGAGTGAATTTGAGCGGAAGGTCGTCTTCAACCCTTACTATCAGACGCGCAGCTCTGAAAATTCTCAGAAAGTAGGCACTGGATTGGGGATGGCTATAGCAAAGGGCTTGGTCGAAACAATGGCTGGTGTAATAACCGTTTATGAAAATGATTACCAGGGTTCCAGCTTCGATATTCAGGTACCTTTTAAAACCAACTCTGCTGACGCTCGGCAAGTGTACCAGCATTCCCTGCAGACGGACATTACCAGGACAATGCTGTTTATCAGTCAGCACACTATGTATGGAAAACAGTTAAGAATGTTGGCTCTGCAATCAGGCTGGCAGGATGTAAGTTGCCCGGATATTGATGCCATGAGCAGCGATGAAATGTCAGCTCTTTGTAGTGAATCCGACGCTAACTTTCTGTTGATTGAAACCGCGTCGGCAGCTTTGTTACCGAATTTCGGGGCTATCCTGAAGCAACGGGGAGCATCGGCAAAAAAAACATTTGTGCTCAATGACCCTATGCAACTGGCTCCCTTCATCCGCGCAGACTTATCTCAACCGGTGAGTGAACTAGAACGCGATCCGAATCTAGTCGCCCTTTTGAACAGCGCTTTGGATGTGGATATTGACAGTCCTCGCGAATCTGCTGAGCCGGTTGAAGAAAAACGCTTTCCGCATATCTCTGTGCTGATGGTCGAAGACCACGCGATGAACCGAGTTGCGATGAGTATACAACTCTCGCGACTGGCAATCACATGTCTGGAGGCAAAGAACGGCGAGGAAGCTATACGTATTTTTGAAGATGAACATCAATCCATCGACCTGATTCTAATGGATGGACAAATGCCTATAATGAACGGCTTTGACACCACCGGTTACATTAGAACATTTGAATCGGCTAATAAGTTGGCCAGCAAACCTATTGTGTTCCTCTCTGCTGATGTGACCGAGGCCTGCCAAAGCAGAGCATTTGAAGCTGGTGCAGACTTTTTTGAAGGCAAGCCTTTGCGTCCAAACCGCTTGCAGTGGCTTTTGCAACAAGTGGAGGTAGAGAATACTACCATTGATGGTCGGTCAGGTGAGTCTCTGGACGACTGAGACAACGTGAGCCTGCCAAGATTCTGGTGCCTCTAAGGGGTCCTGATATGTTGTGACCTGTCAATCGATGGCATCAGTCTTTCATCTTTCTCTCCTTAAGTAAGCACTTGGGACAGGACAGAGACAGCATTTAACGACGGTTGATCAATCTGATATTCGCGGGTCGAAACCGCCTGACAAATCTTCGTCGTGGAGCTGCCTCACTCTAGGTTCGAGGATCGTTCCGCTTACCTGGACGCCTCTCAGGACCCCCCGAGGGTTCTCCCACCGGGCCACCTCTGCCCTGTTCAAAAAACTCACTTTATTTTCAATGGTTCCGAGTGCTCAGCTATGCGTTTGCAACAACTGCAGTACCGGGTGTATATGCCACTCCCAAAGCGCGGTTATTTGCCGCTGCTTTCCTAATCGGCTTTTCCCGTCCATTTCTTGCTCGATTTTAATGGCAGCGTAAAACACCACGACATCAGCTGATCTGACGCCGGTAACATACGCGCCATTGCGTGACATTGATCCTGAAAAACGGTATGGAAGGGGTAGCCGAGGAGGCAGGCATGACGCCAGCCAAGATGTGACCGTCAATTCTGACGCCATGCCCCCAACCGTGCTTTCGCACAGCCTGTCCATGATCGCATCGGGTCGGGTCAGAATCCAGCCCTCATCGGCACTGCATGCTGATGAAGCCCAGTGCTCGACTCTTCCACTGTGCACGTTGCCACTGTCAGGTGATTCTCTGTCGGCAATGTGATCGCGGTCATGTTTATTGCCCGAAAGGTTGTGCCCGACAAGCGCGTACTGAGTCGCAGCGCCAGGCGGCCAAACGCTACCGGGCGACCCGTCGTGGCCAGCACATCAACGCCGACCGACAGCGCCGGTTCCGGGCGCGCCAGAGAGAAAAAGTAACGCATCAGGGTTCCCCACCGGCGTTCCGCCTTGCTCTACTGCTTGTCGTATCAGGTAGCGGGGCAAGAGGCCGGGAACACACGGGCTATAACACTAAAACAGCGATTCATTGCCATGTTTGCCACTGTGAATGTGATCCCTTCCTCCGGCGCGACTTTCTGCGGCCGCCGGATCGCGGCAAGCCACGTCGGCGCTGTGATAACCACCATTGATTGAAGGAGATGACGAGTGGCCATGGATAAAGAACGCGATGCGAAGATTCTTCGCTACCACCTGGTGGAGCACTGGGGTGTGCATACCATTGCTGAGCAGCTCGGCATCCACCACTCCACCGTTGATCGGGTGCTGTCTCAGGCGGGGATGCCCAAAGCCGAACGTGCCCGCCAGGCCTCGATCATTGATCCCTACACACCCTTCATCCTTGAGACCCTGGTGCAGTACCCCAAGCTCACGGCCGCACGCCTGTATGTCATGGCGGTAGAACGCGGTTTTACGGGAGGGCCGAGTCACTTCCGTGCCCATATCGCTCAACTACGGCCACGGAAACCCGCCGAGGCCTACCTGCGTCTGAGGACCTTGCCGGGAGAACAGGGGCAAGTTGATTGGGGGCACTTCGGCACGGTTCAGATCGGCCGGGCGAAGCGTCCGCTGATGGCCTTCGTCATGGTGCTGAGCTGGAGCCGCCATATCTTTCTGCGCTTCTACCTCAATCAACGTATGGAGAGCTTCCTGCGTGGCCATGTGGAGGCCTTCACCGCCTGGGACGCACTGCCTCGTGTCCTGCTCTACGACAATCTGAAATCGGCAGTGCTCGAGCGCCGTGACGATGCCATCCGGTTCCATCCAACCCTGCTGGCCTTGTCAGCGCACTACCACTTCGAACCCCGCCCGGTGGCGGTTGCGCGGGGCAACGAAAAAGGGCGTGTCGAACGGGCAATACGCTATATTCGCGACAGCTTCTTTGCCGGGCGTCAGTGGGCCGATATGGCGGACCTGAATGCGCAGGCCGACGCCTGGTGTCATGGTCATAGCGCTAACCGGCCTTGCCCCGAAGATCAGAGGATGACCGTGCGTGAGGCCTTTGCCCAGGAACAATCACAGCTCCTGGCATTACCGGGCGACCCGTTTGATGCCGACGAGCGGGTCGCGGTCAGCGTCGGCAAAACCCCCTATGCCCGCTTCGATCTGAACGATTACTCCGTACCCCACACCTGGGTGCGTCGCACCGTGACGGTCCTTGCCTCACTGACCCGGGTGCGGGTGCTCGATGGCGGTGATGTCATCGCTGACCACCTCAGAACCTACGGCAAGGGAGAACAAATCGAGGACCCGACACACCTGGGGGGGTTGGTGGATGCCAAGCGTGCAGCACGCCATCACCGGGGACAGGACCAACTGGCGCATGCGGCCCCGTCGAGTCGCAATCTACTACAACAGGCCGCCGATCGCGGCAACTCGCTGTCGCGTGTCACCTCACAGTTGGTGCAATTGCTTGACGATTACGGCGCAGCCGAGTTGGAGTGCGCCCTCCAGGAGGCGCTCGCGAGCAGCGCGACTTGCCACCACCATTGACACTCACGCTGCCCGACAACGACCGGGCGCGCAACATCGTGGTTCGTCCAGCTTCGCTGGCGCGCTACGACAAACTCGACGACAGCACCGAAGATACGGAGCCCACCGATGACAACAACCCCCTCTGATCCGATCCTGCGCGATGAACTCAAACAGCGGATTGTCGCGCTAAAGCTCTACGGTTTGATGATCCACTGGGATGCCTTACTCGAATCCGACCTACTCTGGGTGCAGCAACTGGTCGCGTGGGAAGAAGTCGAGCGCAAGCGCCGCGGACTGGAACGGCGGTTGGGTGCCGCGCACATCGGTCGCTTCAAATCGCTCAGCGACTTCGACTGGGGCTGGCCCGCGCAGTGCGACCAGGGGGCTGTATCAGCGCTCATGACCCTGGGGTTTATCAAGGAGGCGGCCAACATCATTCTGGTCGGCCCTAACGGCGCTGGCAAGTCGATGATTGCACAGAATATCGCTCACCATGCCGTGATGCAGGGACACAGCGTCTTGTTTATCAACGCAGCCCAAATGCTGGGGGATCTGACGGCTCAGGACGGTGACAATGCGCTGCGACGCCGATTGAAACACTACGCGCGTCCGGACCTATTGATTATCGATGAAGTGGGTTACCTCTCCTACGGCAATCGGCACGCCGATCTGTTGTTTGATATCGTCAACCGGCGTTATGAACTCAAATCGACGATTGTGACCACCAACCGCCCATTTGCCGAATGGGGCGAGGTGTTCCCGAATGCCGCCTGTGTCGTCTCTATCGTTGACCGACTGGTGCATCACTCAGAAATCATTGTGATTGAGGGGGAGTCCTATCGCATGAAAGAAGCGAAAGAACGGGCCGGTAAAAAAAGAGGCCGCACTAAAGCACAGCGTGAGCCGCCGAAAACAGGCAGCGGCAAATAACCGCGCTTTTACTCCGGCGTTAACACACCGGAACTGACGTCACCACTTTCGCCGCGACAGCCTGTCGCGCCTAAAATGAACCGCGCCTCCTGGACCCGCCATGTCCAGGACTACTCGAACAGCGGCCTGTCGCTGGAAACCTACTGCCAGCAGCATGACTTGAAAGTGGAGCGGCTCACATTTTGGCACCGTAAACTAGCGAAGGAGCAAAGCCGAGAGACAGCAGCCTTCGTACCTGTCTCTGTATTGAGGACCGGGTCAGCAGGAATGGAACCTGCCGTCAGTCTCACCCTGCCCAACGGGATTAGGGTGAACTTGAACTCATTGGCCTCCACTAAACCGGTGATGGCACTGGTATCCGGATTGATGCGCGTGTGAGACTGGATGTTCCCCGCGACCTGGGGATTTACCTGGCCGTGGAGCCGGTGGATATGCGCAAGTCCTTCGATGGCCTGAGTGCCCTGGTCGCGGATCAACTTTCCCTGAACCCGCTCAGTGGCCAGCTGTTTGTATTTCGCAACAAGCGCGGTGACAAGATTAAGTTGTTGTATTGGAACCACAACGGTCTCGTACAATGGTATAAGCGCCTCGAACGCGGGACTTTCAAATGGCCGACCCGTTCGGGATGCCGGTTCCAGGTCACCGCCCAGGAGTTGGAACTGCTGCTCGATGGCGTGGATATATCGCGGATCAAACGTTTGCCACCCCTGGCGTTTTCAGGCGTGATTTAGCAGGCTTTTCTGAGGAAAACCTGAGGCTCCGGTCCTCGATATTTTGCATGCTGGACCCATGAAAGCGGCCCCTGCACTGACTAACGATCCCGCCCAACTGCACGTGATGATTCACGAGATGCAGCAATCCATCACCCTCTTAAAAGAACAACTCTACCTCTCGCTTCATCGCCAGTATGGCCGTAGTGCTGATGTGGTGGATATTGATCAGCACGCGTTGTTTGAGTCAGCGGAGATTGAGGTGCTACCCCTGCCCGGTGATGAGGTTGTATTGGAGGCATCAGACACCACCCAGGACAAGACCCCCGCTCAACGCGAACGCAGAGGCCTTCGGATCAATACGGACCTGCCCACCGAGCGGGTCGATATCGAATTACCCCAACCTGAACAAATTTGTGATGACTGTGGCGGCGAGCTGCATGACATCGGCACCGAGGTGTCTACTCGACTGGAATACATCCCGGCCACGCTGATCAAGAAAGAACTGCACCGGCACAAGTATGGCTGCCGGGGCTGCGAGGGTGGGATTAAGCGGGCTGCCTTGCCGGCTTCACCCATTCCCAAGAGTCAGGCCTCTTCAAGCCTGCTGGCCCACCTGATCACGGCCAAGTATGCCGATCATTTGCCGCTACACAGGATTGAACGCCAATTACACCGACTCGGTTTGGTATTACCCCGCCGCACCCAGGGTGACTGGATGATGGCTTGCGGTGTTCTGGTCCAGCCCCTCATTGATCAGATGGCCCGGGAGGTGAGAGATCGGGGTCATATTTACACTGATGACACGACCTTACCCTTACAGAATGACATACCCGGTAGGTAGCAGACGGTACAAAGCCGGTTATGGGTCTACCGGACCGATGAAACACGCGGGCCACCGATTATTGTGTATGACTTTACCCGGGGCAGGAAAAAAGCGGGACCGGCCCGGTTTCTGAAACACTTCAGCGGTTATCTGCAGGCTGATGCGTACGGTGGCTATAAACACCTGTACACCAGTGATATCCAGGAGGTCGGCTGCTGGGCTCATGCCCGACGCAAGTTTGTGGAGGCGTGTGATCTCACCACCACACCCGGCAGAGCGCACTATGCGGTCAAGGTCATTCAGCAGCTGTACCGGATTGAGCGTGAATGCGCTGATGCGGGTCTGGATCATGATGAGAAAAAGGCTTATCGGCAGGAACAAGCAAAACCTGTGCTGGATCACTTCAAAGCCTGGCTGGACCAACAGGCAACCGCTGTATTACCCAGAGGCAAGTTGTACAAGGCCATCCGATACGCCCTGAACCAGTGGGAGTCCCTCAATCGATATCTGGACGCGGGGTATCTGAACATTGACAACAACTGGGCGGAGCAATCGATGCGGCCCATTGCCTTAGGTCGCAAGAACTACTTGTTTGTAGGGTCAGAACGATCAGGGCGATCCACGGCCAATCTGTATTCCCTGGTGGAGACTTGCAAGGCCAATGGCATCAATCCACAGGGCTATCTGGCGTACATTTTGGACAGACTGCCGGGGGCCAAAACCGAGGAAGCACTCGCCCAACTATTGCCCTATGCCCAGAGGATGGCGGAACGATTCCCGATGGCGAAAACATGAATCGCAATCATCAACCCACATCCAGGTGCAATTTGTCGACCGGATACGAGGTTACTACTTTTTACACGTATCCTGAACAGACCCGGAAAAGGTTGAATACTCCCTGAAGTGAACACCAGCAGTCCATTACATTTCTTAACGGCCGGGGAATGAGTGTTGTGTTTAGATGGGCGAGTTGTACGGAGGGTGGAGAAATAGTGTGAAGCGCATTCTATGGGTGGTATCAGTTTTTGTCTTTGCTGGATTCGCCGGCACAGCAGGGGCACAAGACAACACGGAAGATCAGGTGCAGGCCATGTACGTGGCCTATTACGGTCGCCCCGGCGATGCCGCAGGTATCGACTTTTGGGCTGAGCGCCTGCAAGCCAATGGTGGCAGCCTCGATAATGAAACCCTGGTGAACAATATCTACCTGCAGTTGCTGGGCCGCGATGCCGACGCAGGGGGGCTGGACTTCTACCTGTCGCGACTCGACAGCGGCACCTTAACACTGGCCTCCATTGCCCTGGATATCTACAACGGGGTGCAAAACGCCGATACTGACATCGTTGCCAATAAACTGGCGGTGGCCAATAGTTATACCGATTACGTTGAGGAGAGCGGCGCCACCTATGACTCGGACGACATTACTGCGGCACAAGTACTATTAGACACCATCGACGCCACCGACAGTTCTCGGGAAGAGGCGCTGACCAGCCTGATCGCGTTGATTGATGCCAGCGCAGACCTGACGGCCTGCGAAGAAAAAACCGCGGCCTTTGAGGACTATTCTGATTTAGTCAGTGTCAGTTGTGACGACCAGTATTTTTACATTGATACCGCCACCTCATTACCCACACCCTCGAGCGAAGAAGCCGACAAAAAGATGGTCGGCATCACTGCCTGGATACAACGTGTGCCGCTGCCGTGGAAGCGCACCTGGAGCGTGACCCTGGAACCCGGCTACCTGTCTGGCAGCTACCAGGCGCCGTCGTCGCTGGGCCCCATCGCGTTCGCAGCCAATGGTGTTCCCATGCTGCACTTGGACAAACGGCCGGCGGATGAGTCGGACCCCAACGATTACGACGCCGACTTTGACACTGTGTTACTGGGCGAGCTGGACCAGTGTGGTGCGCACTCTGGCAATGGCGAGGACTACCACTATCACTATCCGCCGGTGTGTATGTTGAATCGCCACGACTTGAGCCAACCCATTGCCTATGGCCTGGATGGCGTTGCGGTGTATTACGGCACCGGCGGCACGGACTTTTATGGACAGGGCCGCTACAACGAAGTCAACAACTTTCCCGACGGCGTCAGCGCTTCCGATCTTGATGAGTGCAATGCGCTGATGCTGGATGACGGCACTTATGTTCACTACACCAGCACCACCGCGCCTTATTACATAGGCTGTCACCGTGCCAGTGTGGATGCCTCACTCAACAATCAAAACCCGGGCAATGCGCGGTCGCTCGACAGAGCCCCGTGGCTGTTGGACCCCGGTGTTGAGGGCATGACTATCACCAACTTTTACACCGACGATGACAACTGGCGCCACCTGGTGCTGACCGCGGATGATGATTCCAATCAAACCGGCAGCAGCGAGGTGTTGTATCGGGAAACCACCGACAGCGGTGATGGGAATTGCTGGGACTTTGAATACCGCACGCAGGAAGGTGTGAGCACCAGTGACACCGAAGTGTTCTGCCAGAACTGAGCCTCTCATGATGCGTACTTTGATGTTCACAGGGTTGCTGCTGTTGGCATGCTCGGCCTGGCCCCCGGGCCTTTCTGCGCACGGGCTGGATATGAGTACGGCATCCATCAGTGTACGTGACCGCACGCATGTGCTGATCAACCTGCGTTTTGAATTATCTGCCGCACTGCAACAGATGAACTCCAACACCACCCTGACCGGGCTCAGCGTGTTACCGGTTGAAGAATTCGAGCAAGCGCTGCAGCCACTCATCGATGTTATCAGTGGGCAGTTGCTAGCGACCCACGGCAACTCAAAGCTTACTCTGAAGTTTCGATTCCCGCCGGCAGCAGAAATACGCAGCCAGTTGCGCCGCGACCTGATGGGCAGCCTAACCCAGCCATCTTCTGCCGGCTCAGAGGAACACGGTGTGTGGATTCGTCTGCAAGCGGATGGCCTGCTGGTTGAGGGCAGCGGTGCGCTGGAGGTACGGTTTCCGGTGGCACTGGCCCCGGTGCTGGTTACCTACAGCGAACCGGAAACGGCAGTGGTCAACAGCGATCAGACCTTTCGTCGAAATCTGCCCTAAGCACTGTAGTGCCCGCCCAGGGCAAAGATGTAGATGTGCGTGTCGTCGAAGCGGTAAACCAGTCGGTCCTTTTGACGTATCCGCGCGAGGAACTGCACATTGACGAGAAGATATCCAGATGCAGTTCACCGACCACACACGCGAGAATCACTCGCGCGCCGGCCCCGGCCAGGGTCTTGGCAAATTGTTTACCGAGGCCTGTGCCACCGCCTGTTATCAGAACGGTTTCCCTGCTCATATCAAATAGAGTATTCATTCGTACTGCACCTCAACCGTACTGTAGTGATAATTCCTTGATCACCTGGGCAAATTCAGCGACGGTTTCGTCAACAATCTGTTGGACTGGCTTGATCTCATCGATACGACCCGCCACCTCGCCCGTCAGTGGTATGGCGGCCTCGAGATTGCCACCGAAGTACAGCTCCTGAATATTGGCCATATGCTCCCACATATTGAATTTACCCAGGGGCTCCAGTTCTGCCGTGCGCTTGGTTCGCAATGCGCGTAGCGCTGGCGACGACTGTTTATTGAGGAACACGGTGTCGGTGGCATCGGCTCCCACAATAGCTTCCTTCCAATTACTGTGCACTGGCGACTCGGCACAGGACACCATGCGGGTGCCCATTTGCACGCCCTCGGCGCCCAGGGCAAAGGCGGCGGCCATGGACATACCGTCTGTGATACCGCCAGCGGCAATGATCGGCACGCCTACTCTTGAACGAATCAGCGGCAGCAACACCATGCTGGATACCGGGGGGGGTTTTTGAAGCCACCGCCCTCGCCACCTTCAACTACCAGGCCATCGACACCGGCATCAACCGCTTTCAACGCTGCCTCCAGGGTTGGTACCACGTGAAATACCTTGATGCCCGCTTCCTGGAAGGGTTTGGTGCACAGCTTCGGGCTGCCGGCCGAGGTAGTGACGAACTTGATGCCCCGCTCTATCACGAAATCGACGATGTTGGCATCTTTGCGCACGAACGCCAGTGCCACGTTCATACCAAAGGGCTTATTCGTGAGGTCGCGCATCTTGTCGATTTCGGCGGCGACATTGTCCAATTCACCAGACGACGTTTCGATGATGCCCATTGCGCCGGCATTGCTGACAGCTGATGCCAATTGTGACCGCGCAATCCAGCCCATCGGCGCCTGCACAATCGGGTAGCGCACGCCAGTCATCTCAGTGACACGGTTGTTAAATTCCATTCAGATGAATCCTTCTGTCATTTCCAGTGAGACTTGCCATAACTTCTCAGCCATAAGCTCATCAAATACATGGTTGGGAACATTGATCACAACCGGGTTACAGTCTTCAAAATAAGCGCCGTTGACGCCCTCCAGCAGCGGGCTGGTCGCCACATAACACTGGGTGGCAGCGCCCTGGGCCGGTGACTTGGCAACCAGGCCACCGAATAGATCGAAGGCGCCGCGGATAAAGGCCGGCGCGCTGCGGGCGATATTCGTCTGCACCAAGCCCGGGTGTATCACGTTGGAGACCGTGGAGGTCTCGGCCAGGTTCTTAGACAATTGCAGGGAGAACAGCGCATTAGCCAGTTTCGAGCGACCGTAGGCCTCACCGGCATCCCACTCACCCTCGCCACGCAAATTGTCGAAATCGATACCCATAGCCGGGGCCTGGCCATAGCCAGAGCGACTGCCAACGTGAACAATGCGACCGCTGGCTGCACTGGTGATCATGGGTAACAGATTGTTGACCAACACAAAGTGGCCGAGATGGTTGACCACAAAAATTTTCTCGACGCCATTTACCAATTCAAGATCGCCAAAGTTAATGCCAGCATTACAAATCAAAATATCCAGGCTATCGGTCAGCGCGCTGACTTGCTCGGCACAGTCGACGACGGACTGGAAGTTGGACAGCTCCAATGCCAGCGGTGTCGTATTGCCCGCAACACTGGCACAGGCTGTTGTCGCTTTCTCGAGGGTTCGCCCGGTGCCGATCACATGGGCACCACGCAGCGCCAACACACGCAGGGTCTCGTAGCCCAGACCGGAATTACAACCGGTGACCAGCGCGGTCAGGCCACCTAGGTCCAGCCCCTCAGTCACCTCCTCTGCGGTAGAGGTCTCACCATAGGGGCCCACCGGCAGCCTGGTATCGATTGATACCTTGGGATCACTGCTGCCGCAGGCCACCAGGCTGGAGCTCGCCGCCAGGCCCGCGCCCACCTGCAACATGCGCCGTCGACTCATAAGTAGATCGTTGGGAATAGTCATAGTCTTTACCTCGAATTTTCGGGCTAACGGATTGGCATGCCCGCCAACCAGGGGTGGGCAAAAGCAAACACGGCCAGCATGGCAAGGCCCACCCCAATACCGACAAGTTCACCTGTGAGTGGTGGGATGTCAGGCTTGATCCAGGCACCTTCGCGCTTGCTGATCACCAGTATCTCGGCGATACACCAGGCGATCATGCCGCCGAACAAAACCAGTGACCGGGAATCGCCGTTGAGCATGAGGTGGGCAACGCCCCACAAGGCGACACCAGTTAACTGGGGGTGTCGGACAACTTGTTTGATACGGCCCGGTGACTTGGTATAGCCAATCATCAGGAAACCGAGCACCAGCACGCCGAGGGCGGGTACGCGTAGTATTTCCGGCGGCAGGTATATCAGTGTGGGCTGGATACTGCGCCAGCCTAAAATAATCAGCCCCAGGCCCACAAACAAAGCGAGCGAGAAAGTCCCTTGGTAGCCGCCCTCGCCCAGCTTTCCTCGCCAGCCTTGTTTCAAAGACGGCGCCAGTGCCGGTACCAGGTGTACAGCTGACCAAACCAGTAAGCCAAGAATTAATAGTGCCATAACAGGACCCCCTATTTTCAGGCCACAGGGTACGCGCTGCTTGCCAGTGATCGCAAGCGAGAATAACCTGCACGGTACAAAATAATAACGGGAAACTCCTATGCTCAGCATGATTGGCCTGGTTGGCGGGCTACTGCTACTTACTGTTCTCGCGCTGCGTGGTTGGAACCTGTTCATCGCCGCACCCTTTTGCGCCCTTATTGTCGGCTTGACCGGTGGCCTGGCGATATTCCCCAAGGATGACAACGCCGCCTTCGTCACCACTTATATGGACGGTTTTGCCGGCTTCCTCGCCGCCTGGTTCCTGATGTTCCTGCTCGGCTCCCTGTTCGGAAAATTCATGGAAGACACCGGTTCTGCCGACAGCCTGGCCCGCTATATTGTCGACAAACTGGGTATGCAACACGCGGTGGTGGCCGTAGTGCTGTGCTGCGCCATTCTCACCTACGGTGGTGTCAGCGTCTTTATCGTCGCCTTCTCGGTCTATCCCATGGCCTTGAGTTTGTTTAAGGACGCCAACCTGCCACGACGATTTATACCCGGCGCCTTGGCTTTTGGCTCTGTTACCTTCACCATGACCACCGCCGGCTCGCCGGAAATTCAAAACTGGATTCCGATTAAATACCTGCATACCTCGCCTTTTGCCGCCTGGGAGGTCAGCTTTATCGTCGCCGCTTTCATGGCGATTTTTGGCTTCTGGTGGTTGAAGCGGATGATTGCCAAAGCGGTCGCCAACGGCGAGCATTTCGAGGAGCGAGCAACAGATCCCCACATCCCCGAGCGGGATTATCCCCACCCGTTCAGCGGACTCATTCCACTACTGATGGTGTTGTTGATCTCTTTCTTCTTTCACCAGGCGCTGGCCCAGTACGCCCTGATACTGGCCCTGGGAGGCGGCTGTGTGAGCATCATGCTGATCAATTACAAGCACTTTCACGACATGCAGCGGGCCATCAACGAGGGCACTACCGGCGCCCTCATTGCTATCGGCAATACTTCTGCGGTGGTGGGCTTCGGCACGGTGGCTAAAGCCTCGCCGGCCTTCGCCGTTGCCGTGGCAGCCATGACCGGCATTCCCGGCAACGAACTGATTGGTGCGGCCATCGCTGTCACCGTGATCGCCGGTCTGACCGGTTCAGCGTCCGGTGGCCTTTCCATCGCCCTACCGGTCCTGGCACCCTATTACGCGGAAACCAGCGTCAACCCGGAACAGTTGCACCGTATTTCATCGATTGCCTCAGGCGCGCTGGATTCGCTGCCACACAACGGCTATGTGGTCACCACGATTCGAGCCATATGTGGAGAGACCCACCAGAGCGCCTATTGGCCGATAGCGGCACTGACCGTGGTCATCCCCACCATCGGACTGATCCTTGCGGTGATTTTGATGCAATGGATGTAAACTAGACCTTTACCTGCCGAGGAGGACACCATGGCTGAACAACGCATAGCAGAGGGCTTGCCCGACTGGATCAAGGATCACCTGACTCGCTATATCGAAAGCGATGGTGAAGACGGTCACCTGTGGGACGCTTCCCTGGGCGGTGGCGACGGCATGGTTGCCACGCTCCTGCTAACCACCAGCGGCAGGAAATCCGGCCTGAGCCTGACCCTGCCCCTCATCTATGGAAAAACCGATGCTGGATACTGTGTGATCGCCTCCAAGGGCGGTGCACCCGCACACCCCGCCTGGTTTTTGAATCTCGATGCCGACAACAATGTACACGTGCAAGTGAAAGCCGAGAAATTCGACGCCAGGGCCCGGGTTGCCGAGGGCGATGAACGAGAGGCACTGTGGCAGCAGATGGTAGGCATTTACGCACCCTACACGAACTACCAGGCGGCGACCGAGCGCACTATACCCGTGGTAGTTCTGGAGCCAGCATGAGACGCGCAGGTCCCGTTTTAATCCTCGCAGCATTCCTGACTATGCCGTCGCCGGTCGCCCTGGCAGCTTGCCCCGAGTACCTGGATCAGGATCTGCGAAAGCTGCACTCACGCGATCAGGTAAATTTCTGCGAGAGTTTCCCGGGGCAGCCCATGCTACTGGTGAACACTGCCAGCCACTGTGGCTATACCCCACAATTCAAAGGCCTGGAGGCACTGCATCAACAGTACCGGGAGCAGGGCCTGGTAGTGGTCGGTTTTGCCAGCGATGATTTTCGCCAGGAAGATGACAGCGAGGAAAAGGCGGCGGAGATCTGCTTCATCAATTACGGCGTAACCTTCACCATGCTGGCGCCCACCCATGTGCGCGGCGACGAGGCCAATGCCGTGTTTCAAGAGCTGGCCGCACAAACCAAAGCTCCGCGCTGGAATTTCAATAAGTATGTTGTCGACAAAAATGGCAAGGTCGTCGCATACTTTGGCAGCACCACCAAGCCCGATAGCGCTAAACTGCGAGACGCTATCGAACAGGCACTTTAGCCTGACTTATCAGTTACCGGTTGTAGTAGAAAGCGGATAGTGGATAGTGAACAGCGCGAGCCCCATAAATTTCGACAATAGCTACGCCGATTTACCGGCGCGCTTTTTTGCGGAACAAAAACCCGAACCCGTGGCATCACCCGGACCGATCAAGGTGAATCAGCCCTTGGCGCGGTTGTTGGGTGTAGATCCCAATTGGTTGGCCAGCGAGGCTGGCATCGCCATGGTGGCCGGCAACCAGCTGCCCGAGGGAGCGTCTCCGCTGTCAGCTGCCTACGCCGGTCATCAGTTCGGCGGCTGGAACCCACAACTGGGCGACGGTCGCGCGGTATTGCTCGGCGAAGTCATCGGCAGCGACGGTGAGCGTTATGACATCCAGTTGAAAGGCTCGGGTAAAACCCCCTGGTCGCGAGGCGGCGATGGCCGCGCCCCACTGGGACCGGTGTTGCGGGAATATATTGTCAGCGAGGCCATGGCCAGACTCGGCGTACCCACCTCGCGGAGCCTGGCAGCGGTTACCACCGGCGAATCGGTGTACCGCGAGACAGCGCAGCCGGGTGCCGTGCTGGCCCGGGTCGCTAAAAGCCACATACGCATTGGTACCTTCCAGTACTTTGCCGCCCGCCAGGATCGCGAGGCGCTTGAATTGCTGGTTCAGCATTGCCTCGATCGCCATTTCCCCGATAGTGACTATGCCAAGAACCCGGCACTGTGCTTGCTGGGCAATGTCGTCAGGGTGCAGGCCGAACTGGTGGCGCGCTGGCAATTGCTGGGTTTTATTCACGGCGTTATGAATACCGACAATATGCTGATTTCCGGCGAAACTATCGACTACGGCCCCTGCGCCTTCATGGACGAATTCAACCCGGATACCGTGTTCAGTTCCATCGATCACGGCGGTCGCTACGCCTATCGCAATCAACCCTCCATCACGCACTGGAATCTATCCTGCCTGGCACAGTGCCTGCTACCACTGTTGGACACCGATGAAGATCGCGCCGTTGAACAAGCCCAGGCTGCGATTGATAGCTTTCCCGCTCAATTTCTGACAGCCCATGCCAGCGGTATGCGCGCCAAGCTGGGCTTGAACCAGGCCCACGAGGGAGACGAAAAATTGGTAGAGGAGTTACTCTCGCTGATGACGGATGCCGCCACCGATTTCACCCTCACCTTTCGGCACCTGGCCGATCTGGCCGATCCCGATTCAGCTGCACCGACAGTCAACCCATTGATTGAGCTGCCAGCGAGTTTCGAGCCCTGGCTGAACAGCTGGCGACAACGCGCCGGGCTGGAGGAGCAGGCTGCCGCAGAGCGCCAGCAGGCCATGTACGCGGTCAACCCGGTTTTCATAGCGCGTAATCACCTGGTCGAGGCCGCCATCAGGGAGGCCGTAGACGAAGACAATCTGGAGACCTTTCACCAACTGGTAGAGATCCTGGAATCCCCCTTCGACTATCACGAGGATTTCAAGGCATATGCCCTGCCGGCCCGGCCTGAGCAGCGTGTACACCAGACTTTTTGCGGCACTTAACCGACTGGATTAAAGCAACTGCTTTAAGTACACTGGCGGCGTGGAAACAAAAAGCGAGTGAGTACAGCTGATGGAGCATTTTGACGTCATCATCGTGGGGGCTGGCCTGACCGGCATCGGCGCCGCCAAACACCTGCAGGATCTGTGCCCCGGCAAGCGCTATGCCATATTGGAGGGCCGAGCCGCCATGGGTGGTACCTGGGACATCTTCCGCTACCCGGGTATTCGTTCAGACAGCGATATGCACACCCTGGGTTACAACTTCAAACCCTGGATCGATGACAAGGCCATCGCCGAAGGCCCGGCAATTCGCCGCTATATCAATGAGGCCGCGAGCGAAAACCAGATCAGCCAGCACATCCGCTATAACCAACTGGTGTTATCCGCAAGTTGGTCGTCTGCTGATGCCGCCTGGACTCTCACCATTGAAAATAAAGCGAATGGCAGCACCGACCAGCTGAGTTGTAATTTCCTGCAGTTGTGCTCCGGCTACTACAGTTACAAGCAGGGATACACGCCAGAATTCCCAGGTCGAGACGACTTCCAGGGCACCATTGTCCACCCCCAGCATTGGCCCGAAGACCTCGACTACGCCGGCAAGAAGGTCGTGGTCATTGGCTCCGGTGCCACGGCAGTTACCCTGGTTCCCGCCATAGCCGAGAGCGCCGTTCATGTCACCATGCTGCAACGCACGCCTACCTACATGGCCAGTAAACCCTGGAAGGATGGAGTGGCCAATTTCCTACGCAAAATAATGCCCCACACCTGGGCCTACGCGATTACCCGCTGGAAGAATGTGACGCTGCTGCTGTACTTTTATCATAAAACCCGCACCCAGCCCGAAAAGGTGAAGGAGATGCTACTGAGTCAGGTACGTGAGCAAATGGGTCCGGACTACGATGTGGACAAACACCTGACGCCCGACTACAACCCCTGGGATCAGCGCCTGTGCCTGGTGCCAGACAACGACTTTTTCAAGGCCATCAAGGCAGACAGCGCCGACATTGTTACCGATCACATCGACACCTTTACTGAAACCGGTATTCGCTTGCAGTCCGGACAGGAGTTGGACGCCGACATCATAGTGACAGCGACCGGCTTGAACATGGTGGTGATGGGAGAAATACAGTTCAGCGTAGACGGTGAGGCGATCGATTTTTCGAAAACCTGGACTTACAAAGGTTTGATGATGACCGGTGTGCCAAACATGACAAACACCTTTGGCTACATCAATGCCTCCTGGACTCTGCGCGCCGATATCAACGCAGAATGGGTATGTCGAGTTCTCAATCACATGGATGCTACCGATACCCGCCAAGCCGTACCTGTAATGAGTCCAGCCCTCGCCGACAGCATGGCCCGACGCCTGTGGATCGACGATTTCAGTTCGGGCTACATGCAACGTATGTTGCCCGCTTTCCCCATGCAGGGTGATCGCGCACCCTGGCTTCACACTCAGGATTTCGGCATCGACAAAAAAATGCTGCGCCAGGGCGCGCTCGATGATGGCGATTTACAGTTCAGTAATATTGCGGCGGGCTCCGCCCAGGAAGAAACCCGCTCGGCAGCCTGATATGAAAAAAATACTACTCGCAATTCTCATGGTGCTAGTGGTGACAGCCACAGTAGTAACGATATCCGTACGCAAGGATATGGCGGAGATGCAGGTTGTCCAGCTGACGCCGGACCTGCATATGCTGGCCAATGAGTACGGTGGCAATGTGGCGGTATTGAAAACCGGCGCCGGCACGGTCATCGTCGACACCATGACTCTGAGCCTGCAGGGCGAGGTCATACAGGCCAAGGCCGAGGAACTCACCGGCGAGCCGGTGGTGGCTATTATCAACTCCCACTACCATCTCGATCATACCCACGGTAACCCTGCCTTCCCCGTAGGCACCCGGGTGATTGCCACCGAGCGCTCTCTGCACCACCTTGAACAATGGGACGCCAGTACCTTTTCTGGCGAGGCCGCGCAGCTGCTACCCAACGAGACGTTCACCGATCAACACACACTGACTATTGGCAACAAAACCATGCAGTTGTTGCGCCCGGGCCGCGGCCATACCGACGGCGACCTGGTGGTGCTATTTGTTGAAGATGAAGTTATTCACACCGGCGATCTGTTCTTCAATCAGCACTATCCAAATATCGACCTGGAGGCAGGCGGCAGTGTCGTCGAGTGGGGAGACACGCTGGACGCTGTATTCGCCCTGCCCTTCGAGCAAATTATTCCTGGCCACGGCGCGGTAACTGATGCCGCTGGTATGCGCCAGTTCCAGACCTTCATCCGGCAATTGGCTGAGCTGGGGGCGTATGCGAATTCTATTGATGGCAGCCTGACTGACACCCTGGTCAATGGTCTTTTAACCGCTGATGCGGGTTACCTCGTCATCAGCTTCGGACCCTTCATGAGCCTGGATCGAAACTTCGTCATTCAACGGGCCTGGGAAGAAGCAACTGGGAACTTTGAGCTCTATGAAGGCTACTGAACCCACGCTCCACTAATTACCACAGTCTTCCCTTGCAATTGACCGGTCAGGGGGAGATATTCCCCGCCCCATGTCCCAAACACGCCTGACATTTAATCGCGCTGACCTGCGGCAGCTGCTGGATATTTCACTGCCTATGGTGGTGTCCCAGGGCTCCTTCGCGGCTATGGTTTTCGCCGACCGCTGGTTTTTATCTTTGATAGACCCGCTCAACATGGCTTCGGCCATGGGCGGTGGCGTCGCCTCCTTTTTCAGTATCGCCCTGTTCCTGGGTGTGATGGCCTATGCCAATGCGCTGGTGGCACAGTACTACGGCGCTGGCGAGCGCGCGAAATGTCCGCGGGTGGTTACCCAGGGCATTATCATGGCGCTGTTGTGCCTGCCACTCATCGGCGTGATTGCGTTCTTCGTGGACCAGCTGTTTGAAGCCATGGGACATGAGCCACAACAGGTGGCTCTGGAGCAGGCCTATTATCGCATTCTCATGCTCGGTGCCTTTTTCAACTTGAGCAAGGCCTGCATCGCCTCTTATTTCAGCGGTATAGGCCGCACCCGGGTAGTGATGATCGCCGATGTACTCGGCGTGCTGCTGAATATTCCCCTCTCCTATGTGCTCATTTTTGGCGCCTGGGGATTTCCAGAGCTGGGCATCGAGGGTGCGGCCTGGGGTACGGTCATTGCCCTGTTGTTTGCCCTGATCATTTTCCTGGGGTTCTATCTGTCGCGGGAGCACCGACTGCGATTTAAGGTCATGGACTCATTCCATTTCGATGCCGGCATCATGCGCCGCTATGTGCGGCTGGGCTTTCCCTCCGGCTTCGAGATGTTCATGAACGTGGCCACCTTCAACCTGTTCCTGTTGTTGTTCCAGGCCTTTGGCATTACCTACGGCGCCGCGGCGGCCATTGTTTTCAACTGGGATATGGTGTCCTTCGTGCCCATGATTGGTTTGCATATCGGTGTGATAAGTTTGATCGGCCGCTACGTCGGCGCCAATGATATGAGCCGGGTCAACGGTGTTATGACGGCGGGTTTCGTGCTGGCCCTGGCTTATTCGGTTGTCCTGGCAACCATCTTCGTGGTCTTCCGGGTTGACCTGATCAACGTCTTCTCAGGTTCCGGCGCAGACTTCAGCGAGATTCTGGAGATTGCCAGTTTCATGATGATTGGCCTGGCCTGCTACATGCTGGGCGATGCGATCATATTGATCTCTGGCGCAGTTCTACGTGGCGCCGGTGATACTCGCTGGCTGATGATTACCTCCATATCATTGCACTGGTTGATGTTGGCTGTGCAGGTCGTCATGATTCGGGGGCTGGACTACGGTCCCAAACAGTCGTGGATCGTGTTTGTGCTATCCATCATTGTCATTGCAATTGCCTACCTATGGCGTTTAATAGGCGGGGTGTGGCGACAGCCGGAACGGCTGGCCAAGGTCATGCAGGAAAACTGAGCTCAAAAGGGAGAAAAATAATGAGAGCATTATCCGCACTAACTGTGTTGTTCCTTTCCTTACAAGTCCAGGCAGCCAACCTGGATCACTGCCGCCTGGTTGAGGCAGACCTGCAACGCCTGGCCTGTTATGACGAGGCCATAGGGCGATCCGCCGCAGAGCTCAGCGAGGAAGCGGTGATTAGCGAGCCAGCCGATCCCGCAGTCGCGGCAGTGACCGCACCAAGCGACTCGCCATTCGCCGATCGCCTGGCGCGGGAAGCCAGCATGAATGAAAAGCCCTTTGCCCTGCTCACGCATCGCCGCAATTACTTGCTGCCCGTCACCTACAACAGCAAGATCAATGAGGAACCTTTTACCAACGCGTTTGGCGATGTCGAGATGGACGAAATAGAAGCCAAGTTCCAGCTCAGCTTCAAGGCGCTGGTAGCGCAAGACATACTCGGCAATGGCGACCTGTGGATAGCCTATACCCAACAGAACTGGTGGCAGGTGTATAACTCTGATGAATCTGCGCCGTTTCGGGAAACCAACTACGAACCTGAAATATTGATGGCATGGGACAACGACTGGAAGATTGGCGGGCTTACCAATACCAAGCTGAGCTTTGGCTTTGTCCACCAGTCAAACGGCCGCGGCGAACTGCTGTCCAGAAGCTGGAACCGTCTTATCGGTGGCGCTGCCTTTGAGAAAAACAACTTCGTGCTGACAGCCCGCGCCTGGTACCGATTGCCTGAAGATGACGAGGATGACGATAATCCCAACATGGATGATTACTACGGCCACGGCGACATCGCTCTTATCTACAAGTTGGGAGACATGGAACTGGGTGCCAAGTTCCGCAATAATCTGAAAGGCGGTGGCGACAACAAGGGCGCCATCGAGCTGGAGTGGACCAAGCCGCTCAACAATCGCTTCAAATGGTACATCCAGTATTTCTATGGTTACGGCGAGAGCCTGATCGACTATAACGTGAAAACCAATCGCATCGGGGTGGGTTTCGCGCTTAACAACTTGATATAGGCTGTGTTTCTCCTGAAAAATTCTATTGACACTATTTGTGCCAATAGATAGTGTACTGCCATGGATATTAAAACACTAGGCCCCATCACCGTTCACGGTGCCTCTATCTCCTACTTCACCGGCAAGATGGAGAATTACCTGCGCGTTAAAGGCGTGCCCTACACGATGCGCAGCGTCAATTTTCCCCGCGAGGGCCAACGTCTGATTGAGGAAACAGGCGTTTCCCAGATACCGGCGGTGGAACTCGGCGACGGTCGCTGGATGACCGACACCACCAAGACCATCCAGTGGTTTGAGGGACAGTTGCCCGGCAACCCCGTTGTTCCTTCTGACCCAGTGCAACGGTTTGTAAGTCTGTTGATCGAAGACTACGCCGACGAGTGGCTGTGGCGACCCGCCATGCACTTCCGTTGGCATTATCCCGCTGGCGCCAATCTGCTCAGCTGGCTGATTGTGGAGGAACTGGTGCGCTCCATGCCCTTGCCCGCCCCGTTCAAGCGTTGGGTATTCAGAACTCGTCAACGCGGCGGCTACACCCGTGGTGATGGTATTACTGCAGCAGCAGTGCCCGGGGTCGAGGCGATTTACACCAATACCCTGGCGCACCTGCAGGCCATTTTCGAAAAGCGTCCGTTTATCCTGGGCGACAAACCCAGCATCGCCGACGTCGGCATGTCGGGACCCTTCTTCAGACATTTTGGCCTGGATCCGATCCCTCTCGAAATCATGCGCCAACAAGCGCCGGCGGTATTCGAGTGGATGGCGCGCCTGTGGAACACGCGCCTGGAAACCTGTAAGGGTGACTGGTTGCCCGGCGTACCCGATGATCTCGATCCCCTGCTGGCGGATATCTGCCAACATTACCTGCCCTACCTGTGTGCCAACGTCGACGCCGTGGCCGCTGGCAAGAAGCGTTTCGATGTGGACATTGGTGACGTCAGTTACAAGAAAGCACGCTATTCACGCTACCGGGTCTGGTGCCTGCAGGAGCTGAGAAACCAGTTCAAGGCCCTGCCGGCTGACGCTCAGACTACCGTGCAACAGCTGTTAAGAAAGCATGGGGGTTGGGAACCTTTATGGCGGCAGGCTGAGTTGCCATTATTACCTGGCCAGGAACAAGACCTACCTTTTAAGGGCACCTACAAAATGGTAGGCATCAACGAGTAAAAGATTCCAACAGTAGGGTTTAAAACATGAAGAAATCCCATATTGCCATTGCAGTGCTGCTAGCGCTCGGCGTATTGATCTACAGTCAGCGCGGCAGTATCGCCCTGCGCTTGATGGAGCGGGCGGCCCCGACCATGATGGCCGCCGACCTGACCCAGCAACTGCCCGACGGCTTGCATATTGCCCTCTGCGGCGCTGGCAGCCCCCTGCCCGACCCCAAACGATCCGGCCCTTGTGTGGCTGTCATCGCCGGCCCACAACTGTTTATCGTCGATAGCGGCACCGGCGGCGCCCGCAACCTCGGTGTCATGCAAATTCCTATCGGCAAGGTCGAAGGTGTGTTCCTGACGCACTTTCACTCCGATCACATGGATGGCCTCGGCGAACTGGCCACCCTGCGCTGGGTCAACAATGCCCATACCGAACCACTGCCCGTGCGCGGACCAGAGGGTGTTGACGCCGTCGTCAACGGCTTCAATATGGCCTACGCCCGCGATGCCATTCATCGCAACGATCACCACGGTGATAGTGTGGCACCCCTGTCTGGTCATGGCATGACTGCAGAGAGCTTTCCCGTACCGGGTGACGGTGAAGCGGTAACGGTCTATACCTCGGGTAGCTTGCGGGTGGAAATGTTCAGTGTCGACCACCTGCCAGTCTCCCCCGCCGTCGGTTATCGGTTTACCTACAAAGATAGAGTCGCTGTGATTTCCGGAGACACGGATAAATCGGCCAATCTGCAATTGTTTGCCAAAGACGCTGATCTGCTGGTTCACGAGGCACTGGCGCCCAATATCGTCGGCCTGATGAACAAAGCTGCCACCGCAGCTGGCCGTTCGCGGATGGCAAAAATTACCTTTGATATCCTCGACTATCACGCCAGCCCGGTTGAAGCCGCCGAAACTGCCCGCGATGCCGGCGTCGGCCACCTGCTCTTTTATCATATAGTTCCGGGATTAATACTGCCTGGCCTGGAAGCTGCCTGGCTCGACGGTGTTGAGGCTGTCTTCAGCGACTACACCATGGGTGAAGATGGCACTACCATCTCCCTGCCCGCCGGCTCCGATGACATTGTGATCGTTGCGGAAGGTTTATAGCCGAAAGTTATCCACAAAACCCCAAGGGGGGCGGAGGGTGTAGCCAAATTGTGGATAAATTTTAGGGGAGATAACGGACCGTGAGGCTGGTGTAGGCGCGGTCGATGAACTGGGCGGGATCGCCTTTGTGCTCATCCCAGGTAGCAGTAACCCCTGACGCCAGCGCGTCTTCAAGATTCTTACCGGCCTTGATCATGGCCACCAGCTCGCCGCGCACGGTTTTCAACATGTGTACGTAATTCTGTAGGTCTTTCTGGCTGGCTACGGGTCCATGACCCGGCACGATAATGCTGTCTTCATCGGTTTCGGCTAATACCGCTTCACAGAAGGCAATCACGCCATCAATGCCGCCGCCGTTACCGGCATCGATGAAGGGATAGCCGGCGTTGTTGTAGACATCGCCCATGTGCACGGTATTCTGGCCGCGGAAAATGACCGCGGTATCACCGGTAGTGTGCGCGGGGCCTGGGTGCAGCAGATCGATTCGTTCGCCGTTGAAATGAAACTGCATGGTGTCGTCAAAAGTAATATCAGGTAGGGCGTATACCGGGTAAGCGGGTTGTTCAATAGCAGCGCTGACCAGGCCGACGACTTGATCGCTGAGCAACATCTGCCGTGAATTGGCCTGCGAAACTATCCAGGTATTCTTACGCTTACCGAGGGCCTTGTTGCCGTCGGCGTGATCGAAATGCCAGTGGGTGTTGACGACAAAATCGATCTTGCGATCGCCCTCCTTGCGCATCGCCTTGCCCAGCTTGCCCCAGTATTCCGGGAACTGGTCATCGACAATCAGCACACCATCCTCCCCCGAGGAGACCAGGATGTTGCCACCGATACCGAATAGGACGTAAAAACCGGGCGCCAGCTCCTGTGTCGTAACCGGGTCATCGAAAGACCAGCCCACGCTCCCAAGCATGTCTTCAACTGTAACAATGGCCATGGCCGGTGTTTCAGAGTGAGGCTGCGCCTGCAGTGAAAGACCTAGCAAGGCAATGGCCAGTAGCAATTTTATTCTCATTATAATCTCCATCAGGGTGTCAGGCTGCCGGCTCAAAGACGGCTTCTTCTAATTCTTCAAAGGCCTCCTCAATGTAGCGGGCCAGGTCTTCCAGGTGATCCATCTGATCCGTTGCCACCAGGCCAAAGTGCAGCGTACCAGAGTAACTGTACAGCGTGATATTGAGCTGGTTGCCCGGCGGCAAGGTACTGATCGGTACCATTTGTTCCAACTTGGCACCTTTCAAATACATAGGTTTGCTTGGGCCAGGCACGTTCGATACCAGGGTATCGGCAATGGCCGGTAACAGCTTGTGCAATTTGAACAACTGCATTAACTCAATCAGTACCGCCAGCACCGCCGTGTACTGGGCCACGGCAATGGAAGGCACGCCATCAATCTGGTTGCGAACATTGCGCAGGGTAAAGCCAATCTCCCGCAAGCGGGTATAAGGGTCAGAGTCACTGGGGGCCAGGTCAACCAGGACGATGCCAATCATATTGCCGCTGACGTCGTGGTTCTCGTCCCGCAGGTTGACCGGCATTTGAATCGACAGTGGCCGGTCGAGCTCAATGCCGTGATCATGTAAATACCGGCGCAGTGCGCCATCGATACAGGTGAGAGCAACATGGTTGAGCGTGCAACGGGTCATTTTGCGCAGTTTTTTTACCTGCTCCATGGACACATGGGCGGTGGCAAACTGGCGTCCGGGGGTCACCACCCCGGTCAACGGGGTTTCCCCGGTGGCCCTGAAGGGAACTGCAACGGCGTTCTTGGTTAAGCCAAACTGCTCCAGCGCCAGCTGCGCCGTCAACTTGGTAATACCGCGAATCACCTGGCGCCACTGGCGAGAGTTGCGAATCACCCGATCGAACAGCTGCTCCTGGCTGTCGGCGGCTTCTTCCACCTGCGCCGCCGCCTTCTGGGCCGGCATCCAAATGGCCTTTAGATTGCGCGCCTTGGCCGTATCATTGAGGGCATTCATGGTCCAGCGGGACATGGTCACACCGTCGGCATAGGCGTGGTGCATTTTGCTGTAAACCGCAAAGCGCCCACCGCTGACCCGATCGATAATATGAAACTCCCACATTGGCTTGTCGCGATCCATCAGCGGCTCATGCATCTCCGCACAATAGTTAAACAAGTCCCGTTCGCTCAGAATATTTTCGGGGCGGTGATAGAACAGGTGTTCATCGAGTGAAAAGCTTTCACAGGTCCGCCAGCGCGGCCCGCCGAGGGCACGGAAATCAATCACCTGGTTAAACGGCGGCCGAGGCTCTTCGAATTCCGCGAACTCCTGGGCGAGGTTCTGCACCCAACTGGCTGCGCTGCCACTGGGTTTCTTGAAAATCAACAATCCGGCTACATGCTTGGGGCTACTTTCCGACTCGGTCAGGAAAAACGCCAGATCCAAAAACGACAATCTACTCATGTGGCTTCACTACTCTCACAGTTTTCCCTAGTGTAGCCCACGCGCGGAAAACGAGTAGACTGGGCGGGAGAAATAATCAGGGCTATACCATGCAGCTGGGCATCAGTATCCGCAACGCCGGTGTCGCCGCCAATCGCGACAATATACTCACCTGCTCTCGCGCCGCCGAAGAGGCGGGCCTTGATTCCCTGTGGTTGTTTGACCACATTGCGATACCGCCAGATGATGCTGAAGGCTCGGACGGTATCTACTTTGATCCGCTGGCCACGCTGGAGTTTATTGCCGGTTGTACCGAGCGCATTCAACTCGGTGTCGGGGTATTGATTCTCCCCTATCGGCCAGCGCTACTCACTGCCAAGTGGATCGCCAGCATCCAGGCCCTGTCCAACGAACGCCTGTTACTGGGAGTCGGCGTGGGCTGGATGGAAGCGGAATTCAAAGCCCTGGGAGTTGCCCGGGAAGAGCGTGGAAAAATCACCGACGACACGCTGAAATTTCTTCACGGCTGCTTTTCTGACGACGTGATGACAGCTAATGGTCAGGAGTTTCTGTTCAAACCCCGTCCCGCGCGTCCGCCCATATACATTGGCGGCAAGCCACCTCACGCCACCGACAGAGCGCTAGCCTGGGGCGATGGATGGATACCGATTGGCAAGGGACCGAACGACCTGGCCCCGGACATCGCTCATTACCGAGAACAGGCTCAGGCAGCCGGAAAAAATCCGCCGGAGGTGGTCACTTTCGGTCAATTGCCCCTCAACGATGCCGCCGCCGCAAGAGACACTTGCGCCGCCTACGAAGAAGCCGGGGTAACCCACCTGGTACACGGTGTTAAGTACAAAACCGCAGACGAATTTATGGCGGAATTGGCTGGCCTGCGGGATTTTCTCGACAGCGGAACACGCTCTTGTTGATATCCAGTAGCCATGCCTTCCTGTTTATCGCGGTACCCAAGACCGCTATCGACAACGGCAGCACCTGACCAATCCAGAGCACCGTCATCACGATCGCTATGCGGGCAGCAAGAGCTTTGACGAGTTTATGGAGAGCTACAACGAGGGGCAGATTTTTATGAAACAGTCGGACTTCCTCTATTCCCATGACGACAAACTTCTGGTGGATTTCGTCGGCCGGTATGAAAATATCCAGGGCGATTATGAGCACATCTGCGAGAGGCTAGCGCTGACAGCCAAGACACTCAAGCCGGTGAATGTCAGCGCTGGGGCAAGCTTCAGCCCAGAACAGATCAGCCCCCACAGCCGGGCTATTATCAATCGCGATTTCGAGCGGGACTTCGAGCTTTTTGACTACCCGATGATTCGCTGACCCTGTGCTACAATCCGGGCGAAAAGCACAAGCAACAGATATCCCCATTAACGCCCCGCAAACCCACTCATCAGGCACCCACCCCGCACAGGATATACCCCTGATCGAACTGCGTGATGTCTGCCTGAGTTATCGCCGAAAGCGCAGCCTGCTCAGTTACCAGCTGGGCTTCAACCGCCTGCTCAGCGGCCGCGAAAATGCCATACACACCGCCATGCTACAAGGCATGAACCGCGCTACCATCGCTGCGCGAATGGACAAGGTAATCGAGTTTGCCGGTCTGGAAGAAGCCATCGACGACCCTCTGTCAAGCTACTCGGCCGGTATGCGCTCGCGCCTGGGCTTTTCCGTCAGCTTACAACTTGACCCCGACGTATTGCTTATCGATGAGACCCTGGGCGTGGGGGATCACGAGTTCAAAGAACGCTCCAGCAAAGCCATGCGGGAGCGTATGCGCTCAAACAAAACCGTCATTGTCGTATCGCACGACCCCTTCACGGTAAAAGACCTTTGCGATCGCGCGGTGTGGATAGAAAACCACCGCGTGGTCATGCAGGACATTCCCGAAAAAGTCATCCAGGCCTATCACAACTTCGACCGGTTAGTGTCTGACCTGGCTGTGGTCATGGGTCGACCCGAAACCCTGATTAGAGCCAACCCGGTCAACCACAACCCGCTTGAGGTCATGCAACAGCTGCGCTCCGATCTCAGTGGTGAACGCAAGAAACAGAAGCTGGCCTACCTGGCGGCCAGCAAGTCCCGTGAAGACTCCGACATAGACCTGCATGTACCTGGCCGACGGCCGGTGCTTTCAAGTTTAATGCGAGAGGAATGCGGCAGCTGGTGCTGGGTGGAAAACACCAACTTGATTCGCCGTGGCGAACAGGCCGAAGTCAGCGCCGCCTACGAAGACTTCGAGCGCTTGCTCTACAGTATATGGATGGAGTTGAAACTCGACCCGGTGAAGCTGCGCTACAGCGACGTGTATCGACAGCTCACCAGCCTCATCAACGATTTAAGCTGACGCTTACCAGCCTTCAATCTTATGCATGTTCTTCCACACGACACCCGGGAACACACGGCGCATCCAGGCGCCAAACTTGGTTTGCCCGGTGACGTAGACCCAGAAGTTGGCCTTCTCCAGGCCTTCCTCCACGGCCGCGAGTACCTGTGGCGGCTCAATCTCCTCACCCTCGTTCATTTCCATGACCTTGGGCCAGGTGGTCTCCTTGCCCTGGTTCAACAGGGGTGTGGCGACGGCGGGCGGACAGACACAGGCGAAACGCACACCCGAGTTGATATTCTCCTGCCACAACACCTCGGTATACATGGCCACCGCGGCTTTGCTGGCATTGTAACCACCCATCAGCAAACCGGGAATGAGGCCGGCCGCCGAGGCAAAGCTGACAAAATCACCGGTACCGCGCTCCAGCATACCCGGCAAGGTTGCCCGGGAGATACAGACCAGGCCGCCGTAATTGATGGACATCATCTTGTTGGTTACGCCGGGCTCCACTTCCATGAGGTTGCCAAAAGGCATGATGGCGGCACAGTTGTAGACCCGGTCGAGGGCACCGTGCCTGGACTCAAAATCCTGTACTGCCTCGGTGACAGCCGCGTAATCAGTGATGTCCACGACATAGGGGTGGATATTGTCAGAACCCGCAGCGGTCTCCTGCATACCGGCCTCGTTGACATCAAGTATGGCCACATGGGCCCCGGCGGCCGCAAACTGCTGTGCAGCCAGGCGACCCATACCACTACCGCCACCGGTGATTAATGCTGATTTTCCTTGATATGCCATGGTCTGAACTCCCGCGTGCTGGTTCGCTTTTTACAGAGGCTACACAGATTAGCGCACTCGCCAACACAGGGCGATAACTTCCAGGGCCAAGAAACTGTACGCAGCGGCCACTGTGTGCAAAAATCCACCGCTTTTCGACGTATCAGCGCTGTAATGCCGACCTATCAAACCGGAGAACGCCCATGAGCGAATGTCCCTATATTAACCTGCTGGACAATGACACCTATGTTCAGGGCATGCCCTATGACGAGCTGGCGCGTATCAGGGCAGCAGGATCCGTGGTCAAGCTCGATGATCCCAACACCGGCATTCCCTACTGGGCGGTGGTGAAACGCGACGCCCTCGACTACATCTCGCAGAATCCCCAATTGTTCTCCTCGGCCGAACAGGGCCCATTTCCCATAGAAAACGACAATGAAGACAGTAAGCAAATGATGGCGGACAACTTCATCATATATATGGACCCACCTCGACATATGAAATATCGCAAGGTGGTGCGCGACGCCTTCACGCCAAAAGCAGTCACAGACTTCGAACCCACCCTGCGTCGCTATGCCAAAGAAATCATCGATGCGGTCGCCGATCAAGGCAGCTGTGAATTTGTCGAGGACGTCGCCGCGGAACTGCCGCTCATGGCTATCCTGGAAATACTCGGTGTACCGCTGGAAGACCGCAAGCAGTTCTTCCACTGGACCAATGTGATGGCCTTCGCCGACGACCCGGATGTGGCGGGCAGCCCGGAAGAGGCACAAGAGGCCAGCTTCAACGTGCTGATGTACGCCCACCGGCTGGCAGAGGAACAACGCAAGAACCCCACCAGCCAGGTGGCCGCCGCCCTGCTCAACAGCAAGGTTGACGGTGAGCCCATCAGCGCCGACATGTTTGCCTGGATGTTTCTGTTGATCATGGTGGGGGGCAATGAGAGTACCCGCACCGTGACCGCCCAGGGCATGCGCCTACTCATGGAGCACCCGGAGCAACTGCAGCACCTGGTCGAACACCCCGAAGACATCCCCGATGCTATCGAAGAGATAGTTCGCTACAACACCGCCTTTATCGCCATGCGCCGTACCGCCATGCAAGATATCGAAGTGGCAGGCGCACAGATAAAGAAAGGCGACAAGATTATCCTGCATTACCACGCGGTTAATCACGACGAAGATGCCTTCGGTGAAGATGCCATGGTCTTCGACATCCACCGGGCCAAGCGCACCGACAACCTCTCGCGACAACTACGCTCTTTTGGTATTGGTGAACATTTTTGCCTGGGCATGAACCTGGCCCGACTGGAGCTGCGAATCATCTTTGAAGAACTCATTCCACGTTTGAGAAATCCCGAATTTACGGGCGAAGTTACCTATATGCGCAACTTTTTCATCAATACCATTAAAGCCATGCCGATACGGTTCGACCTTGCTTAAACTCGACCAGGCCTGCCTCAACTATGGCACCCATGTACTACTCGACCACGTGGAATTCAGCATCCGCCCCGGCGACCGTATCGGACTGTTGGGGCGTAATGGCGCCGGTAAATCCACCCTGCTAAACATACTGTACGGCGACCAGACCCTGGAAAGTGGCCAGCGTTGGCTGCGGGACGGAACCCGCATAGCCCGCTTGACCAGAGCCTGCCCGATGCCGATGAACAGGATGTGTACGATGTGGTGGCCCACGGGCTGGCCGATGTCGGTGACCTGCTGGCACGCTACCACCACTGTATCGTCGACAACGATATGGACGGTATGGCTCGTGCCCAGGTAGAACTGGAAGCGAAGGATGGCTGGCGCCTGCAGCAGCGCGTAGAAACAGTAATTACCCAGCTGCAACTGCCGGCGGATTCCAAGATGGCCGACCTCTCCGGTGGCTGGCGCCGACGTGTCGCACTGGGAGCCGCCCTGGTCGGTGAACCGGATATCCTGTTATTGGACGAACCCACCAACCACCTGGATATTCCCGCCATCCAATGGCTGGAAGAACAACTACTGATCTTTCCCAGCGCCATCGTTTTGATCACCCACGACCGGGTATTTCTGCAGAACATCGCCAATACCATCGTCGAGATGGATCGCGGCCACCTGCGTCGCTGGCAGGGACACTACCACGGCTTCTTAAAGCATCGAGAACAACAATTGGCGGCAGAAGAGCGGGAAAATGCCCTGTTCGACAAGCGGCTGGCGGAGGAAGAAAAATGGATCCGCCAGGGTATCAAGGCCCGGCGCACCCGCAACGAAGGCCGGGTGCGAGCACTCAAGGCCATGCGCGATGAGCGCAGCCAACGCCGTGAACAAACGGGTAGAGCTGACTTTGGCGTAGAGGATGCGCAACGCTCGGGTAAACGGGTTGCTGAACTGAAGAAGGTCAGCAAAGCCTACGACGGTGACATCGTTATCAAAGAATTGTCGACACTGGTCAGCCGTGGGGATCGCATCGGTATCGTTGGCGCCAATGGCGCCGGCAAATCCACACTTCTGAAAATACTGTTGGGCAGGCTGGAGCCCGACTCGGGTGAGGTAAAACTCGGAACCAAGCTGGAAGTCGCCTATTTTGACCAACTGCGCGAACAACTCGACCCGGACAAGAACCTGATCGACAACATCTGTGGTGGCCAGGATTTTATTGAAATCAACGGCAAGCGCAGACATGCTATTTCCTATCTCAGCGACTTCCTGTTTACCCCCGACCGCATACGCACACCGGCACGCGCCCTCTCCGGCGGCGAACAAAACCGTGCCATTCTCGCCAAGTTATTCAGCAAGCCCGCCAACCTGCTGGTGCTGGATGAGCCTACCAATGACCTGGACATTGAAACCCTGGAGCTGCTCGAAGAAATTCTACTGGACTACCAGGGCAGTGTACTGCTGGTCAGCCACGATCGGGAATTCATGGACAACGTGGTAACCAGCATCCTGGTTTTTGAAGGCGGTGGTCACGTGGGTGAGTACGTGGGTGGTTACGGCAACTGGGTAGATCATGGCGGCAAGCTGGTCGGTTTCGAGGAACTGCGCAAACAAGCCGCGACAGCCTCCCCCGACAAACCGCAGCCGAAGGCCACCGAAGAAAAGGTGATCAGGGAAAAATTATCTTACAAAGATCAGCGCGAACTGGACTCACTGCCTCAGCTGATTGAAAAGCTGGAGGAACAACAGGGTCAACTGGAACAGCAGGTCTCTGCACCGGACTTTTACCAGCAGGATCACCAATTCACCAGCGATATACTGGAAAAACTGTCAGCGGTACAAGTGGAGTTGGCGCAGGCCTACGACCGTTGGACCGAGCTGGAGGGATAAGACCAATGCTTTACTATAGTGGCCTATGAAAATCGGGAATAGGCCGGGGTTCAGGTAGACTACATTTTTCCAAACTAGGTAAACCATGAAAATCAAACTTCTCCTACTAAGCACGCTGCTGTTGGTGGCATGTTCACCTGCCGAGAACAACGTGGCAGCGCCGGCAGTCACGAACGAGCCAGCAGCGGACTGGAACAAGGGCGCCATGGTTGCCGCGGCCAACCCCCATGCAGTCGATGCCGCCATAACCATGCTGACAAAGGGTGGCCATGCGGTAGACGCAGCAATCGCTGCCCATGCAGTGTTGGGCCTGGTTGAGCCGCAGAGCTCCGGCATTGGTGGCGGCGGCTTTATGTTGGTGTACGAACGGGACAGCAACAGCCTGGTGTTTCACGACGGCCGCGAGCAAGCGCCGGCGGGTGCCACCGTGGACATGTTTATGCGCGATGGCGTGGTCATGGACTTTGTCGAGTCCTGGCAGAGTGGCTTGTCGGTCGGCGCCCCGGGAATCATTGCCATGTACGAAGCGGCCCATAAAGAGCATGGGAAACTTGCCTGGAAAGATTTGTTCGAACCTGCCATTGGGCTTGCGGAACGCGGCTTTATTGTGTCGCCACGACTGGCGGGGTTTCTGCCGCGCATAGGGAAGTATGGCCGACTGGATGAGAATCCGCCGACAGCGGCCTATTTCTTTCCCGAAGGAAAACCGCTGCAGGCGGGAGATTTGCGTAAAAACCCTGAGTATGCCGACACCTTGCGGCGTATCGCACAGGAGGGAGCAATTGCCTTCTACCAGGGCGATATTGCCCAGCAGATCGCCCGGGCTGCCCAGGCGCCGCCCAATGCCGGCACCCTGACAACCGCCGACCTGGCCAGTTACCGCGCCATTCGCCGTGATGCCATTTGTGGTGATTTCCGCGAGGACACAATCTGCACCACCACACCTCCTTCTTCCGGGGGCGCGCAAATCATGATCGCTGTTCTCTATGACTACTTGTCCAGGGGTGCAACCAATCAAGCCGAAAAGATCAGCGCTTTTGTTGATGCGCAGCGCCTGGCCTATGCTGACCGGGATCATTTTTTTGGCGACCCCGACGCCATTGATATCCCCTTGCAAGACCTGCTCGACCCAGCCTACCTCGAACACCGGGCGCAGCAGCGGACTGCGCCCTCGGCAATGCCGGAACATGGTGATCCCGGTGCTTTTTTCAAGCGCCAGGGCCATGCTGATCAGTGGGCAATTGATACTACTGAGGAAGTGCCTGGCACAACCCACTTGTCGATCATTGATGCCCAGGGCAATGCCGTGGCTTTGACCGCCTCCGTGGAGGCCCCGTTTGGCTCCTCGCGCTGGGCTGGAGGATTCCTGCTCAATAACCAGCTGACCGATTTCGCACGCGATGTAACAGCGGACGGTAAACCGGTCGCCAATGCCATTGCACCCGGCCGGCGGCCACGCTCCTCGATGTCGCCAACTATGATCTTTGGTCCCGTCGGTGGTATTCGCATGGTGACCGGTTCCCCAGGGGGAAACTCCATCCCGGCTTACGTCGCCAAGACAATTATTGGTGTGCTCGACTGGAATCTCACTGCCCAGCAGGCAGTCGATTTTCCCAACCTGGTCGCTCGCGGGCAGCAGGTTCGGGTGGAAGTATCGGTAGAGGGTGGTCAGGTCATCGCCGATGACCTGAAAGCCAAAGGTTACGACGTACAGGAGCGGGACGGTGAAAACTCAGGTCTACATGTAATTGTTGTCGGGCCTGAAGGTCTTGATGGCGCAGCGGACAAACGACGAGAGGGCGCGGTCGGCAGCCTGCCAATCATCCAATAAACTTTCTGCTGTCGCAAGTAGCGGCAATTACTCGTTTAGATACCTGCCTTCCAGGTGAGTTTTAAAGTAACTGGCGTCTAACGATGAACCCGTGGCGTCCAGCATCAACTGATTGTAATTCACCAACTTGCCTTTGTTGTGAACGTTGGTTCTGAGCCAGGTCAACAACGGTGCAAAGTCCCCCTGCCCAATCTGACCGAGTAGGCCATCTACCTGGTTGTGTGCCGCCGAAAATAACTGGGCAGCGGTCATCGCACCCAGTGTATAGGTGGGGAAATATCCAAACAAACCCGCCGGCCAGTGCACGTCTTGCATACAGCCATCATGAAAGTTCCCGACCGTCGACAGACCGAGGTAATCCTGCATCTTCTCATCCCATGCCTCGGGTAGTTGCTTTACTTCGAGGGAGCCTTCGATCAGTGCCTTTTCTATTTCGTAGCGCAAAATGATATGCAGCGGATAAGTGACTTCATCGGCATCAACCCGGATAAAGCTGCGCTCGACTTTTGTATAGAGTCGATGCAGGTTTTCGACAGCCCACGACGGATCACTACTCTCGCCGCCGAGGAAGGTCCTCTGCGCAACAGGCGCCAGGAACTGTAAGAATTGTTTGGTGCGAGCCGCCTGCATCTCCATGAGCAGCGATTGGCCCTCATGAGTCGCCATACTAAGAGCCTGCCCAACCGGCTGATCTCTGTAATCATGCGGCAAACCTTGTTCATACATGGCATGCCCGGTTTCATGGATCACACCCATCAAGGAGCTCACAAAGGTGTCGGTTTCATAGCGCGTGGTAATGCGCACATCCTCTGGTACGCCGCCACAAAACGGATGATGACTAACGTCGAGTCGGCCATGGTTGAAATCGAAACCCAGGGATTTCATGACGCTGACACCTAGCTCACGCTGCTTGTCGACACTAAAGTCACCTTGCACGGGCAACAGGGTTTCCGATGATTGTTTCTCCAGCACTTTCTCGATAAATCCCGGCAAGAACTCTTTCAGATCGTTGAACACACTATCGACCTGATGGCTGGTCACCTCAGGTTCATAGGTGTCCAGCAGCGCATCGTATTTTGACAATCCTGATGCCTCTGCCCTGATCTCTGCTTCTTTTCTCGATAGGTTTACCACCTCGGTTAAGAGCGGCTCCATATCTTGCCAATTATTATCACCGCGATACTGGCGCCATGCCTGCTCGGCATTGGTTGTTGCCTGCTTGAGACTACCGACCAGGTCTGACGGCATGCAGGTCGCTTCACGAAACTGCCGTTTGATCTCGCGCAGGTTCGCCGCTTGCCACTCACCCAGCGTTTCAGTTTCAGACTCAGCAGAATCAATCCATGCGGCGATACTCGGGTCAGTCGTCATCTCATGAATGACCACTTGTAGTGTCGCCAGCGCCTTCCCTCTCGCCTCGCCTCCCCCAACCGGCATCATCGATGCTTCATCCCAGCCGGTTATTGCCTGGACGTGCTGAAGGTCATTTATTTTTCGAAAGTGGTGCTGGAGTTTCTGGTAGGCGCTCATCTCAATCTCTCAGATGTCGAAGGGTGGCATTATGTTGGCATCGCAACAGCATTTGATTCATTCAAATGCGCCGCATCGTTAAAGCGACGAACGGAAATCTTTCCATCGACCATCACAATGTGACTGATTGATCCATTGTCGCAACCACTAAAGGCAAAAGGTGTAGACCCGGTCGCCTCGGATAAGATGTGACCGACAATGCCACCATGAACAACAGCCGCTATCAGTTGATCTGGATGTTTCTTGGCAATTCGTGCCAGCGCCCCGGAAACACGCGCGCGTATACTCTCGTGGGATTCTGCACCAGGAATCGCATCCCATCGCTGTTGTTCCTGCATCTGTTGGTAGATCGGGTCATTTTCATAAGCCTTGATTCGAAACACACCGCCTTCCCAATCGCCCAGGTGCACTTCTCGCAGCTCCGGTTCGACCATCGGTTCAATGCCCAGGTGCTTAGCCAGTGGGGCTGCGGTTTCATGGGTTCGACGCAAGCTGGTGACATAAATGGCAGCAATGGGTTGATGCTTCAGCCGTTCACCCACTCTCAGCGCTTGCTCTTGCCCAGCTTCCGCCAACTCCGGATCTCCCTGCCCATTGACCAATAGGAAGGGCTCGCCGGGAACGGCTGCCCTGCTCTCACCATGGCGAATCAGCAATATTTCCGTGGCACCTGGTGGGCGCGTAAATCGATGTTGACGATATTCTTTCATGACAGATCCTGGACCAGGGGTATCCCCTAGAAAGTAGCAGGGGCGTCGTTGCGTTGTAACCAACCGTGGATATGTTGGTTCACCAGTTTGGCCATAAAGTCGATATGTTGTGCGTCGGCGTTGAGGCAGGGAATATACTGGTAGTGTTCTCCCCCGCCCTGCAAAAATTGCTCGGCGCCCCGTATGGCAATTTCCTCCAGGGTTTCCAGGCAATCCACAGAAAAACCGGGACAGATCACCTGCACCGATTTGGTACCCGCCTGGGCCAACTCGGTCAGCAAACTGTCGGTGTAAGGTTCCAACCACTTGGCCGCGCCAAAACGCGACTGGAAGCACACCCGGTACTGCTGTTCTGCCAGGCCGAGTTGCTGCGCCAACAGACGCGCAGTCTCGAGACATTGATGGTAATAGGGATCGCCTCGCTCCAGCTGAAACCGCGGGGCGCCGTGAAAGGACATGACCAGCACCTCAGGCTGCCCCTGCTCCGCCTGGAAACGCCGCACAGAATCTGCCAGCGCTCGGATATAGCCCGGCTGATCGTGATAATGGCTCACCATGTTCAGATCGGGCAACCAGCGGCGCCGGACCAGGTCTGCCGCCACGGCATCAAACACGCTGGCACCGGTGGATGCTGAATACTGGGGATACAGTGGTAATACCAGCAGTTGCCGCGCACCGCCATCAAGCAGGGACTGCATCGCTGTCTCTATTGATGGCTCGCCATAGCTGAAGCCATAGTCCACTAGCACCCTACCCCCATGTGATTCGCTCAACTTTTGCCGTAGCACGGCTGCCTGCTGGCGAGTGTGTACCAGCAAGGGCGAGCCATCTTCCGTCCATATTTTCTGGTAGGCCCGCGCAGAGCGGGCCGGGCGAGTCAGCAGCACAATGAAATTAAGAATAAACCACCAGGCCAGTCGCGGTATTTCCACCACGCGCGGATCACTCAGAAACTGGCGCAGCCACGGTCGCACCGCTTTCGCGGTGGGCGCCGCCGGTGTTCCCACGTTCACCAGAAGCACACCGATTTTACCGGGCTGGCTGTGATCTAAATCCGCTTGGCTTATGTATCCCATCGAGAAAGCTAGGCAGACTTCTCCGCCATGTTCTCCAGCATCGCCTTCATCTTGGCGTGCAGCATATTCACCGCCTGCAGGGGGCGAATCATCACTTTGAATTCGGTAATCTTGCCGTCCTCATCGAAGGTCATCATGTCGATACCATTGATGTATTTACCTTCTATCTCAGATTCAAATTCCAGCACGACCGTGTTGTCACCGACTATTTCCTTGATGTATTTAAACTTTGAACCCGCAGCGCCCGGCGCTTTTTGCTTTTCACCATCACTAAAGGTGCTACCAGCAGCCATCAGGTACATCTTGGTAAGTTCCTTGCCCTCCTGCGGCGTGTAAACCACCGGGGAATAAAACACGCAGTCATCATGTAGCAGCGTGTCGAGGCCACCCTCTAACTCGCCTTTGATATGCTGATGCCAGCGTTCCAAATTGTTGTTGCTCATGTTTCCTCCAGGTTAAAGATCTTGTCGAATTCGTTGTAGGTAGTCGAGCAGGATGGCATTGAGTTGGTCCGATGCCTCCAGCTGAATCATATGGCCCGCCTTGGGGATCATCTGTACGTCTTTCAGATTGGGGAATATTGCCCGCATCTGTTCGATGGGACTGTCACCGTGAAACCCCTCCAGGTCGACATCCGCTTCACTGCCAATGAACCAGGCGGGTACCTCACTTTGCACCTTCTCAAATGGTCGCCGCTGCTCCCACTTCATGTCCATGGAGCGATACCAGTTGAGGCCGCCGTCAAAGCCGCACTGGGCATATTCGTTCACGAAGACTTCCAGCTCCAATTCACTGAGCCAGGGCCAGGGCAAAGCCGGCGGTTCTTCCATGGCCTCGATATAGGTCGTGCCCGGTGGATATTTGAACATCTCGAAAAAATCGACCTCACCACTGAGGGTCCAGTACACCTTACGTAGAAAATTGCGCGGATCTTCTTCCAGGTCGCTGGCCGCATTGGGGTTGTCGACAAAATACGGAATATGCAGGAAGTGCTGCTCCCCCATGCGGCGGTACTCGGTGAGGGGTGATTCCTCCGGATTGTGGGGCGCCGCGGGGTTTTCAAGGCCGATGACGGCGATGGTGCGCTCGGGATGGCGCAGCGCAAAGTCATAATTGGCAAACGCCCCGAAATCCAGGCCCACGAAAATGGCCTTCTCTTCCCCCAGGTGATCGAGTAAGCCCAGCAGGTCGCCGGTAATATGGTCGACATCATATTGCTGCGGATCTTCCGGCGCCTCGGTCTGACCCATTCCGCGCATATCCGGCGCGATGACCCGGAAACCGGCCTCGGCCAACACCGGTATCTGGCGGTGCCAGCTGAACCACAGGTGGGGAAAACCGTGACAGAGTACCACCGGGATACCCTCGCCCTGCTCAACGTAATGCATATGGATGCCGTTGATCACGGCGTAGTGATGAGCCCAGCGGGCGTTTAGTTCTGGCATCCAATCAGGTTACCATGTTTCACCTTCACAAAAGAGCGGGAACGGATGATGAAAATAGACGGTGGCTTCGGCTTCGACCAGGAATTTCACTCGACAGACAAACTGGTACGCAAAGCCCAGGAATTGGAAGAGATGGGCTACGACGGTTTGCTGGTGGCCGAGATTGCCCACGAGCCATTTATGCCGCTGGCGTTGGCGGCGGCGAATACCAGCACCATCGACCTGCGCACCTCCATTGCCGTGGCGCTGGCACGCACTCCCATGAACATGGCCAATATTGGCCACGATCTTAACGCCTACTCACAGGGCCGCTTTACCCTGGGCCTGGGCTCACAGATCAAGCCCCATATCACCAAACGCTTCGGCATGCCCTGGCATGGGCCCGCCAAGCAAATGCGCGAATACATAGAAGCCATGCACTCTATTTGGGATTGCTGGTATGACGGCAAAGAACTCAACTACGACGGCGAGTTCTATAAGCACCGCCTGATGACACCGGAGTTCAGCCCTACCAACACCGAGTACGGCAGACCCAAGGTTATGATGGCCGCGGTGGGCCCACTGATGATGGACACCGCCTGTGCGGTGGCGGACGGCCTCATCGTCCACTCCTTCTGCACCGACACCCATTTCAAGGAAGTGATGCTGCCGCAGATCGAAGCCAACCTCACCAAATACGGTAGAACCCTCGACGATTTTGAAATCCAGTTCCCGGTCTTTGTCGCCGCTGGTGAGACCGAGGAGCAGCTGGAAAAAGCCAAAAACGGCATCAAGTACCGGCTGGGATTTTATGGCTCTACTCCCGCCTATAAAACGGTTCTCGACACCCACGGCTGGGGCGACCTGCAGCCGCGCCTGAACCGCATGACCAAGGATGGGCGCTGGGCGGAGCTGTCCGACCAAATCAGTGACGAGGTACTGAGCGCTTTCGCCGCCGTCGGCACACCCATCGAAACCGCCCAGAAAATCAAGGATCGCTTTGGTGGGTTGATCGATCGCACCGCCCTGGAAGCCAGCTTCGGTGCGGAGACCCTGGAGGCGCAGAAGAATATCCTGCAATCCGCCTGACCTGAATCGTCAGCGGTATCTGGCTCGAAATGACATCGCCCCCCGCCCGGGGGGCTTCTATACTGGACTCCATTGACAGCAAGCAGGGACACTTCGTGCCAGCACCCCGCCCCCCACAACCGGCAACACCAGCCGCCGATGCCTTTACTATCCACCGCGCCGATGTCGACAACGGACTTCATCTCGCTTACCTTCACGAAGGCATCGGTGGTTACCCACTGCTACTGGTTCATGGCTACCCGGAATCCAAACGTATCTGGTGGCGCAATATCCAACCATTGGTAGACGCTGGCTATGAAGTGATCGTGCCGGACCTGCGCGGTTACGGCGATTCTGATCTTTCCAGCGATGACCACTACGACATCGTCTACTACAGCAAGGATCTCTATGCCCTGGTACACGATGTGCTAGGCCACGAGCGCTGCGGCCTGGTGGCCGGCGATGTCGGCGGCACGGTGATCTGTGATATCGCCAATCGCTATCCCGGCTTTGTCGACAAGATGGTGTTCTTCAACACCATTTCGCCCATGGTGATCGAGCAGGAAGCCTGGTATGCGGAGCGCGGCATGTCGATTGATGCCATGGAGCCCGGCCCCACAGCGGAATACCAGGTGCGACAGGGGAGAGACTGGCGCGAGTTGATCGCCGAGTTGGATACACCTGCCCGCCGCCGTCGCTATGTGCGGGATTTCTATGAACATCGCTTGCTGGCCTCACGCAATTCTTTCGACGAAGCAGACTACGACTTTATGACCGAGCCGTTCGGCGATGCAGAACGTTTGCAGGCCGCCTGGGCGCCCTACCAGCTCGCATACGACAGGCCCATGTCAGAGATGCCACTGGTACTGCAGGCTGTCGATGTGCCGACGCTGATTCTTTATGGCCCCGATGACGAAATCGTACCCAAGGATTTTCCCAAGCGTTGTGAAATAGCGTTTACCCAGCGCACCGGGCCGCTGATCGTTCCCGAGAGCGGTCACTTTCTGCAGTGGGAGCGTGCCGACGTACTAAATCAAGTCGTTACTTTTTATTTTTCAGAATTGAAACCAGAACTGAAACCAGAGTTGAATTAAGGCACCCCGAAAAATGGATTTACTGAAAAAAGCCCAGGCCCTGCGGCCATTAATCGAGTCAGAGGCAGACCAGATTGAGACAGATGCGACCATGTCTGCGTCCGTTGTTGAGGCACTGGCGGAGGCGGACCTGTTTCGGCTGATCGTGCCGAAGGAATATGGCGGCCACGAGGCCAGCGTCGATGAGATTGTCGACGTCTGTGAGGAACTGTCTTTCGCCGATGGTTCCGTCGGCTGGGCCTACGCCCAGAACACGACCGTGTCGGCTTACTCCGCCTACCTGGCACCTGAATTCGCCAAACCGCTGGCCAATGCCAAAGCAGCTGCCGGTATGTTTGCGCCGACAGGTATGGCCCATGTGCAGGACGGTGGCTTCAAGGTATCGGGCAGTTACAAATTTGGCAGCGGTTCAGGCCACGCCGAATTCATGGGCGGGGCTGCACTGGTCATGGACGGGGAAGAGATGGTGATGCTGACCGACACCATGCCGCGTTTGCTCGCCTATATCGTGCCCATGGATCGAGTGGAATTGAAGGACAACTGGGATGTCATGGGTTTGCGCGGCACCGGCAGCTATGACTTTGATATTCCCGAGCAATTCGTTGAAGACGGACGCTGTTTTAATATCATGGGTGAAACCGTCATCGCCGGTGGCCCTATCTACGGCCTGGGCGCCATCGTGCTGGGCACCATCAGCTCCACCGCCTGGGCGATTGGCGTTGCCGCCCGCGCACTGCATGAAATCACCGAGCTGGCCACTTCCGGCCGGGTGCGCATGGGCTCAATGCCCCTGGCTGAACAAACCACCTTTCAGCGCGATCTCGGTATCCATCGCAGTGCTGTCGATTCGATCCGGTTGTTGACCAAACACTCTTATGGCGAAGCGGTAAAGGCCATCGCCGGTGGCGCAGATAAAGAGGACATTGCCCAGAAATTACGGGCGACCAAGTCTACCGCCAGTTACACCACCAAAGTCGCCAAGGCCGCCACCACCTTCGCCTGGGAGTCCTCCGGCAGTGCCGGTATGCGCAACCCCAGCCGCTTGCAGCGTTGCTTCCGAGATATCTGCATCGGCAGCGGCCACCAGGTCTTCGATGAGCGCAATTACAATGAATTGGTCAAACAAAGCCTTGGACAGGAACCCTCGGCATTTTAAACATGGGTCGGAGCCCGGCCCCATTTAGAGGAGATAAATATGATTAATACCCCCGAAGCCGTTCACTTTGCAGCAGATGATTTACTGTTTGTCGATATTGGCGATGGCAGCCTGCTAAAGGTACTGCACGTCCGTATTGGCGAGGGCCTGTGGATTATCGAAAATATTTTCCAGGCGGGCTACGAGGTGCAAAAGCACCGTCACACCGGGCCGGTGTTTGGTTACACCACCGCCGGTGCCTGGAAATACAAGGAATACGACTACGTTAACCGGGCCGGTTCGTTCCTGTATGAACCGGCGGGTTCTGAGCACACCCTGCAGTGCATTGAGGACAACACGCGCGTGTGGTTCCAGATGTACGGCTCCAATATCAACCTGAACGAGAATGATGAGATCGACATGATTGTCGACGGACAATTGACGCTGAATTATTACCTGGCGATTTGTGAAGAACAGGGTCTGCCCCGCCCCAACGTATTGATTGAATCCTGATGGAAACCGTACTTGACGGCTTGCTGTTTCCCGAATGCCCGCGCTGGCGCGATGGCGAACTGTGGTTTTCCGACATGCACGCGGGGCTGGTCTACCATCTCGATGCAGACATGCAAATCGTCGAAACCATTCCCGTGCCGGCCGATGCCGGGGGCCTGGGCTGGTTGCCCAATGGCGATCTCCTTATCGTCTCCATGAAGGGAAAGCGTCTCTATCGTTACGCCGGCGCTGAGCTGGAACTGTACGCTGACCTGGCACCGGTTCACGAAAACCAGAGCAACGATATGGTGGTGGCGGCGAACGGCACGGCCTATATCGGTAACTTTGGCTTCAACCTGCACGAGGGCGAAGCACCCCACCCCACCCAGATGGCGCGGGTCGACGCCGATGGCAGTGTGCATGTGGCTGCCGATGAGCTCATGTTTCCGAACGGCATGGTCATCACCCCTAACGACAAAACCCTGGTGGTGGCGGAAAGCTTTGCCGCACAACTCACGGCCTTCGATATCCAGGACGACGGCAGCCTGGACAATCGTCGAGTATGGGCAACCCTCGGCGACTATATCCCAGACGGTATCTGCCTCGATGCAGAGGGCGCTATCTGGGTAACCGCCTGCGTCAATCACGCCTGCGTGCGCGTTGCTGAAGGTGGCGAGATTTTGCAGGTGGTGGAAACCGGCGAACTCAATCCCTTCGCCTGTATGCTCGGTGGCCCGGATGGTAAGCGCCTGTTCCTTTGCTGCGCTGCGGATTCAAACCCGGCAACAACAGCAGAGGCGAAAACAGGCTGCCTGCAATATGTTGATGTGGACATAGCTCACGGGGGGCGACCTTAATGAAAACCTGGCTACTACGCTTGTCAGTGCTGTTGAATATCCTGGTTATCGTCACCGCAGCCTGGGCTTGGAACCATCGCAGCGACTTCATTCGCGATTTCCTCGAACCCATGCATGCGCGCAAGGTCACGCTCTTTAACGAGTACCCGGTTTCAGCCGGCGACATGGTGTTTCTCGGGGACAGCATTACCGAGGGCGGCGAATGGTCTGAGTTGTTTCCAAATGTCACCACCAAAAACCGTGGCATCGGTGGCGACATCACTACGGGAGTACTGGCCCGACTCCACCAGGTAACCGATGGCAAGCCTGCAGCGGTGTTCATCAAGATCGGCACCAATGATCTAACGCATGGGCCTGAAGAGCGAGATACCAGCTACGCCCAGTACCGCGAAATCGTCGATCGTATCCAGAGGGAATCACCTGACACCAAGATCTACCTGCAGAGCTTACTGCCGCGCAATGTTGAATATCGTGAAGAGGTAGAGGCCTATAACGCCGAAATTCAATCAATCGCTGAAGCAACTGGCACTACCTATGTCGATCTCTATTCCAGTTTCCTGGCGGAGGATGGATCAATCCGCGACGAATTCAGCAACGATGAACTGCACCTGCACGGTGCCGGCTACGCTCTCTGGCAGCAACTGATAAACCCTTACCTGGAAAACTAATCCGCTTCCGGATCGAGGGATATCTCCATCGACGGATGGTAGCGCGCACCCTGCACCGTAGCGGGGCTGAGAATTTCACCCGCCCGCGCTAAATCCGCCGCTGAAATTTCCAGCCCGGAAGCAGCGGCGTTTTCTTCCACGTAGGCCATGTGGCGGGTGCCGGGAATCGGCACATGGATATCGCTTTTCTCCAATAACCAGGCCAGGGACAGTTGCGCAATCGTGCAGTTATTGTCGGCAGCGATACTGGCCACCTCAGCCAGTAGCTTCAAGTTGTGTTGATAATTTTCCCCCTGGAAGCGCGGCATATTCTTGCGCATATCCAGGTCAGTGAATTCGGTTTTGGCGTCAATGGTGCCGGTGAGAAAACCACGTGCCACCGGACTAAAGGGGACGAAGCCGATACCCAGCTCCTCACAGGCACCCACTACCTTGTTCTCCGGCTCGCGGGTCCACAAACTGTATTCCGATTGCACCGCGGTAACCTTGCGTTCTGCGTGGGCGCGGAGAATGGTCGTGGAAGAGATTTCAGACAGGCCAATGGCGCGTATCTTGCCCTCGTCCATCAGCTTGCCCAGTGCCCCCACACTCTCCTCGATGGGGGTGTTTTTATCGAGGCGATGCAGGTAATACAGGTCAATCACATCGGTATCGAGATTTTTAAGACTCTGCTCACAAGTCTTGCGAATGTTTTCGGGCGTACAATCTACCGCCCGGCCGCCGTCTTCGGTGATCAGGATGCCGCACTTGCTGGCCAACACGAACTCATCCCGACGGCCCTTGAGCACCCGGCCAATCAGCTTTTCATTGTGACCCAGACCGTAAATACTGGCGGTGTCGAGGAAGGTGTAACCGACATCCAGCGCACGGAGTAAGGCACGCTCGGACTCCTCCTCATCGGGCTTGCCGTAGCCAAAGGACATGCTCATACATCCCAGGCCGATTTCCGACACAGAGAACTGTCCCAACTGGCGTGTTTTCATTATTATTAGCCTCCCAATGTAATCAAACCATGGTAGCACGCGACTATGAGCACTGATTCAATCATCACCGGTGACAACAACACCTATGCCAACATCTTTACTTACATGGGACTACCCCTGAGCCGTGAGCTCGGCGATGAGGTTGATGCCGTGGTGATGGGCGTACCTTACGACCTGGCGACAACCGGCCGCTCCGGCACCCGCTTTGGCCCCAATGGCATTCGTCAGGCTTCTTCCATCCTGCGCTGGGAAAAAGCCCGCTGGCCATGGAAGTTCAACCTGCAGGATCGACTCAACATCATTGATTATGGTGATATCACTTTTGAAGACGGCAATCATGCCGAGATGACCGAGTTGGTCACCGAGACTGCCGCTGAAATTATGGCTGCCGGCAAAATGCTACTCACCCTGGGAGGGGATCATTTTATTACGTTGCCCCTGCTGCGTGCCGCCCACCGGGTGCACGGTGAATTGGCCATGGTGCATTTTGATGCCCACGCCGATGCCGACGACGATGGCGAGTACAACCATGGCGCCATGTTTTTCCACGCACCCCGGGAGGGCCTGATCGATCCTGCAGCCACCGTACAGATAGGTATTCGCACCCAGTATCCCTACGATATTCATGAGTTCACCGTCATCCATGGTCCCGAGGCCAATGATCTGCCCGCTGCTGAAATCGCCGCGCAAATCAAAGCGGTTGTTGGAGATCGCAAGGTTTACCTCACCTTCGACATCGATTGTCTCGACCCGGCCTATGCGCCGGGAACCGGAACACCGGTGAGCGGCGGCCTGACCAGTGACAAGGCCATGCAGATAATCCGACTACTGGGTGAGCTGGATATCGTGGCCATGGACGTGATGGAAGTGGCGCCCTCGTACGATCACGGTGATATTACCTCCCTGGCAGGGGCGACGCTGGCCCTGGAAATGCTCTATCTAGCCGCCAGCCGCAAGCCGGCCTAGGGCCTCACCAAGATATTCGTCGACCCAGCTCTTCAACGGCAGTAGCTCTGCCTGGTCCAGGTGCGATTGTAATAAGCCTGCCACTCTTGGCAGGTGCTGGAGGTAGATGTCCTTACCGTCGCGCTTAAACAACCGCACAAACACACCCAGTACCCGGCAGTGACGTTGGGCGCCAAGCACGTGGTACCACTGCATGAAATTTCCATCAGCGGCGCCGTAACGCGCCAACGTAGCCTCGACTAACCCCGGGGCGAGATCGCGACGTGCATCTTCCAATAGCGACACCACGTCATAGGCGGTGGGGCCAATCAGTGCATCCTGAAAGTCGAGTAGACCGCACGCAGCGACCCCCTCACGACCGCGCAGGCGCATCAGGTTATCTACATGGTAGTCACGCAGTACCAGGGAGATGACAGGCTCTGGCAAGGCTTTCAATATGTCCTGCCAGGCAGAGAGGTAGCCGTCCAGGGCGCCCTGTGAGGGCTTTGAATCGATCAGCCAGGGATAAAACCAATCCGTGAAAACCAGAGATTCCGCCAGCAACACATCGAGGCTATAGACAGGCGCCTCCACCGCTGCCGCGTTCTCGTGTCGGTGCAAGCTAGCCAGCGTGTCTATACCTAGTTCGTATAGCTGTTGTTCCGACTCCCCAGACGCCAATAACCGTGTATAGGTTTCATCACCGAAATCCTCCAGCACCAGGAAACCCTGCGTCTCATCGCAATCGAAAATTTGCGGCGCGCTCAGGCCCAGCTTCAGCAGGTGATTGGCAATGCGAACAAAAGGGCGTACATCTTCTACTGGCGGTGGTGCATCCATGAGTAGAGCCGGTCGTTGGCCACTGTGAAGGCGAAAATAACTGCGAAAAGACGCATCCACCGGCAGCGCCTCCACAGAGGCACCGGCGAATGAGCTGTTGGCAAGGAATGCCTGTCGTTGTTGGGCCCGGTCCATGGGCGCACAGTGTAGCGCGCCAGCGCTGTATCAGGTAGCGGGCAAAGTATAGTTGATCTCCAGCCCCTCCACCTGGTGCGGCGCCCGCCCCACTTTCTCCAGGAATGCCAGCCAGCGTGGATCATCGCTGATATGGAGAAAGTCTTTTTTGCTGGGGAGCCAGGGAAGACTCGGCAGTGCCGCCGCCTTGTGAAGGTATTCGAAGGCGCGGTCGGTTTCTCCGCGGCCATAGAACGTCCTGGCAATAACTTGCAGCCCTGTGGTCTCGTATTTTTCAATCAACTCATGCAACAGGGCGTCGGACCGCTCGATCTCCCCCATGGCATGGTAAACGACACTGCTCAATTCGAGCCGGATTAGTTCCATTGGTTCCTGCTGTGCCTCCTCCAGCGCCTGGGCAATCTCACCTCTTTCGAACAGAATGCGCCCAACCGAATAGTGACCACCCTCTATCTGCGGGCTCAACCTCAAGGAGGCCTGCGCGGCCTGCAAGGCTTTGTCGGTCTGGTCATCGTAATCGTAGGCAACGGCTAACTGTAGCCAGACTTCTGCATTCACAGGATCGACATTCACCACGTATTCAGCGATGTCGACGGCAGAGCGATCTAGCGCCATCAACATCTGCGCGGCATACCACAACACGTCGATATGAGTTGCATCCAGCACCAGGGCCTGGTTAATCCAGCTTGCGCCTGCTGCAGTGTCACCTTCACGCGCTAACTGGATGCCGCGCAAGGCAACTGCGGGGGGATAGTCGGGATCACTGGCCAGTGCCTGATTGACGTACTCTTTCTGTTGCTCGTGCCCCTCGTTGGAGTAAAAGGCCAGCCCAATCAGGGCTGGGGCATAGCCGGGTGCAATCTCGAGGGCCTGTCGGTACAGCGGCGTCGCCCGAGCAGAGGTAGCAGCTGAGTCTTGAGTGCCCAGGTGGCGAGCCTGTAGATACAGGGCATAGGCTTCCGGAGCTACCCGCTGCGCAGAAGGCAACTCGCCCAGCAAGGTCACTTGCAGCTCTGCCACGACCGCACGGGCGATCTCATCCTGTATGGCGAAGATATCTTTCAGCTCGCGGGTGTAGGTCTCCGACCAGAGGTGAGTATCGGTTCTGGCGTCAATGAGCTGGGCTGTTATACGAATTTGATTGCCGGCTTTCCTGACCGACCCTTCCAATACATAGGCGACGTTTAACTGCACTCCAATCTCCGGAATGGTGACGTCCTTGCCTTTGAAGGAAAAGGCCGAGGTTCGTGCGGCAACCCGCAATGCGGGAATCTTCGCCAGCAGGTTCAGCAACTCTTCTGCGAGGCCATCAGGCATGTAGGCCTGGTCTTGGCTTTGCGACATATCGGCGAAAGGCAGCACGGCAATGGACTTCAGTTTTATAGGCACGGAGGGGCTTGTAACAGCAAGTGGCTGGTCTATAGCCGCTTCATCGACCACGGTTTCACCACTTTCCTGCGTGAGTCGATCCGCCAGCAGTCCAACGATCGCCACTGACAACAGTGTGATAATAATCCAGTTGAGAGTAGCGCCGGTTTTGTGGGTTACGGAATCATCCGGATGGACATCGGCAGTGCGCTTGAATCCTTCGGGGGTCAACTCAAAGGCCCAGGCAAACAGGATAGCGAAGGGGAAGCCGACAAAGCCCAGATAAGTTACCAGGCTCATGGTCCAGTCGGGCAGACGCAGTGCCGGGGCCACAATATCGGTTAATTGCAGTACCAGCCAGGCCACGATCAGGTAAGCAATGCTCACCCGGAAAACATTACGTCGTCTAAGCTCGGTAATAAAGATCGTCATAGAGGCCGACATCACTTAATTCTGCAGTGACAAATAGCTTAGCAGTTTGGGCTGCTATTGTAAGCTGACACGCCTATTAGCAGGCAATCTGCTGCCACATGGCAGCCCCCTCAACAGCCTGTCTTTTCACGCACGCTTTTCAAAGGTAATCGGCATTTCTTTAATGCCCTGGATGAAGTTCGACTTCATATAGGCAATCTCACCGTCAAATTGTGGATTGTCCATACGGGACAAAACTTCTTCGAGCATGACGCGCATTTCCATTTTCGCCAGGTTCATGCCAAAGCAGTTGTGCCTGCCTATGCCAAACGAACGGATGTCACGGCTGAGATCCTGTCGCTCTGCACGATGGATGTCGAACTGCTCGGGATTATCGGTGAATACGGTCTCATCATAATTCGCGCCGGGATAATACATGATGATTTTGTCGCCCTTCTTGATTGGTGCCTCGCCCAGTTCCGCCGCCGTTATGTCTTGCGTGGCAGTGCGCCGCATGCAGATGAAGGGTGGGTTAAAGCGCAGCATCTCGAAGATTGCACCATCGATTTTTTCAGGGTTCTCCTGCAGGTAGCGATACTGTTCCGGATTATTCATCAGGTTGCGCATCGCATGTGTGATGGTTGTGCGCGTGCTTTCGTTACCCGCTGAGAGAATCATCAAGACTATCCAAGCGAAGGTTTCGTCTGACACGGGCTCACCGTTTATCACGCCATTCAACAACTGGCTGCTGACGTTCTTGACCTCGGATCCCCGCCATTTCTGCGCTAATTCAAAGGCATAAACCATCAGTTCGGCAGCGGCTTGTTCGGCTTCATCCCGCCCGCCTGATGCATCCGGGTCATCTGCAAACATCATGATGTTCGTCCAATCAAAGAACTTCTGGCGATCCTCTGGCGGGATATCGAAGAATTCCAGAATCATCAACAGCGGGAGTTCAGCAGCGACATCGCGTACGAATTCGCAGGAGCCCTTGTCGATTACCTCGTCGACGATGCGCTTGGCCTGCTCGCGCGCTCGAGGCTCATACGTAGCGACCGCTGCGGGAGAAAAGTGATCTCGAATGAGTTTGCGGTAGTCGAGATTGTCCGGTGGATCAAGGTTTATAAACATGCGTGCCTGGATGTTATCGACCATCTCCTGATCAAATTCCATTGGCAGTGCACTGCGCATACGCGATGAGAACAGATCATTGTTCTTAGAGACAAAATCGATAGCGGCGCGTTGGGTGACGGCCCAATAGGGAACTCCGGTTATTGGATCCTCAATTTTTACAGCGGGGCCTGCAGCGCGAATTTTGCCTATGGCTTCACTGTCAAAACCATTACTCAAAAACTGCGGGTCCATCAGGTTGGCGTAAGGACATTGAGACATAGTGACACCTCGTTTCTTGGCGGTCTGGGATGACTGCTGTTCGCAGACCAATACATTAATCAAAACGGCAACTTACAAATATACCGTAGGTTCTCGCGTGGCCTAAGGCAAGCACGGGAGTGGGCTGAGTTTCATATTGACTTACGGGTTTACCTGCCGGTATAGCGACGACTGACGGCTGACTGCCGGGCTGCGACAGTCTCTGCTCTCTGTGCAGCAGTCACTGACGCCACTAGCTTCTGCGTAGTGATTCCAGCGCGTGCATGACGCCGCGCAATTCCGCCAGTCCCTTTAGTCGGCCACCAAAGGAATAACCCGGATTAACCCCGGGCTTGCCGATTTCATCGCCGAGGGCGTGGCCGTGATCGGGGCGCATGGGAATGCGATCACTGCGCCCCTCGGTTTGACGCCGTTCTTCTTCATCGAGCAGTGCCGAAATTAAACCCACCATATCGTTGTCCCCGTCCAGGTGCTCGGCCTCAAAGAAAGAGCCATCCGCTTCTCGCTTCACATTGCGCAGATGCACAAAGTGAATGTCGGGACCAAATTCCTGCACCATCCCAATCAGATCATTGTCCCCGCGCGCCCCAAAGGAACCCGCGCACAGGGTCAGGCCATTGCTGGGACTGGGTACTGCTGCCAGCAATGTCCGTGCATCATCCGCAGTCGACACCACCCGTGGCAGGCCAAACAAACTGAAGGGCGGATCATCGGGATGGATACACAGGCGCACTCGTGCTTCCTCCGCCACAGGTACCACTGCTTCCAAGAATGCGACCAGGTTTGCGCGCATACCCTCGGTACCGAGTTGAATGAACTCGTCGATAGCGACGCGAATGCCTTCCCGGTCGTGAGAACCCTCGCCCCCCGGCAAGCCGGCAATAATGTTCTTTTCCAGCAAGTTTTTTTCAGCATCGCTCATGGCGTGATAGCGAGCGGATGCCTTTTCCAATACAGCCGGTTCGTAATCGGCGGCGGCGTTTTCTCGTTCGAGCATATGCACATCATAGGCGGCGAAGTCGCTCATCTCGAAACGCAGGGCGCGGGATGCATTAGGTAATTCGTAGTCGAGGTTGGTACGAGTCCAGTCCACCACCGGCATAAAGTTGTAACAGACGACATTCACACCGGCCGCACCAATATTGCGAAGAGATTCCTGGTAGTTGGCGATATGGCGATGATAGTCACCCGAACGGGTCTTGATATCGTTATGCAGAGGAATACTCTCCACCACCGACCAGACCAGGCCTGCCGCTTCGATCTCTGCCTTGCGCTGTTCAATCTCAGCCAGCGGCCAGGTCTCGCCGGTCGCTACCTGATGCAGTGAGGTGACCACGCCACTGGCCCCGGCCTGGACGATGTTTGCCAGTGTTACCGGGTCCTCCGGGCCAAACCAGCGCCAGGTTTCCTGCATGAAATCAACTCGTTAGATATTTTGGTCTGACCACTTTACCACAATTCGGATTCAAGTTGGCCGCGGATTGAGTCACAGCACAAAGGAATCAGCGAAAGTAACTGGCTGCGTCGCGCTGCCGCTTCAAATTCCTCGGTCTTGAGCAGCCCCTTGCTCCACATGAGCACGGTGCTCCATTGATGGCCGGCGAGAGCGGTCGCCGCAGCCAGCAGATCCACTTCCGCCCGTATCTCGCCCTCTTCTGCAGCGTGCTGAAGTTGTTCCAGGATCACCTGCTGGGTGTTACGCAACAGGATGTCGATCAGGCGGTGATCCTTTCCCGCCTGGAACAGGGCCCGGGCCATGGTCTCCGCATAGGCCGGGGTTGCCACCACCTGGGCCGACGCGGCATCGAGATTGGCCCGCAGCCGAGCTATACCGGGAGAGGCCGCTTGCACATTGGGCAGACCGGGCAGGTCAGCCAGCAAATCCACCACCGCCGACAAGAGTAGTTCATCCTTGCTGCCGTAGAGGTTGTAGAGTGTCTTGATTGACACTTCACTGGCTTCCGCCAGATCTTTCATGGTCAGGGCTTCATAGCCCACGTCACTGATCGCCTGGCGGGCACAGTCGAGAATACGCTGCTGTCGTTCCAGCTGCCGGGGAGATGAGTAAGGTCCGCGTTTTATAGCCATTGACAAATATTACAATCAATTGTAATTTTAGTCACCTGAAAATGGCCAGAGACGTGCACATGATCTTCAATAACCCGCTGTTCCTCGACGACCCCTATCCCCATTACCAACAATGGCGGGAAGACATGCCTATCTGGTGGGCTGAGGATGTGGGTGGCTGGGTAGTGAGCCGCTATGACGATGTGCGCGCGGTACTCAAAGATGGCACGCTGTTTTCCTCCAACTCCATGGGGGAAATGGATCAACAGGCCATGGCCCTGCCCCTGCTCACCGATGATCCGCCCCGTCACACCCAGTTACGCGCCATCGTCAACAAGGCCTTCACCAGCCGTACTCTCAAAGACATGGAGATTGAGGTGAAAGACCTGGTGGATGAACTGCTGGATGGCCTCGAAGGCAAGACCCTCATCGATATCTCTGAAGCATTTACCATTCCCCTGCCGGTGTACATTATTGCCCGGCTGATGGGCATCCCCGAAGAACGCGGGGCAGATTTCAAGCGCTGGTCGGATGCATTGACCGGCACCAGTGAAGCTACCAGCCTGGAAGACCGGCTGCCGGATATCATGGAAATGGCGGGCTATTTTCAGTCGCTGATTCCAGAACGGCGGGCGAATCCCGGTGACGACTTGATCAGTAAAGTGGTTCAGGCGGAGGTGGACGGTGAAGGCATCAGCGACCAGGACATCGTCGGCTTCACCATCCTGTTGCTGATTGCAGGCAATGAGACCACCACCAACCTACTCAGCAACCTGCTCCATTACCTGGCGGATGACCCGGACAAATGGAACGAGCTGCGCGATAACCCCGACAAGATAGACGCCGCCATTGAAGAGACCTTGCGCTTTGACGGACCCGTGCACTGGGTCAATCGCAAGGCTACCGCAGACACCGAGTTTCACGGCCAGAAAGTGAAAGCCGGCGACATCGTGTACGCCATTCTCGGCTCCGCCAATCGCGATGCAGATCACTATGAAGCGGCCGATGAGTTTCGCCTTGATCGCGGCCGCAGCGACCACCACACCTTTGGTCACGGCATCCATTTTTGTATCGGCGCTCCCCTGGGGCGCATGGAAGCCCGCTATGCGCTGGAAGGCCTGTTCAAACGCTACAAGTCCGTACGTCACCCGGCCCAGGCCGACAACGAACGCACCCACTCAACTATGCTGCGGGGGTTTCACCACCTGTGGCTGGAGTTTGAAGCATCATGATGACACCCGACTATATCCAGACCCTGCGCGACTTAATGGAATTTGAGGCGAGCCGGACCGCACCGCCTAAAGACTTTCCCGTGATGCCGGATATACCCGCCGGGCGTTATGTAGACCCGCGCTACTTTCAATTGGAACTGGATCACATATGGCGCAAGTCCTGGCTATTGGCCGCTCATATCGATGAAATTCCCGAGGCGGGCTGCTGGATGCTGTGGGACAACGCCGGCCAACCGGTGGTGATTGTGCACGCTAAATCCGGCGCCGTGAATGCCTTCTATAACACCTGCAGCCATCGCGGCGCGCCGGTCGTCACCGAGGCCTCTGGTAAAAGCAAACGCCTGACCTGTAGTTACCACGGCTGGAGTTACGACCACGAGGGTGAACTCAAGGGCATGCGGAATCCGGAGGATTTCCGCGACTTCGATATGTCTTGCCGTGGCCTGAAGAAAGTACGCTGCGAGCGCTTTGGCAACCTGATATTCGTCAATTTCGACCCCGAGGCACCGACACTGCTGGAATGGTTGGGCCCCATCGCCGATGAGTGGGAGGAATTCCAGTTCGGCGAGTGTCGCCTGGCAGCGCGTGCCATTTTTGATCTCGACTGCAACTGGAAGATCGCCATGGAGGCCAACACCGAGGTCTACCACGTGCGCACGATCCACGCTAATACCGTGGCGCCGATTCTCGATGACCGCCGCAACGTCAACACGCTCTACCGGAATGGCCATGGTCGCATGATCGCCCCCACCCCCAAGGGCAAGACCAGCTTGAGCTCACTCGACATTTCACCGGATATCGCCCAGATTGACAGCGCTGGCGAGATCGCCCGCACCTGCACCCAGTCTTATGGGTTGTTCCCCAACTGGGTATCACCGCTGAGCCAGTTCGCCATACCACCCATCCTGTTCTGGCCCAATGGTATTAACAAATGCCGCATTGAGACCTGGACCATGGCGCCGGCCTGGAAGGACGGCATGAAGCCCGACCTATGGACGCAAAACGACGGGGCAGAATTGTGTCAGGTGCTGCTGGAAGACACCCAGTTTGGCGAGAAGATCCAGCGCTCCATGGAGAGCTATGGTTTCGAAGGGGTACCCCTGAGCTACCAGGAGGCCCGTATCTACCACTGGAACCAGGCCGCCGACCGCATGATTGGTATTGAGAATGTGCCGCCGGAATTACGGGTTGAACAGGTGATTGGCGAGAAGTGGATCTATCCCAACGATCCTCGCCAGCAGGAAATGCGCAAGCAATAACAAAAGCAGCAGGCGATAAAAAAGGGCGCCGAGGCGCCCTTTTTCATTCCCTCAGAGAGAGACTTAGTAGAGACTCAGTAACGATAGGTAAACTGCAGCGTGTATTGACGACCAATTCCACCGGTCAACACCTGGTCCAGCAACTCAGGAGGCGTAAAGGCTGCACATCCTCCTGTCACCGGATCAGTACCACAGGCAAAGGGGCGAGACTGAGTACTATAGTTAATCACCTCATCACCCAGGTTACGGCCAATCAGTGCCAGCTCATACTTGTTATCAGCTGAGTAAAACCGCATTGATGCGTCGTAGAGCCAGAAGCTGTCCTGTTCCGGAGCATTCAGGTTATCGGTAAGCTTGTAGCCATCATTGAAACGAGCATCACCACTGAGACCAAACATCCAGTTCGCCCCCACTTCACGTTCGAAGGTAAAGCCTACATTACCAGCCCACTCAGCGCTGCGCGCCACTGGCTCACCGTCGAGGTCATCGCCCTGGTCATTGATAAACTCATCCGTGAACTCCGCATCGGTATATGCCAACGCGCCGTTGAACAATAGTCCATCAACGTTGGTAGCCCACTGGAACTCCACTTCAGCACCCTGGGTAGTCAACTCACCCGCATTAAACGTGGTGAACTGAATGATATTGGCGTCAAACAGCTGAACCTGCAGATCGTCGTAGACGTAGTAGAAGACCGTGGCGTTCAGACGCAGAGTGCCGTCACGCAGGGTCGACTTCATGCCGGCTTCGACACCTTCACCTGTCTCTGATTCATAGATCAGGCCACTGACATCGCCATCGCTGAGACTGGCCGAAGGCAGAGCACTGTTGTCGAAACCACCCGGCTTGTAACCCGCTTTATATGACACGTAGAGATTCATATCTTCCTGCACAGCCCAGCTCAATGAAATTTCCGGGCTCAAGTTGTCATCATCGAACTCGAGACCTTCATCAAGAACGGTACCACCGGGCAAGAATCCCAGGTTAGTTTCCAGGAAGTCATGCATATAGTCGATCGTAATCGAGCCTTCCCTCTCATCTTCTGAGTAGCGAGCACCCGCTGTCAGCGCCAGAGTCTCGCTGATATCCCAATAGAGGGCGCCGAAGACAGACCAGGAATCGGTGTCAGTAAAGTGGCTCTTATCCCAGTCGTAGCGGTTACCTGTAGCGGGGTCAGGATAAAACAGCCCGGAGTTTACTGCGTTTTGACCGGTGATAAATTGCTGTTCAATCTCCGAATAGTAGAAGCCTGCGGAAAAGTTAATCGCACCATCGAAGCTAGACTCTAGGCGGAATTCCTGGGACCACATTTCAAAAATGTTATTGGCTTCGGAAGCGCCGTTACCATGGGTATAGTCAAAGACCTCGAAAAACTGGTTATCGAGCTCCATGTACGCCGTCAATGAAGTCAACGACAGGGTGTCAGACATAGCCCAATCAAGCTGGAGAGAGTAGAGCTCCGTATCCTGTTCAGCATATGGGGTACCACCATTCCATTTGCTGGCCGTGGAGTAGCCCGGGTCAGGCAACCATTCCTCGCCAACATGCGGAATGGCCATCTTCTCGTCGGTCTTGCAGTTTTCATACCCAGGCGGGAAAACAGCTGCAGGTACCGTCGTCTGCTGCACCGCCCCTTCAGGACAACCCAGGTTCACACCCCAGCTGGGGCCATCGTCTTCATACTCGGATACAAACGCCTTCAACTTGGCACTGAAATTGTCGGTGGGATCCCATTGCAGGGTTAAACGCATATCGGTGCTTTCGCGACCGCGATAATCGCTGTCAGCCCGGGGATCAATATTTTCCCGCAGTTCGTCGTCTTCACGCGTGGCAATTGCCAGGCGGGCGCCAAAGGTATCGGTAATAGGACCGGAAATGAAACCTTCCAGCTTGGTGCCTTCGTGCTCAGCCTCATAGGCAGCACGGACCATCACTTCCAGTTCATCACCGGGATCATGGGAGAGAATAGAGACCACACCAGCGGTCGCGCTCTTACCAAAGTATAAGCTTTGCGGACCTTTCAAGACTTCGATCTGGCGCATATCCAGTTGGCCGGCCACGATCATCCGTGAGGCGGAGAGTGTGACGCCGTCAACGCTGAGCGCTACGGCAGGGTCAAAGGCAGCGCTGATAGTACTGGAACCCACACCACGTAAGTAGATACCAGAGCCACTACCACTACCGGCCTGGTAAAGGTTCATGTTCGGTATCAAACGACCTACATCAAGCAGAGAATCCACGCCACCTCGCGCCAGGATTTCTTCGCCGAGGGCCGCCACAGTGACCGGAATGTCCTGCAAGGTCTCTTCACGCTTCCGGGCGGTAACGATAACCTCCTCCAGCGCGGTCTGGCCGATGGCAATCTGAGGCACCATGACCGCTGGCGCAGCCATCGCGCAGGCCATTGCAAGTGTTTGTAATTTATAGGGTTTATTACCGTTATACTTCATAGAATCTCCGGATCTAATTAGGGTTATGGAGCAATGAGTTGATTTGGGTGAAACAGCAAACAGGCGGCTGTATCTATGTGGAAACCTTTGTTATTGTTAACATTAAAAACAGTACAAACTGTTTATCTTGCACAATATAAAACAACAAAAAACAAAAAAACAGTCCAAACTGTTTATATTTTGTACAATCATTTGAGTAATGATAATTTTTACCATCATATTCAGGAGGTGGAGCACCCATCGTGGAAAAAACGCCCAATCATGCCCTCAGCCCCTTGCCCTGTCCCGAATCTCTCGATGACGTAGATCTGTTCACCGATGGTGCCCAGGAACACTGGTATGAGGCTTACGAAATTCTGCACCGGGATGCGCCGGTACACCGATTGCAAGGTGAGGGACTCAGCCCGGATTCTGATGCGTTTATCCTGAGCAAATACCAGGACATCAACACCGTGGTCAAAGACCCGGTGCGGTTCCCGCCGCTTATCAGAATGATGACCGATCAAATTCTGGCCAAGGAAGACTCGGACAATCCCTTTGCCGGCAATCCCATGGTGACCTCGATGGCCACGCTGCGCCCGGACGACGCCCTGTACCGAGCACACCGCCAGGAGTTGACCGACCCCTGGGTGGGCATGGGTGCAGCGCGCCACGCGGACAAGATTCGAGACATCGCCAACTCCCTGATTGATGAATGGATTGATGATGGTGAAGTTGAATTTATCTCTCAGTTTGCCCGTGTGTTACCGCAGCGAGTGATGGCCCATATACTCGGATTTCCCAAGCAAGATATCGGCATGTTGGCCGATTGGGGTACGGCCCAGGTCATGGCGTTCGTCTACGGCAAGGGCCATCGCAATATCATGACTCCCGAGCAAGCCCAATTGCAGGCGCAGGGGCTGGCGGGTTTTGACGAGTACATTCGAGCTGCTGTTGCAGACAAACGACTGCAACCCGAGGACGACATGATCAGCTTTTTAACCGAGGTCACCTATCAGGCCTTGCATCGAAAACTGACCGATGATGAAATATGCGGCATCGTCTATGCCATGGTATTGGGGGGGCTGGAAACTACCCAATACGCGTTGGAGGAGCAAGCCCAACTGCTCTGTGAAACTGAGGGCCTCTACAACAGCTTACGCAATGATCACAGCCTGATCCGCAATTTCGTGGAAGAAGGCATGCGGCTGCGCGCGCCGACCCAGGGCTTATCCACGCGAATTACCACGCAGCATGAAGTTTTCCAGGGCGTCGAGATACCTGCGGGGTCACTGCTCCACTTGCGCTTCGGGGCTGCCAATGTCGATGGCGATGAATTTGAGTGCCCCCACCAGCTCAACCTGGAGCGCAAGGCGGTTACCCGTCACCTGACATTCTCCGCGGGCCCACGAGTTTGCCCCGGCGCCCATATCTCCAGGTTGGAACAACAAATCGCCTGGGAGTGCCTGTTACAGCGAATTGAATCCATCGACTATGCACCCGGCAACACCTTCCAGCACCAGCCCGGCATCATGCTGGGCACTTTGAAATTAAACCTGACTATTAGCGCAGCCTCCTGAGGAACAACACCAACATGGCAACTATTCTGGCCCACATAAATATCCACCCCGATCGCGAAGCCGAGTGGGAAACCCTCGTCCGCGAACTCTACGCCTCTACCCAAACAGAGTCGGGGAAACTGCATTATCAGTACTGGCGGGGCAACGAACCTGGCTTGTATTACTGCCTGCTGGCGTTTGAGGATTTCAACAGCTTCATCGCCCACCAGACCAGCGATCACCATGAATCTGCCAGCCCCATCATGCAGGATATGATTGCAGACATGAAACTGGAGTGGGTGGACCCGGTAACCGGCGCATCAGACCTGCCGGCAACCAACAGTCAGGCCCTGCCAGAAAATGCCAACGAACTAACGACGCAATATCACTCCCTGTTCGCCGCCGACGTGGCCGACTGGTGGCAGCCGCTACGAAAGAGCTAACTCAGGAAAAATTGGCGGCGCGTTTCTCCATCTCTGCCATCACCGCCTCGACCTGGTTGGGACTACCGATCAAAGCGTCCTGCTCCACAGATTCCAACTGCAGTAGCTCGGCAGCAGAAACTTCGTTGGCGGCGTTCAGCAGGCGCTTGTCGGCCTTAATAGCATCCGGGTTTTTAGCCGCGATCATGGCGGCCATTTCCAGGGCGTGAGCGCGGGGATCTTCCACCACCTGGGTGACGAAGCCCATCGCCTGTGCTTCTTCCGCTTCGAATATCCGGCCGCTGTAAGTCAGTTCCCGGATCACGTCGTCGCGAGCCAGGTTGCGCATCAGCGGCATGCCGGCCATATCCGGCACCAGGCCCCATTTGATTTCCATGACCGAAAACCGCGTGCCCGGTGCGGCGTAACGAATATCGGCTCCCAGGGCCAATTGAAAGCCACCACCCAGTGAAACACCGTGCACCGCGGCGATAACCGGCACCGCTAATTCATGCCACACCCAGGCCGCGTGTTGGGCCCTGTTAGCAAGGCCATGCGAGCGATCATTCAAGGTTTTAGGTGCTGACTTTGATTCACCGCCATCCTCTTTGGGGCTGTCGTCTGCCATCGCCGCGAAGCTGGACATATCAAGGCCCGCACAAAAAGCACGTCCCTCGCCTGAAAGCACCACAACCCGCACCTCGAGGTCTGCCGCCAGCTGCTTGCCGGCGGCTTCGATTGCTTCAAACATCTTGTTGTCCAAGGCATTCATTTTGTCGCTGCGCACCAGGCGCACATCGGCCACGCCATCTACAACGTCTATCTCGATTCTATCTTTCACCGCTTCACTACTCCTGACTACTCGTTGGCAGCGGGTTTGCTGCCGGTATGTATGTGTTTTGAATCTCTATCAAGCTACCGTTCTCGCGCATTTGCGACAGCGCCTTGTTCAGTTCCTCCAGCAACCATCGATTGCCTTTTTTCACCGCCCAGGCCAATCCCTCCTCAGTCAGTGGCCTTCCCAGGCTGAACAAATCCTTGTTGTTCCCGTCTTTCCACAAATTCCAGCTGGTGGGCGCGTCGTGCACATAGACATCGGAGATATTCTTGCGCAGCGCAGTAAAGGCGCGCTCGTTGTCGGGAAAATTTTGTATCAGGGCCTGATTATAATTTTGATGCACAAAGTCTTGCCCGGTGGTGTCGGGCTGCACTGCTATGCGTAGGCCTGCCGTCAACATGGCGTCGGGATGGGACAGCTTGACCACGTCGCGAGTGCGCACAATACCCATCTGACCGATCAGCATGAAAGGTTCAGCAAAATCGACGCTTTCTTTGCGTTTGTCGGTCACAGTAAATCCAGACATGACCACGTCGACCCGATCAATTTCCAGGGAGGGGATAAACTGTGCCAGTGGCATCTCCACGAACTCGGCCGTGCGGCCCATGATGCCAGCTACCGCCCGAGCATTGTCGACCTCGATACCCATCAGCGTGCCATGTTGCTTAAACGCCAGGGGTTCATAGTCGGGTGAAATACCCACTTTTAGAACACCCGCTGAGAAACTCACCTGGCTGAAAAATACCAGGGCTATACCTATCAATCGCAATAGTTGAATCATGGGCGTCTCCTTTCCGATCAATCTAATCGAGCGTAGCTACGTAGGCTTCTAAACCCTGGGCCATCATGTCGTAGGAGCCAGCCAGGCTCGCTCCTACTTCGTCGGCATCCATACCCTGTTCGGGCTCAAGCTCCCCACGCCATGACAGTTGACTGCGGCCATTGCCCTCGTCCACAAGTTGTACACAGGCACTGTATTTCGCCATACCCGCCATGGCGTCCGACACCATGGTATAGCCTAGCACCATGGACTCAGTATCGAGCTGGTCCAGCCGTTCCGATACCTGGCCCAGCCCGGGGATGTCCAGGTGTCTAATCATACCTACTCCCTCACCTTCTATCTGCGCCGTGCCCCGCCCACCCGTGGCCCAAACCAGGAAATTGCCGAAATCTGCCAACACCTCCCACACCCGGTTCACATCGCCGTTGATGCTGTGTTGCTTTTCGACAATTGTCATGTGCTTTTCCTCTGTATATTAAACACACCCGACATGGTCGCCAGCACCTCGTCACCGCGATGAATAGCACCCGACACATGGGCATTGCGTTTGCCCAGGCGATCCATGTGACAGTCCGCCACTAACCAGTCGCCCACCCGGGCCGGTGCAATAAAATTTGTCGTCAGGCTGCTGGTGGTCACCGGCGGATTGGGTTTCTCGCTGAAAAAAGGCTGCAGACTGAGTGCTACATCTGCCAGGGTTGATATCACACCGCCGTGGGCTATTTCCAGGTAGTTGGCGTGGTGCTCCCCCACCAACAGACCCACCAACCAACGCTCACCCTCTTTTTTTACATGGAACGGGCCGTTGTGTTTGAGAAAGGCGCCATTAAACTGCGCCAGGCTGAAGCCCTCCGGTATCTCAGCCATTAGATTTCTTCCTTGTCCAACTGTTGCAGGGCAGTATAACGCGGTTGGTCTACCGCCAACTGGCCGGCGACCGTTTGGCGCAGATGTTCAGCAAGGCCCGGAGTGTCGAGGTCCAATCCCTGCCGCAGGGCTTTTACTAGTTGAGCACGCTGTGCGTGCAGTTCACCTTTCATACCCAACCCCGTGAGTCGTTCAGATTCCTGCGCGCGCAGTTGTGGACCCAGGCTGAGCTCGCGTTCGACGGTTTTCAGGGAGTTCGCCGCCACCCGTGCCAGGAAGGCATTGCGCGGTTCGACCTGGCCAGAGACTTCTTCTCTTAACCAGCTGGCTACACTTTCCAGCATTTCCTGGGCCAGTGGCAGTTCACGGGATTTCGCAGCTTCTTCATCAAACTCCGGCAACTCGAACGAGCCGGGAATCACCAGGTTGACGCAGTCCATTTGTGCCTCGGAGCTGCGTCGTCCAATCGCCGGTCGCTCCAGGCTGGGGTTGTCACCGGAGCGATAGCTGGCGGACATACGCAGGCAGGCGACTGCCCACCAGAATGAACCGAAGACCTCCCAGAATCTCAGGTGCTCAGGATCAACCTCAGTCCCGCTAACGGATTGATAGCCTTCGAGTAGTTGTTCGCGTGTTCCGAAACCGCCCACTGGCAGATCCCGGTTGCCAAAGCGCCAGGAATTCACACACAACCAACCCAGGTCTCTTACCGGGTCGCCGAGGTGGGTAATTTCCCAGTCCAGCACCGCTACCACGCCCTGGCTATTAATCATGATATTGCCGTTGCGGTAATCACCGTGCACCAGCCCCGTCGTATAAGCACCCGGTAAGCGCTCCAGTAACCAACGGGCGGCATAGTCGATCATCGGCACGGGTACAGTCAGCTGTTTATAGTTCTCCCAGGATTCCTGTACCAGCTGCGCCGGGGTGAGCTCTACCAGCTCATCGGCCAGGCCGGTGGCTTTGACGTCGATGGCGTGAATACGCGCCAGGATGGCACCAAACTCCTGCGCCAGATGCGGCCGGATATCGGCAAACTCCTCAGCGCGCACGATACGAGCACCCAGCGCCTCACCTTCCAGCCACTGCATGACAAAACCGCGGCCCAGATCATCTTCGGGATGCAAAACATAATGCACCGCTGGCTCTGGAATGCCTGCGGCATGCATGGTCTGTATCAGCTTGGCCTCGGTTTCCGGGTTGGCGAGCCCCACAGCCTCCTCAGTAGCATCGGCAAGCGGCGAGCGCCGCAACGCCAGTAACACGTCTTCTCCATTGCAGCGAAGTTGCACGCGATAGGTTTCCTGGCTGGCGCCGCCGGTTAGTTTGTCACAGGCCAGTAGCTGTTCAAAACCGGGGATTTCCCGTCGTAGTACCCGCTCCAGTAGCTCAGGATTCATCGATACCCTTGGGCTTCTGTTGCTTCATAAAACCGAACATATAGCCGGCCACCCGGCGCATCTGAATTTCATCCGCGCCCTCGGTAATGCGATAGCGACGATGGTGACGATAAATATGCTCAAAGGGCTTATAGCGCGAATAACCCATACCGCCGTGTACCTGCATGGCCTGGTCAGCGGCTTCGCAGCAGAGCCGATTGGCCTGGTAGTTACAGATAGAGACTTTGTCAGAACAGGAGAAGGCGCCATCGCGGTCCATCAACCAGGCGGTTTTGTGAATTAAGGCGCGTAGCATTTCACAGCGAGCCTGCAGTTCCACCAGCGGGAACTGGATGCCCTGGTTAGTAGAGAGCGGCTTGCCAAAGGGCTTGCGCTCACCGGCGTGTCTCACCGCTTCGTTGACGCAGAACTGGGCAGCGCCGAGACTGGAGGCCGCCTGGCGAATACGATTCTCATTGAAGAAATGCTGCACCACGGCCAAGCCCCGGCCCTCGCCGCCAAAAATATCCGCGTCTTTCACGCGCACATTCTTGAACGTCACATGGGCGTGGTCCGTCGGCATATTGAAAGTCCACAAGTACTCCTCAATTTTCACTCCGGGCGCCTCCATCGGCACCAGGAACGCGGTAATGCCGCGGCCGTCGCCTGCCTCGCCAGCGGTACGTGCCATCACCATATCGGCGCTGGCCTTGTGGACGCCGGTGTTCCAGGTTTTCTCGCCATTGATGACCCATTCATCCCCTTCCCGCACGGCGGTGGTTTCCATATGGGTGGCATCAGAACCATGGGCGGGCTCAGTGATGCCGAAGGCAAAACCCTTCCTGGCATTTTTCATACCCTCCAGCCAGGTGGCTTGTTGCTCTTCCGTGCCGTACTCCAGCATCAGCAATAAACCAATATTATTGCCGACAATGGAGTGCTCGTTTTGCAGGTCGTTGTGTAGACCGAGCCCCTTGACCGCCATGTGTTCGCGAATAATCGCCATGCCCAGGTTGGAGCCACCACGGCCGCCGTGTTCCTCGGGGAAGGGATAGCTGTATATCCCCGCATCTATTGCCAGCTTCTTGGCCTGGCCCAATAGCGCTTCCCATTCCTCGTTGGGCAGGCCGTCGCGGTCCCAGTCGGTGCGGGCATCCTCCCGGCGATGATCGAAGAAGCGTATATTGTCGTCCTTTTCCTCGAGAGGTTTTATCTGGGCCTCTATAAAGGCGTCTATCTCTTCCAGGAATGCCGCAATGTCGGCAGGGATGTCAAAATCCATTAAACTTCTCCGGGTTTGTTATTATCAACGCACTATACTAGCAGCAGACACCACCCCCCGGAACGGAGGTTTTTCAATATTGATTAAGACTACTCCCAGCAATGGCGCTTGCGGCGCAACGATCACTGGTGTTGATTTAACCTCCGATCTGAATAAGGAGAGCATTCAGGAAATTCGCAGACAGTTTCTTCTGCATCACGTGCTGGCATTCCCAAACCAGGACATGTCGATCGACGACCTCGAGCGGTTTACCCAATATTTTGGGCATTTCGGACGTGATCCCTTTTTTGCTCCCATTGATGAGAGCGTGTACGTCTGTGCGATTGAACGCCGGGCGGATGAAGCCACCTCTCTCTTCGCTGAGAACTGGCATACAGACTGGAGTTTTCAGGAAGTGCCACCGGCGGCCACCTGTCTCCTGGGTATTACTATCCCGCCCACTGGCGGCAATACCGACTTCGCCAATCAGCACAAGGCGCTGGCGGAAATGCCGTCCGATCTTCGCAACAGGCTGGAGAATAAAGTCGGCATACATTCGGCGAAGCTCGCCTATTCACCCGATGGTATGTACGGCGACCCTGAAAAAGAGGCTGACCGCAGCATGCGAGTGGTTATTTCCGAGGAAGCCTACGAGACCCAACTCCATCCTATTATCCGCAAGCATCCTGAAACTGACGAGGAAGGCATCTTCAGTAGTCTGGGCTACATCGTCGGTATAGAGGATATGTCGGACGACGAAGCGTTCGGTCTATTAGTGGACCTGCAAGCCTGGCAGACCCGGGAAGAGTTTCAATACCACCACCAGTGGTCCGAGAACATGCTGGTGATGTGGGACAACCGCTCTTTGCTGCACAAGGCCAACGGCGGCTATGAAGGCTACGACAGGCTGCTGCACCGGACCACGATTGCCGACCAAGCCAGCTTCTACCTATAACGACGCCCGCAGCACTCGCTCGACCTCATCGGGATCCTGCATCGGGATAAAGTGTGTCAGTTCGGGATAGTGCCTTTCAGTCGCATTGGGAAACTTGTCCACCAGGCCGGGCCAAGTTGGAGAGAAGGCAAAGCTCATTGCCCCCTGCTGATGCGCTGTCCGCTCCTGCGCACGCATGATATGTACAGGCACATCGACCGCCGCTACGCTCGTGAAGATAGTCTGATTCGAGCGTGAACTCACATATACACTGGTTTCCATTGCCGGCTCACAAGCCAGCCGCCAACTGCCATCATTTTTTTTCAGTAAGCCATGTCGGCAGTAGTCCTCGAAAGAACGCCGGGTGTATTGGTGAAAACTGCCCTTGGCCTGCAGCCCTTCCATCATTGCTTCTGGAGACGGGAAATCCGCGCGGCGACGCTCACTGGGCGCCTGTCCCGGCTTGAACGCTGCCCGGTAAGCCGCATCATGGCCATAGGACTCAGGGTTGAATATTGTCGGATCGATCAACAACAAATGATCAAACACCGGGGTTATTGCCGCGACCTCCACCAGTACATGTCCGCCCATGGAATGACCTACACCAACATCAAATCGATACCCCAGACTTTGTACGAATGCACTCAACTCAGTGGCTACATCCTGCCATTGATCGATAGGGCCTCCTTCACTGCGACCATGGCCGTGTTGCTCATAGGCAATGACATGACAATCCGGGAAGCGTTCAATAATTTCATCCCAACAACGACCGTGAAAACCCGTGGCGTGCACAAACAGGATGCTGGGCTTATCGGCTGCGGGAGAGCTCCATTCGAAGTAGCACAACTCAAGGCCATTGTGCTGGAAACTGTGTTGAACGGGCTGAAATACTTCTGACATCTCTGGGACTCTAACTCGCAAAGCGCGCTATTCTACTGGTTTTCGCGGAGCCTTGGCCATGAGTAACTTTCCCACACCCAATTTTTCCATCGACCTGAGCGGCGATATCGCCCTGGTTACCGGCGCCACCTCGGGCCTGGGCTGGCGCTTTGCTGAAGTGTTGGCGGCCTGCGGCGCCAAGGTGGTGATCTGTGGTCGACGCGAACAGCGACTGCAAGAACTGACTAAACAAATTTGCGACGCCGGCGGCGAGTGCGAACCCGTGGTTATGGATATGACGGATCGGGACAGTATTCGGGCAGCTGTCGATGCCGCAGAAGCGAGCTTCGGCACCGTGAACGTTCTCATCAACAATGCCGGCATCCCCGACGCCGCCCGCGCGGTGAAAATACCCGACGAGTTGATCGACAAGGTCTTCGATACCAACCTGGTAGGACCCTGGATTCTCTCCACTGAAATTGCCCGACGACTCATCGCAAAGAAGCAACCGGGGCGAATGGTCAATATCGCCTCGGTGGCCGCCTACAACACCACCGCAGATTCTGCCGCGGCGCTCTATGCCACCACCAAATCCGGTGTAGTCAGAATGACTGAGGCGCTGGCCGTGGAATGGGCGCGCTTCTTTATCAACGTTAATTGCATTGCCCCCGGGGCCTTTGTCACCGAAATGCTCGATGGCATGTTCGATCGCCTGGGCGACTTCAGTGGTTCATTTCCACGCAAACGCGCCTGCGATCCCGCCCAAATGGACAGTACCCTGCTCTACCTGCTCTCACCCTCGTCAGAATGCGTGACCGGGGCCAGCATCATCGTCGATGACGGTCAGTCCTCGCGCTAATCGGTCGCTGGTTCGGTTTCCAGGGCTGTGATTTCCAGGCTTACGATTTCCAGGATCAGGTCATCCGCTGCAAGCTGGTCGCCCTCTGACACAGTAACGCTGGCAACTACCCCATCAATGGGCGCCGCCAATGCATGCTGCATCTTCATGGCCTCCATGACGGCAACGGTGTCGCCAGCTTTTACCTCGTCACCCTCGCTCACTTCAACCGCCAATACCACGCCGTGCATGGGCGCGGTCACCGAACCATCGCTGCCATGCTCGCCGGTAATGGCCTCACCGGTAGCCTGGTTGACCACTTTGAAAACCCGGCCGGCGCCGACGCTGAGGTGAAGCGTGTACTCATCTTCAGCAACGAATGAGATTACCGCGCCGCGACCATCCACACTGGCGCTGAGCCGATGCTCATCCCATTCGTGCACCTGGATTGTATGGCGGGTCTCACCTACTGATACGGCATAGCTGTCCGCAGCCAGGGGAGCCACGTGCAGGGCTTCAAGCGCATCGTCAACCGCATAGCGATAGGCACTTTCCAGGTCACTGGCACTGGACCAGTTCAACAGTTCCGGGTTGATATCCAGGGCTTTGGATATTGCGCTGTCACGACCAAGCAGGAACTGTACCAGCGCTGCGCATGCGAGTTCCTGGCTGGATACTGCTGGTAAGGTGTAGCCTTCCGGCCAGGTCTCTGCGATAAAGGCTGTTGTTGCCGAACCATCAATAAATCCCGGCTGCGCCAATACATCGATCAGGAAATCCCGATTGTTAGCCGTACCAAACAGTGCCGTATTCTGCAGGGCTCGTAACAGGCGTAGGCGGGCCTGCTCCCGGTTGTCTCCGTAGGCGATAATCTTTGCCACCATGGGATCGTAAAACGGTGAAACCTCACCGCCACTGGCAATGCCGGTATCCACACGAATACCCTCACCGGTGGGAATCTGCCATAGCAGGACAGGACCCGTTGCCGGCATGAAATCTGCGGCCGGGTCTTCCGCATAGAGGCGTACCTCCATGGCATGGCCGGTCAGGCTGACATCAGATTGAGCAATCGTCAGTTGATCACCCTGCGCCGCCGCTATTTGCAGGGCAACCAAGTCCAGTCCGGTAACCAGTTCCGTGACCGGGTGCTCCACCTGCAAACGGGTGTTCATTTCCAGGAAGAAAAACTCGCCGCTGGTGTCGAGCAGGAATTCCACCGTACCGGCACCGACGTAGTCTACGGCGCGAGCCGCTTCCACGGCGGCGGTGCCCATACGTTCGCGCAGCTCCGGCGTCATGATGGGACAGGGTGATTCCTCCACCACTTTTTGATGGCGACGCTGTACCGAACAGTCGCGCTCGCCCAGGTGAATAACATTGCCGTGTTGATCGGCAAACACCTGAATCTCAACATGGCGGGGGGTTATCACCGCGCGCTCGATAATCAGCTCGCCATTGCCGAAGGCGTTTTCTGCCTCGGAACGCGCCAGCGAGAGCGCCTCGGGCAAATCTTCGGCCTTGTGCACCAGGCGCATACCGCGCCCACCACCGCCGGCAGCGGCTTTGACCATCAGCGGGAAACCCACATCAGCTGATTCTTCTATCAATCTCTCGTCTGATTGCTCTTCACCCTGGTAGCCAGGCACACAGGGCACACCCGCTGCAATCATGGCCCGCTTGGAGATCGCCTTATCGCCCATGACTTCAATGGCCCGGGTGGGCGGGCCGACAAAAATAATGCCGGCGGCTTCACAGGCCTGCGCGAAACCAGCATTTTCTGACAAAAATCCGTAGCCCGGATGAACCGCATCCGCCCCGCTATCTTTAGCTGCTTGCAAAATCCTGTCGGCCAACAGGTAGGATTCACCCACCGGCGAGGCGCCAATGTGCACCGCATCATCGGCCATTGTCACGTGGGGCGATTGGGCGTCGGCATCCGAGTAAACAGCAATGGTTCGAATACCCAGTGACTGGCAGGTACGCATGACACGCACGGCCATTTCGCCGCGGTTGGCCACCAGCAGAGAACTGATCGTCTTGCTCATCACCTCTTTCATCAACTACATCCTCCCCACGCCAAAGCTGTTCGGCTGCAACTCTCGCTGGCGGCCCTCCAGGCAAGTGGCCAGGGCAAATCCCAGGGCCTTGCGGGAATCTCGCGGATCAATAACCGAATGACTGAGATTACGGCCCGCGGAATAGAACGCGCTTTCCTGGCTGGCGAAATGCGCCATGATGCGCAGCTCCTGCTTATCCAATGCTTCCCGATCGGGTTCCAGGCCCTTGCGCTCAGCCTGTACTTCCGCCACCTGGGTCATGGTCTTGGCCGCCTGTTCACCACCCATCACATGGGAGGAAGCATTCGGCCAGGCAAACAGGAAATCGGGCTCGTAGGCAAAGCCACACATGCCGTAATTGCCCGCACCGTAGCTGGCTCCCACGTACAGGGTAATCTTGGGTACGCTCGAATTGGCTACCGCCTGCACCATCTTCGAGCCGTGCTTGATCATGCCCGCTTGTTCGTATTCCGTGCCCACCATGAAGCCGGTGATGTTATTGAGAAAGATCAGCGGCAAATTGGCCTGGTCGCACAGCTGTATGAACTGGGTGGCCTTGTTGGCACCGGCGGGGTCGATAGGCCCGTTGTTGCCCAGAATGCCACAGCGAATACCCATGATGCTGGCATGGGCACACACGGTCGAGGCACCAAAGCGGGGTTTGAAATCTTCGATATCAGAACCATCCACCAACCGCACCAGCAGTTCATGCACGTCGTAGGCAACCCGGTAATCCACCGGCACCACCCCGGCAATTTCATCGGCGTCATACAACGGCATCTCATAGCCCGGTTTCAAGGGGTCAGACTCCTTGAAATTGAAAGACCGCTTCAAGGAGTCTGACCCCTTGAAACCGTTATTCCAGTCGAGGCGGGCAAGCACGTCACGGGCTATGGCGATGCCGTGGGCGTCATCTTCCGCCAGGTATTCCACCAGGCCAGAAACGCTGGCATGCATTTCCGAACCACCGAGCTCACGCTCATCAGCCACTTCACCAGTAGCTGCTTTGACCAGGGCGGCGCCGGCCAACGCCGCCATGCCGTTATTCTTTACGCCGATGACGTAATCGGAAAGACCCGGCATATAGGCTCCACCGGCTGTCGAGGGGCCATGCAGAACCGTGATTACCGGCAGGCCTTTTGCCGAGGACCAGGCCAAGTTACGAAACATGGCGCCGGCACCAATCCAGTTTTCAACGGTGAAGTCCATCAGGTTGGCACCGGCACTTTCAACCAGGTGAATCAGCGGCAGGTTTTGGCGCAGGGCTATGGTTTGAATGCTCTGGGCCGTGTCCACGGTGTTTTTCGAATAGGCGCCAGCCCGAATGCCGGAGTCGTCAACCCAGATCATGCAACGCACGCCGCTGACAAAACCAATACCCAGGATCATGCTGGCACCCGGTACGCTGGTGTCCGGGTTTTCATCTTCGTAGAGATAGTTGGACAGTGTGTGTAGGCGCAGAAACGGCATACCCGGATCCAGCAAACGCGCCACCCGCTCATGGGGAGGAATCTGATTGCGTTTTTCGAACACGGGCAGACGCTTGCTGGACACTTGCACCGCACGGTCTTCCAGCGTCCGCAGCTCTTCCACCAGCGCCAACATCGCCGAGCGGTTCTCTGCATAGACTTCTGAAGAGGTCGAAACTTTCGATTTGAATACGGGCATCGCTGCATTCCTCATACTGGGCTCTTCACACTGGGTCAGGCACTATACTTTTTTATTGAGTTATACTCAATATCTAAATATTTTCTTTATTTATCAAGGCTTTTATATTAAGTTTAGCTCAATATGACGACCTTCTCAGCCAAAAAACGCGCGCCACGCCAGTCCAGAGAGGCCCGTTCCGCCGCCATCCTCACGGCCGCCAGACAGGTGTTTGAGCGCGACGGCTACGCAGCGGCCAAGGTGGCTGACATCGCCGCCGAGGTCGGCGTGGTTGAAGGCACCGTTTTCCACTACTTCCCTTCCAAGCGCGCTCTTGTCATGAGAGTCATGGAGCAGTTTTACCAGGGCATTACCCGACAAGTTGAAGCCGGCCTGCAGCAAACCACGGGCACCTTTGATCGTCTGCACTACCTGGTAAAAACGCATTTGTTGGTCATGTGTGAAAACGCTGAGCTTTGTGGTGTCATCCTCAACTCCTCCCGAGATGCAGACCGCGAATTGAGCCAGGACATCCGTCAGCTGAATCGAAACTATACTCACGCTATAGTCGATATCATCAAAGACGGCATTGCCGGTGGAGAATTACGCCCCGACACCTCTATCCCGCTGGTGCGCAATACGCTTTATGGCAGTATAGAACATGCCATGTGGGCGCAGCTGGCCGACCAACAAGCCATCGATGTAGAGAACACGGCACGCCAGTTAACTGACCTGGTCTATCGGGGCATCTGCATTCGTCACAGCGACACCACCAATAACGAGGTCGCCGACCTGGTGAAAAAGCTCAACAACATGCTCGAAAACTGAGAAGGGAAACTGACATGGCGGAAGAACTGATTAGCGAACTCGCCGACAACGGCGTACTCACCATCACCATGAATCGCCCGGAAGTGCACAATGCCTTCGATGATGCGCAAATCGCCCGGCTCACGGAAGCGCTGAAAGCCGCCGAAAGCAATGACGAGGCCCGGGTTATTGTGGTGACTGGTGTGGGCAAGAGTTTTTCTGCCGGTGGCGATATTAACTACATGCGCCGCATGGGCTCTTTCTCCTATGAGGAAAACCTGGCCGACGCCGCCCTCCTCGCCGACATGCTCAAAACACTGAATTTCATGCCTAAACCGACCATTGCACGGGTCAAGGGTACGGCGATGGGCGGCGGGGTTGGCCTGGCCTGCTGTTGCGATTTTGCGATAGGCACTGCGGCAACCCGTTTTGCTTTGAGCGAAGTGAAACTGGGCCTGACCCCCGCAACCATATCACCCTACGTGGTTCGCACCCTGGGCGAACGCAATGCCCGTCGATTGTTTCTCAGCGGCCAACCGGTTCTGGGAAAACAGGCCCTGCAACTGGGCCTGCTTGACCACGTGGTGGATGAAGACCATCTGGACGAAGCAGTTGCATTGCTGTGCAGTACTCTACTGAAGAACTCTCCCAATGCCATGAAGGTATCCAAAGAGTTAGTATTCCGGGTTTCAGAAGGAGACATAGACCAGGACATGATCGACTACACGGTAAAGTGCATTGCCGATGTCAGGGACAGTGATGAAGGTCGTGAGGGCACCACGGCCTTTCTCGAGAAACGCACCCCAGTTGGATTTCGACCACAGGAGAGTAATACGTTATGCCACAGCGCCTACTACTATGGTTTGATATCAAGTCCGGTCTCATCGGTGCTTTTGTGATGGGGTCTCTTGTTGGACTCATCAACTCAGCCCACGGCCTGGCACCCGCCCTGACCGCCGCTGCCAAACAGGGCGGCTACACCTTCTTTTTCGCCGGCCTGATTATGCAACACTGTCGCTGGCTGGCCGTTCGCGACCTGCCCCGCTGGCCAGCGGTAGCATTAGCGACCCTCTGGCCTACCCTGGTAACCGTTGTGCTGGTGTACACCCTGCATAGTTTCAAAGGTACGCCCGAACCGGTGTGGTCATCAGTACCACCGGCGGTGCTGGGATTTATCTCCTTTTTCGTGGTGTCGCGCCAGGTTATCAGCGAGGCGGGTGAGGCCTGAATCATGCGACTACACATCATCACCACCGGTGGCACCATCGACAAGATCTACTTCGACGCCAAGAGCGAATACGAGGTGGGTGAGCCGGTCATTGCAGACTTGCTGCACCGCATGAACGTCACTTTTGAGTTCACCGTTGAATCACTGCTGCGTAAAGACAGCCTGTTTTTGACAGATGAAGATCGCCAGCTGATTCGGCAACGGGTGGAAGCTGCCGAGGAAGAGTGTGTTCTTATCACCCACGGCACCGACGGTATGGCGGAGACCGCGCGTGCCCTGGCCGGCATTGGCAACAAGACCATCGTGATGACGGGTTCTATGCAACCAGCGGCGTTTCGGGAGTCTGATGCCATCTTCAATATTGGCTGCGCTATCGGCGCACTGCAGAGCAAACCAGCCGGGGTGTATATCGCCATCAATGGCCAGGTATTCGACGGCAGCAAGGTTGAGAAAAATGTTGCGGAAAACCGCTTCGAGGAAAGCCAGGCAAAGCCTTAATAAGGCCCGACAACAATCAACTCATGGAATGAATGCTTCCTTGACCTTGAGCTTGTGCAATTTACCACTGGCATTCTGCGGCAGAGGTTGATCGGAGATCTGAATATACTTCGGAACCTTGTAGCCCGCCAGATGCTCTTTGAGAAATGTCCGCAGGGTGTCTTCACTTAGATCACCATTGCCGCTATAGGCCACCATGGCAAGCTCCTCGCCCATGGCAGCATCCTCTACGCCGAACACCACGTTTTCCTGCACCTGCGGCAGCTTATAAGCGGCCTGCTCTATCTCGCCCGGGTAAATATTTTCACCGCCGCGAATCACGATCTCCTTGATACGACCGGTGATGTGAAGATAGCCATCCTCATCGAGGCGCGCCAGGTCACCGGTTTTCATCCAACGGTCAGCCATGAAGGTCGATTCATTGGCCTCCGGCTTCTCCCAGTAACCGGGTGTGCAAACGATACTGCGCACCTCGATTTCTCCCGCCTCACCCTCGGGCAATACCTGGCCCTCAGGGTCGACGAAGCGCATGTTCACAATCGGCGACGGGATACCCGCCGACTCCGGGTGCAAATCGTAGACTGCGCCACTCATGACCGAGCCGACTGCCATGGTCTCGGTCATACCCCAGCCAGTAGAGCGACTCGGCTCGCCGGCTTTCTCTCGAATCAGTTCCGGTAAGCCTGCGGGTGTCGCAGCGCCGGCAGCGGCAATCCGTATCAGAGAACTGGTGTCGTGGTTGTCGAATTCAGGATGGTTGAACAGCTCCATCAAGATAGCCGGCACGCTGGTCAGCCCGGTAATTTTTTCCTGCTCAATCAGCTTCAGCGCCTGCAGCGTGTCCCATTTGTACATCATTACCGTCTTGTGCCCCATCTGCAGCGGCATCAACAAGCCGCTCAACAAACCGGTGGCATGGAACAGGGGTACGGTGAGCATAGGTGTCTCGCGCTCCGCACCGCCTTTGAATTCTCGGGCACCCTCTAACTCCATCAGCAACATGCCGTAGAAAAACATGTTCATAAGAGACTGGCAGGCCGCTACATGGCGATGGACAACGCCCTTGGGAAAGCCGGTAGAACCCGAGGTATAGAGGATGACACAGGCATCTTCCGGGTCTACCTCTGCCACCGAATACGACTGCCCCCGCCCCTGCTCCACCGCGGCGTTGAAGTCGGTGACACGCTCGGCGCTGGCGTCGCCATCCACCAACAGAATATCCAGGTCGATCTCACCGAGTATATTGGCTATGAGCGTGAAGCGAGCGGCATCACAAACCAGGATACTGGACCTGGAATCAGTCAGGGCATATTGCAGCTCTTCTGTTTTACCCCAGCTGTTGACCGGCACAACAATGGCGCCGATGAGCGTAGCCGCAACATAGGCCACCGCCCACTCAGGGTTATTGCGCATGGCAATGGCCAGGCGATCACCTTTTCCTATACCGAGGTCGTTCTGGAACGTGGCCGCCAGTGCATCCACCTCCTCGAAAAAACGCGTGTAGGTGTAGCGGCGCCCCTCGTAGACCATAAAGTCTATGTCGCCGTGGTTGCGGCCATTCTGGATGACCTCGGTCAGGGTGCTCGCGGCGTGCTTGTAAACCGGGTAATTGTGCCCATCGATCGTCAGCTCTTCCATCTCGAAAAAGGCATCGGCGGCGGTAACCTGGGCTGTCTTTTCGCGGATATCAGCGGCAGTAATAGACACGACTATCTCCTGAAAGCAAGAACGCCAGCATAGGTTGGCGTTAGATGTCGAACAAGCTCGGCATCGGTCAAAAACGACACATTTCCGGTCAGCCCATTATGGGCGCGTATAGCTAGAATAACGCATACATTGGGCCACAATCCCATCTAATTGGGTGATCTGGAGACGAGTGGGGCCTGAAGAATTCTAGCTGCCTCAGAATGAACTATTCTTAGAAAGTCTGCGGACATGCGCTCGATGACAAATTTGCGGAGGATCGGAATGATGGCTGATCAATGGTTATTCAAGAGCGAAACTTACGACAACTGCAATTGTTCCGTGAGCTGCGGCTGTCAATTCAACGAGCCCACAACACACGGAAATTGTCAGTTCACTTATGTAGGCACAGTCGTTGAAGGTCATTTCAACAACACACCGCTCGCGAGGCTGAATTGGGCGCTGCTTTGCATATACCCTGGCGAGATCGACGAGGGCAACGGCAAGCGTCAGATCATTATTGACGAGCGGGCAGACGAGGCTCAACGAATAGCTCTCGAAACGATTATTTCGGGCGAAGCATGCGTGCCTCTCACCAATCATTTCTCTGTTTTCGGCTCCTTATGCTCTGAGTTTTTCGAGACACTGTTCCTGCCCATCGATCTCAATGTGAACCTCGAGCTCAGAACAGCGAAAGTCGACATTCCAGGCGTCGTGAAGAGTACCGGTAGTCCAATCATCAACAAGTTCAATGGTGAACCCTTCCACATTGCACTCGCGCGCTCGACCGGTAGTTTCGAGTTTACCTACGGGGAAATCGGACAGGGCACGACCTCGGTAACTGGCGACCTGGAGATGGCGTTTGAAGATTCATGGGCGCTATATTGCGTCCACCACTACAACCAGGATGGGTTGATTCGCGAAAAATCAAGATTCACATCATGGCTAGGCGCGTGAATCCACGCTCCCATACTTGAGGAAAGTTAGCGGGCGACATTACATTTCCGGAATTCAGTAGCTACAGCTGGTAGCGGTTGAAAAAGGCCCACACGAGATCCATACCCCAGTGGGTGTATGCACCCTCTTCCGGCGGGCAAGCAGCCCGCCCTGGCATACTTCTCTTCTGTTCTGACGTGACACAGGTGGCCGGCATATCCGCCACCCGCTGCCCCGGCCAGTTGTGATCGCCCTCTGGAAGGATGCAACGGACCACCTCTTGCCCTGCGACACGACAATCCGTGTAGGCGGTGCAGCTCAGGCCAGTTCCTCGTGCCAGGTTATTGTTCCAGGGCGCGGGACCGGTGTCACACTGCATACTTTTTGCCCACACAGCAGCGGAAACCTCCGCGCTGGCATAGATATAACCATCCCTTCCCGGCTTTCCATCAGGGCGGATGGTATTGTCCAAACCACCCGCTAAATGGATCATCGGTAAGTCCGTGCTGGGACCACAGGCAAAACCCGGTGCCAGCTGTCCAATAATGGGGGCCACTGCTGCAAAACGCTCCGACAGATCGCAACCGACCCGAAAAGCCATCATGCCGCCGTTGCTCACCCCCAGCAGGTAGTAGCGATGCAAATCTGTATTGAACTCAGCTTCCACCTGATTCAAAACGCGGGTAAGGAAACCGACATCATCGTAACAGGACAACCAGCCACACTCGCCACAATCACCACACTCGGGTGGGCAGGGGTACTTTATGTGGTCTTCGGCGCAATGAGATGGCTTCGTTGAGCTTGACTGGTTCGCTGTCAGATCATTCCATGAGGTTATTCGCCAGGCCTCCTCGCCTGAACCCACAACAAACTGCGAACCCTGAGGATAAATAGCATAGTAGCCCTCTGCCTCGGCGTGTTGGTTGAGGCCATGGTAAGAGGCAAACCCGGTGGCTGTACTGAGATAACCATGCAGCCCCAGCACAACCGGTAGCGGCTTTCCCTTTTGGACAGCAGAAGGCACATAGACAAAATACTCGCGCTCGATGCCATCGTGCTGCATGGTAAATCGTTGCAGTGATTGTGCAGTGGACAAGGGCGCGAACAGGATTATTAGCCAGAACAGCGCCATTGTCACTACTGCCAGATTCCTGATCACCCTTTCTCAGTCTCTCGTTAGCAATGTGAGGGATGCATGTTAGCCCATCATGGGGGGTACGGGTGTGGTCCGATTCAGAATCATGTCGGCCCGCGCCTGTATCTTGGCATCGGTTTCCGGCGTGGTTTTCAACAGCCAGAAAGCATCCTGTTCGATACCGGCCACCGCCATTTCTGCCACCTCGTCGGGATGGGTGACATTCATTTCAATGCCATATTCCGCCGCCATCTTCTTCATGTCATCGACTGAATTGATACCGGTTTCGTTGCCGTCCCCCTCAAACTCCTTCTTGAGTTCTTCTGGACGCACCCGACCGGAGTTGAACAGACCGGTGTCCACGACATAGGGCCCCGGGAACAGGGCACTGATCTTAACCGGCGCATTCATGGCCGTGGCCTGGAAATGCAGGTTCTCGGTGATGCTCTGCACCGCCGCCTTGGTGGCGGTGTAATCCGGGCAGTCTGGCAGCACAATGAAAGCGCCATTGCCGGAACCGGTAATGGCGAAATGAGATTCTTCGCCCTGCTCGATCAGGCGCGGCATGAACACCTTGATGGAATTGATGACACCCCACAGGTTGACGTTGAGCGTCCAGTCCCAGTCCTTATCAGAATACTCCCAGATATTGCCCGACTCACCGGCGCCGATGCCGGCATTGGCAAACACCAGGTGCATGCCACCGAACTCGGCGACAGCCTTGTCTGCGACCGCAGACAGGCTCTTGGTGGAAGTGACATCGCAGAACTCGGCAACGGCGGTAATACCCGCCTCTGCCAGCTCCTTCGCCACCGTTTCAAGTGCGCTCTTGTCGACATCGCCCACCACAATTTTGGCACCGCGCTTGCCCAGGGCAAAAGCGAGAGAGCGGCCGACACCGCTGGCGCCACCAGTGATGATGGCGACCTTATCGGTAAAGTCTTTCATTTAAATACCGGCCGGGGCGCCGTTCTGGCCAGGCCAGCGGGAACCGGAGATGGTGTCGACAAACGGCAGGAAGGCTTCACCGTCCAGCTCGCCGGCCAATTCCATGGTGCGGTCCAGGAAGATCGGCCACCACAGGTAGGCGGACAGTTGCTCACGCATCGGCAGCTTGCTGGCCAACGGATCCCAGGGGCTGTCACGCAGTACCAGGGTGCCGTCCACAGCTTCCCGGCGCTGGGTCCCATACTTACTAGCCACGTGCACGACATGAGGCGGGAAATCGTAACCGGTGGCGGGACCGCCAACGCTGACGGCGCGGGATACTTTGATCCACCACTCGTTGTGAGTCCACTCATCCATCGGCTCATCGACGCCGGAAGAAGTGCCGTTGAACTCCAGGAAGGTATAACCCTGGTGAGTACAGCGGGCAGAAACCTGGTCCAACATACGGTAGTAACTGGTTTCGCAAGGATACTTGGGCTGACCATTGGTTTCCTGGGATATGAAGATAGCGGATTCCTGGTCGATACCGTAGCCCAGCACATACTCACCTTGAACACCGTTGTAGTCCGCATCAACAGAAGTCACCACACCGTACTCGGGCACGTTCGGCACCGGAAAGTTGTAGATTGTCAGAGTAACTACCGGCTCGGCACCGGGCTCAATACCGGGGGGTAACAGCTCGGCAATCTTGTCCGCATCAGTGCGGTACCTGATCTTCAGCATGGGCCAATTGAGAATGTCACCAGTGTTTCCTTGAATTGAATCAGTCATAAATAATTACCTGTAAATGTTGTTTTAGTTGATATAGAACTGTTTAACCCACTTCCGAAAGCCCACCAGGGAGGTGTCACCTTTACAGAAGACGGGTTTTTCGCGATAGATCTTGTGGCGCCAGATCGGCAAGTCGTCATCGATACCAGCCTTGATACCACGCATCACGTCATCGCCCACCAGGTCGACAATTTCTTTGCGCACGGTCAGTGTCCAGCGCATAAGGGTTTCATTCGGAGATGTTGGCTGCGCGGTCGAATACACCATCATTTCAGCGCCAGGGCCGTAAATGGTTCTGACAATCGCCAGGCCCGGGTTATGCATGGTGACGTCCAGCGTATTGGGATTCGCTGCATGGCTGGCATCCGCCACCATATGCAGTACCCTGCCATCATCCGCAATCTCAACCTTGGAGGGCGGCGTGTCCTGCATGCGGTGCACATACTGAAAGTGCTCCGGGTCGCAGGTGTTTTCAGCGATGTTCTGCACGTGATTGGGGATCGTGACTTCCCAGTACTGCGGCTCACTCCAATCCTCGCTGCTCAGCTCCTCCAACTCCGGAACTTCCCAGCCCGGTGCCTCACCCTCCGGGTGATACCAGACCATGATGTCGCCATTGGTTTCACTAACATGCCAGGAACGCACCTTGGCACGCTCAGGAATTTCGTCGCAATAGGGAATTTCTACACAGTTCCCAGCGGTATCATAGCGCCAGCCGTGAAAGGGACAACGAATGCTCTCTCCCACCACCCGGCCTTCCACACCCAGGTGAGCACCGAGGTGCGGACAAAATGCGTCAGTAACCACGGCTACACCCGAGCGCGTGCGGTACAGCGCCAGCTCCCGGTCAAAGGCAAACACCCGCTGCACTTCACCGCTACCGATCTCGCGGCCTCGGCCTACGGAATACCAACCAATGGGAAAGTCCAGACCGATGTCCAACTTGGACTCACAAACACCAATACTCATTGCAACGACCTCTTACTGAAACTGGCTGTAGGTGGGACCGATACGATCGGCAATTGGCTGCAGGGCGGATTCAGACAAGCCGTACCAATTGATGGCGTTTTCGCCGAGCACCTTGCGAATATCTTCTTCCGAGAAACCACTGAAGTTCTCCACCAAACGCGCTTTGGTATGCGGCCAGGTGCCCTCGGGATGGGGATAGTCACTCCCCCACATCAATTTGTCTTTGCCCAGGAATTCACACACTTCCATATCGGCGCGCTTGGCACAGGAGGCACCAACGCCTACGTTGCGCATAAAGTATTCGGAGGGTTTCATAGTCAGATGCGCCGTGTAATCTCCAAGCTTGGCACTTTCGGGGCCTGTGGTAGCGTGGAAATCGAGCATACGCAACCAGAACTCCAGCATCCAGTTGGTGCCACCTTCGGTCATGCAGGCTTTCAGTTTCGGGAATCGCTCGAATACGCCACCCCAGATCATGAACGCTAACGGGCGATACAGCCACCACATCACCTCGGAAACGTACAGGCCCATCGCACCCACATATTCATCGGAGGTTTCGGTCGGCCAGCCGGGGCCGAAGAATTCTTCCTGGGGACCGGGACCCGAATGAAAATGCACCATCATGCCGAGGCTTTCACAAGCCTCCCAGAAGGGATCGTATTTAGTGTGGTTGTAGCCGGGAAACTCATGCGTCTGCACGGGAATCATCACATGCCGCAGACCGTTGTCATAGCACCAGCGCATGTTCTCGATGGCAGTTTCAACGCTCCACAGCAGCGGAATAATTCCCACGCCGAAATGGCGATCGGGATTGTTGGCGCAGAATTCAGACAGCCAACGATTGTGCGCCATAGCGCCCGCCCACTGTAGTTCCGGGGTCATATTCTTGGTTGGCATGGACAGTCCCGCGCCAAAGGGAGGCGTATTCACTTCAGTGATACCGTCCGGGAATAGAATTTCTGCGGCAATGCCGTCTTCATCCAGCATTTTCACACGCTGGTCGTAAACCCAGGCGCCGGTCAGACGCTTTTCATTGCCCTTGCGCCACTCGTCGTTGATTTCCTTGATCAGGAAGCTCTCAGAGGCCTTATTGGACATTTCAATGGTGATCGGCACCGCCATATCGAGGATTTCGTGAAACTTTTCCTCGATATAGGGCTTATATTGAGCAATGGGAAGCCCGGCATGGCAGTCGGAGGACACCACGATTAGACGATCAGACATAAGAACTCCTGCGGTTATTCCAGCAACTTATAAAAATAAACATTTGAGCAATTGTGCTCATTTGTATACTTTTATAGACTATACTCTCCACAGATGCAACTGATTGCAGAAATTTAATGGATGCCACTGAAACCTTGAACCCCCTCCCAGAGACCGGCCGCAGCGGCGGCCGGCGAGAAAAGCGCAAGCTGGAAATACGCGCACGCATTCAGGATGCCGCCTACGCGCTGTTCAAGGATCAGGGCATTAAGGACACCAGTATCGAGCAAATTTGCTCCCTCGCCGATGTGGCCAGACGCACCTTCTACGGCTACTACCCGGACAAACAGGCCTTGTTGCGCGAACTGAGTCGGAGCCGCGTTTTCAAATCCGCCGAGGGTATGATGGATGAGGTATTGACCAACCATCACGGCACCCGCGACCGCGTCTCCGCCATGATCGTGTTCATTGAAAAGAACATCGCCACCTACACAGAAATCGACCGCAAATTGATAACCGTCCTGCCCGCCTCGCCGGAGGAAGACAATCCCTTGCGCGATGTCAGCGTGAGTATCCAGCAACAATTCCACCAGGTTTTTCAAAGCGGCATCGACAACGGCGACTTGAGCGGACGCTTCTCTGCCGATATTCTCGCCGACATGGTCGTCGGTACTTTCAACAACCTGATGATCAATTGGGCACTCAATCCCGAGTTCCCCATTTTCGAAAAACTGGAAGAAGCTCGCGATCTGTTCGATCATATCCTTTCAGAAACCTGAATCAGCCGACAAAAGGAAAGCCCGTGCAGATTGATATATATAACCCTGACAACTATCTCCAGGGCATCCCCCATGAACAATTTGCCTGGCTGCGGGAAAACGACCCCGTGCACTGGCAGAAACATCCCGATGGTGGCGGCTACTGGGCCCTGAGCAAACACGTCGATGTATTGGCCGCATCCCGCGACAACAAAACCTTCTCGGCGCAGAAGGGCTTTGTCATGGTAGACGACCTGGAGCCGGAAATACTGGCCATGGCCCAGGGGCAGTTGCTGGGCATGGACCCACCCAACCATGGCCCTATCCGGCGGGCAGTGATTACCCGCTTTACTTCCAAAATGCTGGCAGAGCTGGAACCGAAAGTGCGCGCCATCACCCGCGGCATCATGAATGCTGCGCGGGACTCTGTTGACGGGAATGGTGAAGTAAACTTCGTGGAATCCCTGGCCGGTGATCTGCCCACCGCCGTGATCGGTTCCATGCTGGAAATTCCCGAAGACATGTGGCCACAGATTCGACAGTGGTCGGATATGCAGACCTCGGGCACAGACCCGGACCTGGGCGGCACCCCTGAGGAGGTCAACAATGCCTCGGTGGAAATGGGTACTTATGGCTTTCAACTCGCCAGCGAACGCAAGGGCAAGGACGGCAATGATCTGGTCACCCTGCTTACCACCCAGGAGGTCGACGGACGACTGGTGGATGAAGTGGAATTTGCCGGCCTGTTCATCCAGCTCACCGTGGCCGGCAATGAAACCACCCGCGGCCTGATCAGTTCCGGCATGTACGAATTGATACAGCGCCCGGAGCTTTACCAGCAGTTGCAGGCAAACCCTGACCAACTACCTCTCGCGGTAGAAGAAATGCTGCGCTGGACCTGCCCCCTGCACTATTTCCGCCGCACCGCCACCTGCGATACCGAGATTCGCGGCCAGGCCATCAAGGAAGGTGACAAGGTGGTAATGCTATACAGCTCCGCCAATTTCGACGAGGAGGTGTTTGAGAATCCGATGGACTTCAATATAGCGCGGACGCCCAATCCTCACATGGCCTTTGGCCACGGTATCCACCTGTGCCTGGGTGCCAACCTGGCGCGGATGGAGGCACGGATTTTCTTTGAGGAGTTTTTCCAGACGTTCTCCGCCATTGAGATGGCCGGTGACACCGCCTATATACGATCCAACAACATTCAGGGCTTCAAGCAGATGCCGGTTCGCTTAACAGGACGCTAACCCCATGCAAAGATTGAAAGACAAAGTCGTCATACTCACCGGCGGTGCCGCGGGTATGGGCGAGTCTCACGCCAGGCGACTGGTGGCCGAGGGCGCCAGCGTGGTGTTTACCGACGTGAACAGCGAGGCCGGTGAGACCCTTGCCGCTGACCTGGGCGACGCGGCAATGTTTATCCAACAGGATGTAAGCAGCGAGTCCGACTGGGAACAGGTGGTGCAATCCACCCTGGACCACTTCGGCGGCATCGACATCCTGATTAATAATGCCGGCATTCACAGTTTTGGCAGCTTCGGCGAAGAGAACGTGGACAAGCTACGCAAAATACTCGATGTCAACGTGGCCGGCAGCTGGCTGGGCATCCAGAAGGTGGCGCCACACATGAAAGCACGCGGCGGCGGCTCCATCATCAACCTGTCGTCCATGGCGGGCTACGTGGGTATGCCTTTCTATTCCGTGTACAGCGCTTCCAAGTGGGCCATCCGTGGCATCACCAAGTGTGCCGCCAGCGAACTGGGCACCGACAATATACGGGTGAACGCCATCTGCCCAGGCGCCATAGATAACACCGGCATGTTCAACAGCAAGGAAGCGGAAGAAGCCATGGCGCGACTGGGTGACTCTACCCCCCTCTCTCGCGTCGGTGAGCGCGAAGAGGTCTCCAACCTGGTAGTATTCCTGGCCTCCGACGAATCCGCCTTTATGACGGGAACCGATCAATTGATAGATGGAGGCAACAGCCTGTCATGAACTGGAACACCCTCAAAACGACCTGGGGCTACGTGGTCTCTCTGTTCGGAAAATACACCGGCCTCAAGGTCGGCGGCAGCTCGTTGGGGGACATTTATAACTTCGTGCAAATAGATGAGCGTGTCGGCACCTCCGGCCAACCCACTGAACAACAATTTGAATTGATCAAGGACGCGGGCTACAACACCGTAATCAACCTGGCCCCTGCCGGTGTGGAGAATTCTCTCGATGATGAGGCCGGCCTGTTGTCAAGCCTGGATATCCGTTACATCCATATCCCGGTGAATTTCGTGGCCCCCGAGGAAACCAAGTTTGAATCCTTCGTAGAACAAATGCAGAAGATTGAAGAAGATAAAGTGTGGGTGCACTGCGCTGCGAATATGCGGGTGTCTGCTTTTATGTACCGCTACCGGACGGAAGTGCTGGGGGAAGACAAAGACAATGCACAATCGGATCTCGACAGCATCTGGGAGCCCTTTGGTGCGTGGCGCAAGTTTATGGGCAGAGAAGTAGAATAAAATCCATGAGTGATTTTGAGTTCCTTTCCGTTCTCATCTCTACGCCGCCTGGTATATCGTCATCACCATGACATTGTGGAGCTTCGGCATACGAGAGACATTGTCGTGAAGACTGACATAAGGGAGTTATATGTCTCCACGACGCGATATAACACCTCGGTACGACGTATACCCTGCTGTTATGCCCCTGAGGTCAATTGAGCGCACCATGACAGTAATAATTCGAAGAGGCAGTTGTCTTTGTGGCGCAGTCCAATTTGATGTCACAGGTGAACCTATTACGATGACATACTGTCACTGTGAATCGTGCCGTCGGTGGGTAAGTGCCCCAGCAACAGGCGGGTGTCTATTTCGTTCCGATCAAATTCGCATCGTGGACGGAGAGGAAAAACTCACTCTCTTCAAACGAACAAGTGATACAGAAAGCTTACGTAAATTTTGTTGCAACTGCGGCTCTGCCTTGTTCAACGAGCACCCTAAAATAAAGCTCACTGACGTAATGGCTGCATCAATTCCAGAGCTAGAGTTTAAGCCAAAGCTGCATACGAATTACGCTGAGAAAATTGTGAGTTTCCATGATGGGCTGCCAAAGTACAGGAATTTTGATCCAGCAGTAGGAGGTTCAGGTGAAACGATGCTGGACTAACCAGGCGTCGCACAACAAGGGTGTCAAGTACGTTCCGGCGCTACGCGCCTTCACCGGCGTTGAAAATCAGGAGTAGTCTTCAAGCATGGATAAACAATTAGCAGGAGAATGCCTCTGTGGCACTGTAAAGTTCTCCGTAACAGATAGATTCAAGGCTTTTCATCAATGCCATTGCAAGCAGTGCCAACAACTAACCGGTTCTGCATTTGCATCCAATATATTCACCGATCCAGACAATATTGAGTGGCTTAGCGGCCAAGACAACATTACGACCTATGAGCACTCTTCAAGAGAGTTTTCTAAGTCCTTTTGTAAAACATGCGGCTCTGCTTTACCGTACATAAACAAAAGTAAAACATCACTAGTTGTACCTGCAGGCTCACTAAATGAGCTTCCCGATATACAGCCGCAAGCCAATATTTTTACATCGGAAGAAGCTTGTTGGCTAAAGCCAGGCTTGCAGGCTGAGAAATTCAGTGGCTTCCCTGAATAAAATTAGAGGCTATCAATGACTTATCCTGACGTCTTACCCCACGACCCACCCAAACAAATTGCAGAAGACTTATTTGTTGTTCATGGCTGCGTAAAGGCGAATGCCGTTGTGCGCTTTACACGGAATATGACTATTGTCCGTGATCAGGGTCAGTTGACACTGATTAATCCGGTGCGAATGGACGATGCTGGTCTTTTGGCTTTGGAAGAACTTGGCGAGATAGCCCACGTGCTTCGTCTTGGTCCAATGCACGGCATGGATGACCCATTTTATGTGGATCGCTACAGCGCCAATTTCTGGGCATTCGAAGGTGGCACCACCTACACCACACCCACCATCACGCACGCCTTGTCCGAAAGTGGGGCTCTCCCGTTTTCCAACGCAAAACTCTTGGCGCTTAGTCATGTGATTCAGCCTGAAGGCGCTATCTTGCTAGAGCGCTCGCCAGCGATACTCTTAACCTGCGACGCTATTCAAAGCTATGCCACATTCCCGCATTTGCCTCACACTAACTGGCTAGCTCGACGCCTGTTGCCTGTGATGGGCTTCAACCGAGAAACACTGATCGGTCCCCTGTGGATGAAGCACGCGGTCGCAGATCGAGACGGCATTAAAGCGGAATTCGAACGCATATTGAGACTCGACTTCGATCAGCTACTGAGCGCTCATGGTACGTTCGTTTCGAAAAACGCACATGCCGAAGTTGAGCATGCCTTTGAAAAGATGTTCGGCTAAAACATGAGTCTTAAGAAATACGCGTCATTTGTTGGGCTGTTGGGGGTGTTGGGAGTGCTGATCACCGCCTGCACGCCAGCTGAGGACCCGGCAATCAAGGAAGGGGCCGATCTGATTCTAAGCGGGACAAGGATTTTCACGTCCAATACGCAACAACCCTGGGCGGAAGCGGTCGCGATCAAGAATGGCCGATTTATCTACGTGGGTGATTCTGCCGGTGCCTCAAGCTATCGATCCAACAGCACACGTTTCATCACCCTCGAGGGGCGCCTTGTAATTCCGGGGCTGGTAGACAGCCATGCCCATCCGGGCTAGGCCCAGTGCCCACGAAGCTGTGCAAATCGGCCAGATTTTCAGTCAGTGCTTGTTTTAGTCGTTGGATTCCATTTACAATATGTTCCGTATATATAATCCGTAATAATAAAACGGGAATCGTGAATGAAGCAAGTATGGACCGAGACCGAACTGAGCGAGCACTGGACACTCTATGATGACGATTACACCCTCCTCAAGGGCAAAACTGGGCAGAGTCGATTGGCTCTGGCTGTGCTGCTAAGACATTATCAGCTGTACGCCCGGTTTCCCAAACGAATCGACGAAATCACGTCTGTGGTACTGGAGTACCTGGCCTTCCAGGTCGAGGCATCCGTCACTGACCTTGATGATTATGCCTGCCAAAACCGAACGGGGAGCCGACATCGCCGTGAGATTTTAACATACCTGGGGATTCGGCCATTTGATAAACAAGTGGCAATCCGTTTCCGCACCTGGTTGATTGACAGCGTCTTTCCAGAAGCTCCGGCGCCATCACATCTGGATGAACTGATTACAGAATGGATGCTACACAACCACCTCGAGCGGCCGGGTGATTACCGCCTGGAACGGATGGTCAGTTCGGCCGAGCGTACATTTGATGGTCTGCTTTTCCAAAGGATCCACAGTCAGTTGAGCAAAGATGCGCTCGCGCAACTTGACGGTCTTCTTGTGGAAAAGGATGACGTTTCCGAATTTTCCCGAATTTGTGCCGATATGGGCCCCGTCAGCCTGGACAGTGTACTGCGGGCTGTCGACCGACTCGAGAGGCTACGCAGTCTCGACCTTCCCGCCGATATTTTGCAGGGCATCAACCCCAAGTTGACCGAACGCTACCGCCAGCGGGCACGGACAGAAAATGCCTGGGAGCTTCGCCGCCACCCTGCAAAGATACGCTATCCGCTGTTGGTCTTTTATTGCGTGCCGCGTGAGGGTGAAATCACTGACAAGCTTGTTGAATTGCTCATCCAGGTGATCCACAAAATCTCGGTGCGAGCTGAGCGCAAAATCGTCTCAGAGTTGGTCGGCAGCTTTTTCAAGGTGCAGAGCAAGACGACGCTGCTGTTCCGCATTGCTGAAGTCGTGTTGGAGAATCCTGATGGCGCCGTCCGTGATGTCGTGTTTCCCGTCGTTAATGAACAAATGATCGAACAACTGGTGAAAGAACATCGTTCAAATGGCCCGGCATACATCAACAAGATACACAAGAAAGTTCGCGCGTCCTATGCACAGCATTATCGTCGCATGCTGCCGCGTATTCTCGAGGCATTGGAGTTCCGCTGCAATAATGAGGCGTGGCGCCCGATCCTGGATGCAATAGACGTTATCAAGACGCACCAGGATCGTCGGGACCGGTACTTTGCCCTTGACGATATCCCGGTCGAGGGCGTAGTCCGCCAGAAATGGCGAGACATTGTCATCGAAAAGTCGTCCAGTGGAGCCGAGCGAATCAATCGGATCAATTATGAGATCTGTGTACTGCAGGAACTGCGTGAAAAGCTCCGATGCAAGGAAGTCTGGGTGGTCGGCGCCAAGCACTTTTGCAATCCCGATGACGACCTGCCGACTGACTTTGATATCAATCGTCAGAGTTATTACGAGGCACTCAATTTGCCGCCCGATGCTGAGACGTTCATCGCCGACATGAAGGGGAAAATGGCGGAGTCGCTCAGTCACCTCAATGAGAATTTGCCACGAAACGGCGAAGTGGCGATTAAACAAAAGCGTAATAAACCAACTATCTCCGTTACCCCACTGAAAGCACTGCCTGATCCGCCAAATCTGGACGCGTTAAAGCGGGAGCTTAACCAGAGGTGGCCTGCAACCAGCTTACTCGATGCACTCAAAGAGACTGATTTTAGGGCGGGGTTCACAAAAGCGTTTGCTACTGCCGCATCGCGGGAAGCCACCCCTCCCGATGAGGTATTACGCCGTCTGCTACTTTCACTTTATGGGCTGGGCACCAATGCGGGATTAAAGTGCCTTGCCAGCGAACCGCATGGGGTTAGTTACAAAGAGCTCTTGCATACACGTCGCCGTTATATTCACAAGGACAGTCTGCGCGATGCTATCAGGCGTGTGGTGAATGCGACTTTGCAGGCGCGCCTGCCACACATCTGGGGTGAGGGGACAACCGCCTGCGCATCCGACTCCACCCAGTTCAGCGCCTGGGATCAGAATCTCATGACCGAGTGGCATGTCCGCTATGGTGGCCGTGGTGTCATGATCTATTGGCATGTGGATATAAACGCGGTCTGCATTTATTCCCAGCTCAAGCGGTGCTCATCCTCTGAAGTGGCATCAATGATTGAAGGTGTTCTGCACCACTGCACGGAGATGGAAGTAGAGCGCCAGTATGTGGACAGCCATGGGCAGAGTGTCGTTGCTTTCGCCTTCTGTCACCTTCTGGGTTTTACGCTGATGCCGCGGTTCAAGGGCATCAACAAGCTCAAGTTGGCACAGCCGGATACCGGGGCTAAAGAGCGTTATCCGAACCTGGAACCCATCTTCACCAGCAAGGCAATTAACTGGGAGTTGATTGCTCAGCAGTACGATGAACTGGTCAAGTTTACCACGGCCTTGCGAACACGCACTGCCGAGGCTGACGCTATCCTGCGCCGTTTCACCCGCAGCAACGTGCAACACCCAACCTACTGTCACCAGCAGTGTAAAACTGACCCACTAGCGACAATTTAAAACTGACCCACCTGAGGCACAATTACCGCCAATTTCAATCAAGAGAGAGGCGGTGTAAATGAGATGTTGAATCAGGAGCAATTAGTGGACATACACGTTTTACATCGACAAGGGACGAGCATCCGCAGTATCGCCAAAGAAATGAACCTATCACGCAATACCGTACGTCGTTATCTGCGCGATGCTGCCAAAACACCTCGCTATTCTCAGCGCGAGAAAAGGCCGTCTAAACTGGACTCGTTCAAACCCTATTTAGGAGAGCGTATCGAGGCAGCGAAACCCTATTGGATACCGGCGACAGTCTTGTTTCGAGAGATTCTGGCGCGAGGCTACCAAGGCAAAGAAGGTATTCTGAGAGATTATCTCCGACAATTTAAGCCGAAGGCGAAAGATCCAGTCGTTCGCTTTGAGACACCGCCTTGTTGTGGTCTACTAAAAGTGGACACCTTGTATAGACTGTAAAAATCAAATACGAGGTGAACAATGACAAGTAGACAAAAACGGAACTTTCCTGATGATTTCAAGCAAGATGCCGTGGCATTGGTGATTGAGCAGGGCTATACCATAGTCGCAGCTGCACGGAGCCTGGATGTTGGCCCAGGGCTACTCGGGCGTTGGAAGCGAGAGCATGAGGCTAATTCCCACATCAATGCACTTGCTAAGGACGAACAAGAGGAACTAAAGCGGCTGCGCCGTGAGGTTCGAGAACTCAAAATGGAGAAAGAAATTCTAAAAAAGGCGTCGGCGTATTTCGCAAAGGAAATGAAGTGAAGTACGCCTTAGTGCAAGGTAATACAGCTCAATATCCAGTAACAATGTTGTGCCGGGTCATCGGTGTAAAGCGTAGCTCCTACTACGCCTGGAGGGCCCGTGGAGGCAAGGTGATTGGTCCTGAAGAGCTGGCTGTCAGGCGGCGAATGAAGTCCCTGTTTACAGATTCTCGGCAGAGTATGGGGAGTCGTAGACTGAGCCGTCAACTTACTGCAGAAGGCTTCTCCATTGGTCGTTATCGCGCCAGGCGGCTCATGAAATCTATGGGCCTCGTCGTCAAATCTAAACGTAAATACAAGGTCACCACTGACAGCAAACATCGATTACCTGTGGCTGACAATGTGCTGAATCGAGCATTTTCACCCGCAAGCCCCAACCAGTGCTGGGGGTCCGATATTACTTATCTTTGGACTCAGGAGGGTTGGGTCTACCTGGCCGTGGTGATTGACCTTTACTCTCGACGAGTTGTTGGCTGGTCTATGGATCGCCGCATGACCAAGGCGCTGGTCATCAGGGCATTGATAATGGCCGTAAGCCTAAGGAATCCACCGCCAGGCTTGATCCACCATTCAGATCGTGGCAGTCAATATGCCAGCCATGCTTACCAAGCACTGCTAAAGCAGCATGGAATCATAGCGAGCATGAGTCGAAAAGGTAATTGCTGGGACAATTCGCCAGTTGAACGATTTTTCAGCAGCCTAAAGCGCGAATGGACGTGTGACCAGGGATATTGCACTCGAGAAGCTGCGATCGCAGATGTCCGGGAGTATGTGGCGGTGTATTACAACGCGAAGCGGCTGCATTCTACGCTGGGATACAAAACGCCGATGGACTACGAATTTAACTTAAGCAAAGTGTCCAAAAATAGTTGACCACAACACCTGGCCAGCAGTTACAGGTAGATTTCACGACGATTCGGCGAGGCAGAAATAGGCTTAAGGCCTTCGTTGCCACCCTGGGATACAGTCGAGCAACCTACGTACGATTCAGTCAATACGAACGGCAGGAGGATTGGTTAGCGGGTATTGAAGGTGCGTTACACTACTTTGGAGGCGTGCCTGAGGAACTGCTATTCGATAATGCCAAGTGCATCATGATTGAGCGAGACGCCTTTGGTGCCGGGAAACATCGGTGGAACGCCAGTTTGTTGAACATGGCTCGTGATAATGGTTTTAGATTGCGCGCCTGTCGGCCCTACCGTGCTAAGACCAAGGGCAAAGTCGAGCGATTCAACGGTTATCTTAAAGGTAGTTTTATCACACCACTGGCCGCGTCACTGAAGCAATCCGGGCTGGCGCTGGACGTGGAGGTAGCCAATGGGCAGGTGGGTCATTGGCTCGCTGACATTGCACATCAGCGAATTCACGGGACAACAGGCCAAAAGCCGCAGGTATTGCTCGATCATGAGCGATTAAGCCTCATGCCGCTGCCTTTGGCGCAGCGCTTGGTGGCTCAGGACAAACCGCGAAGCAATGCCCAGGCACTCCCGATCGAAAGTCTCCAGCATCCGCTGAGTACCTATGACCAGCTGCTGGGAGTTGCTGTATGAACCTGCAGATGGAAAGAGTGCAGCAAGCCTGCGAAGTGCTTAAACTCGGTGCTGTGGCATTGGAATGGTCCGCTATCGCTGACAGGGCCTCCGGTGACGAGTCATCACTGGCTGACTTTCTTGAGCAGCTACTGCGGGTTGAGATAGACGCCAGGATGCTCCGCACCCGCGAGACTTTGCTGAGGTTTGCAGGGTTGCCGTCCGTCAAGCGTTTTGAAGACTATGACTTCAAGTTCGCCACCGGTGCACCGCGCAGGCAACTCCAGGAATTAACCAGTTTGGCCTTCATCGAGCGTGCAGAGAATATCGTGCTGCTTGGACCCAGTGGTGTCGGTAAAAGCCACCTGGCGATCAGCCTGGCATACCAGGCGGTCATGAATGGGATCAAAACACGCTTCATTACGGCGGCGGATCTCATGCTGCAACTGGCCACCGCAAAAAAGCAGGACCG